>CAVOYO010000020.1:0-275000 GCA_963700695.1 uncultured Acidobacteriota bacterium | reverse complement strand
CGTGGGGCTGAAGGTCGCCGTGGCGGGGGCGCTGCGCGAGTGCCTCGCGAGCGCACCCCTGCCGCACCTCGAGTGGACCCACGTCGCCGGGACCTTCCACCGCGATCATGGCCTGAGCCTCTTCGTCGACGGCGAGCGGGTGTGCTCCCTCGCCGAGGGCGGGACGATCACGCCCGGCGACCGGAGGCGACCTGCTGCTGGGTCGAAGCCACCGGCGCCGGGGGCCGACCGGATCCGAGCGCGAGCCCAGCGCGCAGACCGCTCTCGCCGATGGTCCTCTACGGTGCCCTCGACGAGGTGAAGATCCACGCGCGCGCCCTGTCGCCCGAGGAGGTGGCGGCCCACGCCGCGGTCGCGACGCCGGCGTCCCCGCTCGAGTGGCCGCGCATGCCCTCGGGCCCGGCCGACGTCGCCGCCGGCTTCGTCGCGTCCTACGGCCGCCTCCGCTACACCGACGCGTGGGAGGCCTCGTGGCGCGTGGGCGACGGCCCGACATCCTGATCCGCTTCGATCGCAGCCCGGTCCGGCTCGTGTTCTGGCGCGGCACCAGCTACAGCCCGGCCTGGGTGACCGAGAACGGGCAGTGGATGGGCGACCAGAGCCTGGAGCGCAGCGGCGGGACGCCGCGGGGCACCGCCGAGCACATGAACGACAAGCAGAACGCGGTACTCGCACGTCCGGCTCGATCGAGGACCACGACGCGCGCAAGGTCGTCCACTGGCGCTACGCCCTCACCGACATCGACTACGGCATCTCGCGTCTCGGGGTGGACGGGGGCCCGGGCGAGTGGGGCGACGAGTACTACACGGTCTACCCCGACGGGGTCGCGACCCGCCGCCAGGTGCTGTGGACCGACGACCTGCGGCACGAGTGGCAGGAGACGATCGTCCTGCACCAGCCCGGCACCCGCCCCGAGGACAACATCGAGCTCGAGGCCATGACCCTGGCCAACCTGCGCGGCGAGACCCGGACCTACTCCTGGAAGGACGGCGCGCCCACGGCCTTCGACGCGCCCGAAGACGCCCAACATCCAGCTGCACCCACCTGAAGTCGCGCTACAAGCCGTTCATCGTCTTCGAGCCCCGCCCCCGCATCAAGCCCTTCCGTTCCGCGATCCGGCCCGAGGTGTCGCACTTCCCCTGGTGGAACCACTGGCCCGTGGCCCAGCTCCCCAACGACGGGCGGCGGGCCATGGGGCCGGGGCGGCCGGGGCACTCGTCGCTCAGCCAGTCGATCGAGGACTCCGAGGTCGTCCACCGTCGCGACGACGGGGCCTTCACCGCCGTCACCCTCGTGGGGCTCACTCCCGAGCCGATCGGGGAGATCGTGACCCTGGCCCGCTCCTGGCTGAGCCCCGCCCCTCTCACCCTCGGGGGCGCGGGCTACGCGAGCGAAGGGTACGACCGCGAGGAGCGCGCCTACGTAGTGACCCGCGACCGGGACCGGGCCGCCCGCGCCCCCTGGAGCTGACCCTCGCGGCGCGCCCGGACTCGCCGCTGGTGCATCCCGCCTTCGTGGTGCGCGGGTGGGGCGAGAGGCGGGGCCCGTCTGGAGATGGACGGGGTGCCCATCCCGCGGGGGGAGCGCTTCCGGACCGGACACCGGCGCGCCCTGGAGGGCGCGGACCTGGTCGTCTGGGTCGAGCGGACCGCGACGGCGGCGGTGGAGATGCGGCTCGTTCCGGAGACGGAGTAGAGCCCGAGTCGGCCCCGGCGACGCCAGGCGACGTGCGAGGCGATCGGCGACGCCCGGCCAAGACGAGGCGACTCGGAATGGCGATCAGGCGACCTTCTGGTGGCGGTCCAGGCTGTCCTCGAGGTCTCCGCAGAGGTTGACCTGGATCCCGAGCTCGCGGGCCATGGAGGCCTTGGCCACCAGGGCCCGCCGCGCGGTCGGCGGCGTCGGGGGCGTAGACCACCTGGATGTGGTTGGCCTTGTGCTTGGCCATGAACTGGTCGCGGGTGACGCCGTAGAGCACCGCGTGCATCATCGGCCACTGCGAGGTGGTCGCCTCCCAGCGCCGCTGGTTCTCCTCGTCCGGCAGCCGCACCACGCCGCCGCGACCGATGTCCATGTGGAGGGCGTCGTCCTCGACGTAGATGCGGCTCCAGACGATCTCCCCGGGCCGGGAGATGCCCTTGATGGTGGAGCCGCCGCGGCGGAAGTACATGGGCGGCTGGCGCTCGCCCACCGCGCCGCGCGTAGCCGCCGATCAGGTGGTTCGGGGGCACCGAGCCCGAGATCTCGAACACCCAGACGAAGTCGTCGAGGTCCCCGTCGCTGCACCGGCCGCGCCCCAGCGCACGTCGTGCAGGGTCGTGGCGGGGTCGAGGCCCATGTCGGTCCAGACGCGGTTGGTGAGCAGCGCGTCGAGGCCCGCGCCCTCGTCGACCTCGTTGAAGTGGACGATGGCCTGGCCCTCGCGGAGCACCTTGCCCTGGGCGTCGCGGACGGGGGGACGCTCGGGGTTGTTGAGCAGGCCCTCGGCGAGGTCCGACGCCACGCACAGGCCCTGCAGGCCGTGCTGGTACTGGATGCCGATCACCGAGCAGCCGTTCTCCACCGCCAGGCGCGCGGCGGCGTCGTACATCTTCAGGCCCTCGAGCACCTGGTCCTCGGTCAGCTCCTCGGCGGGGTCCTTCCCCAGCTCGAAGCGCATGCCCCGGTCGAGGAGCCACTGGTAGTGGCCGCGGGCGGTCTCGTCGCTCACCTCGAGCATCGCCGAGTAGAGGGCGGCCTGGCTCATCCGCTCCTTGAAGACCCCGAGGGGGAGCAGCAGGTGGTCGGGGATGATCGCGTTGTACATCCCCATGCACCCCTCGTCGAAGATGCCCATCAGCGCCTGGTCGAAGCGGAGCTTGCGGGCCAGCTCGACGCCGCGCTTCTCGTCCGCGGCGTGCTCCTTCGGCCACGGCGCGCCGTCGAGCGGGCGCACGTGGGAGAGGTCGTGCTCGATCGTCCCCGTCTCGATCCAGGACTGCGAGGCCCTGGCGCGCGAAGTCGTCCTTGAAGTCCTCGCTCCAGATCGAGCTGTACGGGACGCCGGCCCGGGTGAGCGAGCCGTTCAGGTTCAGCATGCCCACCAGCCCCGGCCACTGGCCGCTCCAGTTGGCGACGGTGAGGATCGGGGCCTTGTGCTTGGTCAGGCCCGGCAGCACGTGGCTCGAGTACTGCCACACCGCGGTGGCGACGATGATGGGCGCCTCCGGGTCGACGTCACGAAAGACCTCGAGACCCCGCGCCTGGCGAGTCGATGAACCCGTGGCCCTTCTCGGGATCGACCGGATAGGCCCGCACGAGCTCGCCGCCCGCAGCCGGCGACGGCCTCGCCGAGCGCGGCCTCGAGGCCCTGCTGGGCCGGCCACCCCTCCTGGTTTGCGGCGATGCGGGAGTCCCCGCTGGCGACGAGCTGGATCTTCTTGGTCATGGCAGCTCCCTGGACTGGAGACGAACGTGACGCCCCGGTTCGCGGCCCGCGCCGAGGAACGCGACTGTCCTCCCGGCTGGTCCACCACGCACCGCCCCGCAGGGCGCCTTCGAGAGTAGCCCTGGCCGCCGCGCGCCGTCAAGCAGCCCCTCGCCTGAGCCCCTCGCAAGAGCCCCTCGCAGGAGTCGACGTCGACGGGCACGCGCCGGCGTCCCCGGGAAACGCTGTAAATCGCTGCCATCTGAGAGCTTTGCCCATCAATGAAGGCCTCCTGCCGCGTCACGCGACCACTCCAATTTTCCGGATCGCCTAACTCGCAGTCCTACAACGATTTTCCGAGAACGGGAGGCCACGCCCCCCGTTTCTGCTCCGACATTTTGGTGTGGGCTCACCCGGTTGAAGTGTCCAAAAATGCCAACAAGCCGTGAAAGGAGAAGAAGATACAGGGAGTCTCGCCTCTCTCGGCGTAGGTCTTGCAGTAGCGGTGCCTAACGTAGTAGTGTCTGCGAGGCTCCGGGGCAGCCAGGACCCAGGCAATGCATTGAGGGTCGGGCCCACCGGGCGAACATCATGGACCAGCGTTGTCGGTTGTTGTCTGGTATGCCAGGAGTATTCCAGGCTGCCTCACTCAGTCAAACAGGGGGTGTACGAATGGTCTTCCTGAGACGTATACGAGCACTGGCCCTCGTTGTGGGCGCCCTGGTGCTCGCCTGTGCCGTCGGTGTCCACGCCCAGACGTGACGGGCTCGCTCTACGGGCGCGTCGTGGACACGACGGATGCCGTCGTCCCCGGCGCCACCGTGACGGTGACGAACACTGCCAACAACGCGTCGCGCGAGGTCGTGACGAACGCGGGCGGCGCGTACACGTTGGCCTTCCTTCCGCCCGGTGTGCTACAACCTCAGCGTCGCGCTCGACGGCTTCAGGACGTACACGGAGACGGGCCTGGTCGTCATCTCCGCCGCCGAGGAGCGGAATCTCATCTCCGTCCTGACGGTCGGCGCGATGACCGAGATGATCACCGTGGAGTCCGAGACGCCGCTGCTGAACACGACCAGCGCCGAGGAGAACGTCCAGGTCTCCGAGAACATGATCGCCGAGCTGCCGATGAACAACCGCGACATCACCGCGCTGCTCTCGCTGGGCCCGGGGCTGGACGCGTCGGGGCGAGAACTCTCGATCAACGGGTCTTCGCCCCAGGGCTTCACGTTCACCGTGGACGGCGTCGACGCGATGCCCGAGGTGGAGTTGCCCATGCTCAGCCAGTACCAGAACTTCAACTACATCAAGGGCGTCAGCGTGGAGGCGGTGAAGGAGGTCGAGGTCAGCAAGAACATCTTCTCGGCGGAGATCGGCATGACCATCTCCGGGAACGTCAACATCATCACCAAGAGCGGGACCAACGCCTTCCACGGCAGCGGCTTCTTCAACATCCAGAACGGCGACTGGAACTCCGGGGACCTCATCACGGGCGTGAAGACCCCGGACGACTACAAGGGGTTCGGCGGCTCGTTCGGCGGACCGATCGTCAAGGACAAGCTGTTCTTCTTCGGCGTCTACGAGGGCTACCGGGAGGAGCGGGAGGTAGTGGTCAATGACTACGTGCCCACCGTGGACGTTCAAGAACGCGGTCGTCGCGGCCATCCCCGCCTCCGCTGACCTACTGGGATCTGTGGGAGGACCCCACCCAGCCTCCGGACAACCCGGGCGACATCGAGGCCCGCCTCCAGACGACCCACTTCCAGTCCCGGGACGACAACCACTTCATCGGCCGGCTCGACTTCAACATGTCCTCCACCTCCTTCCTGAACGTTCGCTACGTCCACGCCCGGCCGAACTTCCTGGACCCCAGGACCGCCATCGGAAACTCGCGGTTGCGTGCGGGGTACAACGACAACGTCCAGGCGAACTACACGAAGATCTTGAGCCCCACCCTGACCACCGAGTTCCGGTTCGGCTGGGGCGACTCCGGGATCGACCGCAACGACCTGCTGTGGGTGGCCAATGCGCTCACCATCGTCGTGCCGGGATTACCCGACACCGGCGGAGAGGGGTTGACCAAGGGGGGCGTCAACTACAGCCTCGGCAACACCTGGTCGTGGCAGAAGGGCAGGCACGCGCTGAGGTTCGGCGGCATCTACCGCAAGTTCACGGCCAAGCGCTTCAACGAGGAGATGCCGGCGTGGGAGTTCTCAGACGTGCCGACGCTGCTGGCCAACGACGCGGAGTTCGTGACCTGGCAGCTCGCGCTGGAGGACTTCGAGCTCCGGAGCTGGGACGCGGGGGTCTTCATCCAGGACGACTTCCGGGTGAACGCCGACCTCATGCTGAACGTCGGGCTCCGCTGGGACTACTCGGGGGTGATCTCCGAGAGGGACGACCGGATCTGGAACCGCGAGGGCGCCCTCGGCCAGCGTGACCTGGGCTCGCCGACGACCGTCTACCGCCCGGCCGACAAGGCGTGGGACAAGAACTACGACCTGTTCTCGCCCCGCTTCGGCTTCGCCTGGTCGATGAACGAGAAGACCGTCATCCGAGGCGGAGCCGGGATCTTCTACATCCCGTTCAACATGTTCTCCGGGCCGGTGGAGATCGTCTTCAACGGCACCAATCCCGGGACCGGTGGTGGGGTGCCCAGCCCCTTCGAGGTCGAGATGACCCGCGCGCAGCTGCAGGCGCTCGGCATCAAGTATCCCACGTACAACGAGGACGTCGCGGACAAGGCCTCGTCGGCCCTGCTCTCCGGCGACTCCTCGATCGACAACAATCGGACCAACCCGAGGAGCTACCAGTGGACGCTGGGCCTCTCGCGACAGCTCACCGACACCCTGGCCTGGGACATCGCCTACGTCGGCAACCAGGGGTCGAAGCTGACCATGGACGAGAATCGCAATCGGGCCGACCCGTTCACGGGCGTGAACCCGGTTTTCGGCCTCTCCAGCCCCCGGTACTACGCCCAGATCGACGACAGCACCTACCACGCGCTCCAGACCTCGCTCCGGAAGCGCTTCCAGAACAACCTCGGGTTTGGCGTCCACTACACCTACTCGTCGAACACCGCGCTCTTTGCGAACGACATGACCTGCTGCCATCGAGGAATGAACTCCCAGATCGAGCAGGACTATTCGAAGGTCCATAGCTACGCCAACACTCACGTTCGACACCGTCTCTGGGTCGACCTTCTGTATGAGCTGCCGCTCGGCGAGGGTGCCCTGGCCGAAGGCTGGCTGATCGGCTCGATCCTCCAGCTCAGGTCGGGTGGTCCGTTGAAGATCCGCGACGCCGGCGGGTCCGGGTGGGACATGTCTCGACCGGACTTCCTCGCCGACAATCCTGCGGACGCCGTCACCGACCAGCAGATCGACGACTACAACTGGCAGTACCTGGACCCGAACCTCTTCTCGAGAGTGGAGCGCACCGACCAGAACATCCAGCCTCGACCCGGCACGGCGGCCCGCGCCGCCTGGATCGGTCCGGGCCGTTGGACCCTCGATCTGTCGCTGTCGAAGAGCTTCCGGTTCGGGGACGGCGGCCGGGTCCAGTTCCGGCTGGGACCTGTTCAACGCTACGAACCACGCGAACCGGGCCGGCTCCGGACCAGAATCGACCAGAGCCGGTTCGGACAGATCAACGACGCTCGACGGGGTCCGGACGATGGCAGCTCGGCCTTCGCGTCGACTTCTAGTCTGACGACATAACGAGACACCTTGGAGGGGGCCGGCCCCAGGGCCGGCCCCCACTCTTTTGGGGATGGGACATAATCGAGAAGGATTCCTTGCGCTCGCTCGGCGAGCCTGATGGAGGGCTGGCTCGTCATGAAGACACTCCCGGCGTCGATCCTCGCCTGCTCCTCGTGGCCGCCCTGGGTCCGGCCGCGCCCAGACCCCGACGTCCGGCCAGGCCTCCGGGGTCCAGCAGACCTTTCCGGCCGAGGTCGACCTGGTCGTCGTCGACGTCGTGGTCCTCGACGACGACGGCCGCTCCGTGGCCGGCCTCACCCGCGGACGACTTCACGCTCGAGGAGGACGGCCGACCCCAGACGATCGGCACCTTCGAGGCCATCGAGGTCGCCGCAGGCGCCCGGCTCGCCGGCCCCGGAGCCGGCCCCGCTCACCCCCGGGTCGACGCGGCGCGTCTCCTCCAACACCGAGACGCCCTCTCCGACGACCGGCCGCGAGTTCACCATCGTGTTCGACGAGCTGCACCTCACGCCGCGAGACGGCCGGCTACGCCAGGATCGCGGTGGACGAGTTCCTGCGGGAGGGCGTCCAGGCCGGGGACCTCGTGACCCTCGTCGCGACCGGCTCGAACGGTGTGGCGGAGCGTCCAGATGCCGGCGGGCCGCGAGGAGCTGCTGACCGCGCTCGAGGGGCTGGAGGGGCGCTACCGTCACCCGAGGCGCTTGCGCGAGCAGATCAGCGACTACGAGGCCCTGCGGATCTACATCGTACGACGATCCGGCAGGTGGCGAACCGGGTGGAGCGACGCTGGGCCGTCCCTCGGCGTCACCGACCCGGACGAGCTCGAGGAGCGCGCTCGACCCCGACTTCTACGAGAGCCAGCGGCAGTTCGTCCAGCCCATCGACCCCTGGTCCGGGACGGGCCGCCGAGGCCTACCGGATGGCCACGCCCGGACCCGCGCCGTCGCTCGAGACCATGGAGCGGGCCCTCGAGGCCCAGACCCTGCCCGAAGGGCCGCAAGTCCCTGATCTTCGTCTCCGAGGGGTTCGTCTACGACACCGAGATCGACGAGATCAAGCGCGTGGGCGAGGCGGCCCGGCGCGCCAACGTGGCCATCTACTTCGTGGACGCCCGCGGCCTCAAGGGGCTGCCCGCCCTCTTCTCGGCGGAGACGCCGGTGGACCGGGGACACGCGGAGCTCCTTCACCGACCTGCAGGACGTCGGGCACAACATCTTCCAGATGGCCCAGGAGGCCGCCGGCTCCGAGACCGTCGCCTCCGAGAGCGGGGGCTTCAGCATCAAGAACACCAACGACCTCGGCCGCCGGCATCCAGCGGATCGGAGACGAGTCGCGCAACTACTACCTCCTCGGCTACACCTCCACCAACCCGGCACGGGACGGCAAGTTCCGGGAGATCGAGGTGGAGGTCCGGGGGGAGAGGCTGAAGGTCCGGGCGCGGAAGGGCTACTACGCCCCCCGGGAGGGCGAGCACCCGGCGGTCGCCTGGACGGCGGACGACGACGTCCAGCGGGCCCTCGACGCCGCCCACCCGCTCGCCGGACATCCCGCTCCGCATGACGGCCTACGTGCTCGAGCGGCGCGGCCGGCCAGAAGGCCACGGTCCTGGTCGCGGTCGACGTCGACATCCGAGGCCCTCGACTTCGAGGAGCGAGGACGGCCGCTTCGTCGACACCCTGGAGTACCTGCTCGCGGTCGTCCACCGCGAGACGAACGAGTACTTTCGCCTACGACGAGAAGGCCGACATGAAGCTCCTCCCGGAGACCCGGGAGAGGCTCGCGGTCGACCTGGTACCCGATCGTCCGGGACTTCGAGCTGGCCGACCGGGTCCCTACCGGGCCAAGATCGTGGTCCGCGACCGGGCCAACGGGCAGGTCGGCACCGTGACCCACGACATCGAGGTCCCGAGCGTCTTCGCAGTGGCGCGTGTCCACGCCGATCCTCAGCGAGACCGTGGACCGGGGGGAGGACGGATCCGGGCCGCGCCCCGCGCCATGCCCTCGGCCCGGCGCGTCTACCGCCCGGGCGAGCCGCTCTACTGCGAGTTCCAGGTCTTCGGGGCGGCCGCGGACCCCGCCACCGGCCTCCCCCGGGTGGCCAGCGGCCACTCGCTCCAGGATGGCCAGGGCGCGCACGGTCTTCGTGGTCGAGCCCACCCCGATTCGCCCCTCCTCCTCGGGCACGGTCTCCCGCCTCATCGGGCTCGAAGACGGAGGGCCTGCCGCCGGGCGACTACGCGCTGACCCTCTTCGTGAAGGACCAGGTCGCGGGGGAGATCATCGAGATCCTCGAGCCCTTCCGCCTGGCCCCGCCCGACGGCCCGGCCCAGGCGGCGAGCAGCGGGGGCTAGCGCCGCGTCACTGTCGGTCGCGCGTGTCGGGACCACGCGGGGGCGCACCCTGCCGATGGGGAGCATCCAGGGCTCCGGCGATCTGGCTCCAATGTTTTGGATCAGCTAAGCCTCTACCCTGCAACGATTCCGCAAGAGGGGGAGGCCAAGACTCGCCGGTTCTGCTCCGACATCTTGGTAGGGAGCCGCTGATG
Source organism: uncultured Acidobacteriota bacterium (assembly GCA_963700695.1). Taxonomy (GTDB): domain Bacteria; phylum Acidobacteriota; class Vicinamibacteria; order Fen-336; family Fen-336; genus JAJDNS01. The sequence continues at coordinate 265,327 of CAVOYO010000020.1, read as the reverse complement.
TGCCATGTGCGAAGAGGCAATAACCCATGAAAAAGGAAGAAGATACGAGAGTCTCGACTCTCTCGGCACAGGTCTTGCCTTTCTAATCCACAGCGTAGTAATGTGTGCGGCGTTCGGGGGCAGCCAAGACCCAGGCCGTGCGAGTGGGTCGGGCCCGCCGGGCGAACATTACGAGGCGGTTGTGTCGGTCGCGGTCTGGCATGCCAGGTGTATGCTAGCCGTCTCACTCAGTCAAACAGGGGGTGTGCGAATGGTCTTGTTGAGACGTTTACGAGCGCTGGCCCTGGCTGTGGGCGCCCTGGTGCTCGTCTGTGCCGTTGGTGTTCACGCCCAGACCGTGACGGGCTCGATCTACGGGCGCGTCGTGGACACGACCGGATGCCGTCGTCCCCGGCGCCACGGTGACGGTGGTGAACACTGCGAACAACGCGTCGCGCGAGGTCGTGACGAACGATCTCGGCGCGTACACGGTGACCTTCCTTCGGCCCGGCGTGTACGACGTCCACATCACCCTCGACGGCTTCAAGACATACACGGAGACGGGCGTCGAGATCGCCTCCGGCGAGGAGCGGAGCCTCGTCTCCGTCCTGACGGTCGGCGCGATGACCGAGATGATCACCGTGGAGTCCGAGACGCCGCTGCTGAACACGACCAGCGCGGAGCAGAACGTCCAGATGTCGGAGAACATGGTCGCCGAGCTGCCGATGAACCGGCGCGACATCACCGCGCTGCTCTCGCTGGGCCCGGGGCTGGACGCGAGATCGGGAGACAGAATCGTGATCAACGGGCTCCCGTCCGAGTCCTTCACCTTCTCGGTGGACGGCGTCGACGCGCAGCCGGACCCTGAGCTGAACTCGATGGCCCAATCCGGGAACTTCAACTACATCAAGGGCGTCAGCGTGGAGGCGGTGAAGGAGGTCCAGGTCTCCAAGAACATCTTCTCGGCGGAGATCGGCATGACCATGTCCGGGAACGTCAACATCATCTCCAAGAGCGGGACCAACGCGTGGCACGGCAGCGGCTTCTTCAACATCCAGCAGGGCGACTGGAACGCCGGAGACCCCATCACGGGCACGAAGGAACCGGAGGACTACAAGGCGTTCGGGGGCTCGTTCGGTGGACCCATCGTCAAGGACAAGGTGTTCTTCTTCGGCGTCTACGAGGGCTACCGGTTGGAGCGGGACGAGACGGTCAATGCCTACGTGCCCACCCGGGAGTTCAAGAACGCGGTCATCGCTGCCATCCCCGCGCTCCCAGGCCTACTGGGACCTGTGGGAGGACCCCACCCAGGCTCCGGACAACCCGGGAGACATCGAGGCCCGCCTCGTCACGACCCACTTCCAGACCCGGAAGGACAACCACTTCGTGGGCCGGCTGGACTACAACATCTCCGACAGCGCCTTCTTCAACGTTCGCTTCATCCGAGGCCGGCCGGACTTCGTGGACCCGAGGACCGCCATCGGGAACACGCGGGAGTATCTGGGCTACAACGACAACATCCAGGCGAACTTCACGAAGATCCACACCCCCAACCTGACCTCCGAGTGGCGGGCCTCCTGGGGCAAGGCCGGGGTCGACCGCACCGATCTGCTGTGGGCGGCCAACGCGCTCACCATCGACGTGCCGGGAGTGGACTCCACCGACGGAGAGGCTCTCGAGAGGAACGGCGGAAACTACAGCTTCGGCACCACCTGGTCCTGGCAGAAGGGCGCGCACGCGGTGAGGTTCGGCGGCAGCTACCGCCATTTCAGGGTCGAGCGCTTCAACGAGGAGATGCCGATCTGGGAGTTCAAGGACGTGGAGTCGCTGCTGGCCAACGATACGGAGTTCGTGGCCTTCCAGCTCCAGCTGAACAACTTCCAGCTCAAGGGCTTCGATTATGGCTTCTTCGTGCAGGACGACTTCCGGGTGAACCCCGACCTCATGCTGAACCTGGGGATCCGCTGGGACTACTCGGCGGTCCCGGACGAGAGGGACGGCCGGGTCTGGAACCGCGACGGCAAGCTCGGCCAGCTCGATCAGGGCGCCCCATTTCCCGTCTACCGCGAGGCCGACTCGATCTGGGATGCCAACTACAACCTGATCTCGCCCCGCGTCGGCTTCGCCTGGTCCGCGAACGAGAAGACGGTCATCCGCGGCGGAGTCGGGATCTTCTACATCCCGTTCAACATGTACTCCGGGCCGGTTGAGGTCGTCAGCAATAGCCTCGATGCCGGCCCCGGTCGGGTGCCCTTCCCCGTCGAGGTCGAGCTGACCCAGACGCAGCTGCGCGAGCTGGGGATCACGTATCCCACGTACAACAACGAGGTCGCGGACTACATCCAGGCCTCCGAGGTCTCCGGCGACAGCTCGATCGTCAACGAGCGGCCCAACCCGAGGAGCTACCAGTGGACGCTGGGCCTCTCGCGACAGCTCACCGACACCCTGGCCTGGGACGTCGCCTACGTCGGCAACCTGGGACGGAAGGTCACCACCAGCGAGAGAATCAACCGGCCCGACCGGTTCACGGGCGTGTACCCCGTTTACGGCATCTCCAGCCCCCGGTACTACCACCAGGTCGACGAGACGAACTACAACGCGCTCCAGACGTCGTTCCGGAGGCGCTTCCAGGACAACTTCGGCTTCGGCGTGCACTACACCTACTCGTCGAACACCGGGCTCTTCAACAACTCCCTGGGCTGCTGCGATCGAGGATTCAACTCCCAGATCGAGGGCGACTACTCGAAGAACCACAGCTACGTCGGGACTCACGTTCGACACCGCCTCTGGGCCGACGTTCTGTGGGAGCTGCCGCTGGGCGAGAGCGCCCTGGCCGAAGGCTGGCTGATCGGCGCGATCTTCCAGATGAGGTCGGGAACTCCGATCGAGCTCCGCGACACCGGCGGGCTCGGGGACGCATGGTCCCGACCGGACTACCTCGCCGACAGTCCCGCGGATGCCGTCATCGACAGCGATCTCGGCGACTTCACCTGGCAGTACCTGGACCCGAACCTCTTCTCGAGGGTGCCGCGCACCGCCGTCAACATCCAGGAGCGACCCGGCACGTCGGCCCGCGCCCCCTACATCAATCCCGGCAGCTGGAGCCTCGATCTGTCGCTGTCGAAGAGCTTCCGGTTCGGGGACGGCGCCCGGGTCCAGTTCCGGTGGGACCTGTTCAACGCCACGAACCACGCGAACCGGGACGACGCTCGGAGCAACATGAACGACAGCCGGTTCGGACAGATCGACGACGTCGACGGGTTCCGGACGATGCAGCTCGGCCTTCGCGTCGACTTCTGATCTAGAACGACATCACGACACCGTGGAGGGGGCCGGCCCCAGGGCCGGCCCCCACTTTCTTTCTGGCACCGCCCGACGGCCCTGCGCAAGCGAAGAGCAGCGGGGGATGGCGAATCGAACCTGCAGTCGCGTGAACTGAGTAGGCCGCGGTCCCTGGGGCTCGGCGGGCGGGGTGCACGCCGAGCCCCCCGGGACGGCCCCGCATGCTCAGCCGACACGCGACTTCAGGAACGCGACACCCCTGCGGCCGCGGGCCGTCAGCCGATCAGTTTCTGGTACTCGCGGAAGAGGTCGGCCTTGAGCTCGAGGCCGATCCCGGGGGCCTCCGGGACCCGCACGCGGCCGCCCTCGATCGGGACCTCGTCGGCGAAGCCCCCGAACGGGGGGAAGACCCCCGGGTAGGACTCGTTGGCCCCCAGGCCCAGTCCCGCCGCGATGTGCAGCGCGAACTGGTGGCCGCCGTGCGGGACGCAGCGTCGCGGCGACCAGCCCTGCTCCCTCAGCATGTCCTGGATCCGGATGTACTCCACCAGGCCGTAGCACAGCCCGGGGTCCATCTGGAGCAGGTCCCGGTTCGGGTCGAGGCGCCCGTAGCGGACCAGGTTCCTCGAATCCGGCAGCGAGAGGAGATTCTCCCCGGTGGCGAGGGGGGTCGCGCTCGCCTCGGCGACCTCGCCGAGCAGGTCGAAGTCGAGCGGGTCGCCCGGCTCCTCGTACCATTTCAATCCGTACGGGGCGATCCCCTCGCCGCAGCGGAGCGCGGCCTTCAGGTCGAAGCGGCCGTTCGCGTCGACGGCCAGGGCCGTCCCCGGCCCGACGACCTGCAGCACCGCCTCGATGCGCTCGAGATCCTCCTCGAGCGGCGCGCCGCCGATCTTGATCTTGACGTCCTGATAGCCCTGGTCCAGGTAGCCGCGGATCTCATCCTGCAGGGCGGTCATGTCCTGGCCCGGGTAGTAGTAGCCGCCGGCGGCGTAGACGGGCACGACCGGGTCGGTCTCGCCTCCGGCGTAGCGGTCGGCGAGGAGCCGAAAGAGGGGCTTTGTCTCGATCTTCGCGGCCAGGTCCCAGAAGGCCATGTCCAACGCGGCCACCGCGACCGCGCGCTCCCCGTGACCCCCCGGCTTCTCGTTCGCCATCATCACCGACCAGGCCTTGAAGGGGTCGACGTTCTCGCCGGCGTCGTCGAGCAGGGCCCCCGGCGGCGCCTTCGTCAGGCGGGGGATCAGCCGCTCCCTCAGGATGCCCTGCTGGGCAGTACCGCCCGGCGGAGTGGAAGCCGCACCCGACGACGGGCCGGCCCTCGCGCACCACGTCGGTGACGAGCGCCACGATGGACACCGTCATCTCCTCGAAGCTGATGAAGGCGTTGCGCAGATCGGAGCGGATCGGAACGACGGCGTCGCGGATCTCGATGATTCTCATCACAGCAACCCCGCCAGTCCAGGAATCCAGAGGACCAGCTCCGGCACCAGGGCGACCAGGATCAGGATGGCCACGTCGGCCGCGACGTAGGGCCAGATCTCCCTCACGATCCTCCTCAGCGGACACCGGCTGACGGCGCTGGCGGCGAAGAGGCACACCCCGAAAGGAGGGGTGATGAAGCCGATCACCAGCGCCAGCAGCATCACCATCCCGAAGTGTACGGGATGAAAGCCGAGCGAGACCATCACCGAGGAGAAGACGGGTCCGAAGATGATGATCGCGGCCAGGGTCTCGAGCCACATCCCGACGAAGAGGAGCACCGCCACGACCAGCAACAGGAGCACGAGCCGGTCGTCCGTGATCCCGAGCAGCCCCGCGGCCAGCGCCTCCGAGACCCGCTCGTAGCCGAAGATCCAGGACACGATGCTGGCGCTCGAGGCCACCAGCAGGAGGACGGCGGTCGTGACCGCCACCCGCCGGAGCATCGCCACCAGGTCGCGAGCTCCGACGCTCCGGTAGACCGCGGTTCCGAGCAGGACGGCGTAGCCGGCGGCGATCGCCGCGGCCTCGGTGGCGGTGAAGACCCCGAACACGATCCCGCTCACCACGATGAGCGGCATCGCGAGGGCGGTCAGCGCGTCGCGCGTCCCCACCGCCACCTCGCCCAGGGAGGCCCGGCGCTCCGCCGTCGGCCACCGGAGACGCGCTCCTTTGTACGCGACGATGCCGAGGTGGCTCACGGTGATCAGCAGCCCGGGCACGACACCGGCCAGGAACAGGGCCCCGACGGAGACGCCGCCCACGATCCCGGCGTAGACGACGGCCACGACGCTCGGCGGGATGACGGCGCCGAGCAGGGAGGAGGCGGCGGTGATCGCGGCGGCGAACTCCCGCGTGTAGCCCTTCTTCTCCATCGCGGGCACGAGGACCGGCCCGAGGGCGGAGACGTCGGAGAGGGCGGTGCCGGTGATGCCGCCGAAGAACAGGCTGATCAGGACGTTCGTGTAGGCGAGGCCGCCCCGCACGTGCCCGACCAGCGTCTGGGCGAGGCGCACCAGGCGCTCCGTGATCCCGGCCCCGGTCATGCACTCGGCCGCGAAGAGGAACATCGGGATCGCGAGCAGGGTGAACACGTCGATGCCCGACAGCATGCGCAGCGGCACCACGCGCAGCAGCTCGGGTCGGTCCTGGAGGACGAAGTAGACGAGGCTCGAGCCGCCGATGGCGAAGGCCACGGGGATGCCGATCAGGGCGGTGACGAGCAGGACGATCAGCAGGAGTCCCATGGTCTTCTAGAGCCCCGTCGGTGGGCCCGGTTCACGGCCGGTCTCCGGCGCCAGGGCCAGCCTCGCGACCCCCCCGAGCACGAGCTGGACGATCATGAGCCCCGCGCCCACCGGGGCGGCGGCGTAGCGCCAGACCTCGGGCCAGCCGAGCCCGGGGAAGTGCGCCACCGTCCCCACCGTCATGACCAGCGACCAGCCGAACCAGAAGACGACGCCGAGGAAGACGACGCCCAGCGCGCGGTAGGCCAGGTCGACCGCGGTCGCCGCCCGAGGCGGGAAGCGCTGGAGCAGGAAGTCGATCGTGACGTGCTCGCCCCGCTGGATGCCGGCGCCCGCGCCCAGGAACACGATCCAGAGCATCAACAGCTTGGCCAGCTCCTCCGACCACGGGAGAGGGGCCTCCAGGACGTAGCGGAAGGCGACACCGAGGAGGATGACCCCGGTCATCGTGGCCAGGAGCACGGCACAGACGTGCTCGGCGGCGACGGCGAGGGCGGCGGCGACGGTGCGGCTCCCCTCCCCGAGACGGGAGCGAATCGGTGTCTGCGGGTTCCCTTCGCCCATCGTGCTACCGAAAGCCGAGGCTCAGCTCGGCCTCGCGCACCGCCCGCTCGAGCTCGTCGATCCAGCGGGGGTCGATCTGGGTCGCGAGCCAGCGCCGGGTCGGGTCGCGGGCCAGCGCCTCGAACTGCGCGAGCTCTTCCACGGTGGGCTGGTAGACCTGCATGCCGTGCTTCGTCTCGAGGTCCTCGAGCGCGAGCTGCTGCTGGACGCGGGCCGCCCCCCGTCCCGCCACTGCCGCGACGCCGCCGGCGTCGAAGACCGCCGCCCGCAGCTCCTCGGGAAGGGCCTGGATCCAGGCCTCGTTCCCAAGCAGCACCGCCGCCGAGTAGAGGTGGCCGCTGAGGGTCATGTGGCTCTGGACCTCGTGCAGGCGCGCGAGCAGGAAGTTGTCGGGGGGGCTGTCCATGCCGTCCACGACCCCGGTCTGGAGGGCGGAGTACAGCTCCACCCACGGGACGGCGGTCGCCGAGGCCCCCCAGGACTCGAACAGGCGCTGGTGGAGCCGTATCGGCAGGCTGCGGAACTTGAGGCCCCGGGCGTCGGCGGGCGTGCGGATCTCGCGCGCGCCGTTGATGAGCTGGCGCAGGCCCCCATTGTCCCAGAGCGCGAGGATCCTCACCCCCGTCCGCTCCACCGCCGCGTCCACGAGATGGCGGCCAAACGGGCCGTCGAGGACCCGCCAGGCCACGCTCGGATCCCGGAAGGCGTAGGGCAGGTTGATGACCTGGAGCGGGGGGAAGTACTCGCTGAAGTGGCCGTCGGCGGCCGAGAAGCCCTGGATGACCCCCGTCGCCACCTGATCGACGGCGTCCTTGTGGCTGCCGAGAGAGCCGCTGTGGTAGAGGCGCACCCGGATCTGCCCGCGGGTCCGTTGCTCGAGCGCCTGCTTGAAGGCCACGCCGGCCGCCCAGCCGTGCGGCATCAGCCGATACTGGCCGACCTCGAACACGGGGCGGTCGGCGTAGTAGAGGACGAACTCCCGCGGCTTCTCCTCCGCGGCACGCGCGGGTGCGGCCGCGCCCAAGAGGAGCGTGATCGCGGCGACCGTGAGCCCTCGCCGCCGCGCTCGGCAGGATCGGCGGCGACGCCAGCTCTGAGTGATCACGGCTGATACGCGCCGGAGACGTCGTACGCCACCCGGCCCACCTTCGCTTCGGCCTCGGGCGAGCCCAGGCCCCACTCGATGTAGGATCCGCGCGCCGGGGTCCGCCAGCTGGTCAGCAGATCGGCGTCGTGCACCGCCAGCAGGGCGCCGTCGCGGTAGATCTGGACCGCGGTGTCGTCGCGCACCGCCAGTCGGTAGGAGTGGACGTCATCGGTGTTGTCGAGGCCCTCGGCCACCGGAACGAAGCCGCCGTCGTACCAGTAGCGGACCGCGTCGGCGGTGACGGTGAGCAGGTAGTGGTTCACGTTGATGGTCCCGGCGCGAGCGAAGAGCTCGAGGTCCACCCCCCGATCGGGGGGGCTCCTCAGGACCTGGAGCTCGATCTCGGCGGTGAGCCCGCTGCGGATGTCGGTGTCGTGGAAGCCGTCGAGGCGCTCGTTCGACCAGCGGGCGAGGTGCGCCGCGTCGGCGGCGATCCGAAGCCCGCCCTCCTCCAGGACGCGGGCGAGCCGGCCTTCGTCGGCGCCGGCCGCGACGAGCTGCCAGGCGGGATCGCCGCCGGTCGGGAGCGGCGAGCCCCCGTAGGCGCGGGCCAGCGTCTCGCGGGCAACCAGCGGACGGGCCTTCGGCCCCGGAGAGGCCGGCGGCGCCTCGGCCTCCAGCCACGCGAGGTTGAAGGCGTAGTGGTTCCAGGTGCTGACGAGCTGGATGACGCCGTCGCTGGTCTGGGTGACGGACAGGTAGCCCTTCGGCTCGGACGTCTCCCCGCTCATCCGGAACAGGGCGCCGTCGAAGGCCCGCCCGGGGTGGTCCTCCGTGAAGGGGGTGATGAGGCGCCGCACCGGCCACGTCTCCCCCTCGTCGTAGGAGACGGCCCCGAACAGCCTCGCCACGCGCCGCTCGTCCCCTTCGGAGGGTCGGACTGCGAAGGGGTCCCGGGCGAACGAGGCGAAGAAGAGCGGCCCCTCCTTCAGGCGCAGCAGCACCGCACGCTGCCCGCCGCGGATCGGGGGGAACGGGCTCGCGCTGACCTGCCAGGTCTTGCCGCCGTCCGACGAGAGGCTCCTGGGCATCATCCCGTTCACGTTCCCGCCGCGGCCCAGCGCCATCAGCCGGCCGTCCTTCAGCTCGGTGATGCCGGCGTGGACGCCGGCGATCGTGCCTCCGGGGTCGTGCCACGTCTCGCCGCCGTCACGGCTGACCCAGATCGTCGAACCCCCGGAGGCGTCGGCGCCGAAGGCGATCGCCCCATCGCCCATGCGGAAGACCGGCTCCCCCACCATCTGGCGGTAGCCGTGCTCGGGCACGATCAGCCGCGCCCGCGACCAGGTGGCGCCGCTGTCCGTCGAGGTTCGCAGGACGACGGCGAGCGGCTCCCACTTGCCGGCCACCGAGAGGCCGTTGACGTGGTAGATCGTCCCCTCGCCGTCGTGCCACACGGCGGGACAGTGGTCGTTGCGGTCCGGGGTGTCCCAGAAGAGCGACGCCTCGTCCCACTCCGTCGCGCCGCGGCGCAGACGGCTGGCCGCCACCGCGAGCTCCCGGCCCCGCTCCTCCACCGTCGTGTACCAGATCGCGAGCAGGTCGCCGTTCGGGCACTCGACGATCCCGGCGTCGTGATTGTGGTGGGAGAAGAGCGGCCCGTGGGAGCCCTCCGGGACCTTGACGTAGGGCCGCGGACCCAGGAAGTAGGGTTCCTGGGAACCGGCTCCTGGAGCGAGGTCGGACCCGACCCGCTGGACGACCCCACGCTGGTGGAGCGGCGGCGAGGGCACGGGGAGCGGCAGCGGTTCCAGGCATGTCCCCGAGCACCACCCGCAGCCCGATCAGCCAGTGGGCGTTCTCGGGGAGCGTGCCCATGCGGTTGGCGGAGCGCAGGTAGTAGAGGTTGGTGCCGTGGCTGCCCCCCCGCGTGACCCTGAAGTCGCCGTCGGCGCGACCCACGGGGTCCGTCTGGTCGAAGGCCTCGTAGGGCCCGTGCCAGTCGTGCACCCACTCCTCGACGTTGCCGTGCATGTCGAAGAGCCCCCAGGGGTTGGCGGGTGTCTCCCCGACGGTCAGGGGCACCACGTCCTGCTCGGGCTCGTCGAACGAGGTCCGCCGGGCGTTCTTGTGAAACGCCTCCGGGAGGGCCGTCGCCGGTGTGGAACGGGGTCGTCGTCCCCGCCCGGCAGGCGTACTCCCACTCGGCCTCCGTGGGCAGCCGGTAGGGCAATCCCTCCTTCCGCGAGAGCCACTCGGTGAACGCCGTCGCGTCGCGCCAGCTCACGAAGACGACCGCCTCGTCGTCCGCCTTCGAGAAGCCCTTCTTCCCCCGCAGCCCCCGGTGCGAGGCGTCGAACTCCTCGTACTGGGCGTTCGTGACCTCGTGCACGCCCATGTAGAAGGGACGGCTGATCGTCACCCGATGGACCGGCCGCTCGTCGAAGTCGCCGGCCCGGACGTGCTCGAGGTCGACCGCGAATTTGTCGGGGTCCCCGAGCGGGAAGCGCCGCTCGAGCTCCTCGCGCGTCGGGTAGCTGAGCGGCCGCACGAGCGCCTCCGGCAGCAACGGGAGCGTCTGCCCCATCGTGAAGCTCCCCGGAGCGATCCGCACGAACCGCATCCCGAGCGAGTTGGTGTGGGAGGGGCCCGTCGGCATCTCGGTCCCGGAGGCGGAGGCCGCGAGCAGAAGCACCAGCGGCGCGAGCATCCTCATTCGTGTCCTCCCGGTTCGGTTGGAGTTCGCCGGCTTGGGATGCGATCAGACAGACACGGCGGGTGGGATCATAGCACTCGGTCGCAGCCGCTGCGTCTGCCGGGCGAGGTAGACCTCTGGACTATAATCCCACGGGGCTGGAGGGAATCATGCGAGCTCTTCTAAGCGGTGTCATTCTCGTCGCCCTCATGGGCGTGCTCTCTGCTGTCCGCGCTCAGGAGCAAGAGCCCACCCCGCCGGAAGGTGCGCGCCCCGCTCAGCACGTCAAGGTCTACTACGAGCCCGGGATGGTCGGTGGCTGGCCGGCCAACCACGGGATCTGGTCCTGGGGCGACGAGATCCTGGTGGGCTTCACGAAGGGGTACTACAAGGATCTCGGCGACCGGCATCATATCGATCGAGAGAAGCCCGAGCTCCACATGCTGGCCCGCAGCCTCGACGGAGGGGAAACGTGGACCGTCGAGGACCCGGGCGCCCGGGGATACCTTCTCACCGAGGGAGGGTACCTCCACGGAATCCCACGGCCGGATGTCGCGATCCCGGAGATGAAGGAGTGTGAGGGTGGAATCGATTTCACGCACCCCGACTTCGCCATGGCCGTACGGACGAATAGCCTCGGGTCCGGGATCTCACGCTTCTTCTACTCGTACGACCGCGGCCACATCTGGGAGGGACCGTTCCGGCTTCCCAATTTCGGGGCGCCCGGGACCGCCGCCCGCACGGACTACATCGTCAACGGCACGCACGACTGCATGCTCTTCCTGACCGCCGCCAAGGCGAACGGTGAGCAGGGTCGACTCCTCTGTGCTCGGACAACCGATGGCGGGAAGACCTGGAAGCGTGTCTCCTGGATCGGTCCCGAACCGAAGGGCGTCGAGATCATGCCCGCCTCCGTGCGTCTTTCCGCGACGGACATCCTGGTGGCCGGCCGGAAGCGGGAGGGGCCGAGGCGGTGGATCTCCGCCTACCTCTCCAAGGACAACGGCGAGACATGGGAGAAGCTGGATGATCCCGTCGAGGCCTCCGGCGTCGGGGTCCACAATCCTCCGGCCACGATCAAGCTGAAGGACGGCCGCATCTGCCTGATGTACGGCTTCCGCGCCGAACCGTACAGCATCCGGGCCCGGCTCAGCAGCGACGGCGGGCAGACCTGGAGTGACGACTACGTCCTGCGGGACGACGGGGCCAGTCAGGACATCGGCTACCCACGGGTCGTCCAACGCCCGGACGGCAAGGTCGTGGCCGTGTACTACTTCACGGATCTGAAGACGGGTCCGGAACGCTATATCGGCGCCACCATCTGGGATCCGCCCAAACCGTGAAGCTCATCCAGGCGGGTTCTGTCGGGCAGCCGCTGCCTCCGGCGAGGTCGCAGACACGACTTCGGTAATCGGCTCTAGGAGCCCCCCTCGGCGGCAGAGGGCGGCCGGCGGCGGTGGTGATCGGTGAGGCGCTGGAGCTCCGCCCCGACCGTGAGAACGAGGTCCTCCCGATGGCGCGCGGCGATCAGCTGCAGCCCGATCGGAAGGCCTTCCGAAGTGAAGCCGCACGGGACCGACGCCGCGGGCACGCCGCCCATGCTCTGCGGCGCGGTGAGCCGCATGTAGGCGTCGATGATCGACTCCCGGCGCCCGGCCACCTCGATCTCCTCGGCGCCGATCGGCGCGGCCGCGGTGGGCAGGGTCGCTCCCACCAGGACGTCGACGTCGCGGAAGACGGCGTCGAAGGCCGCCACCACCCGCTCTCGTTTCTGCTGGGCCCGCACGTAGTCGATCGCCTTCAGCGCGTAGCCGCCCTCGAGACGGGCCCGGACCGCGGGCCCGTATGCCTCGGGCCGCTCGCGGAGGATCGGGTCGTGGTGGGCCACCGCCTCGGCCCCCCCGATGATGTAGGAGTCCTCGAGCGAGCCGTCGAGCTCGGGAACCCGAACGTCGCGCCGCTCCGCGCCCGCCCCGACCAGAGCGGCCACGGCGTCGTCGATCGCGGCCGCCACCTCGGGGTCGACATCCCGAAGGTGGTGCTCGGAGACCCCGAGCGTCAGGCCCTCGACGCGTCGCGCGAGCGCCGCGCGGTAGCGGCTCCACAGGCGGCGTCCGCCGGCGATCACGGCCAGGACGATCGCGGCGTCCTCGATGCTCCGCGCGAGGGGGCCGACCTGGTCCAGCGTCCAGGACAGGGGCAGCACGCCCTCGGACGGGACGAGGCCGGTGGTGGGCCGAATCCCGCTCACGCCACAGCACGCGGCCGGGATCCGGACCGAGCCGCGGGTGTCGGTGCCGAGGGAGGCGTACCCGAGCCCCGCCGCCACCGCGGCCGCCGAGCCCCCGCTCGATCCCCCGGGGACCCGGTCGAGGTTCCACGGGTTCCGCACCGGGCCGAAGTGCTCGTTCAGGCTCGTGACGCCGAGCGCGATCTCGTGGAGGTGGGTCTTGCCGACGAGGATCGCCCCCGCCCGACGCAGCCGGGTGACGACCGGAGCGTCGCTCGGGCTCTCCAGGCCCTTCCCGTAGATCCTCGAGCCGGCAGTGGTCGGGGCGTCGCGGGTGAGGATCATGTCCTTCACGGAGACCGGCACGCCGTGCAAGGGGCCGAGCGGTACCCCCCGGCCGACCTTCGCCTCGGCCCGGCGGGCGGCCTGCCGGGCCGGCCGTTCGAGGACGCAGAGGAAGGCATTGAGGTGGGGGTTGAGCCGCTCGATTCGCGCCAGGGTGGCGTCGACGACCTCCACCGGAGAGACCTCTTTCCGGGCGATCCGCCGGGCGAGCTCGGAGACACCGAGCCAGGCGAGCGAGGTTCCGGGCGGTCTCGTCTCCCTCATGGGGTGGGCAGTCTATCCGATCGCGGCCCGAGGAGAGCTCTACTCCTATAGAATCGGCGTCACCAATGACAAGGGAGGACCCGTGAAGAAGACGACGCCCGTTCTCGTCGGTTCGCTGCTCCTGGTCGCGACGCTGGCCCTGGCCGGGTCGGCCGTGGTCACGCCCGCGCCCCCGGCCGGGACGGCCCCGGAGGGGCCCGACGCCGCCCCCGTCTACGAGGTGGACCCCTTCTGGCCGAAGCCGCTGCCGAACGACTGGCTCATCGGCCAGGTGGGCGGGATCGCCGTCGACGCGCGCGATCACGTCTGGGTCCTGCAGCGGCCGAGCTCGCTGACCAGGGACGAGGCGGGTGCGGCGCAGGACCCGCCGCTGTCCTCGTGTTGTCACCCCGCCCCGCCGGTCCTGGAGCTCGACGCGGACGGAGGCCTCATCCAGGCCTGGGGAGGCCCGGGCGCGGGCTACGACTGGCCCCAGACCGAGCACGGGGTCTTCATCGACCACGAGGAGAACGTCTGGGTGGCCGGGTCCGGACCGGACGACCATCAGGTGCTCAAGTTCCGTCGCGACGGCACCTTCCTGCTCCAGATCGGCCGCGCGGGCCAGACGGGCGGGAGCAATCACGAGACGTTGCTGGGGAGTCCGGCGGACATCGCGGTGGATCCGGAGACGAACGAGGTCTACATCGCCGACGGGTACGGAAACCGCCGCGTCATCGTGTTCGACGCCGAAAGCGGCGCCTATCGGCGGCACTGGGGGGCCTACGGCAACCGGCCCGACGACACCGACCTCGGCCGCTACGACCCGGACGCCCCGGTGGCCAGGCAGTTCCGCCGTCCCGTCCACGCGGTCCGGATCGCCGACGACGGCCTCGTCTACGTCGCCGACCGGCTGAACGACCGCATCCAGGTCTTCGGCAAGGACGGCACGTTCGTGAAGGAGGTCGTCATCGCCCCCCGGACGCTCTTCACCGGGTCGGTCTGGGACTTCGACTTCTCGCCCGAGACCGGGCAGCCGATCCTCTTCACCGTCGATGGAACCAACCAGCACGTGTGGATGCTGCGCCGCGAAGACCTTCGCACGCTTGGGAAGTTCGGACGCGGCGGACGCTCCGCTGGGCAGTTCCACTGGGTCCACACCCTGGCCGTGGACTCGAAGGGGAACATCTACACGGGAGAGGTCGACACCGGCAAGCGCGCCCAGAAGTTCGTGCCGCGCTCCGCCCCGTCGAGCCGCTGAAGGACCGGGGCCGCGAGCGCCTCGCGACTGCGTCAGACGAGGCCGGCGATGGGCCGGGGGGGCTTCTCCGAGTAGTCGTAGAAGCCCCGGCCCGCCTTCTTGCCGTACATCCCGGCCTGCACCATGCGCTTGAGCAGCGGCGGCGGCGCGAAACGCCGCTCCCGGAACTCGTCGAACATGATGTTGGCGATGGAGTAGGTCGTGTCCAGACCGACGAAGTCCAGGAGCGTGAACGGCCCCATCGGATAGCCGCAGCCCAGACGCATGCCCTCGTCGATGTCCGCCACCGAGGCCACGCCCTCCTCGAGCGCCCGAATCGCGTCGAGCAGGTAGGGCACGAGCAGCCGATTCACGACGAAGCCCGTCTTGTCGCGGACGCGGATCGGGGTCTTGCCCAGGCTCCCGGCGAACGCGAACGCCGCCTCGTAGGCCTCGGGCGAGGTCAGCGGAGAGCGCACGACCTCGACGAGCTTCATGATCGGCACCGGATTGAAGAAGTGCAGCCCGACGAAACGATCGGGCCGCCCGCTGCCCGCGGCCATCTCCGTGATGGACAACGACGACGTGTTGGAGGCGAAGAGCGTGGCCCCGGGGCACACGCGGTCGAGCTCCTCGAAGAGCTTCGCCTTCTCGGCCAGGTCCTCGATCACCGCCTCGATCACGAGGTCACAGCTCTCGAAGCCGGCGGTGCCGGTCGTGCCCTCGATTTGCCCCAGGATCTCGTCCTTGCGCTCGCTCGTGAGCTTGCCCTTCTCGACGCCCCGGGCCAGGAACGACCCGATGCGGCCGAGCCCCTTCTTCAGAAGCTCGTCCGAGACCTCGCGGACGATCACCCGATGGCCCGCCTCGGCGCACACCTGCGCGATGCCGGCGCCCATCAACCCACATCCGGCCACACCGACTCTCTTGATCTCCATGTCTCCCTCATATCAGCATCGACGTCACGCCTCAATAGAGCCGCTGACTCAGCCGGCCTGACGCCTCTCCCGGGCGGCAAGACCCAGCGGGATCGTCCCCGATCACGGTGCCGCACACCGCGCAGGCGGGCTGCTACAATCGGCTCCCCATGATGGAGGTCGACGCCTCGTCGCTGTTCTCCTTGTCGGGCAAGGTGGCCCTCGTCACGGGCGGATCGCGCGGCATCGGCGCCATGATTGCCGAAGGGCTCCTGCGGGCAGGAGCACGTGTCTACATCGCGTCGCGCAAGAAGGACGCCTGCGACCGCGTCGCCCACGAGCTGTCGTCGATCGGGCCGTGCGTCTCAATGCCCGCGGACGTGGCGACGGTCGAGGGTCGTGCCTCCCTCGTCGACGCGGTGGGCGCGCGTGAGGAGCGCCTGCACATCCTGGTCAACAATGCCGGCGCGACCTGGGGCGCCCCCTACGCGGAGTACCCGGAGTCGGCGTTCGACAAGCTCTTCGGCCTCAACGTGACCGCGCCGTTCGCCCTGACCCGTGACCTGACGCCGATGCTCGAACGAGCGGCCACGGCCGACGACCCCGCACGCGTCGTCAACGTCGGCTCGGTCGCCGGATTGCGCGTCGAGCAGCTCATCAAGACGGGCACGTTCGCCTATTCGGCCAGCAAGGCGGCGCTGCACCACCTGACGCGGACGCTCGCGGCCGAGCTCGGCCCCCGACACATCACCGTGAACGCGATCGCCCCGGGCTTCTTCGAGAGCAAGATGACGGTCGCGGTACTCAAGCACCATGCCGAGGACATCGCCGCGGCCTGCCCCCTCGGCCGGATCGGGCGTCCGGAGGAGATGGCCGGCATTGCGGTCTACTTGACCTCTCGGGCCGGAGCGTACACGAACGGCGCCGTGATCCCGATCGACGGCGGCACCTTTCTCTGAAGCGACGCCGCCGCGCCCGCGAGGGGGTTGACCAGGGCTGAGGTGCGCCTCTACCTCGGCTCGAAGATCTCGACCCCGGCGCTCGCTTCGCCCCGGAAGAGCGCGTACACCGTCCCGTCGTCGTCCACCACCGCCCAGGCCCCGTGGCGGTCGGGCTCGGACAGGGCCCAGGCGGTCACGTAGTCGCCGTTGTTGTTGAGCTTGACGAAGTCGACCCTCTCGCGGCCCTCCGCGCCGGGCGCCGTCTCCATGCGGGCGGCGAGGGTCCGCACCATCAGGTAGACGTCACCCCACCGGTCCCCCACGACCGCGTGGAAGTTCACCGCGCCGTCGGGGGGATCCCCGTGAGCGAAGGCGGCCAGCAGATGGCCCTCCGCATCGAACTTCTGCGTGGGCCCGTAGTACCCGGTCACGAACACGTCGCCGCTGGGGTCGACGACCAGCCCATGGGGGGCGTTGAGCTCGCCGAGGTTCGCACCGGGCCGGCCCCAGCCTCTCAAGAACTCGCCGTCCCGGCCGTAGACGTTGACCCGGAAGTTGTCGACGTCGACCACGAAGAGCTGCTGCTCGCGGTCGAAGCCCATGCCGTGGGCGCGCAGGAGCTGGCCGGGGCCGATTCCCTTCTCGCCGAAGACGTGGAGGAGCTCACCCTCGTGGGTGAAGACCTGGAGTCGGGGCTGGTCGCCCTTGCTGTCCGACACCCAGATCCGGTCCTGGGCGTCGACCACCACCGCCCGGGGCGTGGCGAACTGACCCAGCTCGGTCCCGGACCCGGAGCCGATCTCGCCGAGGAGCTCGCCCGCTTTCGAGAAGCGCAGAACGCGCGAGGTGGTCTCGTCGGCGATCAGGAGGTGCCCGTCGCGGTCCAGGGTCACGCCGTGAGGATCTTCCAGGGGGCCGTCGTCGCCGATCGGCTCGGACCAGCCTCCCACCCGCCGGTAGGCCGGCTT
The DNA here is from genome assembly GCA_963700695.1 of uncultured Acidobacteriota bacterium. Classification (GTDB taxonomy): domain Bacteria; phylum Acidobacteriota; class Vicinamibacteria; order Fen-336; family Fen-336; genus JAJDNS01. Next base: position 248,110 of record CAVOYO010000020.1, on the reverse strand, counting down.
CGGGCTCTCTCCCACGAGGACGGTCGCCCAGAGGTGGCGGTTCGTGGCCTCGTCGACCTCCGCCCCGATGTGGACCTCGTGCGGCGTGGGCGCCTTCCGAGGAGCGGTGTAGACGCCCCTCTCGTCGATCATGCCGATCTCCCGAGTGCCACCCGGGATACCGTTGACCGACCACTCGACGCGTTCGGGCGCCGACACCGCCCGCAGGTAAGTCGCGAGCAAGGTGACCCGGAACGGCTGGTGCTCTCCCGGCTCCAGCCGCACGAGGGACGGTCGAATGATGGCTCGGCTCTGCGACGGGTCCCCCTCGGCGGCCAGGACCGAGGCCCCGGCCACCAGTGCCAGTCCAAGAACCGCTCCTGGAGCCAATTTCTGCCATCCTCTGAGCTTCATGGTCCCACTCCTCTCCTCCGCCATTCCGAGCCGCCTACCGGCCTCGCCGCCCGCCGGAAACAAGCACTGTCGTTCTGAGCCGGGAACCGGCACCAGCCGGATGCCCAGGCAGAGGACCACGACGAACGGCGCGATGATAGGGGCGCAAGGCGCCCTCGTAGCGGGGCGTCGAGCTCCGCATCGTGAATGCTGCGCGGACGTTATGTCCGTGTGCCCGTGCGGGCGAATCGAGCGAGGGAGGGCGGCTGCTTCCTCTTGAAAGGCCGTCGCCCGACGCGAGCGTCCCCGCGAGAGGGCGACCGCGGCGCCCCCGAGGCCACCGGGGCGGGTCGTGGTCCCTGGCAGGACCGTTGCCATGAGCTGCGGTCCGCAGAACCTCTTCTCCTCCCAGCACTACGGCCCGGGGTCCCAGATCGTGGCCGCGATGTGCTGCTCGCGCATGTCCTCCACCGTGTGGTAGTAGATCGTCACGATCTTCCCGTCCGGGCGCTGGACGGAGCGCGTGTACCCGATGTCCCACGTTCGCGAGTCGGTGCGCAGGGCGATCTCGTCGCCCCACGTCTGGCCCTCGTCCCGGCTGATCCGGGCCTTGATCCCGTACGGCCGAGAGCGGTAGGCGTAGGTCACGGCCAGGCGGCCGTCGGTGAGGCGGACCAGGCTCGGCGGGTTCCCGCTGCGCTCACCGGTCTCGGCCACCTCGCCCCGCGCGGTCCAGCTCTGCCCATCGTCCTCCGAGAGCCAGGCCTCGATCCAGCCCCGGTTGACCTCGCCGCGCTCGTAGCGGCGGATCGCCGAGAGCAAGCCCCCATCCGACAGGCGAACGGTCGAGGGCATGATGGAGTAGCCGTCGGGCTCGGGGGAGATCCACGACACGAACTCGATCGCGTCCGCGCCTCGCATCCGCGCCACGAAGGGCCGCCCCTCCTTGCCGTTCGTCTTCGTCGCGGTCAGGAACAGCAGGCAGCTGTCGGGGCCCTCGACCAGGTAGTCGGTGCGGGCATGGATCTCGTGCTGGCCGAAGTCCGGCAGCCGATAGGCCTCCGACCACGTCCGACCGCGATCCTCGCTGAGGTGGTAGTGCTGCCGTCGGACGGTCAGCGCGAAGTCGGGGTCATCGAACCGGATGCGCTCCGGGCCCGGCTTCACGGTTTCGTCGGCCGCCGCGAAGACGTCGTGGGTCTCCAGACGCCAGGTCAGCCCGCCGTCGAGGCTCCGGGCCATCGCCCGGACGTTGGGCCGGTCCTGATCGATCGAGTGCCGATCCTCGCTCTCCTTGTAGTAACCCTGGCTGAAGCCAACCAGGATCTCGTCCCCCCAGCTCCACAGGCCGTTGTTCGCCGGCCAGCCCGCGAAGCGTCCGGGCTCGTAGTACACGACCACGTTCTGCACGACCCGGGGACCCGGGGGTTCCGGCGCCGGGGGCGGCTCCGCAGCGACGCACGGCAGGCTCAGCGCGCCGACCAGCAGAAGCGTGAACTTGGTCATCGTAGGCCTCCTCTCGTCTTCGGTTCGACGGCCTCAGGCGTTCTTCGAGCGGCCGGGCCGGCGCGGTCTCCGGAGGCCCGGCCCGGCTCAGCCCGGAGGCCAGACCCCGGCGCAGAGCTCCTTCATCAGCGGCAACGCCCGCGCCCTCAGAAGGTCCTGCTCCTCCCCGCTCAGGGGCCGGAGAGGCTCGAACACCACGTCGTGCCGGATGACCCCGAGCTGGCAGAGCAGCCACTTGTAGACGGCGATCGTCGGCGCCCAGTTCGAGCGCCCCGGCAGCCTGAGCGCCTCGATCAGGTCGAGGACGCGTGCGTGGGTGGTGCGGGCCTCGTTCCAGTGACCAGCCGAGGCCTCGCGGTACGCCTTCTGGCACAGGTGGGGCACGAGGTTGGCGATCGCGGACATCACCCCGTGCCCCCCGACGTAGAGGCCCACGTCGATCAGGGAGCTGGCGCCGTAGAAGCAGCGCAGGGCCACGCCCTCCTTCTCCACGGTCCGCACGAGCCGGTAGTAGAAGTCCACGTCTCCGGCGCTGTCCTTGATCCCGACGAGCGTGCCGTCCCCCGCCAGCTCGACGATGCTCTCGATGCTCAACGCCACCTTGCACATCTGGGGAAGCTGGTAGAGGAAGAGCGGCACCCCGATCGCGCGGCGGACCGCCCGGTAGTGGGCCTTCAGCTCGTCCTGCGAGTAGTCCAGGTAGTAGGGCAGCACCACCGCGATCGCGTCCGCGCCGGCCTCGAGGGCCCGGTGACCGTGGGCGATCGCGCGGCGCGTGGCCGTGTCCCCCACCTGGGCAATCACCGGCACCCGCCCCGCCGCCCTTCGGACGGCGGCGGCCACGACACCGCCACGCTCCTCCTCGTCGAGGGCGAAGAAATCGCCGGTCGTCCCGTTCACCCACAGGCCGTCGACGTTCGCGGCCAGGAGGAAGTCGATCTGCCGGTCCAGGCTCTCGAAATCGATCTGCGCAGAGCTGTTCAAGGGAAGGACCAGGGGCGGGATGACACCGACGAATCGATCTGCGGGGATCGCCTCCGCGTCCTTCTTGCTCGTCGTCATCGACACCTCCCCTTCCTCACGCGCCCTTTCCCGGCCAATCCCACTCGATCATATCGTGGCTCCAGGCCAGGCCGAGACAGGCGTGGGTGTGGAAGACCACCCGCTCGTCCTCGGGACCCGTGCCGTGGAAGAACATGAGGTATCTCCCGATGCCCGGCTCCGCTCTGAGGTCCATCACGAAGCCGGCGGAGAGCCGGCCCCGGGCCCAGGGCCAGTCGGCCTGGCCCAGAGTGATGAGCGCGCCCACGTCCCTCCAGGTCTTCATGTCCGGGGAGCGCTTGGTGCCGACGCCGTTCCGTGGGGAATGGAACATCAGGTACTCGTCGCCGTCGACGAGCACGCAGACGTTCTCTCCCGCCTCCACCCGACCCAGGTAGGTCCAGGTCCGGAGATCGTGGGACCACGACATGTTCGCGGCGTCGGTGTCGAAGAAGCACCACCACTTGCCGGGCTCGTCCTTGTCCTCCACGAGGAAGGGATCGATCATCCGGCCCATGTCCTCGACCGCCACGCCCGGGCCCCGGAGCCGCAGCAGCTCGGGCTTGCCCCAGCTCTCGAGGTCGTGGCTTCGCATGATCCAGACTCGGGCGTCCTCGTTGCCGTACTTCTCGTCCTGCGGCGTCGGGTAGGTCTGGAGGCACAGGACCCACTCGTCGCCGAAGCGGATGACATTTCCGGGCGCGCAGAAGTTCTGGCTCTTGTCCCGCGGCGTCAGGGCGAGAGGCTCCGTCCACGTCGCGAGATCTCGGCTGCGGCTTTCGCCCAGGGACCAGTAGGGCGCGCCGGTCGGCTCGTGCCGGATGTAGGTGTAGTACATGTGGAAGACGCCGTCGTGGTACACGACCGCCGGGTCGCGGTAGGCGACCTGCTCGTCGCCGCGCAGCAGGATCGGCGACCGCAGCGCCGAAAAGTCGATGCCCGCGCCGGAGACATCCCTTCCGGGGGTCGCCGCCCGTGCCCGGGCCGCGGGAGCCACGGCCAGCAGGCTCAGGGCCTTCAGGACGTCCCGTCTGCGGTGTCCATGCATCGGTCCACCACCTCCTTCCCGGCGGTCGCCGGTGTGATCCGATTCCCACTCAGGCACCTCGGACCTCCGTCTCGAGGGCCAGGTAGTGCTCGATCAGCTCGTCCGCGATCCTCTCGCTGAAGCGGTCCCACTCGAAGCCCGCCATCCGCATCCGGGCCGTCGAGAAGATCCCCTTCCTGACCAGCAGGCGCTTGAAGAACGCGATGGAGGTCGCGATCTCCTGGTTCGTGTAGGCCAGCACGGGCAGGAGCGAGTGGAGGAGCCGCCGCGCCAGCTCCCGGTCACCGCCGCGGTGAGCACGGTCGATGGCCACGTAGACGGGCACCATCGAGGCCTCGGGCATCATGGCGTCGACACCGCGGTCGAGCGCCTCGACCATCTGCGGGACCGCCCAGCCCCCCGAGATGTGGAAGGCCTCCCCGAAGGCCTCGCGGACCGCGGTGTACTTCAGGCCCGCCGGCACCGTCTCGATCTTGAGCCCCGCCAGCGTCGGCAGGGAACGACGGAGCTCCTCGATCGTCGCCAGATCCAGACCGGGACCGCCGAACTCGAGGTCCTGGATCAGGAGCGGCAGCTCTCCCGCCCCGGCCGCGACGTCGAGGAAGAACGCGACGATCCGCCTCGGCTCGCCGTACAGCCTCGGGGGGACGGCGACGAGGAAGGCGGCGGCCCCAACCTCCCTCGCCAGCGCGGCCTGGGCGACGCAGTCCGCCGCCTCGTTCGCCGAGGCTCCGACGATCAGAGACGCCCGCCCCTGCGCCGCATCGGACACGACGCGCACGATGCGTTCGCGCTCCTCTCTGGAGAGGCTCGCCACCTCGCTGGCGACCACCGGCGCCAGGAACCCCGACGCCCCGTCGGCGACCGCCGACTCGACGAGCCTTGCCAGCGAGGCCTCGTCCAGGTCCCCCCGCTCGTCGAAGGGGGTCTGCAGCACCGGGACGATGCCGCGGGGGAGCATCACTCCGGTGGAGGAGACGTCTCCAGCCACCTCAGGTTGAACGCGTAGTGGTTCCAGCTGCTGATCAGGTGGACGACGCCGTTCGCCCCCTGGGTGGCGGTCAGGTAGCCGCGTGGCTCTCCTCGTCCCCGGCTCAGCTCGTAGGTCTGGCCGTTCATCGTCTCGACCGTCTGCGGAGACGCGGGGTCGGAGCCGACGACGCGGATCTTCGGCCAGGTCTTCCCGCCATCGTACGACAACGCGGCGAAGAGCCCGAAGATGCGCCGCCGGGTGCCCGAGGCGTCCTCGACCTCCACCGCCACCCCCTCCTCTGCCTCCCGAGCGAACGAGACGAAGAGGAGCGGCCCCTCCCGGAGCCGCCGGAGCACGACGCGCTGCCCGCCGCCGATGGGTGGGAACTGGCTCGGGGCGTGGGTCCATGTCCGGCCCAGGTCCTCGGAATAGCTCTGCGGCATGTGGCCGTCGATGTTGTCGCCGCGGCCGAAGGCCACCAGCCTCCCGTCCTGGAGCTGGGCCACCCCGGTGTGGATCCCGGCGATGGTGCCGCCCGCGTCGGCCCAGGTCTCGCCGCCGTCGCGGCTGACGTGGAGCGCGCTCCCCCTCTGGCTGGTGGGGGTCGCGTCGGCGGGGAGCACGATGTGACCCTCGCGGGTCTCGAAGACCGACGGGACCACCTGACGTCGCCAGTGGTGCTCGGGCACGATCAGGCGGCCCTTCGACCACGTCGCCCCGCTGTCGATCGACGTACGCATGACGATCGCCATCGGTCCCCAGGTCGCGGTCACCGCGAGGCTGTTGAAGTGGTAGAGGGTCCCTTCACCGTCGTGCCAGAGCGCGAGGGCCCCGTCGTTGCGGTCGGGAGGGTCCCAGAAGGGGGACGCCTCCTCCCACTCGGCCGCGCCGTAGCGCAGGCGGCTGGCGGCGATGCCCATCTCCCGGCCGCGCTCGGTCTCGGTCGTGAACCAGGCCGCGAGGAGGTCTCCGTTCGGGCACTCGGTGATGGTCGGGGCGTGGTTGTGGCGGCTGAACAGCGGGCCCGGACGAGCCCTCGGGGATCTTCACGTAAGCGCCGCGGGACCGCGAAGTACGGCTCGTCGGGATCGGGCCCGGTGGCCAGGTCGGCGGGAACCCGCGGGTCGACGTCGCGGGCGTGTCGCTCCGCGGGCGCGGTGGGAAGCGGCTCGGTGCCGGGCGCCTCGCCCGAGCACGACCCGGAAGCCGATCGCGTGGGTGCGGTCCTCGGGCAGCGTGCCCATGCGGTTGGCGGAGCGCAGGTAGAAGGCCACCGTGCCGTGGCTGCCCCCGCGGGTGACCTTGAAGTCGCCGTCGGTCCGCCCCACCGGGTCCACCGTGTCGCCGGCCTCGTACGGGCCGTACCAGTCCGCCACCCACTCCTCGACGTTGCCGTGCACGTCGTGCAGGCCCCACGGGTTTGCCGCGGTGCGGCCCACGTCGAGCGGCACCACCTCCTCCCGCCCCCGGCTGCGCGTGGGCTCCGGATACCAGCTGTTGGTCGGGTTCTTGAGCACCCCCTCGGGGAGCGTCTCCCCGGAGGAGAACGGGAGCGTGGGCGGGCGTCCCGGCCCGCGCCGCGTACTCCCACTCCGCTTCGGTGGCCAGGCGATAGGGCCGGCCCTCCTTCTCGGAGAGCCAGTCGCAGAAGGCCTTGGCCTCGTTCCAGCTGACGAACACCACCGCCTCGTCCCCGTCGATCGAGAACCCGTCCTTGCCACGAACGAGCGCGTGCTGTCGGTCGAAGTGCTCGAACTGCTCGTTGGTCACCTCGGTGACCGCCATGTAGAAGGGCCGGCTGATCGTCACCTGGTGAACCGGGCGCTCGTCGGGATCGCCCCGGTCCGGCAGCCAGATGGCCCGGTCGCTGCCGATCTCGGTGACGTCGAGGATCGCCCTGCTCAGGGGCGTGTCGTTGCCCATCCGGAAGCTCCCCGGCTCGACGCGCACGAAGCGCATGCCGATGGAGTTGGTGAAGGTCGGCCCCGTCGGCAGCTCCGCCGTGGTGGCCGGGCCGGCGAGCAGCCCGATCAGCGCCCCGCCGAGGACGGCCTGGAGGACCTTCACGACGGCGGTGTCCCGGCCTCGCCCGACCCCGGCCGTTGCGGGAGCAGGCGCGTGGCGAACAGGCCCACGAGCATGATGGTCGCGGTGCCGAACACGATGATCAGGAAGTCGTGGAAGGGGCTGCGGACGGCGGCCAGGGCGTCCCAGCGCGGCGACAGCGTCATCCACGTGATGACCAGCAGACCCGCCACGACACCCGGTCACCGCCTCCGCGTTCTGCGGCCGCTTCGAGATGAAGCCGAGCAGGAAGAGCCCCAGCATGCCTCCCGCCGAAAACCCCGGACAGGACCCACCAGGCGTCGAGGGCGCTCTCGGCGCCGATCAGCAGGATGCCGATCCCGGTCCCCAGCGCCCCCCAGACGAGCGTCGTCACGTAGAGGAAGATCGTGGACTTGCGCTCGTTGATGCCCTTCGTGAAGAAGCGCTCGTAGAAGTCCGACATCAGGATGGTCGCCGAGGAGTTGAGGCTGGTCGAGACCGTGCTCATGGCCGCGGCGAAGATCGCGGCGATCAGCAGCCCCCGGAAGCCCGAGGGGAGCTGGGTCGCGATGAAGTACGGCAGCACCGAGTCGGCCTTGCCCGACCTCGAGGTACTCGGCGGGCAGGAGCTCCGGCTGCGTCGTGTAGAAGACGAACATCGCGGTGCCGATCATGAAGAAGAGCGCGGAGAGCGGGAGGTACGAGAGGGCCCCCACCCAGAGGCTCTTCTGCGCCTCCCGGGGGGAGCTGGAGGCGATGTAGCGCTGGACGAAGTTCTGATCGATGCAGAAGTTCTGCAGGTTGATGACGATCCCGTAGATGAACACCACCCAGAACGTGGGCTCGGCGAGGCTGGCGCCGAAGCTGCCGAGGCTGAACTTGCCGTGGGCGCTGGCGACCTCGAAGAGCTGCCCCGGCCCCTCGGGCAGGCCGAACATCATCAGGGCGAGGCAGGCGATCGCCCCGATGGCTGAGCACGACCGCCTGGATCGCGTCGTTCCAGATCACCGCGACGATCCCCCCGACGAACGAGTAGAGCGTGACGCACAGACCGGTCACGAGGATGATCCAGCGGATGTCCCAGCCGAGAAGGACATGGAGGGGAAGGGCCATCAGGTACATCACGGTCCCGATCCGGGCCAGCTGCGTGAGGAGGTAGCAGATGCTGGCGTACAGCCGGGCCCAGGGACCGAAGCGATGCTCCAGGTGGCTGTAGGCGGACACCTCCATGCTGTTGCGGTAGTAGGGGACGACCCAGCGCGCGGCGATCCACGCCGTCACCGGAAGCGACAGGCTGAACACGAACGCGTTCCAGTTGGTGGCGTAGGCCTTGCCCGGCAGGGCGAGGAAGCTGATGCTGCTCAGATAGGTGGCGAGGATCGAGAGACCGGTGACCACCCCCGGCAGCGAGCGGCTCGCCGCGGTGAACCCGTCGCGGGAGCGGGTGCGGCGGTAGAAGTAGAACCCGACCCCCATGGCCAGCGCGAAGTACACCGCGAGGACGACGAAGTCGAGGGTGGTCATGTGGCTATCCATCAGGTCGTCCTCCTCTGGCGGCCGGCCGGCTCCGAAGCCGCGCCGGGCCACCTGCCGTCAGGCATCTCTTCGAGAGCCAGCTTCGCCGGGTCGAGCGTGACGTGCCGGATCCGGCGCCGCTTCCACGAGTAGGTGACGTGAACCCGTCCGTCCGACGACTGGATGACGGCGGGGTACGAGAACTCCTGGTCCGGCTCGTTCTCCAGGGTCAGCGCCGCCGCCCAACGGCGACCGTCCGGGCTGACCGCGACGTTCAGGCGCTCTCGACGGTGGGGCGGGGGGCCGCCCTTCACCGTGTGGTTGTAGACGAGCAGCTGCCGGCCGTCCGACAGCGTGACGGCGTCGGTGCCCGAGTTGGGGTTGGGCAGGGCGGTGGCGGTCATCCGGCTCCAGCTCCGCCCGCCGTCCTCGGACCAGCTCTCGGTCACGTGGCTCTGCCGGCTGCGGCACAGCAGCTGCAGCCGCCCGTCGGGGTGAGTCAGGATGCTCGGCTGGATCGCGCCGAACTCCCGCCCATCGTTGATCGGGCCGACCCGCTGCCAGCTCGCTCCGAGGTCACCGGTGATCTCGAGGTGCACCCTCCAGCCCTCCTCCTGGGTGCTGGACGGACACAGCACCTCGCCGTCCGGCCGCTCGATCGGCTTGTTCTTGATGGGCCCCAGGATGCCGTCCGGCAGGCGCCGTGGAGAGGACCACGTGAGGCCGCCGTCCTCGGAGGTCTGCAGCATCCCCCACCAGCGCACGGGGTCGGGACCCACCTTGAAGAACAGGAGGAGCGGCCCCGCCTTCGGCTGGAAGAGCACCGGGTTCCAGCACGGGTGCTCATCACCGGCGGCGACCCGGGCCGGGGGCGTCCAGGGTTCTCCCTCCCGGCGTGAGAGCCAGATGCCGACGTCCGGGTGCGACTCGTGGCTCCCGGCGAACCAGGCGCAGACGAGCCCGCGCGGGCTCTCCGCGATCGTCGAGGCGTGGCACTGCTGAAACGGCGCCTCTTCGAAGACGAACTCGTCGACGACGACCCCCGGTGGCAGTGCGGCCCGGCCCTCGGTGCCCATCGACCCGCGCGCGGAGGAGGGGCTGCCCCTCAGCGGCCCGCCGGAGAAGGCGCGGGCTCCTCGCGACCCTGGAGTGAGCCCCAGCTCGACCAGGTGCTGCCAGATCTCGGACCGCTCGGCGCTGCCGAAGCGCTCGAACGGCTCGGCGACGAGGTCGCTGCAGATGCCGAGGAAGGAGAGCGAGGTCTTCAGCGCATTGAGGAAGACCGAGGGACTCTGGTAGACCCCCACGTGGTAGAGCCGGCACGAGACCTCGATGACCCGCCGGTGCAGCTCGTTGACCCGCTCGAGCTCCCCCGCCTCCGCGGCCTCGAAGAGGTCGACGTAGAGCCGCGGGTTGACGTTGGCCCCCCCGCTGACGCCGCCGCGGCCCCCGAGAAGCACGGCCTCCGCCAGCAGCTCCTCGGGACCGACCAACAGCGTCCAGTCGGGACGCTCGGCGAGGAGCCGGCGCACCTGGTGGAAGTAGAGCATGTTCGCCGAGCTGTCCTTGAGACCCAGGACGTTGGGGAGCTGCTGCGCCTGGCGGAGGGTCTCGAGATCGAAGGTGGGGCCGGGCCGGCCCGGGATGTTGTAGAGCACGACCGGCAGCGGCAGCTCGGCGGCGAGGCGGCGCACGTATCCCCGGAGCTCGGTCGGGGCGGTCGCGTAGAAGTAGGGCGCGGAGAGCACCAGGGCCTGGGCGCCGGCCTCGGCGGCGGAGCCGAGCAACGGCCAGCGCCTCGACGATCGACGTGTCGGTGATCCCGACCAGCACCGGCACGCGGCCCGCGACCTGGCGGCAGCAGCGCGCGATCAGCTCCTGCTGCAGCCGGTGGCTCAGGCTCGGTGCCTCCCCCGTCGTCCCGAGCAGGAAGAGCCCGTGCACGCCCCCGGCGAGGATGTGATCGATGAGCCGCTCGAGGCCGTCGACGTCGAGGGCGTCGCGATCCCGCAGCGGGGTGACCATCGGCGGGATGATCCCCCTCAGAGGCCGGGGCAGCGCGGGTGGGCTCATCACGCTACTCCTCGACCTCGAGCTCGCGGGTGACCTTGTCGAGCTCTTCGACCAGGTGCTCCGGCAGGCCGATCGACGGTCGGCCGCCGGTCTCGGCGTGCACGCGGTCGTAGGCCTCGATGGTCTCCCGCTTGCTCGTCCGGATGTGCTCGGCCATCGCCGAGGTTGCCGCCGGCGGCGTCCCCGATCTTGATCGCGTCGAGGACGCGGCTGTGGAACTGGTACGTCTCCCTCAGCACCGCGAGGTTGTGCTCCTGTCGGCGGGCACTGAAGATGCGGAGCAGGACGCGCGAGTCGGCGACGATCCTCATCATCCGGTGGTTCCCGGAGGCCCGGAGCAGCATCACGTGAAAGGCCATGTCGGCGGTGAGGAATCTCTCCAGCCGGTTCGGATCGAGCGACGTCATCCCCGACTCTCGAAGCTCCTCGCCGATGCCATCCATCTCGGCGCACAGCTTCTCGAGTGTCGGGAATTCCGACCGTGGGGCGCGCCGGGCGGCGAGACCCACCGCGAAGGGCTCCAGCGCCTCGCGCAGCTCGTACAGCTCCACGATGTCGCGGCGCTCCGGCGTCCGCACGATCGTGCCGAGGCGGGGGAGCTGCTCGACGAGACCCTCCCGCTGGAGCTGCTGGACCGCCTCGCGGACGGGCGTCCGGCTGATCCCGATCTCCCTGGCCAGCGAGAGCTCCGACACCTGGTGGCCGTTGGGCAGGTCGCCAGACAAGATCTTGGCGTGGATGTGGTTATAGGCCTTCCGGCGGAGGTTGCCGCTGCTCATAGGACGGTTCGGGGAGGATCCATTTCGACGGCATGCAAGCCTAGCATACGGCTGGTATACCAGGCAAGGATTGTATCCCCCTCATGTTCCTCAAGTTAGCGCGCGGCCTCGCGCGCTCGTTCGGGTGCCGATCCCGCCGGTGCTATAGTGGGCCGCCCCCGCTCGAGCGGGGGGCAATCAGACAGGAAACGGTGACGGTGCAGGATCCCGGCCTTCACATTCTCGACATCCTGGTGGTCCTGGCCTACCTGGGGGCGATCGTCTGGATCGGCGCCCACTTCGCGAGGAGGCAGACCTCGACCGACGCCTACTTCGCCGGCGGCCGCTCCGTGCCCGCGTGGGCGATCGGCTTCTCCGTCATGGCCACGTCGATCAGCAGCGTCACGTTCCTCGCCTACCCCGGCGAGGGCTTCGCCGGCAACTGGATCCGCCTCGTCCAGGGCCTCACGCTGCCCCTGGTGCTGGTCTTCGTGCTCTGGTGGCTCGTCCCGCTCTACCGGCACGTGATCCGGCTGAGCGCCTACGAGTACTTCGAGAAGCGCTTCGGCTACGGCGCCCGGCTCTACAGCTCGCTCGCCTTCACGCTGATGCACTTCTCCAAGATGGGCACGGTCTTCTTCCTGCTGGCCCTGGCCCTGGCCAAGATGACCGGCTACAACACCTACCACGTCGTGCTGGTCGTCGCGACCCTGACCGTGATCTACACCCTGGTCGGAGGGATCGAGGCGGTGATCTGGTCCGACGTCCTGCAGAGCTTCGTCCTGGTCGGTGGCGGGCTCGTCTGCGTCGGGGTGCTGCTCTTCGCCCCCGAGGCCTCCCCCGGCACCATCCTCAGCAATGCCTGGGCCCAGGGGAAGATGAGCCTCTCCCACCCCGACCCGAACGTGTCCCAGTGGGACTTCGTGAAGCTGACGACCCTGGTGATGGCGGTGAACGGGATCTTCTGGACCGTTCAGAAGTACGGCACCGACCAGACGGTCGTGCAGCGCTTCCTGCTGGCGAAGACCGACAAGGGCGCGGTCAGGGCGGCCCTCGGCGGCGCGCTGATGTGCGTCCCGGTCTGGACGCTGTTCATGTTCATCGGGACGCTGCTCTGGTCCTTCTACCAGACCGCCCCGCTGCCGGAGGGGACGCGGCCCGACGCCGTCTTCCCCTGGTTCATCATGACGCAGCTCCCCCCGGGAGTGACCGGGATCATCCTCGCCGCGCTGATCGCCGCCGCCATGTCGAGCCTGGACTCGGACCTGAACTGCCTGGCCGCGGTGGGGGTCGAGGACTACTACCACCGCTTCCGACCGCAGGCGACGGACAGGCAGAGCCTGAACGTCGGCCGTTGGATCGTCGTCGCGAGCGGCGTCTTCGCGACGGCGGTGGCCATGGGCTACATCGCCGCTGAGGGCAAGAACGCCCTCGCGGTCGTGTTCAGCCTGTACGCGATCTTCTCGGGGGGGATGACGGGGCTGTTCGCGCTGGCCTTCTTCACCCGCCGAGCGAACCGGCAGGGGGTCTACATCGGGATCGCCGCCTGCGTGCTCTTCACCGCCTACGCCGTGCTCACCTCGAGCTCCTTCCAGCTGGGGGATTTGACGCTCCACCTCGACATGGGTCGCTACAACTTCACCCACCACAGCTACATGATCGGCGTCTACAGCCACATCGTGCTGCTCGTCGTGGGCTACGTGGCAAGCCTCTTCTTCAAGCACGAGTCCCGGGCGGAGGAGCTGACGTACTGGGGCTGGCGGAGGCGCGCAGCCGCCGGCACCGACACCGTGTAGGGGGTCGTTCAGTGCCGACCCCGCCGATGCTATAGTGGGTCGCCCTCACCCGAGCGGGGCGCAATCAAACAGGAAGGGTCAACGATGCAAGAGCCCGGCCTTCACGTTCTCGACATTCTGGTGGTCCTCGCCTACCTGGGGGCGATCGTCTGGATCGGCGCCCACTTCGCGAGGAGGCAGACCTCGACCGACGCCTACTTCGCCGGCGGCCGCTCCGTGCCCGCCTGGGCGGTGGGCTTCTCGGTCCTGGCCACGCTGATCAGCAGCATCACGTTCCTCGCCTACCCCGGCGAGGGCTTTGCCGGCAACTGGATCCGGCTCGTCCAGGGGCTCATGGTGCCCCTGGTGCTGGTCTTCGTCGTCTGGTGGCTCGTCCCGCTCTACCGGCACGTGATCCGGCTGAGCGCCTACGAGTACTTCGAGAAGCGCTTCGGCTACGGCGCCCGCCTCTACAGCTCGCTGGCCTTCTCGCTGATGCACTTCTCCAAGATGGGCACGGTCTTCTTCCTGCTGGCGCTGGCCCTCGCCAAGATGACGGGCTACAACACCTACCACGTCGTGCTGGTGCTCGGGGCCCTGACCGTGATCTACACCCTGGTCGGGGGAATCGAGGCGGTGATCTGGTCCGACGTCCTGCAGAGCTTCGTCCTGGTCGCCGGCGGGCTGATCTGCATCGGGGTTCTGCTGTTCGCCCCCGAGGCCTCCCCCGGCACCATCCTGAGCAACGCCTGGGCCCAGGGGAAGATGAGCTTCTCCCATCCCGACCCGAACGTGTCCCAGTGGGACTTCGTGAAGCTGACGACCCTGGTGATGGCGCTCAACGGGATCTTCTACGCCGTCCAGAAGTACGGCAGCGACCAGACCATCGTGCAGCGTTTCCTGCTGGCGAAGACCGACAAGGGCGCGGTCAGGGCGGCCCTCGGCGGCGCGCTGATGTGCGTCCCGGTCTGGACGATGTTCATCTTCATCGGGACGCTGCTCTGGTCCTTCTACCAGACCGTCCCGCTGCCGGAGGGGACGCGGCCCGACGCCGTCTTCCCCTGGTTCATCATGACGCAGCTCCCCCCGGGCGTGACCGGGATCATCCTCGCCGCGCTGATCGCCGCCGCCATGTCGAGCCTGGACTCGGACCTGAACTGCCTGGCCGCGGTGGGGGTCGAGGACTACTACCGGCGCTTCAAGCCCCAGGCCACGGACAAGCAGAGCCTGAACGTCGGCCGCTGGATCGTCGTCGCGAGCGGCGTCTTCTCGATCGCGGTGGCCATGGCCTACATCGCCGCCGAGGGCAAGAACGCCCTCGCGGTCGTGTTCAGCCTGTACGCGATCTTCTCGGGGGGGATCGCCGGGCTCTTCGCCCTGGCCTTCTTCACCCGGCGCGCGAACCGCCAGGGGGTCTACGTCGGGATCGCCGCCTGCGTGCTCTTCACCGCCTACGCCGTGCTCACCTCGGCCTCCTTCCAGCTGGGAGGCCTGACCCTCCACCTCGACCTCGGTCGCTTCAACTTCACCCACCACAGCTACATGATCGGCGTCTACAGCCACATCGTGCTGTTCGTCGTCGGCTACGTGGCGAGCCTCTTCTTCAAGCACGAGTCCCGGGCGGAGGAGCTGACCTACTGGGGCTGGCAGAAGCGCAAGGCCCGCGGCGCCGCCGCCGCGTAGTCAGCGCGGCTGGCCTCCAGGCCTAGAGTCGCCTGCGTGTCCCTTCCCTGGGGACACGCAGGCGTTCAGGGCCTATCTCAGGGCGCTCCCGGGCCTGTAGGAGGCGACGCTGGCGCGTCGCGAACTTACACTCGGGGTCGACGCGAGTCTCGCAAGCTCGACTTCGCGGAATCCCTTGGGCATGCCGGATGCGACGCTGGCGCGTCGCAACTTACACTCGGGGTCGACGCGAGTCTCGCAAGCTCGACTTCGCGGAATCCCTTGGGCATGCCGGATGCGACGCTGGCGCGTCGCAACTTACACTCGGGGTCGACGCGAGTCTCGCAAGCTCGACTTCGCGTCCCCCGAGCCCCTACGTGGGGACGAATACGCTGGGGTCACGGTTCAAGTGCGACCGGCCACCAGGCCTAGAGTCGCCTGCGTGTCCCTTCCTTGGGGACACGCAGGTGTGCGGGGCCTATCTCAGGGATTTTCCCTCCCCCTACGTGGGGAGGGATAGGGTGGGGGGTCATTGAATGATTGGGGGATCAAGAATGATCCCGTCACACGGGTGAGCGTCTCCGAGGCCGCGATCTCCTGCCCGTCGGCGAAGACCCGAAGGCCCTTCCCCTTGCCGTAGCGCTCGCCGGTCCGGTCCCAGAGGATCGTGAGCACCCGCCCGGCGTAGCGCACGTCGTCGAGGGCGAACCAATCCCATGTGTCGGCGGGGCAGCAGGGGGTTCACCTCGACGACGTCGTCGGGACGGGGCCGCAGCCCGACCAGGCCCGTGATCACGAGATCGGCGAAGCCGGAGTGGTTGTAGTGGTCCCCGCGCCGGTCGAAGGTGCCCTTCTCGATCTTGATCTGACGGGCGAGCCACTCTCCGGTATAGGGGTCGAGGTTCTCGTCGATCCAGGGGATGACCCGTCCGTCCTCGAGCTCCAGACGGTGGCTGCCGACGTAGATCCGGAGCGCGTCGAAGTAGTCCACCTTCGAGAGGACGTCCTGGTCGTAGTCGTTGAGCAGGTTGGCCGCCGCCTTCAGCGTCGCCGTCGTGGAGAACGGCCAGCTCGGGCCGTTCCACTGGCAGTCGTCTCCCTCGTGGGAGAGCTGGAACCCGGGGTGGCGCTGCTCGGCCGTGGTCGGGCCGTAGGGCGCATGGAAGCCCTTCGGGGTCCATGAGCTGCGCCCAGGCGGCCTCGTATCCCGGATCGGGGAGGCTGAAGTACCAGGGCACGAACCCGATCTGCTCCCGCACGTCGGCCAGCTCTCCGGTCTTCTCGAGACGGGGCTTGAAGAACTCCGCCTCGGCGTCCCAGAGCCGGTCCTGGACGAGCCGCTTGAGGGTCTCGGCCCGGGCGTCGTACTCGCGCGCCAGCTCCTCGCGGCCCGCGAGGCGGGCCAGCCGGGCGATCGCCCGCGCGTTGCCGTACATGTAGCTGTTGATCGTGGGTCGGATGTTCTTGTCGTGGCGCCCACCGCTGACGGACTCCTCCATGCCGTCCCAGACGTCGTGCTGCCAGAAGAGCCCGCTCGGGAGCTGGCGCTCCGCCTCCCAGGCCTCGTAGTCGGCGACGAGCGCGTCGAGGAGGCCCACGACGAAGGCGGTGTCACGGTTGACCAGCCACCGTTCCTAGACCGCGTCCGAGACCCACCCGCTGTACCTGTGGAAGTCAGGCTGGAGACGCTCCCCCTCGCCCGAGGTGAGCCAGAACCGGACGTACTCGTCGACGTACCGCGAGTCGTGCAGCCAGCGGCCTTCGTAGATGTGATGGCCGAGGGCGCAGCTGATGGCGTTGTGCTCGGTGGCGTGACCGACGGGCCGGATGAACTCGGTGAACACGAAGCCGTCCGGGGTCTTCTTGAGATGCTTCCGAAACGTCCACCAGCGGTAGTAGTAGATCTCCTGGAAATCGGGATCCGGTGCCTCGAAGAGCGGGACGTTGGCCTTCAGCCAGGCCCAGGCCTCGGCGTTGGGGACGTGGTTGATCACCCCCTCGTCGATCATCTCGTTGAAGTAGTCCACGTGGGGCTTGAACGACTCGGCAACGAGCACCGGCTGCGCGGTGGTCGCGGGCGGCTCGCCAGCCGGCGTGCACCCGAGCAGGCCGAGCAATGTGACGAGGGCGATGTTCGACGTTCGCACCATGTCCTCCTCCCAAGGAGAATGCCGGGCGCGGTTCTGGTGGCACACAACTGAACTCATGCGACTGCCTGGGCTGCGCGGCGCCGGGCTTCGGCGGCCGGGGCCCCGACGAGGACCCTGCTCCACTTCGAAGCTGAAGGGCCCGCAGTCGGGGTGGCCGCCGAAGTCCCCTGGACGACGCCGCGGCGAAACACTGCTCGCGACGTCCAGGCCACCACTAGTCGCCCGGCTCTTCGACCACCTCTCCCGGGTCCCAGATCGTGGCCCCGATGAAGCGCTCGGAGTCAGCGTCCAGGTTGTAGTAGTACACCGTCACCATCCTTCCGTCCGGGCGCTGAACCGTCCGCGTGTAGCCGAGGTCCCAGGCTCCCCCGTCGTCCCGGAGGACGATCTCGTCGCCCCAGGTCTGTCCCTCGTCCGTCGCTCAGGCGGGCGCAGATCCCGTAGGGCTTCAGGCGGTAGCCGTAGGTGAGGGCGAGCCGTCCGTCCTCGAGCCGGACCAGGCTCGGCGGGTTGCCGCCGGTGGCGGGGGCGGGTCGGTTGAGGTGCTGCCAGGTCCGGCCGTCGTCGTCCGAGACGTAGGCGTCGATGAACTTCCGGTACCGGACCATCGTGAGGATCCGGCCCTTCGACAAGCGCACCGACGACGGCATGATCGCGTAGTCCCGGCCCTCGGGCTCGGGCCCCACGAACGCCTCCATCGTCCAGGTCTTGGCGCCGT
This sequence comes from uncultured Acidobacteriota bacterium, assembly GCA_963700695.1. Taxonomy (GTDB): domain Bacteria; phylum Acidobacteriota; class Vicinamibacteria; order Fen-336; family Fen-336; genus JAJDNS01. The sequence continues at coordinate 230,473 of CAVOYO010000020.1, read as the reverse complement.
CCCGCGTCCGCACGCAGATGACCCGCCCTTCCTTGCCGTTGGACTTGGCCACGGTCAGGAACATCGTCAGGTCGTGCGTGCCGTTCACCAGGTAGTCGGTGCGGGCGGCGGTGCCGGGCTGCCCGAAGTCGGGGACCCGGTAGGGTCCGCTCCAGGTCTTGCCGCGGTCGAGGGTGGTAGTAGAAGCGCGACTGGCCGGCGTCGACGCTGGTCATTCTCGCGGTCAGGGCGAAGCCGGGGCTGGTGAAGTCGATCCCCCCGGGGCAGTCGGTGAGCGGCTGGCCCCCCTCGCCGGTGGGGACTCCCGCCACCATCTCACCCGCCGGCGGCCGCAGGCCGGGGGGCCTCTCGATCGTCCAGGTCTCGCCCCCGTCCAGAGAGCGGGCCAGCACGTGCTCGGCCGGCTTGTCGTAGTCGATCGCGTGACCCGGCCAACTTCTTCCTGAAGTAGCCCACCTCGAAGCCCACGAGGATCTCGTTCCCCCACGACCAGGCGCCGTGGTTGGCCGGCCAGCCCGCGAAGCGCCCCTCCTCGTGGTACACGTCCAGGTTCTTGACGACCCGCGTCTTGCTCTCGTCGCGCGGGACCGGGGCCGCGTCTTCGCCGCACGCGACCGGCGACAACATCGCAAGCACGATCACGCTCGCCGCTGCTGCTCTCATGACGAACCTCCACCCGTTCGTGCGACCGCTTCTCGGACTTCCGAGACCCTCGAGGACGTTCCGACGGCTGACCGGCCGGATCGCTTCGACGATCCACTCCCGCATCGCCTGGCCCTGCGGCGTGTGCTGCGGATAGGACAGGAACTCGAGCGTGAGGCCCAGCCGCTCGGCCACACGCAGGGCCAGGATGGGCCAGATCACGCCGATGTCGCCCACCACGGGCAGGCTCCCCTCCAGCCGGGCGAAGCCCGACATCTCCATGCGGAAGGGCACCTCGAACAGCTTGGTCTTGGGCAGACCCTTGTCGATCGCCTCCTGGACGGCGCTGCCCCGGCGCTCCTCCTGCCACACCTGCTCGAGGGCCGGGTCGAGATCGATGCGCAAGAGGGTCTTGCCCTTCAGCGAGTAGATCGGCTGTCCCTGCCAGGCTGCCCACAGGCCGTGCCCGGTGTAGAGCTCGAAGGGCCCGTCGTGCACCTCCTGGGTCAGCGCCACCGCCGACTCGATGATGACGTCGGCCCCGCCCAGCATCGCCGCGACCCGCTCCGCTCTCGCGGTCGTCGAGAGGCTGTCGCCGATGGCGAGACCCACCGCCCCGCCCCCGACGAGCTGCGGGATCGTCACGAGGACGGGCAGACCCTTCCGCGCACCGATCCCGATCATCGTCCTCGGGTCCGCCCCCGCGCCGACGACCGCCTCGAGGGGCCTGCCCGCTCTCCCGGGCGAGCGGCACGAGCTCGGTGGCGAGCTGCTCGAGATACAACCCCATCGGGTACCCGAGGTTCCCGGCCGCCTTGATGATGACGTCGCCGGGGGCCTCTTCGAGCGCCGACAGGAGCGTCCTCGTCCAGCGGCAGGTCGCGCTGGATCTCGGAGAGGACCTCCTCGGACAGCAGGCTCAGCTCGAAGGTGCCCCCGCGCGGCAGCCACGCCGGTCCTCAGGCTCTCGGCGGGAAGCCCCAGGGCGGTCCCATCGACCCGCTTCACCTTGTCCAGCACCCCACCCATCTCGTGGGCCACCACCGCCGAGCTCGTGGTGACGCCGTCCACCACGCCCAGGCGCATCAGCTCCGCGATCAGGGTCGTCACACCCTCGTGGACGTTGGGGCCGCTCCCGGTGACGACCACCACCCGGCCCGCCGCCTTCCTTGGCGGCCACGATGCGCTCCACCGCGGCCTCGACACGCTCGCGGACGGAGGCTTCGAGGCCCGCCTCCAGCTCCGCGACCGCCGCTCGGTCGATGTCCATCACCTCGCCCCCTCTCCGCCGACCTCAGTCCAGCCCGCGCTCCCGCAGGAGCGACTCCGCCCGCGCCAGGTCCTCCGGCGTGTCGACGCTGAACCCACCGAACTCGTGGTCCGCGGTGCGGGTCTCGAGGACCCGTATCCGGTACCCGTGCTCCAGCACCCGCAGCTGCTCGAGCGACTCCACCTGCTCGAGGAGCGTCGGCTCGAGCGTGGCTCAGACTGCACGAGGAAGTCCCGCCGATAGACGTACAGCCCCACGTGCTCGAAGACGGGGTGGGGAACGTCCTTGCACGGGTTGGGGATGCGCGATCGCGAGAAGTAGAGGGCGTTGTCCTGGTGGTCGACCACGACCTTCACGACGGCGGGATCCTCCAGGTCCTCGGGTTTCGTGACCCGGTGCTTGAGCGTGGCCATCGGCAGCTCGGGGTCCTCGAGCATCGGCCGGACCGCCTCCTCGATCATCAGCGGATCCATGAATGGCTGATCGCCCTGGATGTTCACCACGATCTCGGCGTCGGCGACGCCGGAGTCGGGCTGCTGGACCATCTCCGCCAGGCGGTCGGTGCCGCTCGTGTGGTCCGGCGAGGTCATCACCACCCGCCCCCCGAAGGCCCGGACCGCCTCCGCCACGCGCTCGTCGTCGGTGCCGATCAGGACGACGTCGAGGAGCTCGGCCTGAAGCGCCCGCTCGTAGACCCGCTGGATCATGGACTTCCCCAGGATCGGCGCCAGCACCTTCCCCGGCAGACGACTCGAGGCATAGCGGGCGGGGATGAGGCCGGCCACCTTCGTCATGCTGGATCACTCCCTCCGTACCCCGGATCGAGCCGGAAGACCGCGCCCATGCTAACCCCGATCCGACGCCCTCTGGGAGGCCTCTGTCGGATCGGGGTCAGCTCCTCTCAGTTGACGATGCTCGCGATGGGCTCGCCCGCGAGCGCCCGGCGGCACGTCAGAGCGGCCTTGGTCCGGGCCTCCCGCGGGCTCTCCTCGGAGTAGAAGGCCGAGTGCGGGGTGAGCAGGACCCGCCAGTGGGCCGGGTGCTTCGGGTCGCGCCAGGCGCGGACGAGCGGATCGTCGTCCGCGGGCGGCTCGTGCTCCAGAACGTCGAGGGCGACCCCGGCCAGTCGTCCCGACTCCACGGCGGCGGGGATGGCCGCGGTGTCGACGACCGCGCCCCGCGCCGTGTTGACGAGGTACGCCCCCGGGGGCAGGAGCGACAGGATCCGCGCGTCGATCATCCCCCGGGTCTCCGGCGGTCAGCGGGCAATGGAGGCTCAGGATCCAGGAGCTCCGCACCAGCTCTTCCAGCGTGTCGACCCGGCGCAGGCCCAGCGCCTTGTCCATGCCGAGGGGCTTGTAGGGATCGTAGTACGTCACCTCCAGACCGAAGGCCCGGGCCCGCATGGCAGTGGCGGTGCCGATCCGCCCGAGCCCTATCAGGCCCAGGGCGCGCCCGCGGAGGCGTCGCAACGAGAGGGAGGCCGCCTTCGCGCCAGGACCACGGAGCCGCCGACGCCCGGAGCCGCGAGCTCTGGCAGGCGACACCGCGAGTCAGGGCGAGGATCATGGCCAGGGCCGAATCCGCCACCTCCTCGGTGCAGTAGTCGGGGACGTGGGCCAGGGGGATGCCCCGCTCGCGGGCGAACGCCCCGTCGATCTTGTCGTAGCCGACACCGCAGCGGACGATGAGCCGACAACGCTCGAGCCGCTCGATGGTGCGGCGGGTCAGACTGCAGCGCGTAGACCATCACCGCGTCGGCGTCCTCGATGCGGCCCACCAGCTCCTCTTCCCGGCTCGCGCCGAGCGCTTCCACGCGGGCGACCCCGTCCAGCACCTCCCGCTCCGGGGTCAGCTCGTCGGCGACCAGGTCCGTGATCACGACCTTTGGCTCCGCCACTCACGCTCCTCCTGGACTCACGCACTCCGACCTGGTGTCCCGAATCACGACGGATGTCAATGCCGCGGGCCTGGCGTCGGCCCCGGGGCCAATCCTATTCCGTCGGTTGGCGCGGTACCAGTTCCGGGCCATCGACGTTCGAATCGCTCGAGCGCCTTCGGCCCCGTGCTAGACTCCGGCCGGCCGGAGCTCGATGCGTCGGGCCTCACCTGCCAAGAGAAGCGCGGCGACCACCCGTCGCGGCGGCCCTGAGCCCGCTCGTGGGTCCTGGCGGACGAACGACCCCGTCGGTCGTTTCCGGATGCGGCATGCACAGATCGAAGAGAGGACGCGGACAATGACGACGAAGACGCAGTGTGCTCTTGTCGGCCTTTTCTTGTGCGCCGGCGTGGCCTCCCTCCACGCCGGGCGAGGCCGACTCCGACACCAACTCGCTCGGGATGAAGCTCGTCCGGATCGAGCCCGGGACGTTCCCGATGGGCAGCGAGATCTCGCGAGACCTGTGGAACGAGCAGCCGGTCCACGAGGTGACCCTCTCGGGGCCCTTCCTCATCACCGAGACCGAGGTCACCGTCGAGCAGTTCCGCCGGTTCCGGAAGGAGTTCGAGGGCACGTCCGCCTTCGAGCCCTACGCCGCGGGGGTGAGCTGGTCGGACGCCGTCGCCTTCGCCGAGTGGCTCAGCAAGAAGGAGGGCAAGCCCTACCGCCTGCCCACCGAGGCCGAGTGGGAGTACGTGGCCCGCGCCGGCAGCGACGACCCGTCCGCCGCGACCCGAGATCTGGGCCAGCCCAACGCCTGGGGCGTGAAGAACATGCTCTCCGGGCCGCGGGAGTGGTGCCACGACTGGTTCGGCGAGTACCCCGCGGAGAGCCAGGTCGACCCCGTGGGGCCGGCGTCCGGGTCCACCCGCGTCGTGCGCGGGGGCCCGCTGGACATCGAGGAGCGCAACTTCCTGAAGATCGACTTCGCCCGGCCCCAGAGCCGCCTGGCCGTCGCCCCCGTCCTTCGGGCCCCACCCGCGCCGCGGGGTCGGCCCGGGCTCCGAGGTCGGGCTCGGGTCTGGTCGGCGTTTGGTACTACAACATCGACTTCACCGACCCCCAGGAGGCGACGGTCATCACCCGCCTCGACAACAACTGGAGCAACGATCCGAGGGGCGCCCGGAGCTGGTCCGCCCGCTGGCGCGGGTTCATCGAGGGCCCCCACACCGGCGACGTGACCTTCCACGTGGAGACCGCCAGCCCCTTCCGCCTGGAGATCGGGGGCCAGGTGGTCATCGACGCGTGGGAGACGAGCGCGCCGGCCTCCGGGACGATCACCCTCGAGAAGGGCCAGAAGCACCCCGTGGTCCTGCTCGTTCGCCCGCGAGCGGGACGCCAACCGCTTCCGCCTGGAGTGGAGCTGGAGCGGCCAGGCGCCCGCGGTCGTGCCGGACAGCGCCGTGACGCCACACCGCCGAGAACGACCGCCTCGCGCAGTCCGAGGCCAAGACGCCCGACGCCCCGGGCTTCCACGCCATCGGCTTCCGCCTCGTCCAGGCGGAGATGCCGAAGACGGCGCCCCGGCCCGTGGCGCCCACCCTGGTCGAGCTGGGGGTGAAGCAGGACGCCTGCGAACGTCGACGCAGGGCCCCGACCCGGCGAAGCCCTACTTCCGCAAGCGCTACTACCTCCCCACCCCGCCGGAGAACAGCCCCAACGAGGCCATCGACGCCCTGGCGCTGCACCCCTCGTTCCGCCGGCACCAACACAGCCCGGGGGTGACGGTCCTGCCCAACGGCGACGTGCTGCTGGTCATCTACACCTCCTACCGGGAGTACGAGCCGGGGGTCTCCTTCATCGCGAGCCGCCTCCGCTTCGGGGCCGACCAGTGGGACATGCCCTCCCGCATCTTCGACTTCGTGGGGGCCAACGATCACTGCCCCGCTGCCGTGGAACGACGACGGCACCGTGCACTTCTTCTGGGGCAGCCCGAAGCTCGAGTTCGGCGGCTTCCCCTTCCAGTGGACCTCCACCACCGACAACGGCGCCACCTGGCAGCCGACGCGCTTCCCCGACTTCGTCAGCGAGATCGGCAGCCACTCCCGCCAGCCCATCAACACCGCCTTCCGCGACGACGAAGGGCCGGATGTACCTCTCGAGCGACGGCTCCGGGGGCGAGTCGCTCCTCTGGGCGAGCGACGACGACGGCAAGACGTGGCTCGACACCGGGGGGCGCAGCGCCGGCCGCCACACCACCTTCGCCCTCCTGAAGGACGGCCGCATCCTCGGCATGGGCGGCAAGAACACCGACATCGACGGGTTCATGCCGAAGGCGGTCTCCAGCGACGGCGGGAAGACCTACGAGGTGAGCAAGACCCCGTTCCCCCGTATCGGCAGCAACCAGCGCCCGACCATCCTCCGGCTCCGGAGCGGGCGGCTCTTCTTCGCCAGCGACTTCGTCCACCTCAACACGGGATCGCAGCCCGAGGGCATGGGGCACCTGGGCTCGTACGCCGCCCTCTCCGACGACGAGGGCGAGACCTGGCACATCAAGAAGCTGATCGGGGCCCAGCCCCACGAGCGCCAGGACATCGCGGACCGGATGAAGGGGCCGACCCTGGGCTACGCGGTGGCCACCCAGGGCCCGAACGGGATGATCCACCTCATCGCCACCATGACCAACCCCTGCCTGCACTTCGAGATGAACGAGGCCTGGATCCTGGACGGCCCCACCGCCGAGAGGAGCGACGAGGAGCTGATGGCCTCGACCGCGACCGCGGTGAGCGACGTCAAGGACCTACGAGGAGCATTACCCGAGCGGCGCGCTCAAGGGATCGTGGAGCGGCGGCGTGGCCGACGACGGCCGCTTCGTGCTCCACGGCACCGAGACCTGGTACCACGAGGACGGCTCGAAGCAGTGGGAGGTGGGCTACGCGCTCGGCCGCAAGGTCGGGACCGAGACCCACTGGTCGCCCGACGGGAGAACGGTGTGGACCTGGGAGCACGCGGAGGACGGGACGCAGCGTCTGGACCCAGTACTGGCCGAACGGTGAGAAGAAGGCGGAGTCGAGCTGGCGCAACTTCATGGCCGACGGCGAGGCCCGTCTGTGGGACCGCTCCGGGAAGCTCATCAGCGAGGCGACCTTCCGCCGCGGCCAGATGCAGAGGCGGTAATACTGGGCTGCCAGTTTGAGCTGGATCCATTGCCGGTGCGACTTCGGTCGGCCACCCGGCTGCGGGGATCTTTGATGTACTGATGCACCTCTGATATGCTGGTGCACCATGAGAACCACGATCACGCTCGATGACCGCCTGGCGGGCCGACTGAAGGAGCGGGCGGCGAGGTCAGGCGTGACGGTGAGCCGACTGATCGAGGACGCGGTTCGCGTGATCTTGAACCGCCCCCCCCGAGCAGAAGAGACGCCCAGCGCCTTCAATCTGGTCACCTTTGGCCGCGGCGGACGTTTCTCGCGATACAACATCGACAAGACCTCCGGGCTGATCGCCGCGGAGGATGTCGAGCGCTACGGCGAGCGCGAGCCCTAGCACGTGCAACTCCCGGACGTGAACGTGCTCATCTACGCGCACCGCGAGGACGCGCCCGAGCATCATGCCTTCGCGCGATGGCTGGAGAGTGTGGTGAACGGTCCCGAGCCTTTCGGCCTGGCCGAGGTCGTTCTCAGCGGCTTCCTCCGTATCGTCACGAACCCGAGGATCTTCGAGCCCGCCACTCCGATGCCCCGGGCCCTTGAGTTCTGCGAGAGCCTCGTCGAGTGGCCGAGGTCCGTCGTCGTCCTCCCCACGCATCGCCATTGGGAGCTCTTCACCGCTCTGTGTCGATCTTCCGGGATCAAGGGTGCCCTCGTGAGCGACGCGTATCTCGCCGCACTGGCCATCGAGCACGGGTGCGAGCTCGCCACCACGGACAGCGACTTCTCACGCTTCGAGGGGTTGAGGTGGAGGCACCCACTCTCCGCCGGCTAGTCCGACCTAGAGCGAGATACCCCGCTTCCAGGGGATGAAGTCGTTCTGACCGAGGCCGACCGCCTTGGGCTGGGTCTCACCGGAGGCCACGCTCAGGATCTGCTCCAGGAGCTGCTCTCCCACGTCGTCGATCGTGCTCTCGCCGGTGAGGATCGTCCCCGCGTCGAGATCGATGATGTCGGGCAACCGCCTCGCCAGGGAGGTGTTCGACGACACCTTGATCACCGGCGCGACGGGGTTGCCGGTGGGGGTGCCCATGCCCGTGGAGAACACGATCACGTTGGCCCCGGCCCCGGCCAGGCCGGTCGTCGATTCGACGTCGTGCCCCGGGGTGCAGAGCAGGTTGAGGCCGGGCTGTGTCGCGTACTCCCCGTAGTCCAGCACCGCCGTCACCGGCGACGTGCCGCCCTTCCGGGCGGCGCCGGCCGACTTCATGGCCTCGGTGAGCAGCCCGTCGCGGATGTTCCCCGCCGAGAGGTTCATGTAGACGCCCGAGCCGACCGCCTCGGCCCTCGCCTCGTACTCGCGCATGAGGCGCACGAACCGCTCGGCGACGTCCGGGCTCACGCAGTGGTCGATCAGCTTCTGCTCCACACCGCACAGCTCGGGGAACTCCGACAAGATCACCTTGCCGCCCAGGGCCACCAGCAGGTCGGCGGCGTGCCCCATGGCGGGGTTGGCGGAGAGGCCCGAGAAGCCGTCGGACCCCCCGCACTCGACGCCCATCGTGAGCTTGCCGAGCGGCGCGGGCCGGCGCTCCTGCGCGTCGGCCTCGCGCAGACCGCCGAACGTCTGCTGGATGGCCGCGCTGAGCATCGCGTGCTCCGAGGCGCTCCCCTGCTGCTCGAAGACCAGCAGCGGCTTGTCGAAGCGGGCGCTCCGCCGATGCACCTCCTCGCGCAGGATCTCCACCTGGGCGTTCTGGCAGCCGAGGCTGAGGACGGTGGCCCCGGCCACGTTGGGGCTGTTGATGTAGCCGGCGAGAAGGGCGCAGAGCGTGCGGGCATCCTCCGGCATGCCCCCGCAGCCGGCCTCGTGGGTGAGGAACTGGATGCCGTCGACGTTCGGAAACACCCGCCGCGGGGTCGCCTCCGGCTCGACCGACGGAGGCTCGGGCGGCGACGAGCCGGCGGCGCCTCCCTGGTGGCGGCGCACGAGCTCGGCCACCTGCCGGCGGTAGACGTCGGGCGGGGCGTAGCCGAGCTCCTTCCGGAAGGCCTCTTCGAGGACCTTCACGTTGCGGTTCTCGCAGAACACCAGGGGAACGACCAGCCAGTGGTTGGCCGTCCCCACCTGGCCGTCCGACCGGTGGTAGCCGAGGAACTGGCGGCCACTCCAGCGCGAGACGTCGGGCGGCGTCCACGCATACCCGTGCGTGGCGGTCCCGTAGTCCTCGACGGCATGGACCACGTTCTCGGGGGTGAGGGGCGCCCCCCTGGAGATGGACCGGGTGGCTCGACCGACCAGCACCCCGTACATGACGACGGCCTCGTTCGGCTCGAGGTCGCGCGTGACGACCTTGTGCTTGACCCGAACGCCCTCCGGGAGGACGAGGGTCTCGCCCTCGTGCGTGATCTCCGAGCCCGGGGCCAGGTCGCGCAGGCCCACGAGCACGTTGTCCCGGGGATGGACCTTCAAGACAGTCATGGTGGCAGTCGTGCCCGCTAGCATACCTCCACGCCGTCGTTCAGGGGCACGTCGGCGGTGAGACCATCCACTCCGCCCCCCGGCCAAGGGCGTGGGGTGGCCACCGTCGCCCGGATCGCCTAGATTCTATGTCGCGGGAGGGCCGCCATGTCTCGACACGTTGCCTCAGGCCTCTTCGTTGCCGCGACGCTTCTGGCCACGCCGCTCGGCGCGGAGACGATGCCGCCACCACTGGAGGAGTCGGCGAAGGAGCCCGTCCGCTACGTCGGCGAGGACCACACCGACAAGCGTCTCTACGACGGCGGCCTGCGCCACGCGGTCGGCGTGCACGCCTACCAGGTCTACCGGGCGAACCGCGAGGCCCCGCCGGAGGGCGGCAACGTCGGCTGGACCTACAGCCACGCCCCGATGCTGGCGTACTGGAAGGACCGCTTCTACCTCCAGTACCTCAGCGACCTGAAGGAGGAGCACGTCCCGCCGGGGCGGACCCTCCTGATGACCTCGAAGGACGGCCGCCACTGGACGGCGCCGCGGGTGATCTTCCCCGTCTACTCCCTGCCCGAGGTCCGCTACGGGGACTGGCACGTTCCCGCGGGGACGCCGGCGACCATGCACCAGCGGATGGGCTTCTACGTGGCGCCGGACGGGCGACTCCTGACCCTCGCCTTCTACAGCTACTCGCCGACGCCCCGGATCGGGCCCAACCGGGGCCACGGCCTCGGCCGGGTCGTGCGGGAGATCCACGAGGACGGGACCTTCGGCCCGATCTACTTCATCCGCTACAACCGCCACGCCGGCTGGGACGAGACGAACACCGGCTACCCCTTCTTCAAGAAGAGCCCGGACGCGGGCTTCGTCGCCGCCTGCGAGGCCCTCCTCGCGGACAAGCTGATGACCCTGCAGTGGTGGGAGGATGACCGCTCCGACGACGGCTTCTACCCAATTGATCACGAGCAGGCCACGGCCTTCGAGCCCAAGGCCCTCAGCTGGTACCACCGTCCCGACGGCGTCGTGGTGGGACTCTGGAAGCGCGGGGTTGTGTCGCTCAGCGCGGACGAGGGCCGGAGCTGGACGCCGCTCGTCGAGGCGAAGACCCTCTGGACCAACGGGGCCAAGGTCTGGGCTCAGCGCACCGAGGACGGCCGTTACGCCCTCGTCTACAACCACTCGGCCACCCGTCGGAACCGCTTTCCGGCCGCGGTGATGACGAGCGACGACGGCCACGCCTTCGACGACCTGCTGTGCCTGCACGGGGAGGTGACGCCGATCCGCTATCAAGGCATACACAAACCGGTCGGCTCCCAGTACTTCCGGGGGATCGCGGAGGGGAACGGAGACCCCCCCGGCACGCACATGTGGGTCTCCTACAGCATGAACAAGGAGGACATCTGGGTGACCCGAGCCCGGGTACCGGTCACCGGGAGCGTGGACGCGGCGGTGGACGAGGGCTTCGAGGACACGAAGGACGAGTCGGACCTCGAGCTGTGGAACCTCCACATCCCGAAGTGGGCGCCGATCTCGGTCGTCGACGACCCCCTGTCCGCGGCCGGCAACCGGGCCCTCGAGCTACGGGACGAGGACCCGTACGAGTACGCACGGGCGGAGAGGATCTTCCCCGAGTCGAGCCTGGTGGATCTCTCGTTCCGGGTGCTCCCGCAGCAGATCGGCCACGCCGTCCTCGAGGTGGAGGTGCAGGGCCCTCGAACCGAGCGGCCGTTGAAGCTGCGCCTCGATCAGGACTGGCTGGCACTGGATATTGGAACGGCGGACGCGGATCCGATCCGCATCGGTCTGGGCCGGTGGATGACGATCGGGCTCCGAGCCGACGCCCGGAGTCAGAGCTACGACCTCTCCGTCGACGGGGAGTGGGTGCGGCGCGGCGTGCCCTTCGCAACCAAGGTCGACACCCTGCAGCGGCTCGTCTTCCGCACCGGCCCCTGGCGCGGGGACGTCGCGTCGGCGATCGTCGACGACGCCCCGGCCACCCGGGGTCTGGACCGGGAAGACCTCCGGGGCGCGGGTCAGCCGGCGCCATCGAGTGTGTTCCTGGTCGATGACGTCGAGATCCGCTAGTGGCACGCAACGGAAATCGTGTGAACGTCGCAGACCACGCGGCGAGGGCTTCGGCGGCCGGGGCCCCGACGAGGACCCTGCTCTGCTTCGAAGCAGACGGGCCCGCAGTCGGGGTGGCCGCAGAAGCCCCCGAGGGTTCCGCGTGGTCGAGCTTCACACGAGTTCGCCGGCACGACCTTGGCAGGCGCTCTCTCGACGGACAGCGCGTGCTTCATGAGGAGATGATCATGATACCGAGATCACTCGTGGCAGTTCTGGCCATCGGACTGGTGGGCAGCGCGGCATCGGCGATGCGACCGGCTGGCGCCGCCGACGCGGAGGTGTCGAAGCGGCACGTGATCGTCTACTCCGAGCCCGGCCGCTTCGCCGGCTGGCCGGCCAACAACGGGGCCTGGATCTGGGGAGACGAGATCCTCGTCGGCTTCGCCCAGGCGTACTACGAGGCGAAGGAAGACGGGCACTCATACGATCGGGACAAGCCCTCGAAGAGCGTGCTCGCCCGCAGCCTCGACGGGGGCGAGACGTGGAGCCTGGAGGACCCGGAGGGCTTCGTCGGCGACGGGGGCGAGGCGGTGGCCTCGCCGGGAGGGATCGACTTCGCCCACCCCGACTTCGCGATGCGGGTCCAGGGCACCGAGTTCTTCGTGTCCTCCGATCGCGGAAAGACCTGGAAGGGCCCGTACGCGCTGCCCGACTTCGGTGGGAAGGAGCTGACGGCGCGGACGGACTATCTGGTGAACGGCAGGGAGGACTGCTTCTTCTTCCTTTCAGCGAAGGAGCCGCGGGTCCAGGCGGGAATCCAGGACCGTGCGTTCGCCGCGCGGACCCGCGACGGGGCCCAAACGTTCGAGTTCCTGGGGTGGATGAGCGGGGAGCCGATCACGATCCGCTCCGTCATGCCGGCCACCACCCGCGTGTCCCCCACCCACCTCGTCTCCGCCCTGCGGCGCCGCCTCGACGTGCCGATCTCCGGCCCCCACAAGATCCAGAAGATGTGGATCGACGTGTACGAGTCGCGGGACGACGGTCAGACGTGGGAGTTCCTCAGCCAGGTCGCGGACGCCGGCGCCCGCAACGGGAACCCGCCGAGCCTGGTCCGACTCCGCGACGGCCGGATCGCCGTGACCTACGGCTACCGCAGCGCCCCGCAGGGGATCCGCGCGAAGCTGAGCGCGGACAGTGGTCAGACCTGGGGACCCGAGATCCACCTGCGCGACGACGGCCGCACCTGGGACCTCGGCTACACCCGGTCGCTGCAGAGGACGGACGGGAAGATCGTCACGATCTACTACTACACGACCGCGGAGCGGCCCGAGCAGCACATCGCCGCCACCATCTGGGATCCCGGCCCCGCGGAGTAGGCGCCCACGATCAGGGCGACGGCTCGGGACGCGGGGCCGCGCGACGCCGGCGCAGGAGCGGCAGCACCAGCGAGGCGAGCGTCGCGACGATGAAGAAGAGGGTGATCGGGCGCGTCAGCGTCCCGATCCAATCGCCGCGGCTCAGGATCAGCGCGCGCCGGAGGTTCGCCTCCATCATCGGTCCGAGGATCAGCCCCAGCACGAGCGGCCCGAGCGGCACGTCGGCCTTGCGCAGGAGGAAGCCGACGACCCCCGCCGCGAACATCGCCCAGACGTCCACGACGGCGTTGTTCAGGGCGTAGGAGCCCACGGTGCCGAGGAGCAGGATGCCCGCCCAGAGCCAGGGGTTGGGGACCTTCAGGATCCGCGCGAGCGGCCGCGCCCCGATCAGGCCGACGAGCATCGTCAGCAGCGACGCGAGGACGAGCAGACAGACGATGGTGAAGACGAACGGCCGGTGATCCCGGAAGAGCAGCGGCCCCGGCTGCAGGCCGTGTGTCAGCAGGGCCCCGATCAGGATCGCGGAGACGGCGTCGCCGGGGATGCCGAGCGTGAGCATCGTCGTCATCGCCCCCCCGATCGCGGCGTTGGACGAGGCGCAGCTCGCGGAGAGCCCCTTCAGCGAGCCCTTGCCGAACTCGTCCTTGTCGCTCGAGACGCGGCGCGTCTGCTCCCAGGCGATCACCGAGCCGATGTCGCCGCCGGCGGCGGGGATGGCACCGACGAGCGTTCCGAGGCCGGCTCCCCCGAGCCCGGAGGGCAGCAGCTTTCTCCATTCGGCGACGCTCGGGAAGATCCGGCCCAGGGCGCCCGCCTCGATCACCAGCGACGCGCGCCGCTCCGAGATCTGGACCAGCACCTCCGACACGCCGAAGAGGCCGATCATCACCGGGACGAAGGAGATGCCGTCCAGGAACTCCGAGAGGCCGAAGGTGTAGCGCGGGTAGGCGGTCATGGGGTCGAGCCCCACGAGGGCCAGGGCCAGGCCGAGCATCCCCGCGAGCAGGCCCTGGATCACCCGCCGGCCGGACACCCCCGCCATCAGGCTGATGCCAAACAGCGCCAGGCCGAAGTACTCCGACGGGCCGAAGCGCAGGGCGAACGACGCGAGGGGGAAGGCGGCGACGGCCAGGAAGAGGATGCTGACGAGCTGGCCGAGCGCCGAGAGGAGCGCGTTGACGCCGAGGGCCAGGCCGGCCCGGCCCTTCTGCGCCAGCGGGTAGCCGTCCCAGCTCGTGGCGATCGACGCCGGCGTGCCCGGGACGTTGATCAGGATCGCGGGGATCCCCCCGGCGGGGATCGCGCCGCAGTAGATGCCGAGCAGCATGGCGAGCCCCTGCTCGGCCGAGACCCAGAAGGTCAGCGGGGTCAGCACCGCGACGCCCATGGTGGCGGTCAGGCCGGGGAGCGCGCCGAAGATGGCGCCGAGGGTGACCCCGGCGAGCAGGAAGGCCAGCACCTCCAGCTGGAGGGTGGCGTCGAGTCCGGCGAGGAGATCAGCTCCCAAGGCTCACTCCAGGGAGACGCGCAGGCCGATCTGAAACGCGAGAACGATGGCCGCGGTCAGCGAGAGCGAGACCGTCAGCCCGGATCTCCAGGACTGGCCCAGGAAGCGGAGCAGCACGAGCAGGAACACCGCCGTCCGCACCGGGAAGAGGCCGGTCCCCCACAGCAGCAGGTAGAGGAAGAGGAGCCCCACGACACCCAATACCGTCCGGAGGTCCGCCGGCGCCGCATCCGCGGTCTCCTCACCCTGCCGGGCCCGCCAGAGGAGAGCGAACGACAGCAGCGTCATCACCCCGCCGATCACCCGCGGGAAGAACCCCGGCCCGGGCAGCCGTCCCAACCCCGCCGGGAGCGCGTAGGAGCTCACCACGAGGGCCGCCCCCAACACCAGGAACGACGGTGCCGACGATCAGCTCTTTGCGGCTCATGAGCCCGACCCTCCGGCGAGGCGCACCAGCTCCGGGATCCGCGACCCGAAGAAGCGCGCCTGCTCGTTGGCGAACACCTCGAACTCCTCTCGGTCCAGGAAGAGGGGCTGGAGGCCGTGCTCGCGACACAGCGTTCTCCACTCCTCCGTCTCGAAGGCCTTGCCGAAGGCCCCTTCGAGGCGAGCCCGCACGTCGTCGGGGAAGCCGGCCGGGCCGTAGAACCCGCTCCACGCCGCGGCCCCCATCGAGTACCCGACCTCGTGGGTGGTCGGTGTGTCGGGCAGGACCTCCGCCCGTTCTTCGTCGAAGACGGCCAGCGCCCGGAGCCGTCCGGACTGCACGTGGGAGAGCACCTCGCTCACCCCGGCGATCACCGCGTCCACGTGTCCTCCCAGGAGCGCCACGAGGCCGGGGGCGCTGCCCCCGTAGGGCAGGTGCGTCGCCCGCATCCCGGTGTGCTGCTCGAGGAGAAGCGTGTTGAAGTGCCAGATGGAGCCCACCCCCGAGTTGGCCATGATCAGCTCACCCGGCCGCTCGCGACCGGCCGCGACGAACTCCTCGAAGGTGGTCCAGGGGGCCTCCTGCCGCACGACGAGAACCGGCGCGACCCTCGAGACCATGCAGATGAGGCTCATCTCGGGCGGCCCCACGTCGGCGTAGCCGAGCCCGCGGACCATGGCGATCTCGACCGGCCCGTGGCCGATCGTGTAACCGTCCGGGACCCGGCGCGTCACGTACGAGAAGGCCAGCGCGCCGCTGGCCCCCGGCTTGTTCTGGCACACCACCGGGACGCCCAGGTCGCGCTCGACCAGGCTCGCCATGATGCGGGAGACGGTGTCGGAGAGCCCGCCCGGCGCGGCCTGGACGATCAGCTTGATCTCGCGCGAAGGGTAGGGCCCGGTCTCGGATCCGCAGCCGCCCGCGGCGACGGCGATCAGCAGGGCGCCGGACGCAAACCCGAAACGCATGCGCTTCACTCGGCCGCCGGCGTCGGCGTCCTCGGCCAGGAGAGGTCGTCGTCGCTCGTGGGAATCAGCAGCGCGAGAGGGCGGAGCGAGACCGTCGTCCAGATCATGCGCGCCTCCGCAATGGGAGCATTCCCGGCTCCGGTCGACGCCCTATTATGTCCTCACGGGTTGTGAGGAGCTTCACGTGCGGCGGCGCCGGGCCACCGCCCGGCCGAAGCCGTGGGAGACGAAGGCCTCCGGGCTGCTCACGAGGCGATCGTAGTCCTGCTCCGCACGGGCCAGGACGTCCTCGGTGACCCAGCCCCGGGACAGGAGTCCCTCTCGCGCCTCGCGGAACACCTGTCGGGCCGCCGCGACGTAAGGCCGGAGGCGATCGATGTCCCGGGCCGTGATCGTCCACGGCCGGACGTCGACCGTAAGGTCCTCCAGCCCTTCGACGCGCGAGAACAGCGCGAAGTACTTGCGCGCGATCCAGGGATCCCCCCCGAGCTCCTCCTGCAGGTCGTAGATCGCCCGCCACACCTGGTCGATGGGCTCGGACCGAGGATGGTTCACGAAAGAGCCGGGCTCCCACTCGTACGCGCAGATCCACCCACCCGGTCTCACAACCCGGCACATCTCGGCGACGGCCTCCTCGGGATCGAACACGTGCTCCAGCACGAAGCGGCCGTATACGGCGTCAAACGAGGCCTCCGGGAAGGCCAGGGCCACGGCATCGCCGCAAAGAAGACGGAGATTCTCGACCCCGTCGGCCGCGGCCAGACGCCGCGCGGTTCGGACCTGCGAGACATGCCGATCGACGCCGACCACCCCTGCCGGGGCGACGCGGCCTGCGACCTCGCGGGCGATGGCTCCGGTGCCACACCCCACGTCCAGAACCCGCAGGCCCGAGCGCAGCGGGGGCAGAAAGTCGATGCCGCCCAGGTACCAGGCCTGGGCCTCGAGCCTCCTCTGCTCGGCGTCGTCGCTCCCGTGCAGGTAGCCCACGATGTCGCATCCTACCTCGATCGGTCCCGTCCCCGATGCCGATCATGCGCGAGCCGGGCAGCAAGATTCCTCGACGTCTCGACACGGGCTGACATAGGCTTGCGGCAGCTCGAGCGGAGAACCGGGGCGTCCGTGGGCAGGAGCGCCTCGACGAAAGGACGAGAGCGATGACGAGCTCGAATCTGAGCTGCGGGGCGAGGTCGTGCCGGCGTTGGGTTCCCCTGATGCTCCTCTGCCCACTGCTGCTGAGCGCGTGCCGCGTGGGCCAGGAGGTTGTCGAACAACCGCCGAATGTCCTGCTGCTCTTCATCGACGACCTGGGCTGGAGGGACTCTGGGGTGCTACGGGAGCACGTTCTACGAGACCCCGAACATCGATCGCCTCGCCGCCGAGGGCACCACCTTCACGAGCGCCTACTCCGCCTGTCCGGTCTGCTCTCCTTCGCGAGGGGCCTTCCTCACCGGCCGAAGCCCGGCGCGAACCGGCCTGACCGGGCACATCAACCCCACCGGGGCCCATCGGTACCCGGCTGACGGCCCGATCATCCCACCCGAAGACTACGCCTACCTGCCGCCGAGCGAGGTGACGATCGCCGAGGCCCTCGATCCGCTCGGATACGAGAGCCTGGCCGTCGGCAAGTGGCACGTCGGCGGAGCCGACGAGCACTCGCCCACCGCGCAGGGGTTCGATACCGCGGTGGGCCACATGGCGGGCGGGTCCCGGAACGCTCCCCTGCACCACTACACGTACTTCTTCCCGTTCTTCGACAAGAGCCGCAGCCCCGACTTTCAGATCCCCGGAATGGAGGGCGGTGAGCCCGGAGAGTACCTGACGGATCGGATCACGGACGAGGCCCTCTCCTGGCTCGACCGGCGCGACGGCTCGGCGCCGTTCCTGCTCTACCTGTCGCACTACGCGGTTCACACGCCGCTGGAGGGTCCGGAGCCCCTGGTGCGGAAGTACGAGGAGAAGCTCCAGACGGACGACTCACAGAAGAGCGCGGTGTACGGGGCGATGATCGAGAACCTCGACACGAACATCGGGCGGGTCCTCGACGCCATCGATCGATCGGGTCTCGCCGACCAGACCATCGTCATCTTCGCCTCCGACAACGGGGGCACCACCCGCGCGACCGACAACAGCCCTCTTCGCGAAGGGAAGGGCTACCTCTACGAGGGCGGGATCCGGGTCCCCATGATCGTCAAGTGGCCCGGCGTCACCCGACCGGGCACGGAGGTCGACGTTCCCGTGATCTCGCACGACGTCTTTCCGACGGTTCTGGAGATGGTCGCGGGCACGGAGGCGTCGCCGGCGGGCCCGGTCCTGGACGGGAGGAGCCTCGTCCCGCTGCTCACGGGAGAGGGTGGCCTGGAGCGCGAGGTCCTGTACTGGTACTACCCGCACTACTCCCCGCAGGCGAAGCGTCCTGGCGCCGCCATCCGGGTCGGCGACTGGAAGCTGATCGAGAGCTACGACCCTCCCGGCCTCGAGCTCTTCGACCTCGCAGAGGACCTCGGTGAAGTGCGGAACCTGGCCGAGGCCCAACCGGAGAGGGCGGCCGCCCTCAAGAAGCGGCTGTACGACGAGCTCGAAGCGGCCGGAACCCGACTCCACCGCCCGAACCCCGCCCACGGGGCTGGCGAGTAGGGGCTGCTCAGAACGTCTTACACAGAAAGCCGCCGTCGACGATCAGCGTCTCGCCGGTGACGAAGCTGCCGGCGTCGCTGGCCAGAAGGAGCGCCGGCCCCACGAGCTCGTCGGGGTCGGCCCACCGTCCGAACGCGGTCCGCCCGGAGAGGGACTTCTTCTGCCGGTCCGTGAGCAGGCTCAGCGGCAGCTCGGTGAGAAAGGGCCCCGGGGCGAGGCAGTTGACGGTGATCCCGCGCGGCGCGAGGTCGAGGGCCATCCCTCGCGCCAGGCCGACGAGCGCGGCCTTGGTCGCCGAGTAGGGCGCCCGGCCCGCGCTCGACGCGAACGCCATCACCGACGACATGTGGATGATCCGACCCCAGCCGCGCTTCTTCATCCCGGGAGCGAGGGCCCGGCTCAGGGCCATGCTCGAGCTGACGTTGAGCTCCAACACGCGGTCCCAGTCCTCGTCGGTGATCCGCTCGGTGGGCTGCGGGACGTTGGTGCCGGCGTTGTTGACGAGGATGTCCACCCGGCGCATCTTCCGCTGGGCGGCCTTGGCAAGGGCCTCCGACTCCTCGCGGCGCGTGAGGTCGCAGACCATGTACTCGGCCCTCACCCGGTGGCGACGGATCTCGCTCGCCACCGCCTTCAGCGTCTTCTCGTGGCGGCCGCAGATCATCACGTCCGCCCCTGCCCCCGCGAAGCCGAGGGCGATGGCGCGGCCGAGCCCCTGGCCCCCACCGGTGACGAGGGCCACGCGTCCGCTCAGATCGAAGAGGGTGCCCTTCAGGCTCCGCCTCGGCCCGACCTTCTTCTTCCGCATTCGGTTCTCCCTTGCTCTGGTCACTCGGCCTCCCCCGGGGTCACCGGGCAGACGGGCGCTACTGCTGGCGTGAGGTTCGGACGTCGTCGACCAGGAAGACGTTCGCCGGCAGCCTCAGCTCCCCGCCCGGCAGATCCTCGGTGTAGAGACCCGGGCGGGGAGCGCCGGGCTCCACCACCAGCCCCCGCACGTCGGCGCGGTACGGGCCGGTGCGGAAGACGAGGCGCTCGAGCGAATCCACCTCGTCGGCGAAAGGAAGGTCCTCGCGGTGCGTCTCACCATCCAGGAGCACGTCGTAGGTCTGGCTCCCGACGTCGAAACGCAGAGAGACCTCGTACCACTTTCTTCTCTCGATCGGGATCAGCCCCAGGCCCGGCAGGGCCTTTCGGTCGAGCCCCAGCGACTCGCGGTCGAGCCGCAGCCGCATGGGGCGGGTGCCGTGGCGATCCTGGACCTCGATCTCCAGGGCCCGCCCCACCGACACCCGCTCGACCCGGACGCGAAAGGTCACCGTGACCTTCCCGCGGCTCTCGGGGAAGATGCGCTCGACGCGCGCGTGGTCGTAGGGCTCTTCGTCGCGCAGCTCCAGGCAGGTGTTGCCCTCGTCTTCGGGATCCGCCCGCAGGGTGACGGGGGCCCACTGGGGGACGTAGAGGTTCCAGAGCTCGAGGTCGCTCACGCTCGCGAGGTTCTCGAAGTCCTGCTCGACATCAGCCTCTACGGTGCCCGAGACCGGGACCCGGGTGCGGCTGATCCAGATGTCCTCCTTGCTCATGCTGTAGACGTTCCAGAGATGCGCCCCGGGCGGGTCACCGTTTCCTTCAACGATGCCCCTCACGTACTGGGGCCCGTGGTTCTTGTGCGAGCCCTGATAGCGGAGCGGCGGGATCTCGCCCTGGACCACGAAGATGTCGCCGAAGGTGTGGCCGTCGTCACCGGTCATCACCACGAGCGGGAAGCGGTTGCGGGTCGCGGAGTGATCGTGGACGAGCGCGTAGCGTCCGTCCTCCGTACGCTGCCCCCACACCTTGGCCCCGGTGGTCCGGAGCGTGGTCGAGCGCGTGAGGGGTGTCCACGTCTTCCCCTCGTCCGGGCTCAGGGCCGACCACTGGTTCTTCCACAGACCCACGACCACGCCGTCGGGGCGGTGGAAGAACGCGAACGCCTTCCCCGCACCCAGTGAGGTCGTGACGTTCTCCGTGAACTCGAACGCTCCCTCGACGTCGCTGGGGTCGATGACGTAGAAGCCGTCCTTGCCCCGGTCCTCCTCCCACCACTGGAGGGTCCTCAGCTTGTCGGCGAGGAGCGCCTCGCACGCCTCGACGAAGCCGGCGTCGTCGCTCGTCTTGTAGAAGGGGTAGCGCGTGTTCGACTCGTCCCAACCCGCGTGTCGGTTGTAGCGGATGAAGTGGATCGGTCCCAGGCTCCCGTCCTCGTAGACCTCGCGCACCACGCGACCCAGCCCGTTGCCGACGTTGGGCGAGTGGCGTTTCGTCGCGGTCAGGCCGTAGAACGCGAGCATCAGCAACCGACCGCTCGGGGCCACGTACCACCCCATCCGCTGGTGCATCACCGAGGCACGCCCCGCCGGGATGACCGTGTCCCCACGCCGGACCTCGGGCAGCACGTAGATCGGGAACGCCACGATCGGGTCCGACCAGTGGAGGCCGTCCGCCGACGTGGTGAGCATCGTGCGGGTCGGGGGCGCGTGCTCCTCGACCAGGTTGGAGACGTACTCCAGGTAGAACCTGTCCTTCCAGTAGGCCAGGTACGGCTGGTGGCTGTAGGTGAAGCCCACCACGTCCCCTTCGACGGGGTGCGCGCGGTTGGCCCGGTAGACCTGGTAGCTGTGCACCCCCACCGCGTGGCGCAGCCCGCCGTCGTGAAGCCGCTTGTCGGGCTGCTCCTCACCGACGTATCGGACCGGCTCGCGAGCCGACTCGTCGAGCGAGGGCTGCGCGCCGGCCGGGTCGGCGGCCACGGCACAGAGTGCCAGGGCGGCACCCACGACGGTCGCGAGGAGGGGCAGGGGTGGACGTGTCGTGCGCATCGTGGCTCCTTCCGCTCTCCCGGAACCCGCGCCCCGGGGGCGCATATCCTGGCGTCTGACCGCCCCCTAATGTATCGCCGCTGGCAAGCGCGTGCATGAAGACGGGGGCGGGGCCCGGGGCGAGGCTCCCCCACCTGGCCTAAGATGCGGGTGCCGGGGGAGGTCGAGCCTCGATGACGGAAGACGCCACGTCCATCCGAAAGCCGCCGAGGGGCGCGGCGATGCTGCTTCTCGTCGGGCCCTCCCTCATCTGGTGCGCCGAGTACATCGGCTCGGGGGAGGTCATCCTGGCCACCCGCACCGGGGCCGTCCTGGGCACGGCGGTGATGTGGGCCGTCGTCGCCGGCGTCTTCCTGAAGTACTGGATCGGCCTGAGCGGCGCGCGCTACACCGTCTGCACCGGCGAGGGCATGATCGACATGTTCGACCGCATCCCCGGCCCGTCGCACTGGGTGGTGTGGGTCATCATGGTCGCCCAGGTCGCGGCGGCCACGGTGGCCATCGCCTCCCTGGCCTCGGCCGCGGGCATCTTCGTCAGCAGCCTGATCCCCCTCCCGCCCTACTGGGGCGGATGGCTGGTCTCGATCTTCGCGGTGGCAGTGGTGTGGTCCGGGGCCTTCGACGTGCTCAAGATCGTGATGAGCTTCTTCGTCGCGGTCATCGTCCTCGGGGTCGGCTACGTGGCCGTGCACGTGCTCCCGGACATGGGCGCGCTTCTGGCCGGGCTCGTGCCCCACGCGCCGCCGGTGCCGGCCTGGGCCGTCGCCCAGGGGATCAGCGACAATCCCTGGCGTGAGCTGCTGCCGCTCCTCGGTTGGAGCGCGGGCGGCTTCGCGAGCCAGGTCTGGTACACCTACTGGGTCCTGGGCGCCGGCTACGGGGCCGCCGCCGGCCGGCGCTACGGCGAGCCCGCCGACGTCGGGGCCTTGCGGCAGATCACGCGCGAGGGGGCGCTCCGGATTCGCGGCTGGTGCCGGGTCGTCTACGTCGACGCGACGCTGGCGATGGTGATCGGGACCGTCGTCACCGCGAGCTTCCTCGTGGCCGGGGCCGGGGTGCTGGGGCCGCGCCAGCTGGCGCCGGAGGGTCCGAGCGTGGCGGTGTCGCTGTCCGAGGTCTTCTCCGTGCGGTGGGGCCGGCTTGGCGGTGTCTTGTTCATGCTCGGGGGAGCGGCGGCGCTGGTGGCCACCCAGGTCGGGCAGCTCGCGGGCTGGCCTCGGCTCCTGGCCGATGCGCTTCGAATCTGCGTCCCCGGCTTCCGGAGACGGTTCGCCTGGAAGACCCAGTTCCGAATGTTCCTCCTGCTCTTCCTCTTCACGAACATGGTGATCGTCTACACGCTCGGTCTCCGACCCGTGTTTCTCGTCAAGATGGGGGCCATCCTCGATGGCCTGCTGCTCACCCCGCTGCAGGCGCTATGGGTGGGGATCGGGCTCTACGTCGTGATGCCGCGCCTGTTCCGCGACGAGGCGTGGCGCGTCATCCGGCCGCACTGGGTCTTCGGAGCGGGCCTGGCGGTCGCCTTTCTCGTCTTCGGCTACTTCTGTGTCGTCCAGTTGCGGGTCGTTCTGTAGTCCCGTGGCGCCGAAGTCCTGTGCATCTTCGTAGCGTCGTGCGCCTGCTATGAGGCTGTGGCCGTCTGGTATACCGGCTCAGGCCTTCTGGTATACCATCCCCCCGCTGCGGCCCCACGCCACCCGTCGAGCACTCACACGCGATGCACTTCGTCGACAGCGTCGTCCTCGTCACCTACCTCCTGGGGATCACCGTCCTCGGTGTGTGGACGGCGCGACGCGTGACGTCGTCGGCCGACTTCTTCATGCCGCGCCGCTTCGGCAAGTCGATGATGATCATGCACGCCTTCGGGACGGGGACCGCCTCCGACCAGGCGGTGAGCGTCGCCGCCGCCACCATGCGCCAGGGTGTCAGCGGCATCTGGTACCAGTGGATCTGGCTGATCACGACTCCCTTCTACTGGCTGATCGCGCCGATCTTCCGCCGCTTCCGCGCGGTCACGACCGCCGACGTCTATTCGCTCCGCTTCGACCGCGGGGTGGCCATGCTGTTCGCCGTCGTCGGCATGGGCGGCATGGCGGTCAAGATCGGGGTGATGCTCAAGGGGGCCGGGGCCCTGATCGACGCCGGCACCGGCGGCCTCATCGACGCCCGCCTGGCGATCGCCTGCATCACCGTGCTGTTCGTGGCCTACGGCATGGCCGGCGGCCTGGGGGCGGCGATCGTCACCGATTTCGTCCAGGGCCTGCTGACCCTGGTCTTCTCGTTCATGCTGCTGCCGTTCGTGCTGAGCGCGGTGGGAGGGCTGGACGGCGTGAGAGAGGCGATCACCGGGGCCGGGCTCGCGGACCAGATGCTCTCCCTGGTCGCTCCGGGAAAGGTCGGGCTCTTCTTCATCGTGATGATGTCGATCCAGATCCTGGTCGGGATCGTCGCCTTCCCGAGCGCCATGGGCATCGCGGCCGCGGGCAAGACCGAGATGGAGGGCAGGGTCGGCTACACGGTGGGCACCTACATCAAGCGCATCTGCACCGTCGCCTGGTGCCTGACCGCCCTCGCCGCGGTGGCCTGGTACCTCACGCGGGGGGTCGAGCTCTCGACGGTCAACCCCGACAACGTCTACGGGGACGTGGCCCGGGCCTTCCTTCCCGGCGTGTTTCCGGGGCTCCTGGGGCTCTTCCTCGCCTCGCTGCTGGCGGCGGTGATGAGCTCCTGCGACTCGTTCATGATCGCGGCCTCCGGGCTCTTCACCGCAGAACCTCTACCAGGTCCTGGCGCCCGGGCCGCTCGGCCGGGCACTACGTCGGGGTCGGGCGGCTGATGGGGCTGGTCATCGTCGCCGGGGGCCTGACCTTCGCCTACTGGGTGAGCGACGTCATCAAGGGGGTGGAGATCTGGTTCCAGATCAACCCGATGATGGGGATCGCCTTCTGGCTGGGGCTGCTCTGGCGGCGGACGACGGTGGCCGGGGCCTGGGCGAGCACCCTGGCCGGCTTCGGGACCTGGTGGCTGGTGACGCGCGAGCTCTTCGTCGACTGGGCGGCCCGGCTGCCCTTCGCGGAGCCGCTGCGGCTGGTCTGGGTCGAGGAGGGCTCGGCGGCCATCTACAAGCCCTGGGAGATCCTGGCGTACATGGTCGCCGCCACCTCGGTCGGCGTCGTCGTGAGCCTCCTCACCCGACCCGTGCCGAAGGAGAAGCTCGACCTCTACTACGACCTGACCCGCACGCCGATCCAGAAGGGGGAGGTGATCGAGACCCCCTGCACCCTGCCCCCGGGGGTCGAGCCAGCGTCGCGCGAGATGCTGCTCACCGCCGGCGGCCTCGAGATTCCAAAGCCGTCGCGAAACTCCGTTGCCGGCTTCCTGGGCGGCTGCCTGGCGGTGGTCGCCCTGATCGGTGGGTTCGTTCTACTGATGAGGATGTGAACATGCGAACACTGCTTTCAATTGCTCTCTTGACGTGCGTGGGCTCCGCGGCCGGTGCCGCCGACGGTGTGGTCACCGTGGAGAAGCTCGACGGGCGAGTCCGGGTGGAGGTCGACGGCGGGCTCTTCACCGAGTACATCTACGATCTCGACGTTCAGCCGGTTCTCCACCCGGTGATCGGACCCGGCGGGACCCGTATGACCCGCCTGTGGCCCCTGGACGAGAGCGACGAGCGGGAGGCCCGCGACCACCGCCACCACCGCGGGCTCTGGATGACGTTCGGCGACATCAACGGCGTGGACTTCTGGCGGGCCCTCGACCCGCAGCCCAAGGTGCTTCACGACGAGCTGCTGCGGGCCGAGGTCGAGGACGGCGTGGGGGTGATCGAGTCCCGGAACCGCTGGGTGAACACCGACGGCCGGGTCCACTGCACGGACACGCGGACGATCCGTCTCTCCACCCATGAGGGCGCGCGCATCATCGACTACGCGGTCTCCCTCCACGCGTCGGAGGGGCCGTTCACCTTCGGGGTCGACGAGGAGGGGATGATGGCCATCCGCACCCACCCCGAGCTCCGCCTCGAGGGGCCGGTCGCGAAGGGCCACGCGATCAACAGCGAGGGCGACCGGGACAGTCCCGGTCTGGGGCAAGCGGGCGAAGTGGCTCGACTACTGGGCCCCCGTCGACGGGAAGATGGTGGGGGTCGCGATCTTCGACCACCCCTCCAACCCACGCCACCCCACCTGGTGGCACGCCCGCCACTACGGCCTCATCACCGCCAACCCCTCGGGGGGCCACGACACCACCGGCCAGACCGAGCCGATCCGAGGTCGAGGCCGGGGAGAGCCTCTCCTTCCGCTACCGCTTCGTGTTTCACGAGGGCGACTACGAGCAGGCGGAGATCGCCCGGCGCTACGAGGAGTACGCGCGAACGCCATGAGCGGGACGGACGATCGGAAAGGAAGACCCACGATGGACTGGAAGGAGCACCCCTGGGCCGGCGTCTTCGCGGCGACGCTGTGTCCCTTCGAGCCGGACGAGTCGATCGACGAGGAGCGGCCTGCGCCGCTACATCGCCGAGGTGGCCTCGGTCGACGGGATCAAGGGTGTCGTCTGCAACGGCCACACCGGCGAGATCATGTCGCTGCGCCCCGAGGAGCGGGCGCGGGTCACCCGCCTCACCGTCGAGGGGGCCCGGGGGACCGGGGCGAAGGCGGTCTCCGGCGTCAGCGCCGAGGGGAGCGCGGAGGGCGATCGATCACGCGACCGCGGCCAGGGAGGCCGGTGCCGACGCCATCCTGCTCATGCCTCCGCACCACTGGCTCCGCTTCGGGCGCAGCGCGCAGACCGCGGTGGGCTTCTTCGAGGACGTGGCCAGCGCCGACATCCCGATCATCGTCCACCAGTACCCGGCGTGGACCAAGGCCGGCTACACCCTCGACGAGATGAAGGCCCTCGTGCGAGATCCCCCAGGTGGTGATGATCAAGATGGGGACCCGGGACATGGCCCGGTGGCGCTGGGACTACGAGCAGCTCAAGGCCGCGGGCTCCCCACGTGACCGATCCTGACCTGCCACGACGAGTACCTGCTTCCCACCCTCGTGGACGGCGCGGACGGCGCGCTGATCGGCTTCGCCGGGTTCGCCCCGGAGCTGATGGTCGAGGTGGTCCACGCCGCCCTGGAGCTGGACCTGCCCCGGGCGCGGAAGGCCCAGGAGACGGTGGCCCCCCTCGCCCGCAGTCGTCTACAACTTCGGCGAGCCGGGCAGCGGCGCCCACCAGCGGATGAAGGTCGCCCGCTGGCTGATGGGCAAGTTCCCCAGCCCCGTCTTCCGCCGGCCGATCCGGCCGCTGCCGATCGAGGAGGTCCGGCGGATCCGCGACGCGCTCGAGGCCATCGGCTACGCCTGCCCGGTGGATCCGAAGGAGGCCCCGGTGGCCGCCGGCGCCGGGAGCGCAGGTTGAGGACGGACTCCCTCGACCTCTTCTGCCACTGCCTGCCGCCCCGATACTGCGACGCGGTCGACCGGCTCAAGGAGCGGCCGTTCCTCATGTTCGACCGGGCCCGCCGGATGCCGGTGATGGCCGATCTCGACGGCGCGCTTCGAGATCATGGACCGCTTTCCCGGGCTACCGGCAGGTCCCCTGCCTCGCCTCGCCGCCGATCGACGTGATCGCGGGGCCGGACGTCACGCCGGAGCTGGCTCGCATCGGCAACGACGAGGTGGCGGAGATGGTGTCCCGCCACCCGGACCGCTTCCCGAGCTTCGTGGCGACCCTGCCCGATGAACAACCCCGAGGCCGCCTGCGCCGAGGCCGAGCGCGCGGTGCGGGACCTGGGCGCGGCGGGGGTCCAGGTCTTCTCCAACATCCGCGGCCGGCCCCTGGACGAGCCCGAGCACCTGGCGGTCTTCGAGACCATGCACCGCCTCGGCCGTCCGGTCTGGCTCCACCCCGCGCGGCCCATCACCCGCCCCGACTACACCGAGCGAGGAGCTGTCGAAGTACGACCTGTGGTGGGCCCTGGGCTGGCCCCACGAGACGGCGGTGGCCATGGGACGCCTCGTCTTCGCCGGGCTCTTCGACCGCTTCCCGGACCTCGTGGTCATCACCCATCACGCCGGGGGTACGGTCCCCATGATGGAGGGCCGCCTGGGCCCGGGGCTCGACCAGCTCGGCTCGCGCATCGCGCCGGGGCAGGAGCACGCCGTCGAGACCGTCCCTCGCGCGAGCGACCCCTCGACGCCTTCAAGCGCTTCTGGGGCGACACCGCCACCTTCGGGTCGCGGGCGGCCATCGAGTGCGGGGCGGCCTTCTTCGGCCTCGACCAGATGGTGTTCGCCACCGACATGCCCTTCGACCCCGAGGGGGGCCCCGGCTACATCCGGAGCGACCCTCGAGGCGATCGACGGGATGGACCTCACCGACGCCGAGCGGCACGACCTCCTGGTCGGCCGGGCCGAGCGCCTCCTGAAGCGGAGCGGATGAGATGGCGCGGGGTGACGTCCTCCCGAGCGAGGCGGAGGAGTCCACCGACCCCCGCACCGGCGTGCGCGTGCGCCGGGTGACGTCCCACCCCTCGATCCACCACCACCCCTTCTACTACCTGCCCGCCTACGACGACGCGATGCGGCACCTGGTCTTCGTGTCGCACCGGACGCGGCCACCCGCAGGTCTTCCTCGAGATCCGCGAGAGCGGGGAGCTCGTCCAGCTCACCGACCGCGACGACCTGAACGAGTGGTCGATCCACCCCTCCCACGACGGCGCCTGGGTCTACTTCACCGCCGGGGTCGAGGCCTGGCGGGTGTCGACGCGGACGTGCGAGGAGGAGCGCCTGGCGAGCTTCGCCACCCGGTCGATCCAGGAGGCGGGCATGGTGGGCGCGGCCATGGGCACGACGACCCTGAGCCGGGACGACCGCTGGTGGGCGGTGCCGGTGCGCTTCGGCGAGGTGACCCGCCTCCACGTCATCGACACCCGGACCGGGGACGGCGAGGTGATCCTGGAGCGCGACTCGATCGGCCACCCCCAGTTCCACCCCGACGACCCGAGGCTCCTGCGCTACGCCGGGCCCCTACCACTCCCGGATCTGGGTCATCCGCCGCGACGGCATCCGGCAACCGCCTGGCCTACGAGCGCGACGCGGCGAAGAAGGAGTGGATCGTCCACGAGACGTGGGTCCCGGGGACCCGGAGATCCTGACCACGAGCTGGCCCCACGGCGTCATCGGGATCGACGTGGAGACCGGGGCGGTGCGCCAGGCCTGCCGCTTCAACGCCTGGCACCCGATGATCGACCGGACGGGGCGGTTCATGGTCGCCGACACCCGCAACCCCGACATCGGCCTGCAGATCTTCGACGCCCGCGACGGCGTCGGCGAGCCGCGCCCGCTGTGCGAGTCCGCGGCCAGCAGCGCCGGCGATCACTGGAACACCGACCACTGCCCCTACGACGACGGCCCGGTGAAGGTCTACGCCCCCCAGCACACCCACCCCCACCCGAGCTTCTCCCCGGACGGCTCCCGGGTGGTCTTCACCTCGGACCGCTCGGGCTGGGCCCAGGTCTACGAGGCGGAGATCCCCGGGGGCTGGATGGACTGAGAGCCCGGCGCCGACCTTGTCGAGTCGCCGCGAGCCTGGAGGAGTCAGCATGCTCATCCGAAACACGCTGCTGCTCGCCGTCGTGCTGCTGACGCCGCTGCTCGGGTGCCAGCCGGGCGAGGAGGCCCGCGACCCCCGAAGCGAGCGCCCCGATCGACGTGGGGGCGGCTGTCGGCGGAGGCCGAGCGGCTGGGAAAGCCCGAGTGGCGGCCGATGCTGACGTACCTGGCCGACCTGCACCGGCGGTCCACCCGCCCCGCCGGTCCCCCCTTCCCCCACCCCTGGGTGGAGATCGGGCCCGGCTACCACGCCCGGGCCTTCGGGCACTGGGACATCGTCCACGCCACCCTCGACCTGGTGCCGACCCTTCCCGGAGCACGCGGAGCGACAGATCCTCAACAACCTGGCCAACCAGGAGCCGGACGGCCTGGTGCCGGGCGTCATCTGGGTGGAGACGCCGACCGGCCGGGCGAGAGGCCCCGCTGGAGCACGAAGGCCGGGCACCCGCCGCTCTGGCCCATCGCCGTCGAGGACCTCGTCCCGACACCTCGGCTCCGACGAGCCGATCGTCGCCGCCTACGAGCCGCTGACCCGGCAGATCGCCTGGTATCGAGCGAAACCGACGGGGGGAGCCCGCGGCTTCTGGTACTCCCGCACCGCCTGGGAGAGCGGGCTCGACGACGACCTTCGCCAGCCCTACGCCATCGCCGAGGACGGCACCCACTGGGCGTTCCTCGACGCCACCTGTCACGTCTACAACCTGTACGTCCTGGCCGCGGAGTGGGCCGACGCGGCTGGGCAAGCCCGACGAGGCGCAGCGGCTACCTGGAGAAGGCGGAGGAGCTGGAGCGCTTCGTCCGCGAGGATCTCTGGGACCCGGAGGCGGGCTTCTTCTACGACATCTGGTCGATCGACGATCCCGAGAAGCGCGTCGAGTCCTTCGTCGCCATCTGGCCCCTGGTGGTGGGGATCGCCACCCCGGAGCAGGCCGAGCGCGTGATCGACGAGCACCTGCTCAACCCGGACCGCTTCTTCGGCGTGCACCCGATCGCCACCATCGCCATGGACTCGCCGGGGTACCAGCGGCTCACCTGGCGGGGGCCGGCCTGGAACTCCATGAGCTACTGGGCGGCCCGCGGGTGCGTGCGCTACGGGCGCGAGGACGCCGCGCGTCGGATCCTGGAGACAGGCGCTGGACGACACCGCCCGGCAGTTCGACCGGACCGGCACGATCTGGGAGTTCTACGATCCCGCCGGGCGGACCACCCGAAGACCTCGAGCGCGAGGTCCAGCCCCCGGCCGGCACGCCCAAGCGCGAGTACCTCGGCCACAACCCGCTGCTGGCCATGGCCCGCCTCTACGACGAGCTGTCGAAGGCCCCATCGGACGCCGGTGCGGCCGAACCGCCAGGGCCCGACGCCCGGGAAGAAGAGGCGGTCCGATGAGGGAGGCCACACACGGCCGCCCGGCCGCCCGGCCTCACTGCCCTTCTCGTGGGCTCGAATCCGCGTATGCTGTCCCGATCCTCTTGACCGGGCACCGCGCAATCAGACAGCGGCGGAGGGTTCGATCATGAAGCTGGCCATCGCCATTGCATCCGAGCACGCGCCGGCCGACGCGTTCGTGGTCTGGCGTGGGTTTGGAGAGTCCATCCGCAAGGCGGCGGCCCTCGGCTATCACGGCGTGGAGCTCGCGCTCAAGGACGCGTCCGACGTCGATGTCAACCAGCTCGCGGGATGGATGGAGGAATACGGCCTCGAAGTCAGCGGCATCAGCACGGGGCAGGTGTTCGCGGTCTCGAATCTCTACTTCACCCAACCCGACCGGGGGAAGCGCGAAGAGGTCATCAGGGTGTTCTCCGGCCTGATCCGGCTCGCCGAGCGCTTCGGGCAGATCATCAATGTCGGCCGCACGCGCGGCTTCATCGGTGACGATCAGACGAAGGACGAGGCCGAAGCCCTGTTCATCGACACCGCGCGGCGCATCTGCGATGAAGCTGCGGACCACGGGGTGACGGTCGTCATCGAGCCGGTCAACCGCTACGAGCTCAATTTCGTCAACAATCTCGATGAAGGCGGCGCGCTGCTCGCCAAGGTCGAGCGGTCGAATCTTGGCCTCATGCCGGACGTGTTTCACATGAATATCGAAGATGCCCGGATCGGCGAGTCACTGACCCGGCACGCGAAGCTGGTGAGATACATTCACCTCGCCGATTCCAACCGACTTGCGCCGGGGCAGGGGCACCTCGATTTTGACGACGTCTTCCAGGGATTGAAGACGGCCGGGTTCGACGGCTGGGCGTCGATTGAGATCCTGCCCCGGCCCGATCCCGATACCGCGGCGAAGCAGGCAGCGGAGTTCATCCTGCCGCGCCTGTAGTTCCACGGGGGTTGCCCGCCCACTGGTCGTCTGGCTTTGTTTGGAGGAGCCGCACACGATGCCCGTCGCTGAACAGATGCAGCGAACCGCGCAGGAGATGCGCATCACGGTCTTGCGCATGAACCACAAGGCCGGCAGCGGTCACACCGGAGGGAGCTTCTCCGCCGCCGAGATCCTGACCGTGCTGTACGACCACGTCTTGAACATCCGCCCGGAGGAGCCGCGGTGGGAGCAGCGCGACCGCTTCGTGCTCAGCAAGGGCCACGCGGCGCCGATGCTCTACGCCACCATGGCGCGGAAGGGCTTCTTCGATCCCGAGGTTCTGATGACTCTGCGTCAGGCCGGCAGTCCCTTGCAGGGCCATCCCTGCCGGGTGAAGTTGCCCGGCGTGGAGATGTCGACCGGCCCTCTGGGCCTCGGCCTGTCCGCCGGTCTCGGGATGGCGCTGGCCGCCCGACTGAACGGGGACACCTGGCACACCTATGTGCTGTGCGGCGACGGCGAGCTCGACGAAGGCCAGAACTGGGAAGCCCTCATGTCCATCGACAAATGGCGCCCCCGGAACCTCACCCTCATCATCGACAACAACCACGTCCAGCTCGACGGAACGGTGGACGACATCATGCCGCTGGGAGACCTGCCGGAGAAGCTGAGGGCTTTTGGCTTGAAGACGGTCTGCTGTGACGGTCACGATGCGGCTGCGCTCGTCGATGCCTTTGCCCAGGCGGAGGCGCACGACGGTCCCCTCGCAATCCTCGCCGACACCGTCAAGGGCAAGGGGGTCTCCTTCATGGAAGGGCAATCCGCCTGGCATGGGAAGCCCATCAACGACCAGGAGTTCGAGGCCGCCCTGGCTGAGCTGCAAGGAGCACTACGGTGAGCGGCGTCAAGACCATGCGCCTGGTGTTTGGTGAGACCCTGTGTGAGCTGGCTGACGAGTTCCCGAAGCTCGTCGTACTCGACGCCGACGTCTCCAGCAGCACACAGACGAGGCTCTTCGGACAGAAGTACCCCGAGCGCTTCTTCAACGTCGGCATCGCCGAGGCGAACATGGTCGCCATGGCCGCCGGCATGTCCACGGCGGGGCTGATCCCGGTGGCCTCCACCTTCGCCTTCCTGCTGGCGCTGCGCGCGGCCGACCCCGTGCGCAGCCTGATCGGCTACGGTCAGCTCAACGTGAAGCTCGCGGGGGGCTATGCGGGGCTCTCGGATTTCGCCGACGGCGCCAGCCATCAGGCGGTCTGCGACCTCGCGGTGATGCAGGCGGTCCCGAACATCACGGTCCTGGTCCCATCCGACATCATCACGACCAGGAAGGCAGTCCGGGCCATGGTGGAGCACGAAGGCGCGGTCTACCTGCGCCTCTCGCGCGAGGGGGTCACGAGCGACTATCCCGACGACGCGCCGTTCGAGATCGGCAAGGGAACCGTCGTCCGCGACGGTAGTGACGTCACCCTCATTGGGGCGGGCGTTCCGATGCGGTTCGCGCGTCAGGCGGTCGAGCGCCTCGACGGGAAGGGGATCTCCGCGCGACTCATCGACATGCATTCGGTCAAACCCCTCGACAAGGATCTGGTGCGCAGGGCTGCCGAAGAGACGGGCGCGATCGTGACGATCGAGGAGCACAACGTCTACGGCGGCCTCGGGGCGTCCGTCTGCGCCTTCGTCTGTGAGACGCAACCGGTGCCGGTGCTGCGCTGCGGCATACCGGATCGCTTCGGGGAGTCAGGGGAGTACGAAGACATTCTCAGCCGCGCCGGCCTCGACGCGGAAAACATCTCCGCGATGGCCGAGCGGGCGATCGCGATGAAATCATAGCCACTCAGGACGAGGAGACACCCATGAGTCACAAGGAAGACGCCGCCCGACTGCTGAACGAGTTCAAGGCGGATACATATGTCTACGGCCTCGACTGCTTCGACCAGCTCGGCGCGGTCGCCGCCGAGTACGGCACGCGCGCCTCCGTGGTCGTCGACGGCGTCGGACAGGTCTGGGCCGAGCCGATCCACGCGGGGGCCAGAGCGGCCCTCGCTGCTGCCGGGGTCGAGCTCGCCGGCGACTTGATTCCCGGCGCCGGGCCCAACGCTCCGCGGGAGGACGTGTTTCGCATCGTCGACGCGCTCTGCGTGCAGAATCCCGACGTCGTCATCTCCATCGGCGGTGGCAGCGGTATCGACGCCACCAAGTGCGCGATCGTGCACATGGCGCTGCAGGGCGATCTCGACGGGTACTTCGGGGTCGGGAAGGTCACCGCTCAGCTCGAGGCTGCCGGCAAGACCTTGCGCCCCCACATCGCCTGCATGCTGGCCGCCAGCTCCGCTGCGCACCTCACCAAGTACTCCAACATCACGAACATCCAGACGGGGCAGAAGATGCTGATCGTCGACGAGGCGGTGGTGCCGCCCCGGGCGATCTTCGACTACGGCTTCACCCGGTCGCAGCCGCTGAGTCTCACCATGGATGGTGCGCTCGACGGTATCGCCCACTGTCTCGAGGTGCTGATGGGCGCGTCCGGGGCCGCCCTGGAAAGAGCGGAGCCGGTCTGCCTCCTCGGCATCGAGATGGTGGTGCGGAACGTCAAGAAGGCGGTCAGCGACCAACAGGATCTCGACGTGCGTGAGGCCCTCGGCATGGCGACGGACCTCGGTGGCTACGCGATCATGATCGGGGGGACCAACGGCGCCCACCTCAACAGCTTCTCGCTCGTCGATCTGCTCAGCCACGGCCGTGCCTGCGCGCTCATGAACCCCTATTACGTCGTCTTCTTCGCCCCGGCGGTCGAAGAGAAGCTCCGCAAGGTCGGTGCGATCTACAAGACCTCGGGCTACACCGACGCCGATCTCGATCAGCTTTCGGGTCGGGAGCTCGGCACCGCCGTGGCCGAGGCGATGGTCGGCCTCTCGAAGGACATCGGCTTCCCAACCAGGCTGGGCGATGTTGAGGGCTTCACCGACGCGCACATCGAGCGTTGCCTGACCGCGGCGAAGAACCCGGCGCTCGACTCGAAGCTCAAGAACATGCCGGTGCAGCTCTCCGCCGACACGGTCGATGAATACATGGGCTCCGTGTTGCAGGCGGCCAAGACCGGCGATTTTGCGCTGATCAAGAACATGTAGCCGGGGGGTCGGCGCGATGAGAGTCGTCTGGATCGGCCCGGGCGTGATGAGTGTGCGCCGGACACGGAAAGGGATGGAAGGGAAAGAGCCATGAAGCTGAGCTGTCTACCCGTATCGCTGTTCAAGGAGCTCGACAGCGGAGAGATGACGATCAAGCAGTGGGCCGAGTACGGCAAGAGCCTCGGCCTCGACGCGGTCGATCTGATGATGGTCAACATCAAGGCGCACACGCCGAAGTACCTGCGCCTGGTCCGCGAAGGACTCGAGGAGGCGGGCATCGGCATCGCGATGATCACCACCTATCCCGATTTCACGTGTCCGGATGCGCTGCAGCGGGAGCGTGAGGTGGAGTACCTGCGCAACGACATCGCCGTCGCCTCCCAGCTCGGCGCGAAGTTCCTGCGCGTGACCGCGGGACAGGCGCACCCGGAAACGAGAGTCGAAGACGGAGTCGCGTGGGCGATCGGGGGTCTCAAGAAGGTGGAGGCGGCGGCCGAGAAGTATGGGGTGAAGCTGGTCTATGAAGACCACTCCAAGCCGGGCGGCTGGGACTACATGGATTTCAGCAATCCGGTAGAGATCTTCCTTCAGATTGCCGCCGGCATCAAAGACACCTCCATCGGCATCAACTTCGACACCGCCAATGTACTGGTGGCCGGCGAAGATCGGACGGTTGAAGTGCTCGAACAGGTGATCGATCGTGTCGAGACCATCCACGTCGCGGAGACATCGACGAAGGGGAAGATGGCGCCGGTCCTGCTCGGCACCGGCATCGTCCCGATCAAGGACGTCTTCTCCTGCCTCAAGAAGCACGGCTGGGACAAGTGGCTCTGCATCGAGGAATGGGGCAACCAGGGTCTCGAGGGGATCAAGAAGGCGGTCGACTACACTCGCCGCACCTGGGACGAAGCCTGACTTTGATCTCGAACCGTGGCACGTACCTGGTCTGGCCAGCGTTCGACGGATGACGCCCCGGAGGCCACGAGATCATCTACCGTTCCACCGCCTCTCCCGGGACTCCATGCGCGTCACCGTGAGGGCCGGGGAAACTCTGGAGGGCGGCCCGCGGGCATGTCCAGGTTTGCTGGCCAGTCGCGCCTGTTCATCCTGTCCCTCCCCCCATGGGGCCTCCCTCATCCGATCGGTGCCCGGCGTGTTATGGTCGGGTCCTATGAAGCGAATGGTCTGTTTCCCAGTGATCCTCGTCGGGCTGGTCGTCTTCACGGCCGCTCCCGCCGTGGCCCAGTTCGGGCAGTCCGAGCCCCCCGCGGTCCAGATCTCAGGCTTCGCCGGGTACCAGTTCGGCGGCTCGATCCAGTCGAACGTCCTCGACCAGAAGTTCTCGTTCAAGAGCGGACTCGACTACGGAGGCGCCATCGATTTCAAGATCGGCCAGACGTGGCGGTTCGAGGTCTACTACTCGCGACAGGACACCGCGCTCGAGGGTCAGGGCCTGGGTGAGCTCGGATTCGACGTCAAGATCGAGCGCCTGATGGTCGGCTTCCAGGAAGAGAAGGGCGAGGGGAACGTCAAGTACTTCGGGACCCTCCTCGTGGGAGCCACGCGCTACTCACCGGCCCTCTCCGAGCTCTCCGGCGACACCCGTTTCTCCGCGGGGCTGGGCCTGGGCGTGAAGAGCTTCTTCTCGAGGAACGTCGGCCTGCGGCTCGAGGGGCACGCCTTCTACACCTCGGTCGAGGGCGGGGGCGGTGTCTTCTGCAGCCCCGGCCAGTGCGCCTTCAGCTACTCCGGCTCCGGGATCTGGCAGGGCGACCTGGCCGCCGGCTTGATCATCGCGTTCTAGTAGGACGCGACCGAGGAACGACGTCGGCGACTAGCTCGTTCGGCCACTGCCGAGGACCACGCTCAGACGCCGGCCGAGCGCCTGGCGCGCATCGAGCACCAGGCTGAACAGTGCCGGCACGAGGATCAGCGTGAAGATGGTGGACACGGTCAACCCCCCGACCACCACGCTCCCCAGCCCCCGGTAGAGCTCCGATCCCGCCCCGGGGAAGAGCACCAGCGGCAGCATCCCGAACACCGAGGTCGCCACGCTCATGAAGATCGGCCGCACGCGGTTGCCCACCGCGGCGCGGATGGCCTCCCGCGGCGCAAGCCCGTCCTCGCGCATGTGGTTCAGGGACTGGTGGACGACCAGGATGGCGTTGTTGACCACCGTCCCCACCAGGATGATGAACCCGAGCATGGTCAGCACGTCGAGTGGCTGACGGACGAACAGGTTGGTGACGGCGAGGCCGAGGAAGCCGCCGAAGGCGGCCAGCGGGACCGAGAACATGATCACGAACGGGTAGAGGAAGCTCTCGAAGAGAGCGGCCATCAGCAGATACGTGATGACGAGGGCCAGCAGGAAGTTCCACTTGAGAGTGTTCGCGGTCTGGGTGAGCTTGTCGGCGGTGCCCGAGAGGTGGGCCTGGTAGAGCCCCCCCAGCCGCCCCTGCTCACGCAGCGGCCCCAGGACATCGCCTTCCACCAGCTCCATGGCCTCCTCGAGGGGACGCTCGTCTTCGGGGGTGATGCGCAGCGTCACCGCCCGCATCCGCTCGCGGTGGTTGATCTGGACGGGCCCGTTCACCTCCCGGATCTCGGCCACCGACCCGAGCGTCACCAGCTCGCCCCGCGGCGTCGCGATCGGGAGCTGGTTCAGAAGGTGGGTGCGCCGCGCGGCGTCCTCGCTTCCCATGACCCGAAGGTCGATCTCCCGTCCCTCGTGGATGTAGTCGCTCGCCTTCGCCCCGTCCACGAGCGCGCTCACTGCGAACCCCAGCTCGCGGTTCGAGAGCCCCAGCTCGGAGGCCCGGCGCCGGTGTGTGATCACCCGCACCTCGGGGTTGTCGAGGTCGAGCCCCGGGATGGGGCGACCCTGGGCCCCGGGCATGACCGCCCGCACCGTGCCGAAGATCTCCGCGCCGAGCGCGAGGAGCTCGGGAAGATCGGGGCCGGTCACGTCGATGTCGATGTTCCGACCCTCGTCGAAGCCCCGGGAGAAGATGCTGGACTGGTTCACGACCACGAAGGAGCCGGGCAGCTGTCCGCTGAGCTTCATGAACTCGGGGATCAGCTCGCGCACGCGGAGCGATTCCCGGGCCCGGACCCCCATGAAGGCCCGGTCGTTGAGGGAGACGAAGAAGAAGCCCTGGACGCCCCCCCCGGGCAGGGCCCTGGTCTCGGGCGATCCGGGCTCCGACTCCCACAGCGGCCGCAGGGCATCGTCGTAGGGCTTCCGCAGCTCCGAGACCTCGTCCAGGCTGTATCCCGGGGGCGGAAGCACGACCCCAAAGAGGAAGTTGTTGTTGCCGATCGGCAGGTACTCGGTCTTGGGCATGAGCAGCCAGCTCAACCCCACTGCGGCCACGGTGAGGCCCACGACGACGGCCAGGCGCTGGGCGGTCGAGCCGGTGATCCGATAGACGAGGTCCTCCATGCGGCCGTTCAGGCGGCTCGCGACTGCGGTGAGCCCCCAGAGGTTGTGGGCACCCTTCGTCTCGCCACCGCCGTCGCTTCCCTCCGTCGCCGTGCGCAGGATCCGCGCCGAGAGGCTGGGGATCACCGTCATGGAGACCACGAGCGAGAGCACCACCGCGAAGCTGATGGCCGCCGCGATGTCGCCGAACAGCTGACCCGCCTCTTCCTGGATGAAGATCACCGGCACGAAGACGGCCACCGTCGTGAGGGTGCTGGCGAGGACCGCCCCCCACACCTCGGTGGCGCCGTCGTGGGCGGCGTCGAAGCGGGACTTGCCCATCTGGCGGTGCCGGTAGATGTTCTCGAGGACCACGATGGAGTTGTCGACGACCATGCCCACCGCGAAGGCGAGGCCGGCGAGGCTCACCACGTTGAGGGTGCGACCGAAGACCGTCATCAGGAGGAAGGTCCCGATGATGCTGATGGGGATGGCGGTGGCGATGACGAGGGTGCTCGACCCGCTCCGGAGGAAGACGAG
Organism: uncultured Acidobacteriota bacterium; assembly: GCA_963700695.1. Classification (GTDB taxonomy): domain Bacteria; phylum Acidobacteriota; class Vicinamibacteria; order Fen-336; family Fen-336; genus JAJDNS01. The sequence goes on along the minus strand of CAVOYO010000020.1, from coordinate 192,222 downwards.
CAGCACCATGACCGCCAGGATCCCACCGACCACGAGGCTCTGGCGCACGAGGTCGATCGCCCCCTCCACGTACTCGGTCTCGTCGTAGGCCTGGGTGAGCACGAGCCCGCGCGGGGCGAGGAGGTCGCGGTTGAGGCGGGCCGTGGTGGACTTGAGACCCTCCATGACCGCGAGGATGTTGGAGCCGGTCTCGCGCACCGCGTTGATGGCCATCACCTGGTCGCCCATCTGGAAGACGCGGGCCCGGGCCTTGCGGTACCCGAGCCGGGCTTCGGCCACGTCGCGCAGGTAGATGGGGACGTCGTCGCGCACCGCCACCACGATGTCCTCGACGTCCTCCGGGGAGCGGTACTCGCCCACGGTGCGCACGATGTAGCGTCGCTTGCCCTCGTCGAAGTCGCCGCCGCTGAAGTTGCGGTTCTCCCGCTCGAGCGCGGACGACAGCTCGGAGAAGGTCACGCGGCGTGCCGCGAGCCGGGCCGGGTCCACGAGGACCTGCAGCTCGCGCTCGCGGCCCCCGAAGAAGTTCGACGCCCCGACCCCGGGGACGCGCTCGAACTCGGGCTTGATGGAATCGTCCACGAAGTTGTGGAGGCTCGAGATGTCCCCCTCGAAGCCGTTCTCCTCGGCCGAGCGGAGGATCCACCAGCCGATGGCGCCCCCGTTGGCGTCGACGCTGCTGATGACCGGCTTGTCGGCGTCCTCGGGGTACTGCGGCACCTGCTCGAGGCGGTTCGAGACCTTGAGGAGCGCGGTGTCGGCCTCGGTCCCGACCGGGAAGGTCAGGGTGATCGTGCCGAAGCTGTCGGCGCTGGAGCTCTCCATGCGCAGGAGGCCCTCCAGGGACTTCAGCTGCTCCTCCTGCTCGTCGACGATCTCCCGCTCGACCTCCTGGGGGCTCGCCCCCGGCCAGAAAGTGGTGACCGTGATCTCGGGCTCCTCCACGCTGGGGGTCAGCTGGACCGGGATGCGGAAGAGGGCCAGGATCCCGAAGAGGACGAGGAAGATCACCCCGACCGCGGTCGTCACCGGGAACCGAACGGCGCTCTCGATGATCTTCACGGCAGCGTGTGCTCCCCGGCCTCACCCACCACGGACTGCCCGGGCATCAGGCGCTCGTTCCCGCGGGTCACGACCCGCGTGCCCGGCGAGAGGCTTCCCCGGACCTCCACCCAGCCGCCGACGGCAGCCCCGGTCTCCACCGCGACCGCTTCGACCGTGTCGTCGTCCTTGATCCGGTAGACCATCCGGTCCCGTCCCCGGATGATGACCGCGTCCTTCGGCACCACTGTCGCGCGGTAGGCGTCGCCGGTCGCGAAGCCGACCCGGGCGAGCATCCCCACCCCGATGGCGCCGTCGTCGTTCTGGATCCGCACCTTCAACGGAAACGCGCGGGCCTGGACGTTGGCGCTCGGGATGATGGTGCTGATCTTGCCCTGCACCTCGTGGCCGTCGAGCGCCTCGAACCGGACGGTCGCCTCGGCGCCCAGCTTGAGCTGGCTGAAGTAGCGCTCGGGCACCTCGACCCGAACCTCGAGGTCGTGCAGGGACGCCAGCTCCATCACCGCGTCCCCCTGGCCGATCCACTCGCCGACCTCGCACTGCTGCGCGATCACGACGCCGGCGAAGGGCGCCCTCACCGACGAGCGCTCGAGGTCGAGGCGGAGTCGCGCAATCTCTGCGGAGAGCTGGTCGGCCCGCCCCTGCCACGCGTCTCGCTCCGAGCGCGCCGCGCCGAACTGCGAGGCCGAGAGGATGCCCTGGTCGAAGAGGCCGCGGTTGCGCTCGAGGTCGGAGGAGGCTTGCTCGAGGCGGGCCTCGGCCTCCCGCAGTCCCGCCTCCGCGGCCTGGAGCCTCAGCTCGAGGTCGGCGGTGCGGAGGCGGACGAGCACCTGACCCTTGCGAACCGCCTGTCCCTCACGGGCCCGCAGGGCCGCCACGAGGCCGTCCACCTCGCTCGCCACCAGGCTCGAGGTGCGGGCCTCTGCGGTTCCCGGCAGCTCGACGGTCTGCCGGACCGCATCCTCCCGCGCCTCGGCGTAGATCACCCGGGCCGGTGGTGGCTGGGCGTTGCTCACGCCGGCGAGGAAGAGACTCATCGCCCCGACGAAGACGAAAGGACGCCTCACGCGCATACCGGCCGCCAATCTCCTTTGGGAAAGGAGAATCATACCTCGGAAGCACCCGGAGGCCGAGGTCCCGGCGCGGTGAGCCCGCGCGAGGTGTCCGGAGAAGGGTCCCGGCGCTCGCCCCGGAGCCCGCGCGCGGCTAGTATGAAGGTTTGGCCCTCCGGGCCTCGCGCGAGGACATCTCTCATGGAGCTCGACCGCATCGTCATCACCGGGGCGCGCCAGCACAACCTCAAGCACGTCACCGTCGAGATCCCGAAGAAGCGGCTGGTCGTCCTGACCGGCGTCTCGGGATCGGGCAAGTCGTCGCTCGCCTTCGACACGCTCTACGCCGAGGGGCAGCGGCGCTACATCGAGAGCCTGAGCGCGTACGCCCGGCAGTTCCTCGGGCAGATGGACAAGCCCCTCTACGACTCGATCAAGGGGCTCGCCCCCACGATCTCCATCGAGCAGAAGACGGCGAGCACCAACCCGCGTTCCACGGTGGGGACGATCACGGAGATCCACGACTATCTGCGGGTCCTGTGGGCTCGGGTGGGACGGCTCAGCTGCCATCAGTGCGGGCGCCCCGTCTCCCAGCAGTCGGCCCAGCAGATCGTGCGCGAGATCACGGAGCTGGCAAAGGGGACGAAGTTCCTCGTCCTCGCGCCCCTCGTCAAGGGACGCAAGGGCGAGCACCGCGAGGTGATCGAGGAGGTGCGCAAGTCGGGCTTCACCCGCGTCCGGGTGGACGGCACCGTCGTCTCCCTCGACGACGAGATCCGTCTCGACAAGAAGAAGAAGCACTCGATCGACGCGGTGGTGGACCGCCTCATCGCCAAGCCGGGCATCGAGCAGCGGTTGACCGACTCGGTGGAGACGGCGCTGCGCCACGGCGAGGGCGTCGTGGTCGTCTCCCCGGAAGGGCAGCCGGAGATGGTCCTCTCCGAGCACCGGGCCTGCCACGACTGCGGGCTCTCCTTCCCCGAGCCCACGCCGCAGCTGTTCTCCTTCAACTCGCCCCAGGGGATGTGCCCGGAGTGCTCGGGGCTCGGCACGCGGGTGGAGATGGACCCCGAGCTCGTGGTGCCCAGCCCCGACCTCTCGGTGAACGAGGGGGCGGTCAAGCCGCTCGGCGCGGTCGGCGACGCCACGACCTGGGGAAGCGACATCGTGCGCGCCGTGGCCCGTGAGCGCGGAATCGACCTGAACGTCCCCTGGCGGTCGCTGCCGGAGGGCCACCGGCAGATCCTGCTCTACGGCACCGGCCGCGAGCGTATCGAGGTGAGCTACCGGGGGTCGATGGGCACGGGGTCCTTCCGCATGCGCTACGAGGGTGCCATCAACTCGATGATGCGGCGGATGCGGGAGACCAAGTCCGAGGACATGCGGCAGTACTACCAGAAGTTCCTCTCCTCCCGGCCCTGCTCCGTCTGCGGCGGGCGGCGCATTCGGCCGGAGGCACTCGGCGTGAAGATCGCGGGGCGGGCGATCACGGAGATCACCGGGCTCGCGGTGGCCGAGGCCCACGACTTCTTCTCCGGCCTCCACCTCAAGGGGGCGGAGGGAAAGATCGCGGCCGAGCTCCTGAAGGAGATCCGCTCCCGCCTCCGCTTCCTGCTCGACGTCGGGCTCACGTATCTCACCCTCGACCGCCCCGCTCCCACCCTCTCCGGAGGCGAGAGCCAGCGGATCCGCCTCGCCAGCCAGATCGGCTCGGAGCTGACCGGCGTCATCTACGTCCTCGACGAGCCCTCGATCGGGCTGCACCAGCGGGACAACATGAAGCTCCTCGCCGCCCTCCAGCACCTGCGGGACATCGGCAACACCGTCGTCGTGGTCGAGCACGACCGCGAGGCGATGGAGGAGGCGGACTGGCTGATCGACTTCGGTCCCGGGGCGGGGCGGCACGGGGGCAAGATCGTCGCCGCCGGCACCCCGGCGACGGTCAAGCGCTCGAAGGACAGCCTGACCGGCCGCTACCTTCGAGGCCAGCTGTCGATCGAGGTGCCGTTCGAGAGACGCCCCAGCGACGGGCGGGCGGTCGTGGTGCGCGGGGCCTCCGAGAACAACCTCCAGAATCTCGACGTGCGCGTCCCCCTCGGGGTGTTCGTCTGCGTCACCGGGGTCTCGGGGGCCGGGAAGAGCACCCTCGTCAACCAGATCCTCTACCCCGCCGTGGCCCGAGCTCTTCATCGGAGCGATCGCGTGGTGGGCGGCCACCGGAAGATCGAGGGCCTGGGGGAGATCGACAAGGTCATCGACATCGACCAGAGCCCGATCGGGCGGACCCCGCGCTCGAACCCCGCCACCTACACCAAGGTCTTCGACCTCATCCGCGACTTCTTCGCCGCTCTCCCCGAGGCCCGGATGCACGGGTACGCCCCGGGGCGCTTCTCCTTCAACGTGAAGGGCGGCCGCTGCGAGGCGTGCCAGGGCGACGGGGTGCGACGCGTGGAGATGCACTTCCTCCCCGACGTGTACGTCCCCTGCGAGGTCTGCCACGGCCGACGCTTCAACGAGGCGACCCTCGCGGTGAAGTACAACGGGCTCTCGGTGGCGGACGTGCTGGACCTGACCGTGGACGAGGCCTTGCAGCTCTTCAAGCACCACCCGAGCACTCGCCGGGCCCTCGAGACGCTGGTCGACGTCGGCCTCGGCTACATCGCCCTCGGCCAGCCCTCCCCGACCCTCTCCGGCGGCGAGGCCCAGCGCGTGAAGCTCTCGCGCGAGCTCTCGAAGCGGTCGACGGGACGAACCCTCTACATCCTCGACGAGCCCACGACCGGCCTGCACTTCGACGACATCAAGAAGCTCCTGCGTGTCCTCGACCGCCTCGTCGAGGCCGGCAACAGCGTCGTCGTCATCGAGCACAACCTGGACGTCATCAAGACCGCAGACTGGGTGATCGACCTCGGCCCCGAGGGCGGCGACGGCGGCGGGCAACTCGTCGCCGAGGGTACGCCCGAGCAGGTGGCGAAGGTGAGGGGCTCCTACACCGGGCGCTTCCTCGGCCCGCTGCTGTCGCGGCCCCGGAAGCCGAGGGGTCGGTCCCGCGTGCGGAGCGCGGCGCGGACGGTCGCCTCGGGCGCGGGGCGGTGAGCCCAGCGGAGAAGGACGACGCCAACGCGGCCTCGGGCCACGAGGATCCGCGGGTGCGCTTCTCCGGCGCCGCCGCGGGGTACGCGCGTTTCCGGCCCGGCTACCCGGAGGCTCTCGTCGACTGGGTGGTCGCGGAGTCGGCGGTCCGGGAGGGCGACCGCGTGGCGGACGTCGGCTGCGGGACGGGCATCCTGACGCGGATGCTCGCTCATCGCAACCTCGACGTCGTGGGCATCGACCCCAACGAGGACATGCTTGCCGAGGCCCGGGCGTCCGGGAGCGGGGTGGAGCACCTCCGGGGGGACGCCGAGGCGACGGGCCTGTCCGACCGCTCGGTGTCGCTCGTGACCGTGGCCCAGGCCTTCCACTGGTTCGGTCTCGACGCCGCGCTCGATGAGTTCCACCGCATCCTGGGGCCGGACGGCCACGTCGCCGCGATCTGGAACATCCGCGGCGAGGGCGGGTTCATGACCGCGTACGACGCGCTCCTGCGCCGTTTCAGCTCGGAGTACGCGGTCCTCGAGAGCTGGGAGACGACCCTGGAGCAGCTGAAACGACACCCGCGCGTCGTGGCCCCTCGGGAGCGTTGGGAGACCCACGCCCAGCGCTTCGATCTCGCGGGGCTGCGGGGACGGGCCCGGTCCAGCTCGTACGTCCGCCGCGGCGTCGAGGACCGGGAGGGCTTCGACGCCGCCCTGCAGGCCCTGTTCCACACCCACGCCCGCGACGGGCTCATCGAGTTCCCCTACCGGACGGTGGCCCTCGTCTTCCGGATCTCCTAACCGTCCCATCCGTGCATCAAGCGGACGTCAGCGCCGGCGCCGGCCCGAATCAGGCCGGTCCATCACCAGCTGGAAGGCCTGCCGCGGCCGCGTTCGATAGGTCGAGAGACCCCTCCGGTCCTCATCCGCCCCTCACCTGCACGGCGCGGTGACCCGCGGGAACCCCGCACGCACTGCATTCTTCGCCGGCGGGGTCAGCGAGGGCGCGGCACCGAGCCGAGGGCAAGGAACATGGACGTGGGCTCGGGTCGCTGCGCAACGGCGCCCTCGAGCACTTCGAGGGGGACGAAACCGTAGCGCCGGTAGAACTCCTCCGCTCCACGCTTCGCGTCGACCACCAGCCCAACACACCCGAGCTCGATCATCATGCGCTCGGCCAGCTCGATCGCGAATCGCAGGAGCGCTCTCCCGAGGCCGCGTCCGCGGGCAGACGCATCCACCGCAAGGCGAGCGATCCTGAGAACCGGAACCGGGTAGGGCGGGGTCTTCCGGCCAGACGGAAGGTCGGCGGCATCCAACGAGCCCGGTGCCACCGTCACGAACCCGAGGATGCGCTCGCCTTCGACGGCCACGTACGTGGCTCCGATGTGATGGCGAAACTGGTTCTGCCCCGCGTAGCGGTGGAAGAAGAGGTCGAGCGCCTCGTCTCCCGAACGAAACGGGCGGCGGTCGTCCGAGCGCCGCAGCTCCCGAATCTCAACGGTCATCGAAGAGACGCTTCATATCCTCCGTCGGCTCGGGGGGGCGGGCCAACATGTCGCGCACGCGCTCTGCGCTCCGAGCGCTCAGCACGACGCGGGCGGGCACGATCGCGTCGGCAGGCAGCTCTTCGAGGGCCTGGAGATGCTGAAGCAGCGCATCCTCGATCAGCCGCGCCCGTGTCTGCCCCGTCCTCCGGACGAAGCGCTCCAGGCGCGCCTTCGTCTCCTCCGAAATGTGCGCAGACACCTGAATCGTTGGCAAGAATGCCCTCCTGTATTAATGTAGATTCTACAGATATCCAGATCACAACGCAAACACGTGGTGGATCTGGCTCGACCTCGCCCGCCGCCGTCCAGTCCCTCCGCCGCCCGAGCTCGAGGAGGCCTTCCGGAAGCTCGAGCGGACCGACGACTTCGAGGAGCTGGGGCCCGTCGGACGAGTGGGGTGACCCGGCGAGGGGTCGTGGTGGCCGCAGGGCCCCCGAGTCAGACCCGGGGCTGCTGCTGGGTCAGGCAGTGGAGGGTGCCGAGGCCCCAGACGAGCTCGACGGCGTGGATGCCGACCACGGGGCGGTCGGTCACGAGCTCGGCGAGGATGCCGAGGGCCACGCGGTCGCTGGGGTCGTTGAAGGTCGGCACGAGGACGGCGGCGTTGGCCATGTAGAAGTTGGCGTAGCTGGCGGGGAGGCGCTGCCCGTCGAAGATGAGCGGGGCGGGCATCGGCAGCTCCACAACCTCCGGCTTCGAGCCGTCCGAGAGGCGCGCCGCCTCGAGGCGCTCGCGGTTCTCGGCGAGGGGGCGGTGGTTCACGTCCCGAGGGTCCGGCTCCTGGCACACGACGATCGTGCGCGGAGCCACAAAGCGACACAGGTCGTCTATGTGCCCGTGCGTGTCGTCGCCGGCGAGGCCTCGCCTGAGCCAGATCGTGTGGGCGGCGCCGAGGGCGTCGAGGAAGACCTCCTCGTAGTCGCTCCTCCGAAAGCCGGGGTTGCGGACCTGGACGAAGGGGTCGAGCAGGCACTCCTCGGTCGTCAGCGCAGTGCCGCGGCCGTCGACATCGATGGCGCCGCCCTCCAGCACGACGGGGCGACCCTTGGAGATGGCCCGCCGGAGCTGGAGACCCAGGGCCTTGGCCACCCGCTCGGGCACCTGGTCGTCCTTGCGGTGGTCCGGGTACTTGGCCCAGCCGTTGAAGCGGAACCCGGCGACGGCGATCTCGGCCTCGGGCGCCTCGCGACGGACACAGATGGGGCCGAAGTCCCTCGTCCAGCCGCGGTCGGTGGGCCAGCGGAAGAACTCCACCCGCTCGGTGGCCGCGCCCACACGCTCGAGAATGCGCCGGGCCCGGGCTTCGTGGGCCTTCGAGGGGACGATGATGCGCACGATCTCGCCGTCGGCGAGCTTGCGCACGATTTCTCCATAGGCCCAGGGGATCGGGGCGAAGCGCCCGGGCCAGTCGGTGACGTTGTGGGGCCAGCCGAGCCAGGTGGCCTCGTGGGGCTCCCACTCCGCGGGCATGCGGAAACCCTCGACGTCGGCATCGAGGGCGGGGCTGGCGGCCACGTCGTCCGCTCCTAGACCTCTCCGGGAACGCCGCGCTGAGCGTCGTTCCCGGAGTATTCCGCTCTGTCTTCGAGAAGCATTAGAAGCCGCAGAGCGGGAGGAGTCGTCCACGAAGAGCTTCGCAGCTCGCGGAGGCATCGATGACCAAGCGACTACTCTTCATCGAGGAACCGCTGATCGATCCCCGCGTAGGCGTCGATGCGGCGGTCTCGGAGGAACGGCCAGTTGCGGCGCACGTCCTCGATCCGGGGCAGGCTGACCTCTCCCACGAGGATCTCCTCTCGATCGGTCGACGCCTCGGCGACAACCACCCCGAACGGGTCGGCGAGAAAGGACGATCCCCAGAACTCGAGCCCGTCGCCGCCTTCCGGCGAGACCTCGTGCCCCACCCGGTTCACCACCGCCACATAGGTGCCGTTGGCGATGGCGTGGGACCTCTGGATGGTCTGCCAGGCCGAGCGCTGGTCCGCCCCGTGCTCCGCCTTCTCCGAGGGGTGCCAGCCGATGGCGGTCGGGTAGAAGAGGACGACCGCTCCGCGCAGCGCGGTGAGCCGCGCCCCCTCCGGATACCACTGGTCCCAGCAGATGAGCGTCCCGATGCGCCCGGGTTGGACGTCGAAGGCCTGGAACCCGAGGTCCCCAGGGGTGAAGTAGAACTTCTCATAGAACAGCGGGTCGTCGGGGATATGCATCTTGCGGTAGAGGCCGACGATCTCGCCGTCGGCGTCGATGACGACCGCGCTGTTGTGGTAGAGACCGGTGGCGCGCCGCTCGAAGATGGGCACCACGACCGCGACCCCTGCTTCCTTCGCGGCGCGGCCCAGGGCCTCGGTGCTCGGGCCCGGGACCGGCTCCGCGAGGTCGAAGAGCGCCGCGTCTTCCTTCTGGCAGAAGTAGGGAGAACGGTAGAGCTCGGGAATGCAGACGACCTCCGCCCCCGCCTTCGCCGCCTCCCGCAGCTTCGCCACGGCTTTGTCGACGTTTTCCTCGGGTGTCGTCGACATGGCCATCTGGACGAGGCCCACTCGGAACCGCGGCTTTGCCGGCATCGTGGGAGCAGTCTAGTACCGTTCCAACCTCCGGCGCCACAGGCCGAGACCCCTGGATGACGCCGCCGCACAGGCCGCGGCACGTCTGACCGCATCAAGGGTGGAGCGGCTCGAGCCCCACGCGAGCGTCTACTCCGCGGCGGGCATGATGTACTCGAGGCCGTCCTCGTCGAGGGGAGCGGCGGCGTCGAGCCGGCGGGCCAGGCCGATCACGCGAAACGCCCACATCGTCCGGCAGACCTCGAAGTCGGTGAGGGGGGACTCGCTGCACAGCGTCTCGAGGTCCCGCACGCCCTCGATCGCGCCGAGGAGCGCGACCTGCTCCGTGGAGAGGGGCAACCCGCGCAGAAGGGCCTCCGTGTTCGTCGGAGCCCAGCGCGACTCGAGTCCGCCGCAGCCCTTCTCGATGCGGCCCCAGGCCTCGATGCGGGAGATCCCCTCGAGGATCAGCTGCGGTGTGCTGATGTTGAGGGTGATCGACTCGCTCGAGGCCGCACCTTCCTCGATGTGGAAGTCGCCGTCCCCCCACTCGAAGGCGTGCAGGATGATGTCGCGCGTCTGGTCGATGACCGCCTTCACGAGGTCTTTCGGCTGGAGAACCCCCGCCTCGACGAGGATCGTCCCGAACCGCTTGCCCGGGGTCAGGGCGCGGCCCGCGTCCACCATCTGGCGCAACGTGATGGCGCCCTGCCGCAGCAGAACCGGCCCGAGACGGTGGTCGGGGTCGGAGGACGAGGCGAAGACGAGGCGCCCGTCCTCCACCGTCATCCCGATGCGATGGCCCGCGCGCTCGACGCTCAGCAGGCCCGTCCAGCGCAGCTCGCTGAGCTCCTGGACGATCTCCGTGATGTCCCGATCTGTCAGGCGGCCGCCGCTCAACGCCGCCTCCGTCGCGCCGGCCTCGATTCGACGAGGGCGCCCGCCAGGAGCGGGACGAGGAGCTCGTGGTGTCCGGTCAGCCGGTAGCCGCGGCCTGTGCCCCGCACCGGCCTCTCGACCACGTTGACCGAGGGTCGGTAGGACTGGATGAAGTCGAGATTGGCAGTGGCGAAGTCCTCGACCCGGTGCCCGAGGTTGCGGGCGAGGGTGAGCGCCTTGAGAAACACCTCGGGCAGGACGACCGCCGATCCCACGTTGAGGTAGACCCCTCCCCCCCCGAGGCGCGCGACCTGGGCCGCGAGCAGCCGGAAGTCGAGGTGCGTGGCCCGCCCGACGGCCGCGGGGTCGCAGGCGGGGTGCACGTGCACGATGTCGGTGCCGATGGCGACGTGGACGGTTGCGGGCAGGCCGAGCCGCCAGGCCGCGGCCAGGAGGCTCACGTCGAGGTGGCGCGGCCGGGGCCGACGCTCCGAGAGATGTCGGCCGACCGCGGCACCGAGGCCCAGCCCTTCGGCGTCACCCTCGATCACCGCCCGGTTGAGCTCCTCCCCCGTCTCCCGGGCCATGCCGAACGCCCCCGTGCCCAGGCCCGCTTCCACGTCCTCGGAGGTCCTCCCCGACACCGCGAGCTCGAAGTCGTGGACGATCCCCGCCCCGTTGAGGGCCACCCCCGACACGAATCCCCGCTCCATGAGGTCGATCAGGACCCGGGACAGACCCACCTTGAGCACGTGGGCGCCGAGCCCCCAGACGATCGGGCGTCGTCGCGACCGCGCCCGGACGATCTCGTCGCGCAGGTCGCGCAGCGTATCTCCGGCGAGGACCCGCGGCAGCCCGTCGAGGAATGCCGAGAACCGGGCGCCCGGACGAAGCGGCTGAGCGAAGGCACGGAGGGTCACCTTGCTGCGACGGCGGGACAAGGGGTATGTGGAGACGTCATCGAGCGCGAGCGGCGTCGGCCGGCGGTGCCCGGCCCGCGCGCGGCCTCTGGGCATCAGTGCGCCGGGGCCGCCTCGACGATCTCGCACAGCATGTGCACGACCATCCCGTGGACCTCCTGTATCCGTTGGGTATCGGTGTGGGGCACGTCGATGAGGTGGTGGACGAGACCGGCGAGCGTCCCGCCGCCGTTGCCGGTGAGGCCGACGGTCACCAGCCCGCGGTCACGCGCGGCCTGGAGCCCCTCGACGACGTTCGGGGAGCGGCCCGAGGTGGTGATGCCGATGGCCACGTCGCCGGAGCGGCCGTGGGCCTCGATCTGCCGGCGGAAGACCCACTCGTACCCCATGTCGTTGGCGATGGCGGTGAGCACCGAGGGATCGGTGCTGAGGGCGAGCGCGGCCAGGCCCGGTCGGTCGCTCCGGAAGTGCCCGACGAGCTCGCCCGCGAGATGCTGCGCGTCGGCGGCCGAGCCCCCGTTCCCGAAGACGAGGATGCGCCCGCCCCGACGCAGGCACCCGGCCATCTTCGCCCCGACCTCGAGGAGAAGCGGGGTGCTCTCGGCGAAGAACCGCTCCTTCAAGGCCACGCTCTCTGCGACGAGCCGGCGGATGTCGCTCTCGTCCATGCGCGCCCATTATCGGCGAGGCCGACGAGCCACGCCAGCGCGCGCTCAGGCGCGACGCAGGTGGACGGTGAGGACGAGGGAGGGGACGACCGGGTCGTCCGTGCGCACCTGGAAGACCGCTCCGTCACGCACGCCCGCCGGGATCTGCACCGGCACCGGCAGGCGCCGGCTGACCTTCCCCTCACCCAGGCACCGGTCGCAGTCGAAGAAGGGACCACCGGTGCCCTCGCAGGCACCGCAGGGCGCGGTGACGGGGACGTCGAGAGACAGCACGCCCCCCTCGGCGGCCTCCTGTATCCCCAGGACGATCTCACCGGTGAGGCTGGCGGGCCGGAAGGGCCGCCGCAGGTCGCTCGACGCCGGCCGCCGCAGGGCCGACCAGCCGACGGGCCCGGGGCGCTCCAGCCCCCGCAGGTGCTCGTCGTAGCGGTCCCGGCGCGCGGCATCAGTGAGGGTTTCGTAGGCCGCCTCGAGGTCGGCGAGCAACTCGGAACCTCCACCCTTCGCCCCGGGCCGGCTCTTACGGGTGAGTCGGCGGAAGGCCCGCTTGATCGCGGTCACGCTCGCATCCCGGGGGACGCCGAGGAGCTGGTAGTAGTCCTTGAGCTTCTCCATCCCGTTTACACCATAGGTTGTGGTCGGAAGAGGTGTCAAGTACCCTCGATCTGCCCCATGGCCCGGACAGGTTTCAGGACGGCGCGCCGAGACGTGAGCGCGGCCGCATCGTCACGCCGACGGCCGCTTCCCCCCTTCGCGTGGCAGCACTGGGATGACGAAAAGCTGCTCGACCTGCGCCTGTGCGATCTCGATCTGAACCTGCGCCGCTCGAGCGTGGCACCTCTGATCCGGGAGGTCAGACGGGAGCTGAGGGCTCGGGGGCTCGCGTTCCGCCCGCACTTCTGGCTCTCGAGCGAGTGGTTCTGCCCCGACGGGGTGCCCGGCGTGGCGGTCCCGTTCTTCCTCGCTCACCCCCGCCTGACGCGGCTCGAGCAGACGCGGGCGCTGGAGGTGGAGGGCGGAACCCCGGAGTCGTGCCTGCGCATCCTCCGGCACGAGGTGGGTCACGCCCTCGTCAACGCCCACCGGCTGCGCCGTCGCAGGCGGCGAAGCGAGATCTTCGGTCCGTCCTCCCAGCCCTACCCCGAGTCGTACCGACCGCGGCCCTACTCGAAGTCGTTCGTGCAGCATCTCGACGCCTGGTACGCCCAGAGCCACCCCGACGAGGACTTCGCGGAGACCTTCGCGGTGTGGTTGACCCCGGGCTCGGAGTGGGCCCGGCGCTACTCGGGCTGGAAGGCCCTTCGGAAGCTCGAGTACATGGACGAGCTCATGCGCGGGCTCGCGGGGCAGCCGCCGCTCGTGTCGAGCCGGCGCCGCGTCGAGCCTCTCTCCAGCCTTCGCCACACGCTCCGGCAGCACTACGACGAGCGCCTCCAGCACTACGGAATCGAGCCCGACGTCTTCGACCGTGAGCTCCGCAAGCTGTTCTCGACCGCGCCGGAGTACGCGAACGCGCCGACCGCAGCGAGCTTCATCCAGCGGCTGCGACGGGAGAGCCGCCGACTCGTCCGGAGATGGACGGGGGAGTACCAGTATACGATCGACCAGCTCCTTCGCGATATGATCACGCGCTGTCGGGAGCTCGGGCTGCGCCTGGCCTGCCCCGAGGACCAGGCTCGGCAGGAGTTCCAGATCATGCTCACGGTGCAGACGATGAACTACCTTCACAGTGGTCGTCACCGGCTCGCCCTTTGAAGAAGCTGCGCGTGCTCGCCCTCGTCGACGAGGGCCTCGTCCCCCCGGAGGGCGCCGAGGGCGTCGACACCCTCACCGCCCCCTGGAAGACCGAGTTCGACGTGATCGAGACGCTGCGGGAGGAGGGCCACGAGGTCCGCGTCCTCGGGGTCGGCTCGGAGCTCCACCCGATCCGGCGGACGATCGACGAGTTCCGGCCGCAGATCGCCTTCAACATGATCGAGGCCTTCGACAACGTGGCGACGTTCGATCACAACGTTGTCGCCTACCTGGAGCTGCTGCGCCTCCCCTACACCGGGTGCAACTCACGCGGGCTCCTCCTCGCCCGCGACAAGGGCATCAGCAAGAAGATCCTCCACTATCACCGCATCGGCGTCGCCGCGTTCGAGGTCTTCGCCCGCGGGCGCCAGGTCCGCCGCCCCCGCCGCCTCCGCTTTCCCTTGATCGTCAAGTCCCTCACCCTCGACGCCTCGATCGGCATCTCGCAGGCCTCGGTCGTGGAGGACGACGAGCGGCTGGTGGAGCGCGTCCGCTTCATCCACGAGAGCCTCGCGACTGACGCTCTCGTCGAGGAGTACATCGAGGGGCGCGAGCTCTACGTCGGCCTGCTCGGCAACCGCCGCCTGCTGGTTCTGCCGGTGTGGGAGCTGGATCTGTCAGGCATGCCGGAGGAGGCGCGCCGCATCGCGACCGAGCGGCTCAAGTGGAACCTCACCTACCAGAAGAAGCACCGGATCATGAGCGGCCCGGCGAAGGACCTGCCGCCGGACGTGCTGAAGAACGTCACCTCCGTCTGCAAGCGTGTGTACCGGAGCCTGGAGCTCTCCGGCTATGCCCGGATCGACCTCCGTCTTCGAAAGGACGGGCGCCTGTTCGTGATGGAGGCCAACCCCAACCCCCAGCTCGCCTTCGGCGAGGACTTCGCCGAGTCGGCCGAGACAGCCGGCATCGACTACGGCCCGCTGCTCGAGCGGATCATGGCCCTGGGTCTCCGCTGGGAGCCCGGACGGCTGGGGTAGTGGCGGAACGGCCCGGAGCTCGCAAGGCCGAGGGCGCGGGCGGGGCTCGGCGGGCGGGGCCCCGACGAGGACCCTGCCTGACTTCGAAGCCGTGAGGTCGATGAACGAGTGCGGCTGGCCACCAGGCTAGTCCTGCCCGCGTGTCCCTTCCCTGGGGACACGCGGGCGAATCTAGGCCTGGTAGCTCCGTCGCCATTCCGCCACGCCCGCCGCCGCGAGGAGCGCGAGGCCCAGCAGGAGCAGGGGCCAGCGCAGGCGCCGCACTACGGACGGGTGAGGCGCGATCTCGACCCGCGCCGCTTCGACCGTGCTCCGCGCCAGCGGGCCGTCGATCGCCTCCGCCACGACGAGAACGCCGTGGCGAGAGCCGGGTGCGGCCCCCGCCCGGGCCAGCGGGATCCGGACGCTGGCCGTCCCCGTGGCTGGAACCGCGACCACGATGGGAGCCCCCTCCGTGCGCACGCCACGAGCGGTGAGGGCCCTCACCCTCATCCGGTGGGGCTCACCGTCGGTGCTCTCGAGGCGGACGGTCACGTCCCCCCGCACGCCGATGATGGCGGCGCAGTCGGTTTCGGCATCCTCCTCGGGGCACTCGACCTCGATCCGCGCCGCCGGGCCAGGGTTGGACCCCAGCGCGAGGAGCAGGTACGCCCGCTGGCTTTCGACGGGCGGGTTTCCGGCGGCGTCGACTGCGCCACCGACCGGGTGCTCGAGCAGGAGCGTCAGGGCGTGAAGCCCGGGGCGCGCGTCTTCCGTCGCGAAGCCGAGAAGGACCGCCGCCTCCCCGCCCGGTGAGACGCCGCGGACGACTCGAGCCTCCCGCCGCTCGCCGAGAAACTCCCCAACGACGTCGAGAGGGACCGCGGCCCGGTCTCCCCGGTTCGTGACGAGGACCCGCACCTCGAGCCGCGGCACCCGGGCCACGACCTCGCCGGAGACGCTCAGCTCCGAGCCGGCACGAGCGCACGGGACCGCGAGAAGGGGGAGGACGAGAACGACGGCGCGTCTATTTCCGGGCCGGGACAAACTTGACGCCGGTCCGGACGAAGGCCCCGTCGAGCTTCGTGCCCTGCCGGCCGTTGGTGGCGAAGACCGTGATCGCTCCCGCGCGGGCCTCGTCCTGCTCCAGGGGCGGGAACTCGCAGGCCCCCTCGTCGTCGACCGGAAGGCGGAAGGTGCTCGTCCGCATCGGCTCGTAGTCGTCGTCGATCGCCTGGATGTAGTACTCGATGGCCTTCACCTTGCCCTCCCGCGGCGCGGGCAGGGTCCCGCAGTAGTCGATCCCGGTGAAGGACATGTCCACGAAGCTGTAGTACCTCTCGCCCTCCCGGCGGAAGTAGAGCCGCGTCGCGGCCACGGTGCCGTCGTCGCTCACCGCGGCACAGAGCGAGATCGCCTTGTCGGGAAGGGTGCAATGCGCGGGCTGGTGCTCGACGACGGGGGGGGTGGCGCCTCGCACCGCGAGAGGCAGCAGCACGAGCGCCGACGCCAGAAACTGCTTCATCAAGAGGCCCTCCGACATACGCCCTCTCTCGATTCTACCGGAGGGTCCCCCTCACTTCCAGGAGAGGGTGTTGCGGTAGGTCTCGCCCTTGGACGTGAACACGACGATCTCCATCTCCCAGGAGGTCGTCTCCTGCTTCCACACCTGGGGAGGAAGCTGGAAGACGAGGGCCCGCTGGCGCGGGGCCACGACGGACGCCCGGGGGGGGACGGGGGCCTGCTGTTTCTTGCCGTCGATGGTCGTGGTGACCATCAGGCGCTGGAGCTCGATGGGCTGGGAGCCCTCGTTCACGAGGTGGGCGGAGACGCTGTACCGGTCCCCGGCCTGCGGCGCCGCGGGTGAGACCTCGATCACGAGCTGGCCCGGGAGCGCCGCCGCCTGGGTCCCGCTGTGAACTTCGACTTCGGGGGTCGTATCGAATCCGGCCGGGGTGCTGCCCGACGCGGCCTGCGCAGCCTTCGCCACCGACGTCCCCGCCACGAACCCGTGCGCAGGACGCGTCGCCGCCCCGCCCCCGCTCGCCGCCGCCTCGGCCATCGACTTGGCGCCGATTGCTCCGGTCCGCCCCGTCTGGGCGGCCGCGTTGCCGGGGTCGAGCTTGAGCACCTGCTCGTAGGCGGCGAGGGCGGTGTCGTACTGCTTGCCGGCGAGAGCGGTCGCGCCCTCGTTCAGCAGCTCGGTGATCCGCGCCGCCCGTTGCTTCTGGGCCTCGGTCTCCGCTGCGCGCTGTGCCTCGCGCTTTGCGGAGTCGATGCGCCGCCGGAGATCGGCGACCGATTGATCCCAGGGCGCAAGCGCTCGGGCGGCCTGGGCCTCGCCCTCGGCGGCGGCGAAGTCCCTGGCCGCGAGGGCGGCCTCCCCCGCCCGCACCCGCGTCGCGGCCTGCTGGCCCTTCTCGGCCTTGTCGAGGATGTCCCGGGCGGTGGTGCTCGACGGGTCCTCGCGCAGCGCCCGCTGCGCGCTCTGCACCGCGCGGTCGTACTGGCCCCGCTCGAACGCGGTGTTCGCGGCGCGAAGCGAGGCCGCGGCCTTGCCCTCGGGAGGGGCGAACGTGGGTTGCGGAGCGGCGGTCACCGGTGGAGGCGTGGGTGCCAGGGTGGCGGGCGGCGGGGCCGGGGTGGCCGCGGCCTGCGTCACTGGCGGCGGGCCCGCGGCGGGGCGGACGACGAGGGCGTAGTAGGCACCCCCTCCCACCGCGGCGGCGGCCACCACACCCAGGACGACCCAGGGCAGGGGACTGCGGCGTCGGCCCGGCCGAGCGCGGCGACGGGCGGCCGGAGGGACACGCGGCGCCGGGCGGGCAATCGCGTCGCCGTCCACGACCGTGCGCCCGCTGATCTGGGTGGGACCCGTCGTGGCCCGTCGGGGCACCCCGGGACGGCGCCCGTGGCCGAGGTCGACGGTGCCGTCGGCGGGGGGCGGCCTGACCCGGGGGGCCTCCGTCATCGGCTGGGGGGTATGGGTCGGGGCCTCGAGATCGATGAGCGACTCGAGGACGTGCTGGGTGGAGGCGGTGGTGCCGTGCGCGCGGAGCCACTGCCGCAGGTCCATCGCAAACGCGTAGGCCGTCTGGTATCGCGCGTCGATGTCCCTGGCCAGGGCCTTCTTCAGGATGGGCATCAGGGCGTCGTTCTCGGGCCCGGGCGGGATGAGGTCGAAGTTCGCCCCCTCGTGGGTGATCTTGTAGAAGATCGCCATGAGGTTGTCGGAGTGGAAAGGGCGCCGTCCGGTGACCAGCTCGTAGAGAAGGCAGCCGACGCTGAAGAGGTCGCTCCGCCCGTCGACCTTCTGGCCCTGGACCTGCTCCGGGGACATGTAGTCGGCGGTCCCCACGATGTTCCCGGTGCCGGTCATGGAGGCGGAGGTGAGGCGCGCCACCCCGAAGTCCATGATCTTCACCGCGTCGTCTTGCAGGACGAAGATGTTCGCGGGCTTGATGTCCCGGTGGACGATCCCGGCCTGGTGGGCGTGGTTGAGCCCGGTCAGGACCTGGATGATGACCTGGACCTTCCGCTCGAGGCTCAGGGTCGGCGTCTGGCGCACCGTCTTCTGGAGATCCTGGCCCTTGAGGAGCTCCATCGCGATGTAGGGCGAGCCGTCGGTGTGGCTGCCCAGGTCGAAGACGGTCACCACGTTCGGGTGCATCATCTGGGCGACCGCCTGGGCTTCGCGCAGGAAACGCGCCTTCAGCTCCACGTCGTCCGCGATCTGGGCCGCCATCACCTTCAGCGCGACGTCGCGCTTCAGGACGGTGTCGTGGGCCAGGTACACCTGTCCCATTGCACCCTTGCCGATCGGCTCCTTGATCTCGTACTTGCCGATGCGTCCGGTGAGCTCCCGGGAGACGGGCGTGCTCGGGTCGGACGGCTCGCTCATCGGTGTACGCGGACAGGCAAGTCCCCTCCAGAGAAGCAATTAGAAGACAAAGGAGGGAAAAGTGTCAAATGCGGGAGCGCCGCCGAACGCGACGCCCCCGCACGGACGGGCCCGATGACCCGTCGTCGTCCGCCGCTACTCGGTCTTCCCGGAGACCGTGAACTTGGCGCGGCGGTTTCTCTGCCAGCAGCCCTCGTTGGACTCCGAGCAGACCGGGATCTCCTTGCCGTAGGACACCGTCCGCAGCCTGTCCTCGGGCACACCCAGGGAGACGAGGTAGTCGAAGGCCGCCCGGGCGCGGCGTTCCCCGAGGGCGAGGTTGTAGTCGACGGTACCCCGCTCGTCGCAGTGGCCCTCGAGGCTCACCTTCAGGAAGTCGAACTTCTTCAGGGTCTCGGCGTTCTTCGACAGGGTGGCGCGCTCCGACTCACGGATGTCCGACTTGTCGTAGTCGAAGTAGATCTCGCTCATCAGTCCGAGACGATCGATCTCGTCCGAGTTCATCCCCTTCAGACGGGTGTACTCGTCCACCTGAGGCTTCACCTCGGGCTTCGGTGGCGGCGGGGCTGGCGGCGGCGGCTCCGGGGCCACTGGGGGTGGCGGCGGCGGAGCCGGCGGAGGCTTCTTGCTGCAAGCCGCGAAGCTGACCGCGGCGGCCAGCGCGAGGATGATGGCCGTGTGCTTCATGAGTGACCCCCTCTTGACCGGGCGACTCTCCCGCGACGCGGAAGCGATCCCCGAGTGGTGCGTGGTCGAGGCCGACGGTCGTGCCGTCACGCCTTTCTCTTCTCTTCTTCGGCGGGCTCGTCGCGGAGCGACTGCTTCAGGTTCCGAATACCCTCGCCGAACCCGCGACCGAGCTCGGGCAGCCGGCTGGCCCCGAAGATCAGGACGACAATCACGAGAACGAGGAGCATCTCAGGCAGTCCGAGACCGAACATGAATGCCTCCCGGCCGCGCCGTCCACGGGGCGACGCGCCAAATCATATACCGGTCGGGCCGCCGCCTACCACCTCAACCACCCGCAAGGCCTCGTTCAGGCGCCCCCGGCGGTAGCCCTCGGGGTCGATCTGCACCTCGGTGTAGCCGGCGGCCCGCACCGCGGCCTCGGCCGCCTCGCGAGCGCCCAGGGTCTCGAGGCGCGCCATCTCCTCCCGGGCGATCTCGACCCGCGCCGCGTCGCCGAGGTGTCGCACCCGCAGCTCGCGGAAGCCGAGGGCATGAAGCCCCGCCTCCGCCCGGTCGATGCGCCGCAGGGCCTCGGGCGTCACCGCGGTGCCGTAGGGCAGCCGCGAGGACAGGCAGGGCGACGCCGGCCGGTCCCACGTGGGCAGGCCCTGCTCGCGCGACAGCGCCCGGATGTCGTCCTTGCCGAGGCCCGCCTCGGCAAGGGGCGCTCGGACCCCCGCCTCCTTCGCCGCCCGGTGGCCGGGACGAAAATCCGTCAGGTCGTCGACGATCAGACCGTAGGCCACGTGGGCAAAGCCCTCACGGGCCGCGAGGGGGACGAGCTGGTGAAACAGCTCGCTCTTGCAGTGGTAGCAGCGGTCCTCGGCGTTGCGCGCGTAGAGCGGGTTGTCGATCTCCCGCGTGACGATCATCCGGTGGGCGAAGCCGAAGCGGCGCGCGATGCCCAGGGCCTGCTCACGCTGGGCGGCGGCGAGCGATTCCGAGTCCGCGGTCACGGCAAGGGCGCGGGGCCCGAGCACGCCATGGGCGACGAGCGCCAGATAGGCGCTGTCCACACCACCGGAGTAGGCCACGACGACCGAGCCCATCTCCCGAAGTATCCGCTCGAGTGCCGCCGATCCGACCTCGGACCCCGGCGCGCGCATCATTCCCGCCACTCCTCTTCGTCCTGCGGTGCCAGCTCCAGCTCGAGAGGGGCCAGGCCCAGCACCTCCAGCTCCACCCCGCACTCGGGACAGCTGATGATCTCCCCCTTGTCAATGTCGTACTCGTCCATCTCGATGTCGGCTTCACACTCGGGACAGACCGCCATGTGCGCCACCCCCGAAGGGAAAATCATACCCCAGCCCGGCCGGCTCACCCGCTCCGGGGGCGCGGCGCCCGGCGGCGCCCGGACGGGGCCTTCTTCGCCCCGGGGCGGCGCCAGGGGCCACTCGTCCCGCCCGTCTTGCTCACCAGCGCGATCGGGCCGATGGTCATGGTCTTGTCGGCGGCCTTGAACATGTCGTAGACGGTGAGGGCGGCCACCGCCACCGCGTGGAGCGCCTCCATCTCCGCCCCGGTCCGGGCGTCGGTTCGCACCCGGGCCTCGATGGCGAAGCCGTCGCGCCGCGGGCGCAGGTCCACG
Source organism: uncultured Acidobacteriota bacterium (assembly GCA_963700695.1). GTDB lineage: Bacteria > Acidobacteriota > Vicinamibacteria > Fen-336 > Fen-336 > JAJDNS01. The sequence continues at coordinate 171,500 of CAVOYO010000020.1, read as the reverse complement.
TCCACGTGGGTGAGCGGCAGCGGGTGGCACAGGGGGATGGCGCCCGCCGTGTGTTTTGCCGCGAGGATGCCAGCGAGGCGCGCGACCTCGACCACCCCTCCCTTGCCGAGCTGGCCCTCGCGCGCGAGTCGCATGGCGGCAGGGGCGATCGTGATCCGACCGCGCGCCACGGCTTCCCGTGCGGTCACGGGCTTGTCCGACACGTCGACCATCCGCGCCTGCCCCTCGCGGTCGAGGTGGCTCAGGGCGGCCCCGGGGGGACCCGAGGCGGGTCGTCCGACGCTAGAGCGGTGCACCATCATCCTCCAGGAAGCCGTCGAGGAGCACCGCTTCCGCGGTCTCGCCGGCATCGGTCCGTGTCCGCTCCGCCTCGAGGACCACGAGGGCGTTGGCCCGGGCGTGCGCGACGAGGTCGCCCGACCCCATCGAGCGGACCGGTCGGGCCGCGAGGCGCCCGTCTTCGAATCGCACACGCGAGGGAACGTGGGCCTTCCGGCCGGAGCGGTTCTGCAGCGGGGCGAGAAGCTCCACCTCCACCCGGGGGCGCGAGACCACGCGCGCCCCCTGCATCCGCAGGAGCGCGGCCCGCACGAACAGATCGAACGTGACCTGGGCGGAGACGGGGTTGCCGGGCAGGCCGAAGACCAGGGTCCGGTCCCGGCGGCCGAAGACGAGGGGGGCACCGGGCTTGATCGCGACCCTCGTGAACAGCAGCGCCACACCGAGCTCCTCCAGGGCGGGCTCGACGAGGTCGTAGTCGCCGGCGGAGACGCCGCCGGAGACGACCAGGACATCCGCGGAGAGCCCGTCGCGGAGAGCAGCCACCGTCTCGTCCCGGCGATCGGGGGCCACCCCGAGCCCGCGCACCTCCGCCCCCGCGCGGCGCGCCTGCGCGGCCACCGCCGGGCCGTTGCTGTTGCGGATCTGCCCCGGGCCCGGGTCCGCGGCGACGTCCACGATCTCGTCCCCGGTGACGAGCGCCGCCACCCGCGGGCGACGACCCACCGGCACGCGGGCGCTGTCCGGTCGACGCCAGCACGGCCGCGGCGGCGGGAGAGATCACTCGGCCCCGCTCGAGGACGATGTCGCCCTTGCGCACCTCGCAGCCTCGTGGGGCCACGTTGGCGCCTTCCGCCACCGCAGCCAGGATCTCGACCCGTTGGCCGTTCTCGTGCGCTCGGGTCTTCTCCACCTGCTGAACGGCGGTGGCCCCCCCGGGAACGGGGGCGCCGGTCATGATCCGGATCGCCTCGCCGGGGCCGACCTCCCGGTCCGGCCAGGTCCCGGCCGCGACCTCGCCCGTGACCGTGAGCGTTGCGGGAGGGGACGCGACATCGCCGGCCCGCAACGCGAAGCCGTCCATCGCCGCGCGGTCGAACGGCGGCATGTCGATGTCGGACCGGATGTCCTCGGCCAGGACGCGGCCCGGGGCGTCCTCGAGGGCGACCTCCTCCGTCGGCAGCACCCACGTCTCGCGCAGGACGATCTCGAGGGCCTCTTCGACGGGAATCACGATGTCGATTGTAGCCTCGCGCATGGGCCTCGTGAGGGTGCGGCCACGGGGCCTACTTGAGCTAGGATGCTCTCGGAGGTGGGCGTGGTCCCGACGGTGGCGTGGGAGGACGGCACGGTCGTGATGATCGACCAGCGGCGGCTGCCACACGAGCAGGTGTTCGTCCGCTGTCGCGACCACCACGAGGTGGCCACCGCGATTCAGGGCATGGCCATCCGGGGGGCACCCGCCATCGGGGTCGCCGCGGCCCTCGGGCTCGCCCTCGGGGCCCGCAACAGCGCGAGCGAAGGCGGCGCCCTCCGCGCCGAGTGGGACGACATGTGCGCGGTGCTCGCCGGGACCCGCCCCACTGCCGTCAACCTCTTCTGGGCCATCGAGCGGATGCGACGCCGCTTCGAGCCCCTGGCCGCGACCGGAGGAGCGTCGTTGCGCACGGCGCTGCTCGACGAGGCGCTGGCCATCCAGGCCGAGGACGTCGCCGCCTGTCGGCGGATGGGCGACCTCGGCGCGGAGCTGCTGCCGGCGGCGGCTCGCGTCCTCACCCACTGCAACGCCGGCGCCCTGGCCACCGCAGGCTACGGCACCGCCCTCGGCGTCGTCCGCAGCGCGGCGCGAGAGGGTCGGCTGGAGCACGTCTTCGCCGACGAGACCCGTCCCTACCTGCAGGGCGCACGCCTCACCGCGTGGGAGCTGCAGCAGGACGGCGATCCCCGTCACCGTGATCACCGACAACATGGCCGGCCACCTGATGGCGCGGGGCGAGGTCAACGTGGTCGTCGTCGGCTCCGACCGCATCGCGGCCAACGGCGACGTCGCCAACAAGATCGGCACCTACACGGTGGCGGTGCTCGCGAAGGAGCACGGCATCCCCTTCTACGTCGTGGCGCCGGTCTCCACCTTCGATCTCTCCACGCCGGCGGGGGCCGACATCCCGATCGAGGAGCGCCCTGCCGCCGAGGTCACGCACCTCGCGGGGCGCCCGGTCACTCCGATGGGCGTGGCGGTCCGGCACCCCGCCTTCGACGTGACCCCGCACCGTTACGTGACGGCCATCGTGTGCGAGCGTGGCGTGGCGCGGCCCCCCTACACGGAGAGCCTGCGTGCGCTCGCCGATCGCACCCCCTAGCGCGCGACGCCCGTCCGCCCGGGCGTCACGGGGCCTGAAGACTCTGGTGCTGGTGGCCGGCGTGGGCGTCAGCCCGGGGGCGGCCGCAGCCGGGGAACCCCGGCCGTCGTCCGAAGCCGCCCCACCCCGGCTCGTCGACCTGGCTGCGGAGTCGCACCGCCAGGTGATCGTCGATCGCGAGCCCTGATGGGGCTGATACTCGGCATCGAGACCTCCTGCGACGAGACCGCGGCCGCGGTCGTCGAGGATGGGCGGCGCGTCCTCTCGAGCATCGTCTCCAGCCAGGTGGCGGTCCACGCCCCCTACGGTGGCGTCGTGCCCGAGCTCGCCTCTCGTCATCACATCGAGAACATCTGCCCGGTGATCCAGTCCGCCGTCACCGAGGCAGGGGTCGCCCTCGCCGACCTCGAAGCGGTCGCGGTAACGCAGGGGCCGGGCCTCGTGGGCTCGCTGCTCGTGGGTGTCCAGGCGGCAAAGGCCATCGCCCTCGTGCACCGGCGCCCCCTCGTGCCCGTGCACCACGTGGCCGGCCACGTGGCGGCGGCGTTTCTGGCCCACGGGGAGATCCCACTGCCCGCCCTCGCCCTCGTCGTGTCCGGTGGCCACTCCAGCCTCTACGCCGTGCCCGAGGAGGGCGTCCACCAGCTCCTCGGGCGGACCCGCGACGACGCCGCCGGAGAGGCTTTCGACAAGGTGGCGAAGCTGCTGGGCCTGGGATACCCCGGGGGTCCGATCATCGACCGCCTGTCCGAAGGGGCGGACGACCGAGCCGTCGAGTTCACGATCGCGCGAATCAAGGACGGGAGCTCCGACTTCTCGTTCAGCGGCATCAAGACCGCGGTGCTCCTCCACGTGCGACGTGAGCAGATCGCACAACTCGAGGACCCGGACGACGTCCCCCGAAAGATCCGGGATCTCGTGGCCTCCTTCCAGCGCTCGGTCGTCGCCGCCCTCGTCCGCGGTCTCGCCAGGAGTGCGAAGGCCCATCGGCCTCGGAGCCTGATCCTGACCGGTGGCGTCGCCGCCAACTCGCGGCTGCGTCGGGAGGCGGCGGAGGCGGCGGCGGGGCTTGGGCTTCCGCTGTTCGTCCCGCCCATCTCCCTCACCACCGACAACGCGGCGATGATCGCGGCCGCCGGGTTCGTGAACCTCCGCCGCGGCGTGCGCGCGGGGTGGGACCTGAACGCGGACCCGCAGCTCCCTCTGGTCTGAGGGCTTCTTGACAGGCCCGCGAGTGGTGGACTAACGTGAAAAAACGTCAACGCTGGCGTGGAGGCGGACCGGATGAACGCCGACAGACGACACGCTCTCTCGTGCTTCTACCGCGAAGAGTTCCTGCGGCACATCGAGTACCTGCAGGCGGCCGGCATCCTCGACGACGGCAGCGGCGAAGCGGTGAGCCGCGCGCGCCACGCCCTGCTGACCCGACTCGATGACGTCTGTGCCCTGGAGAGCTTCCCCGCAGTTGCCGAGACCCTGCTCCAGAACTTCGACACCCTCACCCGACTGAGTCGCCTCGACCCGAATCATCGGCAGCGGCATTGAGCGGGCGCTCGAGCCGCACGCGGCTGCGCCGCGCGGCCCGAGCGATCCTCGAAGAAGTCCTCGTCGCCGCCGACCCCTCGCGTCTCCCTCCTGCCGCCGTCCTCGCCTCCAGCGACGCCCGCAACTTCCTCGGGCCGCTCGGCGACCTGATCGTCACCGGGCCCACCGGCACCAACGTGTGCGACGTGGTGGTGTGGCCGGCTGGCCGCCCTGCGAGCCGAAGGCTATAATGCCTCGCAGCGTCGTGACCTGTGTGGAGGGAGGCTCTGTCTTGAGCCAGGACCCCGTCGACGAGCCTGACGGGCAGGACAACCACGAGGACGAGTCAGCCCCTGAGACACGTGCCGGAGGTGTCGAGGCTGCGCTCGAGCTCCCCCCGGAGGCGGACGCCACCGGTCACCTCGAGAGGCGGGCGCGCCTCGCGGAGGATCGGCTGAGCGAGGTTCTCGCCGCCTACCGCCAGGTCAAGACGGAAAACGAGGGCTTTCGCGAGCGGGTCACCCGCGCCGTCGAGAGACGCTTCGAGGAGCGTCGCGAGCGGCTCCTGCTCAGGTTCATCGACATACTGGACAACCTCGACCGGGCCCTCGAGGCGGCGGAGCAGACCTTCGCCGGCAACCCGCTCATCGAGGGTCTGATCCTCGTCCGGACCCAGCTCCTCCAGACGCTCCAGAAGGAAGGCCTGGAGCGCATCCCCGTCCTCGGGCTGTCGTTCAACCCCGCCTTCAGCGAGGCGGTGGGGACCCAGCCGGTGGGCGAGCCCGAGCACGATCACGTCGTCGTGCGCGAGCTCCTGCGCGGCTACCGTCTCAACGGGCGGGTCGCGCGGGCCTCCCGTGTCTTCGTCGGGCAGTACCACGAGGGGGCGGCGGACTCCGGGGCGGTCGCCGTCGCGAACGGCGCGATGGCTGACGACGAGCTGATCGGGGCCGACGAAGGTCTCGCTTCGGCGGGGGCGGACGAGGTGCCCGATACCGGCCCCTTCGACGGAGAAGCCATCCAGGAGATCCTCAACCGCGAGGGAGACGACGAGGATCCGGGTACGGAGCCGAAGTAGCCGTCCGACCGCCGGCGCGCCATACCCCCGACGGCTTCAGCGCGGGTCATCCGAACGGGGCGACGAGGGGGGTACGATTCTCCGTCGCCAGTCGTCGAGGAGATCGGCGAGGGTGCGCTCGAGGGGAATCCGGGGCTCCCAGCCGGTGTCGACCCGGAGCTTCGAAGGATCGCCGACCAGCGCGGGGACGTCCGACGGCCGCAAGCGCTTGGGGTCCACGCGCAGCTCCACCTGCACGCTCGAGCCGCCGAGCAGCATGTCGAGCATCTCGCGAATGCTCCGGCCCTGCCCGCTGCAGACGTTGTAGGCGGCGCCCGCCTCACCCCTCTCCAGGAGGGCCCAGTACGCGCGCACGACGTCGCGAACGTCGCTGTAGTCGCGGATCGCCTCGAGGTTGCCCACGCTCAGGACCGGCGGCCGCAGGCCCGCCTCGATCTCCGCGATCTGGCGGGCAAAGGAGCTCTCGGCGAAGCCCTCGCCGCGGCCCGGCCCGGTGTGGGGGAACGTGCGGGTGAGCAGGACCTTCATCCCCCCCGACGGCCCGTAGAGCTGCGCGAGGGCGCCCTGGGCCACCTTGCTCACCGCGTAGGGAGAGCTCGGTCGCAGCGGCGTCGTCTCCCGGAGGGGAATCTCCGACGGGTCGACCATGCCGTACTCCTCGGCGCTGCCCACGACCAGCACCGCCGGGCGCAGGCCCCGCTTCCGGACCGCATCGAGGAGGTTGACGAGCCCGAGCACGTTGATGCGCAGCGTGCCCCCGGGCTCGATCCAGGATCGATGGACGCTCGACTGGCCGGCCAGATGCACGATCCGGTCGGGGGCGATCTCCTCCGCGACCTTGTCCGCCGCGGCCGGGTCGTTGAGGTCGGCCTCGACGCAGGTGACGTCACCCGCGGGACCGCGCGCGATGCTCGTCTGGGGCCGCTCGGTCCCGAAGACGTCCACCTCCGGCTGCTCCGTCCGCAGGAAGTCGATCAGGTGGGCGGCCACGAACCCGCCGGCCCCGGTGACGAGGACTCTCACCAGCCCTGCCCGCCCGGGGAGTCACCGCCGAGGGAGCTGCCGACGGAGCCGATGTTGGCGAGCTCGAGGTTGAACCGCCACTGCGTTTCCGCGCGACCGTTCCAGTTGTAGCGGTTGTGCTCGACCACGAAGCCGCAGCACTGCACCTGGTAGCGGATCCGCCCGTTCAGGAACCAGAGCAGCTTGTTCTTGAGGTCGTAGTCGGCCGATCCGTTCACGAACAGGCGGTCCCGGATGAGCTCGAAGCCGGCCGCCCCCCGCAGAGACTCGGAGCCCACGGTGCGCTCCTCCGGGTTCTCCGACAGCCGCACGGAGCGCGCCCAGCCCCCGTTGAGGTTGAACCGCCGTGCGTTCCAGTTCCCGTAGGTGCTGGTCCGCCGGATCTGCTCGAAGTTCACGTCGTACTCGAGCTGGAAGTTGGCCGAGAAGCCCGGTGAGGGGTTGAGGGTCAGGCGGGACAGGAGCGGCGAGAGGTGCTCCGGCTTCAGGCCGGGTCCGAAGGCGGAGGAGGAGTAGTTGGGGTCGAAGTTGCTCTGTCCCTCCGCGATCTGGACGTAGTAGGTCTGCATCAGACGCCACGAGAGGAACTCGTAGGGCACGGTATTGCCGCCGGCGACCCGGCGCTTCGCAAAGAAGCGCTGCACGAGCGAGAAGTTGACCTGGTTCGTTCCGAGGAAGTAGTCCTCCCCGTCGAACTTGGGTATCGCGCTGTAGTCCTCCACTCGCGTTCGGTAGGTCCAGGTGATCTCCGGTCCGATCGTGTGCTTGAAGCGCTCGGAGTAGCCGAAGCCCGGGGTGTGGAACACCCGGGAGAAGATGGGCCCGCGCACACTCACCCGGCTCTCCCAGAAGGTGCGGTTGAGGGGATCCCCGAAGAGGCCGCTCTCTTCATCCTCGTTGACGGCGGTGGTCACGCCGTAGCGGGTGAAGCGGTAGGCCAGCTCGGGGTTGACCTCGAGGAAGCTCAGGCGAAGCGGACGGGAGATCACGGGGGCGATGTCGAAACGGTTCCAGCGGTCCACCTTCGCCTCGCTGCCCCACTCCAGCCGCTCCGCGGCCGCGTTCAGCCCGAAGACGAACCCGCCCCACCCGACCTGCCGGGGATAGCGCCGCAGGACGAGGCTCGGGAGGTGGCCGTTGACCCGGCGTCTGTCGGAGCCGAAGAAGGTCGTGCGCCGATCCGCAAGGAAGGTGACGGTGGCCAGACGGAGGTCGCGGTCGAGGCTCCCCGACCAGCGCTGGGTGCGTCTGGTGATCTGGTTGAACGTCTCCTGGTAGCGGGAGTTGAAGAGCAGGTTGGAGAACTGCTGCACCTTGACCTTGGCGCGGACCTTTCCGGGAAGCGACTGAGTGGCATTCCAGCGGACGTCCCAGTCGAGCTCGGCCGAGTCCTTGACCCGGATGAGATACGTGCGGAAGCTCCCGCGCGACGGGGCCTGGCTTTGGTAGCGCAGCTCGTGTCCGAAGCCGGTGCCGATCTGGGAGTAGTAGTCGGCGAAGAACGTCTGGTCCCAGCTGCGCCCCATCGCCCAGAAGAAGCCCGAGCCGAGGGTGTAGCCGCGGGTGGACGAGTAGCCGAAGCTCGGAAAGAGGAAGCCGGTCGACCGCCCGTCGCTCGATATCGGGTAGTACATGTAGGGAAGGTAGAAGGCGGGAACCGCCTTGACCTTGAAGAGTGCGTTCTTCGCGATGATCTTGTCGTCGACGTGGATGCGCGCGCTCGATGCGGTGAAGGACCACCGCGGGTTCGGCTGGGCGCAGGACGTGAACTTCCCGCCCTCGACACGGTAGACACCCTCCTCCACCCGCTCGACCCGTCGCCCCTCCATGAACACCCCGGGCTCGACGTAGCCGATCGCGTTCTCCATGAAGCCCTGTCCCGACTCGTCCATCTCGAGGCGGTCACCGGCGAGGCGCTCCTCCCCCCGAAGGAAGACGACGTTTCCCTCCGCCACCAGGCGTCGGGAGACCGACCCGTCCGGAAGCTCGGTCTCGTACACGTCGGCCCGGTCGGCCTGGATGCGCATCGCGCCCATCCGGAGATCCACGAAGCCCCGGGCCTCCCAGTGGCCCTTGTCCGCCTGCTCGTAGGACTCCGCTCGCACGCGCATCTCCCCGGGCGCGAGGGCGCTCGGGTCTTCGGCGGTCGTGGGCGCCCCCGCCACGGGCTCCTCCCCCGATGGGGAGCCGGGTGGCCGGCGAGGCGGACGCTCCTGGGCCGGCGCGGCGACGGCGAAGGTCACGAGGAGCCCGGCAGCGGTCAGGTGAAGGGCGAGCGGCAACACGGGCCTCAGCCGCATGACCAGGGCGCTAGAGCGACGCCATGCCCATGACGTGGAAGCCACCGTCCACGTGGATCACCTCCCCGGTGATGCCACGGGAGAGCGGAGACAGCAGGAAGAGCGCGGCGTCGCCGACCTCCTCCTGCTCGGTGTTCTTTCGCAGCGGGGCGTGCGTCCGGTGGTATTCGAGCATCTTCGAGAGACCGTGCACGCCGGAGGCGGCGAGCGTCTTGATGGGCCCGGCGGAGATCGCGTTGACGCGGATGCCGCGCGGGCCGAGGTCGGCCGACAGGTAGCGAACCGACATCTCGAGCGCGGCCTTGGCCACGCCCATCACGTTGTAGTGGGGCACCACGCGCTCCCCGCCGAGGTAGCTCAGGGTGACGATGCTTCCCCCGCGCTCCTCCATGAGCGGGGCGGTCTCGCGCGCGAGCGCGGTCAGCGAGTAGGACGAGATGTCCTGGGCGACGCGGTAGCCTTCTCGCGAGGTGCCGACGAACTCGCCGTCGAGCTCTTCGCGCAGGGCAAAGGCCACCGCGTGCACCACGAAGTCGAGACCCCCGAACTCCCCGCCGACCTTCGCCGCGACGTCTCGGAGGTCCTCGTCGCGCGCAACGTCGCAGGGCAGGATCAGGGCATCCCGGAGCCCCTCCGCCAGCTGACGGACGTTCTTCTCGAGCCTCTCTCCCTGGTACGTCAGGGCCAGGCGCGCGCCCTCGCGGTGGGCGGCCTGGGCGATCCCCCAGGCGATGGAGCGCTTGTTGGCGACGCCGAGCACGAGCCCGTGCTTGCCCTCGAGAAGCATCCCAATTCCTCCGGAACCGGCGAACTATAACACCATGATACTGTCGCCCGTCCGACGCCGCCTAGTCGGGTTGGGCCGGCCGAGGCGCGACGATCTCGCCGGCTTCGTCACCGCCAGCGATGCCGCGATCGCGGAGGCGATGCGCCTCGTGCTCGCCTCCACCCACTCCCTGGTGGAGGGGGCGGGGGCGGCGGGTCTCGCCGGCCTGCTCGTCCTGCGCCGCGAGCTCGCCGGGCCGACGCCCGACCGAGCGTCCCCGCGAGCGGGCGACCGCAGCGCCCCGTGAGCCGCGAGACGGGTCGTGGTCCCTAGAAGCAGAGGGTCGTGGAGAGAAACATGTGGGAAGTGGGACTCGGGGCGACTCGCTAGACCTCGGCGAGGTCGTCGGTCTTCTGGCCCCGAAGGGCGAGGATGCGCTCCACCACCTCGCCCACGACGTTGTTCGGGGTCGAGGCGCCGGCGGTGAGGCCGACGCTGACGGGCCCCTCTGGAAGCCAGCCCTCGGCCGTCGACACGGCGCCGCCACCGACCGGGCGATGGCGCAGGGTCGGCCCCTCGATCTGGTCGGCTCCGCTGATGTGGTACGCGGGCAGACGCTCCGAGCAGATGCGGGCGAGGGCCTGGGTGTTGCTCGAGTTGTATCCGCCGATCACGATCATGAGCTCGAGCCCGCCTTCGTCGAGCATCTTGAGCACCGCGTCCTGGCGGTCCTGGGTGGCGGAGCAGATCGTGTCGAAGGCCCGGAATCGTTCCCCGAGCTGTTCGTCGCCCCAGTGGTCGCGCATCGCGACCCGGAGCATCTCCTGGATCTCGAGGCTCTCGCTCATGAGCATGGTCGTCTGGTTGGCGAGACCCACGCGCTGGAGGTCGCGCTCGGGATCGAAGCCCGGGCTCATCGCCTCGGCGAACCGTTCCCGGAGCCGCGCCGCCGGCACCTCCCCCCGGATGAAGGCGCACACCTCCGCCGCCTCCTCACGGTTGCGGACGCAGAGGTAGCGGCCCCCCGGGTGGGTGAGGGCCTGCGAGGCGGTGGCCTTCGTCTCCTCGTGGAAGTGCTTTCCATGGATCACCGCGGTGAAGCCGTGGCGGGCGTAGTGGTGAACTCGCTTCCAGACGTTGAGCACGCTTCCGCAGGTGGTGTCGACGAGGACGCACCCCTTGGATCGCAGGTGCTCCAACTCCGCCACCGACACCCCGAACGCAGGCAGGATCACGACGTCCGCGGTCTCGACGTCGGTGTATCGCTCCTCGGGCCTCCGATGATCCGGGAGGATGCGGATGCCGAGGTCCGCTATCCGCCCGTTGACCTCGGGGTTGTGGATGATCTCCCCGGAGAGGAAGATGCGGCGGTCCGGGAACTTCTCCCGGGTCTCGTACGCGTACTCCACCGCCCGGTCCACGCCGTAGCAGAACCCGAACTCCCGGGCCAGCTTGATCCGGACGTCGCCGGCGCGGGCGGCGTACCCGAGCACCTTGAGGCGGTCCACGACCTGCGAGTGATAGCTCTGCGCCAGAACCGGGCGCACCGTGGACTTCAGGTTGAAGCCCTTCCGGAAATAGGTCTGCGGCGTCTCAGCCTTCATGGGGAACCCAGAACGACAGGATAGCACCCTGACCTCTTGCAGGTCACACGGGAGGACAGGACCGCCCAGGTCCCCGGCAGGTGCGACTGGCCACCAGGCCTGGGCTCGCCCGCGTGTCCTCTCCTTCGGGACACGCGGGCGCACTGGGCCTATCTCGGGCCTGTCCGGCCTGTCGGAGGCGACGCTTGCGCGTCGCGGCGTACACTCGGTCAGGCGTACCGACCCTCGACGTACTCGGCCGTCTTCGGGTTCTTCGGATTGAGGAAGAGATCCTCGGTACGCCGGTGCTCGACCACCTCCCCGAGCAGCATGAAGAGGCACTCGTCGCTGGCCCGCCGGGCCTGGGCCATGTTGTGGGTCACGATGACGATCGTGTAGCGCCCTCGCAGCTCGAACATCAGCTCCTCGATGGCCCGGGTCCCGTCCACGTCGAGGGCCGAAGCCGGCTCGTCCATGAGGATCAGCTCGGGCTTGAGGGGCAGCAGCCGCGCGATGCAGAGCTTCTGCTGCTGCTCGAGCGAGCAGACCGGTGGCCGAGGCGTCGAGCCGGTCCTTGAGGTCCTTCCACAGACCCACCTCGGTGAGCGCCTTCTCCACCGCCTCGTCGATCACCGACTTCTTCAGCTCGCCCCGGGGCGAGTGGATGCGCAGGCCGAAGACCACGTTCTCGTAGACCGAGATCGGCAGCGGGTTCGGCCGCTGGAAGACCATCCCCACGGCCTTGCGCAGCTCGACCAGCGACACGTCCGGAGGCGTAGATGTTCTGGTCCAGGATCCGGATCTCCCCCGTCGTCCGGACGTTGCCGTAGCGCTCGTTGACCCGGTTGAAGCAGCGGAGCAGCGTCGTCTTGCCGCACCCGGTGGGGCCGATGAGCGAGGTGATGATCCCCTCCTTGATGTCGATGGACACGTCGATCAGGGCCTGGAACGAGCCGTACCAGAGGTTGAGGTCCCGGGTCTGGATCGCGAGAGGGGTCTCGCTCATCCGAACACTCCCCTCACGTAGTCGCGGGTTCGCTGCGTCCCTCGGCTCGGTCGGAGAACATGACCTCCGTCGTGTCGAGCTCGACGATCTCGCCGTTCCAGAGGAACATCGTGCGGTCGGCCAGCCGGCGGGCCTGCTGGGTCAGGTTGGTCACGAGGACGATCGTGATCTCGCTCGCGGAGCTCCTTGAGCACGTCCTCGATCCGCATGGTGGTCACCGGGTCGATGGCGATCGAGAACTCGTCGAGGCAGAGGATCTCCGGCTGGTGCGAGAGCGCCCGGGCGATGGTCAGCCGCTGCTGCTGCCCGCCCGAGAGCGCGGTCCCGAGGCTGTCGAGCCGGTCCTTGACCTCGTCCCACAGCGCCGCCTGGCGCAGGCAGCGCTCGACGATCGGGTCGAGGTCGGCCTTGCCGGCTCAGGCCCGCGCAGCGGGGGGCGAACGCCACGTTGTCGTAGATCGGTGAGCGGCAGCCCCACCGGCAGCGGCGCCACCATCCCGATCTTGCGGCGCAGGGCGAAGACGTCCTTCGTCTTGCGCACGTCCTCGCCGTCGACACGGATCGATCCCGTCGACCCGGGCGCTGGCGGTGAAGTCGATGGTCCGGTTGAGGCAGCGCAGCAGCGAGGTCTTGCCCGACTGGGCCGGGCCGATGACCGCGAGGATCTCGTTGCGGCTCGACGGTCGAAGGTGATCCCGTGGATCACCTCCGTGCGTGTCGTAGGCGAGGCGGAGGTCCCTCGACCTCGATCTTGTGCGGGGTGCTCACGCCGCTCACCACTTCTTCCGCGAGCGGAGCCACACCCGCAGGACGATGGCCGCCGCGTTGACCATGAGCACCGACCCCAGGAGCACGACCGCGGTCGCGTAGGGGAGCGACGGCTTCACGTTGGGGACCTGGGTCGAGAGGGTGTAGAGGTGCATCGACAGCGCCATGCACTGGTCGTTGAGGGCGTACGGGAAGAGGTCGCCCCGGCTCACCGCCTTGAAGAAGACCGCGCCGGTGAACATGATCGGCGCGGTCTCGCCCGCGGCCCGGCTGACCTGGAGGATGACGCCGGTGAGGATGCCGCTGATCGAGTTGGGCAGGACGACGGCCCGGATCGTCTGCCAGCGGGTGGCCCCCACGTTCCAGCAGGCCTCCCGGAAGGCCATCGGCACCGAGGCCAGCGCCTCGCGGGTGCTGGCGATGATGACCGGCAGGGTCATGATCGCCAGGGTCAGCGAGGCGGAGAGGATCGAGTAGCCGAAGCGCGCCGCGTAGACGAAGGCCCCGAGGCCGAAGAGCGCGTGCACGATGCTCGGCACCCCGGCCAGGTTGATGACCGCGAGGTTGATGACGCGGTTGAACCAGTTGTCCTTCGCGTACTCGTTCAGGTAGACCGCGGCCAGCACCCCGATCGGGGCGGAGACCGCCAGCGACATCCCGACCAGGTAGAGCGTGCCCACGAAGGCCGGCCAGATGCCGCCCTCGGTCATGCCCTTGCGCGGCACGTCGACGAGGAACTCCCAGCCGAGCGACGGCCAGGCGAGCCAGAAGCAGGTAGGCGACGATGGCGACGAGCGGCACGACCATCGCCGCCGACATCAGCCCGAACACGATGCCGGCGAGCTTCTCGGTGCGCTCCTTGCGGATCCCGAAGGCGGTGCGGGAGAAGCGGCTGCGGGGCAGGGCGTCGGTGGCCATCGCCTACTTCCTCCGGATGCCGCGGATCACGAGGTCCGCGGTCAGGTTGACGACGAAGGTGATCGAGAAGAGCAGCGACCCCGGTGAGGAACAGCACCCGGTAGTGGTCGGACCCCGCCGGGGCCTCGCCGAGCTCGGCCGCGATGTTGGCGGTCAGCGTCCGCACCGAGTCGAGGAGCCCGTCGGGGATGTGGACGGCGTGGCCGGTGGCCATGAGCACCGCCATCGTCTCCCCGACCGCCCGGCCCACGCCGAGCAGCACCGCGGCCAGCAGCCCGTTGCGGGCGGCCGGGAGGAGCACCCGGTAGACCAGCTGCCAGCGGGTGGCCCCGAGGGCCACGCCCGCCTCGCGGTAGGAGTCGGGCACCGCCTTGAGCGCGTCCTCGCCGATCGAGACGATGATCGGCACGCTCATCAGGGCGAGGATGATCCCGCCGTTCAGGACGTTCACCCCCACCGGCGCGCCGGTGTACCGCGGTGATGAGCTCGCTCATCACGGTGAGGCCGATGAAGCCCCAGACGACGCTCGGGATCGCGGAGAGCAGCTCGATGACGATCTTGAGCGTCTCGCGTGACCCGGGGGCCGCAGAACTCGGAGATGTAGATCGCGGCCCCGAGGCCGAACGGCACCGCGAGCGACCATGGCGAGGACGGTGACGCTGGCCGTCCCGACGGTGAGGGCGAGCGTGCCGTAGCGCACGTTCATCGCCGAGGTCGGGTACCACTCGGTGCTGAAGAGGAACTGGCCGAGGCTGGAACCCCTCGCTGACCAGGACCGGCGCCGCCTCCCGGAAGACGAAGAAGAAGATCGCCAGCACGAAGAAGATCGCGCTCACGCCGCTCAGCCGGATCACGCCCTCGAGCAGCTTCTCGCCGAGCACCGCCCAGCGGGGGCGGCTCATCTTCGCGGGCTTCGCTGGAGCGGTCGTTGGTCATTCTGGCGACGTCGATGGCCGTTTGTCAGCGGGCCGCACCGGGACGCGGCTCGACCGGCGGCGATCAGTGCTCCGAGGCTCGTCTCCGTCGGAGCTCCGTCTCCGGCTCGCGGCGTCCGCGCGTCGGCGGCCGGTCGCGGCCGTGCGAGGGGCACGTAGCCGCTGTCCTCGACGACCTTCTGCCCGGCCGGCGACAGGATCCACTCGATGTACGCCTTCACCGCGCCCTCGGGCTCGCCGAGCGTGTACAGGTGCAGCGAGCGCGCGAGCGGGTAGGTGCGGTTGTTGGTGTTCTCGACGGACGGCTCGTAGGCCGCGCCCCCGGCCTCCGTGGCCAGCCGGAGCATCTTGACGTGGTCCGTCGCGTAGCCCATGCCGCTGTAGCCGATCGCGGTCGGGGTGCTGCTCACGAGCTCGACGACCTCCTTGGAGCCGTTCAGGTCCCGCGAGCCGAGCTTGAAGTCCCGCTTCTCGAGGACGTGCTCGCGGAAGAACTCGTAGGTCCCGGAGCTGGACTGACGGCTGACCCGGACGATGGTGTCGTCCGAAACGCCGGGGATCGTGACGCCGAGCTGTGACCACCGTGTGACGGTGCCGTCCTCGGCGTAGATCGCGGCCAGCTTGGCCAGCGCGATCTCGTCGAGCGGGTTGTCCTTGTGGACGTAGACCGCGAGCGCGTCGTAGCCGACGGTGAACTCCTTCGGCGTCTTGCCGGTGTTCTTCTCCGCCGCCTCCATCTCCTGGGGCTTCATGTCGCGGCTGGCGTTGGCGATGTCGACGGCGCCCCGGATGAGGGCGGCGATCCCCACGCCGGAGCCGCCGCCGGAGACCTCGACCTCGACGTCGGGCGCCACGCTCTGGTACTCCTCGGCCCACACCTGGGCGACGTTCACCATGGTGTCGGAGCCCTTGTTCTGGATGATGGTGCTCCCGGCGCTCCGTCACCTCCGCCGCCCCCCGACGGCCCGCAGGCCACGAGAGCGCAAGCGGTGAGAAGGGCGAGGCCCCCGGCGATCCGCCGGGGCTGGGGACGGGTCTGGGCTGGTGTCATCGATCTCTCCTCAGTGGCGCGGCGATTCTGGTCTATTCGGGGCGGTTGCCGAGGACGGCCTCGATCAGCTCGCGGATGTGGCTCGAGAGGAACTCGAACGTGGCCTCGTAGGCCGCCTTGACCTCCTCCGGCGTTCCCTCCACCCGCGACGGGTCGTCGAGGCTCCAGTCCACGTAGACCATCTTGCGGGGCGTGCGCGGGAAGGCCTGCTGGACCCTCTCCGCGAGCCCGACGGTCACCTGGAACTTGTCGAGGTCCGGGACCTGGTAGATGAACTTGGGCGCGAGGCGGGTGACGTCGAGGCCCTTCTCCTTGAGGAGCTCGAGGGTCCCCTGGTCGATCGGTCCGGGCTCGAGTCCGGCGCTGGCGAAGACGAAGCCCTCCTGGTCGAGGGAGTTGGCGATGGCCTCCGCGATCTGGCTCCGGCAGGAGTTGCGCTCGTCGACGAACAGGATGCGGATGGTCTCGGCGTCGGGGTGCTTGGCGATCTCGCCGGTGCACATGTAGAGGACTTCCATGCACACGTTGCGGGCCTGGTCGGCGACGCGCTCGAAGCGGCGGCCGATCGTCATGAGGGGCGCGATCCCTTCCGGCGGGATCTTCTGCTCCCGGACGAGGTCGACCACCTCGGTGTTGAACGTGCGCTTGAGGGCATCCACCGCCGGCTCCGCCTCCATCGCCTTCTCGGCCAGCTCCACGTCCTGGCGGACGAAGGCCTCGACGGCGTCGTGGAGCATGGGGATGGAGCGGTCGGCCATCTCCTGGATCCACTGCTTGAGCATCTCGGGCGCCGGGGGCAGCCTGTCGAGCTTCACCACCTGGCGGGCCACGCTCTCGGCGTAGTCGCCCACACGCTCGAGCTCGAGGTTGATCTTGATGGCGCTGTAGGCGAGGCGGAGGTGGGCGCCCGCCGGCTGCTGCCGAACCAGGAACTCGAGACAGAGCTGGTCGATCGCCTTCTCCTTCTCGTCGATGTACTGGTCGCGCAGGATGACAGCGTAGGCCAGCTGCCGGTCGTTCTCGACGAAGGCACGGGCGCAGTCGCGGAGCGAGCGCTCGGCGATGGCCGACATGGAGCGGATCTCTTCGCGGATCCGCTCGATGTCGCGCTCCAGGGATTCCTCGAGGTGAGATGGTGGCATCTTTACCTTGGCCCTCTTCCCCGGCGTCGCGGCGGGACGGTCGGGGGCGTCACTTCTCCTTCAGGGGTTTGGCGGGCGGGCCGGGAACTCTGCGCGTGTCCCATGCCTGGGCCGAACATAGCAGATGCGCTGGTCAAAGCCAACGTCATCAGCCCTCGGGCGAGGCGAGAGGCTCCAGGGCCACGGGGGTGGCGACCCGCGCCCGCTCGGCTGCTCGCCGGGCCTCCCGGTGTAGCTCGATCTGCGAGCGGTACGGCTCCTCGCCCTTGCCGGGTCGCAGGCGGCGGTAGGTGCCGTCCTTCTGCAGGCCGCGGGCCTTGACGCTGTCCCGGAAGGCAGCGTCGAGGGTCTGAAGCACCTTCTGCCGACCCTCGGGCGACTCCACCGGAAACAGCAGCTCGATCCGACGGTCGAGGTTGCGGGGCATCCAGTCCGCGCTGGAAAGGTACACCTCCTCGTCCCCCCCGTTGCGGAAGTGGAAGATGCGCGAGTGCTCGAGGAAGCGGTCGACGATCGACACGACCTCGATCGTGTCGCTCACCCCCCGGACCCCGGGGCGCAGGCAGCAGATCCCTCGGACGTTGAGCCGGACCTTCACGCCGGCCACGGCCGCGTCGTACAGAGCCCGGATGATCTCCCCGTCCACGAGCGAGTTCATCTTGGCCCGGATCTCCGCGGGCTGGCCCCCGTCGGCCCGCTGCCGCTCGCGGTCGATCAGCCGGAGGACTCGCTCCCGCAGCAGGGTCGGGGCCATCACCAGCTTCTTCATCTTCGGGGGATCGGAGTAGCCGGTGAGGGCGTTGAAGAACGACGACGCGTCCTCGCCGATCTCCGGGTCAGACGTCATCAGGCCGAAGTCGGTGTACAGCCGGGCGGTGCGGTCGTTGTAGTTTCCGGTGCCGAGGTGAACGTACCGCTGGATGCCCCGGCGGCCTCGGCGGACGACGAGGCAGATCTTGGAGTGGGTCTTGTAGCCCCGGATGCCGTAGATGACGTGGCAGCCCGCTTCCTCGAGCGCCCTCGCCCAGAGGATGTTGGACTCCTCGTCGAATCGGGCCAGGAGCTCCACCAGCACCGTCACCTGCTTGCCGTTCTCCGCCGCTCGCGCGAGGGCCCGCACGATCGGGGAGTCGCCGCTGGTGCGGTAGAGCGTCTGCTTGATCGCGAGCACGTCCGGATCCTCAGCGGCGGCGGACACGAAGGTGATGACGGGGTCGAAGGCGTCGTAGGGGTGGTGGAGCGCCACGTCTCGCTCGTCGAGGTGGGCGAACAGCGTCCGGCCGTCCGCAACCGTCACCGTCGGCTGGGACTTGAGCGGGGGGTCGCGCAGGTCCTCGAGCGGCGGCAGGTCCACGAGCTGCAGCAGAGGGCGGATGTCGACCGGACCCCGCACCTTGTAGATGTCGTCGGGACCGACGTCGAGACGCGTGGCGAGAAGCGTGAGCAGCGGATCCGAGACCGAGGCCTCCACCTCGAGCCGCACGATCCCGCTGCGCCGGCGGTTCTTGAGCTCCTCCTCGATGACCTGCAGGAGGTCCCGGCCGCCCTCGTCGTCGAGGTCCAGCTCGGAGTCGCGGGCGACCCGGAAGGCGGCGACATCGCGGACCTCCTGGCCCGGGAACAGCGTCCCGAGCTCGGAGCGGATCACGTCCTCGAGGAGGGCGTAGACCATCCCCTCGGATCCAGGGGCCGCACCAGCCGCGGCAGCCGGCCCGGGACCTGGACGACCGCCAGGCGGGCCTCCTCCTCCTCCTCCTCCGGCTCCAGGAGCACGGCCAGGTTGAGGCTGAGGCTGGCCAGCATCGGGAAGGGGCGTGAGGCGTCGATCGCCAGCGGCGTCAGCGCCGGCATCACGTCGTCGCGATAGTACCGACCGAGCGCGGCGTGGACCGAGGGCTCGAGGGTCGCCGGCGGCGCGAGCCGCAGGCCGCGCCCGGCGAGCGAGGCCAGGATCTCGTCGTGCAGCACTGCGTACAGCTCGTCGACCATGACGTGCGCACGCTCGGAGATGGCCTTCAGCTGCTGGGCGGGCGTGAGCCCGGCGAGGTCCGGGGCGATGTCGCCTTCGGCCACCGCGTTCTTCAGGGCGGCCACCCGGACCATGAAGAACTCGTCGAGGTTGCTGGCCACGATCCCCGCGAACTTGAGCCGCTCGAGGAGCGGGTTCGATGGGTCTTGCGCCTCCTCGAGCACCCGCCGGTTGAACTCGAGCCAGCTCAGCTCGCGGTTCAGGAAGAGCTCGGGCTCGCGCCGGCGCGACTTCTTCTTCACGACCGCCCTCCCCCCTCGCGGAAGGCGACCTTGCGGCCGAAGACCTCGGCGAGCAGGTCGGCACGGGCGAGCGCGGCCAGGCGCTCGATGGTGAGATCCCCGGCGCCGTCGACCTCCAGCACCCAACGGTCGTCGACGCGCAGCACGCGCGCGTCCCGGATCTTCTGCAGGTGATCGGCGTCGAGCGCGTTGGCGACCCGCAGGATCGCCGCCAGCTTGTTGACGACGACGCGCGCCTCGCTGTCGAGGGCCATGTAGGGGAGGTGCGACTTGTTGGGCGCGGCCCGGCGGTGGTAGCGCGTGACGTTGGAGATCACCGCCATGTCGTCCCCGCTGAGCCCGAAGATCTCGGCCACGGAGAGGATGTACTGGGAGTGCTTGTGGTGAGCACGCAGGCTCACGAAGGCCCCGATGTCGTGCAGCAGCGCCGCCACCTCGAGCAGCAGGCGGGCCCGTTCGCCGAGCCCGTGCTCGGAGCGGAGCTCGTCGAAGAGGCGTGTGGACAGGAACGCCACGTTTCGGGCGTGGGCCGCATCGTAGCGGTACTTCTCGCCGAGAGCGGCCGCGGAGGCGAGGACCTGCCGCGAGAGATCCTCGATGCCGTGCCCCTGCTCGGTGCGGACCATGTCCAGGAGGATGCCGGCCCGCAGCGTGGCCTCCGGCACCTGGACCTGCGCCGCCTGGGTCTCGTGCAGAAGCTCCCGGTAGACGAGGAGCGCCGGGGCGAGCGTCTCCACCCTCACCAGCGGCAGCTGATGACGCTCCACGAGCTGGTCCTCGTCGAGGGCCACTGTCTCCTCGCAGAACGCCAGGAAACGCTCGCGCTCGATGGAGCGCACTGCCGCCCCGGTCGCCTCGCCCACCGTCTCGTCCGCGGTGAACCGCGCGTCGCCGCCGAGGGCGACGAACTGCCGTGCCTCTCGCAGCGGCATCTCGCGGCGGATGTCCTCGACGATGTTCTGCACGTGACGACGGAACAGGCGCACCCGCTGCTCGTGGCTCCCGTGCCACGAAGCGAGGTTCTGCCGCATCCGAATGGCGCCGAGGGCGTAGGTGCCGGAGTAGATCGGCTCACCCTTCCGGAGGAAGGAGAGGTCGGCGCTGCCGCCGCCGACCTCCACCAGGAGCGAGTCGGTGGCGGAGAGGGTCTGGTCGCCCCGGAGGGCCTCGCGGACCGCCATGTAGGTGAGGCGGTTCTCCTCGGAGCCGTCGATGATCTCCACGTCGATCCCGGTGCGCAGCCGCACCCGGTCGAGGAAGGTGTCGCGGTTGACCGCCTCGCGAACCGCGCTCGTGGCCACCGCGCGGTAGCGGACGACCCCGTACGAGTCCATGATCCGCCGGAAGCCCTCGAGGGCCCGCAGGGCGGCCTCGATCACGGGCGCGCCCAGACGGCCGGCGGTGAAGGCGTCCTTGCCGAGGGCGACCGCCCGCGAGGCCTCCTCGAGCACCCGCGGGCGCTCCCCGGGCGGCATCTCGGCCACCAGGAGCCGCAGCGCGCTCGCCCCCACGTCCAGGACCGCCATCGGGCGGGAGGACGTCTCCGCGTCGCCTCCCGGCGCCCGGACCGCTCGGTCGTCCGCGAGCCCCCTCGCGTCGGGGTGATCTCGGGACGGGGGCGAGGGGGGCGTCGTTGGGGCCATGTTGCAGTGGGGCAGGGGCAAATCCTCATTTTATCCCTATCGTGAAGCCCCGCTGTCACAGCGGCGTGGTATTCTCTGCGGCCTCGGTGGACCCCTGATGACCCCAGCCACGTCCGGAGGCGACCGCGCGGCGGCGCTCCTGAGGGAGCGGGTGCGGCGCCTGTTCCGCGAGTTCCCCGGGGCCCTGGCCGGGGAGGAGGAGCCCGTCCACCAGGTGCGGGTGGCGAGCCGGCGCCTCCGGGTCACCCTGCCCCTGCTGGCCGGCAAGGCCCGGGGCCGGTGCCTCAAGCGCGCCCGGAGCATCCTGGGCGAGCTCACGCGAGCCGCGGGCAAGGGCCGTGATCTCGACGTGCTGGTGGGGCTTTTCGAGAAACGGCTGGCCGGGCTCGAGGCACCCTCGGCGGAGCAGCGGGAGCTGCTGCGACGCCTGAGGGTGGCGCGCTCCCGCAGCCGAACCCGGCTCGCCGACGGCATCCTCGACCTGGACATCGACCGTCTTCGCCAGGACATCCGCCGCATCCGCGCCCGGGGCACCGCCGACGCGCTGACGATCCTCGAGCGGACCCGAAAGGGACGCGAGCGGCAGGGTGCGGCGCTCCTCCGGGGTCTGGCCGAGGTGGGTGGGCGCTACGACCCGGAGGCGCTTCACGCCCTCCGGCGGCGCGTCCGCCGTCTGCGATACACCGCCGAGGTGGACGACGTGGTGCGCGAGGAATCGGGGGCCAGCACGACCTGGAAGAAGCTGCAGGATGCCATCGGAATCCTGCACGACGTCCACGTGCTCGGGGGATGGCTCGACCGGCAGGCGCGGCGGGCCTCGGCGCGGGGCCAGCGGGCCCTGGCCGCGGCCGCGAGGGCGGAGCGGGCGGCCTTCGAGGACGAGGGCCGCCGGCTGCACCGGGAGCTTCTCCGGAAGGGGCCGACCGAGATCGTCGTGCAGGCCCTGGGAACCACGGCTCCGGTCGCCCCGAAGGGCGGGGCCGGCAAACGAGGCTCGACATGCTCCTCCTCGTCATCCGTCACGCGATCGCGGTACCGCGCGGGACCCCGGGCATCGCCGACGCCGATCGCCCTCTGACCCCGGACGGGGAAGCGCGGTTCCGGGCCGCGGCCGAAGGCCTGGCTCGGCTGGTCGGGCGTCCGGACGCGCTTCTGTCCAGCCCGTGGCTCCGGGCGAGACAGACCGCCGACATCGCCGCCGAGGCGTGGGGGAAGATCGAGGCGGAGGAGACGGACGTCCTCGCCGGCGGAACCTTCGACGAGCAGGCTCGGGTGCTCGATCGGTACCCGGCCTCGGCCACGGTGGCGGTCGTGGGCCACGAGCCGTACGTGTCCGACCTCCTCGGGCGTCTTCTCGGGTCCGGGGACGAAGACCGGCTGACCTTCAAGAAGGGCGGGATGGCCCTCGTGGACGTCCCCGGTCGTCTTCGCGAGGGCGGGCGGCTCCTCTGGTTCCTGCCCCCGAAGGTGCTTCGAAAGCTCGCGCCCTAGCGGGCCGTGTCACTGAAGTCGTGTGTTTTTCGACCACGCGCGGCCCTAGGGGGGCTCGCCGGCCACAACTGTTCAATGACCCCCCACCCTTCCACGTAGGGGGAGGGAAACGCTTGAAATAGGACCCGAACGCCCGCGTGTCCCCAGGGAAGGGACACGCGGGCGAACCTAGGCCTGGTGGCCAGCCGCACCTGTTCATTGACCGCGTCAAGCGGGCGGCGAGACCGGGGGCTCGGCCTCGTCGTGGCGGGTGATCCCCTCGATCCCGAGGACGAGGTCCGCCCCGAAGGCCCGGGACGGCGTCTGGAAGCCTTCGGGGGCCACGCCGGCCAGGATGCGCTCCACGAGGGTCAGGGCGGCTCGCGCGGTGAAGGTGTACGCCTCCGGGGTGACGAGGCGACTCACCCGCCGCCGGCCCTCTTCGTCCTCGACCTCTCCCCAGACGTAGGTCCGACCCCGACGTCGCTCCTCGGCGGAGGGACCCCTCGGCCCGGCGGCCACCTGCTGTCGGAGCATGCCCTGGACCGGGCGCGAGGCCAGGAGGGGCCCGAGCCACCGGCTCGCCCGGCAGTAGAGACGCAGTGCCGGGTGCGCCGCCAGGTACACCTCGATATCCGGGATCGCCGTCGAGTGCCACGCCGTCGCGACGTCGCCCCAGGGGAACGTGATGGCTCTCGACGGGCCCCTCCCGAAATCGATCGTTCGCGTCTTCCAGGCCGCGGGGACCGGGGTGAGGACCCCGCCCCGGCGAACGAGACCGCCGCGGTGGAGGCCCTCGAGGGCGGTGAGGGCCGTTCCCCGCGAGACGCGCCCTCGGGTCTCGAAGCCGAGGGCCAGGCGGCGGGCCTTCGGCAGACGGTGCTTGAGGTGCAGGGCGAGGCAGTCGGTGGGCACGACGTCGAACCCGCAGCCGGGAAGGAGCATCACCCCCGCGTCGTGCGCCTCGCGCCCTCGGGCAGCGAGGGCCTCGAAGACCGCCACCTCGCCGGTCACGTCCATGTAGTGCGTCCGCGTGCGCAGGCAGGCGTCGGCCATCGGTCGCGAGGTTCGCGAGAAGGGGCCCGCGCAGTGCAGGACGAGGCTCATCCCGGCCAGGCCCTCGTCGACGCGCGCCGGCTCCTCGAGATCGAAGAGCCTGCGTGGGAGCCCGAGCTCGTCGGAAAGGGCGCAGACGGCGTCGGCACGGCGACCCGCCAGGATGGGCTGGTGCCCGCGAGCGGCGGCGAGACGTGCGATGAGCTCGCCCGTGTAGCCGTTCGCCCCATAGAGGAGCCAGGGGCCCGTCATGGCCATGCGCAGCTCACCTCCGCGGGCATCTCAGACCGCACCCGTGTCGCGACCGACCGTGACCGTCAGGATGTCGCGGCCCTCGAGCGCGCGCGCGGGCGCGAGGTCCGCCTGTCCGAACCCCGTCAGGACCACCCGCGACACGTCGAGTCGGCCCTCGAGGAGGCGGAGCGAGAGCTCCCGGACGTCCGCTCCGCCATCGAGGGTGTAATCGCCCCATCCGTAGCCGTTCGACCAGAAGAAGCAGCCGGGGCGTGTTCCGAGGGTGAGCGTCCGGGTCACCGCGGAGTAGCGGAACCCGGTCCAGGCCAGCACCGCCGCCCAGCTCGCCATGGCCCGAGCGTAATGGTGCCCGCACTCCGCCTCGTCGAAGGGGTTGCGGCGACGTCCCTCGTAGCGCTCGCGCACCCGGCGGATGCTCTCGAGCCCTTCGTCCACCATCCCCTCGTAGAGCATCCCGACCGCGGCCGTGTACTCGTAGCCGGTCATGGCCTCGGTGAAGTACGGGAACGGGTTGCGGGGCCGATCCCCGGGATAGCTGGCCATGAGGAGGGCGGATTCGGAGCCGAGTGCGTAGGAGCGCATGCTGTTGAAGTGGCCGCTGAGGTCCTTCCGCAGGTTGTAGCGGAGGATGCTCGCGAGGCTCCGGCGAACCCGTTCGGGATCGACGAGATGACCCAGGCCGCAAACGTGGGCGAGGAACTGGCCCACGAGCTGGTCCACCAGGCAGCCGGAGGCCAGCTGGTAGTCGGGCCGGGTGACGTCTTCCGACCCTCCGCCCACGAGAAGGCTCGGCGCGATCTCCGAGGGGTCGCGCGGGGCACGGACCTCGTGCTCGAAGTACTCGCCGTTGAACAGGTGGGCGTCGATCCACTCGCGCCCGTCCTCGAACAGGGAGCGGCAGGTGGCGGCGAAGTCGCGATCTCCCACGTGCCGCGACATCTCTTCGGCCGCCCGCAGGGCGCCGAGATACCAGAAGCCCATCTGCGGGTTCGGGCCGTAGTACTCGACGTCCATCGTGTTGTGCTGGGCGCCCTCCATCACCCCGTCCCGATCGGCGTCCCAGCCACCCTCGATCCAGCAGAACTCCACCGCCTTGCGGACCTTCGGCCAGAGTCTCCGAAGAAGCTCGCCGTCTCCGGAGAGCTGCCAGTCGCGGTGCATCTTGAGGATGCACCCCATCTGCCCGTCGGCGGCGGCCTTGCCGAACTCCTGGCCACGGCTGAGCGGAAGCCCGACCCGGAAGCTCATCAATCCGTCGTCGGAGGTGGCGAAGCCGAACTCCACCTCGCGCATCGAGAGGGCGAGCGACCCGAAGAGAAACGGCGTGGCCTGCTCGTAGTTCCAGACGTGGGTGCATGAGCCGTGGCAACACCCCTTCTGGCTGGCGCTGCCCTCGAACCCGAAGAAGCGGCCGTCCGGCGTGCGGAAACACGTCTGGGTCCGCAGCGTGCTCAAGTTGAAGAGGGCGGATTCCTTGACCTCGGCGGGCAGGTCGCTCCCGCACAGGGCGGAGACGAACCCCGCCGTCCTCTCCCGTAGCTCGACGAGGCGCGGCACCGTCCGCTCGGCGACGTCCCACGCGTCGCGGTAGAGCGTCGTGTAGTGGTTGCCGATCAGGTCGTCCTCGGCGCCCGCAGGGTCCTCGCTCGGCGTCCACGTGTAGCGGTTCGGGAAATGCCAGGCCAGGACGAACGTCACCTCGCGGGTCGCCCCGGCTGGCACCGGCACCGCGACCGCGAGGGAGGCGGCCGGTGCGTCGATCTTCTCTGGCCGCTCACGTTCTTCGAGCCGGCCGTCGGCGCTGAAGTCGTCCCAGAAGTCGAGGATCGGGAAGCCCCACTCCCGTTTTGCCCAGGAGGTCCGGTGGGTGACGCCGTCGGAGACCGGGGTGACGAGGGCCATCGTGCCCCAGGCGGCCGACTTCGCATCGACGCCCTCGGAGTCGAAGAAGAGGCCCTGGCACCCGGGGCCGTGCCGGAAGACGTTCCGATTCCGGGACGCACCGGTGGGGCGGGTGTCGCCCTTCCAGTCCCGGTCGGTCTCGAAGCCGTCGATCCCGATGTGGTTCGGGATCGTCCCGCACACGGAGGCCTCCACCGTCCGGTTGGTCGGGTTGTGCAGCTCGTACGACAGGATCGCCACCGGGATCCCGCTGACGTCGGGGTCCGCGGGGACCAGGGGATTGAAGGCCTTGATGTGGACCTCGAGCGCGACGCCCGGGTCGCGGAGCATCACCCGCCCGAAGGGGTAGGCGGCGGCGAACGAGCATTGGCGGAAGCGGGGCAGGCCCGCGTTGGGAGCGGGCGAACCGTGGCTGCCCTCGAACTCGAAGGACTCGAGCGGTCCCTCGAGGATCCTCGAGACCGGCGAGCCACCCGCCGCACGAGCGAAGAGGGCGAAGAACGGACGCGCGCCACCGCCGGACGGCACGAAGCCCTTGGCCGGCCGGTTCATGATCTCCCAGTCGCGCAGATCGCCTCGCCCCCCGAGGGACACGGTCCCGGTGCCGATGCCCCCGAGCGGAAGGGCGATCCGGGCGAGACGGTCCTGCGGGTAGTGCCGAAGGCTGGGCCACTCCGGGTCCGCGAGGACGGCCGCGGCCTCCGCGGGAGTGGCGTCGGCCTCGCCGGGCCCCGACCCTTCAGCCGAAGCCGCGCCGACGAGACCCGCCGCCCCGAGGCCCGCCACCCGCACGAAGTCCCGGCGGTCCAGCCCGGAGGCCGGCGGCGGATCTGCCGGCCCTCCGGAGGGCGTGCGCGCCGCGCTTCCCTTCGTCGGGTTTCGTGGCCGAGTCATGGCGCCTGGTCCTCCTTCAGATCGAGAGGGAACCCTTTCGAAAATCGGTCCGGCCCAGAAGGGCGTTGACGAAGACGGGGCGGCCCTCCCGCGCGATGCGGCGGGCCTTCTCGAGGGCGGCCCCGATGCGTGCGGGATCGTCCAGGCGAAGGCCCTGAGCGCCGAGTCCCTCCGCCGCGCGCTCGTAGGCCGTCGCGTCGAGGACCGTGCCCACGTCGTCCTTCAGGATCTCGACCTGGCCGCGGGCGATCTGCGTCCAGCCGGCGTCGTTGCCGATCACGGCCACCACACCCGCGGCGTGGCGGACGAAGGTGTCGGCCTCGGTGAGGCTGTACCCCACGGATCCGTCGCCGTAGACGATCCAGACCTCGGCCTCGGGGCGGACGAGCTTCGCGGCAAGGGCGAAGCCCGCCCCCACCCCGAGCGTCCCGAACGGCCCGGGATCGAGCCAGGAGAGCGGCCCGCGGGGGCGCAGGATGTAGGACGCGGTCGACACGAAGTCGCCGCCGTCGGCCACGACCACGCTGTCATCGGCAAGGACGGCCTCCACCGCTCGACAGACCCCGAGCGGGTTGAGGCCGCCCGGCGTCTCCTCGCCGGCCTGGCTCCGGATGGACTCTTCGCGCTCGGCGTCGCGCGCGCGCAGGGTCTCGTGCCAGCTTCGCCACCCCGGAAGCGGGCCGTCCAGGCGTCGGGCCAGCGCGCGGAGGAAGAGCTCGGGCGCGCCGAGCACGGCGAGGTTCGGCCGGCGGTTCTTCGCGATCTCGGCCCGGCTCCGGTTCGCCGAGACGAGACTCGCACGGCGGCTGATGTGCCCGCCGTAGTCGAGTCGGAAGTCGCAGGGGACGCCGGCGAGGATCACCAGGTCGGCCTCGCGCAGCGCGTCCTTCCGCCGGTGCCTCAGCTGGAGCGGATGGCTCGCCCCCAGCAGGCCCCGGGCCATGCCGGAGAGGTACACGGGCAGGCCGAGAGCCCCGACCGCCTCCGCGAGGGCCGGCACCTCGCTCACGCTCAGCAGGGCCTGGCTGCCGACCAGGAGAACCGGCCGTTCGGCTCGGCGGACGAGAGAGGCGGCGCGACGCACTCGGCCCTCGCCGGGGGCCGGAGCCTCGACGCGGGCCGTGTCTGTCGATCCGGTCCCACGGGCACCCGCGAACACCCGGTCCAGGTGCCGACCGACGTGCCACTGGAGAGCACGCTCTCCGAGGCCACGGGGGCGCCCGCCGGTCTTCGCGCCGTGCCACGCGCGGACGACATCCTCCGGGTAGAGGAGATCGACCGGGCACTCGACGAACACGGGGCCGGGAACACCCTCGCGGCAGAGACGGAACGCCCCCTCCAGCACCGGCCCGAGGTCGCGGACGCGTCCCACCCGCGTGGCCCGCTTGACGTGAGGCCGCACGAGGGCCATCTGGTCGATGTCCTGGAGCGCGCCCCGGCCCCGGAGGAGCGTGGCCGTCGCCCCCCCCAGGAGAACGAGGGGCGACTGCGCCATCTGTGCGTTCTTGAGCGCGGTGATGGTGTTCGTGACGCCGGGGCCGGCGGTGACTGCGGCGACCCCCGGGGTGCCCGTCAGGCGGGCCACGGCGTCGGCGGCGAAGACCGCGGTGGCCTCGTGCCGGGTGTCCACCACCCGGATTCCCCGGGCCTTCGCCGAGACGAGAATGGGCGAGATGTGCCCCCCGCAGAGGGTGAAGAGGAAACGCACCCCCTGGCGCCCGAGGACGTCCGCGATGAGGTCTCCACCCGTCATGCGCTGCCTGAGGGGCGCATGCTAGCACTTGCATCGCAGCAGGCGGATCTGCACTCTGAGGACCACGATTGGCCCGGACGCCCTGGGGTCGCTCAGGTCGCCCGCACGCGGGGATGCTCGTCTCGGGCGTCGGCCTCTTTAAGGAAGCTGCGCCCTCGCGAGCTCGATTCGGCCGCACGGCTAACGGACGTATTGCCCAGCGAAGCATTCACGATGCGGAGCTCGACGCCCCGCCTAGCGGGCGCCTTCGCGCCCAGGCCCGATCCTGTCGTGGTCCTGGCCTCTGGGCCCGGCCCGTTCCCGACTCCGAATGATGCCCATGGATCACTGACAGCGGGGGTTCCGTGTCTAGCTTCTGGGGCGAGGCCGGAGCTGCCATGGGCCATCTCGCCGCCCGTTCGGGATACCGCAGCCTCGTCGAGAGGCTCAACCGCTGTCCGCAGGGTGCTCCGTCGTCCGAGCTGCTCTACCAGATCCTCGAGATCCTCTTCTCCCCCCGGGAGGCCGAGCTCGTCTCGCGTCTGCCGATCAAGCCGTTCGGGGTGAAGACCGCGGCCCGCGCGTGGTCGGTCTCCGAGGCCGAGGCACGGGAGGTGCTCGACCGCCTCGCCTCCCGGGCGATCCTCCTCGACCTGGAGAGGAACGGCACCCCGCTCTACGTGCTGCCCCCGCCGATGGCCGGCTTCTTCGAGTTCTCGATGATGCGGCTGCGAGGCGACGTCGACCAGAAGCGGCTCGGCGAGCTCTTCTACGAGTACATCAACGTCGAGGAGGACTTCATCCGCGATCTGCTTCGCGCGCGGCGAGCACCCAGCTCGGTCGGGTGTTCGTCCAGGAGCGGGCGCTGCCGCCGGAGGTCTCCCTCCGGGTCCTCGACTACGAGCGGGCGAGCGCGGCCGTGCGCGAGGCGGACGGGCTCGCGGTCGGCGTCTGCTACTGCCGCCACAAGATGGAGCACGTCGGTCGGGCCTGCGAGGCCAGCCGCGAGATCTGCCTGACCCTCGGGAACACCGCGCGCTCGCTGGCGAAGCACGGCTTCGCCCGGGCGATCGACGCCGCCGAGGGCCTCGATCTGCTGCAGAAGGCCCAGGACGAGGGCCTCGCCCAGTTCGGCGAGAACGTGCGCGAGCACCCGGCCTTCATCTGCAACTGCTGCGGCTGCTGCTGCGAGGCCATGATCGCGGCGCGCCGCTTCGGCTTCCTTCACCCCGTCCACACCACGAACTACATCGCCGTCATCGTCGACGACGCCTGCGACGGGTGCGGCCGCTGCGCCCGGGCCTGCCCGGTCGAGGCGATCCGGATGGTCGCCGGACGAGAGGCCCGACAGCGCCACCGGGAAGAGGGCGGTTCGCGACGCGGAGCTCTGCCTCGGCTGCGGGGTGTGTGTCGGCACCTGCACGCGCGACGCCCTGGTGATGGAGGAGCGCCCCGAGCGTGTCTTCACGCCCGTGAACTCCGTCCATCGCACCGTGCTCATGGCGATCGAGCGGGGGACGCTTCAGGACCTCGTCTTCGACAACCGGGCCCACCTGAGCCACCGGGCGATGGCCGCCATCCTCGGGGCGATCCTGAAGCTCTCGCCGGTGAAGCGGGCCCTCGCCAGCGAGCAGCTCCGCTCCCGCTACCTGGAGACGCTGAGCCGCAGCCACTGAGCCGATGGGCGGGGGCTGCAGCTCCCGCCGGACCGGGGGCGGGGGACCGGCAGGGACTACAGGAAGAACCCGACGACGTAGCGGAGCCCCACCGACCCCAGGATCAGGCCCATCATCCACTCGAGGGCCCGGTCGGGGACCCGCCTCTGGCAGCGGGCGCCGAGGCTCATCCCGACCATGCCGCCCAGGCCGAAGAGCATGCCCAGCGTCCAGTCCGGGGCGATCGCCATGCTCCGGTCCAGGAAGGCGATCCCCTGGTAGGCGGCCACGGCCACCAGGGAGGTCATCCCGGTCGCGGCCAGCGCAGCGCCAGCCACTCTGTGAACCGGCAGCCGGAACCAGCTCACCAGGAGCGGGGCGATGATGGCCCCGCCTCCGATGCCGTACATGCCCCCCACCAATCCGACAACGAGGCTGAGGCCGAGAACCCCCGGGCGTCGAGAAGCCTTGGCCCTCGCCGTCCTCCCGTCTCCCGCGCCCCTGAAGCCGGTCGGCGAGCATCCGCCCGCCCACGTACAGGAGCACCACCCCGGCGAAGAGCTTGAAGCGCGCCGGGTCCGGCAGGTAGCGGACCCGAAGGAAGGCCCCGACGAGCGCGCCGGGCACCGTCCCTGCGACCAGGATCCACGCGAGGGGCCAGAGCATGCGCCCCTCCTTCGCGTAGCGCGCCACGCCGCTCGGGGTCGCGAGGACGTTGTAGAGGTGGTTCGTGGCGGAGACGGCCGGGCTCGTGAAGCCCAGCACGCTCACCTGGAAGGGGAGGAGCAGGAAGGCGCCCGAGACGCCGGCCATCGACGTGAAGAAGGAGATGACCAGTGAGACGAGGGGCAGGACGAGCAGGGACGGCTCGAGGGAGAAGACGGGTGATTCCACGCCGACCTCCAAGTTGCCGCGCGTCGTCGAGGCAACGGTCAGCGAACGCCGCGCAGGTAGAGCACGGTCGTCGCCCAGTTCGCCAGCACGGTCACCACCCCGAACAGGAACATGCCGACGCTCATCAGGCCCAGCCCGACAGGATGTTGCCGATGACGCACCCGGTGGCCAGGGCCGCCCCCGCGCCGACCAGGAAGCCCCCGACCGCGGCCACCAGGACCTGCTCCGGGGGTTTGGGCAGCAGACGCGCCTCACCGGAGAGGCGTCCGGAGACGTGCGATCCGACCATGAGGCTCCCCACGAGCAGGACGAGCCACCAGACGACCTTCTTGCGGGGGGTGCGGAGGCGCGGGGTCGGCGGACGGCGGTCGCCGGGGTGACGACGCCGGTGACGTGCTGCACCGGCGCGTCGGTCAGCAGCAGGCTGGCGTGCAGGACCCCGTGGGTCACGCCGAGCGGGTAGTTGC
Source organism: uncultured Acidobacteriota bacterium (assembly GCA_963700695.1). GTDB lineage: Bacteria > Acidobacteriota > Vicinamibacteria > Fen-336 > Fen-336 > JAJDNS01. The sequence goes on along the minus strand of CAVOYO010000020.1, from coordinate 140,528 downwards.
GGCCGCTGGCCGCCGACGACACGTACGCCGGAAGCGCCAGCAGCCCGATCGCGATCCCGGCCTGCCAGGCCTTCCAGGGCCGGTCGCAGGTGCACGCCCGCGACGAGTCGGCCGCGGCGGCGCCACCCGGGCGGCCTTGCCGCCCGCGGCGGGCGAGGGCCCACGCGAGCGTGGCCGCGGCCAGGACGAGCGCCAGGGCCCAGAACGGCAGCCCGGTCAGGGACGACAGGGTCACCGGCCCGCCGTCGGCGGCCGGGATCCGGATCTGCTTGAAGCGAACCAGCCAGCCCTGGAGCGGCCCGTACTCGACGAGGCCGATGCCCGGCGGGCATCGCCAGCAGGGCCACGATCGAGTTGAGGTTGCCCGTCGCCCCCTTGTAGAGGCAGCCGCTCACGCAGCCGCCGGCGAGGACCATCCCGACCCCGAAGACCACGCCGCCGACCACGGCGCCCGCCCACATGAACGGCTTCGGGTTGAGCTGGATCCAGCCGAGGAGGTCGCCGAGGGCAATGCCCAGCATCGACACCACGATGGCCACCCACAGGCCCCACACCTTGCGCCAGTCGCGGGCCAGCACCACCTCGCTGAAGGCCGAGGACCCGCACAGGTCGCCCTTCTGGAGAAAGAAGCCGAAGAGCGCACCGATCGGAATCGCGGTGAGCACCCAGCACCCCGTCAGCCACGCCGCCACCGTGATCGCGGCCAGGAGCACCGCGAAGACGCCCGCCGTCACGCTCCTCTTTTTCGCTGTCATCTGCCACCTCCCCGTGTCGCGCCCTCGGCGCGACCGGTCTGTGCTCTCCGCCACGGGTTCGGATCGACGTGAGGGCGTCACGCGCCCCCTCAGGGTCTATCAGCCCGGTCACCAGTGCGAGAAGGTCCGACGCACGGCCCGCTCGAGGCTCGCCCGATTCTGCGGGACCGCTCGCCACGACCTCGTCGCGGATCACGAGCTCCGGGCCTCGCCCGCCGGCGGCGTAGGTGAAGACCGGCCGCAGCTCGTGAGCGGCCAGGACCGCCTTCACCAGGGCCACGAAGCGGTCGCGCTCGTCTCCCGGGGCTCCCCGCACCGTGACCGGAAGCTCGGAGTACCAGGCGCTGAAGTCCCGACCCCGGTGGCGCAGGGACTCGCGCCAGAAGGCGGTCCGATACGCCTCGACCTGGCCGGTCCGGGATGTAGTTCCGGGGACCGAGGATCTCCATCATCCGGTCGACGATCGCCTCCCGGTCGCGCGGGTCGAGCTCGTCGGTCTGCTTCAGCGCGTCGTGGAGGCCCACGATTCCGACCTGGTCGAGCCCGACCCGGATCGGCGTGACCGACTTGTCCTTGAAATGCACGGGAGCCACCTCACGTGCCGCTCAGCTTGCGGTACAGCCCGCCCAGCGTGTCGGCGTACGCCTGCCGGATCTGGGGCTCGGCGTCCGCCAGGGGCTTCACCGGGACGAGATCGGCGACCTCCTCGTAGGTGCGCCCCGGGTCGAAGAACGTCCGCACGGCGCCCTCGAGCATGGCGCCGAGGGCCGCGTCGGCCTCGGCGGCGCCGAGACCGAAGGAGCCCGCGAGCTCGCGCAGCGCCTGCCACTGGAACCAGAAGTAGGTCGGCCCCATCGCGGCGAGGATCGCGTAGGCCTCGAGCGTCTCCTCCGGGACGACCGGGTGGGCGCCGAGCCCGTCGAGGAGCGCCTCGATCTCGGCCCGGGGCTCGGCCGGCAGCCCGGCGCCGAAGGCCACGGGGTTGTAGCCGGCGCCGACGACGGAGGGGGCGTTCGGGATCACGCGGGCGAGACGGTCGAAGCCGCCCAGCAGGGCGCTCAGCTTCTCGAACGTCAGGACCGGCGCCAGTGAGACGACGACAGCGTCCGGGCGCAGGGCCCCGGCCAGCTCCGGGAGCGCCGCCTTGGCGGCGGGCGGGTGCAGGGCGAGGAAGACTCGCTCGCAGGACGCGGCGGCACCATTGTCCGACGTCGTCGTGATCCCCGCGAAGCGCTCCTTCCGCTTCGCGAGGACCTCCGGGCTCGTGTCGCTCACCGTCACGCGATCGAGCGTGAGCCCCGTCCCGCCCAGCGCCTCGAGAAAGATGGCGGTGATCCGCCCGCCACCCACGAAACCGACGGTTCGGTCCTTCATGTCAGTCCTTTCGCTTCATGAGAATCGGGAGCCGGCGATCGCTCCGTAGATCCAGCCACTCACCGTCGCCATCACCACCACGAGGGCGATGTAGGCGGCCGTCTTGCGGGTGCCGAGGTAGGAGCGGATGACGATCATGTTGGGCAGCGAGAGGGCCGGGCCCGGCCAGCAGGAGCGCCAGCGCCGGCCCCTTTCCCATCCCCGCGCCGAGGAGCGTCTGCAGGATGGGGACCTCGGTGAGGGTGGCGAAGTACATGAAGGAGCCCACGACGGACGCCAGGAGATTCGCGGCCCAGGAGTTCCCCCCGACGGCGCCGGAGATCCAGGACGAGGGGACGAGGCCGGCGTCGCTGCCGGGCCGGCCCATGAGCCACCCCGAGACCAGGATCCCGCCCAGGAGCAGGGGCGTGATCTGCTTCGCGAAGCCCCAGGAGGCGTCCACCCAGCCCCGCAGCTCGTCGCGTGTGTACCAGCGCATCATCCCGCCGAGGGCCACGAGCAACGCCCCGCTCAGCCACCAGTGGACGCGGGAGACGGCGGCGAAGACCCCCACCTGGCGGTTCGGTGCGCCCCAGTTGGCGAAGACCAGGATCCCGACCATCGTCGCGAGAAACAGACCGTCCTGCCAGCCCTCCCGCGGCGTCTCCCCCGCCGCGGCCGCGGCGAAGGGGTCGGCCCCATGGCTCTGCCGCTCCGCCTCCTCCGCTCGGAAGAGGAAGGCCATCAGGAGGCCGACCACCACCGCGAAGACGACCGCCCCGATCGCCCGAGCGAGCCCGATCTCCAGCCCCAGGACCCGCGCGGTGAGGATCAGGGCGAGGACGTTGATGGCCGGGCCCGAGTAGAGAAACGCGGTGGCCGGACCGAGGCCGGCGCCGCGGCGGTAGATCGAGGCGAACAGCGGCAGCACCGTGCAGGAGCACACGGCCAGGATGCTTCCGGAGACGGAGGCGACTCCGTAGGCCACCGGCCGCGGCGCCTTCGCCCCCAGGTAGCGCAGGACCGCCCCCTGGCTCACGAACTGGCCGATCGCGCCGGCGATGAAGAAGGCGGGCACGAGACACAGGAGGACGTGCTCGCGCGCGTAGTCCTTGAGGAGGAAGAAGCCCTCGAGAAGCGCGCCCTGGACGCGCGGGGTCTCGACGGGAAGGAAGAAGGCGAGAAGAAAGGCACCGACGAGGAGAATCAGTTTCCAGCGTTCCGACATGAGAGCTCCCGGTGTGGCTCAGGTTGAAGCGACCGCCGGCCGCGGTTGGCGGCGGGCGGAGACGGCTCAGGAGAGGCCGAGCAGCTGCTTGACCTCGTCCGACTTGGGGATGTGGCCAGAGAGGACGATCTTGCCGTCGAAGGCGACGGCCGGTGTCTTCAGGACGCCCAGCTCGATCATCCGATCCATGGACTCGCTCTTCTGGACCTCGCACTCGAGCTTGGCCTCGTCGACCACGTGGCGGACCACGCGGTGGGTCTCGTGGCAGCGGGCGCAGCCGGGGCCCAGCACCTCGATGACGTGAACGTCGGTCGGCATGACCTTCTCCTATTCCCTGGGACCGATGGCCGCGGGCGTGGCGGCCGGGGCGTCGAACCAGCCCCGCGTCGCGACGCAGACGTGGCACACCGAGAGCATCACCGGCACCTCGACCAGGACGCCCACCACCGTGGCCAGGGCGGCCCCGGAGCCGGGGCCGTAGAGGGCGATGGCCGTGGCCACCGCCAGCTCGAAGAAGTTGGAGGCGCCGATCAGGGCGCCGGGGGCGGCCACCGCGTACGGGATGCGGAACAGCTTCATGAGCCCGTACGCGAGGCTGGAGTTGAAGTAGACCTGGATGAGGATCGGGATCGCGATGAGGACCACGTGGAGGGCGCGCGTCGTGATGTTCTCGGCCTGGAACGCGAAGATCGCGACCAGCGTCAGGAGGAGCGCGACGATCGTCACCGGCTGGAAGGCCGGCAGGAAGCGCTCGGCGAACCACGTCGCGCCCTTCCGTCCGATCAGCACCGTCCGGCTGATCGAGCCCGCGGCGAGGGGGATGACCACGAAGATGAAGACGGAGTAGAGGAGCACCGCGAACGGCACGTCCAGCCCCGAGGCGCCGGAGACGAGGAACTTCACGATCGGGGCGAAGGCCACGAGCATGATGAGATCGTTCACCGCCACCTGGACGAGGGTGTAGGCCGGGTCACCGTCGGAGAGGTAGGACCAGACGAAGACCATCGCCGTGCACGGCGCGGCGGCGAGGATGATGACGCCGGCGATGTACTCGCTGGCCAGCTCCGGTCCGATCCAGGGCGTGAAGACATGGCGGAAGAAGACCCAGCCGAGCAAGGCCATGGAGAAGGGCTTCACCAGCCAGTTCACGAAGAGAGTGACGAAGAGGCCCCCGGGGCGCTTCCCCACACCCCGGAGCGACGCGAAATCGATCCGGAGCATCATCGGGTAGATCATCAGCCAGATGAGAATGGCGATCGGGATGTTGATGTGGCTGCCCTCCCCGAACTCCATCCCGCGCACCGCCCCCACGAAGCCGGGGAAGACCTTGCCCAGCGCCACGCCCAGGATCATGCAGGCCGCGACCCACAGGCTGAGGTAGCGCTCGAACACGTTCATCCGGGCCGACTGCTTCACGGTGTTCCCCTCCCGCTCTCCACGGCTCGACCCGGGTCGGGCCGCCGGATCCCGAGACGGCTCAGATCCCGGTCCACGCGGCACAGCTCTGCGATGTCCACCTTCCGGATCTTCCGGAGCAGACGGGCGTCGGCCTGGACCCGCTCGTCCTTCGACACCGTCTCCCAGACCGAGGCGAGGACGGACGGCTCTTCGTCGCTCAGGCGGTAGAACACCCAGCGGCCGTCCTTCCTCTCGGTCACCAGACCGGCCCTCTTGAGATCGGCGAGGTGGGCGGAGACGGTCGAGGTGGCGAGATCCAGGAGCGCCGTCATCTGGCAGACGCACAGCTCGCCGCCGCGCAGCATCGCGAGTATCCGGAGCCGGACGGGGTGCCCCATCGCTTTGAGGACCCCGATGGCGGACTGAAGAGGCCCTTTCATTTCGTCACTTCACGAAATGTAGTACTCTGACCAGGCCCGGTCAACCAGATCCGATGATCCAGGGCGAGCCAGAGAACGGCCTGTAGCAATCGAGGAGAAAGGCCATGTCGAGCGGGAGCGGCGAGAAGCGTGTCCTGATCCTGTGCACCGGCAACTCCTGCCGCTCACAGATGGCCGAGGGGTTCGTGAACCGCCTCCTCGCAGGAGAGTGGGAGGCCCGCTCGGCGGGGACGCGCCCTGCCGCCCGCGTCCACCCCCTCGCGGTGAGGGCCATGGCCGAGGAGGGCGTCGACATCTCGGCCGCGGAGCCCGAGCTCGTCGACCGCTACCTGGACGAGCCGTGGGACCTGGTGGTGACGGTCTGCGACTCGGCGAAGGAGAGCTGCCCCACCTTCCCCCGGCCGGTCGAGACGGTCCACATCCCCTTCGACGACCCGGCGGACGCCGAGGGCACGGACGAGGAGAAGATGGCGGTCTTTCGCCGCGTGCGGGACGAGATCCGCGAGCGACTCGTGGCGGCCGTCCGCGACCGCGGCGAGGTGTCACCGAGGTCGTGAGTCTGCGAACTCGCGGGGCCGCAGGGGGGCTCGGCCTGCACCGCCAGTTCGTCTGCGGGCGCGCAGCTTCGAAGGGCAACGGCGTCCTCGTCGCGGCCCCGCCGGCCGACCCCTCGCCACCTGGTCTGCTGCGTTCACACGGCTTCGGTGACGTACTACTGGCCCTTTCGGTGCTTCCGTGAGCGCTTCGTCCCGCCCGCTTCTTCCTTCACCCAGCTCCAGACGGCGACGGCAGCGGGGAGGCCGATCGTGCTCGCGGCGAGCGCGACCACCTGCTCCATCTCGGCGAGGGTGGCACCGGCGTCTCTCGCCTTGCGAACGCCCGCGTGGACGGCGCCCTCGCGCATCGCGCCGATGGCGACGCCCAGCTTCACCAGGCGCTGGGTCTTCGCGTCGACGGGGCCGGCCGCTCCCTCCTCGTTGACGAGATCCCAGGCCTCGCCGAGCCGGGGAAAGCGACGGACGAACTCACGGTGACGGGCGGGCGGGCGGCTCGTCTTCTTCTTCGCGCGGTGCTCGGGCATGGCGCGACCCCCTCCGGATCGGCCTCGGTGGGCCTTCCCCATGCTCCGCGGCGGGGCGGGCACGGAGCCGTCAAGCAGGCTTCGGGCCACCGAATCGCGTCGTTCGCGCTATAGTGCGGCCGGTGGACAAGGCCGACCTGGAGACGCGTGTCGAGCACCGCTTGAGGGCCATCGGCCTCGTGGCCGGACCGGTTCTGGCCGTCCTCGTCTTCGCATCGAACCCGGGAGGACACCCCCCGAAGCCCGGCGTCTCCTCGCGATCGTGACCCTGGTCGTCGTCTGGTGGATGAGCGAGGCCATCCCCCTGCCCGCCACCGCCCTGCTGGGCTCGGCCCTGGCCATCGCCGCCGGGATCGCCCCCGCGGGTCAGGTCCTGGCCCCCTACGCCAACCCGGTGATCTTCCTCTTCCTTGGCTCGTTCCTGCTTGCCGAGGCCTTCCGCAAGTACGGCCTCGACCGTCGCGTCGCCCGCTTCCTGCTGGGGCTGCGGGCCTTCGCGGGATCGCCCCGGGGGCTGCTCGCCGGCCTGGGGGTCGTCTCCGCCGCCCTCTCGAGCGCGCTGTCGAACACCGCCACCGCGGCTCTTCTCACGCCCATCGGCGTGGGCGCGCTGGAGGCCCAGCAGACGAAGCAGGACGGACGGCCCAAGCGATTCGAGTCCGGCGTTCTCCTGATGATTGCCTACGGCGCCTCGATCGGGGGGATCGCCACCCTCATCGGAACACCGCCGAACCTCCTCGCCGCGGGCTTCCTCGAGAGCCTCGCCGGCGTGCACGTCACCTTCACCGGCTGGTTCCTCTTCGCCGCCCCGATCTCGATCGCCATGCTCCTCGTCGCCCTGGTCATCATCCGGCTGACGCTGGCCCGGCGCCTCGACCGGGAGGATGTGTCGGTCGGGACGGCCTTCGTGCCCCCGCTGAAGGCGGGCAGCGAGGGGGAGGAGCGCATTCGTCGAGCGGGCGCTCGGTGGACGGTGCTGGCGGTCCTGCTCGCCTTCACGCTCTGGACGGCGCCGGCAATCGCGAGGGGCATCCTCGGCCCTTCTCATCCGTTCGCACAGGCGCTGCGGGCGCACCTGCCGGAAGCGGGGGTGGCGTTGCTGTGCGCCACGCTCCTGTTCGCGGCCCCGGTGAGCTGGCGGCAGCGGCGTTTCGCCCTCACCTGGAGAGAAGGGGACAGGGTCAACTGGGGCATCCTGCTGCTGTTCGGAGGGGGGCTCTCCCTCGGGACGCTGGCCCAGGCCACGGGTCTGGTCGAGTGGGCGGGCGAGAGCGTCGTGAGCTCGGGGCTGGCGTCCAGCCCCGGCGGCCTCATGCTGGTGGCCATCGTGGCCGCGACGACCTTGAGCGAGTTCGCCTCCAACACCGCCTCCGCCACGCTTCTCATTCCAGTCGTGATCGCGTCCGCGACCCAGGCCGGCTTCGACCCGGTGGCGCCGGCGATCGCCGCCGCGCTCGCCACCTCCTGCGCATTCGTGTTCCCCGTCTCCACCCCCCCCAACGCCATCGTCTTCGGGACCGGGCGGGTGCCCCTCACCCGCATGATGCGCACCGGCGTCCTGCTCGACGTCGCCACGGTGGTGGTGATCTGGACGGGGATGCAGTTGGTGGCCCCGCTGCTTCCGCGCTAGCCAGTCAGGGATTGGTCGTCTCAGCCCGGTCTCGCCTGATTCACCCAGGCGTCCACGGCCCGGCGCAGAGCCCGGACGTGCTCGGGGGTCGTGCCGCAGCATCCCCCGATCAGAGAGACCCCGAGGTCGAGCAGCTCCGGGACCCGTGCCGCCATGGCCTCCGGGGTCTCGTTGTAGACCACGGTCTCGCCGCGGATCTCCGGCAGCCCCGCGTTGGGCTGCACCGCGACCGGCAGCCGTGCCGTCCGGGTCAGCTCGCGCGCGATGCCGACCATGTGCTCCATCCCGGTGCCGCAGTTCGAGCCCACGACGTCGGCGCCGGCCGCGAGGAGTCCCTCCACCGCCTTCTCGACGCTCACTCCCATGACGGTGAAGTAGCCGCGCGGGTTCGGCTCGAAGGTCATGGTCGCGATCACCGGGAGATCCGGCGCCTGCTCCTTCGCCGCCCGCAGCGCCTGCGTCGCCTCGGTGAGGTCGCTCATCGTCTCGATGCAGAGGACGTCGGCACCGGCCGCGACCAGGGCCGACACCTGCTCGGCGAAGGCCTCGTGCACGGCCTCGGGCGAGGCGTCGCCGAGGGGCTCGAGCAGGCGCCCGCTGGGCCCGACCGAGGCCGAGACGAGGGCTCGGCCGGCGACCGCCCGGCGCACCGCCTCGACCGCCTGCCGGTTGATCCGCTCCCGCTCGCCGTCGAGGCCGTGCAGGGCCAGGCGGAAGGAGGTGCCCCCGAAGGTGTCGGTGGTCACGAGATCGGCGCCCGGCGTCGACGTAGAGACGCGCGATCTCCTCGATCACCTCCGGGCGCTCGAGGGCGATCCACTCCGGGGGCTGGCCCTCCGGCAGGCCGCGCTGCATGAGCTGCGTCCCCCACGCCCCGTCGCCCGACCAGACGGTCCCCGCGCCGAAGTCGCTCGAGCAGACCGTCCATCACGTCACCCCCAGAAGCGCCTTGACGCGTTCGACGGCGGTGGCGCCGTCGCTGGCGTAGTCGTCGGCGCCGATCTCCCGGGCGAACTCGGGACTCACCGGTGCCCCGCCCACGATCGTCTTGATCTGTCCCGAGAGGCCGCGGCGCCCGATCAGGTCCACGACCTCCTTCATCCGGGACATCGTGGTCGTGAGAAGCGCCGACATCCCGATGAGGCGGGCCTCCTCCCGAACGGCGGCGTCGACGAAGGCCTCCGGCGTCACGTCGTGGCCGAGGTCGATGACCTCGAAGCCGGCCCCCTTCAGCATGATGCCGACCAGGTTCTTCCCGATGTCGTGGAGGTCGCCCTGGATCGTGCCGAGGACGACCTTCCCCCGCGAGCGGCACCCCCTCCTTCGCGAGGAGGGGTCGGAGGAGCTCGAGGCCCGCGTACATCGCCCGGGCGGACAGCAGCACGTCGGGCAGGAAGATCTCTCGGAGGCGGAACTGCTCGCCGACCACGTTCATCCCCGCGATGAGCCCCTTCTGCAGGACGTCGCCGGCGGGAATCCCGCCCGCGAGTGCCTCGGACGTGAGGGCCCCGACCTGCGTGTCGTCGCCCTTCTGCAGCCCGTCCGCGATCCGGCTCAGGATATCCATGGGTCGTCCTCCGAAGGCGCGCGCGTCAGCGCTGAAAGCACCGAGGCCATCCGTGCTCCACACGCGTGCGTCTTGCACTCGCTCGCAGAAATCGTAGTCCGGTCGGATGCGATGGATCTCGCCGGGGCCCGCGACGAGGACCCCCGAGACCGACTTGATGCGGCGTCATGAGGCAGGAGTCGTTGAGGGTCACGCCGATCTCCTCGGGCCGCAGGCGCGCGAAGAGCTTCGCCTGGCCCCGAACCGTCCAGCCGCAGTAGCCGGGGCTGTAGGGAAGCACCCTCGGCTCGGCGTGCCCACGGCTCCCCGAGCTCGGCCTCGAAGCGGGCCGCGAGGAGGTTGGAGAGGCGGTCGGCCCCGCCGGAGGCCACCGCGTCGAGCATCCAGCCACGGGCCAGGTCGTTCGTCGCGAAGAGCTCCCGGATGCGCTCGGCGAGCGGCGGTGCCGAGAGTCGCCACGTAGAGGGCGAACGCCGTCCCGCGCGGGTAGATCTGGCCGATGACCGTCTCCTCGACCGGGCCGTCGAACCCGTCGAGAACCTCCTCGAGATCCGCGAGCGACAGCTCCTCGGCCACCGCACGCGGCTCGGCCCGGGCGTCGAACTCCTCGAAGGCGTCCTCGAGAAGATCCCGCAGACGCGCGGGAAGGGCGTCGCCGTCGCGGGAGCTCCTGCGCCGCGAGCACCCCCTCGCGCGACGGGCCGCGCCTCCTCGAGATCGAAGTGAGTGATCCGGTTCATGCCTTCGACCGGCGGGCAGCGTCTCCAGTCCCGCCGCGGCCGCCGCCGCGCGCATTCTCTCGCGAAGCGCTTCCTTCGTCTCCTCCGGGAGCCGCGACGGCGTCCACTCCGCGACCAGCCGCTCGACCTCACGCGCGCGCGCGCGTCCCGAGGGTCGTCTCCCCCTCCTCGCGCCAGCGCCCCAGAGAGGCGCGCTCGATCACCGGCCCGGGCAGGTGGATCTGCTCCCGCAGGTGCCGCCGCGTGTGATCGGCGATCAGGAGGTGACCTTCCTTCAGCAGCTCCTCGAAGTGCGGGCGCGCGGGGAAGTCCTCCCGGGGCTCGATCCCGCGACGCAGCCGGGCCACCATCGCGCAGATCTCGTCGTCGAGGACGAGCTTCTCCAGGCTCTGGCAGCTCTCGAAGTCGAGCATGCCGGGGCCGGAGACGCTGTTGATCCCGGAGAGCCCGGCCAGCACCGCGCCCATTCCCGTCTCGAGGCCGGCCTGGGCGTCGAGCCGCTTCGCGTCGGAGAGCGCGATGTAGGCCTGGGTGGGAATCCCGAGCCGCTTGCCGACCTCGGCGTTGGCGCAGGTCGATCATCATCGTCTCGATCGCGCCCATCGGCGTCGTCTCGTAGCGGATGTCGAACACGGCGGGCGAGCCGCCCCAGAGCATCGGCGCGCCGGGCGAGGCGAGCTGGCTCAGGGCGACGCCCGAGAGCGTCTCCGCCGCGTGCTGGACGACGCTCCCCACGAGGGTGACCGGGGCGACGAACCCGGACAGGGGCATCGAGATGAACTCGACGGGGACGCCCGGCCCGGGCGCAGTCGAGGACGTTCTGGCTCGTCTCCCGGCTCCACTTCAGGGGCGCGGTCGGACAGCAGGAGAAGATGGCGAGCGGCTTCTCCCGGAGCGCGGCCTCGGTCCCGCGGACCGCGAGCTGGAGGTCGCGCATGACGGCGAAGCCCTCGGCGCTGAACGCACCGGTCACGACCGGCTTCTCTCCGAGGAGCAGGCTGAGGTACAGACGATAGGCGTCGGAAACCGTCTCCGGGACCTCGGCGGGGATCAAGGCCGTGGACTGGGCCGCGATGTGCTTCAGGCCGGAGACGACCTGGACGTAGCGCACGTAGTCGTCGGTCGTCGGCGGCCGGATCTGGCCCGAGCCCTCGTCGAGGACGCGGATGGCCGCCGAGCCCGGGGTGAAGTAGACGTTGTCGCCGGTCAGCTCGTGGGTCGGGTCTCCGAGGGTGTCGAAGAGGCGCACCACGGAGGGCGCCGTCCGCAGGGCACGGTCGACGAGTCCGGAGGGGAGCAGCACTCGATCGCGGCCCTCGTCGACCCGGGCGCCGTGGGACGTGAGGAGCGCCACCGCCTCGTCGTTGTGGACCTCGACACCCACGGTGGCGAGCAGGTCGCGGGCCTCGTCGAGGATGCGGTCGACGAGGGCGTCGTCGAGGAAGCGCAGGCGTGGTTGCATGGTCACCTCGGAGGCCGTCCTGTCCGTCGGCGGCGCTGCAGGAATCGATCGATCGACGCTTTCGCGGCCACTGGTCCTCCCCGGCCCTCCGGTTGGCACCCGATGACCAGGCGATTCGGGAGGGAGCAGATTAGCCTGTTTCGCGCCTTCGGCTCATGATCCGGACGAACCAGGGGGGGCCATTGGGATCATTGAAGGCCTCCAGTCTGAGGCATTCTAATCAAGCGTAATCTGGTCCTTGTTGGCTCACCGAGGAGGATCGTACAGCAATGTCGGGCGGAAACGGGCGCCCCTCCAACGGGCGGCTTGCCGGTCGGACCTTCGATGCTCTCTCCTGGGGGGCCCGGACCCTGGGCCGGATCGCGCCCGTCCGCCGGACGCTGGCGAACCACGTGGAGCGGAGGATCCGATCCCGCGCGGACCACCCGGTCACAAGGCACCCCGCGGCCGTCGAGCAGGACAAGATCGCCCTCGGGCTCGCGCTCCTCTCCATCGCCGAGCGCGGCCTCGCCACCGGGCAGCTCGGGGCCCCGGCCCTCAGGGCGATGCTCCGCAACCTCTACGGCAGCGTCCTCGTCCACCGCGGCGGTGCGAGTGCCAAGGACCGTTTCCGGGCCCGCCACGGCCAGACCCCCGGCGACTTCCTCGTCATCAGTCCCGGCAAGGCCTGCAACCTCCGCTGCGAGGGCTGCTACGCCAACTCCGGGGCTCACAAGGAGAAGCTCTCCTGGCCCGTCTTCGAGCGCGTCGTGAGCGAGGCCCATCGCGAGTGGGGCACGCGGTTCTTCGTCATCTCCGGCGGAGAGCCGCTCGCCTACCGCGACCAGGGCAAGGGGATCCTGGACCTCGCCGAGCGTTTCCCGGACTGCTTCTTCGTGATGTACACCAACGGCACGCTCATCGACGACGTGGTGGCCCGGCGCATGGGCGAGCTCGGCAACCTGAGCCCGGCCCTGTCCGTCGAGGGCATGAAGGAGAACACCGACGCCCGCCGCGGGGATGGCGTCTTCGACCAGGTCCTCGGGGCCATGGAGCGGTTGCGCCACGAAGGCGTCCTCTACGGAATCTCCTTGACCGCCACCCGCCACAACGCCGAGGCCCTCCTGAGCGACGAGGTCGTGGACACGTTCTTCGAGCGCATGGGCGTCCTCTACGCGTTCGTCTTCCACTACATGCCCATCGGCCGGGCCTTCACCCTCGACCTGATGATGACCCCCGAGCAGCGGCTCCAGCTCTTCGAACGGGTCTGGTCGCTCATCCGCGAGCGTCACATCTTCATCGCCGACTTCTGGAACTCGGCGACCGCGTCGAACGGGTGCCTGGCCGGGGGACGGGCCGGGGGGTACTTCCACATCAACTGGAACGGCGATGTGGCCCCGTGCGTCTTCCTCCCCTACGCGCCCAAGAACATCAACGAGGTCTTCGCGAGCGGGGAAACGCTGGACGACGTGTGGACCGATCCGTTCTTCGCCGACATCCGCAAGTGGCAACGAGAGTACGGGTACCGCGAGGCCCACGAGAGCTGCAACGGGGACTGCGGGAACTGGATGGCCCCGTGCCTCATTCGCGATCACCACGCCGAGTTCATGAAGATCATGGGCAGCCACGAAGGCATCCGGCCGCTCGACGACGACGCGAAGGCGGCGCTCGACGACCCGGCCTACCATGCCGGGCTCGAGCAGTTCGATCGCGACTTCGAGGCCCTGACCGGCCCGAAGTGGCAGGAGCACTACCGGCAGGGGATGGGTATCCCGCCGGCGCCCATGAAACGTCGGTAGCGCGGAAGGAGGAGCCATGGCGCTCTTCATCCTGATGACGCGGCTGGCCCCGGGCTCGATCAAGGACGCCGAGACCCGGCGCGCGATGGGCAAGGAGTGGCTCGGGAAGGTGAAGAGCGCCTGTCCCGAGGTGCAGTGGGTGGCCCACTACGCGCTTCTCGGCCACTACGATTTCATGGACATCTACGAGGCGCCCGACGACGAGACCGCCCACAAGGTGTCCCTGATCTCACGGTCAGAGGGGGCGCTGAGCGCCGAGAGCTGGCCCGCCCTGCCCTATGACCGCTTTCTAGAGGTCCTCGAGCAGGTCCACCCGTAGCCGTCCTGGTCTGGGGTCCTTGACGTCTCGCCTGTCGTCAGCGCACGACGAATGGCGCCCCGGGGTGAGCCGCTGAGGCCCTGGGCCGCGGCCGGCGACCGTCACGGCACCGTCGCGTGCGGCGGCGAAGAAGGATGATGATGGACGAGCGGCAGGTGCTCCTCTTCACGATCGACGCCGGGGGTGGCCACCGCGCCGCGGCGCGGGCGCTCGTGGCCGCGGCCGAGGAGACGGGGACGCGGTGGACCTTCCGCGTGGAGAGTTTCCAGGGGATCCTCATCGAGCTCGACCTGCTGAAGCGCCTCGTCGGGATCTCGCTCGAGGACGCCTACAACCTCATCCTCCGGCGGCACTGGAACGTGCTCATGGTGCCGCTGCTCCGCCTGATGCACGGTGTGATCCGGATCCGCCGGCGCGCCCTCGTGCGAACGCTCACCGAGTGGCTGCGGAAGCAGCCCCCCCCGGCCGCGGTCGTCTCGGTGATGCCGAACTTCAACGGCGTGATGCGCGATGCGATCCGTGCGACCTGGCCCGGTGTCCCGTTGATCGTCGTTCTCACCGACCTCGCGGACTTTCCTCCCCGGTTCTGGATCGAGCCCGGGCTCGACCGCGTTGTTGTGGGAACGGACGAGGCCCGGCAGCAGGCGCTCGACCTGGGGCTTGCGGCGGAGCGTGTCACCCGTGCCTCGGGGATGGTGCTGAACCCAAGCTTCTACCGACGAGGCGGCGCGAAAGCGGGCGAGGCCGTGCGGCGGGAGATGGGTCTCGGGGTGGAGGACTTCACCGTCACGCTCCTCTTCGGGGGCAAGGGCTCACCCGAGATGGTGCCGCTCGCGCGGGGGCTTCTCGAGGCCGACCCCGTCTGGACGGTGATCGCCATCTGCGGCGACAACCCCAGCCTGGAGAAACGCCTCGCCCCGCTCGAGGCGCGTCACCCCGGCCGCCTCCGGCGTCTCGGGTTCACCGATCGGGTTGCGGAGCTGATGGCGGCGAGCGACGTCCTCGTCACGAAGCCCGGCCCGGGCTCGCTGGCCGAGGCCTTCCACCAGCAGGTCCCGGTGGTGGTGACCCGAAACCGTCACACGATCCCCCAGGAGCGCTTCAATACCGACTACGTGGCGCGGCACGGCCTCGGGCGGGTGGTGCGCCACTGGCGCGAGATCCCGGAGGCGGTGGCCGCGCTCCGCGGCGACCCGCTCGCGAGAGAGCGCGTTCGCGAGCGCCTCGCCGCCCTGCCCCCCAACCGGGCGGTCTACGAGGTCCTGGAGACGATCGACGCTGTGATCGGCGTCACCGGAACATCTGCGGGCTGATCCGCGTCCGATGCTACGATGACTGGCTTTGCAGCGGCGCCGGTGCGCGCCCCGGAGACCCTCGATCGAATGGACACCGCCAAGCGTCTGTACCGCCGCCTCGACACGCTCTTTGGCGAGCTCCCACCCAGGCGTGAGCAGGCGAAGCACCTGGAGCTCTTCCTCGAGGAGGGTTTCGCCCGCCTGCGCGTGGACCTGCGGCTGCTCGCGGGGCTGCTCTACGCGGAGCGGCGGGACGGTTTCGCCCTCGTGAGCGCGGTGGGAGCCGTCGACGGCGCCCCGGCGGAGACGCTGGACCCCTCGAAGGCGCCGCTCGTCGAGGTCATCGACCACCGCGTCTACATCTTCGGCAACCCCGACGCGGTCGACGCGCCCCACCATCTCGGGCTCCTTCCCCGCGCCGCCGCCGCCGGCCTCGTGGTCGGCCGAAGTCCTCGGCGCTTCTGCTTCTTCTTTCTCCTGGACGAGGGCTGGGAGGTGGACGAGCTGGATTTCTCTCTCAACACGATCCGCGCGGCGCTCGACGCGCGCCTCGTCGACGCCCGGGTGCGCGGGTCGTTCCGCGAGGCGGCGGAGATCCAGCGCAGCCTGCTGGTCGAGGCGCCACCGGTCTTTCCCGGCTACGACGTCGCCTGCCGCTCGCTCGCGACCGACGAGGTCGGAGGAGACTTCTACGACTTCCACGACCTGGGGAACGATGTCTACGGTTTCTCGATCGGCGACGCCAGCGGCCACGGCCTCCCCGCCGCCCTCCTCGTCCGCGATGTGGTGACCGGCCTGCGCATGGGGATCGAGAAGGAGTTCAAGATCACTCACGTCTTCGAGAGGCTGAACCGCGTCATCCACCGCTCGCGGCTCTCCAGCCGCTTCGTGAGCGTCTTCTACGCCGAGCTCGAGCCCGACGGCAACCTCTTCTACGTCAACGCCGGCCATCCTCCCCCGATCCTGTTCTTTCGTGAGCGTCGGGCCGGCCAGCCGGCCGATCGGGAGCTGACGGTTGGAGGGACCGTCATCGGTCCGCTCCCCGAGGTGAGGTTCCGTCGCGGCTTCGCCCGGATGCACCCCGGGGAGGTGCTCGTCCTCTGCACGGATGGGATCCTCGAGAGGGCGGATTCCGTCGGGGAGTTCTTCGGCACCGAGCGGCTGCGGGATGTCGCCGTGACCCACCAGAAGAAGAGCGCTCAGGAGATCCTCGATCGGCTCTTCGATACGGTGAAGGCCCACGGTGGAGGCCTCCCGTGGGAGGACGACGCGACCGTCGTCGTCGTCAAACGGCGCGAGGACGCGGAGGGAGAGCCGGGATAGGCGCTCAGGGTGCGGCGAGGAGCTCCTCGACGCGCGCTTCGATGCTCGCCGCCGGAGTGTAGCCCTCGCGACGGTACCGCACGACCCCCGTCTCTCCGGGACCGGTGTTCCGCATGTCGATGACGAGCTTGGTGGGGAAGGACACCAGCTCGTAGGCACCGATGAGGTCGTCGCCGAGGAAGACGCGGAAGGGGACCTGCTTCCGGGTCAGGAACTCCTGAAGGTCCGTCCGCTCGTCGGTGACGTTGAAGCTCAGCAGGATCACGTCCTCGCGACCCTCGAGGCGCTGGTGGTACTCGACGAGCTCGGGGAGCTCGCGCACGCAGGGCGCGCACCACGTGGCCCAGAAGTCGATGATCACGATCCGGCCGGCGAGCTCCTCCGAGCGCAAGGGCCGGCCCTGGACGTCCTCGACCTCGAAGGCCTCCGCCGCGCTCGACAGCATCTCCCAGCCGTCCGGCCCGGCCTCGCTTCGGGCGGCCGACGGGGCGAGGCCCCCCGAGCCGGCGACGAGCAGAAGAACAAGAAGCAACGGTCCTCTCATGACGAAACCTCAGGCTACCACAACCCCCGTGCGTGCTACGATCCGCGGGCGATGGGCTCCTGGGGCTGTCCGCACGAAGTCGACGAGCTGTGCCAGCGTGTGAACGGGGCCTGCTGCGTCCCCGGGATGAAAGGGTGCGTGCTGCACGGCAAGGTCGTCTTTCCGGACGGCGAGGAGCGTCTCCCCCGCTGGCCCGGGCGCAAGACGGGCCCGCCCGGTAGCGGGCCCGCCCGGCGGTGCGACGAAGACGTCGTCGGGTCCTCGTCTGGGCCCCGCCCGCCGAGCCCCTCGCCGCGCCGCCTACCGCGCTCAGGCGACCTCGGCGACTGGCCCTTCCCCCAGGGCAGCGTCGAGTTGGCGAAGTCGAGGCGTCCCTTGAGCAGGTGGAACAGGTACGCCCCCACGCAGAGCTTCCCGAAGAGGAGCGCGGAGAACCCCACCACGAGGAACGCCTCCGCCACCCACGCCAGCGTCGGGTGCCCGTAGAGAAGGCCGAGGCCGGCGGCCAGGTTGAAGGTCGCGGCCATACCCTGCGCCATGCGGCGCGGGCCGGGGGCCGGAGGGAGAGGGGACCGGCCGCGGGGGCGGGCGATCCAGTGGTTGTAGGCGACCTCGAAGGGGTTCAGGGCCGGCAGGAGGGTGTTCCACCAGAGGACGGCGGAGAGCGCGAGGTGGAGCCACCCCGACTGCAGCGCGATGGCGAGGAGGACGGTCGGGAAGACGATCCGGGGCTGGAAGTAGAGCCCGTAGAAGTGCGCGCGGCGGGCGTCGGAGGGCTCGTCCTCGAAGCCCTGCTGCCGCATGAAGTTCGCGACGGCACGAGACGGCATCGGCACTCTCCTGAGGTGGCTCCCTTGATCAGACTACCCGACACGGCGCGGTCACCATGGCTCCCCTCCCCCAACGGCGGTACAGGTGCGGCTGGCCACCAGGCCAGTCCCGCCCGCGTGTCCCTTCCCTGGGGACACGCGGGCGGACGGGCCTATCTCAAGCCTTTCCCTCCCCCTACGTGGGGAGGGATAGGGAGGTCGATGAAGATGGAGTCCGGGTCCTGCGTTCACGAGGGCGACGTCCATCATGGCGCGGAAGACCCCGGTCGCGACCTCGAGCCCCGAGGGCCGGAGCCGCCCCACGAAGTGCTCGTAGAGCCGGTTGGCTTCGTCGGGGGCCGCCGCCTCGATGTAGGAGGGCCGCCGCCCCTTGCGGGCATCCCCCATCAGCGTGAACTGCGAGATCACGAGGAGGCCGCCCCCCACGTCCAGGACCGAGCGGTTCATCTGCCCCGTCTCGTCGGGAAAGACCCTCAGGTTGAGGACCTTGTCCGCGAGGACGTCCGCATCCTGCTCGGCGTCGTCCTTCCCGACGCCGAGCAGGACGACCAGGCCCGGCCCGATCCTCCCCACCACCTCGCCGTCGACCCGGACCGAGGCCTCCGAAGCTCTTTGCACCACCGCACGCACGGCCCGCGAGGATATCATTCCGCCATGGGCGTTCCGCAGAAGATCGGCCGCTATCGCGTCGTGGGCGAGCTCGGGCAGGGGGCCATGGGGACGGTCTACCTCGGCCGCGACGAGGGCCTCGACCGCGAGGTGGCGCTCAAGGTCATGTCGAAGGGGGTGGGCAGCGCCGAGGACCGCGCCCGGTTCCTGCGCGAGGGACGTGCGGCGGCGAAGATCCAGCACCCCAACATCATCGTGGTGTACGAGCTGGGCGAGCACGAGGGCATGCCCTACATGGCCCTCGAGCGGCTGGAGGGCGTCGATCTCCAGCGCGCGATCAACGACGGGCTCCGGCCCGATCCCCGGCTCCTTCTGAACGTGATCCTCCAGGCCCTCGCCGGCCTCGCCCACGCCCACGAGAAGGGCATCGTCCACCGGGACATCAAGCCGTCCAACATCTTCGTACCCACTGGGCCTTCCCGCGAAGATCATGGACTTCGGGATCGCCCGCCTCGCCGGCCACACCGTCACCACGACCTCCGGGGTCGTCACCGGGACGCCCAACTACATGTCCCCGGAGCAGTTCCAGGCGAAGGAGCTCGACGGCCGGAGCGATCTCTTCTCGCTCGGCCTCATCCTCTACGAGCTCGTCACCGGCGAGAAGGCCTTCCAATCGAACGACATCGCCTCCCTCTTCTACAAGATCGTCCACGAGGAGGTCGACCTGGGGCTGATCCCCGAGGGACCGGAGTGGGAGAAGCTGCAGCCAGGTGCTCACCCGCGCTCTCGCCAAGAAGCCGGAGGATCGTCATCCCGACGCGCGGACCATGTCGAGCGAGCTCTCGCTGGCCCTGCAGGACCTCGGCGGCTCGGCCGATCTGACCGCCCCCGCCGACCAGATCCTCATGGTCCGTCCCCGACCCGCGGCGCCGACCGCGATCACGAGCGCACCGGAGCCCACGGCGGCGGCACCCCGCCCGAGCCCACGTCCGGTGTCACCCCGCGGCGAAGCGCGACGGGCGCCCGCGCGTTCTGGCTCACGCATGCCGCTGGTCTTGGCGGGCGTCCTGGGCCTCGGGGCGCTCGGACTGCTCGGGTTCGCCGGCTGGCTGGCGCTGGCTCCGGACGGGACACCCGGCTCCGGAGAGTCGCCGGTCCCGCCCGCCCCCACGCCCGTCGCGTCGGCGGAGCCCCCCGCCCCGAGCCCGGCCGCCACCGCGGCCGCGGTGCCCGTCGCGACCGAGGGGGAGGCCGCCCCGGCGTCACCTTCCGCCGCCACCCCGACACCGCCTCCGACCCCCGAGCCCGCGCCGGCCACGCCGACCCCTGCGCCGGCCCCCACCGCGGCCCTGAGCCTCGAGGAGCGCCTTCTGCGCGCGGACGAGTTCCTGCAGAGCGGCCGCTTCCGCCTCGCCTACGAAGAGGCCAAGGCGGTGCAGCGCGACTACCCGGGCAACGAGCAAGCGAGAATCCTCGCGCAGGACGCCGAGCTGGCGATGGTCGTCGAGGAGCACATCAAGAAGGCCCGCGCGGCCCTCGACGCGGGTGACCGGGACACGGCCCTCCGGGAGATCCGTATGGGTGGCACGCTGGCCCCGAGCGACCGGCGCCTGACAGAGCTGTTCAAGGAGGCGACGAGGAGGCAGTAGCCGGCCCGTGGGACGAGCGGGCGGTTTTGCGCTAGGATGCTCTTTCTCCCGGGAAGACCGGGGGAACCCACTGCCAAGGAGGATTCGTTCATGGCCTACACCATCGCTGAGCCGTGCATCGACACGAAGGACACCGCCTGCGTGGAGGTGTGCCCCGTCGACTGCATCCACCCCAAGAAGGACGCGCCGGAGTTCGAGTCGGAGAACAAGCTCTACATCGACCCCGAGACCTGCATCGACTGCGGGGCCTGCGTCCCGGTCTGCCCGGTTCAGGCCATCTTCCCGAACGAGGAGCTGCCGGAGAAGTGGGCGAAGTTCGCCCAGATCGACGCCGACTGGTTCGCGAACAAGTAGGAGGGCCCTCGGGGAGCGGCGGTTGAGCCGTTCGAATCTTGACGCTGCATTCGCGCTCTGCTAGCTTCAGCCGCGCACTGGTGGTCGTCGCTCTGACGTTCGTTCGGACAAGCCGCCCACGGTGGGCGGCTTTGCTGTATGGGCGGGCAGTGAGCAGGCATCAGGCAGAGGCGAAGGAGGCCTGCAGTTCATGGTCGAAGGCACGGTGAAGTGGTTCAACGAATCCAAGGGTTTCGGTTTCCTTTCTCGCGAGGATGGCTCGGACGTCTTCGTCCACCACACCGAGATCAAGGCCGAGGGTTTCCGGACCCTCAACGAGGGCGATCGGGTGCGCTTCGAGGTCGTCGACAGCCCGAAGGGCCCCCGCGCGGCGAACGTCGAGAAGATCGAGTAGGGGACTCTTCCAGGAGCCGCTGAACCGAACCGCGCCCGGAGCCATGAGGCCCCGGGCGCTTTCGTTTGTGGGCCGGCCCGCCCCCGCCGGGAGGCGCTCGGCCGAGGCGGGGCCCGGGTCCGGGTGATCGATACGACACACCCGCACAAGCGCGGTTTGACACCCGCTCGGGCCCGGCCCTAGGCTGATCTCACCCTCAATGAGCATGCCTCCCTCCGACTTTGGGCCGGTCGCAGACCCGCCCCGACCCCCGGTCGCGAAGACACTCCCGACGGTCGGCGAGATCCACGGCGACCGACGTGTCGACGAGTACGCCTGGCTTCGCGAGAAGTCGAACCCCGAGGTCAGGGCCCATCTCGAGGCCGAGAACACCTACACGGACGCGGTCCTGACGCCTCTCCGCCCTCTGCGGGAAGGGCTCTACGACGAGATGCTGGCCCGCATCAAGCAGACGGACGAGGACGTCCCCTACCGGCGGGGGGGGTGGCTCCACTACTCGCGGACGATCGAGGGCCGGCAGTACGCAATCCACTGTCGCCGCCGGGATCGGCGCGACTCGACGGAGGAGATCACCCTCGATCTCAACGAGCTGGCAATGGGCGAGACGTTCATAGCCCTCGGGGTGTACGAGGTCTCCGACGACGGCCGGCTCCTCGCCTACTCCACCGACACCACCGGGTTTCGACAGTACACGCTGTTCGTGAAGGACCTCGAGACGGGTGAGGTCCGGGAGACGGTTGCCGAGGGGGTGGGCTCGGCGGTCTGGGCGGCCGACGACCGGACGCTCTTCTACACGGTCGAGGAGGAATCCACCAAGCGCCAGCACCGGCTCTACCGTCACGCGCTCGGCGACGCGGCCCACGACCTCGTCTACGAGGAGCCGGACCTCGCCTTCAACCTGAGCGTGAGCCGCACCCGGAGCCGCGCCTACCTGATCCTCGCCGTCGACAGCCTCACGACGTCGGAGGCCCGGATCCTGCCCTCCGACCACACCCACGACGAGTGGCGTCTCGTCGCGCCCCGTGTCCCCGACCAGGAGTACGAGGTCGACCACCGCGGATCCGAGCTCTACCTCCGTGTCAACGACACCGGACGCAACTTCCGCCTGGTCCGGGCCCCGATCGCGGACCCGGGCCGCGAGCAGCTGGCAGGAGGTCCTGCCGCAGCGGGCGGACGTGATGCTGGAGGGGTTCGACCTCTTCCGCGATCACTGTGTCGTCTTCGAGCGGGAGGGGGGGCTCCCCCACGTGCGGGTCACCGACCTCCGCACCGGCGAGTGGCATCGCGTGGCCTTTCCCGAGCCCGCCTACTCGGTCTATCCGGGGGAGAACGCGGTGTTCGACACCGCCGTCTACCGCTACGGCTACGAATCGCTGGTGACGCCTCCCTCGGTCTTCGACTACGACATGGACGCCCGCACCGCGACGCGGCTGAAGCAGAAGGAGGTCCTCGGCGGATACGACCCGGCGCGCTACATCACCGAGCGCCTCTGGGCGACGGCCGAGGACGGCGAGAGGGTCCCCGTCTCTCTCGTCCACCGCCGCGACGTGGCGACCGACGGCACCGCACCCCTGTATCTCTACGCCTACGGCTCGTACGGCTTCCCCCTTCCGGTGACGTTCTCGTCGAACCGCCTCAGCCTGCTGGACCGCGGGGTGGTGATCGCCCTCGCCCACATCCGGGGCGGGGGCGAGACCTGGGCAAGCGCTGGCACGACGCCGGCCGCCTGATGAAGAAGCGGAGCACGTTCACCGACTTCATCGCGTGCGCGGAGCACCTCCTGGACGAGGGCTACGGGGTCCGCGAGCGTCTCGTGATCGAAGGCGGCAGCGCCGGCGGCCTTCTCATGGGCGCGGTCGCCAACATGCGGCCCGACCTCTTCCGGGCCGTTCTTCTCCAGGTGCCCTTCGTCGACGTCGTCAACACGATGCTGGACGAGACCCTCCCCCTGACCGTAGGGGAGTTCGAGGAGTGGGGCAACCCGAAGGAGAAGGAGGCCTACGAGTACATCCGGAGCTACTGCCCCTACACCAACCTCGCGCGCCGCGACTACCCGGCGATGCTGGTGCGGACCTCGTTCAACGACAGCCAGGTGATGTACTGGGAGCCGGCCAAGTACGTGGCTCGCCTGCGGGTCCTGAAGACCGACGCCCGCCCGCTCCTCCTCGAGATCAACATGGGCGCGGGCCACGGCGGCGCCTCGGGGCGCTACGACCGTCTCCGCGAGATCGCGTTCGACTACGCCTTCATCCTGTGGCAGATGGGGTTGGCGGCCTAGCTGATAGCTCGCTCTAGTGACCGAGAGCAAGGGCCCCGGGCACCGGTCGAACTTGGCGACGGATAGGGTGGGGGGTCGATGAATAAGTGCGGCAGCCACCAGGCCTAGCTCGCCCGCGTGTCGCCTCCCTGGGGACACGCGGGTGTGCGGGGCTATCTCAATCAGTCCTGCCCCTTCTTGGGCAGCTTCAGGTCGGCGAGGACGGCGAAGGGGTTGTTGAACGCGGGCCGCCCCTCGCGGGCGGGCTTGCCCCCCGGGCGGCGCCCCGAGCCCGCGGGGAGCGAGGGCCGCTCGCGAGGTGTCCGCCGGCCGTCAACGTCCGGCTTCGCCCGCGGGGGACGCCGAGCGGTCCCCGACGACGCTCCCTTCGGACGCGCCCCGGGCCGGGCGGGGCCGCGGGGGGCGGACGGGCGGCGCTCCGGCGGAGGGGGCTTCAGGGTCAGCGAGATCTGGCGCTTCTCCGGATCCACCTTCAGCACGCGCGCCTGAACCCGATCGCCGGGGACGATCTCCTCCCGTGGGCTCTTCCCCGACCGCCGGCCCAGCTGCGAGACGTGGACGAGGCCGTCGTGGTGAAGCCCGACGTCCACGAAGACACCGAAGGTCGTCACGTTGGTCACGATCCCGGGACACACCATCCCCGGCCTGAGATCCTCCAGCTTCTGCACGTCCTCCCGGAACGAGAAGGGCGTGAAGGGTCCGCGCGGGTCGCGGCCCGGTGTCTCGAGCTCGCGGACGATGTCGTCGCGGGTCCACCGGCCGAGCTCGGCCTCGAGCTCCGTCGCCTCCCGCACCAGGGCGGCGCCGGAGCCGAGGAGGTCGGCCACGGTCTTCCCGTGTCGCTCCGCGAACGACTCGAGAGCCGCGTAGCGCTCGGGGTGGATGGCGGTCGCGTCGAGGGGGTGCTCCCCGCCGGCCAGCCGTAGAAAGCCGGCGGCCTGCTCGAAGGCCGTCGCGTCGAACCCCGGCAGCTCGAGTAGCTGGCGCTTCGACCGGAACGGGCCTTTGGCCTCGCGGTACTCCACGACCGCCCCCGCGAGCGTCGGACCGATGCCGGAGACGCGGGCCAGCAGCTGGCGCGGGGCGGTGTTCAGGTCGACGCCCACGTCGTGGACGCAGCCCTGCAGGGTCGCGTCGAGCGCGCGCAGCAGCGCCGAGGTCGCCACGTCGTGCGTGTGCTGGCGCCCGGCGATGCTTCGGGGCTCGATCTTCACGAGCTCCCGCAGCGGGTCCTGCAGCCGCCGGGCGATGAAGACCGCCCCTCGCACGCCGGGATCGACGTCTGGAAGCTCGGCGCGCCCGGTCTCGCTCGTCCCGTAGACGCTCGCGCCCGTCTCGTTCACGAGGACGACCAGCACGTCGAGCCCGGTCTCGCGCAGCGCCGAGCGCAGGGCGATCTCCGTCTCGCGCCCGCTGCTGCCGTTTCCCACCGCCACCGCCACCACCGCGTGCTCGCGGACGAGGCCGATCAAGGTCTCCCACGCCGCCGCCTTCTCCTCGTCGGTGTTGCGCGGGAAGGACCCGCTTGCCACGCAGACGCCCGCGGCATCGACGACGGCGTGCGTGCCCCCGGAACGCGCCCCGGGGTCGACCCCGAGGACCGGCTTCGGCCCGAACGGCGCCTCGAGCAGGAGCCGCCGCACGTTGTCCGAGTAGGCACGGGCGACCGCGGCGTCCGCCGCCTCCTTGAGGACCCGATGAACCTCGTTCTCCATCGCGTTGCGCACGAGCCCCCTGAACGCGATGCGCGCCGCCTGCCGGAGGACCTCGTCCCCCGGGGAGTCGGGCACGGTCACCGCCGCCGACTCGAAGGCCGCGATCAGCCCCGCCTCGAACCCGGGGTCGTCGGGGGGGCCGGCGACCGCGAGCAGGAGCTCGCCCTCGGACTGCCCCCGGCGCATCGCGAGGTAGCGAGACGAGTGGCACGCCTCCTTGAGCGACGACACCGCCTCGTGAGCATCGAAGCACGCCTCGAACCGGCTGCCGGGCTTCGCCTTCTCCGTCTGCGTGGCCCGAAGCCAGCCCTTCTCCATGTAGGCCCGGCGGGCGACGGCCCGGAGGTCGGCGTCTTCGGCGAGCCGCTCGACGAGGATCTCGCGGGCGCCCTCGATGGCGGTCTTCGCGTCGGGCACACCCTTGTCCGGCGCGCGGAAGGTGAACGCCCATAGCTCGAGCGTCTGTCCTTCCTGGGGTGTCTCGGTCCCGTGACCGCAGTTCCAGATCCAGTCGGCGAGAAGCTCGAGCCCCGCCTCCCGTGCGGCGGCGGTGCGGCTCTTCTTCTTCTGCTTGAAGGGCAGATAGAGGTCCTCGAGCAGATCGGCGTCGAAGGTCGCGAGGATCTTCTCCCGCAGCTCCGGGGTGACGGTCGCGTGCCGCTCGATCGATTCGAGGATGATGGTCTGCCGGCTGACGAGACGCTCCCACCGTTCCCGGGCCTCGATCACCTGCCGGACTGCCGCCTCGTCGAGGTTGTCGGTGCGTTCCCGCCGGTATCGGGCGATGAAGGGCGCGGTCGCGCCGTCGGCGGCGAGATCGAGCACCGCGAGGGCGCGAGAGACAGGGATGTCCAGGCAGCGGGCCTGGAGCCAGGGAGGGAAGGCGGCGGGAAGGACGCTCACGGGTTCACCGAAAGGAGGCCAATGGTGCCATTTTCGGCGCTGCGGGAAAAGCCCCCGCCCGGTGACCGCTCGCGGCGGCGTCGTGCTACCTTCCCGACGATGAGCCCCGAGACGCTGATTCCGATCGCCGGGCCCGAGGACCCCGAGACCGAGGGCCGTCTGCGCGCCCTCCCCAAGGTCGAGCTGCACCAGCACGTCGACGGGTCGATCCCCGCCGAGGTGACCTGGGACCTGATGCACCACTACCGGCTCCACCCCGCCCCGAGCCTCGAGGAGATGCGCCGCTTCCTGGAGATCCAGGCGGGCGAGGAGGGGACCCTCCTCGCCTACCTCGACAAGATGCACTACCCCCTGTGGGTCACCCAGTTCTACGAGAACATCTCACGGGCCGTCGAGGCCATCTGCCACTCCGCGGCCGAGGCCGGCGTCCACACGCTGGAGCTGCGCTACGCGCCGCTCATCCACACCTACGCCGGTCTCACCCCGCGCCAGTCGATCCGGGCCGCGCTGTCGGGCATGAACCACGCGATGAGGGGCCACCCGGAGATGAAGCTCGGGCTGATCGTGATCGCCATGCGCCAGCACGGCCCCCACATCGCGAAGATCCTCGCCCGGCAGGCCCTGGCCGAGGCCCAGCACCTGCACGAGCGGACCGGGGTCGTGGGCTTCGACATCGCCGGGCCGGAGCGGGGCAACCCGCCCCGCCTCTTCCGCAGCGCCTACGAGATCGCGCGGCTCGGTCGTCTCGGCCTCACCGCCCACGCCGGCGAGGACGCGCCGGTCGAGTACGTCTGGCAGGCGGTGGACGAGCTCGGGGTGGACCGGGTCGGGCACGGGTGCGCCGCCGTTCGGGACCCCGAGCTGCTGCGCCGGCTCGCCCGCGACGGCATCGTGGTGGAGGTCTGCCTCTCGAGCAACTACCACACGGGGGCGGTCGGCCGGGGCGAGGCCCATCCCCTCGCCACCTTCCTGGAGGCCGGCGTGCCCGTGTCGCTTTGCTGCGACAACTCCACCGTGTCGCGCACGGACGCGCTGCGCGAGTCGGTCCTCGCCGCCTCACAGGTCGGGGTGGAGACGGTGGAGACCATCCACCTCGGGGCCGAGGCCCACACCTTCATCCGACCCGAGACCTCGCTCGCCGCCGGCACCGAGTAGCCCTACCGCAAGACCCTGACCCATGACCCGAAACCGGACGCGATCCGCGACCGGATACCGGCTCGAGTGGCAGCGGGCGACGTAAGCCACTGAAAACACGAATCCGAGAACCCGGCATCCCGGTTGCTATAGGGACGGGCGGGGGTCGCGAGCCGGTGGGCTCGACCGACGCCGCTGGGACGCCCGGGCCGGGTTGGAGTTGGAGGGAGCTCCACCCCGGTCGCGGACGATCAGGCGGGCGATCGGCGGCTCGGTGGCCGGGCGCGACCTCCTTTTCTCTTTCTCCGCGCCCGTCAACGGTGCTGCCGCGCGCCTGCAACAATGACCTCGGAATGGCCTGCGGGCTATACTCGGCGGCTCATGACCCCGCTCGAGTGCCCGTTCTGTGACGCCGATCTTCGCGCGAGCGGGTCGCCCCCGGCGGAGCATCGCGACAAGGAGCTCCTTCTTCTCGTGCTCGCCAACAACCCCTGGTGGCACCCCGAGGCCGGCCTGTGCTCGCGCTGCGCCGACTCGTTTGCCGCCGCCTACGCCGAGGCCCGCGCCCACCACCCGGGATTCGCCCGGGGGGGAGTGCCAATCCTACCGACTCCCATCCGGCTGGGCGCCTCGGAGAGCCGTACCGGACGCGGCGTCACGATCGCCTTCCTCGACTCCGGCTTCTTCGCCCACCCCGACCTCGTCCAGCCGGAGGACCGCATCCTGCGCTACGTGGACATCACCCGTCCGGGGGCGCGGCGCCACCATCTCGAGCACGCCGACGAGTCCAGCTGGCACGGCATGATGACCTCGGTCGTGGCCTGCGGGAACGGCAGGCTGTCCGCCGGACTGTATCGGGGACTCGCCTCGGAGGCGAACCTCGTCCTCGTGAAGGTCGGCAGCGCCCGGCGGATCCGCCACGACGACATCCGCCGCGGGATCGAGTGGGTCATCCGTCACCGGCGGCGCTACGGGATCCGTGTCGTGAACATCTGCTGCGGGGGCGACTACGAGGCGAGCTATCTCGCCGACGGGCTGTCCCAGGCCGCCGAGGCGGCCACGCGGGCCGGGCTCCTCGTCGTGGCCGGGGCCGGCAACGCCGGGCACCAGCCCGGACACCCGGTGATCCCGCCCGCCTCCGCGCCCTCGGTGCTCACCGTCGGCGGTCTCGACGACAAGAACCACCTGATGCGCGACGGCCACGACATGTACCACTCGAGCTACGGCCCGACCGTGGACGGCCTGCAGAAGCCGGAAGTGATCGCGCCCGGGATCTTCGTGGCCGCACCGATCCTGCCCGGGACCCCGACCGCCGAGCAGGCCTCCCTCTACGCCCGTCTCGCCGCCGCGCCCGACGCGGAGATCCGCGGGGTGCTGGAGGCGACCGCGGGCGTCGACGCCGACCTGGACGCGGCCGCCCACCTCGAGGCGCCACTCGTGCGCCAGCTGGTGGCGGCGAAGATCCGGGACAACAACGTCATCTCTGGCGCCTACAAGCACGTCGACGGCACGAGCTTCGCCGCGCCGATCGTCTCGTCCCTGGCCGCGCAGCTGCTCGAGATCCACCCGGTGCTTCAGCCGGGGCCTCTCAAGCTCCTCCTGATCCGCACGGCGCGCCGGCTGCCGCACGTGGACGTCGATCGGCAGGGCTGGGGCGTGGTGAACGCGCGGCGGGCGATCGAGGAAGCGGAGAGGCGCGCCGCATCCGCCCCCAAAAAGGATCCGGGGCGCCTTGAGGCGCCCCGGAAACGACCAGGAGGATGATCCCCTCGTTGGGGGGGTAGGGTTCTTAGACGGGATTCATGTATAGGTTGGATGAGCCATCAGGAAAGCACACAAGCCGATGGAACAGTCGTCTCGGAGTAGAGCAAGTCCCGTGCCGGGCCGTCGATCTGATGCCGCCGAGACGACAAGATATTGAATCACAGTCAGTTGTGTCGACAACGTTCCAGAGGGTTCATGGTTCCGAGCCCAGACTCTGATTCGGAATTTCGGCGTTCCTGCGGCTCTCTGGCGCGTTTTTTTCGCGTACGGACCCCTTGGAGGGCGCGCCCCGCCCTCGCCGGGAGCCGTCCCCGGCGGGCGTCGCCCTCGCCCGGGACAACCCTCGGCGGGGCCCGCCCAACGCGCCGACGAGGTGTCGCGGAGTTCTCCCGGCGTCATGAGCGGTCTCGTTTGGCGGTACGATAGCCAAGAAGCGCGTTTTTTCGCCAGCGAGAGGATCTGCGCACGCAGACAGGACCATCGCGAGGCTATAATGCCCGCCGCTCGTTCGTCGTGATCCTCAAACTGTCAGACGGAGTTCGCCATGAAGAAGATGCCGGTCGCCTTGCTCATCCTGGGTCTCGTTGCGGCACCCGTGTGGGCGCAGTCGAAGCTCGACAGCGCCATCACGAAGGCCTACGAGAAGCTCAAGGAAGAGCAAGCCCGAGGAAGCCGTGAAGGAGCTGACCAAGGCCACCAAGGACGGCGGCGCACCGGCCTGGGTGGCGCTCGGAGAGCTGCAGGAGCGACTCGGCAGCCTCGAGGCGGCCGGGGAGGCCTACACGCAGGCCCGGCAGGTGGCCAGCCCCGCCGACAAGCCGGAGGCGGTGGCCCGCCTCGCCAACTTCACCTTGAGGGTAGGGGCGGCCAAGGACGCCCTGTTGCTCGCCAACATCGCGGTGGACGCCGGGGAGACGGCGACCACCCTCGCGGTCAAGGCGCGGGCCCAGGTGCGCAGCGAGGACGGACCCGGCGCACTGGAGACCGCCGACAAGGCGGTGGCGCTCGACGCGTCCAACGCCCTGGCCCACGTGGCTCGGGGCGAGGCCCTGCTCACGCTCGGCCGCAACGCCGACGCCGAGGTGGCCCTGAGGAAGGCGATCCAGCTCGAGCCCGACTCGCCGCTTGCGCACGCGCGCCTCGCGCGGGTGCTGCTCGCACTCGCCCGCCCCCCGGAGGCGGTGGCCGCCGCCCGCAAGGCGACCGAGCTCGACATCAACTTCGGTGAGGGCTTCGCCGTCCTGGGCGGCGCTCTCATCGCCGAGAACCTGGACAACTGGGGCGACGCGATCGCCCAGGCCCAGCAGGGCGCCTTCCTCGACCCCAGGAACCCGATCGTGCAGACGATCGTCGGCCGGGTTTTCGAGGCCAACGGCCAGGGCGACCAGGCGGTCTCCGCCTACCGGCGCGCGCTGGACGCTGACCCCGGCTATGCCGCGGCGCGCCTCGCCCTCATCAAGGCCGAGCTGAGCCGCGGCAACCGCGACGCCGCCATTGCCGAGGCCAAGAAGGCGGCCGCCGACATGCCGACGAGCCCGGAGATCCAGTACCTCCTGGGCGAGGTCTCGGCCCGCGAGAACGACTACGTGGCCGCCCTCGGGTACCTCGAGCGGGCGATCAAGGGCATGCCCGGCAACGCCGATGCCTGGGCGCTGCTGGGCGTCGCCTACCAGGCCAACAAACGGATCGAGGAGGCCGCCGAATCCTACGCGAAGGCGGTCGAGCTCGCGCCGCAGAACTTCAGCTATCGGTCGACCTACGGCGTCCTCCTCACACTGAGCGGCCAGCACGAGAAGGCCATCGAGGAGCTCACGAAGGTCGTCGAGACGCCGGGGTACAAGGACGAAGCGGCCTGGGCCAACCTGGGTCTGGCGTACCGCAACATGAACAAGCCCCAGGAGTCGATCGCCGCGTACAAGAAGGCCCTGCAGATCAACCCCAAGCAGGATCAGGCCGCCCTCGGTCTCGGCTGGGCCTACCTCTTCACCGAGGAGTACGACCTGGCGATCGCGGCCTACGAGCAGGCGGTCCAGATCAATCCCGAGCTCGGCGGGAACGCCTACGCGGGCATCGGCTGGAGCTACTTCTTCAAACGCGAGGTGGACCCGGCCAAGGAGTTCCTGGCCAAGGCCCAGCAGGCCGGAAACAACGACACCAAGCTGGCCGAGAGCGTCGCGAAGCTCGACGAGGCCTACAAGTCGGGCAAGCTCCTGACCGAGGAGCAGATGGCCAAGATGCGGGAGCAGCAGCTGAAGGAGTACGAGGCCCAGCGGAAGGTCGTCGCCGCCAGCAACGCCGTGCAGTCGCGCAACCCCGCGGTCCGAGCCCAGGGTGCTCGCGATCTCGCGGCGGCCGCCGGATCCGGCGCGGTGGATCAGCTCATCTACTTGATGCAAACGGACGACAGCTACGACGTCCGCATCGCGGCCACGCAGGCCCTCGGCTCGCTGGGCCGGGCGGCCCGGAAGGCGGTCCCGAACCTCGAAGGCATGCTCGCCCAGCCGCCGTACGAGGCGCCCATCAACGCCACCCCCGAGCAGCTGGACAACCAGATGAAGGATTTCGACTACCGCAAGGCGATGCAGAACGCCCTGGGCCGGATCCGGGGTTAGTCCCGAGCCCGCATTCGGCCGGGAAGGGGCCGTGTCCCGAAGGGGGCGCGGCCCCTTCGCGTATTGGCCCGATCTGAGCGCTCGGCGCGTCGCCTCCGCGCCAGTGGGGCTTCAGCTCCAGACGCCGGGGATGACTCGCTCGCAGTCCGGACAGCGACCCTCGGCGGTGATCCGGTTCCGGCCCACGCGGAAGCCCGTCCGCTCCACGAGGAGCGCCCGGCAGCCCGGGCAGTGGGTGTTCTCCCAGCTCTCGACCGCACCGGGAAGGTTGCCCGCGTAGACGAAGCGGAGCCCCTCCGCGACCCCGATCTCCGCCGCCCGCAGCAGGGTGCGGACCGAGGTGGGGGGGCGGTCGTCCATCCGATAGTTGGGGTGGAAGGCGGTGACGTGCCACGGGATGTCCGGGGAGACCGAGACCACGAAGCGGGCGATGTCCGTCAGCTCCTCGTCCGAGTCGTTGTGGCCGGGGACGACGAGCGTCACCACCTCGACCCAGAACCCCTTCTCGTGAAGCGCACGGATCGTCCAGAGCACGCGCTCCAAGGTGCCCCCCAGGTCACGGTAGGGCCGGTCCCGAAAGCCCTTGAGATCGACCTTGTACAGCGACACCCAGGGGCGCAGGTACTCGAGCACCTCCTCCGTCGCGTTCCCGTTGGAGACGTAGGAGCACAGCAGCCCCTCTTCCTTCGCGCTCCGGAAGATGGCCACCGCCCACTCGCTGGTGATGAGAGGCTCGTTGTAGGTGGCGGTCACGATGCGGGCGCCCCGCTCGCGCGCGACGCGGGCGATCTCCTCGGGAGTGACCTCGTTCACCGGAGCGATGGCGCCGGGGTCGCGGAGCGTTTGCGAGGTGAGCCAGTTCTGGCAGAACGAGCAGTGGAAGTCGCACCCCAGCATCCCGAACGACAGCGCGGTCGCTCCCGGCAGGGCGTGGAAGAAGGGCTTCTTCTCGATCGGGTCGAGCTGCAGCCCGGACACGTAGCCGAAGGGCACGCGCAGCACCCCGTCGTCGTTGAAGCGGACGCGGCAGATCCCCTCGCGCCCGGGGGGGATCCGGCAGCGGTGGCCGCAGGCCACGCAGCGGACGCGCCCGTCCTCGAGAGTCTCTGAGAGCTCACCCTCCCGCGTGTGGCGGGCGAGGACGTCGGCCAGGGGCCGCGCCGTGGCGGGCATGCGGAGCTTCCTCCCGGGTTGATTATAGGCGTGTGATGTTCCCCGCAGGCCCGGATCGTGCTCCGGTATACTCGGTGCCCTGGGGTCCTTCATGCGGCTGTCGTCGGCGACCGTGCTCGTCTCGACCGCTCTCCTGGCCGCGCCCGTCGCCGGGCAGGAGTGGGCGGGGCGGGCCCGCGTGGACGGGCGGGTCACGGACGAGCACGGTGCCCCGCTCGCGGGGGCGACGGTCTCCGCCCGACACCTCGCCCGCCACGCCGGGCTGCAGGTGAGAAGCGATGCCGAGGGCCGCTTCGTGATGGACGACCTCGCGTCGGGGTCCTGGATGGTGGAGATCACGGCGCCCGGCCATCCGACCCGGCAGATCGGCGTCCACCTGCCGAGCGAGTCCTCCTGGCTCGACCTGTTCGAGGTGCGGCTCGAGAGGGCGGAGCCCGAGCCCCCGCCTTCCCCTCCCAAGGCCGCCGGGGTCGCGGCCGGCGGCACGGACTCGGCGAGCTACGAGGACGTCCTTGCGGCCCTCGAGCAGGGACGTGTCGACCGCGCGGGACACCTCCTCTCCTCCGTCGACGCGAACGCCCCCGGGGACGCCGCCGTCCTCTTCGAGATCGGCCAGGGCCTCCTCACCGCCGGCGAAACCGAAGAGGCGGTGACGTTCTTCGGCCGCGCCCTCGATCGCGATCCCGACCACGTCGACGCCCACTACCGCCGTGCCCTCGGCCTGCTCGCCCTCGGCCGGCCCGCGGAGGCGCGCCGCGACTTCGAGGCGGTCGTCGCGCTCCGACCCGACAGCGACCTCGCGGACAAGGCGGGCCTGGCGATCGAGCAGCTCGCGCCGGCTCGGCCCGACCCTGCCCTCCCGAGCCGCCCGTCCCCTGTTCCGCCGGAGACGGCGGAGTGACGATGATGGCGGGGGGTGTGCGCGTCGAGCGACACGGGCCCCTGGTTGTCCTGCGCCTGGACAAGTCCCGCGGCAACGCGATCGACGAGCCGATGGTGGAGGGTCTCGCGGCGGCGGTGGAGGAGGTCGCCTCCGACGACGCGGTGCGGGGGGTGCTCCTGGCCTCCGCCCACCCGAAGCTCTTCTGCCCCGGGCTGGATCTCGTGACGCTGGCCGAGTACGACCGCTCGGGCATGGAGCGTTTCTTCGCCCGGTTCGAGGACGCGATGCTCGCGCTGTTCTCGCTGCGCAAGCCGGTGGTGGCGGCCGTCGGCGGGGCGGCGGTCGCGGGCGGCTGCATCCTCGCGCTGACCGCCGACCACCGCCTGCTCCGACGCGGGTCGCCCATCGGCCTCAACGAGGTCCGGATCGGGGTCCCCATCCCCGGGTGGGTGATCACGCTCCTGCGCCTGTCCATATCCCCCGCCGCCTTCACGCGGGTGGGGCTGCTCGGCCTGAACTTCACGGACGAGGAGGCCCGGGAGGCCGGGCTCGTCCACGAGGTGCTCCCCGCCGAGGGATTCGCCGCGGCGGCGGTGGAGCGGCTCGAGGAGCTCGCCCGCCGCGACCCGGTGGCCCTCGGCACCACCAAGGCCTGGCTGCGTCAGCCCATCCTCGCGGAGATGGAAGATCGCCGGGCCGAGCGGCGGTCGGAGTTCCTCGACGCGTGGTTCTCGCCCCCGACCCAGGAGACCATCCGCAAGATGGTCGCCTCGCTCACGCAGAAGGGTTGAGGATCACGGACGTCGCGGCGCTCTCGCGGCGACACCTCCCTGCGACTCGGGGCCCTGCCGAGACCCGAAGGTCCCCCGAGCGGTAGGCGAGGAGGGGCGTCACTCCGGGCACGGGCGAAGGGCTCGTTCAGGACGACCGCGCGCTCGAGACGCACCAGTGCCCGTGCGCGTGTGGGGTCCATCCCGAGGCGCTCGCGGGCGTAGGCCTCGCGGGTCGTGTATCCCAGCGCCCGGTGCACCCAGCGTTCCCAGGCGAGAGCGAGGAGGGGTCCCATGCGGGCATCGAGGCGCTGCTCCATCGAGAGGGCACGCCGGAAGCGCTCGTCGAGCGCGAAGGCGTCCGCCCCCTCGAGCCCCTCGAGGAGGGGCTTCAATGCGGGGGGAAGAGAGGGGCGCGGGAGCGAGCGAAGCAGACGCGTCGGGCCGGCTCCGTCCCCTTCGGCTCCGTCGCTTCGCCTGGGAGAGCTGATGGCCGAGTGGGCCCCGGCGGGATCGTCTGACCCCGTCTCGGAGAGCTCCGAGCGCCCCATACCCCTCGACCCTGCCGCACCTCTGTGTCGCTCACCCTCCCTACTCCACGAGAGCCCCGCCTCCTCACACGGTTCCTCGTCCGCGTGCTCCTCGATCGGCAAGGCCGAGAGGACCTCGGCCGCGATCAGCTCGGCCGCCTCCGAGACGTGGAGCATGCGCCCGGCCGCGCGGGCGGCGGCTCCCCGCGCCACATGCCATTTCCACCGCACTTCGGGACTGCAGCGCACCTCGAAGAGACGGCTGCTGGAGCCTTCGTCCTCGGCCGCTCCTGCCTCGACGGAGCCCCGATCCACGGAGCGCACCTCCCTGGAGAGTTCCTCCGCCGTGACCCGCCCGGCGCGGCCGATCCAGGTCGCCTCGTCCTCATCACGGGACAAGCGCGCCAGGAGGCGCACCTTCGTCCAAACCAGCCTGCCCGAGACGAGAGCCTCCTCCAGCCGGGGACAGACGCCAAGCCTCGCCCCGACCTGGGCGAGGCTCCGCACGGAGCGGGCCGAGAGCCCCAGCCGCTCGACGGCGTAGTCGGAGAGCCGCGCGTAGCCGATGCGCTCCCAGGCCCGGAGCAAGACCAGGCGGTCGGCGATCCGGGCCAGCACGGCACGAAGAGGGCCCCGCTCGCGGCACAGGGCCGCGAGCTCTCGGTCGAGCTCAAACGGGAGGTCGTCCCGGCGGACGTCACCGAATTCTTCGAGGAGAGGTCCCTTGTCCGCGCCGGCCCAGCTCGGGTCCAGACCGGACCGCAACCGCAACTCCCGGACCCCTTCCGTATACGGGTCGAGGGCGGATTCGCGCGGGGATTCCAGCGAGACTTCCACGGGGCTCGTCACATCGGGCCTCCTTGGGGAGCACCGCCATCTTAGGCGAAGAAAAAGCGAATGTCAAGATGCAACTCTCTCCAAATTCAGGAGTTCCACATGGCGGGGCGTGGGCTCCGGACTCGCCCCGGGGCGAGTTCGAGGCCAACGCGCCACGATTCGGACGGCCCTCTTAGAGGCCGAAGGCGTGTCTCAGGGCCTGCGTGACTTGTGCGAGATCGTCTGCGTGCAGCGCGCCAAGCACTCGCTTGATGAGCTTCTTCTCGACCGCGACGATGTTCGAGATCCGCACCGTGCTCGGGTGACGAAGGCCGAGGTCCTTCCAGTGTTCGAGCGGGAGGTCACCGGGACCGGGTTTCTTGTAGTAGCGTGGCTGGCTGCTGATCGGACAGACAATCACATCGAGGAGCTTCCCGTGGAAGGCCTGTGCGCTCGCCACGAGCGCGGGCCGGGGTTTCGATCCCGTCTGACTGGAGAAGGGGACGTTCACGACGACGACCGCGCCGCGTTCATAGGTAGTCGTAGAGGGCATCCTCTTCGCCTTCCCACGCGCGCGCGAGCTTCTTCCTCGCAAGCTGCTTCCACTCCAGCTCTTCCAGGTCCCCCTCCTCGAGCGGCTGGATGAGCGCGTAGGGCTTGCCGTGATGGGTGACGACGATGGGCTCCTTCTTCCTCCTGGCCCGGGCCAGATATTCGGAGAGCCCGTTCTTGATCTCGGCCACGCTGGCAAACCGCATCAGAGACTCCTCAATTCTTATAGCCAGAAGTATAGCCAGAGTGTCTGACGCCGTCCACCCAGAGAAGCCATGCGAATCCGAGGTCGCTCCACGGCGCCGTCAGCCAGCCTTGCCGCGCGAGCGCCGCCACAGCCACACCACGGCGACTGTCGTGAGCACGACCGCGGCGATCCCCAGGACGCGGTTCGTGTCGGCCACGAGGGCCTTCACCGCGTCCCAGTTCTCCGCGACCTCGTAGCCGACGAAGGCAAGGAGCGCGTACCAGATCGCCGAAGCGACCGCGGCGGGGACGAGGGCCCGCACCGGACCCAGCCCCGCCACCCCGGCGAACGGCGTCACCGCCGCGCGCACCCCGGGCAGGAAGCGGCTCAGGAAGATGCCGGCGGTGCCCCAGCGGCCGTAGGCCTCCTCGAGCGAGGCCAGCACCCCCGGGGGCATGATCCGTCGCCCCCACCCGTCGCGGAAGAACCCCGGGCCGTGGGTCCGGGCGAAGAAGTAGGTCGCGGCGGCGGAGAGCGGTGTTGGCGAGCCAGCACAGGGCGGCGAGGGGAACGACGGAGATCTCGCCGCGCCGGGCCAGGAACGCCCCCAGCGCCACCGCGGTGTCCGCGGGCACGGGGGGGAAGATGTTCTCCACCGCCGACAGCACCATCAGCACCAGGTAGGTGGGGACGAGCGGGAGCGCGACGAGGGCGTCGAGGAGGCGGTCAAGCACGCGCGACGGCCTCGTGGACCAGGTGCAGGAGCGAATGGACCGGGCGGCCCACCGCCCGGCCGAGGCCGATCTCGCAGGTGCGGCAGGTCGAGTAGAGCCCGGCCCCGGGATCCCTCTCGAGCAGGCCTTCGGATCTCCGCCGCCTCCGCTCTCGTCGCGCTCGCGGTGAGCTCGGGCACGAGGAAGCCCCGGTCCCCGGCGAAGCCACAGCACTCCGCGAAGCGCGGCACCTCGACCCGCTCCGCGTGGGCCCGCGCCACCGCGAGGAGATCCGGCAGGCCGCCCTCCTTGAGCAGGGTGCAGGTGGGGTGCACGATCGCCGTCCCCGCCCGCCGCGGGTGTCTCGCCGAGTCCGGGCAGGACCTCGCGCGCCCAGAACGCGGGGAAGTCGAGCATCACGAGCTCGCGCTCACGCTCGCGGAGCACCGCCGCCACCGAGTCACCGAGCGTTCCCGCGCAGGGCGAGGCATCGGTGACGACGGCGAGGCGTCCCTCCTCGGAGGCACGCCAGAGCGCCTCCGCGGTGCGCTCGGCCGCCGCCCGCGCCGCCTCGAAGAAGCCCTTGCTGGCGAAGGCCATCCCGCAGCAGAGCCCCTCGATCCCGTCCGGCACGCGCACCGCGACGCCGGCCCAGCGCAGGACGTCGTGCATGGCCCGGGCCGGAGGGACGAGCGTCTCCCCCGGCAGCTCGCCCACGATGCGGGTCAGGCAGCTCGGGAAGTAGACGACGGAGCGGTCGGACGTCCCCTCACCCGGCCGCGGCAACGGCGGGGCCGGACGCGGGAAGGGATGAGAGGTGTCGAGGCCCGACGCGAGCTGGGGCACGATCCCGCGCGCGAGGTCCCCCGCGAGCTCGATGAGCCCCCGTCCCACCCGGGTCTTCTGCACGATCGTCGCCGCCCGGAGCGCGCCCCGGGCGCCGGCCGCGGTGACGGCGAAGTGCTCGGCCTTGAAGACCACCCCCCGGCGCACCCACGCCGGCCAGTGCGCGGCCTTCAGCTCCTTGATGAGCGCCCCGGTGTCGATCTTGACCGGGCAGCCGGCCTCGCACATCGAATCGGTGGCGCACGTCGTCACGCCGTCGTAGGTGAAGTCGGCCTCGAGCGACTCCGCCCATCTTCGATCCTCGGGCCGGCCCGACTCGCGCAGCCGCGTGATCTCGCGGGTGACCACGATCCTCTGCCGCGGGCGTCAGGGTGAGGTCCCGCGACGGGCAGCGCGGCTCGCAGAAGCCGCACTCCGTGCAGCGGTCGGCGAGCGGGGAGATCGTCGGGCAGGGCTTGAGGTTCTTGAGGTGCAGGTGCGGGTCGTCGTTGAGAAGCACGCCGGGGTTCAGGAGCCCGTCGGGGTCGAGCAGCGTCTTGATCCGCTGCATCACCTCGTAGGCCCGCTCGCCCCACTCCGTCTTCACGAACGGGGCCATGTTCCGCCCCGAGCCGTGCTCGGCCTTGATCGCCCCGTCGTACTTGTGCACGACGATGTCCACGATGCCCTGCACGAACGCCGCGTAGCGCTCGACCGCCTCGGGGCTCCGCACGTCCTCGCCCATGACGAAGTGCAGGTTCCCGTCCTTCGCGTGGCCGAAGATGATCGCGTCCGAGACCCCGTGCCGCTCGAACATCGCCTGGAAGTCGAGGATGGCCTCGGCGAGACGCGCCACCGGCACCGCCACGTCCTCGGTGACGAAGGCGGTCCCGGTGGGGCGCATGGCCCCGGTGGTGGCGGCCAGCCCCTTGCGCAACTGCCACAGGCGCGCGCGCTCGTCGGCGCCCGAGGTGAAGCGCGGGGTCTCGATGAGACGGAAGCGGCCGAGCACCGCCTTCGCCTGCTCGACGACGGCGGCGAGGGCGGTCTCGTCGTCACGCCGGAACTCCACGAGGAGCGCGGCGTGGCGGCGCTCCACCTCGAAGGCCATCTCGTGCTGCCCCGCGATCGAGCGGAGCGAGGCCGAGTCCAGGATCTCGAGCGCGTCCGCCCCCGCCGCGGCCAGCAGCGGGACCGCCGTCCCCGCCTCCTCGAGCTCCGCGAAGTACACGAGGGCGGTCGCCCGGGCCGGCGGCTCGGGCACGGTCCGCATCGTCATCTCCGCGACGAAGCCGAGCGTCCCCTCCGAGCCGACCATCAGATGGGCGAGGATGTCCACCGGGCGGTCGTAGTCGACGAGGGCATTGAGGCTGTAGGCGCTGGTGTTCTTGGTCGAGAACTTGTGCCGGATCCGGGCGGCGAGCGCATCGTCCGCGCGCACGTCGTCCCGGAGCGCGAGGAGCTCGGCGTGGAGGTCCGGCCGGGCCCGGCGGAGCTGCTCGTCGGCGTCCTCCCAGGACGAGTCGACGTGCGTGCCGTCGGCCAGCAGGATTCCGAGCGCGTCGAGCGTCTGGTAGCTGTTCTGCGCCACCCCGCAGCACATCCCCGAGGAGTTGTTGGCGAGGATGCCGCCGATCATCGCGGCGTCGATCGACGCGGGGTCAGGGCCGATCCGCGTCCGGTGGGGCGCGAGCAGACGGTTCAGGTGACCGCCCACGACGCCGGGCTGGGTCCAGACGCGCTGCCCGTCGCCCAGGACCCGTGACGCTCGCCAGAAGGGGGCGATCTCGACGAGGATCCCGTCGGTGACCGTCTGCCCCGAGAGCGACGTCCCCGCCGCCCGGAAGGTCAGGTGGCCGCGCCGGCGGCGGAGAAGCGCGAAGAGGTCCCTCACCTCCCCCAGCCCGCGGGGGCGCACCACCGCCTGCGGGACGAGCCGGTAGAGCGAGGCGTCCGCGGAGCGGCTCAGCCGATCGATCGGCCGCGAGAGGACGCGGTCGGGCCCGAGCAACCGCTCGAGATCACGAACGAGACCGGGGTCGGGCGGGTGCACTCGTGGGGTCTCTCGTCTCCTAGGGGGAGGGCTCCCCCACCGGCACGTGGAAACGGTAGCGCGTCCCGCCCGCGTTCAACGTGATGGTGGCGGTCGTGCGAGTCGTCAGGCGGTCCCGGGTCATCCCCTGCGAGTCCGTCACCAGGACCTTCCCCTTCGAGTAGAGCGTCCCCTCGGACGTGACCAGACGCACCTGCACCCCGGGGTAGCGCCGCCCGCCCCGCTTCTGGATGCGGACCAGGATCTGCGCCTGCCCACCGCCCGGCGGCAGGTGCTTCGGCTCCGCCCAGGCCGCGACCACGATCGGATCCGGGACCTTCTCGACGGGGAGGTACTCCTCCTTGGGCGCCGCCTCGGGGGGCACGGGCGTGAGGGGCTGCCCCGGCTCCTGGGCCGGGGGAGGAGGAGGCGGCGGGGGGGCGGCTTCTTGCCGCCGCCGAAGGTCCCGCAGGACAGGAGGCTCACGCAGAGCGGCAGGATCACGGCGGGGATCAGCGGGCGTTGGGCCATGGGAGTGCTCGGATCCGGCCGGGGCCGGACCGCTATCGTACATCGACGGGGCCCGCCGCAAGGACGGCCGATCCTGGTGCTTCGGCCTTTCGACCGCCCCGGGGCCCCGCCCGCCCCGGCACCGCGTGCCGGACCGGCCAGATCGTCACGAGGGGCAGGGGCCGAGCGTCTTCTCGTTGCGCTCGACGTAGTCCTCGGCCAGGCGGACGACCTCGTTGTTGTGCAGCGTGGCGCACCTGAGCATCGACGTGTTCAGGATCTGAAAGGGGCGCTGGAGCTCGGGCACCCCGGCCGGCGGCGGCGCCCGCCGGCGGACCAGGGGAAGGGCCTGGACGTAGCGCGTGCGGTGCAGCGCGCGCCCGACGATCGCCTCGGGGTCGAGATCGGGGAACAAGCGGAAGAGCCCCTTCTCGACGAGCTGCGAGGACAGCGCTTCTTCCGACTCCGCGAGGCGCGGATCCTCACTATCGGTGTAGAGGGGAAGGTAGACGAGACTCCGGCCGTTCGTCTCCGTCTGCGCCTCGACGAGGTTGGTCATCTCGACGAGGCCGGTGAGGGGGATGCGTTCGTCCGCGATGTTGAGGACGTAGAACGGCGTGAGCGGCCGATCCAGGACCAGAACCTGGCAGGCCACGCCCAGGTAGGCCTCTCCCGATGGGTGTCGTCTCTCGGTCTCGTCGACCATCGGCAGCAGCTCGGGCGACACCACACGCCGGGCGAGCCGCGTGGGAGCGGTGAAGAGGACGAGATCAAAGGGGTCCGCAGAGGCAGGGGAATGGTCCACGTCGATCCGACAGCGGGCCGCGTCACTGCCTGGAGCATCGACAGGGGTGATCTGGTGGACCGGGGAGGCCAGGTGCAGACCCACGCCGAGCTCCGTGAGACGTTCGCAGAGCCGCCCGAGGACTCGCCGGTAGCCGCCGCTCACGTAGCCGAGATGCTCTCGAGCGGCCCGTGTCGTGCGGGCCTCGCTGAGTCGCTTGATCGTGGCCCAGATGAAGACCGCCGCCACGTCGCGATGGTGCTCGCCGAACTTGGCCTTCAGCAGCGGCTGCCAGAACCGTCGGTAGCCGCGCGCCCCGCACAACCGGGTGAGCCACTCCTCGGCGCTGACCTCGTAGAGGACCTGCGGGTCGGCGAGTCGCGTCGCGTAGACCATCGAGGCACCGAGGCGCAGCTTGTCGAAGGTCGTGAGCAGCGGGAAGCGCAGGAGGTCCAACGTGGTCGTCATCGGGTGCATCCGGCCCTCGGCGTAGTAGCCGGTCCCGGTGCGTGTCCAGCGCAGCTGCTGGGCCAGTCCGAGCTCCCCCACGAGGTCGATGACGTGACGATCTTGGGGCGCGATGACGTGGTAGAAGCGATCCCAGACGAACTCGCCGTAGTCGGCCCAACCGGCCAGGCCTCCCGGCTCGGGCTCGGCCTCGAAGACCTCGACGGCGTGCCCGCGCTGAGCGAGCCGCAGCGCCAGGGTGAGGCCCAGGACACCCCCTCCGACGATGCCGACCCTCATGGCCATCGGCACACCGCGTTTCGCCCCGGCCGTCTCACGAGCCGGAGCTCGCCCCGACCGCCCGGGCGGCGGGCGCGGCGGGCGGCGGACGCAGTGGCAGATCGCCGAGGAGCGCCCGCCGGGCGTGCTCTCCCACCGTGATCGTCTCGAACCGCTCCCCGAGACGCCGGAGTGCCCAGTCGACGAGCTCCAGCTTGCGGGCGGTTGGCTGAGCCATCCCCGGGAAGAAGCCGAGCTGCGTGACACGATCGCCACCCAGGAAGTCGAGGGGATGGAGCAGGAACGACGGGTTGACGCGCCCCAGCCGAGCGAGCGTGAGGGCGATCTCCAGATAGAGCCGCGCCAGCGGCCGGCTCAGACCCGCGAGGTGGATCAGGTAGCTCATGTGGATGGGAGTCCGGAAGACCGGCATCGTGGTGACGGGCACCTCGACGAGATCGCGGCCCGCCACCGCCCAGCGATAGGGACGCAACGGGCGGAGCCCGTCGCGCCAGCCTCCGAAAAGCGCGCCGCGCCTCGCGAGCTCCTCACCCTCGAGATCCGGGGCGTGACGCAGGTAGTAGGCACGGGCGAGGGGGCCGAGGAAGGTCGGGTACGTCGTGGCATCGTAGTCGTACCCTCGGGCCGCGAGCACCTCGAGGATCCCGGCGGTGAGGCTGAAGCCCGGGCCCCGGAACCCCCGGGGCCGCCGCCCCGTCGCCGCCTCGATGTGCCCCTCGGCGTCGGCGATCTCCCGCTCCGTTTGCCGCCTCGAGAAGGTGTGGAACCACGGCTCGTGGCTGAAGGAGTGATTGCCGATCTCGTGGCCCTGCGCAGCCAGACGCTCCAGGGCGGGACGGTTGATCTCGAGAGACGCGTCGCGCCCCACGACGAAGACCGTGAGGGTCACGCGGCGGCGGCCGAGCTGGTCGACGACGACCCGGGAGAGGGTTTCGAGGTAGGAAGGGTACGCCTCCCAACCGGGATCGCCGTGGGTCATCATGTACGCCCACAGGTTGTCCAGGTCCAGGGACAGGCTCGCGAAGGGTCGAGCCCTTCGGCCGGGTTTCGGCGAGCCGTCGTCCACGCTCACCGGGCGTCTCCGTCTCCGGACGGCTCGCGAGGATCGGCGACGATCCGGAAGACCTCGAAGGACCGGTTCTCGTAGACCGACGTCACCCGCCCGGAGGGCGCGGCGGCCAGCGCGCGGCGCAGGGCGGCGTCCTTCTCCGGCGAGATCCCGAGGTCCCCCACCACGGCGTACGTGATGCGCAGGCGCTCGAGCTCTCCCCAGGCGTCGGCCGGCTCGGCCACGAACGTCCCCATCGCCGGAATCCGCGTCTTCCACGTGAGCACGCGCGGCTTGAAGAAGGCGACCCGGACAGGCTCGTCGAGGGCGGCCAGGCGGCTGAAGAGCGCCCGCGCGTCGCCTCGTGCTTCGAGGCCCGGGGGGTGCGGCCTCCGGACGTGGTCGATCGTGGCCGCCAAAGCGAGGGCGATCGCCGCTCCCAGGACCCAGCGCTCACGGAGCCGGCTTGACCACGCTGGCCGCAACCGGATCACGAGGCGCTCCAGGCCGAGCAGCATCCAGAGGGCGAAGAGCGGGTAGAGCGGCCACAGGTAGCGCGGCGCCCGTGTGGGCGTGACGATCAGCATGCCGAGGTAGGCCACTATGAAGCAGGCCAGGAAGGACCGCCACTCTCGCCGAATCCAGATCGCGGCGCCCCACGCCAGGAGGGCGAAGCTGACGACGTGATAGGCGTCGTTGGGCAGGTTGCCCGGGAACGGGTAGAGGTGGCTCTGGGCCAGACCGAGGTGGTAGGTGTACAGGTTGGTCCCCACGTGCTTCAGCATCGTGCCGAGGTCGAGGGTGAACTGGCTCCCCACCGCGGAGGTGATGGGCAGGGCCACGATCATGGCGAGGAAGACGGCGGCCCAGACGATGGCCGCGAGCCGCCTCGTCCTCTCCTGCCTCCGCAGGAACCAGAACAGCACCATCGCCGGGACGAGGGCGACGCCCGCCACACGGAACAGGATGGCCAGGGCCCCCCAGAGAACGAGCCAGCCCACCCGCGAAGGACGCGAGGACGTGTCGGCGAGCAAGAAGACGGCCCAGAGGCACGCACAGAACGGCAGATCGGGGGTGACGCTCGTCCCGGCGTGGCTCAACTGCAGCGCGACACCGGACATGACGACGCTGGCCACGGCCAGAGGCACCCCGTCGCGTTCGGCGAGATAACGCCCGGCCAGGAGCAGGAAGATCAGCCCGGACGCCGCCATCAGGAGGCTGAGGACCCATGGCCGCGCCCCGACGGTGGCGAGGATCGGCACGAGGGCGACGGGCAGCGCCGGAGGCTCGGCCACGGGGCCGATGTAGGCGTTGAGAGGCGTGTACAGGAAGCCGATGTCGGCGTAGGACCGCCCTTCGAGGATCGCGCGAGCGTGCAGAAGGTATTGGGCGTAGTCGCCGGCCTCCAGCGGCGGCCCCAGGCGGCCATGCCACGCCGCGAGGAGCGCGAAGGGCAGCAGCGCCACCGCCCAGCGCCACTTCACGCGCCCGCTCCCTTGCGGTAGAGGACCCAGAAGAGATCATCCCCGGGGTACGGAATCGACGCCGCTTCGGGGAGCAGACGGAGCGAGCGTCGAGCGACCGGCGCAAGGACCGAGCCGTCGAGGGCGTGCTCGACGAGCGACCGGGCGTGGCGGCCCCGAACTCGACGGCGGGGCCGGCCGGTCGCGATGGACTGGAGGCCGAGCCCGCTCGCCAGCTCGCTCAGCCCGCGGCGCGAGAACCAGTGCAGCACGCTGGGCGGGCTGTACTCGTGCCAGCGCCGCCCGAAGAGCCGCGCGGTCCAGCTCTTCCGGTCCCAGGTCTCCACGAGAAAGAAGCCGCCGGGACGAATCAGCTCGACCACCCGCCGCATCTCCGCACGC
The DNA here is from genome assembly GCA_963700695.1 of uncultured Acidobacteriota bacterium. GTDB lineage: Bacteria > Acidobacteriota > Vicinamibacteria > Fen-336 > Fen-336 > JAJDNS01. Next base: position 95,938 of record CAVOYO010000020.1, on the reverse strand, counting down.
GGGTCGACGAGGTGCGCGATCACCTGGAGCATCACGACGAGGTCGTAGGGTCCGGCCTCGTCTCGAAACGACGCCAGGGTGGCGGTCGAGACCGGGAGGCCGAAGCGCTCACGGCCCAGGGCGGCCATTCGCGGGTTCGGCTCGAGACCGAACGCCTCCCAGCCCCGCTGCTGGAACTCGAGCAACGTGAAACCGGCCGCGGCCCCCACGTCGAGCACCCGGCCCGGTGGGACGAAGCCCTCGACGAGGGTCGCATAGCGGGCGCCGCGCTCGCGAAGCTCGTCCTCTTCGGCAAGGTAGTCCGGGTAGCCCGCTCCTCCCCCGAAGAAGTAGTCGTCGTCGTAGACGTTGCGGACGTGGTCGCCACCCGGCGTGAGCTCGGCACACCGGTGGCCGCAGGCGCGACAGGCGCGGACCCCGTAGCCATGCGCCTCGAACCGCCGGCGCGTCGCGCCACCGCAAAGCGGGCAGGGCCAGTCCGGGGCGGCCGGGCTGCTCGTCGCCACCATTCTCAGGCGACCGCGACGAGCTCCCGCACGGGTCCGGCGCTGGCCTCGTAGCGCCGGGCGCAACGCTCGCAGGCCAGGACCCCCTGGGTGCCTCGGCCGACCTCGATGCGCCGGAGCAGGTGCCCACAGCGGCAAACGATCCCGACGCTTCGCGCGGGACTCCCCACGACGAGGTGGAAATCCGGGACGTTCCGGGTCACCACCGCTCCCATGCCCACCATCGCGAAGCGGCCCACGGTGACCCCCGGGCCGATCCGGCTGCCGGCACCGAGGGTCGCGCCCTCACACACGCGGGACGAGAGCGTCTCTTCGGTCGGGTCCGAGGTCAGGAGCGCGTCGAGCTCCGGGGTCGTGGCCCGGGGGTAGCGGTCGTTCGTGAAGATCGTGCCCGCGCTCACCATCACACCGCGCTCGATCGTCACCCCGGCACAGATGTAGACGAAGGCGTTGATCTTGACCAGGTCTCCGATCTCGACGTCGTAGGCTACGTAGGTCTTCTCTCCGACGATGCAGTCCCGACCGACCCGTGCCCCCCGGCGGATGTGGACGTTGTCCCAGACCCGCGTGCCCGGGCCGATCTGCACCCCCTCCTCGACGATGGCCGTCGGATGAACCTGCGCGCTCAAGCCGCACCCCGGTGGGATTGGGCGCCGACGGGCCGGCGCGACATCGACGGGGAGATCTGACGCCAGTGTGTCCGGTTGAGATCGGCGTAGGCGGCCTCGATGACCTCGACCGAAGCGAGGGCATCCTCGGCGGTGATCCGCAACGGCTCCTCGCCACGCACCGCTCGGACGAAGTTCCCGACCTGGTCGGAAAAGGCCTGGAGCTTGTCGTAGCCCGTGCCGAACTCCACCCAGTCGGCGCTCGCGGCCTGGCGGTAGCGCGAGACGCGCCAGCCAACCGAGACGGTCCCGAGCGTGCCGTAGATGTTGAGGTAGCTGTCCAGCTCCTTGTTGATGCTCCAGGACAGGTCGATGTTGCCGAGAACGCCCGCCCTCGAGCGCACGAAGATCCGCACCGTCTCCTCGACCGCGAGGCCCTGGCTGCGACGACCCTCGACGGCGTGGACGCTCTCGAGCGGGCCGAGGAAGTAGCGCATGATGTCCACGGAGTGGGTCCCGTTGTCGATGAGGACGCCGCCACCGCTGATCTCGGGCCGAGAGTTCCAGCGGTCGCTCATGTCGACGCGGCTGGTGAAGGCGTTCTCGAAGAGGACGGTCTCGCCCAGGATGCCGGACTCCACGATGCTCTTCGCCTTGACGACGTCGGAGGCATAGCGGAACTTCGACGCCATCGTGAAGGTGACCCGGCGCCGCTCCGCCGCCTCGATCATCCGAAGGGCGCTCTCGCGCTCGATGCTCAGCGGCTTCTCGCAGAGAACGGCAATGCCGGCCTCGAGGAGGTCGATGCAGATCTCGGGGTGGGACACCGGAGGCGTGCAGACGACGGCCGCGTCGATCGTCCCCGCGTCGATCAGCTCACGATGGCTGAGGTGGCGGGCGCCGCCGTAGGCTTCCGCCAGGGCCGCGGCGGCCTCGGGCCGCACGTCGACGACGGCGGCAAGGGTCACCTCGTCCGATTGCTCGAGGACCTTGGCGTACGCCTGGGCGATGCTCCCGGCACCGATGATGGCGACCTCGAGACGATCAGGCATGAGACCCCTCCGGGCTCAGTGTCCGGACGCCGTCGTGGAGGGCGCCGGCGACGAAGTCCACGTGGTCGTCGGTGTAGCGCTCGTTCCAGGGGAGGACGAGGATCCGCTCGAGGGCGGCGTAGGTGCCCGGGTAGCGCTCGGGGCTGTAGTCGATGGCCTCGGGCCGGGCCAGGGTGAAGGGCCAGCGGCTCGAGCCGAAAGTCCGGTGCTCGCGAAAGACCTGGCAGGCAAAGGCCGGCTTCTGGATGTACCGCGGCGCCGAAGCGATCCCCCGCTCCTTGAGGAAGGCTCCGAGGCCGGGGGCGCCGCCGCGGACGCGGGCCGCGTCGACCCCGAGGCAATATCTCCAGTAGGTGTGCTCGCTCTGCGGAGGGGCGACCGGCAGCTCCAGGCCCGGCAGGCCGGCGAGGGCCTCGGTGAGGCGCCGGGCCGCGTTCACGCGCCGCTCGACGGAGCCGTCCAGCTTCCCCAGTTGGGCGGTCGCCACCGCGCCCTGGAGCTCGCTCATCCGGTAGTTGAGAGCGAGGAAGTAGTGGTCCGGCTTCTCGTCGCCGTAGCCCCAGGCCTTGTTCAGGAAGAGGAACATGCGGCGCGCCGCCGCATCGTCGTCGGTCACGACCAGGCCCCCCTCGCCGGTGGTGATGTGCTTGCCCTGCTGGAGGCTGAAGCAGCCGATGCGGCCGAGAGTGCCGACGAGCCGCCCGTCCCAGGCAGCGAGGAAGGCCTGCGCGCAGTCCTCGATCACGGGGATGCCGCGGCGTGCGGCGAGGGCGAGGATGGGCCCCATCTCGCAGGGTCGGCCGAACAGGTGGGTCACGATCACGGCGCGGGTGCGGTCGCTGAGGCGGGCCTCGATCGTGTCGGCGGTGACGTTGCAGGTCCCCGGGTCCACGTCCGCGAACACGGGGATGGCGCCCTGGTAGACGATCGGGGTCAAGGCACCCATGTCGGTGATCGGCGTCGTGACGATCTCGTCGCCGGGTTCCGGGTCGATCGCCGCAACCGCGAGATGCACTGCGGCGGTTCCAGAGGCGCAGGCGTAGGCATGAGCCACGCCGAGGCGCCGGGCGAAGGCGGCCTCGAGCTCCTTGACGAAGTGGCCCTTGGTGCTCGTCAGCGTGCCGGCGAGGACGGCTTCGCCGACGGCCCAGAGCTCCTCGTCGCCGAGGGTGCGTCCGGAGGCGTCCTGGTCGGACGGCAAAGACGCCGCGACTCCCACCGTGGGGTCGGGCTCGGCTACAGCCGAGCGGGCTTCTCCGAAGCTGTCTTTGGCGTATGGGGTATCGGTGGACATGTCTTCGTGGCCTCCTTCCAGGAACCGGTGGCTCGCAGCCCGGCCAGCTTCGCGAGCAGCCGGAGGTGATCCGCGACACCTCGCGCGGCACTCATCTTCGAGTGCCCGAGAAGTCGCACGGCGAGGGTGGTGGGGTGCTCGACGATCGCGTGACCGGCGAGGTCCAGGCGCGCCAGGATCTCCGCGACCCCGAGGAAGCCGCCTTCCGTCACGTCCAGATCGGCGACGGCGCTGCGCCGGTAGACGCGGAAGCAGCTCGTGTAGGTCCACAGCTTCTGCCGCAGGACGCGACGATAGAGAAAGGAGGCCCCGTGCGACAGACCGAGCCGCCACCGCGGCACGTTCAGGACACGGCCCGCGGGGTGGTAGGGCGAGGCGGTGACCAGCGCCACCGAGCGGGCGAGCTTCGGGATCATCCGATCCAGCTCGTTGGGGTCGTAGCTGCAGTCGCAGTCCATGGAGCAGACGACCTCGGAGCGTGCGGCTCGAATGCCGGTGAGGATGGCGGCGCCGACGCCCCGGTTGTCCGCGTGGCGAAGCAGAGTGAACCCGGGTCGCTCGCCGAAGAGCCGCTCCATGAGCGGCCAGGTGTCGTCCTGGCTCCCATCGTCGACGAGGATGAACGAGGCCGTGTGCCGTCCCGCCAATCGCGACTCGAGCTCCCCGAGCGCCTTGGCGAGATAGCCGAGGGACTTCTCCTCGTTGTAGCAGGGGACCACGACCGTGACCGGGGTCGGAGGAGGTGCTCCCGCGGACGCGCTCTGGGGGCGCGCGGATCGACTCGGGGACGGCGGGACCGGCCGAGCCGGGGTCGGAGCGGCATCCGGGTGAGCCTGGGCGGGCACCCGACCCAGACCGAGGTAGTCGGCGATGCCGGAGAAGACGTACTCCCTGAAGTAGTCGGGGAGCACCCACCTCATCTTGTCCAGCTTGCGGTAGTGGCGGACCCGCGTGAGGAAGGACGGAGCGCTGATGCGGGGCTGCTCGGGGTCCAGCTCCCAGACGTGGAAGTACATGACGAATGGCACCCCGTGGCGGTGGTGCCAGCGTCGGACCAGCCGCCGCACGATGGTGTGCGGGAGCTGGCGGAAGTAGTTGCCTCCGGAGAGCGGGATCGTCACTCCCAGGAAGCTCCAGCTCGACGGCGGGATCTCCCAGAGCCCCCCGCTCTCGCCGACGTGACGGTGGGGCATGCGCCGCCACGGCTGCCGCGCGAAGCGCCGGAACAGCGAGCGCACGCTCGAGTCATAGGAGTAGCCCTCGCCGGCGAGCACATCGAGAGCCCAGAGATCGTCCGGGCCCAGGAAGTGCGGCACGCGGTGACCCATCACCCGGATGCCCGTGGCGCGCTCGATGGCGTCACGCGCACGCACGACGTCCTGGCGAAACTCCTCGGGGGTCATCTGCTTGATCGTCCGGTGGGAGTAGCCTTCGCTCGCGACCTCGTGGCCCCGCTGCGCGATCTCCCGCACGACCTCCGGAAACCGCTCCGCCACCCAGCCGAGGACGAAGAAGGTCGCCTTCACCCCGAACTGGTCCAACAGGTCGAGGGCGCGATGCGTGTTCTGGTCCACGCGTGTCTCGAAACGGGACCAGGTGCTCCTGTCGATCAGGCCGTCGAAGGCCCCGACCTGGAAGTAGTCCTCGACCTGCACGGAGAGCAGGACCTGACGAGCGGGGGCGGGAACGGCGGAGCTCATCGCGCACCTGCGGCGGCCAAGGGCATGTCGCCGGCCAGGACGTTCTGGATGGCACCGACGATGCGTCGGGCCGCGTCTCCCGAGCCGAAGGGGTTGGGGACCCGGTGGACCCGGCGAGTCCACGAATGCTCCTCGAAGGCCTCCTCCAGAAGCGGGCGGAGCCGCTCGGGGTCGGGGCCGAGCAAACGGGCCACGCCGCACGTGAGGGCCTCGTGGCGCTCGGTCAGGGCGCGCAGAACGACGAGCGGCTTACCCAGTGTCGGCGCTTCCTCCTGGACCCCGCCGGAGTCCGAGATGATGAGGTGCGCCCTCGAGAGCAGGTGGATGAAATCAGGGTAGTCGAGGGGCTCGATCAGGTGGACTCGCGGTCGACCCTGCAGCACCCTGGCCGCCGCGACCACCGCCGGGTTGGGATGGACCGGGAAGACGAGGGCCGTCTCCGGCCGCGACGCCACGAACGTCGCCAGCCGACGCAGGCACGTCTGCATGAAGTGGCCGTGATTCTCCCGGCGGTGCATCGTGAGAACGATCAGCTCCAGACCGTCCGTCGCCTCGAGGAGCTCTCGGAGCGGGGGCGTGGGCTCGGCGGTGGCCAGGATGTGCCGGAGCGCGTCGACGACCGGGTTGCCGGTGACGAAGATCTGCGCCGCGGGAACGCCCTCGTCGAGCAACGTCGCCCGGTTGAGCGGCGTCGGGGCGAAGTGCCACGTCGCCATGCGGGAGACGAGCCGTCGGTTCATCTCCTCGGGGAATGGGCTCGACGGGTCGCCCGATCGGAGACCCGCTTCGACGTGGCCCACCGCGATCCGCCGATGGAAGGCCGCCAACGCACCGGCAAGGGCGGTGGTGGTGTCGCCTTGAACGAGCACCAGATCGGGCGCCTCGTCGGCGAGCAGTGGGTCCAGCGCTTCGAGAATGCGCGCGCAGAGCCGGCTCGGGGATTGGCCTGGTCTCATGCACGCGAGATCGTGATCGACCCGGAGCCCGAAGAGCCCGGAGAGAGATCGCACGAGCTCGCGATGTTGCCCCGACGCCACGTTCACGGTCTCGTACCCCGTCCCGGGAGCCTCGAGCTCTCGGATGACCGGCGCGAGTTTGATGACTTCGGGACGGGTTCCGAAGAGGGTCAGGACTCTCGGCATCGGCACCGGTCTCCGGCTCTCGCAGAGGGCTCTCTGACCGGGAAGGAGGTAGGTCACTGACCTACGCAGCCGATGGCCCGTGTGCTGCAAACCGAGCCAGGTCGCGTCGACGATGACGCGGACCGGGCTGACTGCGGGAGGTGCACACCGCATGCCAGCCTCAGGTGTGTTGTCCTGGTTGGAGTTAGCAGACCTCACTCGGTCGGCGGCCTGTAAAGAGAGCGGACAGCCGCTGTCAAGCTGGCCGGCGACTCGGTCCCACCCGCATCTCTGCAACCGCGGGCGCACCCGCGGTGCCCGTAGGCCGGAGCTGGCCGGGTACTAACCCCGGGAAACCGGCAGCGACACCTTCATGAAGAAGTCGTTCCCCTTGTCGTCCACCAGGATGAAGGCGGGGAAATCCACGACCTCGATCTTGTAGATCGCCTCCATCCCCAGCTCCGGGTACTCGAGGACCTCCACCTTGCGGATCGACTCCTGGGCCAGGAGCGCCGCCGGCCCCCCGATCGAGCCCAGGTAGAAGCCGCCGTGCTTCTGGCAGGCCTCGGTTACCGCCTTGGAGCGGTTGCCCTTGGCCATCATCACCATCGAGCCGCCGTGGGACTGGAAGAGGTCCACGTAGGAGTCCATCCGTCCCGCGGTCGTCGGCCCGAAGGACCCCGACGCCATCCCCTTCGGCGTCTTGGCCGGCCCCGCGTAGTAGACCGGGTGGTCCTTCACGTACTGCGGCAGGCCCTCTCCGCGATCGATCCGCTCCTTGAGCTTGGCGTGCGCGATGTCGCGCGCGACCACGATCGGACCGGTCAAGAGCAGCGGCGTCGAGACCGGGTGCTTCGTCAGCTCGGCCAGGATCTCCGTCATCGGCCGGTTGAGGTCGATCGCGACGCCGTGCTGGTGGGTTCCCGTCCGGTACTTCGCGGGAATGAAGCGGGCGGGGTCGTGCTCCAGCTCCTCGAGCCAGATCCCCTCCTTGTCGATCCGCGCCTTGGCGTTCCGGTCGGCCGAGCAGGAGACGCCGATCCCCACCGGGCACGACGCGCCGTGCCGCGGCAGGCGGATCACCTTCACGTCGAGGGCGAAGTACTTCCCTCCGAACTGCGCCCCGATTCCGGTCTCGCGGGCCATCTGGAGGGCCTTCTCCTCGAGCTCGGGATCGCGGAAGGCCTGCCCCGACTCGCTGCCCGTCGTCGGCAGGTGATCCAGGTACCCGGTGGAGGCGAGCTTGACCGTCTTCAGGGTGGCCTCGGCCGAGGTCCCGCCGATCACGAAGACCAGGTGGTAGGGCGGGCACGCCGCGGTCCCGAGCGTGCGCATCTTCTCGGCCATGAAGGCCTCGAGACGCTGGGGGTTCAGCAGGGCCTTGGTCTCCTGGTAGAGGAAGGTCTTGTTGGCGGAGCCACCCCCCTTGGCCACGAAGAGGAACTCGTAGCGGTCGCCGTCCACCGCGTAGATGTCGATCTGGGCCGGGAGGTTCGTTCCGGAGTTCTTCTCCTCGTACATGGAGATCGGAAGGGTCTGCGAGTAGCGGAGGTTCTCCTTCGTGTAGGTCTCGTAGACACCCCGGGCGAGGTGCTCCTCGTCCCGGACCCCCGTCCACACCCGCTGCCCCTTCTTGCCGATGATCGTGGCGGTGCCGGTGTCCTGGCACATCGGCAGCTGCCCCTTGGACGCGATCTCCGCGTTTCTCAGGAGCGCGAGCGCCACGCCGCGATCGTTGTCGGAGGCCTCCGGGTCGTCGAGGATGGCCGCGACCTGTTTCAGGTGTCGCTCGCGGTAGAAGAACGCGATCTCCCGAAACGCCTCGCGCGCCAGGTGCGTCAGGGCCTCGGGGGCGACCTTCAGGATCTCCTGCCCCTCGAACGTGGCGACCGACACGTGGTCCGAAGAGAGGTGGCGGTAGCGGGTGTCGTCGGCACCCAGGGGAAAGGGACTGGCGTAGCGGAACTCGGGCATGGGGCTTCCTCCAGGATCAAACTATCACGCGTCCGGGGGCTCGCGGGATGGTCCCGACGGCCCGGATCGTCGCGCTCAGTCTTCCCGACGGCAGACGACCACGTACTCCCGGGACTCCGCGGTGAGCGCCCCCCCTTCGAAGTCGCCGTGGATCGCCTCCAGCCGGAGCCGCGAGCGGGCCACGAGGTGCTCCAGCTCGAACCGGAAGAAGAAGCGCATGTCGAACTCCCAGCTCCTGCGGTGCTCGCCGCCCTCTTCCTCCCACACGAAGCCCATACGGACGTGGTTCGTCTGGCGCGCGAGATCGGCGGGAGCTGAGGACACGAAGCGCCGCAGCCGCTTCCCGGGGGCGTGCTCACCGTCGAAATCGCACATCTCGGGCAACCCCTCGAGAAGGAGCTTCAGGTTGGGGACGTAGATGTCGAAGATGAACGTGCCTCCCGGCCGCAGGACGCCGTGGACGGCATTCAGGAGACACAGCTGATCCCCAGGCTCGGGGACGTGTGACAGCACCCGGAAGGGGGCCACGACGAGGGTCGAAGCGACGCTCCGTCCGGAGGTGGACCGCGTCCGTCGACCCACACCCGCCGCGTTCGGCCGGGGAGAGCTTCTCGCGGCAGCGCATCGATCATCGTCGGGCTCAGGTCGATCCCGTAGACGTCGGCCCCGCGCCGCAGCGCTTCCGTGAACAGGCGGCCCGTGCCGACGCCGATCTCCAGGACCGGCCCGTCGGCGGCGGCCGTCCGCTTCGAGGTAGTACTCGTTGTCGACGCCGTCGCGCACCTGCGCGTACACGGCGTCGTAGAAGCGGGCAACGAAGTCGGGGTAGGGCTCGCTCATGCGGGTCCGAGCATATTCCCATGAGGGACCACCCCGCGAGGGAGAAGACACTGTCTCGTGCTGTCGTCCCGGCTCGATCGAGTAAGGTTCCGATCCGGGATCCGCGGGAGACTCGGAGGTCAGGATGGGCCGAAAGAAGCGCCACGGGAAGGCGGACCGCACTCCTGACCCCGCTCCGAGCTCGAAAGGACCCTGGCGCGCGGTTGCGGTCTGTGGCTGTCGTCGGCGGTAGCGGCGGCCCTCGCGCTCATGAGCTGGCGCAGCGAGTCGAGGTCCCGCGACCGAGGCCGCGCGAACGACGCCCTCGACACGACCTTCGGCGAAGGCGGCGCCACGAGCCGCCGCGAGACCACCCGAGACCGCCTCGGAAGCCCCGGCCGAATACCGCCCCCTTCTCGGCGAGTGGGTTCGTCCCGATGGAGGCTACGTCCTCTCGGTGAGCGGAGTCGCAGCCGACGGGAAGGCCACCGTCGGCTACTTCAACCCCCGACCCATCGGCGTGGGCCGCGCGGAGGCACGCGTCGAGGACGACGCCCTCGGCCTCTTCGTCGAGCTCCGCGGCCGGGGCTATCCTGGCAGCACCTACACCCTCGTCTACGACACCGAGGGCGACCAGCTCGTGGGGGTCTACTTCCAGGCGGTCCAGCGCGCGAGCTACGACGTCGTGTTCGTACGGCGACGCTGACGCAGGACTGACCCAGGCGCGCCCGCCGCGAGGCGGGTCTTTCCGTGTCGTTCCTCGAGTTGACTGATCGCACCCTGCGCGAGGCAGCGAGCGATCATCGCCGCGGGAGGGCCGGGGGTGGAGAGGGAGGGAACCCCGGAGGGAGGGCCTCTCCGATCGATCCTTTGCGACGCCAAGAAGAGCACGACCTGATCGGCGACTGTCGGCCATGACCGACGAGGTCGAGCGCCTTCACTCTTCCTATAGCAAGGAGCGCGCCAATCGGCCGACGGCCGGAACCTTCACTCTCACAGCGTGTTGCGCCAATGCGGGGGAACGGGGCCTGTAAAGTACTCCGACATCGACGGTCCCCGCACCATCAGAGAGGGCGGCAGAACCCGTTGTCCCTGTGCGAAACGGGCCCTCCGCGGGGAGTGTCAAGATGCCCGACGCCTTCTGGAGGCTGCACCTCCGGCGGCCCGTTCGGCCGGCGGAGGGCTCTTCCAGGCGGGTGTCTACCCCTTGCGCTCCCGCGCGGCGAGCGTGCGTTCGAGGATCCGCGCCGCGCGCGCCACCGCTCCCTCGAGCACGTCGATGGGGCCGATCGGCCGCTCCTCCGTGCCGTTGTCGCCGTAGAGCACGAGGTGCACCCCGCCGCGCACGATGAGCGGCATGGCGACGGCCTCGCGGGGCAGGATCCCGCCCAGCCGCTTGACGAGCTTCAGGTTCAGCCGCGTGGGCTCGAGCGCGCCGATGTGAGGACGTTTCTCTTCGACCGCGATGCGCAGGAAGGACGGCTCGCGGACCGGCAGCACGGTCTCCCCCACGACCTGGGCCGCGGAGCGGCCGGGGACGCTCACCCCGAACTCCCCGACACCGTGGAGCCACTCGCCCTCCACCGCGAAGACCACCGCCCGGGTGAGGATCTGCGAGGCCAGGCGCAGCAGGAGCAGGACCACCTCTCCCGAGAAGTCGGCGGTGTAGGAGCCGGACTCCGAGAGGGTCGGCGTGGCGTCCCGGCGCGGGGGCGGAGATTCCCGGGGAACGGGCGCCGGCGTCAGATCCGGCGGCGACAGAGGCGAGGGTGCCCCGAAGGCTGGGGTTTCCGGGGAGTCGGGCGGCGCGGTCCGGGGCCCCTCGCGTCCGGGGGCGGCGATCCCGGGCACCGTCTTGGGCGCCGCGGTCTCGGTCGAGTCGGCGGGCGGCTCCGCCGCTTCCTCGAGGGCGGTCATCGCGTGCATGAGCAGCTCCATCGGGGCCACTCCGTCCGGCACCACGAAGTCGCCGAGGTCCACCTCCAGCTCGCCCTGCGCGGGAGAGGGATCGAAGCGGAAGTACCCGCTGTCCCAGCCCAGCAGCTCGGCGACGAGCTCCTGCAGGCGGTGGCGGACGACGGACTTGAGCGTGCCCTCGGCCAGGAGCCCCATCTCCGCGAGCACGTCCCCGAGGGGGCGAAACTGGCCGCCGTCGTGCTGCTGCTCGAGCGCGGCCATCAGATTCGCCTCGCCGACCAGCCCCTGCCGCAGCAGGCGCCCGGCGAGGGTCTCCGAGCGGGCTCCTCCCGCCGCGTAGACCACCCTCCCCTCTCGGAGCACGATCACCGCGTGCTGGTCGAGCCGGGTGAGCGTGAGCCGGCCGGTCGAGTTGCCCGCGCCCAGCGTCTGGAGCAACGCCGGCAGCTCGAGCGTCTCGAGTCTTCCCGAGAAGCTCACGGTCTCTCGCCTCCGGGGGGCAACGCCGCTTGGGTCGCGACCCGCTCGCCGAGCTCCGCCGCGGAGACCGGCGGACCGAGGTGGAAGCCCTGCGCCTCCACGCAGCCGATCTTCTTGAGCAGGTCGAGGTGCGCCGGTCCCTCCACCCCCTGGGCCGAGACCCGCAGCTTGAGCGCCCGGGCCACCGCGCCGATCGTCCCCAGGAGCGAGACGTCCTCGGGCCGGGGAGTGCGCTTGTGGAGGAACGAGAGGTCCAGCTTCACGGCGTCCACCGGAATCTCGTTGAGGCGCACCAGGAACGGATAGCGGACGGCCATCTGGTCGAGGACGAGCGTCACGCCCAGCTTCTTGAGGCGGTGCAGCACGTCCAGAGATCGCGGAATACCGGAGACGAGCGGCTCCTCGGGCAGCTCCAGCTCCAGGAGCCGCGGGGGCAGGCCGGTCTTGTCCAGGACCGCCTTCACGATGTCCGGAAGCGTCTTTCTCGCCAGCTCGGGCGGGGAGAGGTTCACGGCGATGCGCAGCCCGGGAATGCCCTGCTGCCATTCGAGGGCCTGGGTCGCGGCCGACGTCAGGATCCAGGGCTCGATGGCGAGAATGAGGCCCGTGAAGTCGGAGCGGGAGAGGATGTTCTGCGGGAAGACGAGCCCGCGACGCGGATGCTCCCAGCGCAGGAGCGTCTCCACCGCGACGATGCGCGAGGTCGCGAGCTCGACGATCGGCTGGTAGTGGAGCACCCCGCCCGGCGTGGGCGCGCCGTCGAGCGCGAGTCGCCCGCTCCCCAACGCCGCGCGGAGCCCGGCCTCGAGCTCGAGAGGATCGTACCCGGCCTCGGCGGTGGACGCCGCGCACACCTCGAGCCGGTCGCCCCCGCCTTCCCGGGCGCGGTCCGCCGCCTCCCGGGCTGCCGAAAGGAGCGACACCGCGTCCTCTCCGTGCTCCGGGAAGACCGCCGCGCCGAGGCTCGCGGTGACGCTGACCTTGCGACGGGGAAGCGAGAACGGTTGCCGCACCGCCTCCACCACCTTCTCCGCGATGCGTATGGCATCGCCGGCCTGGTGAAGCCCGGTGAGCACCATCACGAACGCGTCGGCGTCGAGGCGCGCCACGGTGTCGCCCTCGCGCACGACGTCGCTCAGGCGCCGGCCGACCGAGCGCAGGAGCCGGTCCGCGAGGTCACGTCCGAGCTCCGTGTCCTTGACCGCGAATCCGTCCAGGTCCAGGTGCACCACACCCACCCGCGCCCGCTGACGGTAGGCCTGGGCGAGGGCGACCGACAGGCGGTCGCGCACCAGGAATCGACTCGTGAGCCCCGTGACCGCGTCGTGGTACACATCCGCCATCACGAGCGGCGTGGGTTCCTCTCCGGGGTCGCCCGGGGGAAGGGTCGCGTCCGACCGCCGGGCGGAGGGATCCTCGAGCGCGAGCTGCAGGCGCCCGTCGGCCAGGCGCCGGGCGCTGACCTCCAGCTTCACTCGTGTCCCGTCCCCCCGGCGAAAGCCGAAGGCGCGCTCGAGGGGCTGACCCGGACGAAGCGCGAGCAGCGTGGCGAGGTCGCCCGAGGTCGTGTCCCCTTCCACGAGATCGGTGAGCGAGAGGCTCAGGAGCGCCGCGCGAGTGCGGCCCAGCAGCTGCGCCGCCTTGGGGCTCACCGCGACCAGCAGCCCCCCGCGCGTCGCCAGCACGACCGCCTCGGCGGCCCGCTCGGCGAGGCGGCGGTACTGGGGATCCCCGTTGCGCAGGGCCTCGAAGACAGCCTGGATCTCGGCGGAGACGTCGGCGTCGTCAGCCACGGGCCCTCGCTCGCTCACCGCTCCTGAGGAGGCCTCGTCGCCTTCGCCGCGCCGCCGCCGGCCAGCCTCCCGGTGATGGCGACCATCCCCTCGAGGGTGCGCGCCACCCTCTCGAGCGAGGGGCCCGCGGCGTCCGGGTTCCGGACCGCCTCGTTCACGAGCACCAGCGCCGCGCGCGCCGCCGATTCGATCTGGGGCAGCGTGCGCCTCGCCGCCCCCGCACTCGCGCTCACCGCCGCCGCGCGGCGCACCGAGAACCAGGCCGCCAGCACGCGAGCCATGTTGCCGAGATGGGCGAGCACGGCCGGGGAGGGCAGCGGATCGGTCCTTCCGTAGTACAGCAACACCATCCCGTGCAGACCCAGGGCGCTGCGGACCGGCACCGCGGCCACCGCCCTCACCGGCGGCTCGAGGGGCGCCACCGCGCGGGCGACATCCGCCTGCTCGGCGGGGTCGACGAGGGCCGGCTTGCGCAGGGACGCGAATCGCTGGCGGAGAATGCCGTCGCCGTCGGAGAGCTGCAGGATCGGGTCCCGGTCGAGCCCCACCCCCGTCACGAACCGGAACGTCCGCTCCGGCCCCACACCCAGAAGCGTCGCTCCCCGGCCGCCTCCTCCCACCACGACCCGATACAAGGCCTTCTGGAGGGCCTGCTCGGGCGGGGAGCCGTCCTCCACGGCCTCGATGGCTCGCAGCGTGTGCTCGAGCTCGTCCAGGCGGCGCCGGGCCACGTCGAGCTCCTCGCGCGTGCGCTCGAGCGCCTGGCCCAGGTCGATCGACGCCTGGGCGTACCTCTCGGCGAGGGCCGTGCTCGCGTGGGGCGCCGTGCCCGGCGCCGTCTCCGCCCCCGCCGCGGCGTCCTCGGACACGGCCACACCCGCCGGGAGGTCCTCCGGACCGGCCGCCCGCGCCCGCGGCACCGACACCCGGACGACCCGCCGGTCCTCCTCGGCGCCCTCCGAGGGCGGAGCCGGGGCCTCGTCCTGCGCGATCGTGGCCGCCCCGAACACCTGGTGCAGCATCTCCCACGTCCAGCTCTGCACCGTCTCCCCGGCGGGCAGGGCGAGACTCTGGTAGCGCCCCATGAGGTGCTCCATCGTCTGCTCGATGATGGCGCCGAGCGTCTCGAGCACCCCCTCTCCCCGGACCGCCACCGCCGGGTTCGAGGGCGTCTCGCGGTACTGGAGGGCGTTGTCCAGCTCCTCGAGGGACACCACCTTGGGGAGGTCCCGCTTGTTGTGCTGGAAGACCAGCGGGATGGTGGCCGGGTCGAGAGCGTTCGCGACGAGGTGCTCCGCCATCTCCCGCACGCTCGCCACGTTCTCCTCGAGGCGGTCGGCCGCGGAGTTCGCGACGAAGACCACCGCGTCCGCTCCCCGCACCACCAGGCGCCGGGTCGCGGCGTACTGGGCCTGTCCCGGCACCGCCACGAGCTGGAAGCGAACCTCGAACTTGTGAAACCCCATGCCCCTCAGGGGCAGGAGGTCGAAGAGGATCGTCCGGTCCTGGGCCGAGCTGACCGAGATGAACTCGCCCCGGTGTCGCTTCTCGGCCGCGGCGTGGAGCATCTGGAGGTTCGTCGTCTTGCCCCCCACGGCAGGGCCGTAGTAGACGATCTTGATCTGAACGATACGGTCGCGGTGCTTGAGCTCCACGGGCGCTGTCCCAGGGTCGTGAGGGAGCGCCTAGTATAGCGTGCGGCCCCGGATCGACACTCTTGGCGCCCGGGCCCGGCCCTCAATGCACAAAAAGGGGCCCTCACGGGGGTGTACCAACCGTGAGGGCCCGCGCCGAAGGGTCCTGCGTCTCCTGGCTGCCGGCTACATCTGCCGGCGACGCCTCAGCGCCAGGGCAGCCAGGCCGCCGCCCAGGAGGAGCAGGGTCGCCGGCTCGGGCACGGGTTGCTCCCCCGGGAACTGCGGATTCAGGTTCAGGTTGTTGAACTCGCTGATCTCCGCGTTGGCGAGGATGTCGGTCGTCGAGATCCAGGTGCGCTCGCCAGGGGAGACGAACGGCCACATGAGCGATCGTCGAGAGGGCGCCACCCATGTGCGCGGTCGTCGAGTCGAGGGGGATCACGGTGCCCGGAAACGGCCGCGGGAAGCGTCACGTCGACGTCGCTGTCGCCTGGCGCCGGAAGCCTCGCCTCGGCCTGGAAGGCGGTGTTGGCGCTCGAGAGGCCGAGGGCGTGGCCGATCTCGTGGACGGCGACGGTGAACAGGTCGAAGTTGCCGAGGGCGGCGCCCATCGCACCCGTCCAGACCCGGCCGGTGTTCATGACCCCGCCGCCGAGGTCGGCGGTCGACTCCGTGAGCGTCGTGTACTCCGAGTTGTCCGTGGGGGTCGGGTCGGCGAAGAAGCTCGATGATCCGTCGCTGTCGAAACGGATGACGGCCGAGGTCTCCCGGTTCGGCGAGCCCCCCTGGCCGGTGAGGACGTGCACCCCGAGGGTCCCCCCGCTGAGCGCCTGCCAGCCGAACTCGATGCCCACGGTGTGGGTGTCCAGGATGGCGATCTCCCACAGATCGGCGGCGGCATTGAAGATGTCGACCAGGTTGCCCGTCCCGGCGAGCGTGGGCGCGGCGGAGGCGACGCCCAGGCCGCCCGAGAACGAGCCTCCGGAGGCGAACGAACGTCCGGGTGATGGTGAGGGCGGACGCCGTCCCGCTGGCACCAACGAGAGCCATGACCGCCAGGGCGGTCGGAAGGAGACGCTCTGTTCATGCCTTGTCCTCCACGTTTGCGTTGTCGTGTTTGCGAGCCAGCTCCCGGATCTCGCGGAGGAGATCCGAGGCGGGCGGGGAATCGGGAACGGTGTAGGTGTGGAACTGCAGCTCTTTCGTGGGACTGATGACGCGGAACGTGACGTCGCCCGCATCGTCGGCCTGCGGGCCGGGCCCGGCCTCCTGGACGCGGCTGAGGAGGGCGGCCCTACGTCCGCCGGCATCCGGCCCCGCCGGGTCTCATCCGGGGAGGCCACCCACTCGTAACGGCCATCGGCGGTCATCCAGAACTCACTGTGGGGGCCCCTGCCCCAGCCGCCCTCGTGCCGCACCCAGAGGAGCCTCTGAGGCTCGACGGTGGGCGATCCGAGCGTGCGCCGCGCCTCGCTCACGGTGCTGAGGACGCCGGCCGACTCGTGCCCGGGATGGCCTCGAGAAGCCTGAGGCCGGGACGCTTCAGGAACAGCACGTAGGAGCGGCCGATCTCCCAGTCTTCTCCGTTCGGCCGGACCACCAGGGTCAGCGCAGACTCGTCGCATCCCTGAAGCGTCTGCTCGACGAGGACGGTGTGGACCTCTCGCGTGCGGCGGGTCTGAGCGCTGGGCGACTGGTCGACGAGGCCCACCACACGCGCGACGATCACGAGGTCGGCCGCGACGGGGTCCGTCATCGACCCGGCACCCACCTCCACGCAGCCGTGGATCGCGCCTCCTCCGGCGAGGACGCAGCAAAAAGCCCACATTGAGTGACGCCAGACACGCAATCCTGGATCCTGTACGTCGCAGGGCCACTGCAAGAGCCACACCCGTTCCGTCAATGCACTGCGTCGCTTGGACTTGAGCGGAAGATCCGCCCCCGGACGCGGTTTTGGATGCAAAGATACCCATCAGGCGACCCCCCGCCGCGAGACACGATGCGGGCCAAGTGCCTGATGAGCTTGGAGTTGGTAGAGGGGCCGGCAATGTAAACGATCCCGACAATTCGCTCGCGTTGACAGCCCTCGGCGATCGTCGGATCTCAGGCGCCAGCGAGGCTCGGGGGCACCGGCCGTTGCTCGGAGCCCCGCGGTCGGACTCGCTGCCAGGCTCGGTGCCACGCGTCGAACGCACCGCGCAGCTTCAGGCGAAAGGCGGACACGTCGTCGTGGGCCGAGATCTCGGTTCTGCACAGACAGAACGGATCGGTCTCCGCCGTGTTCGCCCCGGGATAGACCGTAACCCCGACCTCGAACCCTGCCTGAGCGACGACCTGCCGTACGGCCGCGTCCTCGCTCCCACGGGGATAACAGAACGTGGCGGGGGGCTCCCCCAGCTCGGCGATCAGGTCGTCCCGACACCCGAGCACCTCGGCGTGAAGCGATGCCTCATCCAGCGTGGCCAGCTCGCGGTGGCTGCGGCCGTGGCCTCCCAGGACGTGGCCACGAGCCTTCAGCTCGCGAGCCTCGTCCCAGGTGAGGGCCCGGTCACGGTCGCAGCAGCCCTCGTAGCGGTCGATCGGCGCAGCGGCGCCCATGCGGCGAGTCACGAGGAAGACGGTGGCGGGGAGGCCGAAGAGCTCGAGGACCGGCACGGCGTACTCCAGATTGTCGCGATAGCCGTCGTCGAAGGTCAGGCAGAGGGTCCCGGGAGCGAGCGGCGGGCCCTCCCCCTTCAGCCGTCGGACCGCTTCGCCCAGAGGCAGAACGGGCCGCCCGCACTCCGCGAGGTGCTCCATCTGCCGGCGGAACTCCACGGGATGGACGCTCAGGCGATCTCCGGGGTGAGTGTCGTTGACCCGGTGATAGGACAGGATGCGCAGCGTCGGAGCGGACGACCGCGTCCGCCGGGGAGCGACGAGCGCGACCGCACGCCGCACGGCTCGTCGCACGACGGTGGCTCGTGGAGGCCGCTTGAAGCGGACTCGCCGGGAGCCCGGCGGCGCGAGAAGATCCTCATAGAGGCTCTCGATGGCCCGGATCATCGCGTCCGCCGAGAAGCGCTGGACGTCCCGCGCGGCCTGGCGTCCCAGCTCCCGTGCCCGCCGTGGGTCGTCCAGGAGCGCCCTGACGGCATCAGCGAGAGCCGAGGGGTCTCGCGGGGGCACGAGAAGACCGTTGCGGCCGTCCCGAACGACCTCGCTGTTGCCGCCCACGTCGGTCGCGACGATCGCACACCCGGCGAGGGCCGCCTCGAGCAGGGCGATGGAGAGGCCCTCCGTGTGTGACGGCAGGGCGAAGACGTCCAGCGCGCCGAGCACCGCGGCCACGTCCTCCCGACGCCCCGTGAAACGCACGCGATCGGCAATCCCGCGTTCGCGGACCTCCTCCTCCAGCTCGCTCCGCAGGGGTCCGTCCCCGACGAGCGCGAGGGCGAGGCCAGGGCGCCGTGGCGCCAGGCGCAGATACGCCTCCAGGAGCACCTCGAGCCCCTTGCGGCGCTCGAGCCGGCCGACGGTGCCGAGGAGCTCCGTGAACCCGTCGCCGAGCAGCTCCGCACGAGCCCGTTGGACGGCGTCCGGCGAGGCGGGTTGCCGGGACACACCGTTCCGAACGACGACCAGTTTCGAGAGCGGCAGCCCCTCGATTCGCACCAGGTCACGGGCGAGGGCCTCGCTGACCACGACCCACCGCGACGTCCAGTGAGCGAGCATCCGGTCGACCACCCGGCGCGGCGGCGATTCGAGCGAGAACCCGCTGTGCTCGTGGGCGACGATGGCCGGCACCCGCGCGATCGTGGCGGCGGCCCGGCCCCACGACGACGCCGTGAAGGCGTGCGTGTGCACGATCTCGAAGCCCCCCTGCCGGATGAACCGCGTCAAGCGGGGCAGAAGCGCCACGTCCAGCCCCGGGCGCTTCGCGAAGTCGACAACCGGAGTCCCCTCCGCTTCGAGGGCCTCACCCCACCGCCCCTTCCGGACGAGGCAGCCCACGGTCGGCTCGAAGCGGGATCGGTCCAGCCCCTTCACGATCTCGATGACCTGTCGTTCGGCTCCGCCCAGATCGAGGGCCCAGATGAGATGGAGGACCTTGACCGCGCTCACGGCGCGGCCCCCAGGGCCCGCAACACCTGGAGGATGTTGTTCTCCAGATCGAAGCGCTCCTCCACACGCCGCCGTCCCGCTTGTCCCATCCGCCGGCGCAGCGCGGGGTCGTGAGCGAGCCGCTCGATCTTGTCCGCGAGGTCCCCGGGATCCTGGTTGCGCGCCACGAGGCCGTGGACGCCGTCCTCGACGAGCTCGGGGAGCGACGGCAGGGGCGTCGTCACCACGGGCACCTCACAGGCGAGCGCCTCGACGAGGACGTTGGGGATGCCCCAGTGCTGCTGGATCACGGCCGGCAGGACGAAGATGTCCGCCCCCTGGTAAAGCGGGATCAGCTCCTGCTGGGTGAGATATCCAGGGACGTGCACACGATCGGCGAGACCCTCCGCCTCGATCTGGGCGCGCAGCTTCCCTTCCTCGGGTCCCCCGCCGGCCAGGGTGGCGTCGGCGTCGAGGCCCCGTCGGAGAAGAAGCCCCAGGGCCGTGATGAGGATGTCGAAGCCCTTGCAGGTGAGGAGGCTCCCGACAGCCAGCACGCGGACGGGCTCGGCCGGGCCCTCGCGCGGACGGGGGCAGAAACGCCGGACGTCGAGCCCGTGGTAGGCGACGCTGACCTTGCGTTCCGCGAGCGGGGTCAGGCTCTCCAGGTACCGCTTGTTGTCGGCCGTGCAGGTGAGAACGAACTCGGCGTCGGCGATCTTCTCGGGAAGAAGGCTCGGATCCTGGAAGATGTCGTGGGCGTGACACGTGAGGCCCCACGGGATCCCCGTGAGCCGCGACATCAGCAGGGTGGCGGTTGCGGGATACGTGGCCCAGTGCGCGTGGAGCCGCTCGAGGCCCTCCTCTTGCGCGACCTCCGCAAACCGTGAGGCCTTCGGGAGAAAGGCGAGGGACTTGAGGAGCGTCACCGGACGGCGCCAGCAGCCTCTCACGATGAGAGCCACGACCCCGAGGACCGTCCGGGGGCGGCGGACGAGAGCGCGCAAGGACGCAGCGAGGATGCTCCCGGACAGCAGATAGGGGGCGTAGAGAGTCAGCGGCACGAACGGGCGCGCGTCCTCCTGCACGACCGCCTGCTTCCGGCGGCGGAGGGAGAAGATGCGCAACGACACGCCGCGGTCCCCGAGCGCCTGGATCTCACGGAGGATGAAGGTCTCGTCGTAGCTCGGAAAGAGCGACATCACGTAGCCGACGCGACGCGTGGGCGGCCTCGCGGATTCGGGCTTCACGGGCTCCAACTAGGCCTCGTCGGCGGCGGGCGACGACTCCGTCGCGGTGGCGGGGGGCAGCTCGACGATGATGCGCGTGCCGCGTCCCGGCCGGCTGTTCACCCGCATCCCGCCTCCGTAGGACTCGACGATCCGCTTGGACTCGTAGAGGCCGATCCCGAATCCCCCCGGCGTCGCCGAGTGGAACGGCTGAAAGAGCGTCCGCATCTGCTCCGGCGGGATGCCGGGGCCTTCATCGGCGACCTCGACGACCACCCGGTCCTCGTTCCGCCCGAGTGTCACGCGGATCGGCGCCAGCGTGCCCTCGGAGATCGACCGCGTCGCCTCTCGGGCGTTCAGGAGCAGGTTGAGCAGCACCTGCTGCAGCTGCTCCGGAACGGCGAGCACCGCCGGCAGCTCCTCGTCGTCGCGACGGATCTGCGCCCCGAAGTCGGGACCGAGGCTCGTCACGGTGCTGTCGACCAGCGCCGCCACGTCGACGGGCTCCAGGCGCCCGAGCAGGGGCGAACGCCGCGACAGCCGACCGATGAGGTCGCCCATCTCGCACGCGGTCCGGTCCACGGTCTTCATCGCCGAGTCTCGGAACTCGGGATCGTCGCCGTGCGTCGCCGCGTTCTGGGCGACGAGGGACAGCCGCGCGGTGAGGTTCTTCAGGTCGTGGAGACAGAACGCCGCCAGGCGGTTGAGCGCGTCCAGCTCCGCGGCGGCGTGCCGCTCCTCGGCGAGGTGGGCGTGCGCGAGGAGCACGCCCACGTGATGGGCGATGGCGCGGAGCAGATCCCGGTCGTCGTCGTCGTAGCCACCGCCCGCCGGCCCCGCGCTCAGAAGGACGAACGCGAGCAGCTCCTTGGCCCCGCGAATCGGCACGCCCAGGATGGCTCTCGTGGCGCTCAGGAGCTCAACCGCGTCGGGGGAGGCCGTCGAGACGGCCCCGTCGAGCGCGAGGGGACCGTCGGTCGTGGCGAGAGCCTGGACGACGGGGTGCTCGTGTGACAGCGGCGCGGGGGCGGCTTCGACGTTCGTGGACCGCGCCTGGTGGAAACGGTCGTCGGCCTCGTAGCGAGTCCAGATCGAGAGGTAGGGGGCACCGAAGGTCCTCGCCAGCAGGGCGAGGAGCCGATCGAGGATGTCGTCGACGGACTCCGCGGTCCCGAACGCACCCGTCACCTCGAGCCACTTCGTCCGGTAGTCGTACCGCGAGCGGAGAAAATGGCGTGAGACGACGAGGCGGAAGCGCGCCCGCGCGGCGCGCGAGGACAGCCCGACCACGAGCGTGACAATGAAGAGGAAGACCGCCAGCTCGCCGAGCCCCACGCTCACCGGCCGCCCGGAAAGCCGGAGCAGCTCGCCGATGAGGCCGACGCCGATCAGGTACAGCCCGACCACGAGAAGCGTGAACGAGCCGTAGACCATCTGGGGCGATACCGAGACCCGGCCCAGGGCCGAGGCCAGGCGCGTGCGACCCAGACCGAAGGCGATGAGGCCCACGCAGACGATCGCCACGAGCCCGCCCACGACCGCGTGATGCTCCCTCCAGCCGCCGACGAGCAGCGTCTCGCTGCACACGTAGATCTCGAAGCCGACGAGCCCGCCGACGCCGAGGAGAGCGAACTTGACGCGGTAGCGTTCCGGGTCCCGCGTCGCCCGCAGGACCGACTCGAGCTGGGCGAGCGCGAACACGAGCCCGGGCAGGAGGAGGATGTACGTGATCCGGGCCAGAGGCTCGAGCTTCAGGACTCCCGCGGCCGAGCCATCGGCCCCCACCGTGAAAGGATCGCCCCACCACAGAAGGACGAGGCCAACCGCGGCCACCCCCCCCGCGATGATCCAGCGCCGCTGCGCCCGAGGATCCGGTTGAGCGGACGTGCGGCCGATGAGGGTGGCGCCGAGGAGGAACAGGGCGGCCATGCGGAGAAGCTCCGCGGAGAGTGCGACCTGGCGCCAGAAGATCGCCTGACGGGGGACGGCCAGGTAGACGGCATCCGCACCCTGGGCCAGCGCCGTGAGCACCAGCACGGCGGCAAGAGCGCGGTGAAGCGTGGTTGCCCAGGGACGGATGAGTATCCAGGCGGCGAGCGCCAGCGCGGCGACGGCCGCGAGGGCAGGGGCGATCCACGCGAAGGCTAGCGGCATCTCGGACAGCACACACCCGCATCCCGGCCGCGGGGCTACTATAGTAGCCGCACTTCAGCCGCCCCTCGCCCCTCCACGGTCGCGTGCTGGAAGGGAGCTCTCAACCCGAAGATGGTGCAATGATCCCGCGTCCACCCCCGACAACGCCCGTCGCGCCCCCGCCTGCGCCCGATCTCGGACCGTCGGGCGGGCGAAGCCTCGCCGCCCGCACCGCGGTCGGGGCCCAGTGGCTCGCGGGAGGAGCGGTGATCGAAAAGGCGTTGGGCTTCGCGACGACGGCGGTCCTGGCCCGACTCCTGGCCCCCGAAGAGTTCGGTCTCTATGCCCTCGCCTTCGTCGCGATCGACGCCCTGGGCGCCCTCAAGAACCTCGGCCTGGACGCGGCCATCGTGCAGCGCCGCGATCATGAGAGCGAGGCGGCGGACGCCGCCTTTCTCCTGCTTCCGTTCGTCAGCGGCAGTCTCTTCCTCCTCCTCTTCCTGGGCGCCCCGCACGTCGCCGGGTGGCTGGGGGCCCCCGCCGTCGCCGGACCGCTCCGCGGGCTCGGCCTCGCGCTCGTGATCGTGGGTCTCGGTGCCGTTCCGAACGCGCTCCTGCAGAAGAGGATGCTCTTCGGTGCCCGGGTCTCCGCGACCCTCCTCGGGGCGGCCTCGTTCTCGGTCGTGGCCATCGCCCTCGCCCTCACCGGGTGGGGCGTCTGGAGCCTGGTGATCGCGTACCTCGTGCGGACGGCCGTCACCTCGGGCGTGTGCTGGCTCAAGGTCGAGTGGCGCCCCCGCTGGCGCCTCGACCGGACGATCCTGGGCGAGATGCTGGGCTTCAGCTCGTACGTCATGGCGGCGAACCTCCTCAACGTCGCCGCCGGCAACGCCGACAAGGTCCTGGTCGGGCGACTCCTCGGGCCGACGTCGGTGGGGTTCTATTCGCTCGCCTACGGCCTCGCATTCCTCTTCAGGGGCCAGGTCGGGCCGCGTCTCTACCAGGTGGCCTTTCCCGCCTTCGCGGAGGCTCAGGACGACACGGAGCGGCTCCGCCGCGGGGCGTTGCGGGTCGTCCAGGTGCTCCTCAGCTTCGTGCTGCCCTTCGCGGTCCTCGTCGGCTTGTTGGCGCAAGATGCCCTCACGGTCGCGTACGGCTCACGATGGGCCGTCGCCGCTCCGGTCCTGGCCGTGCTGGCGGTGGGAGGGGCGTTCGCGGGGCTCAGCAGCGGTTTGACCCCGCTGCTCCTGGCGAGGGGGCATTCCAGGGCCCAGTTTGCGCTGAACCTGGGCGAGCTCGTCCTGTTCCTGGCCATCGCCCCCTGGGCCATCGCCG
Source organism: uncultured Acidobacteriota bacterium (assembly GCA_963700695.1). Taxonomy (GTDB): domain Bacteria; phylum Acidobacteriota; class Vicinamibacteria; order Fen-336; family Fen-336; genus JAJDNS01. The sequence continues at coordinate 72,257 of CAVOYO010000020.1, read as the reverse complement.
AGTGGGGGCTCGTGGGCGCCGCCGCCGCCGCGACGGTCTCGGCTGCTGGCTCCGCCGCGGCCCGCGCCGCGGTCGCCAATCACGATCTCGCTCTTCGCTGGCGAGACTGGGCGGGAGCCGCGCGCGCCCCCGTCCTCGCCGGGGTGGCCATGGCGGCGACCATCCTGGTCACCGGGGCGCTCGCCGGGGGCTGGGGGCAGCGGCTGGCCCCGTTCTGGCATCTGGCGATCTTCGGAGCCCTCGCCGGAGGCGCGTACATCGCTCGTACTCTGGAGAGCCGATCCCGGCATCGTCCGCTGGCTGGGGACGTGGATGAGCGGCCCGTTCCGAGGCCGGGCTCACCGTCCCGCCGAGAACAGCACGGCAACCGCAACGGAGTAGCCGACCATCGTGAACCTCCGAGTGCTCGCCTTCGCCCTCGTCGCCGCGCTGGCGCTGGGCCTGCTGCTGAGATCCGACGTCGAGATCCCCGGCGTCGTGATCGCCGGTGTCGGAGGACTGGGACTCCTCGGTCTGATGCTGTGGAGCCTGATTCGCCCCGAGGTCGCCCTCTACGTGCTCGCCGCCTACCTTCCGTTCTGCAAGCTGCTCCCCGGGGACTTCGGCGGGTTCATGACCGCCTTCAACCTGACGAACCTGCTGTTCCTGGTGGTCATCGTCACGTGGCTGTTCTCCAGCCTCGCCCGGGGTCGCCCGCTGCTCGAGTTCCACCCGCTGCACGTCCCCGTGGTCCTCTTCGCCGCGTGGGGGCTCTTCTCCTTCGTCTGGCACGCCTTGGGTCCCGATGCACCTCCCGGCTACGGCAGCGAGCACCTCGACGAGATGAAGCGGTGGCTCGACCCCTTCCTGGTCTACGTCCTCTTCTTTCACGGCGTCCGTCGACGAGACGTCTGGCGCAGCACCGTGACCCTGGTGATGACCGTCGTGGCGGTCGTGGCCGGCCTGGCCGTTCTCGACTACGTTGACGTGTCGGAAGGCACGAGCCTGGAGAAGGCCCGCATCGGCGGCGTGATGGGCCAGCCGAATTTCCTCGGTGCGTTTCTCGTCTACTACATGTTTCTCTTCGCCGGCCACTGGCTCGAGAACCTCCGCCGGCGTCCGGCCTGGTTCCTTCTCGTTCCCTTCCTCCTCTGCGTCCGAGGGGTCATGGTCACGTTCTCGCGGGGCACGTATCTGGCTCTCGCGCAGGGTCTGCTGGGTTTGGCCTTCTTCAAGAAGCGCATCCTCGCGGTGGCGGCGGTGGCGGTGATCCTTCTTGCCGTCCTGAATCCCTGGCTGCTTCCTCCCGGGGTGAGGTACCGGTTCGACACGACGTTCCAGTCGAGCTCGGAGCCGCTCGGCGAGTACGGGGGCGTGCCGCTCGAGGAGGACCTGGACAAGAGCTCGGCGACGCGCCTCGTGATCTGGAAGGGCGCCCTCGAGATGATCAAGGACCATCCGGTTGTCGGCGTCGGGCTGGGCCGCTTCGGCGAGCTCATCACCAGCTACGCTCGATTGGACCAGGCCCGGGACGCACACAACGCTTATCTCATCACGGCGGCGGAGATGGGGCTGCCCGCGCTCATGCTATTCCTCACGACTCTCGCCTACCTTCTCTGGATATCGAATCGAGTCTACCGCCGGCACCCGGAGCGGTTCGTCCGGGCCACAGCCCTCGGGCTCCTGGGTGGCCTCTCAGGCCTCCTCATGGCGAACATGTTCGGCTCGCGGATCAACGCCCCGGAGGTGGCCAGCTACGTCTGGATCCTGGCCGCGCTCATGGCCCGGGCGGACCTCGAGATCAAGGCGGGCTCTCGCCACCCTTCCAGGTCGCACGGCTTCGACCCGACAGGAACTGAAACAGGGCGAACGCCGCGGCGGCGTTGAGGAGGACGAACGCCGCCGCCACGGACAGCACCCGGGACCGCCTCCCACGGGTCTCGAGCAGCCAGCCCCCGAGGCCAGCGGAGTAGAAGACGACCTGAGCCAGGGTGGCGGTGAGGTAGAGCTGCGCCGGGTCGCGAGCGGAGGTCGCGAGAGCCAGGCTGGCGACGAAGAGGGTCACGAGTACCCAGGGCACGGCGAGCCGAGCGAGCTTGTGGGAGAAGAACTGCCACCACAGGCGGTTCCTCCGCGGGTTCAACAACCAGGGCTGGAGCCAGACGAGCTGGAGGTTGCCCGCGAGCGTGCGGACCTTTCGCCGGAACTCTCCCGTCGGGGTCGCCGAGGCCGTGTCGAAGGCCTGGGCCGCCGGCTCGAACACGACGCGGTATCCCGCTCCCACGACGGCCATCGGCACCGCCACGTCGTCGAGGATCAGCTCTTCGGGCAGTGGGCGGAACAGCGCGCGCCGCAGCGCATAGAGGGCCCCGGTCACGCCCACGGTCGAGTCCACCTTCGCCTCGAACCGCCGGATGAGCTTCTCCATGCGCCAGTAGGCCCCCACCCCGCCGCCGGTGACGGAATCCGCCGCTCCCTGGATGTGCAGCTCTCCGCTCACCGCACCCACGGTGGGATCGGCCAGGGTGGCGACCAGGGACGAGACCGCGTTCGGATCCAGCCGCTGCCGGGCATCGGCGAGGACGAGGATCTCGCCACGCACCAGAGGGAACGACCTCGTTGAGGGCGGCCGGCTTCCCGCGCGGTCCGGGAAGAGCGATCAGACGGACCCCCCGGGAAGCGTAGGAGGCGACGATCTCGTCGGTGCGATCGCGGCTGCCGTCCGAGACCACCACGACCTCGATCTGGTCCGCCGGGTAGTCCTGCTTCAGGCAGTCGCCGATCTTGCTCTCGATGTGCTGTTCCTCGTCGTGGGCGACGACGACGACGCTCACGGGCGGCCTCGCCTCGCCCTTGCGGACCCGAGGGGCGGGACGCCAACCCGCCCGAATCGCCAGAAGCAACGGGTAGCCGACATAGGTGTACGCGGCGAAGCCCGCCGACAGCCAGAACAACCACTCCGCAGCGTTCGAGGCCGTGTCCACCGGTCTCCCTCAGGAAGGCTCCGGGAGACCCCGCCGGGACCTCAGCTTCTGGTAGCCGGCTTCCCCCAGGGTCCAGCGCAGGAGGCGCAGAACGACGTGCCGGCCCTGGGCTCTCGCGAGCGCCCAGGGTCGCTGCTGCACGAGGGCACCGAAGGCGGCGGCGGAGTCGGCTCGGCGGACGGCGAAACGAGGCACGATGCCTTGCGTGTCACCTGGCCGGAAACGCCGTGGCACCGAACCCGCGACGATGCGGAAGCCGGCCTCCCACGCCGCCCGCAGCTCCCGGCGTCCGCCGGCGCCGCCGGGCATCGAGAGCGCGATGGGATCCTGCCCGAGGCGAGTGGCGAGCTCCCGTCGGGCCTCGTGCAGATGGCGGTCGAGGTCTCTTTGCGACAGCGAGCTCAGGGGGGTGTGGTCCAGGCCGTGCGCCCCGACGGTCATCCCCAGTCGGAGCAGTTCCCGAACGTCGGGCCAGTCCATGAAGCCGGGAGTGCCGATCCAGGCCGGGGTGATGAAGAACGTCGCGTCCAACCCGAGTCCACGGAGAAATGGGGCCGCCACCTCGATGTCGGTGCGGCTGCCGTCATCGAAGGTGACGGCCACCTCACCCTGGGCCGGTGCCGGCGCGGGGGCCATCACGAGCTCGTGCAGGTCCCTCACCCGATGCCCGGCGTCGCGTAGACACTGCATCTGCTCCCGGAATGACTCTTCCCGGACGGTGTAGATCTCCTCGCCAGGCTCGCGTCCGACCCCGCCGTCGCCAATTCGGTGGTACATCAGCACCACGCACGCTCCGTCCCGGCGGCGGGCTCGCTGCCTCCCCATGCCTCGGATGCCCCCTCGGGTCCCCAGGACCCGTGGAAGCTTACACCGCTCCGCGCGTGCCTTCCCGGCCAGTGATCCAGATCACTTCGGCACGGGCACGAAATGTGGGACCCTTTCGATCCCCCGGCCCCCCCGGGGGACTCGCCGGCCGCCCGGACGGAACCGGGCAGTAGCGGCTCACTCTTGAGGGGCGATGGCGGACCACCCGCCAAGCGCCGCGTGACGCAGGCGAGTGACCCAGCCGACCACCAGCCGGCGGTTGGCGAGCAGGTTTTGAAGATGCAGCCACGCTTCTCCCTCCCCCGTTCGGCGTGGGCCCTCGTGATCGGCCTCGTATTCCACCCCGGGGTGGCGTCGACGCAGGACCTCTGTTCAGGACTGATCCAGGACAAGCTGCCTCATCCGATGAGCGCCCTGGCCAAGCCTGCCCTGGGCGGGGCGGTCACCGACCCCGAGTTCTGCACCACGATCCGGCGCATCACCGCGGTGCCCGTCTCGGGCAGCAACCCCGCGATCAAGCCGATGTACTCCACGATCTCCGCGTGGAATACCGACGAGTCGCTCCTCATCCTCTATCACGTCGGCGTCGGCCACGAGCTCTACGACGGCCGGTCGTACCAGTTCATACGGCGTCTGGATATCCAGCCTGCCGACCTCGAGCAGGTCTATTGGCACACGACGCAGTCCGACATCCTCTTCTACGTCCGAGGGAAACAGGCTGATTCGGTACCGCGCGAGGACCGGCATCAAGGAGACGGTCCGGGTCTTCGACTTCTGTAGCTCGGCGAGCGCCGGGGGCGATCCGATGTTCACGTCGTGGGACTCTCACCGCATCGGTCTCGGCTGCGGCAACGAGAGATTCATCTACGACATCGACAACTGACACGATCGTCGGCCGGCACTTCACTCGGGGGGAGCGTGCCACAGGTCTCGCGCAAGCGGCGACCTGCGCCTTCGTTCGGCGGCAGTCGTCGCCGATGCCTCTCTCAACCCGGTGCGCACTCTCGATCTGGGAAACCCCTACGAGCATGCCTCCCTCGGGCAGCTCGCCAACGGCCGCGACACCTACAACGGTGTAGCGTTCGATCGAGGGCCACGGGGTAGCGAGGTGGGCACGCTCGTGACGCACGACATGACCGACGGGAGCTGGCGCGTCATCGTCGGGCCCGCTAACGGCTACCCATATCCTCCTTCCGGAACTCACGTCTCGGCCCTGGCCCACAAGCGCCCGGGATGGGTCTTCGTCTCTGTGATCGGCAATCCAGCCGGGCAAGGCGTACTCGACAACGAAGTCGTCCTCGCCGACACCAACACCGGCAAGGTGTGCCGAGTCGCCCACCACCGAAGCTGGGGGAAAGCAAACACTCACCTCGCGACACCGTACTGGGCTGAGCCCCACGTGGTGGCAAGCCCCAGCGGGACGCGTGCCCTCTTCGGAAGTGACTGGGGCAACGGACCTTCCGTCGACACCTATGTGATCGAGCTCCCCAGCTATGGGCAGCCCACGCCGACACCGACACCGGCACCCACACCGGCACCCACGCCAGCGCCTACACCGGCACCCACGCCGGCACCCACGCCGGCACCCACACCAGCACCCACGCCAGCACCCACGCCAGCACCCACGCCAGCACCCACGCCAGCACCCACGCCAGCGCCCACGCCAGCACCCACACCGGCACCCACGCCAGCACCCACGCCAGCACCCACGCCAGCACCCACGCCAGCACCCACGCCAGCGCCCACGCCAGCACCCACACCAGCGCCTACGCCAGCACCTACGCCGGTACCCACGCCCGCCCCGCAGCCGCAGCCGCAAGCCGCAACCACAACCGCAGCCTAACCCCCGACCCGCGCCGGAGCCGAGAACCTCCAGCGGTTCCCCCTTCGGATACGGGGGACCGCGCGGTCGATCGGCGTCAGGTGAAGTGGGCTTCGGCGGCGGTGGTACGTCGGGATACTCGTTTGCCGCGCGTGGCCGACCACATGCCTCCGGGGGGGCCAGCGCGTCAGGCCGCGGGGCGCTCCGACCGATCGGAGCAGGGGCAGCCCGGTCCGCGACCGGCTCCGGCGGGACTGGCGGCAGTGCCGCCCCGTCTTTTTCCAGGGGATTCACCGCACTGAAGGCGGGCCGCTACGAGACTGCAGCGAGCGAGCTGTCGCGTGTCGTCGAGAAGGATCCCGACCACGCCGCCGCGCACTACTACCTGGGCTACACCTACTACCTGATGTCCCAGCAGCGACCGGCCGAGAAGGAGCTGGCGAGGAAGGCCGCTGCGGAGCTGTCGCACGCGTATCGCCTGAAGCCGCACTTCACTCCAACTTGGGGGAAGGAAACGCCCGCAAGATAGCCTCGCGGCAGGTCATCGGCGCACAGGAGAATGCCCTCTCCCCTGTTCAGCGCGCTGTTGGGTGTGCGATGCGGTGCGCCTCGGAGCCCGGGGAGTGTGCGCGAAGCCTCATGTCGACGATGTAGGTGTCGACGGTGTCGGATCCACCCCAGTCTGAGTTGAAGGCTATCCGATACCCGTCGTTGCTGATCGAGGGATGGGGCTCGGCCCAGTAGTCCCACCGGCCACCGTTCCTTCCCTCCTCCGTACGGGAATGTGCCACGCGACAGACTCTCCCCGGTCAGGACGTTCGCGAGGAGGATCTCGTTGTCCAGCAGGTTCTGGCCATCCACGTTGGCCACCATCGACACGGCGACCCAGCCCGGCGCATGTCGCGCCCCGTGAGATACGTGCGTGTCACTCTTCGGGTAGGGCCAGCCGTTCTCCTGGCCAACAATGACCCTACGGGTTCCCGTCGTCAGATCATGACTCACGAGAGTGGCAGCGTTGGACCCGTCGAATTCGACAGCGTTGTAGGTGTTGGGCACTCCAGACGCGAGAGCTGCATGCTCAAACTCACCGAAGGGCAGAGAAAGCCGAAGGATGGTGTTGAACTCCAGATCGGTGACCTCTGCGCCATTCAAGAAGTAGGCGCCGCTTTCGTTCGGAAGGGGCCACGGAGGCTGCTTTGCCCTTCCTTGTCCGCATGGCAAGGACCGCGTCCTCGGCGATCGAATAGAGAAACTTGGCATCCCCGCACATCAAGCCCACGATCTTCCTCGGCCCGAGAGATCCCACGTGGGGGTCATTGCCGAGAGAGAGCAGGCTGCCCCAATTCCCATCAGGGCAGTTGGTGGGCGCGGAGCCGAAGTCTCTGACAAGTTCGTACTCAGCCGTCCAGTCTGGCGGACTGAGAGTAGCCCTCCAGAAACGGGGATGCGCGTTGTAGTTGGCGGGCCAATAGAGCACATGTGGATCAACGGGGTCCCACAGGATCTGTTCGATGTCCGTGTTGACTCGGGACGCCCCGGGGGAAAACGTCGTCAGGTGAGTGTAGGGCTCATCGCCCTCGTAGATCTCGTACTTCCTGCCGCCACGATGCCAGAGCAGAATGAGGGAACCATCAGCATTCCAGGCTGGCATGGTGCTGTAGTTCGTCTTGATGACCGCATTGCCTCCCTCGGAGGGGTCAGCAGCCGTGATCCTGGTGATCTTCGTTCCGAAAGCGGGATCAGTGTAGGACTCGCCAGGAGCCGGCTTCGGCAAGCTCTGGTCTTTCGGGTGATCCAGCTTATCCTTGACCCACCCGCTACACGGGGAATGGCTAGCCGGTGGCGCGGTGGCGTGTGTCTCCCCGTTGGAGTTGTCTTGCGAACCGCATTGAAAGAGCACAACCGCCAGGGCAAACCACCGCAGGCGCTGACGTGTCTGCGGCGGGCAGACCGCAATCATCCTTGGATACCCCCTAAGTCACACTTACGACTCGGAGGGGCGTGATCTCCGCTGCTGACGGGCTTATCCCTGAAACACACCAAGATCCACAAGGACGCCACCCAGCACATTCCCTTCTTCATGCGATTCTGGCGGGCGCGCTCTGACACGGTGCCTTCGGACAATCCCGACTTGACCGTCGCTCAGCTCCTCGCTACCCGTGCTCGAGGCCCCCTGTTGGCCGGACGAACTGCTCGGACAATCCTCCTTGAGAAGTCGACAACTCCGAGTGGGACTACACAGGCGCACAGAGCAACCGCCCCGAGCAAGCTGAGGTCGTGACCCATGGAACGCAATAGCCACCTACGCGCCAGCTTCGTTTCCCCGGACCGGAGATGGCACAGACCGACTGCGCGGGCCTTGTCCGCAAAACGCCGCCTCACGAGCGAGCCATGCCTGCTCTCGAGCCACGGCGCCTCCGTGACTGCACGCTCGAGGATTCGGTAGGCAGCTTCGTTCACCTCGAGCATTCGCGAGTCATCCGTCAGACGGTCTTCCGACAGAGTCGAGTAGACACAGGTGGGCAGGTCCACCAGGGCGATTGGGTGGCGAAGTGCGATTCGCAAGTACAAATCAGCGTCCTCTTGAGTGTGGAAAGACTCTTCGAAGCCCCCGAGCGAAAGGGCGATATGTCGGTACACTAGCACGGTGGAAGTGTGTATGAAGTTGCCGGAGAACACCCATCTACCGACGCGGCCCCAGTGCACAGTGGCTTGGCCAGCGGTTCCAGTCGGAGGCCTCACAAACTCACTCAAGGCGGCGGAATTTTCAAAGAGCGACGCATAGTCAACACCTAGCCGATCGAGCACGGGGTAGTAGGAGCGAATGTAGGACTGCTGCAGGCCGTCGGGCGTCACCGCAGCGAAATCGCTGCAGACCAGAGCAACTTCCGGCATGCTTCGGATCACTGCGGTCTGGACAGCGAGTTTCCAGGGCTGCCAGACGTCGTCAGAATCAAGGAACGCGAGGAGGCCGCCGCGTGCCTCGTGCATGCCGCGGTTGCGGGCCGCGGCCACGCCGCTGTTCGGCTGGAAGAGGTACGTGATTCTTCCTTCCCCAGCCAGCGGCTCAAGAGCTTCCCTGGTTCCGTCGGTTGAACCGTCATCCACCACTACGAGCTCGGTCTTCGGATAGGTTTGCGCAAGGGCGCTGTCGATGGCCCTGCGTACCAAGTCCCGGCGGTTGTATGTCGGCAAGATTACACTGACGAGCTCGGGGTCGTGGACTATGTCGGGCATCCCAACCTGGCGCCGTTCAGCCTCCGGCCTGGATGCTGTCGGGGGTTTGACTTGCCGGGCGACCGCAGTGACGTCCCGAGCCTACCGCAAGGCGCAAGGTTGGGACGGACGGTCGATTCACTCCGGCTACACTCCACGAGAGGGGGAAGGGCAACTCAATTCAAAGAGTACCACCCTCAGACTCAACCGGGGACGTCCTGTTTCGGGATTCCGGCGGCTGTACTGAAAGGTGATTCCAGTCCGCCCCTGCGTTCAGCTATTGAACTTCCTGGACGAGACGGGGCGCGGCGATCGGAGCAGGCGGAGAACCGGTTCGCTTGAGCACGCCCTCTGCCTAGGGCTCCCCGGGCCCGGAGTCGAGACGATGGCGGCCCAATCAGTTACGGTCACCGGCATGCCCGAGCGCATCATGCTGCTCGAGCGAGCAGCAGGTCCGCGAGCAGGTCGAAGTTTGCTCGGGCGGCCCTCTCGACGGCCGGACACGTGTCCGCAAGCTGACGAGCGAACCGGTGCCGAGCCTCAAAGACATGCTCGACGCGCCGCAGAAGGCTCCTGGTATCCGTGAAGGAAGCGGCGGGTATCAAGACGTCTGCTTCCGGCATCTTCGGACCCAGCATCTCTCGGAGAATCCCCTCTGCCTTGACGGAGTACCCAACCACAACGGTCGCCACTCGGGATGACAGCCCAGCAATGCCCGCGTGCATTCTCTCCGCGATGACCAGCTCACACTGCTTGATCAGTGCCTTGTACTCAGCAGCGCTAAGGTCGCCGCCGGCAAGACGCGTGCTGCAACCAGCGGCCGGGGAGAGCTCCCGTGTGATCTCCGTCGCCAGGACTCGATCGTCGAAGCGGGGAGATACGTCCTGCGCATGGGGAATCAACACCACCTGCGCCTTCAGTCTGGCCCCCAAATGCTCCAGGAGTGCCGTCCAGCTTCTACGGTGTTCGACGGCGTCCATTCCAGAATAATGAGCGATACCCTGGCTCGCTGCACAGGCGATCACCGGCCTCTGCGGATCCAGGCCGAGCTTCGGCAGCATCGCGTCATCGTTCTCGGATGCGCCCAGTAAGAATGCGACATCAGCCGTCTTGACGATTCGTTGCTTGTCGAGCGAACAGCGATCTCGCACATACTCATAGGACAGACTCTCTCGAAGAGTGATGAGCTGGGATTTCTCGGCAACCGCCCGCCACGCGCGGAGCTCGTCGTCCGCAGAGAAAGGGCCGATCGAGTGGCCAAGGAAGACTACTCGGCGTCCAAACCGCAAAGATGCGCGCAGGACGTTCAGGTGCCGCATCAAGTTCTCACGGCCGTACTCCGAGCCAAAGATGTCGCCGCCACTGGCTATCACGACGTCGCTCGCCCTGAGCACCGCCAAGACACGATCCCACTGAAGCCTCGTTCCCAGGACGCGCCGCTTCAGGAATCTCTTGAATGCTGGGAGCGATTGAGAGAACAGCGGCAGACCGTGATCAACGAAGCTGACTCCGGTCCTGCCGCATCGATGAGAATCGTATTCCGGATCTCGCGTGAGAACAGTGATCTGCGCACCGGGGTCTCGGGCCACTATCTGGTCGATCGTCGTCACGAGCAGGGCTTCCACTCCACGGTTGCGCGTTGTGGTGATGCCGGTGATGACGTACTTCATGGTCGGTAGGATACTCGAACCAGTCTTGTTAGTGCCGCCCTCACCGAGCGCGCGAGTCCCAGGGTCGTACGCTTGGCCTTGAGCAACACCCGCTCGCGCAGGGTGACACTGAGCTTCCAATCCGCATCCAGAAGGGGCCGCATTGTGTCTAAGAAGCTCGATAGATCACCGGTCTCGAGGCCATCGGCGAAAGCCTCATGGCTCATGTCTCTTAGCCGCTCCCGGAGGCGTTGGCGAGCCCGGCCGCGCCGGGTCAGGTGCTTCGACGAAGCCGATACTCTCTTTGGGGGGTACCACTCGTCGCGCTGCTGCGCGAGGTAGATGCGATACCGCAGACCATCCCGACGATGGCGCAGGCCGGCGGCCTGTGAACGGGCCGTTTCGCAAACCGACAGTCGTTCGAGATGCACCCGACCTTGCGCGACGGCCTTACAGATCATTTCCTCGACTTCAGGGCGACGGACGACAAGGGCATTCGTGCCGCGAGAATCGTGCGAGAATTGAGGTAACCAGGCATCACCGACGACGACATCAGCGGTCTCTGCGAAGACATCATCGCAGTAGTCGCAGGCCTTGTACTTGAAGAATCCGTGGCCCCAGTCAGTGCCGGCCAGGTCATGTGCTGCACGAGTCACTCGAGTCGTCCTGTCCCCGCTCTGAGCGATCGCCTCGACACCGTAGTGGCTGGCCGGGCGATCCGACAGCTTTTTTCGGAAATCAAAGCCGGAGAGACTGACCGGCTCGACACCCATCTGCCATGCCATCAACTCGGCAAAACGCATGCTCTTCAGATGGCCGCACACAAGGCCGACAAACAGCTGCAGGCGATTCGCGAGGACGGCATCCTGCCGGCACAGTAGGCGGGCTGCCTTGATGAAGCAGGGTAGCCCCACGAGAACGTAGCGGCCAGGGGTTCTGCGTACCGCTCCGAGAGCCGTAGAGAACTCAATCGGGTAGTACTTCGATTTCGCACCAGCTCTGACCTCCGCTCGGGAGGACGAGATGCGGTACTCGAAGAGGCGACGGTCGGCACTATTCGGCAGCCGGCTTGCCACGTTGATCACGCGGTCAGCGATACCGAGATTCAGAAGCTCGCATTGGAGCCAGGTGCCCATGCCGCCTGAGCTCCCCGAATCGCGGAACCCGTCTTCTAATACGTAGCCGGCATAGGTGGATAGGTGGTAACCAACAGCCTCGTCGTAGCGACAGTGATCTGCAAACAGAGGTCTGGCGAGTTCGTTCTCGTCGGCCGCGCCTTCCGAGAACGGACACACAGCTGCGGCGCGGGCAGCCGAGGCGCAGGGAGGCGGCCGATGCGGGAGAACGGCCTGTAGCGTCCCAAGGCGAGTGACTGCCATTTGCGCAGGGGACCCTTCGAGGGCCGCGCATGCACCACACCCTATGCAATAACCACCATCAATGACCCTATTCAGTGAGTCGGTTGCGCTCACGCTCAGCTCGGCCGCGGGAGGAGGGCACCTCATGCGGTCGGTCTGTGGAGCCGCCAGGCGAACAGCGGCAGTGAAGGGCCAGCGGGGATTCGTGGCAGGGCGTGTAGGTCATCTCCCGGCCGGCTGACACCCTCGGCCGTTGTGAGCGCCGCCTCATAGTGTCGTCGTGTCACGTTGACGACCCGCTCGTCGTAGACGCCGTCGGGATAGCAGAAGATGTGCCCATCCCGACCGAGGCGTTCCCGGAGCAGTCGCTGGCTGTCCCCCACCTCCCGTTCGAGTTCCGCGTCGTCCAAAAGCGGGAGAATCGAGTGGCTGAGGCTATGAGATCCGATCCTGACGATACCGGGATCCAGCTGACGGAGTTGATCCCATGACATCAGCGGCCGGAGAGGACCCCGTCGACGTTCGACCGCTTCCCGCCCAGCGACATGGCGCAGTCGAGCGGAGGCTTCGCGACGCGTCGCAGTGGGCAGCTTCTTCATCCAGTCGAGGGTCTTGTCGGGATCTTCCCCCTCGGGGGCGCCCACCTCTCGCTGCCACGCCTTCGCTTGCGCCAGCGGCATACCAGCAAGGAGCGCTCTCGTTTCGAGCGTCCAGATCCCCTCGCGCTTCTCGACCAGGCCCGGGCAGACGAAGAAGGTCGCACACACACGGAGCCTCTCGAGTATCGGATAGACGGACGTCGCGTGACTCGCGAGCCCATCGTCAAACGTCAGCACCACCTCGTCGCCGACAACCCTGTGATCGCGCAACCGCGACACAGCCTCGTCGACAGACACAACTGCAAAATGGCAACGCAAGTAGTTGAGCCCATCCTCGAACACTGCCAATGGGTAACCAGAGTCCCCGACTTCGTGGAACATCAAGAACCGGATGCATCGTTGTGACAGTGCCTTCTGGGTGGAGAAGCCGGTCAGCAGGGCGAGCCGCTGGATCTGCGCCTTGAAGAAACCCTTGAGTGTCGTTTTCAGAACTGCCTCTCCGTCGTCCGGGTTCCCGTTTGCGTTTGGTGTTCTCGCCCTTGTCCTCTTTGCCACACGGCTTCTGGTCTTGTCACGAAGGGCGCCGCCTTTTCATGTCCTGAAGCGCATCCCGGCCGCCCGATCTCTACCGCTCTTCGCGTGGGTCCTCCATCGGCCGATGACGGGAAGCCGTGGCGCGAGGCGGCGTCCCGCCGCGAGTGGCTGCCGGATCAGCAACCGGCGGAGCTTCCCCACCCAGCCAGCGCGCCAGCCCGAGAGCAGCCCGCTGAATCTGCCGCAGGACTTCCCCCACATCGTCCTGGTCAAGGTCGTAGGGATCTGAGATGCTGCTCCCTCCGCGCTCGGTGTCGAACAGGCCAAGCATCGTGGTCTTGCGTTCCGCGTCGGGATACTCCGCGAGAAGGGTATCCAGATTCTCGAGGTCCATCACCAGGACCAGGTCCGCCTTGTCAACGTCGCTGGACTGGACTCGCCTGGAACGGTGGTCACTGAGATCGAGTCCCATGCTGCGTGCCGCACGCTGGATATGCTCTGGCGAAGCTCTTCCCTCGCGTGGATGGAGGCCGGCCGAGCTCAGGTGTCGATTAGGGAGACTACGTCTCGCGAAGTGCTCGGCCAGAGGGCTTCGACAGATGTTCCCGTGGCACAGAAACAGGATCGTTCGCACCGCAGAGGTCGAGAGGCCCTCGGATACAAAGCGCTGCCGATGGCGCCGGCGGATGAGAAGAGTGCGAAAGAGGCGAGCAAGCTTCCTGCGCACCGCCGTCACCTGTTCAGCCAGGACCCTCGTGAGGATCGCCCATCCGACGCCCGGATCGCGGATGTCGAAGTGGTCCCAGCTCTCTCTTCCAACAAGGAGTCTCAGCGGTTCCAGCAATGATTGCCCGATCGGGACGGTGAGGAGGAAGGGGTCATTGTGATCGGCCAAGAGATTCTGTTTGAACCACTGGATATCGAGAGGGAGACACCTCGTGAAGTGTGCCGGTCGGATGCGCGGTTGAGGTCCTGGCAACCTTCCCTGCGCGAGTGCGAGGAGCCCTCGGGGGAAGTCCACACCCGCATCGATGGCGAGCGCGAGAGAGCCCCAGAGCCGTGGGTTGATCTCCATTAGCCAGAACGACCCGTCCCGCCCGACGCGGAACTCCACCATCGCAACGCCGTGCCAGCCAAGGGCCACGAGCAGCCGGTCGGAAGCGTCCAGCAGCCGCGCCGGTGGCTCCAGCGAGCGCCGATAGGAACTCGCACCCCCGCTGAGCGGCATCTCGTGCACCCGTCGATGGGCGAAGTGCCAGACCTTCCTTCCCTGGTCATAGAGCAGCTCGACTCCGACCCCGTAGCCCGGGACCCACGTCTGCTCGAGGACTGGAGTGTGGGGCAGCCAGGCGCCCAGAGCCCTTTCACGTCCTCTTTCGTCTGTCGCAATGACCGGCGCCAGAGTCACCAGTGCTCCGTCCATGGTGACTTTGCTACGGAGCGGCTTGAGAACCGTTGGTGGGCGTAGAGGCGAGGAGACATCGCCCATAGACCGGAGCAAGACGGAGGGTGGCGTGGGCACGCCCAGGCGCTCCGCAAGCTCGCAAGTTCGGTGCTTGTCGAGTGCTGTGTCAATGGCGAGGTCCGAAGGCATCACTGCCCGTCTTCTCAACGAGTCTTCGGCAGGCAGAGTCCTCAGCACCACGAGCGAGGCCTCCGTACTGGGCAGGACCAGAGTGTAGGTCGCATCGGCGTCGAGACGGCGGAGCCAGGACACCAGAGAGGGGGCATCGCCAGCAGTGGGTTGTCGATGGGTGACGCGGGCCCAGCGAGAGCGGGACGCCACAACGCCGGGCCGGTCACTGGCGACCTCGACGACGGCTCCAACGCGACCCAGCGATTGGACGGCTTCCACGGCCGCGCGACTGTGCCCATCGAGCACGAGGACCCGAGGTGTCACTCGCCGTGTCCCTCTTCCCTGACGGGTGGGCCTTTGAGAGCTGTCGGAAGCCGACGGATCATGGGTTGCCCGTCAGGCCGGGGACGACATCGATGTCCGCAAGGAACCGGGTCAGATTGACGTCAGCATGATCACAAGAACCCTGGCACGCCGTTGAAGCGGCGAAGACTGACGCCGAGCGGTCTCCGACGATTCCTCTCAGGCCCTGTCGGAGCTTGGCTTCCAGCCTCGAGGTGGTCGAGCGACCGGCGATCGAATAGCGGTAGAACACGACGCGCCGCCGGCCATCTCGACTCGACAGCAGGCCCCGCCGCCAGCGACCCAGCTGCGGGATGTCGACAGCCGCATCATCGGTGAGAATCCAGCCCTCGGCACCCTCGATCCGATTGTCGTAGCTGATGACCTCCCTGCCGTCCGCCTGTGCCACGTACACGGCATGGAACAGCGTCACACGTACACCACCGTCTTCGTAGGCGGCACGAAACTGGGTGTCCGCGGAAGGAAAGGTGGGCGTCCAATCCACATCGGCGGCGAGCGGGCCATCCCAGCCAACGACTTGGGGTGGCTTCACGGCCCCCGTCGGAGCGCCCGGCGCCTCCCGTCCTGCGGCGATTCCCCCTACGACCTGGGGCCAGGCCACTGCGGCCAGCGTCGCCACGAAGACGGCCGTCATCCGGCCACGGCTCGTGGGCACGTGAGCGGTCGCGGCGGAGGGTCCCGCGGAGGTCTTCTCTTCCGAGCCCCCCTCCAGACGCCGAGCCACAAATGACAGGGGAACCAGCGCAACCACGAACAGCACCCAGCCCACCATGTTGTGGTCTTTGACCCAGGGATGCTGCATGCCCGTGGCGTAGCCCGCTCGGATGACGAGAACGACGCGGATCCAGTTGCAGACGACGGCGAGAGCAGCCGCAAGTCCCACGAGGATCAGTGAGGAACGCCGCTTCCTGTACTCCAGGTGCCCGTACAGCGCGGCGAGAGTGATGGCAGCCACGAAGTAGTGGTTTCCCGCGCAACCCTCCGAGATCGCGAACACACCGTTGGGGATGTGCACGATGTTGCCGTCGAGGTGGGTGGGAATGCCCAGCACCTCGCACAGAGCCCCGACGGCGGAGGTCGTCAGCGGCTGGAGCACCGGCACCAGCGCCTCCCAGATCGGTATCGCAAAGAGGAGGTAGCCAATCGGGAAGAGCAGATGCCGGCCCCATCGCCAACCCAGCACCGTCGTAGCCGCCGTCCAAAGGAGAGCAGTGGCGGCCACCTGCTCCAGCGTGCGAACGGAAGCCACACGGAAGAAATACCAGAGGAACGATGTCGCAGCCACGACCAGGAGCATCCAAGGCAAAGGAACCGGCCGATCCGAGGCGCGCAGGCGCAGGGCGCGCCAGGCCAGCCACGCCGCAATCGGAGCTACGAGGAAGCCATGGGAGTAACCGAATTGGCGCTCCCAAACCCCGACGAGCCCGACCCACGTCGGCCACGTGAGCGCCAGGACGGCGAAGGTGAGGAGCCAGAACACCACCGCGGTCCACCGCACTTGTTCAACGAGGGCCGCGGCGCGGCCTGGAAAGGCGCTACCCGCTGAGTCCATATTGCATCAAACCCTGACGTCGTCAGCCCACGGGACCCGAGGATGACCGGAGGAGGAAGTCTAACACCTGAGACGTTCTGCCTCAGGCGTGATGAGGGCGACGCGGCCTGGCGTTTCCCGTGGAGCGCCGCCTCAAGTACGATTCGCTGTGCGTGTCAGTCAACGGTGGTGGGGCACGCAAGGAGCTGCAGAATGCGTAGCAGGCTGAAGGCCCTGAACAACATCCACATCCCGTCTGGCAAGCCGGACGTGTTCATCTTCGCATCAGCTCGAAGCGGATCCACTCTGATGCACGAGTTGATTCTCACACAGCCAGGCTTCAAGCCCTGCAAGGTGCCTTTTGACCTCCGCTACGGGCCAATCGCCCGTCACCTCGCAAGCGGCGGCATCCAGAGCTGGGCCGATCTCTACACCGAGAGCGCGACGGATGTGATCCACGCGTACATCCGCGGCATTTCGGATGGCAAGATCCATATCAGCGATCCATTCTTCTTTCGCAATCACTTCCGGCTTCTCACGAGGCGGATCGCCTTCAAGATCCTTCACGCCTGTGAGGATCGCATCTCCTGGTTCAGCGACACGTTTGGCGGACGTATCGTTTACCTGCTGCGCCATCCAATCCCTGTTTCGTTTTCGCGCCGCCAGATCCCACGGCTCGAGGTCTTCGTGACCAGCGACTACAAGCGGCACTTCAGCCGCAGCCAGTTGGATTTCGCTCGCAGGGTGATCGACTCAGGAACCGACATGGAGCGGGCCGTGCTCGACTGGTGCCTGCAGAACTCCGTGGCCCTGCGGCAGGCGACGGACGAATGGACGATCGTCTCATACGAGCAGCTCGTGCTCGATCCGGAGCCAGTTGTCGAGGCCTTGGCCAGGCGTCTCGATCTCCCTGAGCCGAAACGCATGCTGGCTCGCCTGAACAAGCCCTCGTACTCGACGAAGTGGTCCGACGAGAAGACCAAGAAGGTCCTCGAGGAGCGCTTGCACGATGGCGAGGAGCGGGCTGACAAGCGCCTGAATACGTGGTTGGTCGAGAAATGGCGGGAGAAGATCGAGGAGGGCGAGGAGCACCGGTTGATGGAGATGCTCGACGTGTTCGAGCTCGATCTCTACAGGAGCGGAGACGCGCTTCCCGCCTCCCGGTTCTGGATCCGTTCTCCGGCGGCGGAGGCTTGAAGGCCGGCTCGGAGGGATGAGCTCCGCGACCCCGCCGCGACGCCCCTGCGGACCCGCGAGGTGGTCGGCTTCGGACCGCCTCCTCGGGCCCGCCGGCGGCCAGGGTGCTCCATCCCGAGCAGCGGGCAAAGGCGGAGATCGGGTCCGACTCCTGCATGTGATCGACCACCTGGGTCCAGGTGGCGCGCAACGCCAGCTAGCGGAGTTGGCGCGCCACCTAGACCGCAGTCGTTACGACGTTCACGTCTGCTCGCTCTCGGACGAGCGAGTGGAGTTTGTCGATCCGCTCCGCAGAGGAGGAGTCCCGGTCCACCTGGTCCCGCAGGGCGGCAAGCTCGACCTGCCAGCTCTGGCACGGCTCTTTCGCCATATTCGAACGCTTCGACCGCACGTCGTGCAGACCTGGCTCTTCACGGCCGATCTGTACGGCCGGGTGGCGGCTCGCCTCGCGGGCGTGCCCGCGGTTGCGAGCTCTGTTCGAAGCGTCGACCGGGACAAGCCTCTCAAGTACGTGTGGTGCGACCGCCTCTTGGCGCCGGTGACGGACCGCTTTATCGCAAACGCGAGTGTGGTGGGCGAGCGACTCGTCGCGCGTGAGTGGGTCCGTCGAGACCGGATCGTGACCATCCACAACGGTGTCGACACGGGCGCCATGGCCACCCGGCCGGGGCGTGACACGTCGGCGCGACGTTGGGGCTGGGGGCGCGACCAGCATGTCGTCGGATTCGTCGGTCGCTTGACTCACGAGAAGCGACCCGATCTGTTTCTCGAGGCGGCGGCGCGGGTGCGGATGCGCCTTTCCACCACCCGTTTCGTCATGGTGGGCAGCGGAGATCAATCGCCACTGCGTTCGATGTTGACCACGCTCGGGCTCGGCGATGTGGTCAAGATCGACGGCTTCCGGAGCGAAATCGGTCCCGTATTCCGTGATCTCGACCTGCTCGTGTCGTCATCCGACTTCGAAGGGTGCTCCAATGTCATCCTCGAGGCGATGGCCGCAGCGGTGCCCGTCGTGGCGACCGACGTCGGTGGAAACCGTGAGCTCCTCGGCGGCGACGTCGGCTGGCTGGTGCCTCCCGATGATGCCGACTCGCTGGCCGGAGCCATCGAGACCGCTCTCTGCGACCCGGAAGCGCGCAGAGTTCGGTCGATAGCGGGCCGGGAGCGGGCTCGGCGACAGTTTTCGATCGAAGCGATGGTTCGGAGTCACGAGCGGCTCTACGACGAGCTCGCGGCGCTCTGACGAGGAGAGCCGGAAGCGCGCATGCTGAGAACCACCAAGATCGCACTCGCGTGGTTGTGTCACGCCTCCGGGGTGACGTCGCTGACGCTGAACCTGCAGCGGCGGCGGCCCGTCGTCCTGCGTTATCACCGCGTCTACCCGGACGGCGTGGTCCCGTTCTACGATCTCGGCGTCTCGCGATCTCTGTTCGAGGCGCAGCTCGACCTTCTTGCGCGGTGCGCCCGGGTCGTGAGCCTCGAAGAAATCTACGGCAGCTTGCTCGAAGGTGCGCCGCTGCCGGACGGCTCCGTCGCGATCACCTTCGACGACGGCTATCGTGACAACTTCACGGAAGCGTTCCCGGCCCTGCGCCGGCGTGAGATGCCGGCCACACTGTTCGTCTCGGCCGGAAATGTCGATCGAGGCGAGCCGTTCTGGTGGGATCGACTGGCGAGCGCGCTGCAGACCGCGCCGGGGCCCCTGGAATTGGAGTTCGACAAGTCCACGGAGCGATTCGCACTGGACAGCCCGGAGTCGCGTGGTCGGGTTTTCGACCGCCTTCGGGAGCGTCTGAAGCTCCTGTCGGCCGCCCGGGCGCGCGACCTGCTGGAGGCCGTCGAGGTGAGGGGCGGAAAGGGCGTGCGGGAGAGGGCGCTCGAAGCCGGCGCCCTGATGAACTGGGACGAGGTGGTGGAGATGGCACGTGGCGGGATCGAGATCGGCTCGCACGGCCTGGACCATGCGGTGTTGTCGCGGTTGCCGAGAGAGGAGATCGAGCGGCAGGTCGTCGAATCACGCCGCACGATCGAGGCGAAGGTCGGTCTGCCAGTGCGCTTCTTCTCGTACCCGAACGGCAAGCGCGAGGACGTGACCTCGGAGGTCGAGGCGACCGTCCGCGCTGCAGGCTACCGCGGCGCTGTCTCCACTATCGAGGGGCGTGTGGGGCCTCGATCGAACGCGTTCATGCTCGAACGAAAAGGTGTGACGAACGGGATGTCGGCCGACGCTCGGGGGCGCCTGAACGAGGCACTGTTCGGCGCGGAGCTCGCAGGCATCTTCGATCTACTCCTTCAGAGGCGACGGCGGGGCCGGGCCGTTCATTGAGCGGGAGGGCCCGACCCCGCTCCTGCTGGACCCCTCCCGTATCCTCTGTCGGAGTGAGCTGACAACCTCTCAGCGCTTCAGGAGCTTCGTTTTCGGATGAGTTCGGAGCCAGCAGGCAACAATCTTGGTGGGCCCGGCACAAAGCGTACGGCGTCCTCCCTCGTTCTTTCCGTCATCGAGGATTCCCCTCGGGTTCGACGCCCTCCGTCCCGGTTGGGACGACCTGCTGGACCGGGCGCGGGAAGCAAGCCCATTCCTCGCCTGGGATTGGCAGCAGGCATGGTGGGGGTGCTACGGGCGAGGTCAACCTCTGCGACTGCACGTGGCGCGGCGAGGGGGGCGGCTCGTTGGCATTCTGCCGCTCTATCAGACAAAGCATCCGGTCCACCGGTCTTCGTTGGCGGCGACTGCGGCTCGTCGGCACCGGGGGGGATACGAGTCCTGACTACCTCGGGGCGCTTCTCGATCCGGAGGACGAGGAGCTGGTCGCCCAGCGCCTGGTGGCTTCGGCTCTCGACGACGGGCCATGGGATGTCCTCTCGCTCTCGGACGTCACGGAAGGGTCGACACTCGAGGCGGCGCTCACCGGCGTAGCGAGTCGACGCGGTTTGCCGATGCGGGTCGGGCCGCCGACTCGCATCACCGTCGTCACATTGCCGGAGAGCTGGGAGGCGCTCGTCTCGAGGCTATGACCGCCACTGGCGCCAGGAAGTCCAGCGGCGGCGGCGGCGGATCGAAGAGCTCGGCGCTCGCTGCTTCGTGTGGCAGGACCCAGCCGATCTCGATCGCGCCTTCGAACGTCTCGCCGCGCTCCACCGGATGCGATGGAGCGGACGTCCGGGCCGCCATGCTTTCTCTTCGCCCGAGTATCTCGCCTTCCACCGCGAGGTGATGCACCGCTTCCTCCGGCGCGGCTGGCTGAGGCTCTTCGCGCTCGAGATCGGAGAGGAGATCGTGGCGATGCGGTACTGCTTCCGGTTCCGAGACGAAGTCTTCGTCTTCCAGTCCGGCTTCGACCCGGCCTACCAGCGGTTTGGCCCAGGGTCCGTCCTGATGGGCTACGTCCTCGAGCACTCCATCGGGGAGGGGGCGCGGCTGGTGGACATGCTCAAGGGCGAGTACCCGCACAAGGACGTCGTGGAGCCGGGAGCACCGGACGACGACCCACCTGCGCGTCTTCAACCGGACGTTCGCGGGCTTCGTTCGGCGTCTGCGCGAGCGGGAGCTGTCGACGGCGGCGGGCAAGGTGAGGGCCGTGCTGGGACGCCGCGGAAGCGCCCGCTGAATTCCGGGGTTGCCGCCCGGCCTCGATGTGGGGCAGACTTCGCAAGCGTTCAAGGAGCAGAAACCATGAAGTGGCGATTGGCGTGGGTCGTTTCCCTGGTTTTCGTACTGGCTTTCGCCGGGACGGGCTGCGGCATGGTCAAGGATTTCCGCAAGTCGCGCCACCTGAAGAAGGCGGAGCAGTACTACGCGGAAGGGAAGTACAAGGAAGCCACCATCGAGTACCGCAACGCGCTGCAGTACGACCCGCAGAACCTCGATGCCCTGAAGAAGCTGGGGCTCGCCTACTACGAAAGCGGGCAGCTCGGCGAGGCCTTCCCGCCACTGCGACGCTACCACGAGCAGAACCTCTCCGACCTCGAGGTGCGGCAGAAGGTCGGCACGATCTACCTGTTGGGCCGTGCGTACGACAAGGCGCGGGAGCAGGCGGAAGCCATCCTCGCCGTGGAACCTCTCAACCTCGACGCGCTGGCCCTCCTCGCGGAGACGGCGCAGGACCCCGACGAGATCCTGGACGCGATCCGGCGCATCGAGGACAACCGCGCCGCTCTCGGGGAGCCGGACCGGGTGGGCCGTGTGCTCGGCGTCCTCTACGCGCGCAACCAGGACCTGCCACGCGCGGAGCAGGAGTTCGAGGCGGCGGTGGGCGCCAACCCGGACTCGCCCGAGTCGCACCTCGCGCTGGCCCGGCTCCACCTCGGCAAGCGCGAGCTCGAGGAGGCGGAGAAGGAGTTCAAGGTCGCGGCCGAGCTGTCGCAGCCGGGCTCCTTTGCCCGGCTGCAGCTCGCGGATTTCTATCTCCTCACGAACCGCCCGGACGACGCGCAGAAGGCCCTCGAGGAGATCACCGCCCAGGCCCCGGACGCCTTCCCCGCCTGGCTGCGTCTCGCCGAGATCGCGTTCGCCCAGGGGCGCCTCGAGGACGCTCAGCGGGCGTTGGACCCCGTGCTCGAGGCCAACCCCGACGACGCGAGCGGCGCTGATCATCCAGACCCGGCTGCACGTGGCTCGTGGCGAGAGCACCGAGGCGGTCGAGGCGGGGACCCGCGCGACGAAGCGGAACCCGAACAACGCGATGGCGCACCACGCCCTTGCGGTGGCCCAGGCCCAGGCCGGCAACCCGGCTCTCGCCCTGACCGCGGCCAAGGACGCCGTGGCGCGGGCGCCGGCGTACACCGACGCCGTCTTCCTGACGGCGCAGCTCGAGATGGCCACCGGTGATCTCGTGAGCGCCATCGCCGGACTCCGTAGCTACCTCGAGAAGCAGCCCCGGGACCCGAGAGGCTGGGAGATGCTCGGGCGGGCGCAGCTCCGCTCACGGGATCCGCAGGCCGCCTTCCAGTCCTTCGCCCGGGTGGTCGATCTCGCGCCGGCGAACCCCGGCGGACCCTACCTGAGCGGCCTCTCCCTGCGCGCCCAGGGGCGGAGCGCCGAGGCCCGGCAGCAGTTCGAGCGGGCGCTGGCCATGGCCCCGCGGTTCCCCGATCCGCTCGCCCAACTCGCCGCGATGAGCATCGCGGAGGGCCAGCCGCAGGCGGCCCTGGCGCGCGTGGAGCGCCAGGCGATGCTCGAGCCGGCCTCGGGCCGGATCCAGTACCTGCTCGGCCAGGTCCACCAGGCGAGCGGCAACCGGGCGGAGGCCGAGAAGGCGTTTCTGAAGGCGGTCGAGCTCGACCCGAACGTCACCGCCGCGTACGTGCGGCTGGGCCAGATGTACGGGGCGTCCCAGCAGTACGACCGGGCGATCGGGGAACTGGAAAAGGTCCTCGAGACGCAGCCGGATCAACCCGCGACGCTGATGCTGTGGTCGATCGCGCAGCAGATGAAGGGCGACGAGGCGAGGGCGCGAGAGGGCTACGAGAAGATCCTCGAGCGGACTCCCGACTTCGCCCCCGCCGCCAACAACCTGGCGTGGATCCTGGCCGAGGAAGGCCAGGACCTGCAGCGGGCGCTGCTCCTTGCTCAAGCGGCGCGGGACGCCGCCCCCGAGGACCCGAACGTCGCGGACACGCTCGGGTGGGTGTTCTACAAGCAGGGGGCCTACCCGCGCGCCGAGACGCTGTTCAAGGAGGCGGCGGAGAAGCTGCCAGACAACCCCGAGGTGCACTATCACCTCGGTCTGGCTCAGGCCAAGATGGGCAACCAGGTGGGGGCCCGACAGGCCCTCACGCAGGCGCTCGCGCTCAGCGACTCCTTCCCGGGGGCCGAGACGGCCCGCGCGACGCTCCAGTCCCTGCCTCCCGGGCGCTGACCCCGGGCTCGGACGCTCCACCGGACCGCGCCCAGCGGCGCCGAGAGGTGTCTTTCTCGGATGAGGTCCGGCCGGCAGGGAGGGGCGAGGCGGAGCAGCCGTCGGCCGACCGTGATCAGGGGCTCAGCGCCGCTCGATGCCCAGCTTGTCGAGGAGGCTGTAGAGGGTCGGGCGGCTGACGCCGAGCTCGGCCGCGGTCTGGGAGATGTTGCC
The DNA here is from genome assembly GCA_963700695.1 of uncultured Acidobacteriota bacterium. GTDB lineage: Bacteria > Acidobacteriota > Vicinamibacteria > Fen-336 > Fen-336 > JAJDNS01. The sequence continues at coordinate 48,550 of CAVOYO010000020.1, read as the reverse complement.
GCGATTGCGCTTGAGCGCGGCGCGGATCGTCTCCTTCTCGAGGCCGGCCCGCAGCTCCCGAAGGCCCCGGCGCGTCGCAGGGGCGACGTCGGTGAGCTCGAGGTCGACCGCGGTGAGGCGGGAGCCCTCGGCCATGACCGCGGCCCGGCGCACGCGGTTCTCGAGCTCGCGGACGTTGCCGGGCCAGGCGTGGGCCTTCATTGCGGCGAGGGCGTCGCGCGAGAAGCCGCTGAGCTTCTTGCCCATCTCCTCGGAGAGCCCGCGCAGGAGTGCGTCCGCGACGAGCACGACGTCGTCCTCGCGGTCCCGAAGCGGCGGCAGCGCGATCGTGACGACGCCGATCCGGTAGTAGAGATCCTCGCGGAAGGTCCCGTCGGCCAGGAGCTGCTCGAGGTCGGCGTTGGTGGCGGTGATGATCCGCGCGTCGACACCGACCGGCCTGCCGCCGCCCAGCCGCTCGACCTGGCCGTCCTGGAGGACGCGGAGGAGCTTGACCTGGAGCGCGGTCGGCAGCTCGCCGATCTCGTCGAGGAAGAGGGTGCCGCCGTGGGCGGTCTCGATGCGGCCGCGGCGCTGGGCGTGGGCCCCGGTGAAGGCGCCCTTCTCGTGGCCGAACAGCTCGCTCTCGAGGAGGGTCTCGGGGATGGCGCCGCAGTTGATGGGGACGAAGGGCCCGGTGCCGCGCGCGCTGAGGCGGTGGATGGCCCGTGCCGCGAGCTCCTTGCCCGTGCCGCTCTCGCCGGTGAGGAGCACCGGCGCGTCCACGGTCGCGACCTTGCGGACGGCGGCGAAGACCTCCTGCATGCGGGCGCTCGCGCCGAGCATCCCTTCGAAGCCCCCGGGCTCGGCCCGGCGCCGCAGCTCCCGGTTCTCCGCCTCCAGGGTGTGGAGCCTCAGCGCGCGATGGAGGACCACCTTCAGCTCGTCGACGTCGATGGGCTTGACGAAGAAGTCGTAGGCCCCCTGCTCGACCGCGCGCAGGGCGTGGGCCCGGTCCTCGCGGCCGGTGATGACGATGACCTTGGCCCCGGAGTCGAGCGAATGGAGCTCGTCGAGAGCGGCGAAGCCCTCCTCGACGCCCCCGGGGTGGGGCGGGAGGCCGAGGTCGAGGGTCACCACCGCGGGAGCGAGTCCCGCACGGCCTCGACCGCCGCCGCGCGGTCGCCGGCGAGGAGCACCTCGTAGTCGTCGGCGAGGGCCCAGCGCATCTGGGTGCGCAGGTCCTCGTCGTCGTCCACGACGAGCAGCTTGGGTTTGTCGGCCATGGCGGTCGCGACGCCATTGTAGAACGAGAAAACACTTGACAGGCCCGGGCCGGGGCGTGAGAATGCGTCCATACCGTCCTGAAAGGGACGGCGTATCCCTCCAAACTGAGCCGTGCCTGGCGCTTGGCGCCAGTCTCTTGCGCAACTCAATCTGTTGCGGTGGTCCGGCACCCTCTACCGGGCCACCGAGGTATGGGAGTCGTGGACAGGAAAGGTTTCCTCGACAGCGATATGTCCCCCGCCACCGGTGTCCGCGCGTGTGCGCTCGCTGTGGCCCTCCTCGGGTTGGCCACCCTGGGCGCGGCTGCGGCCCCGCAGGCGCCCTCGGCGGAGGCGTCCGAGCCCGCGAGGCCGTCGTCGCCCTTCCCCTCCCCCTACGACAAGGACGCCCTCTCCCGCGAGTACCGGATCGCGCCCGGCGACGTCCTGCAGGTGTTCGTCTGGAGGGAGCCGGAGCTGAGCGGTGAGGTCCGGGTGCGGACCGACGGCTACCTGACGGTGGCGCTGCTCGGCGACGTCTTCGCGGTGGCCAGGACGCCGCGGGAGCTCGGCGCGGAGCTGAGCCAGCAGCTCGCCCGCTTCATCACCGCCCCCACCGTCACGGTCACCGTGGTGAGCTCGAGCAGCCAGCGCTTCTTCGTGGTGGGCGAGGTCGGCCGGCCCGGGGAGTACCCCCTCATCAGCCGGACCACGATCCTGCAGGCGCTCGCGCTCGCCGGCGGGTTTCGCGAGTACGCCAAGACCGACGAGATCAGGATCATCCGCCAGGAGGTGCTGGTCGGCGTCGACAAGCGGCCGTTCACCCGAGAGATCGTCCTGCCCGTGAGCTACAAGTCGCTGGCGCGCGGGGAGAACCTCCAGCACAACTACGTCCTCAAGCCGAGCGACGTGATCGTGGTGCCATGAGCGCATGCGGAGAGCGGTGATGAGCCGGCTGGTGAGCGCGGGGTTGGGAGTCCTTGCCCTCGGGCCCGCCCGGGCGGGGGCGCAGAACGCGGCCGGGCTGTCCGGTCCGCCGTCCACGTGGCGCTTCCAGGTCGGCGTGGGCGGCTCGTGGTACGAGAACGCCCGCTTCACCTCGAGCGACCAGGCGTCTTCGTGGAGCACCAACGCCGCGCCTCGCTGAGCCACAGCTCGGCGGTTCCGGACGGGGTCGTTCTCGCTCTCGGGATTCGGCGGGAAGCTCTACTACCCGGAGATCCCGGAGTTCGACCAGTGGACCTACGGAGGGTCGGCCGGCCTGAGCTGGGCGCCCTCTCGCCGTTCGCAGCTCACGCTGTCGCAGAGCTACGCCCGGTCGAACACCCGCCAGCTCCCGTCGCTCGACGTCGAGGGCCTTCCCGTCCCCACCACCGGGGTGGACACGGCCTCGTCCGGCCTCGGCTTCTCTCAACGGCTGTCCCAGCGGACGTCCCTCGAGATGAGCGGCAGCTTCACCTGGCGGCTCTTCGACGACAGCGCGCTCGTCGGCGGGGAGCAGCTTCACGCCAGCGCCGCGCTCGTCAGGGCGCTGGGGCAGAACAGCGGCGTGTCCCTGACCTACGGCCTCTCGAACAGCTGGATCGAGGGTCGGGCGAGCCGGGTTCACGTCGCCACCCTCGGGGCTCGGAGACGACCAGAGCGAGGCGTCGGGCTCGAGCTGAGTGGAGGTGCCGCCTACTTCGAGGACCTGCAGCAGTACCACCCCACCGGGAGCGCGGGTCTGAGCGCGAGCGGGCGGAGGACGTCGTTCTCGCTGCGGTACTTCCGCGATTTCGGTCTGGCCTTCGGCTACGGGCGGCAGGTGATCGCCGACCGTGTCACCGCGAGCCTGGGCTGGACGCCGGCGCAGCGGCTGAGTTTCAGCCTCGGCTACAGCTACGGCTACCGGCGGGACCCGGCCGACGACGAGTTCCGCGTGCAGTCGCACGTGGCCTCGGCCGGTCTGGGCTGGAGCATCACACAAGGTCTCAGCTTCTCAGCAGGCTATTCGTGGCAGCAGAACCAGACCGAGGGCTTCCCCGAGGTGAGGGGAGGCGGGGCCTCGGCTTCGCTGTCGTACGGAGTGGATTGGAGATAAGGGCGACCCGGCCCTCCCGGGAGCGCCGAGAGGAAGACAAATGGCAAAGCGGCTCGTGAGAATCGACGCCCTGCCGGAGAGCGCGTGGCGCTACTCGCGCTACGACGCGATCGTCTGTGTCGACGTGCTGCTCTCGGCCACGACGATCGTGACCGCGGTGGCGCAGGGACGGAGGGTCTTCCCCGCACCGACGCCCACCGAGGGTCTCCGGCTCAAGTCCCAGATGTCGGACGCGGTCCTGGTGACCGACACCCTCGACCGGTTGGAGGGGCCGGTCACCTTCGCCGGCCCGGCGTGGCTCACCGCCTCGGACAGCCGCGTGCAGAACCTGGTCCACGTCTCGCCACTCGCCGAGATGCTCGCGGGGGGCGTGCCCCGGGCCACCGTCTACGTGGCATGCCTCCGGAACCTCGCCTCGACCGCCGAGGAGATCGCGCGCCGTCACCGGAGGGTTGCGATCCTGGCCGCGGGCGAGGAGGACGAGGTCTGCACCGAGGACCAGATGACGGCGGCCTGGCTGGCCGGGCGCCTGAAGCACAAGGGCTTCACCCTCGAGGGCCGCAATACCCTGAACGAGGTCGCGCGCTGGGGCCAGCCCGACGTCTCTCTCGTGGGCTGGTCGCGGAGCGCGGAGCGCCTGCGCAGCCGGGGGCGTGGCGACGACGTCGACTTCGTCCTGGGCCACGTCGACGACCTCGATCTGGTCTGCTCCTACGCGCACGGGGAGCTGCGGCCCGCGCTGCGGCCGGTCTCCGCCCGACCGCTCGCACCCGCGGTGGGGTGGGGCCTCCCGGGCGTTCCCCTTCCCGCCGAGGGGCGCTGAGACCACGGGGCACGACCATGACACACGACACCACTCCCGAGCAGCCCTATTCGCTGCGAGAGGTCCGGCGCCTCGTCGAGGCGCCGCTGCGGCGACCGCTTCTGGTGGCCATCCCACTGGTGCTGCGTCTTCGTCGGCGCGGTGGCGCTCAGCTTCGTACTGCCTCCGCGCTACACGTCCTCGACCCTCATCCTGGTGGCGCCGGACCGCATGCCCGCCGACTTCGTCCGGCAGATCGACACGGAGTCGGCGGGTCGCCGGCTCGCCACTCTTCGCCAGGAGGTCTCGAGCCGCACGCGCCTCGAGATGGTGGCGCGCGAGCTGGACCCGTACGGCATCCTGGGCAAGGAGCCCCTCATCCACACCATCGAGAAGATGCGTGACGCGGTGACCGTCTCCGTCAAGGGGAAGGACGCGTTCAGCATCGAGTTCGAGCATCCCGACCCGAAGATGGCGATGCTCGTCGCCGACCGCCTCACCACCGTCTTCATGGAGGAGGTCGTGGGCTCGCGCGAGCGCCAGGTCTCGACGGCCTACCAGTTCATCGACGAGCAGCTCCAGCAGGCGCGCTCGGAGCTCGAGAAGAAGGAAGAGGCGCTTCGCGCGTTCAAGGAGCGCCACATGGGCTCGCTCCCCGAGCAGGTGGACTCGAACCTCTCCACCCTCCAGCGCCTGCAGGTCGAGCACCAGACGGTGTCGGAAAGCCTCCGCAAGGCCACCGACACCCTGGTCCTGCTCGAGTCGGCCCTCTCGGCGACGTCGCGCGGCGTCGCGATCGGACCGGATGGCCATCCCGTCGACTCGCTCAGCGTCCTGCGGTCGCAGCTCACCCAGCTCTTGGCGCGCTACACGCCCGAGCACCCGGACGTGCGATCCCTCCAGGCCCGGATCGCCGCCCTCGAGGGCGCGGCGGACGCCGCGGCGGAGGCCGAGGCGGCCCGCGAGGCGGACGCGGAGCCACCTCCGGACCCCGTCGCCGCCCGGGTCCGCCTCCGGGTTCTCGAGGCGCGCCGCGAGGTCGGAGGACTGCGCCGGCAGCTCGCCGACGTGGAGCAACGGATCGGGGTGTTCCAGGCCCGGGTCGAGGCGGCCCCGCGCCGGGAGCAGGAGATCATGGCGCTCACTCGCGACTACAAGAAGCTCGGCGAGAACTACTCGGCGCTCCTCACCAAGAAGCTCGACGCGGAGATGGCGGCCCGGCTCGAGCAGTACTCGAAGGGCCAGGAGTTCCGCATCATCGACCCCGCCTACATGCCTGAGCGGCCGAGCTTCCCCAACCGGGGCCTCTTCGCCGTGGCCGGGGCGCTGTGCGGCCTCCTCCTCGGCGTGGGACTGGCGGTCGGGGCCGACGTGCTGGATCCGACGATCAAGGACGTGGAGGATCTCCGCACGGCGCTGCCCTACCCGGTTCTCGCGGTGATCCCCTACGTCAAGCCCCGCGATCAGCGACGCCTGGCCGTCATCTCGCCGGACGAGACCCAGCCCGACTCCAGCGGTCGGAGGAGGGTGGGCCGACGTTCGGCGAAGACCGTTCCCTTCCGCCGGGCCGGTGGTGGAGAGAGCGCATGAGCGACCCGAGCGCCGTTCGCTTCGTGGAGAGCCTGCCCCAGCAGGCCTCCGGACCTCCCTTGCAGCGCGCGGTCGCGGGGACCGGGCACCACCTGGCCGAGGAGTATCGCTTCCTCGCCTCCAAGGTGGCCTCCCTCGGCACAAACCGCTTCACCACCATCGGGATCGTGAGCGCGGTGCCGGGCGAGGGGAAGACCACGGTGGCCCTGGGCCTGGCCGCGGCCCTCGCCCGTGTCTCTCCTCACCGCGTCCTGCTGCTGGAAGCGGACCTTCGCCAGCCCAGCCTCGAGAAGTACCTCGGCCTGCCCCGCGTGAGCGGTGTCTCGGAGTGGCTCTCCGGCCATTCGAGCAGCGTGCCGGTCCGCGTGATCTCGCCCCCGGGCTTCTCCGTCATCACCGCGGGACGTGAGCCTTTGACCCACCCGGACCTCCTCGGGTCGGACCGCATGGGGGCGCTCCTCGGCGCCGGCCAGCTCTCGTTCGGCTTCCTGGTCGTGGACTGCCCGCCGCTCAGCCCGGTGGCCGACGCGGTGTCGCTCCAGGACCTCCTCGACGGCTTCCTCCTCGTGGTGCGCGCCCGGAGCGCCCCGAAGGAGATGATCGAGCGTGCGGTCGGACGGCTCCACGAAGGCCGCATCCAGGGCGTCGTCTTCAACGACCAGCCGGAGATCCTGCGGACCAGCTACAGCTACCGGCGCTACGGGGGCCGCCGGAGGCGCTGAGGTGCGGCCGTGAGCCTCCGCTCCCGCGGCGTCGGCATCGCGTCCGAGTCGGTTCTCCTGCTCGGCGTCTTCTTCGCGGCCGTGGTCCTGCGCTTCGGCGAGGGCTTCTGGCGCTACGAGCACCTCGCGCCGAAGGCGCTTCTGTGCGCGGGCGTCCTCCAGCTGAGCCTCTACTACGGGGAGCTCTACGAGCTGCGGGCGTGGCGGCGGATGGAGCTCTTCCTCCGGCTGGGACAGTGCCTCGCGGTCGGAGCGGTGGCCCTGACCGTGATCTTCTTCGCCGTCCCCGTTCTCGAGGTCGGCCGCGGGATCTTCGGGATCTTCATGGCGCTCGTCGCGGCCACCCTCCTCACCTGGCGCCTTCTCCTCGACTGGACCTGGGGCGCCGCCGATCTCGGGGAGCGCGCGCTGGTGCTGGGCACCGGTGTCTCGGCCCGAGACGTGGCCCGGGCCATGCTGAAGCAGTCGCCGGTCGGCTTTCGGGTGCTCGGCTTCCTGACCGAGCACCCGCGCGAGGTGGGCCGAAAGCTGGTGAACCCGAGCGTCGTGGGCACCCTCGACGATCTGCCCCGTCTCACTCGCGAGCTCGACGCGACCCTCATAGTGGTTGCCCAGGAGGACCGGCGAGAGCGCCTCCCGGTGGAGGCGCTGCTGCGGTGCCGGCTCGCGGGCATCCGGGTCGTGGAGGCGGCCACGCTCTTCGAGTCGTTGAACGGGCAGATCCCTCTCCGCGATCTCCGGCCGAGCTGGCTGATCTTCTCGAGCGGCTTCGCCCAGCCGCGTGTCCTGCGGAGCGTGAAGCGGGTGGGCGAGGTGGCGCTCGCCGTCCTCGCCCTGATTCTCGCCGCGCCGATCATGGCCCTCGTGGCCCTCGCGGTGAGGCTCTCGGGACCGGGCCCGGTGCTGTACCGCCAGACCCGAGTGGGAGAGGCCGGGCGTGAGTTCCCGCTCCTCAAGTACCGCACGATGCGCCAGAACGCCGAGGCGTCCTCCGGTCCGGTGTGGGCGACCGCCGAGAGGGACCCGCGCATCACCCGCGTGGGGAAGCTGCTGCGGAAGAGCCGCCTCGACGAGCTGCCGCAGCTGTGGAACGTGCTGCGGGGCGACATGAGCTTCGTCGGTCCTCGGCCCGAGCGGCCGCACTTCGTGAAGAAGCTGCGGAAGGTGATCCCCTACTACGACGAGCGGCACGGCGTGCGTCCGGGGATCACGGGCTGGGCGCAGGTGAAGTTCCCCTATGGCTCGACGCTGGAGGATGCCGAGGGGAAGCTCGAGTACGACCTGTTCTACGTCAAGCACATGTCGCTGCTGTTCGACGTGGCGATCGTCCTCGAGACGGCCAAGGTGATGCTGCTCGGGCGCGGGCGGTGAGCAGAGCCTGTTCGGGCCGCTGCGGCTAATCCACCTCCCCCTCCACGTACCAGGCCTCGCGCAGGCGGTCGCGGAAGATCCGGAAGACACCGCCGCTCGCGAGGGCCACGTCCCACTCCTCGCGGCTCCAGGCCACGTCCCACCAGTCGCCGGAGGCGCGCCAGGGGCCGGCTGCAGGCCACCACCGCGCCGCGCACGCCGGGGGCGGCCACGAACGTCGGGCGCGCCCTTCTCGAGCGTCACGTGGGCGAGGCGCGGGGGACGGTAGGCGCGCAGCGCCACCCGCAGCGGAGGGGGGGCGCCGGCCGCCGGGGTCGCGGGGCCGGGGGCGAAGGTCGAGACGGCGAAAGCCGCCGGGGCGGTGGGTGTCGAGAAGACGGGCCGCGCCTCCGCGGCCCTCGGCCGTCCACTCGTGGAGCCGGGCCATCGTCTCGGCGAGGCGCTCGGGTGAGGGCAGGGCGGGGTCGAGGAGCGAGAACTGCACCTCGCGGGCGGGGGTGGGCTCGGCGCGCGCGGTGATCCGTTGGATGGCGTCGCGCGGCGGGTGCACCTCGAGGTCGAGGAGGACCAGGGTGCGCCACGTGCGCGACTCCCGCGAGGGGGCGGCGGGACGGAGGGTGCGGCGGTGCGTCGAGCCGTCCACGAGGCCGAGGTCGAGGGTGAGCGAGGCGGCCCGGCGTCCCTTCATGGCGAGGCGCGCTGCAGAGCGGCTCGAGCACGCGGCCGAGGAGGAACGCGAGCGGCTCCAGGCCCTCCACCGGCCAGTCCAGCTCCAGCGTCATCTCGAAGGACTCGGGCAACGGCGCGGGGACGAGGACGCCCTCGTCCTCGCCGCGCGCGAGCCGCCGGAGGCGCGGGCCCTCGGGGCCGAAGCGCGCGGCGAGCCCGTCCGGGGGGAGGCGCTGGAGGTCGCCGATCGTGCTGCAGGCCCCAGCGGTGGAGGATCTCCTCCCGCTCGGGCACGAGCCCGAGGAGGGCGAGGGGGAGGGGCGCGAGGGCCTCGGCCTCCCCTCCCGCGGGGACGACGGTCAGGCCCGGCCGCGCCTGCGCGAGGACGAGGACGACCGTGCGCGTGAAGGCGAGCGCGACCTGCGTCTCGAGGTCGCGCGCGGCCGCCGCGTCGAGAAGGGCGCGGCCCAGCTCCTGTGGCGTCGGCCAGACGCGGCCGACGCCGTGGAGGTCGAGGAGCACCGGGGTCGGGCCGCGGGCCTCGACCCGCGGGGTGAAGTCGCGCGCGAGGAGGAGGAGGGCGTCCTCGGAGGGAAGGGTCCGGGGAGAGTGCAGGCCGCCGTACATGTTGCCATCCGTTTGACGAGGGATTCTTCGTCGCACATCCAAGACGAAGCTCCTCAGCAGAATGACTCCGCTCTAGCAGCGTCTCAGGCGAAGGCGGTGAGCGCGACCTCCGCCGAGCGCAGGACGTGGCGGCCCGCGCTCACCCGCGCCCCGAGGCCGGCGAGCAGCCGTCCGGGGCCGGGAGGGGTCGACCACTTTGGTCCCGTGCGCGCGAGGGCGAGGGCGGCCCCTCCCGGACCGACCGCCACGTGACCGTCGGCCACGAGCAGGAGCGCCGTCTCCGTGTCCTCGACCGTCCGCTGCAGGCGGATCCACGTCGTCGCGGGCAGGCGACGCCGCTCGCGGTCGGACACCCCGGCGAGATCGAAGACCACGAGCTCGAAGAGCCCCGAGCCGGCGAGGGTCGTCACCGCGGCTGTGGCCTCGGCGAGCACCTTCGGCCGGGGGTCCTCCCCTCCCCCTCGCGGCCCGCGCAGCCAGAGCAGCCGCGCGAGGGCGAGGCCGGCGCCCGCGGCCGAGACGGGGTCGAAGCGGTCGAGCGGGTCCACGAGGGCGGCGAGCGCGCCTGAGCGTGTCGTGCGGGCGAGCAGCCCGAGGAGGAGCCCCGTGCGTCCCGAAGAGATCGGGCCGTGGATCTCGGAGAGCTCACCGCGCGGGAAGCCTCCGTTCAGAAGCGCGTCGACCTCGGCGGTTCCGGTCGGGACCCGGCGGAGACGCTGGTCCTCGCCCCGCAACGGCGGGGCCTCGGCCTGCAGCTTCTTCTCCCGGAGGAGCGCCTCCAGGGTGGCCTTCGTCGCGAGCGGAGAGGAGAACGTGGTGGCCATCGAGTTTCGCTTTTTCTTCGCTTATGATCGGTTGCGCCCACGGTCGCGTCAAGACCGAAAACCTTGTGGCCACAGGCTCCTGGGGCCACAAGTACTGGTCGCTGGGCCGGCGTCTTCGCGGCGGCGCGCCCAAGCCGTCAGTTGCGTGGGTGTCGCGCCCGGCTCTCTGCCTCCACCTGGGCCAGGACCAGCTCGAGGTGGGGGCGGACGGTCTCGGCCAGCCGTACGTGGCCGGCGGCGTTCGGGTGGAGGCCGTCGGGGAAGAGCAGCTCCTCGTGGCCAGCCACCCCGGCGAGGAGGTCGGGCACGAGCGCCACCTTGTGCTCGGCGGCGAGGCGGGCATAGATCTCGTCGAAGCGGCGGGCGTACTCGGCGCCGTGACGCTCCTCGGGGATGCGGGTGCCCACGAGGAGCAGATGAGCGCCGGAGGCGCGGCCGTCTTCGAGGATCCGGCGGAGTGCCGCCTCGGCCTCCTCGAGAGGCAGCCCACGCAGGCCGTCGTTCACGCCGAGGGCGACGACCAGGACGTCGGGCTCGTGGGCGAGGACGTCGGCCAGCCGCGCGAGCCCCTGAGCGGCGGTCTCCGCGCTGACGCCGGCGTTGAGGACGCGGATGGGACGGCCGCGCTCGGCGAGCGTCCGGCCCACGAGTGCCGGGCTAGGCCTCGTCCTCGCTCAGCCTCCAGCCCGAGGTGAGGCTGTCGCCGAGGAAGGCCACGAGGGGGCCCTCGCCGGCGTGACAGGCGGGCCAGGTGGCGGCGAGGACGGCCGCGGGCAGGAGCGGCCGCAGGCGCGGACAGTGCTCGGTGAGCGTTTTCAGGATGCGGGCCAGCCAGCGCGTGCCGCGCGGGTCGCGAGAAACCTCTCCGTGATGGCTACGGAGAGATCCTTCGTCGCGCGTCCGGGGGCGAAGCTCCTCAGGATGACAGTTCCCGACACGCCCGCAACGGGCTCCGCGGCGTGACGGTGTTGGGAAGCCGAGACTCACGCCACCCGCAGAACGATCTTGCCGAAGTGCCCCTGGCTCTTGAGGTGCTCGAGAGCGGCGGGGAGATCGTCGAAGTCGAAGGTGCGGTCGATCACCGGCCGCATCCGGTGGAGGTCGATCGCGCGGTTCATCGCCTCGAACATGTCGCGGCTGCCCACGAGGATGCCCTGCAGACGCACCCCCCGCATGAAGACATGCGCGAGGTTGAGCTGGGCGTCGAGGCCGGACAGGTTCCCGATGAGGCTCACCTGTCCACCGAAGCGCACCGCGCGCAGCGACCGCGCGAGCGTTCCCGCCCCGCCCAGCTCGAGGACGTGGTCGGCACCCTGACCGCCCGTCATCGTCTTCACCGCCTTGTCCCACTCCGGGGTCGTGCGGGAGTTGACGACGTCGGTGGCGCCGAGGGCCTGCGCCCGCTCCAGCTTGGCATCGGAGCGCGATGTGACGATGACGCGCGCCCCCAGGAGTCGGGCGAGCTGCAGCGCGAAGAGGGCCACCCCGCCGGTGCCGAGCACCAGCACCGTCTCCCCCGCGGCGAGGTTCCCCTGCGCCACGAGGGCGTTCCAGGCGGTGACCGCGGCGCAGGGCAGGCACGCCGCCTCCTCGAAGGAGAGGTGCGCGGGGATCGTGACGACCCCTTCGGCGTCGAGCACGATCCGCTCCGCCGCCATCCCGTCGAGGGGGCCGCCGAGTGACGTGCGCAAGCGCTCGCGAGACGGCGCTCCCGAGATCCACGCCTGGGCGAAGTTGCCGGCCACGCGATCGCCCGCCTTCACGCGCGTGACCCCGGCCCCCACCGCCGCCACCTCTCCCGCCCCGTCGGAGAGCGGGACGAGGGGCAGGGGCTGCTTCGGGTTGTATGCACCCTCGACGGTCAGGAGGTCGCGGTAGTTGAGCGAGGCGGCCCGGACCCGCACCGCCACCTGCCCGGGGCCCGGCTCCGGCTCCGGCCGCTCGACGAGCGCGAGCGCGTCGAGGCCGAAGCGCCCCCGGATCTCCCACACACGCATGTCGGTCCTCCCGGTCCCGTGGGTCGGTCCGTTCTATCATGGCCGGATGCGGGGTGCATGGGCGGTGCCGGCTCTCCTGGCCCTCGGGCTCGGGGCCTGCGCCAGCGCACAGAACTACCCCGACCCGGACGAGCCCCGCTTCGAGACCCACTACGGCAACGCCAGCGAGCCCGACGAGACGATCCGTGTCGTGAGCTTCAACGTGAAGTTCGCCGAGAAGGTGGACGAGGCCATCGCCGTCTTCCGGGACATTCCGGCCCTTCGGAGGCCGGACATCCTCGCCCTGCAGGAGATGGACGGCGAGGGCACCGAGCGGATCGCCCGCGCCCTCGAGATGAACTCGGTCTTCTTCCCGGGCGCCGTCCACCCGAAGACCGGCCGGGACTTCGGCAACGCGCTCCTCTCGCCGTGGCCGCTCGAGGACGCACGCAAGCTGATCCTCCCCCACCAGAGTCGCTTCACGGGACTCAAGCGGACGGCGACGGTGGCGACCGTGTGCGCGGGCCAGCGGCGCATCCGGGCCTACTCGGTGCACATCGAGACGCCGATTCACCTGGGCGGCTCGCGACGCGTGGAGCAGGTCCAGGCGATCCTCGACGACGCCCACGGCTCGCCGGACCCGGTGGTGGTGGCGGGGGACTTCAACAGCCGCAGCCTCAACGCGCGGTTCGAGGAGGCCGGATACCTCTGGGTGACGCGGAACCTGCGGGACACGTCCGGGTGGTGGGAGCTCGACCACATCTTCGTCCGGGGGCTGCGGCCCCCCGGACCCGCCACCGCCGGTGTCTCCGAGGACCTCCACGACGCGAGCGATCACCGGCCGGTGTGGGCGCTGCTCGAGCTGGAGTGAGGCGTCCGGACCCGCCGCCGCGGGCGAGGCCTCCGACCCCGCAAGTGGTTGAAACGATGGGGCCTGAGGACCGGGGCGGTGCACGCGGGAGGACACGTGTCCGTTCGCACGGATGCAACGTCCGTGATCTGGATCATTTGGACGCAGGGGACCCCTCGCGCTAGCATGGCCCTGGACTGGCGCGCGGCGACCAGCCGCCCTCCCGGGGGCGCCGGCGCGCTGACCCGGCGGAGTTCCGGGCGAGGCGCGGAGTATGGTCGCTCTACCCGAGAAGATCGGGCGATACGAGATCCGGCATGAGCTGGGCCGGGGAATGATGGGCGTCGTCTACGAGGCCCACGACCCGGCGCTGACGCGCACCGTCGCTCTCAAGACCATCAACCCGTCCTTCGCGGCGAGCGCGGAGGGGCGAGACGCCTTCGAGCGTCGTTTCGAGACCGAGGCGCGCGCGGCGGGGCGTCTCAACCACCCCAACATCGTGGTGGTCCACGACGTGGGGCGCGACGAGGACACGGGCATCCTCTACATCGCCCTCGAGCGCCTCCAGGGCGAGCCCCTGTCCGCTCTCATCCGGAAAGGCGAGCGCCTGCCCTGGAAGGAGGTGCTCGACATCGGCCGGCAGGTCGCGGATGCGCTCGAGCACCTGCACGCCGAGGGCGTCGTCCACCGCGACATCAAGCCGGCCAATGTCATGCGCCTCCCGCCGGTGTCCGGACGGGAGTACCGCCCGGTCAAGCTGATGGACTTCGGGATCGCGAAGGTGGACACCACCAAGCTGACCGCGGCCGGTCAGTTCTTCGGGACGCCCCTCTACATGGCCCCGGAGCAGGCCGCAAACGAGACGGTCGACGCACGCTGCGACCTCTTCTCGCTGGGGACCGTGCTCTACGCTCTCCTCACCGGTCGCGAGGCCTTCGCCGCGAACAACGTGATGGCGACCCTGCAGCGGGTCACGACCGAGGACCCGGACCCGCCCTCCGTCGTCGACCCCACTCTTCCGAAGGACCTCGACGACGTGCTCGCGCGGTGCCTGGCCAAGGACCCGGACGACCGGTACCCCGACGCCCGCCATCTCTCGGACGACCTCACCGATGTCATGGAGGGCCGGCGGCCGCGAAACCGCGAGGGCTGGACGTCGCCTCCGCGTCGCGCGCCCGCGACCATCGCCGGCCCGCTCGAGAGCCTGCTCGAGACCGTCTCGCCCACACTGACCGTCGATCCCGCCGTCGAGGCGTCGGCCCGGACCCGCGTGGCCGCAGTGCCCGACGCGCGCCAGAGGCCCCCGTGGCGGGGGCCGGGGCTCTACGTCGACGTCGCGGTCGTGGTGGTGGTGCTGGCGATCGCCGGCTGGGTCCTGCTCCGGCCGGGCGGCTTCGGCGACCGGGAGGCCCGGGCCGATCAAGACGCACCCGTCTCTGCCACGGCCGTGGTCGGCGTGCCCATGTCGACGGAGTCACCCGCGGATGCTCCCCCCTACGCCCGCGCCGACGCCCGCCCCCCGCCGCCCCACCGGCGGCGGCGAAGACCGCCCCGACACTGACTCCCGCTCAGATCGTGGTGGACTTCCAACACCCTCTGCGCCTGGCCACCCTCCGCATCGACATGAACGGAACGCGGGTGCTCGAGCAGACCGTCCGCGGCGGTGTCGACAAGAACCTCCTGGTGGTCAAGACGCACGAGGGTGTCCACACGGATCTGCTCGAGCTGCCGCCGGGCCGCCACGTGTTCGACGTCGAGGTCGCGTGGGACGACGACGTCAAGCGCAGCAGCATCCCGGCCCGCTTCTACGCCGGCCAGACCTACCGCCTCGAGATCCGCATCGGGCGGCTGCGGAAGAACCTGTCGCTCAAGTGGACGCGCTGAGGCGCGGCCCGGAGGACCAAAGGGGGGCCCCGACGCTCTCCTCCTCGCCGGTTCCAAACTTGATCACGTCGGCTCCGGGTTTGGCCGGCCCTCCTGCAATCGTCAACTGGGCCCCAGAGTGTCGGTCTCCCTTACGTTCCGGCGGGGCGGTATGAGGGCGAGAGGACTCAACTGGCTTCCGTGGTGTGACTTGGGCGCCAGGACGGCGGGGGGCACGAGCTTTGCTCATGCCTGGTTCGAGTAGGGTGTCCCTCCGGAAGGTTGGAATGATGTCATCGAAATCTCTGGTCCTCGCGACAGGTTTCAGTTTCGCCCTGGCCGCCGCCCCCGTCGTGGCCGGACCGCTCTTCTTCGACGACTTCGAACGCGATCCTCTGGCCAGTCCCGCGGCACTGGGAGACGACTGGACCGGGAAGAACGGCGTCGACTCGTACTTCGGGACGATCGTCGTCAACCCCTCACCGGATCCGGTCAATCTCTCCGCCAAGGTGCTCACCTTCACGGGGCTACAGTCCGCTGGGGACATCTTCACGGACGACGCGTTCTCCTCTCCGAACGGGGTTTTCCGCTTCTCGTTCGACTACTACGGCGACAGCGGCAAGGGCGGCGGCTTTGCGGGTGTGAGCGCGGGTTTCCCCGGGAGCCACTGGTGGCTCGCGGGGGACGCCGGCTACCCTGGGATCCTGCAGAGCCTCACAAACGACTCCTCCTGGCATCACTACGAGATCGTCTTCATCGCCGGGAACATCCACTTGATGTTCGAGGATTTCTCGGGGGGTGCCGGCCGCGTCGCCGGAGACGCCTACTTCGACAACGTCGAGCTCGAGGCCGTCCCGGAGCCGGCCAGCCTCCTGCTCCTGGGCGCGGGCCTGATGGGCCTCGCCCTCCGGCGCCGTCGCAAGAGCTAGGGGGACGAACCGCAGAACCTCGAGGACCACCCAGGTTCCGAGACCGACCAGTGCCGTGCGGGCGGCCTCCCGGGTTCTCAGATCGAAGAGCCCCTGACCGGCGGCGCTGTCCACGGCCGGCAGATCCAGCCTCGTCCAGCGTCGGCACTCTCCCGTGGATCCAAGAAGCCAAGGAAGCGCCGACGGGATGGGACGATCCCCGATCCAGGTCCACGCGAGCTGCCCGCAATCAGGAAATGCGATGCCAGGCGTTCGAATCCAGCCGGACCCTGCTGGGCCATCGTACGCGCCGTGGCTGCGAGTCGCCTGCTGACGGACCTCGGCGGGTAGCTCCGTGCTCAGTCCGGTGGCGCACCGGGTTCGCTGGCCATGGCCGGGTCCAGCGGGCGGTCCCGCAGCATCTGTGGGAGACGACGGATCACATCCGGAAGCTCGTCCAGGGTGTGGTAGGTGACGGGCACGATCACGAGCGTCAGCATCGTGGCCACGGTCAGGCCGGCGATCACGGCGACCCCCATCGGCCCCCACCACTGTGACGACTCGGCTCCGAACTCCATTGTCCCCTCGAAGAAGCCGATGTTGATGCCCAGGGTGAGGGGGATGAGGCCGAGGATCGTCGTCACCGCGGTCAGGAGCACCGGGCGCAGGCGGATGGCTCCGGCGTCGACGACGGACTGGGTCTTCTCGTGTCCCTCCCGGCGCAGGCGCACGATGAAGTCGCACAGCACGATCGCGTTGTTGACGACGACGCCGGCGAGGGAGATGACACCGATCCCGGTCATGATGATCCCGAAGGGCGTCCCGGTGAGGATGAGGCCCCAGAGGACCCCGATCAGCGACAGCACGACCGAGACCATGATGGTGGCGGGGAGGATCAGGCTGTTGAACTGGCTCACCAGCACGAGGCTGATCAGCAGCACCGCGATGACGAACGCCCGCTGCAGGAAGCGCTGGGACTCGTCCTCCTCCTCGTTGGACCCGGCGTACTCCCAGCGGTAGCCGTCGGGCCACTCGACGTCGGTGTCGAGGATCCCGGCCACCTCGGCTCGCACCGTGTCGTCGGTGCGGCCCGGGGCCCGGAGCACGTCACCCTCGATGGTCACCACGCGCCTGAGGTCCACCCGGCGGATGGCCGCCGGCCCCACCCCGGTCTCGATACGGGCCACGCTGCGGATCGGGATGGGGATCCCGTCCTCGTCCGGGACGGTGAGGTTCCCGAGCTCGTCGATCGAGACGCGGCTCTCGGGCCGGAGCCGCACCCGGATGTCGTACTCGTCCTCCCCCACCCGATACTCCGAGGCGTCGACGCCGCGGATCGCGGTCTGCACCGTCGTGGCGATATCGCTCGTGCTCACGCCCAGGACCATGGCCTGGGTCCGATCCACAACGACGCGGATCTCGGGCTTGCCCTCGTCGAAGTCGTCGTCGAGGTTCACGAGGCCTGGGACCGGTCGGATGCGGTCCTGGATCTCGCGGCTCAGGCGCCCGAGCCGCTTGAAGTCGTCCCCGATCACCCGGATCGTGACGGGCTTGCCGGTGGGCGGTCCTTCGGCCGGCTTGTCGACCTTGATCTCGGCGCCGCTGATCCTGGCGACCGTGCCGCGGACATCCTCGATCGTCTTCCTCGAGCTCTGCTTCCGGTCCTTGTGATCCAGCAGGTCCAGGGTGAGGCGGCTCTCCGTGCCCACCGATCCCACCGAGAAGTCGGTGAGGGACACCCCCAGGGAGCCCACGCTGGCGATGCCGTGCTCCAGGTCCGAGGTGTCCCGGGTCCGGGCCTCCAGCTCGGTCACGATGGCATCGGAGGTCTCGAGGTTGCTCCCGCTGGGGACCTGAACGTCGATCCAGATCTCCCGCGGGTCGACCTCGGGGAAGAACTCCGCCCCCTTTCCCACCACGCCGTAGATCACGAAGGTGCCGACGAGGATCGCCCCCATCGCCCAGAGGGTTCCGGCCCTCCGGTCGGTCAGGCTGGGCCGCCAGCCGAGGAGGAGCCGTCCCGCCCCGCCGACGAGCCAGAGGGCCCCCTGGAGGAGGAAGGCGAGCCCGGCCAGCATCATCAGGAGGCCGGTCATGCCCAGAAGCGGCGCGGTGTACCTCTCGAGGGCGAACCCGAGCAGGGCGGTGATCAGTCCCGCGGCGAAGAGCGCGCCGAAGAGGCCAAGGAAGAGCCAGTTGCGCGTGACCCAGCCGAGGGTCCCGTGGTCTGGCGCCTCCTCGAGGAGCCCCGCGAGCACGCGGCGATAGGCGGTCAGGAAACGCCCCTCGTGATGGGCCTTTCCGTTGGCCGGGGGCGGTGGCGCCTTCATCAAGACCGCGCACAGCGCCGGGTTGAAGACGAGAGCCACGAGCAGTGAGGCGCTCAGGCCCAGGATCACCGTGGCCGGGAGGTAGGAGAAGAAGTCCCCGATGATCCCGGGCCAGAAGAGAAGCGGCGCGAAGGCCACGCAGGTCGTGATGGTGGAGACGACCACCGGCGCCACCACCTCCGAGGTCGCCCGCGAGGCCGCGGTCTCGCCGTCCTCGCCCTCCTCGCGGTGGCGGTAGATGTTCTCCACGATGACCACGGCGTTGTCGACGAGCATGCCCACGACCAGGATCATGCTGAAGAGCACCACCATGTTGAGGGTGTAGCCGACGGCCTGGACGCAGAAGAAGGTGATCAGCATCGACAAAGGCAGGGCGATCGCGACGAAGAGGGAGTTCCGGAATCCCAGGAAGGCCATGAGGACGACGATCACCAGCAGGAGGCCGGCGAGGATGTTGTTCTCCAGCTCGGAGACCATGGCGCGGATGTCCACCGACTGGTCCGCCACGAGCGTCACCTGCACGCCCTCCGGCAGGCGGTCCTGGAGCCTCTGCAGCCCGAGCTTGACCGTGTCGACGACCTCGATGATGTTGGCGCCGGTGCGCTTCTCGACGGTGAGGGACACCGCCGGCTGGAGGTTGAGGCGCGAGCGGGTCGTCTCGTCCTCGAAGCCGTAGACGACGTGGGCGACGTCCTTGATGTAGACCGGCACGCCGTTCTTGACCTTGACGACGAAGTCCTCGATCTCCCGGGGCCGGTCCACCTCGGCGGGGATGCGCACCAGGTACTTGAGCCGACCCACGTCGATCTCGCCCCCCGGCACCGTGAGGTTCTCCCGGGAGACGGCCAGCACGACGTCGGTCAGGCCCAGCTCGTAGGAGCTGAGGCGCCGCGGGTCGACGAAGACGTGGACCTCACGCTCCCGACCGCCGATCACCTCGACGCGGTTGACCCCGGTGAGGGCCTCCAGCTCGTCCTTCAGGTCCTCGGCGATCTCCTTGAGCTGCACGAGGCCGATGTCCCCGGAGAGGCTGATGATGATCACCGGGATCTGGGAGAGGTCGATGTCCTGGACCCGCGGGTCGTCGTCGATGTCCGGGGGCAGATCGCTCTTGGCGATGTCGACCTTGTCCCGCACCCTCTGGAGCGCCGTCTCGATCTGCACCTCCGGGTTGAACTCGACCTCGATCATCGAGAAGCCCTCGCTGGAGGTGGAGCGGATCTCCTTGATGCCGCTGATGCCCCGGATCTCGGTCTCCAGCTGCCGGGTGACGAGGGTCTCCATGTCCGCGGGGCTCACGCCCTGGTACGAGGTGGAGACCAGGATCAGGGGGATCTCGACCTCGGGGAAGGACTCCACGGGGAGCGAGGTGTAGGCGCTGGCCCCCGCCACGACGATGAGGGCCATCAGGACGTAGACGGTGAGGCGGTGGTGGATGGCGAGGTCGGTGAGGTTCACGGCCGGCCTTCCACCACCTCGACCGGCTGGCCGTCGATCAGCCCACGCTGGCCGGTGACGATCAGCGAGCTCACCGGGCTCGAGGCCCGTCTCGACCACGACCCGGTTGCCCTCGCTCGCGCCGAGGGTCAGCTCCCGGACGCTGGCGACGCCACCCTGGGCCACGACGGCCACCGGGCCGGCATCGCGGTCCTGCAGCACGTCGCGCTCGAGCACGATCACGCCGTCGAGACTGGCGCTTCACCAACGCCACCCGGGCGATCATCCCGGGCCTCAGCTCACCGTGCGGGTTGTCGATGGCGATCTCGGTCGGGAAGGTCCGGCTCGGGCCCCGGGCGGCGGGGCCAACGAGGTGGATGCGGCCTTCGAAGGTGCGGCCAGGGAAGGCGTCGACCTCGATCGTCGCCTCGCCTCCGACGCGAAACGCGGCGATGTCGTTCTCGGGGACACCGGCCACCGCCTTCAGGCGGTCGACACGGTAGATCTCGGTGATGGGGGCCCCGGGGGACACCACCTCGCCGGGCTCCACCTCGCGGCTCAAGGCCACGCCGGAGATCGGGGCCTCGATGACGGAGCGCTCCCGCCGCAGCTCGGCCTGCCTCATCTGGGCCTCGGCCGCGCGCAGGGCCGAGGTGGCCGCGATCAGCTCCTGGCGCGGCACGTGCTCGCGCTTGAAGAGCTCGGCGGTCTTCTCGTGGATGGCCTGGGCCCCCTCGAGACGGGCCTGGGCCTCGGCGAGGGCCGCCTCCATCATGTCCGTTCCCACCCGAGCCAGGACCTGGCCCTTTCTGACGTGCTCCCCCTCCCGGAAGCCCACGAGCTCCACGGTGCCGCCGAGCTCGGCGGAGACGCTGACGTGAACCCAGGGCTCGAGGTCACCGGACAGCTCCACCCGCTCCACCAGGCTCTGGGGCACGAGCTCCCTCACCTCCACGCTGACGGCCGGGGCCGTCTGGCTCTCGGCATCGGGCAGAGCCGCTTCGCTCCGGGCGTCGCCCGAGCCGCAGCCCGGGACCGCGGCCAGCGTCCCGAGGAGAATCAGGCTGGGAAGGATCGTGTAATCGAATCGAGTCTTCATGGCTGCTGCTCTTCCATCGGCGCGGGGGCCGGAGGGCCGGCCGCCGCGGGCACCACATCGAGGGGGGCGTCGGGCCGGAGCCCCACGAGGAACTTCACGTCGGCCAGGGCGGTGAGGGCCACGTAGTAGGACTCCGCCTGGCTCAGCCCGGCCTGCTGCTCGGACCGCTGGGCCTCGAGGATCTGGAGAACGCTGGCCGCCCCCCACTGGAACGACTCCTCGGCCAGGCGTCGGGCTTCGAGGGCCTGCTCCACCGCCAGCTCTGCCACCTCGATGGCTTCGAGGCCCCGCCTCCACTCTCCGGAGGAGCGCTGGACCTCGCGGGCCAGGGCGTTGCGGAAGGCGGTTTCTTCGAGTCGATTCTGGATCACCTGGGACTCGAGACGCGCCACTGCCGAGGAGGTCCGGAAGCCGTCGAAGAGCTTCCACTTGAGATAGAGGCCCACGTTCCAGTTGCGATAGGAGATGTCGCCCAGGTTGTTGACGTCGAAGCTGTTGATCCCGATGTTGCCGGCGGCCGAGATCTCGGGCAGGGTGTCGGCCCGTGTGACCTTCTGTCCCGCCTCCAGCACCCGGCGCCCGTAGCGGAAGGCGAGGAGCTCCGGCCGCGTGCGGGAGGCCTGGTCGAGAAGCGTCCGATAGCCGGGAACGAAGGGGAGCGGGTCGGGGAGCTCCAGGCGGTCGAGGAGCTCCAGGGGGGAGTCGATGGGTCGGCCGAGGACCTCGTTCAGGCGAGCCAGGCTGACCGCCACCTGGTTCTCGGCCCCCAGGATCTGGGGGCGAAGGTTGGCGAGAGCGACCTCCGAGTTGAGCACGTCCAGGCGCGTGGCGTCCTCCAGGGCCAGGCGGTCCTTCACCTGGGCGAGCTGGCGCTCCTGGGACACCTTCACTGACTCGAGGACGGCACGGCGCCTCGTGGCCAGGAGCAGATCGTAGTAGGCGATCGCCACGTCGCGAGCGATGACGCTCTCCACCGAGCGCACCTCTTCCTTGACCGCGTTGAGCTGCTGACGGGCCGCGTCGAGGGCGCCACTCACCCGGCCGAAGGTGTAGACGGGCTGCTCGAGCCGGAAGCTGTAGGCGTAGTCGTCGAAAGAGTAGGCCCCGAGGGCCTCGGGGGGCAGGAAGTCGGGGAGGTCGCCGAACGCGGGCGAGTTGCGCAACCCGGGGTCCCGGAACCTCTGGGCCGACAACGTGAGGTCGAGCTGTGGAAGGGCGTCGGCGCGCACCTGGCGGACCAGGAGGTTGAACTCGTTGATCGTCTCGCGGGCGCGGCGCACCGTGGGGTTTCGGTCCAGAGCGAGGTCCACGGCCTCGGTGAGCCTCAGCTTCAGGACCTCGGCCGCCGCGAGCGGCTCGGCGGTCGCCGTCGGCGGAAGAGCGAGAGCGATCAGGAGTGCGGCGAGGGTTCTTGCGGTCATGGCGTCAGCTCGGGTCGATCCAGCCTTTCAGGACGACGTCCACGAGGGTGTCGGCGAGGTCGGGGGTCAGGTCCGGACGCCCGGCGAGGAGGTACCCGTGCACGGCCTCTCCGAGCGCCCCCATCAGGACGAGCAGGCGCACGTCCACCGGGCCCGGGGCCACCTCGCCCCGGGTCTCCCCCCTCTCGATGGCTCCGGCGACGAACGCCAGGATGCCTTCGTAGAAGCGCAGGAAATCGGTTCGGGGCGCGGAGCTCGGGGGGTTGTGGGTCAGGGCCAGGATGAAGCGGGCGAGGTCGGGCTCTCCCCGCGCGGCCTCGAAGTAGGTGCGGGTGAGGCGCCGGAGGCGCTCTCTCAGGGACCCCTCATCCTCGATGGCCCGGGCCATGTCCCCGCGGACGCGCTCGAGGGTGCCGTCGACGAGCGTGCGGTAGACGCCCTCCTTGCTCCCGTAGAAGTGGTAGAGCGTCGGCTTGGTGATGCCGGAGGCCTCGCAGATCTCGCGGACGGAGGTGGCGTCATAGCCCTTCTCGGAGAACAAGCTGAGGGCGCTCTGGAGGATACGTTGCGGACTGGGGGAAGGTTCGGTCGTCACCATGATCCTATACGTACCGGACGGTACACAGGTTCCCCGCTTTCTGCCATGGGCCCTGTGTGCTACTCTGCGGTGTCCCCGTGGCCCGGGCTCCCCACCCGGGTGTCTCTCTGCCCGGAACCCTGGGTCCGGGCTGGGGGTGTGCAGATCCCGCTCCCACACAGGAGGAAGATTGGCAGACAACAGGCAGGACGAGCAGAGGCTCGCCCTCTTCATCGATTTCGAGAACATCGCCATCGGCGTCCGTGACGCCCACTACCGCAAGTTCAACGTCAACCTCGTGCTCGAGCGGCTGCTCGACAAGGGGAAGCTCCTCTCCAAGAAGGCCTACGCGGACTGGAGCCGGTACTCCGACTACAAGCGCGCCTTCCACGAGGCCGCCATCGAGCTGATCGAGGTCCCGCAGAAGTCCGTGGGCGGGAAGAACTCGGCGGACATCCGGCTCGTCGTGGACGCGATGGACATGTCCTTCCAGAAGGAGCACATCGACTGCTTCGTGGTGTGCTCCGGGGACTCCGATTTCTCGCCACTCGTGTCGAAGCTCAAGGAGAACAACAAGTACGTGATCGGGCTGGGGGTCAAGAACTCCACCTCCGACCTGCTCATCGAGAACTGCGACGAGTTCATCTTCTACGAGGACATCGTCCGGGTGCAGGAGCGGCCGCGTCCCGCGATCACCCGCAACCTGCCGGTGAAGCTGCAGGACTGCTTCGGCCTGCTCTCGGACTCCGTCCTGGCCCTGCAGCGCGAGAACAAGGAGATCCTCTGGGGCTCCATGGTCAAGGAGACCATGAAGCGCAAGAAGCCGTCCTTCAACGAGGGCTACTACGGCTTCCGGACGTTCTCGCACCTGCTGGAGGACGCGCAGAAGAGGGGCATCGTCAAGCTGCGCCGGGACCAGCGCTCGGGAAGCTACATCATCGAGGATCTCGGGCAGGCCGCCCCGACGGAGACAGGAACCCCGGCACCGGTGCCGTCGGCGGCGGCTCCGGCCGAGGCGGCAGCGCCCACCGATTCCGAGGCGACGAGGACCCCGGCCCGCCGGCGACGCAGCCGCGGGGGCCGACGGACTCGACCCGCCACCGCGACGACCGCGGAGGCCTACGCCGAGGCCGGCGCGCCCCGAGCGGACGACGGGGACGACGAGGACGACGCGCCCGCGGCTCCCCGGCCACCGGCCGAGGCACCTCGCGCGAGCGAGAGCCATCCCGGGGGAGCGGCGGCCGCCGCTGCGGACCGCGGCACGAGCTTCTCTCTGTTCTCGTGGCTTCGACGCGACCCGGAGGATGGCGTGGAGGGGGAGAAGAAGCCCTAGCCGCCAGGCTTCGCGACCGGCCCCTCAGCCCTCGGGAAGGGCGAGGGTGAGCTCGACCGTCGAGTCGTCGAACGCGCCGTGGTGCAGCTCGGCGATCCGACGGGCGAGGCCGAGACCGAGCCCCCGGCTTGTGACGCCTGTGGCCCCGTCGGCCGGAGGCTCCTGCAGGCGGAGGCTGACGTGCACGCGGCCGCCCTCACCCCGCGTCCTGATGGCCAGGGCCGCGGTGTTGCCGCCCGCGCGCGCACGCAGCTCGTCGGCCATGGCGCGCAAAGCCACCCTCAGGAGCGTGGCATCGGCGGTGACCGTCTCTGCGTTGGCGTCGAGCTCCGACGTCACGTCCGGCGTGCGCAGCTCCGCCAGCAGGTCCTCCACGAACACGCTGTCACACTGGATCTCTCCGCGGCTGAACGCGAGGAGCGAGCGGCCGTCGTTGAGGGCGGAGCCGAGGGCGGGGGCCAGCTGGGTGAACTGCTCGACGAACCACGGGGGGACGTCGGGTTTCTTGCGGATCTCCCCCAGCCGGTCGCGGAGCTCCTCGACCGCTCGGACGACATCCTCCAGTCCCTTCAGGGAGGCGCTTCCGGCGAGGGCGAGCTCGAGGGCGCGCTCGGCGGCCTTGACGGTCTGGAGCGTGGCCACGAGCTCGAGGGCGGCGGCGAGGGCGCGGGGGATCTCGCCGAGGTGCTTCAGGGCCGTGGCACCGGGCCGGGCGGTGTCCGCCTCATAGTAGAAGGCCCCCAGGCCCTGAAGCCCGCCGGGCGTGCGAAACGGGACGCCGAGGACGGCGGTGAAGGCAGGGGAGGCTTCCCCGAGACACTCCGCGAGGTGGGGGTTGTCCTTGGCGAAGACGAAGCTGGGCATCGACTCCCGGCCCGCGTTCTCGAGGACGTACCGGACGGCCAAGCTGGAGCCGAGGACCGGATCGGCGCTGAGGCTCCGGAGCGCGGCCGCGCGTGGCGGGGCCCCCGGGTCCGGGACCCAGAAGGCCCCGTGCTCGGCGCCGGCGATCCCGGCCATGCGGGTGAGGACCGGCTCGAGCGCGGTCTCGAGCGGGGTGCCCAGGAGCACCTGCTGCGCCGCCTCCATCGACTTCCGCACGTCCTCGAGCCGACGGTGTGCGAGATCGCGGTCCTCCCGCATCTCGGCGAGAGCCTCCCCGAGCTGCGCGGAAGTCTCGGCGTAGGTCTCGACGAGCTCGCCGGCGCGGGCGTCGGCGGTGGGCCCGGGCGTGCGTTCGGCCGCGTCGCTCGGGGGCTGCGGGGCGATCCGGACGACGGTGTAGGGCGCGGTCTTCTTGGGAGACCGGTCCTCCTTCGTCGCGGGCGCGGACGCGGGCGGCGCCGCCCCGGGTGGGGTGTCCTCGCCGGTGGCCGCCGCCTGGGCCTTCTTGCGCAGCTCCTTGGAGATGGGTGAGGGGCCCGGCGGCCGGGTCCTCGGCTCGTCGGGGGCGAAGGACAGGCTCGTCGTTCCGAAGAGGTCCCGCGCGGTCTCCTCCGCCCACTGGCGCGCGGGCAGACCCTCCTTCACGTCCAGGATCGCGTACCGGGTGGCGAGGTCCTGGACGGTCAGCGCGAGGGCGGCGATGAACGTCTCGACGACCCCCTCGCCCCGGATCGCCACCGCCGGGATGGCCTCGGCGTGTCGGCGGTTGAGACCGCGGTCGAGGGCCTCGGTCTCGAGGACCTGGGGCAGATCCCTCTTGTTGTACTGGAAGACCAGCGGCATCTGCTCGGGGTCGAGGTGGTGGGTCACCATGTTCCGGGTCATCTCGCGGATGCTCTGGAGGTTCTCCTCCCAGCGGTCGAGGGCGGAGTTGGCGACGAAGACCAGCGAGTCCGCGCCCTTGAGGACCAGGCGGCGCGTCGCCGCGTACATGGCCTGGCCGGGGACGGCGAGGATCTGGAGCCGGAGGTCGAAGCCCCGGAAACCCGGGGTCTTGAGCGGAAGGAGATCGAACAGGATCGTCCGGTCCTGGGCCGAGTTCACCGAGATCATCTCGCCGCGGCGCTTCGCGCCGGCGCGCTGGTGGAGGACCTGCAGGTTCGTGGTCTTTCCGCACAGCGGCGGCCCGTAGTAGACCAGCTTGACCTTGATCGTTCGATCGCGGTGGTTGAGCTCGACCATTCGGTCCGGGGCCTCGGGAGGGACGTCGTGCGGCGAGTGTACCGCCCCCGGCTGGCCCTGTCACGGCGGAGAGGTGCCCCGCGGCCGCGGGCAACCGGGGGTCAAGACGATGAGGGCCCCGTCTGCGGGGGCCCTCGATCAACAGTCTGAGGTTGGTGGGCCTTCAGGGCCTCGGTTGGAGCCATGTGGTCGGGCCGACGCGGACGCCTGGTCCGCCACAGACCGGCATGAAGTCTGTGCCTGGTACCAAGTGCCGGCTCTGGCATCCACGTGGACCTCCCCGTAGCACCGCTCCAGCCACGCGAGCACCGCAGGGGATCGCTGGGAGAGGAGGGCTGCGTAGCCGCGGGAGACGTAGACGAACTCCGGATGGGCACGTTCGAGGCCGAGCGGCAGCTCGGCCCACTGAGAGGACACCATCATCTCCCACGCCCAGCCGTGCACCGCCAGCGCCTGTGGTCTGCCCGCGTGACGCAGAAGCCCGGGGTTGCCGAACACGTAGATCGGGCAGACCCCGCCCTGGAGGCCCGGAACGGCGCGGACGGAGTCGACGGTCGCTCGCTCACCTTCATCGAGAGCGTACTGCACTGAGGTCCCCTGGCGAGAAGCCCGAAGTACCGCAGCTGCCTGGCGCAGTGCGCCCGACCCCGCTGGGGCGACGATGGGAACCAGAACCGGACCGACGATGGCGGCGAGAACGAGGGTCCTCGCAAGTGGCGCAGCCTGGCAGCGATCCAGCGACTCGAGCACGCGGTCCACGCCCAATACGGCGAGCACGCCGATGGGAACCATGACCAGGGTGAAGTGGTATTCCCACCAGGAGAACCTCTGGACCAGGATTGTCGTGGCTCCGGTGGCCGCCCATCCGGCGAGCATCAGGGCTTGGAAACGCGGCCAGCCCGAGGGTGGGCGGGCGAGCAGGCCGATGGCGGCCAGGGGATACAGTGGCCCCGACACCCGAGTCAGCCACGCGAAGCCGTGGAGCAGCCGGCTGGGATCTGCCAGGGCGACCTCGCGCAATGCCAACGTCGGATAGACCAGCGTCGTCCACGCGAGTACGTCGAGTGAGGACCGCACGTAGAACGGCACCAGACAGGCCAGGAGGACCACGGCGAAGGTTGCGGTGAGCGGCAGCAGCAGTTGCCGAACGAGGTCCGGGACGCGACCACCATCCATACGACTCCGCACCCCCAGTGCCACCGCGAAGAGAAGCGGAAGGGGCACCGCCACGAGCTTGAAGATGGCCGTGACAGCGGTGGCGGCCCCGAGCACGGCGGCGCAGCTGCATCGGGCTCGAGGGGTACCGGAGTCGCGGGACACTGCCCAGAAGCACAGCGCCAGCGGCAGGTTGAGAAGGATCTCGACCTGGGTCATGTGCTCTGCGCCCGCCGCCGCATAGTAGGCGCCGACGGTCGTCAGCGGGACGAGAGCGGCCAGCCAGGGCGACCGAAGCCGCAACTGCACGGCACGCGAGAGCAGGGCGGCGGCCGAAAGGAGCCAGACGAGCTCGAAGAGATGGAGCCCAATCTCGGTGAAGCCGAGACTCCGGCCGGCGGCGAGGTAAAACCAGTAGATGCCCGGCTGCTTGTTGTCCCAGAAATCCACGTAGAGCGCTGCTCCGTCGCTCAGGGCCTTTGCCCCGTACAGGAACAACGACTGATCTCCCCCCAGGGCCGTCCACAGCCGACTCAGGCCGATCGGAACGGTGGCCGCCAGTCCGGCGAGCGTGGGACGCCAGGACATCTGCTCACGCGGTACCGCTCCAGAGGGGTCCATGGGGCTCGAGGAACGCACCGCATTCTACCGAAGCATGTCGAGAGCCGTGACTAGCACGCGGCGCTACGGAGAAGGCCAGCCGAAGGCTGGCCTTTTTGGTAGGCCTTCGGGCGCTGACTTGGAACCGCCTCATCCCGTTCCTACGGAGCCTTCAGGAGTTGCGGGCGGTGGCCGCCTAGTCGTCTGCCCCAAACCGAGGTAGTCTCCAGCCCAAAGCAGGACTCCTGGGGAGGACCGCTCGATGGCGTTGGCGGCAGGAACACGCCTCGGCCCCTACGAGATCCTTGCGCCCCTCGGGGCGGGAGGGATGGGGGAAGTCTATCGGGCCGCTGACCCACGCCTGGGCCGGGAAGTCGCCATCAAGGTGCTGCCGGAGGAGGTCGCCGACGATCCCGACCTCCTTGCACCGCTTCGAGAAAGAAGCCAAGGCGGCCGGGGCGTTGAACCACCCCAACATCCTCGTGGTCTACGACACCGGCACCCACGAGGGCGCACCCTTCGTCGTCACCGAGCTGCTCGAGGGCGACACGCTCCGCGCGCGGATGGGAGACGGTGCTCTCCCGGTTCGGAAGGCCGTGGACTACGGAGTTCAGATCGCCCGTGGCCTCTCGGCCGCCCATGACAAGGGCATCGTTCACCGCGACGTCAAACCCGAGAACCTGTTCGTCACCAACGAGGGCCTGGTCAAGATCCTCGACTTCGGGTTGGCCAAGGTCCTCCTGCCACGACTCCCCTTCAAGGAGGGCGCGGACACGCCCAGCCGTGGTCCGACCACCGAACCCGGCCGAATCATGGGCACAGTGGACTACATGTCGCCCGAGCAGGTGCGCGCTCGATCGGTGGACCACCTCTCGGACCTCTTCTCTTTAGGGACGGTGCTCTACGAGATGCTCTCGGGGCACTTGCCCTTCCGTGGAGAAACGCTCGCCGACACGATGACGGCGATCCTGTCGAAGGACCCGCCAAAGCCGTCGGACCGGGACCGGAGCATACCGAAGGCCCTCGACCGGATCGTCTTCCGATGCCTCGAGAAGCTGCCGGAAGACCGTTTCCAGTCAGCCCGGGACCTGGCGTTCGATCTGGAATCCGTCTCCGAGGCCCCGGGTGTATCGAGAGGGAGGTACCGCTGGACGCTGACCGGTGCCGTTGTCGTCGCCGCTGTCGCCGTGACGGTAGCGTACTTGCGCCCACGACCCGATGCGCCGTCTCCCATCGAGTCTCGGCCGACGGAGTCGGAGAGAACCAGAGACCGGCAGATGCTCGTGGTTCTCCCCTTCGGGAAACTTGGGTCGTCCCGAGGACGCCTTCTTCGCGGCCGGGGTCACCGAGGAGATCACGAGCCGCCTGGCGCGGGTGAGCGGGTTGGGGGTGACCTCTCGCACCACCGCCACCCAGTACGACCGCACCGGGAAGACCATCAAGGAGATCGGGAAGGACCTGCAGGTCGGGTTCGTGCTGGAAGGCACGGTGCGCTGGGACCGCCGGGCCGAGGGTGCGGGGCGCGTCCGGATCACCCCACAGCTCATCCGAGTCGCCGACGACACGCACCTCTGGGCCGACAGCTACGACCGCCTTCTGGACGACATCTTCGCGGTCCAGTCCGAGATCGCCGGGGCGGTCGTGGGCCAGCTCGGCGTCGCCCTGCTGCCAGATGAGCAGCGCGCAATCGCGACCAGACCCACGGAGAGCCTGGAAGCCTACCAGGCCTACCTGCGCGGTCTGGAGTACTACTGGGATCCCGATTTCACGAAGGAGTCCTATGAGCTCGCGGTTCGGATGTTCGAGCGAGCCGTCGGCCACGATCCCGCCTTCGTGGCGGCTCATGGCTTTCTCTCTGAGGCCCACTCGGCCCTCTATTGGTTTTGGTATGACAGGAGCCCTGGGCGCCTGGACGCGGCACGTGAGGCTGCGCTTCGGGCACTGGAGCTGGATCCGGGGCTCCCCTGAGGGTCACCGAGCCCTTGGTTCGTATCACTACCATGGCCACAGGCACTACCAGCAGGCTCTCGAGGAGTTCAGGCTGGCGGCGAACCGCCTCCCCAACGACAGCTGGATCGCGGCGAGGATTGGCTGGGTCCGGAGGCGGCAGGGGCGTTTCGACGGAGCCATCGCTGGACTCGAGAAGGCCCTCGAGCTCGACCCTTCGAATGCCCAGCTAGCGTCGGAACTGGCCAACACGTACCGGTTCGTTCGCCAGTACCCGGAGGCGGACCGCTACAACGACCTCTCGATCTCTCTCGCCCCGAACCAGCTCGTAGCCTACGCCCGGCAGGCACTGATCGCGCTCTCCTGGAAGGGTGCACTCGACCGGGCCAGGACCGCGGTCGAGGGGGAGCCGCGGAACGATCAGCCCGTTTACTTCGGAGCACGCGTGACGTTGGAGCTGTACCAGAGGACCTACCAGGCGGCCCTGGACCACTTGGCCGCTGGCCCGGCGATCATCGGTGAAACGGGAGAGGAGCTTCATCCCAGGGAGCTCCTGGAAGGGGATGCGTACCGGCTAATGGGCCGAGCGAACGAGGCGCGAGCCGCGTACCAGGCCGCGCGCGACGTGCTGGAAGAGCTCATTGAAGAACGCCCGGAAGACCATCGTTTGCGGAGCTCCCTGGGGTCGGGCATACGCAGGCCTGGGCCGGAAGGCCGAGGCGGTCCGCGACGCCAAGGCCGCGGTGAAGCTGCTCCCGGTCTCCAGGGATGCGTACGACGGGGTTCGATCGGTCTGGGCCCTTGCCGCCGTGTACACCCTGGTTGGAGAGCACGACGCTGCCATCGACCAGCTCGAGTACCTGCTCTCGATCCCGTCGCCGTGGTCCGCGTGGGACCTCCGCCTCGACCCGAATTGGGATCCCCTGCGCGACCACCCACGATTCAGAAGGCTCGTGGGCGAGGACTGGCAGGCCGAAGAATCCCCATGATCGGCCACACCGTCTCCCAGTACCGCATCCTGGAGAAGCTCGGCCGGGGGGGTATGGGTGTCGTCTACAAAGCCGAGGACACGCGCCTGGAGTGGTAGCGCTACGGGGATTCGAACCCCGGTTTGGTGGCTGAGAACCACCCGTCCTAACCCCTAGACGATAGCGCCACTCCTCAAGAACGAATAGTCTATTTCCGCCACCGGGGCCGGTCAAGCCGCCGCCCACGCGGGCGGTGCCTCCGTGGGAACCGGGCGGCTCGTGATAGCCTCTGCGTCTGCCATGACGGTCCGGACGCGCATCGCCCCCAGCCCCACCGGCGATCCCCACGTGGGCACCGCCTATGTGGCCCTCTTCAACTACGCCTTCGCACGCGGGCGCGGCGGCCAGTTCGTGCTCCGGATCGAGGACACCGATCGGGAGAGAAGCTCGGCCGCCAGCGAGACCATGATCTTCGAGTCCCTCCGCTGGCTGGGCCTCCAGTGGGACGAGGGGCCGGACATCGGCGGGCCGGTGGGACCCTACCGCCAGAGCGAGCGGACGGATCTCTATTGCACCCACGCCGAGGAGCTGGTCGAGCGCGGTGCCGCCTATCCCTGCTTCTGCAGCCGCGAGCGGCTCGACGCGCTGCGGGCGGAGCAGAAGGAAAAGAAGCTCAGCTTCGGCTACGACGGCCTCTGCCGGGGTCTGTCGGCGGAGGAAGCCGGCAGGCGCCGGGCCGCCGGCGAGCCCCACGTGGTGCGCCTGGCCATGCCGGACGAGGGGAAGGCGGTCGTCCCCGACCTCCTGCGGGGTTCATAGCAGCCCTTATTCCGCGAGCACGCGCGTCGAGGGGAACGACACTTCGACGAGTGTGCCTTCGCCCTTGCGGCTGCGGATGGTGAACGCGGCGCGGTTGGCTTCCACCAGCGCCTTTGTGAGCGGCAGGCCGAGGCCCGTGCCGGTCGTCTGGCGCGACGTCTGAATCTGGCGGAAAGGTTCGAGCGCGGTTTCGACTTCCTTGTCGTTCATGCCCACGCCGTTGTCGCGCACGCGGATAACGGCTGCGCCCGAATCCGTGAGCGCGGTCGAGACGATCACCTGCCCTCCGGGCTGGTTGAACTTCACGGCGTTCGACAAAAGGTTCAGCACGATCTGGCGCAGCGCGCGCTCGTCGGCGACGATGTTGGGAAAGCGCGGCGCCAGTGACAGGCGGATGATGACGCGCTCGCGGATCGCCTGCGCCTGCATCATCGACACGCATTCGTTGATGATGCGATTGGCGTCGACGCTGCCGAAATTCAGCTCCAGCTTGCCGGCCTCGATCTTGGAGAGATCGAGCAGGTCGTTGACAAGGCTCATCACATGCGTGCCCGACGCGTGGATGTCCTTGAGGTAGTCCTTGTATCGCTCGTTGCCGATGGGGCCGAAGCGCTCCTCGATGATCACTTCCGCAAAACCGAGGATTGCGTTCAGCGGCGTGCGCACTTCGTGGCTGATCTTGGCGAGGAAGTCGGACTTGAGCGCGCTGGCGTTTTCAGCGTCGCGGCGCGCGTCCTTGAGCTCGCGTTCGGCGTTCTTCCAGTGCGTCATGTCGCGCATGACGACGCAGAATTTGGACGAGTCCGCGCCGATGCGGCCGATGGTCATGAACATCGGGATCATGCCGCCCTGCCGGGCGCGGCCCAGCACTTCGCGCCCGTCGTTGAGGACGCTGCGCACGCCGTTGCTCTTGAGCCCGGTGAGATAATCGAGCGCCGCCGGGTGGCTTTCTGTCGCGAACAGGATGGTGAAGGGCTCGCCCGCGACCTCGTTCTGCTCGTAGCCGAACAGCGCTTCGGCCGAGCGGTTGAGGCCGAGGATGCGGCCCTCGCCGTCGAGGATCGCGACGCCGTCGGTGGCGGTGTCGAGGATCGCGTGCAGTTCGCGCCCTTCGGCCTCGCGGGCGCGCAGGTCGAGTTCCAGCGCGCGCACGCGGGTCGCAAGATCGGTCTCGCTCGTACGGCGGAAGGTGGTGAGCATCGCCGGCGCGCCGTCCCATTCGATGGTCGTCAGCCGCCCTTCGAGAGCGATCGTCTCGCCGTCGCCGCGCACCACAGGCACGGCGCCGTTGGCTGCGGCGGCTTCCGGCGTGCGGCCGCGAAACATGCGCGAAACGCCGCCCGCAGCGGCGAAATCCTCGAACGTATCGTAGCGCAGCGTTTCGAGGAGGCTCTTGTTGAGGAAAACGGCTTCGCCTTCGCGGCAGACCATCAGGCCGGCGTCGATCCGATCGAGCAGGCGGGTCATTGCGCTGGAATCGGCGGGCGCTGCCGATACCGCAGTCTGCATGGCGCCTGCTGTCGACGTCGCCGCTATACTCTCACGCACCTCGGCCACGGGCGCTACCGCTGTGACGCCGGCGCTGTCATCAGACGTCGGAGCGGACGTTCCGAGCGTTTCGCTCCTGGTCTGGTCGCTTTTGTGCTCCGCGCGCTGCGCGCGGCGCTTGTCGGCGTCCTCGATGCGGGCGCCGAGCGCGCGGGCGATCTCGCGAAATGCGTGGCGTTCGGCCGGCGTGAGGCGAACGAGTTCTTCTTCCTCGCCCGGCGCGCTGGGGAATTCGTCGTCGGGCGTCGCGCCCCTGGATGCATCGGACGAAGGAAGCGCCGGCTCGGCGGACTCGATCGCATCCGTGCGCGCGGGAGTTGCCGCTTGCGCAACGGCTCCGCCATTCTTCCATGCGTTGAGGGCGACGACATTGTTGAACGCGCCGCCGTCGCCCGCGGGCGCTTCCGCCTCGCGCGGCGCGGGCGTCACCGCCTGGAGCGCCTCGGGCGGCGCGTCTTCCGCGGTCGCATCCTCCTCGATGGCGTCGGCGCCGATGAGGTCGGGATCGTTGATGAGCTGCGCAATCTCGGCCATCTCCGCCACGGAAGCCTGTTCGGCGCCCGCGGCCTCGCCTTGCGCTGCGCCGGTTTCCTCGGCGATGTCGGCGGCGAGTTCGTCGTTGAGCTGCGCCGCGCGTTGCGCGATCCTGTCGAGATGAACGACGCCGAAGCCGCTGAAGCCGCTGAAGCCGTTGAAAGCGCGCCTTTTGTCGAAGGTCGGAAGGGCGCCCATCACGACTGGCGCGTATGCGCTTCCGTCGGCGAGCGGCCAGTTTACTTCGACCCCGCTCCACGTCTCGCGCCGCATGAGCGCTGCGCACAGCCGGCCATCGGGATCGAACCCCGGCATGCCGGCAAGTTCGAGCATGCTGGCCCCCATGAGCGCTCCCGGCGCGCAGCCGAGCGCCTCGCAGCCGCCCTCGTCGAAACGTGTGAAGCGCAGATCGGAATCAGTCCGCCACAAGAACCTGACGCTCGCGGGACGGGCGGGGGGCTGTACGGGCGCCGAAGACGGAACGGCGCCGGCATCGCTTGCCGCAGCTTGCGCGGGAGCGCCCGCGAGCAGGCTCTGGCGAACGCCGATCGCGCCCGCGACGAACGTGGGAGTCTCGCCCGCCACCCGCTTGCACAGGAAGGTGATCGCCTCCGAGGCGCCGCCGACATAGAACCGCAAGCGCTCGAGGCGTGGGGGACCGGGCGGCAGGCTGCCCGCGAGTTCGGCAAGGCGCCGGGCGCCCGGCTCGGACCCGTTCAGAAGGCGCTCTTCGATGCCTGCAAGGTCGCTGGCCTGGAACAGCGCCAGCGCCTGAGCGCTGGCGTGCAGGAGCCGGAGGGGAGCGCCTCCGGCCACGATGACCGGCCCGCCCGCCAGTCCCGCTAAGGCCGGATCGGCGAGCGCCGTCGCGACGCTTGTCGGATCGATCGTGGCGCGGGTCATGCGGGGCGCGGCTCCTTGAATTCCGGACGTGTTCCGGCTGCGAGGCCTTAACGGATCATTAACCTGCCGAGCCTTTCCGGTCCATCGACGCGCCCCGCTTGCGAACGCAATCCGCGATTCATCCTTAATGTTTATTGTGCATCGCAGCATAGTTCGCAGAACGATGTTGCAATGCAGCAATCAATAGGCTACAAGGATTCCAGGCGGGTCGAACCCCTCGGCCGCCCAGATCTTTTTCTCCGGGTCACACCCGGTCGGAGGACATGACCATGGCCGACAATCTCCAGCCCCAGATCCCGCCTGAAATGCGTGAATTCGCCGAGCGCAGCGTCGTGCAGGCTCGCAAGGCCTTCGAAGGCTTCATGGGCGCCGTGCAGAAGACCGCCGAGAGCATGGAAGCGGCAACGCCGGCTCCCGGCGTGAAGGATGTCGGCACGAAGGTCGTTTCCTTCGCCCAGAACAACGTCAACGCGGCCTTCGACCTTGCCGAAAAGCTGGTCCACGCCAAGGACGTGCAGGAAGTCTTCGCCCTGCAGGCCGAATACCTGAAGACGCAGATGGAGGCCATCCAGCAGCAGGCCCGCGAGATGGGCGAGGCGGTCCAGAAGGCTGCCGGCGTCAAGAAGTGATTTTTCTGCTCTTCTGAAAGGAAAAGGTCGCGCCATGACTGAGCCCGTCAGTGCACCCGATCAAGCCGAGCCTGTAAAATCGGTCCAGAGCCCCGGGTTTCACGAAGAGACCCGGCCTCTGGCGCAGCCGGTAGACGCCTTTGAAATTGCCGAGGCGCTGCCCGAGCAGATCATGGACGCTGAGGAAGTGATCGCCCAGTCCGCGGAACTCACCGCGGACGAGGTGCGAAACTCCTGCGACCGCATGCGGAAGGCCGCCCAAGCGGCGACCTCCGGCATGGAGGAAGCCCTCGTGGCCGCCGGTTCCGGAATCGCCGAATTCAACATGAAGGCGATCGAGGCCGTGAAGGCCTCGACCGATGCTATGTTCGAATTCGCGAGCGCGATGGCTGGAGCCAGCACGATGTCGCAATTGGTCGAGCTGCATACCGAACACGTCCGCAAGCAGTTCGAGACCGCGAACGCGCAGGCTAAGGAATTCGCCGAACTCGCCTCCAGGGTCTCGGCCCGGGCCATGGCGCCGCTTGGCGACACGATCGGCAAGGCCTTCGGCCAGCCGATCTGAGCAGCGCTTCCGCGTCGGGCGGGGAGCTGGCCGCCGTCTGCGGGCGGCGACGTTTCTCGCCCCGCGTTTTCTCCCGGATCGTGCGCGACCGGCGCTTGCAATCTCGCGGCCGTCCCACTAGGTTCCGGCCAGTTTCAGGCCGCCTTAGCTCAGTTGGTTAGAGCACCAGATTGTGGATCTGGGGGTCCCCGGTTCGAGCCCGGGAGGTGGTACCATTCGCCCTTCGCAGCTATCCGACACGCGGCCCTCAGTCCGCCGCCTGCGATGGGCTGTCTCTCAGACCCCATCCCCGTCGGGGGGAAGTTCGAGCGTGAGTTTGACAAGGCTCGGCGCGACCCCAATGGTCTCGGCGATCGCGCGCCGCGCGTCCTCCATGATCTGCTGAATCTGCACCGAACTGGCTTCGCTGAGCGGCTCCATCTTCGTCCTGAGCGATGGTTCGTAGAACACCACGCCATGCAGATGGCCGCTTGACCAGATCTTGCGTGCGAAGACGCTCAGGTTCTTCTTGGGAACCTCGAATTCGAATTCCCGAGGCGGGAGGTATCCTTCCGGAAACTGCAGCCTGGCGCCGCTCTCCGACAGGTCGCGGACGATGCAGTCGACGGTTGAGAAGCGATCGTTGATGACGATCTGGCCTTTGAGGGCAGTCCGGATTCTTTGCTCGGCGCGCCGGTTGTCGGAAAAGGTCATGTGCTGATCCAAAATCAAAAAAATAGAACGCTACCGAACCATCGCTGCGCTTAATCAAGTCTGAACGCTACTTGGGCGAGCGGGCGGGGTTGATACAGTTATAAGGCCCTATCGTAAACCAGCCGTATTCAGGCTCGCCCATCATCAAGGCTTGCGGCGGCGAGCGCAGGTTCTATGCTTGAACGATTCCCGTCCGCGCGATGCAAGAAACGAATGGAGGAGACTGCATGTCTGAAGCCGAAACGGCGCAGCCTGGAACCAATCCGGCTTCGCTCGCAGATGTGTTCTGGGTCTTCCTCAAGATTGGCGCCTCCGCGTTCGGCGGGTCCTCGCAGGCCATGATGCATCGCGAGATCGTCGACCGTCGCAACTGGATCGGGAACGAGGCCTTCCTGGCCGGACTGGCGATCGCCCAGGTGCTGCCCGGGGCCAACCCCGTCAACCTCGCGCTCTACATGGGGATGAAGTCCCGCGGGGGCGCCGGCGCCATCGTCGCGGTGACGGCGATGATCATCCCCGCGTTCTGCATCATCATGCTGATGGGCTTTGCCTACCGGCAATATTCCGGCTTGCCCATCACGCACTTCATCCTTGGCGGCGTGGCCGCCGTAGGTATCGCGGCCACTCTCGCCATGGGGGCCAAGGTCGCCACCAAGCTGCCGCGCAACGTCGCCACCATCGGGATAGGCCTTGCGGTCTTTCTCGCGGTGGGCGTGCTGCGATTGCCCATGCTGCCGGTCGTCCTTGTCGCCGTGCCGCTCAGCATTGGCGTGGCGTGGCTCGGCGTGCGGGGTGGCAAGTGATGGACAACAAGCTTCTTGGACTTTTTGTCGTCTTCGCACCGCTCTCCCTGCTCTCGTTCGGCGGTGGACAGGCAATTGTCGCCGACATCCAGTACCAGACGGTGGAACTGCGCGGCTATCTCACCAACCAGGAGTTCGCGGACATGTTCGCGATCTCGCGCGCGGCGCCGGGGCCCAGCACGCTGATCGCCGCCCTCATCGGCTATCACGTGGCGGGGCTCGCCGGAGCGCTCGTGGCGTGCTTCGCCATCTACGTTCCCTCCTCGCTGCTCGTTTTCGGCGTGTCGAACTGGTGGCAGCGCAACAAGGTCTCGCCCATCAAGACAGCCATTGAACGGGGACTCGCCCCCGTGGCGGTCGGCCTGATTTTCGCGGGCGCGCTCGCCGTCATTCGCGCTGCAAATGTGGGCTTCCTGGAGATCGCCACGATCGCCCTCTGCGGCGCGCTGTTCTACCTCACCAAGGTCAGCGCTTATCTCGTCGTGCTCGCCGCCGGCGTCGCCTTCGCGGCGATATATCTGGTGTCATGAGACGCCAGCGCCATAAGTTCCGCTTGGGGCAGGGCGGCGCGGAAATGGCGCGAACGCGGGCTTTTCGGCGCCCACAAATCCGGCTTGCCACCGGGGCCGCAGGCTGCGAAACGTTAGGCATATGGCATTTTTCATCAGGGAAAGGGGAAACCATGGCGCGCATCTGGGATCGTTACTTGACCGAGTCCGACAAGGCTCATCTTGCCGTGGCGCACGACCGCCGCGTGGGGTTCGGCCAGAAGCCGGCGCTGTTGCTGGTCGATCTCTACCGCGCGGTCTTCGGCGACAAGCCCGAGCCGCTGCTCGAGGCCATCAAGACATGGCCTTCCAGTTGCGGTATGGCCGGCTGGAACGCGCTGCCGCACATCCAGCGCCTGCTGGAGGCCTCGCGCGCTGCGCAGATTCCGGTCATTCACATCACGATGCTGGCCGATTCCGGCATGCTCGGCTGGTATGACGCCGCTCATCGCGACAGCGGCGGACGCGCGGGAATGGGTCGTGGCGGCGAGATGGACGCCGCCGCGCTCGACCGCAAGAAGCGCTCGTCGCAGATCGTCGACGAAGTGGCGCCCATCGCCGGCGAGGTCGTCCTGAAGAAGACCGCGCCGAGCTCCTTCTGGGGCACGCCGCTGGCGGGTCACCTCACGTTCCACGGCATTGATACGCTCATCGTCGCGGGCGAGGCGACGAGCGGCTGCGTGCGCGCGTCCGTGGTCGAGGCCGCGTCCCATCGCTATCGCGTGCAGGTTGTCGAGGAATGCTGTTTCGACCGCCACGAAGCGACGCATGCGATGAACCTGTTCGACATGCATCAGAAGTATGCCGACGTCATCCCGGTCAACGACGCTGTCGCATGGCTGGGCGCCTACCGCGCCCCCGCGAAGGCGAAGGAGCCGGCGCTCGTCTGAGCAGCCGTCGAGTTAATGAAGGCGCGTCGCCGTGGAGGCGGCGCGCTTTTTTACTTCTTCACGAGACTGACGATGAAGAGCAGGATGCAGGCGCCGATCGCCGCGTAGATGATGTCGCCGATCAACCCGCCGCCCATGACGAGTCCGAGCCTGGGCAGCACCGCGCCCGCGATTGCCGCGCCGACGATCCCCAGAATGATGTTGCCGACAAGTCCGAAGCCGCTGCCCTGCATGATGAGGCCCGCGAGCCAGCCCGCGAGGCCGCCGATGACAAGCCACACAATTATACTGCCGATCATGATGAAGCTCCCGCTTGTGCTGTGCCTTGCCCACGCGGCGCGTCGGCTGTTTCGTATTTAATTATACCATACTTTACTCTTCGCGGCTCTCGTGGCGTCGGGCGAGCGCTGCGCGCCGCCTCGCATCCGGCGTTGACAGCGTCCGGATCGCGCAGCAGTCTCTCGATACAAGAAATCTTGGGAGAAACGTCATGGCGGGCGAGAGGCCAGGCGTCGGCAGGCGCAGAGTCCTTGCAGCTGCTTCAGGGGCCGCAGCTCCGGCGAATGCACACATGGACCGCAGATCGCTGCTTCGCGCAGCCGGCGCGTTCGCCTGCGCCGGCGCCTCGCTGCGGACCGCGCGCGCCCAGGCGGACGCCGTCGAGTCGTTCTACAAACGCCGGCAGCTTACGATCATTTCCTACTCACCCGGCGTCAGTGAAAATTATGCCCGGCTGCTCGCCCGTCATATGGGCCGGCATATCCCGGGCGAGCCGACCTTCATCGTCTCGGGCATGCCGGGCGCGGGCGGCATGAAGGCGGTCGACTATCTCGCCAACGTCGCGCCGCGCGACGGTTCGATTATCTGCTCCATCGGTCCGGGCGTGCCCTTCGAGCCGATGCTCGGCCGCTCGCCGGTGAAGTTCGATCCGTTCGCCCTGTCGTGGATCGGCAGCATCTCGACGAGCACCGCGATCGCGCTGTCGTGGCATACCTCGAAGGTGAAAACCCTCGATGACCTGATGCGCAACGAACTCGTTGTGCCGGGCACCGGGGCCGGCGCCGACACGCAGATCGTGCCCGCCGCGATGAACAATCTCGTTGGAACGCGGTTCAGTATCATCCCCGGCTACCAGAACATCCTGCAGGCGGCGCTCGCCATGGAGCGTGGCGAGGTGGAGGGCATGGGCTATTGGACGCTGAGTTCGCTCCGGGCCGCCCAGCCCATGTGGCTGCCGGACAGGAAGATCAACGTCCTCTATCACACCGGACGCAAGCCGGTGGACGCGCTGCCGGGCGTGCCGATGATCCGCGAGCGCGCTCGCAATCGCATCGACTCGCAGGCGCTGGACTTCATCCTCGCGCGCGAACTGATCTCGCGACCGTTCGTGGGGTCGCCCGGCGTGCCGCCGGAGCGCACGAAGGCGTTGCGCGACGCCTTTCTGGCGACCATGTGCGACGCCGATTTTCTCGCCGAGGCCGCCAAGATGCGCCTCGACATCGATCCGCTCAGCGGCGCCGAGATCGAGGACGTCCTGCGCAAGGCAGCGGCCTCGCCGCCCGAAGTGCTGGAGCGTGTGCTCAAGTCGGCGTGAGGCGGGTCCCGCGCGATGGTGCGGTGTCGCGAACTGCAGCCGACGTAAAATCGCCCTGATCTGGAACGTATCTTGCTTCGTATGCTGTAATGCAGCAAGGAGGCTCCACGATGCGCAGTGACGATTTCATCGCTCTGGCCACCGTCATTTCTGGCGTCTTTCTCTCGGTCCTGTGGCTCGCCACAACGATAGAGATCTGATTACAGATAACTATTCCGGGGCGGCCAGAACGGCGCCCGGAGGCTGGCGACGCGCTCCGGCGCTAAAGCCCGCCCGCCTGACGCGCAATCAGCATCGCATCTGCGAAGAGACTATCGACGTCGGCCCGGCTGCACGTTTGCGTGCCGGGCGTCATGACCGCGGCGGTCCCGGCCGCGACGCCCCGCACGAAGGCCTCCCTCGGCGGCCGGCCTTGCGCCAGCGCGAGCGTCATGGCCGCGACGAAGCTGTCGCCCGCTCCCACCGCGCTTTTGGCCTCGACCGGCAGCGCCGGCATGCGGAACACGTCCCTTCCGTCAGCCAGCAGCGCGCCGTCGCGTCCCAGCGTCACGGCCAGAAGCTCGACCTTTCCGCTCGCGGCCAGCGCGTGCGCGGCTCTTTCCTGGTCGGCGGGGCCGTCGAGCTTTTTGCCCACGAGTCGCTCGAACTCGCCCAGGCTCGGCTTTACAAGATGCAGTCCGCCCGCTTCGACCGCGGTCTTGAGGGCGTCACCCGACGTGTCGAGCACGAATCGCCCGCCGCGCTCGCGCGCGACCTCGCCAACACGGACATAGAACCCGTCGCCGATGCCGCGCGGCAGGCTGCCGCTGGCCACAAGCCATTCGAATTCGCTCTCGCGCAGCGCTTGGAGGCTCTTGTCGCATTCGGGCGCGCGCACGAGCGGGCCCTCCGGCACGAACCGGAACTCGTGGCCGCTCGATGTCTCGAACACGGTGTTGCTGATACGGGTATGCCCGGAAATGTCGATGCGTCTGCGCGGCACGCCCTCGGCGTCGATGAGCGCGTCGAACACCGGCCCCGTCGCACCGCCAGCCAGGTAGATTGCGAAGGTCTCGCCGCCCAGTTCGCGCAGCACGCGGCTCACGTTGATGCCGCCGCCGCCCGGATCGTAGCGCTCGTTGCGCGTGCGAACCTTGCGGATCGGGCGGACTTCGTCGGCCTCGCACGCGCCGTCGATGGCCGGGTTCAAGGTGAGGGTCACGATGGGCTTCATGGGGTTTCCTGCTTCTGCGCGGCGGCGCATGCCCGACATGGAAGTTGACCGCTCGCGCCCCAACCTGCAAGCGGCGCCGCGCGGCTTGCAAATCGGCCACCGCGGCAGCATCGTTGCGCACGAACGGCGCCAATGCAGGTGACGCCATGCGTGCGATGGTTTCGCGACAGGCGAAAGCGCCTCTCGCAGAGGAGTTGCGGCCCGACCCTGTGCCGGGACCGGGCGAAATTCTGGTGCGCGTGAGCGCCTGTGGCGTGTGCCGCACAGATCTTCATGTCGTCGACGGAGATCTCGCCCGTCAGGGGCCAATCGTTCCCGGTCATGAGATCGTCGGGCGGGTCGAGCGCATCGGCGCCGATGTGCAGGGTCTGGCGCCTGGGCAGCGCGTCGGCGTGCCGTGGCTGGGGCACACATGCGGCGTGTGTCCCTATTGTATGGCGAGTCGCGAAAACCTCTGCGATGCGCCGCTGTTCACGGGTTATACGCGTGACGGGGGCTATTCCACGCATGTCGTCGCGGACGCGCGATTCTGCCTGCCGATCCCCGATGGGCTGGCGATGGACGACGCGCATGTGGCGCCTCTGCTGTGCGCCGGTCTCATCGGCTGGCGCTCCCTCAAGATGGCGGGCGAGGCGCGAAGGCTCGGGATCTATGGCTTCGGCGCCGCTGCTCACATCGTGACGCAGGTGGCTCTCTGGCAGGGCCGCCGCATCTTTGCGTTCACCCGTCCGGGCGATGAAGAGGCGCAGCGGTTCGCGTATGGGCTGGGCGCGCAATGGGCCGGCGGATCGGACCAAAACGCGCCAGAGGAACTCGACGCCGCAATCATCTACGCGCCTGTCGGCTCGCTTGTGCCGCTCGCTCTGAAAGCCGTGCGCAAGGGCGGCCGGGTAGTCTGCGCCGGCATCCATATGAGCGACATACCCTCGTTTGCGTATGCGCTGCTGTGGGGTGAACGGGAACTGGTGTCGGTCGCAAATCTCACACGCGATGACGGTCTCGAATTTCTCGCGATCGCCCGCGAGGCTGGCGTGACGACGCACGTGACCACCTACGAACTCGCGCGGGCCAACGAAGCGCTGGACGATCTGCGCAATGGACGCCTTCAGGGCGCGGCGGTGCTCATCCCCTGAACGCGTGGTTTTGCAGCCGCTGTGCGTGCGCTCCTGGGCGCATAGCGCTCGGTCATCGCGCCGCAGAACTCCGCGAACTGGCGCGGGTCGCGCGGGGGGCTGGTGTGATGGGCGGCAATGCCGAGGTGCTCCGGCGTGAAGCAGAATGTGACCGTCACATCGAAGTCGGCGAGCGCCTCCATCTGGCGGTCGAACCAGTCGAGCGCGTTGGGCCGGAATGTCCGCCCATGACAGGCCGGTGCGCAGATAGCGAACGCCGAGGTCCTTCATCCATCGCACCGCGTCGTGCAGACGATGGTCCTCGAAATGAAACCACTGGCAGAGGCCCATGTCGTTCGCGTATCGCGCGTACCGTTCGAGCGAGGGTTTGCGCGAACCGTCCTCGCGCAGAAGACCCATGTAGAAGTGCCGGTAATAGGACGAGCCTTCCGCTTCCTTGTGCCGGGTCGTCGCGCCCCACGCATGCGGCAGGTCGTAGAGGCTGTACCAGTGAATGCGCGGCGCCGCGCCGACGAGCAGCTCCGCGGTGCGGTCGACGCCCCACGCCTGCACCTCTTCCGCGCCGAACGTGGACACGCCAACCTCGCTCACCCAAACCGGCAATCCGTGACGCCCGGATATCCTCGATCCTCGCCGGCCACTCGTCGATCTGCCACAGGTTCCAGTCGAGCGGGAAGCCGTGCACCGCGACCACGTCGACGTGATCGAGCACGCCGCGCCGGCCCATGTTGCTGAGAAAACCCGGATCGATCGGCGAAATTCCGCCGAGCACGCGCGTCAGAGCCGGGGCCGCTTGTCGCGATCGCTTGCGCCGGCAAGGCGCGCCATCTCCGCAAAGCGCGCCCAGTCCGGATCGATCTCGGGATCCCAGTGAGACTTGTTGTTGGGCTCGTTCCAGATCATGGCCGCTTCGATCATGCGTGTTCGATCCTTTCAACCAGCAGTCACGCGCGCTGCGCCTCGCGCCCGTCCATGAAGGCGAACGCGCGCCGGCGCGCCTCCGCGTCCGTGAACTGCCGCGGCGGCGATTTCATGAAATAGCTCGACGGCCCTTCGAGCGCGCCGCCAATGCCGCGATCGAGAGCGAGCTTGGCGCAGCGCACCGCATCGACGACGACGCCGGCGGAGTTCGGCGAATCCCATACTTCGAGCTTCAGTTCGACGCTCATTGGCGTGCCGCCGAACCCTTCGCCCTCCATGCGGATGTAGGCCCATTTGCGATCCGAAAGCCAAGGCACGTGATCGCTGGGTCCCACATGCACGTTGCCGGGGGCGAGTGGCGCATCGAACTGGCTTGTCACGAGCCTGCGTCTTCGACACCTTCTTCGAACTTCAGCCGTTCGCGTTCGAGCATGTTCAGGAAATCCGAATTGCCGCGAGCACGCGGACGCCATAGCCGTTCTCGAGAAGTTCCCGACACAGGCGGCGTCCGATGAAGCCAGAACCTCCCGTGACGAGAACTCTCTTCGACATCGACCAACGCCTCGGCTAGGGTTCAGGCAGGGCTGTCGATAAACGCAGGTACTTGGAAGTGGTTCCTGATTGTACCCGCTGGCGCGCTCCGTGGTCTCGGCGGAGGTGCTTCGGCGGCCGATCGGAAATGGTGAAGGCGCTACGCGAACAGGACTTCATGTCGGCTAAACCGCACAAACAATCGAGCCGCATTTTCAGCGTCTGGAAGCATCGCAATTATGCGTTGTTCATGGCCGGGCTGACGCCCGCCGCCATCTCGTCATGGATGCACCGCGTTCGGCGTCGGTTGGCTCGCCTGGAACCTCACCAACTCAACCGTCTGGCTTGGAATCGTGGCTGCCGCCGACCTCGTGCCGATCCTGTTCCTGTCGCCCGTGGCGGGCGCCGTCTCGGATCGGATGTCCTCGCTCACCCTCGTGCGCATCACGCAATGGCTGCAGTTTCTGCAGGCCGCGCTTCTCGTCGCCCTCATGGCTGCGGGCGTGATGACGATCGAACTCCTGTTCGTGCTGACGCTGTTGCTCGGGTTCATCCATGCCTTTTCTTCGGCGGCCCGTCACGCGCTCGTGCCGCTCACCGTGCCGCGCGAGTTGGTGCCCACCG
Source organism: uncultured Acidobacteriota bacterium (assembly GCA_963700695.1). Classification (GTDB taxonomy): domain Bacteria; phylum Acidobacteriota; class Vicinamibacteria; order Fen-336; family Fen-336; genus JAJDNS01. Next base: position 4,082 of record CAVOYO010000020.1, on the reverse strand, counting down.
CCATCTCGCTCGACTCGGCCTTCTTCCAGGCGAGCCGTTTCGTCGGCCCGCACTTGCGGCGCTGGCGATTTCGCTCTGGGGTGTGCGGGCACGTTCGTCGCGCACGCAATCGGCACGTTCGCCTTCGCGCTCCTGATGCACATGATGACGCAGCCCGATCGCATCGAGCGTCATCACCGCTCCCGCAATCTCCTGCGCGATGCAGCTTCAGCTCGTTCTTCAACAAGCTCGCATCGACCTGAGCGCGGGCGGTCAGGATCCAGCGGTCGGCTCCGTCGTCGGGCGGCGGCGCGCAGGTGCCGGGCGCTGGCTTCACGGCGAACTCCCGGCAGCCGATTCCGCCGCTGCGCATCAGTCCGAGGTTCCCGACCTCCGGAAAGCTCCGCAGCGCGAGATGACGATACACGCGGACCGGATGGGCGCGTTCCCGCATCATCGCGCCGACGCGCGCATCCCCCCGCTTGACCTCGAGCTCGAGATAGCCGTCGTAGTACGAAGCGCCGGGCTCGATCCGGTCGTCGTCGAAGGTGACTTCGATCTCGAAGCGGCGATCGCTGGCCGTATCACGCTGCTCGGAAGGCCCCCGCTCGTCACCACGCCAGGCGAAATCATCCTTCAGCCACGGTCCGTGAGCCCAATGCCGGAGCTGAACATCCCCCGGAAACGCCCCCTGCTCCGACTGCACCCTCACGCCCACCTGAAATGGCTCCCGCGCGATCGTCGCTCCGACTTCATGAGTCGCCCCCGGGGAGTTCCGAGGGTACGACCTCGATCTGGACTCCGACGGGCCGCAGGACCGCCAGCTTGCCGGACCCACCACCGGCGCCGATACGAGTACACCCCTTCTTCGACCTTCAGCACCCAGGCGAGCGCGTAGCTCGCTCCTCGCTCCGAGGCGACCGGCTGGTCACCGAGGTTCAGCACACCTTCCGCGGGTCCTTCGATTTGGAGTGGAGGAATCGTCGACCTCGGCGCCACCGCGACGACTGCCACCTTGTCCGGCTGCAAACCCTTGTGGAGATCGACCCGATGGGTGCCCGGAAGGTCGAACTCCTGGCTGACGACGTATCCGAACCGCTGTGAGAAGATCGAGAAACTGGCACTGTGATGCAGGAGCCGGTCCCCGCTCGGGACCTGGAGGACGCTTCCGCGCGCGTGCGAGCGAAGGGCGCCGTCGAGCCCATCGAGAAAGCTCCGCGCGTCGCCTCCGGAGAGGTCGGCTCCGAAAGCCAGCACGTAGAGCAGGATGTCGTGTTCATCGAGCGCTGGCACGATCTTGCCGAGGACCCGCTCCCTGATCGAGCTCGCGGACTTCCGGTTCGGGGAGCCCATCGGTGACCAGCACGATGGTGCGCGTGTCGTAGCGACCGCCTCCGTCCGCGACCGCACCAACCATTGACGGCGGCCTGCAGGGCCGGATAGAAGTAGGTCTTCTTGCCGTCGTAGGGAAGCCGTGCAGCTGCCTCGCAAAGTCCGTACGCCGGGGAAAGCGCGCGGCGATCGGCCGCAGCGACGCGGGGGCCGGCGGTGAGCCGCCGGGCTGCCACAGCCAATCTCGGGGGAACGGGATCACCTCGAAGCTGTCATCCCGGGTGTCGTTCGGCCGGGCGAGGTCGTGGAGGAGCAAGGTTGCCAGGACCGCCAGGCGAGCCTTGTCATTCTTGAGCTCCATGGAGAGGGAGGTGTCGAGCACGACGCGGATGTGGTGGCCTCCCGCTCGGCCGCTGTGTGGCAGCATCACCAGCAGAAGCACGAGCAGGAGCCACCGCATCAAGTGCCCCTCACGGAAATGCGAAAAAGGGTCCGCTTCTCGCCGACGCGATACACGTCCCCGGGCGCCGGGCGCTTCGCCCGTCAAGGGAAACCGGCTCCCAGTCCCCGTCGAGTGTCTCGCGGTGGAGCATGCTGGTCGCCGGCCTCACGCGGCATCCCCTCGCCTCGGCCTCCAGGCCGACGACGGCCCCCTTGGAGCTGCCCGAGATCCGATAGTCCGCGTGGAGAAAGGCCCGCGCATGGCGGTAGAAACCGATGCCGGTTCCCTTCCAAGCGGCGATGGGCTGCGGCGACGTGTCATCCAGGTCGTCACGATCGGCGACGAAGCTCACGGCCAGGGCTCGAGGCAAGCGATTGGGGTAGATGAATCCGCCGGCCACGAACCCGAGCACCAGCAAGCCGAGGACGGTCAGGATCAGCCAGAGATAACGCTGCCACCAGGGGAGCCCCTCGACCACCCAAGTTGCATGGACGGCCACCCGGTGGGCGGGTTCGTCGCTTCCGGAAACGGCGAGGGTAAGCCAGTGTTCGGCCCGCGCCTCGACACCCCACATCGCTCTCGGTGGTCAGGCAGACCTCGAACCCGGCGTCGGGCCGGACGGGAAACGGGTCTCCATCCTGCCGTATGACCGTGGCGCCGCTCATGATGAAGAGATCGTGGCCACCCGGAGGCGATCGCTCGTTGCGTACCACCAAGGGAACCTCGCCCCGGTGGTCGCGTTCGAACTGGAGCGATCGGCACACGCGTGCACTGACACCGAGCGTCCCGAAGTCGATCTGCAGGGGCGGCCCTTCGTAGAGGAAGACCCCCATGACGTCGACGCTGGCATCCGACGAGCGGTCCACGACGGGGCTCTCGACCCGCACGCGGACCGGATCCGCACCCCAGCCGGAGAACCGCACCAGGGCCGTGTAGCGACCGTCTCCTGCCGCAATGTCGCCGTCTTTGCCGTCGTCGCGAGCCTCGGTGACGCGTCCCTGCGCCTCGATCGTCACCCTCGCCCCTGCCAGAAGCTCCGGGTCGGACACGACTTCTTTGCTGCCGCCCGCGCGCACGGCTGCCACCAGCGCGGTCTGCGCACCCGAGATCGCGGTCCGGGGCTCGAGCAAGAAGGGCCGCAGGGTCGAGCTCTGGACGACCGCGTAGGCGACACCGTCCCCACCCCCCGAGGCGTGGACGGTCCAGATCCCGGCGGCGGGGCTCCGCACGTGGGCGACACGGTAGGCACCGGCCCCTGACCAGACGTCAGCCGCGTAATCGGCCGACACGGAGGTCGAGGGTCCGTCGATGCGGACTGCGCCCAGGCTGTCGTCGCCGTAGACGACGATCCAGGCCTCCTCGATGTTGCGCTTCATCTCGAAGGTCGGTTGCACCGCGAGCGGATGGTCGATCTCGAACGGGGCCTGCACGATGCCGCGAAACACCCCCGCGAAGGCCTTCATCATCTGCGCGGGCGTCGTCACCATCGACACGTCGAGGCCCATTTCCTGTGCCAAGGCTGGATCTCCCCTCCCAAAGACGAGGGTTTCGATCACCACGCCCTCTTCCCGCAGCGCTCTCACCGCTTCCTTCAGCACGGCGGTATGCTCGGCTCGACCGTCCGAAAGCCAGACGAGCGTCTGCCGGGTCCGGGGCTCCGCCGCCCGATTCTGGTCGAACACCCCTTGGCCGGCCCGGAATGCCACGGCTGAAGAGACTGTTTCCGGCGCGCTGCTCCAGGTGATCCTCGAGGGCCCGCTTGAACTCGGCGTCCCCTCTGCGGGGGCGCCGCAGCGCACCACTCGTATTCTTCCGCACCAGTTCGCCCCAATCCTCGCGCTGAACCACCTGCTTGCATTTCTTGCTCGGATCCTCGGCCAGGGGAACGGTGGCGCCGGTTCCTCATGGGGAAGCAGGCCTGGGGCCGCACCTCCGCGACATCGAGCAGCCGCACCACCGAGAGCTCGCCAGGAACGATGTCGGAGAAGAGCTACGTCACCAGGAGCGAGGCTCGCCGGGAATCCATGCCCTCCTCGCGCATGCTGAACGAGGTGTCGACCACGACCACGACGGCTGCCGAAGGCGGCTCCTCGCTCGCGAGCGCCAGCTCCGGCAGCATGATACCGGCAGACAAGAGGACCGGAGCGAAGCTGCCACAAGCCCACCACCAGAACCGCAGCCGAGACCATCCCCGAGCCCGCATCGGATCCGATCTTACACCGCCCCGGGGGTTCGGGGCATCCGGGCCGGACAGGCAGCGCGCGATTGCCAGCCGCGCGGGCTCACCAGTATGATCCCCGCTTCGGAAGGACTCCCAATGGGGCTGAGC
>CAVOYO010000019.1:0-88711 GCA_963700695.1 uncultured Acidobacteriota bacterium | reverse complement strand
GCGTGTGACGGGGTCCGGCCAAAGGGTCGAGGGAAGGATCGCTGCTTGGCGCTCCTGGGAGATTCGAGTCTGTCCTGAGCGCCGAGTCTCTCCCTTCGTGCAAAGAGGGACGCTCCGTCGCATGGCCCGAAACCAAGCTCCTCAGCATGACGTCCACTCCCTCACTCCAACAACGACTCCCAGTTCACCACCACGTGCATCTGGAGCTTGCGGTCGCCCTCGACCGGCAGCTTCACCAGGAAGCGCTGGCTGTCCGCGCTCACCGCATACTGGTCCTGGAGGCCCGCGACCTTTCGCCGGCGTCGAAGAGCTCGGACGGGAGATCGACTTCGAGCCTCCCCGCTGCTTGTCGCACCTCGACCGCCATCAGCGGTCCACCGAGCTTCCTGTAGAAGAGCTCCTTCCCGTCGCCTCGCCACCTGGGTTGCCCGCCGCCGTCGACCGAGAAGACGCGCACCCTCTCCCCGGGCCGCCGGAGGCGCTCGACGTAGACCTCCCACGCTCCGGACTCGTTGGAGACGTAGGCCAGCCAGCGTCCGTCAGGCGACAGCTGGGGCTCGGTCAACCGGAACCCTGGCTGCTGCGCGACGAGCTCGGGCGGCCCACCACCCGCCAGCGGCAGCGTCCACACAGAGGTCTCGGTTGCGGGACGGGTCTCGGCTCTCACGAAGAAGAGGGTCTCCGTCGGACGACGAGCTGTCCGCCCAGTCGCGTCCCAAGAACTCGAGCAGCGGCGTGACCGGCGCCCCTCGGTGCAGCCCCGTGCGAAAGAGGTCAGCCCGTTGTGGGGATGTGATCTTGGTGAACGCCAGGTCCTGTCCGTCGGGGGACCAGACTGGATTGTTCTCGTCAGCGGGGTCGTTGGTCAGGCGGCTCGCGACACCGCGGGAGGCTTCGATCACCCAGACGTCCTGCTGCCCCTCGGCGTCGCGGATCTCCACGGCGACCCGCCTCTCGTCCGGGGAAGCGGCGATCTGGCCGTAGGCTCTCCGGGCGCTCCGACCGTCCCGACTTGTTCCCCCGTGCGGTCGAGCCACGTGAGCTGAAACCGGTCCTCTTCTTCTCCGGTGAAGTAGGCAAGGGTGCCGCCCGAAGAGACCCCAAAACGCACCACGTCGATGCCGCTCACCACGGCCAGGGAAGACGCAATCGCGACGGGTTCGCCACGCAGCTCGGCACGCTCGACATCGAACGGTTGAGCGAGGAGCGTGTCCTCGTCCTTCGTCGAAGAGGACGCGTCCTCCCGCCAGCCCGAGGTAGATGATCCCGGGCGCGAGGAGGCGCCTCTCGTCGGGGCGGTCGAGCGACCCGACGTGGACACCCAGAGCGGCGAGTTGCCCGCCAGAGATTCCCCCGGCCGTGAACAAGAAGCGACGCCCATCAGGCAGGAACTTGGGTACACCGAGAAGCTGCTCACCGCGAGCCAGATTGGGCATTCAGGAGGGGCTTCGGCTCCCCTCCGGTGGCCGCAACCGTGTAGAGCCCGCCGGGCTCGGTGCTCTGGGGGCCGTCCCACGCCCCGAAGAGGATCGTGCCGTCCTCATTCCAGTCGGCGTTATGGCCGCGTGTCGCCGGCAGGGCGCAGATCCTCCGGAGCGTATCGTCGTCGAGGTTGAGCTTGTGGAGCTCTCCTTCGGCGAAGAACCCGATGAATCGGCTGTCCGGAGACCAGAACGGCTCGCTCCCCCGTACCTCCCCTCCGTCCCCCTCAGTGGCCGGGTGGTCTCGGACTCGAGCGAGTGGAGCCAGAGCATCCTCGAGAGGTCGCCTTCCTCCGGGTCGTCCCGCTCAGCAAGAATCACGATGTGGCGTCCGTCGGGCGAGGGGACAGGCCAGATGAACGTCCAGCCCTCCGGTGCATCGACCGTAAAGCGCACCGCCGGCCTCGGTTCCGGGACCTCGGTCCAGTGGACGAAAGCCAGGGTGGCGGCAAGACCGGTCGCCACCAGCGAGACCGCCACCAAGCCCCAGCTTTCCTTGATCCGCCGATGGCGCTCGGGCCCGGGTACGCCGCTGGTGTCGCCGGCGACAGCCTCGGCCTCCGGGGCTGTTCCCGCGAGGACGTCCTGCAGCGCCAGACGGGCCCCCCCGATGTCGGGAAGCCGCGTGCGCGGGTCCTTGCGGAGGCAGCGGGCGAGGAGCCAGCGGATGACCCGCGGTGTCTCCGTGGGCAGCGCGTCGAGGTCGGGCTCCTCCTTCACCACCGCCGCGATGATGTCGGTGACGGTGTCGCCGGCGAAGAGCGCGCGGCCGGTCAGCATCTCCCACAGGAGCACCCCGAAGGCCCACACGTCTCCCCGCTTGTCGACGGCCTTGCCCCGGGCCTGCTCCGGCGACATGTAGGCAGCGGTCCCCAGGATGAGCGCCCGCCGCCGTCCCCGTGTGCGCGAGGGTCGGGGACTGCGAGATCTCGGGACGAAGACGGCGTCCTTCGGCCGCCTCCCGGCCAGGCCTTGGCGAGACCGAAGTCGAGAACCTTGACCTTCCCGTCCGGCGTCAGCTTGACGTTCGCGGGCTTGAGGTCGCGGTGGACGATGCCCCTGTTGTGCGCTTCCTCGAGGGCCTCGGCGATCTGCTTGGCGATCTCCAGCGTCTCGTTGACGGGAATCGGCCCTTTGTCGAGGCGCTGCTTGAGGTCCTCACCCTCGACGAGCTCGAGAACGAGAAACGGCTGGCCGTCTGTCTCCTCGAGACCGTAGATCGCGGCGATCTGCGGGTGGTTGAGCGACGCGATCAGCTGAGCCTCGCGCTGGAAGCGCTCAAGGCGTCCAGCGTCTTTCGCAACCTCAGCCGGCAAGATCTTGATCGCCACGTCCCGCCCGAGCTTCGTGTCGGTGGCGCGGTAGACCTCCCCCATCCCCCCGGCCCCCGAGGTGAGCCTCAAGGATGGAAGGGCCGAGGCACTTCCCGGCCGAAGAGCCACGTCTGGCCGCCCTCCTGAGGATGGTGGACGCCGTCGAGCAGCATAGCCGCTCCAGCAAGCGGGCCGAGAGGTCTTGACACCGGCGATGGGGGCTCCGGTGTCGCGGCCTGGGAATGGGGTCCCTGAAAAGTGCTGGGTGTCGGCCCCTACCAGTACCTGCTGATCCAGAGGTTGCCCAGAACTAGGCGGATCGCCGCTTCACCGTCTCGCGAGGGGCCTCCCGGGAGGTCCAGCTCTGGCGCGGCGGAGCAGGGTTCGGCGCTCCCTACCGCAGCGCGTCCAGAACGTGGTCGGCGCCAAAACGCAGCACCCCGCCGCGGGGGCGAGGCTGCGCTCGGGGCCCAGAGCGCGAGACGCACCCTGCGAGCACGGACGAGAGGCAGGTTCTCCGCCTTGCGTCGAAGGACCGCTTCCTCGCGCTTCCAGTCGACGCGGCGGCTCCACTTGACCTCTCCCACGAGGAGGGTCGAGCCGTCTTCGCTCTCGGCCACCACATCCAGCTCCATGGGTGAGCGGTCGAGGCCCGGCCCCCACCAGCTCGCGGCCGGCCCCCACGTCTGGCCTCCAAAGCGCGCTCGGGGCACGGCTTGACGCGCGAGGTCCTCGAAGACGCTCGCCACGTGGCTGTGCAGCCCAGCCTCCACCTCGCGGAGGACCCGGGCACTCTGGCGCGCCCCGAGGCGCGAGCGGTTCGGCTCCACGAAGCGGAACCAGAATCGAAGAAAGGGATCGTCCAGCCGATAGGCCGTTCGTTTGCTGTCGCGGAGGCTGGAGCCGAAGGGGACGTCTCGGCGGACGAGGCCGAGATCGAGGAGGCGCGCGAGCGGTCGGGCGAGAGACGTGGCCGGCTTCTGGAGCCGGCCCGCGATCTCGGAAAGGCGGTGACAACCGGCACCGATCAGGGCAAGGATGGAGCTGGCCTGGGTCGTCTCGCTCAGGTCGTCGAGCAGGAGACGTCTGGGCTCGTCGTGAAGCACCCCGAGAGGCGAGAGAACGAGCTGCTCCATCGCCCTGGCGAGGCCCCGGTGGTCGGCGGCCAGCTCCCAGTATCGCGGCACGCCGCCCCAGACCGCGAAGGCCTCGGTGGCCGCCACCGCGCTCCGCAGCGAGAGGCCGTCGCGGATCCAGCCGGCAAGGAGGGGCTCCACCCGGAGAATCTCCCGGGCCCGACCGAAGAGCGGAGCCGAGCCGTCCAGCACGAGCCCGTGCATCAGCCGCTGGGACGAGCCCGTGAGGACGACGCTGACTCCCCGCTCTCCTTCGGAGTCCACCCGCTTCTGCACGAGGCTCGGCAGCTCCGGCGCCGAGGCCACGAGCGACGGGAACTCGTCGATCGCGAGGACAGTGCGGCGTGGCGCGTCCGCCCAGAGGCGACCGAGGAGCTCATCCCAGCCGGGATAGGTCACATCCGAGAAGCCAGGGACCAACCGCGCGATCTCTTCGGCAAGGGCCGCTCGTTGAAGCGTGGCCTCCCGGTCGTCGGCCACGTAGTAGACCGCGCGACTCGCCGGGAGGGCCTCCGAGAGCAGCCGCGATTTCCCCAGCCGCCGACGGCCATGGACGACGGCGAGCCCTCCGTCCCGAGCGCTGAAGAAGCGTCTCAGGCGCCGAGACTCATCGCTCCGATCCAGGAACGGGAGGCGCATGATCCGGTCTATTATGCTGCAGAAACATTATGTACCGCAAGCATAATCTTCGAGCCCGGGAGAAGAGCCCGGAGGACCTCTCCGCCTGCCCCCTCCAGCCCGTGTATCACAGTGATGTGGGGGTGGTTGAGAGAGGCGAGGAGATGAGCCTCGCGCTGGAAGCGCTCAAGGCGTCCAGCGTCTTTCGCAACCTCAGCCGGCAAGATCTTGATCGCCACGTCCCGCCCGAGCTTCGTGTCGGTGGCGCGGTACACCTCTCCCATTCCCCCGGGTCCGAGGGGCTCGAGGATCTCGTAGGAACCAAGGCGATCCCCCGCCGACAGAGCCATGTCTGGGCGCCCTCCTGAGGATGGTGATGCTTGACCGAGAGTATAGCGGTTTCAGCAGGTGGGTCGGGTGTCGAGCGCCCGGGCCGATTCCTTCTGCCAACCGGACCTGATGCGGCACCCCGCCGGCCCACACTGGGCCATGGGGACACAACCGAATCTCAAGAAGATCCCGGACGACGAGCTGCTCCGAAGCCTGTCCCGCGTGCTGAAGCAATCCCGCCGCACCGAGGCCGATCTCGTGGCCCACATCGCCGAGGTGGACCAGCGTCGCCTCTACGCGCGAGAAGCCTCTCCCTCCATGCACGCCTACTGCATCGACGTGCTGCACCTCTCGGAGCCCGAGACGGCGCTGCGGATCCACGTGGCCCGCGGCAGTCGGAAGCACCCGATGCTCCTCGAGATGCTGCGCGACGGGCGGCTTCACCTGAGCGGCGTCGCGGTGCTGGCCCCCCACCTCACGGTGCAGAACCGGCGAGGCCTCTTCAAGCGCGCCACGCACAAGTCGAAGCGCCAGATCGAGGAGATCGTCGCCGAGCTCAGCCCCCGCCCGGGCACCGCGGCCAGCATGCGGAAGCTGCCGTCGCGGCGGGTCGTCTCCGACATGGCGCCCCAACATCGTCTAGGCGACGTTGAGTCATCTAAGCCGCTGGATGAAAAGGGCTTACACCGCCAGCATCGTCCGGACGATGTTGGGTCGTTTAAGTTGTTGAATGGAAATCAGTTGGGGCGCGAGCAACGTCCGGACGATGTTGCGCTCGGAAACCCGGGGAGCGCGGCCCCGCCGCAGCGCCGGGCGACGATGGAGCCGCTGGGCACCGCCCGCTATCAGGTCAAGTTCACCGCGGATCGGGAGCTGCACGACAAGCTGGAGCGGCTCCAGGCCCTGATGGGCACCACGGTGCCCGACGGCGACCTCGGGGCGATCATCGAAGCGGCGGTCACCGAGAAGCTGGAGAGGCTCGAGGCGAGGCGGCCCGGGAAGACGAAGAGGCCCCGGAAGAGCCTGGCCGAGACCGACGCCACTCCGACCTCGCGCCACATCCCCGCTGCGGTCCGGCGAGCGGTGTGGGAGCGAGACGGTGGACGGTGCACCTACGCGGACCGGTACGGGAGACGCTGCCCCGCCTGCGATCGGCTCGAGTTCCACCATCACGGCAGGCCGTTCGGCCGAGGGGGAGACCACAGCCCCGGAAACGTCAGACTTGCCTGCAAGGCCCACAACGCATTGATGGCGGAGCTGGAGTACGGCACGGAGAAGATGGCGAGGTACCGAAGGCAAGCGCCGGGAGACTCAGTATCGGTCTCGCGGCCGGTGGTGGCCCATTCAGCGAGACCATATTCCGGTCCACGGCCGCCCTCGCCCGGATAGCGTCTGGGTCTGCCCGGGTGGGCAACCCTGGTCCGGCGAGTGTACGAAGTCGAGCCCTCGAGACGCCGGTCGGCCCGAGACGGCGCAGAGGGCCGTCGCCCCATCCCGTCCTGTCGCCTGGGCCCACATCTGCCGGGATTCGCACCGGGAACGGACGGATTAACGCTAGAATCCCCCCAATGGGCCTGGAGCCCGGTTCCACAATAGGTCCGTACGTCATCGATCGCGAGATTGGTCGCGGGGGGATGGGTGTCGTGTACCTCGCCCGCGACCCGCGGCTCGACCGCGACGTCGCGGTCAAGGCCCTGCCGGACCACCTGGCCGAGGATGCGGGTCGCCTCGAGCGCTTCGAGGGCGAGGCCCGCACCCTGGCCCAGCTCAGCCACCCCGCGGTGGCGGGGATCCACGGCCTCGAGGAGAAGGACGGGCAACGGTTCCTGATCCTGGAGTACGTCGAGGGGGAGTCCCTGGCCGATCGGCTCGAGCGCGGGACCCCGTCGGTCGAGGAGGCGCTCGAGATCGGTGTGAAGATCGCAGCGGGGGTCGAGGCCGCTCACGATACCGGCGTCATCCACCGCGACCTCAAGCCCGAGAACGTTCGGATCACCCCCGACGGCGACGTCAAGGTGCTGGACTTCGGTCTGGCCAAGATCGACGACGGATCCGCCTCCATCTCGGATGGGGGGTCTACGCACGCGCCCACCATGGCCCGGCGGGCCGGACACAGCCCCACCCTTCCCGGGGTCATCCTGGGCACGGCGGCGTACATGTCCCCGGAGCAGGCCCGCGGCCGCCGCGTCGACAAGCGCACGGACATCTGGTCCTTCGGGGTGCTGCTGTACGAGTGCTTGACGGGGACGGGCCCCTTCGTGGGAGAGAGCGTGAGCGACTCGATCGGCGCCATCCTGCACAAGGACGTCGACATGAGCCGACTTCCCCCGGGCACGCCGGGCATGGTGCGGCATCTCCTGCGGGGCTGCCTGGAGCGCGACCGGGCCCGGCGCTACCGCGACATCGGCGACGTTCGGATCGAGCTCGAACGGGCGCTGGGCGAACCGGAAGCGGAAGAGGCGGTGAGGCCTAGCGCAACGCCGCCCGTGGCGACGCTGCCGATGCTGGGTCTCGCGATCGGGCTCGCCCTCGTGGCGGGGGCGGCCGTGTGGTTCCTGAAGCCGGCTCAACCGCCGCTGCCCGTCGTGCACTCGGAGATTCCACTCCCCGAGGGAAGGCGCGCGGCGCATTCGTTCCACGCGGGTCTCGCCATCTCACCGGACGGTCAGACCCTCGCCCTCGTCACCGGCGACGAGCTCGACGAAGACGAAGCACGACGCCGCCTTGAACCGAGCGAGATCATGCTCCGCCGGCTGGATCAACCCGAAATGGTGCCCCTGGTCCACCTCGAGGACCGTGCCACCGCTCCCACGTTCTCCCCCGATGGTCAGTGGATCGCCTACGCCGGCCCCGATGCCCTCTACCGGGTTTCGGTGACGGGTGGGCAGCCGCAGAAGCTCTGCGACACCAGCGGGACCGTCGGCCTCGCCTGGGGCGACGACGGAAGCATCATCGTCGGACAGCGCGTGGGAGAGCTCCTGCGGGTGCCGGCGACGGGCGGTGACATCGAACCCCTCACGGAGCTCGACACCGAGGCGGTGGAGCTGTCACATCGCCTGCCCCATTTCCTGCCCGGAGCCCGCGCGGTGCTGTTCACGGTGCACCGATTCGGGGTTCAGGCCACCGCCCCCGACGCCTGGAGCGTGTGGGCGCTGGATCTCGGGACGGGGGAGCGCCGAGCGGTGATCGCGCCGGCCTCCCACCCGCAGTACGTGAAGGGCTCGCTGACGTTCATGCGCGAGGGGGCGCTGATGGCCGTGCCCTTCGACGTGAAGAGGCTGGAGACGACCGGCCCGCCCCGGGTGATGGTCGACGGGGTGCAACACTCCATCTACGCTCCGAACCCCGCCATGGGGACCAGCGCCGGGCAGTTCGCGGTTTCGCAGACCGGGACCCTGGTCTACGCTCCGGGCTCGGTCTTTCCCGAGACACCGCAGAGCGTGGTCCTGGTGGATCGGCGGGGAAACGAGACGCCGCTCGAGGTCGAGCCTCGGCAGTACATGGGTCTCCGCGGATCGCCGGACGGCCGGCGCCTGCTCATGCCTGTGCACTACGCCCCTTCCAGTTCGGTGTGGATCCACGATCTGGACCGCGGCCTGTCCCGACTCCAGGTCTCGGAGGAAACGGACTTTGCGACCTGGGGACCTGGTCCCGACCACATCACCTACGCTCGGACGTTCGACGACGGGAGGCGGCGACTCCTGGTGAGACCCATCGGCGGCCAAGAGGGCGACGAGTCGGAGATCGAGCAGCCTGACGAGCGCTTTGTCCAACCGTCGGATTGGTCCCCCGACGGACGCCATCTGTTCGCAACCCGGTGGAACGGCAGCCAATACGACGTGTGCGTGTACACCGTCGGAGACGGTTGGGCGGCTCTCACGGAGGCGGGCAGCGTCGAAGAAATGTGGCCGGCCGTGTCGCCGGACGGTCGGTGGTTGGCCTACAGCTCGAACGAGTCGGGACGCATGGAGCTCCTGGTGCGCCCCTTTCCGGGTCCCGGCCCCACCGTGCAGGTCTCGCACACCGGCGGAACGCGACCCGTGTGGTCCCGGGACGGATCGGAGCTCTTCTACCGCGGCCGCGACGCCGAGGGGCAGCGGTGGGTCTTCGCGGTCGCGGTTGCCGAAGTAGACGGGAAGATCGACCCGGGGCGCCCCGTGCCCCTTTTCGAGGACGTCTACGCTGCGGATTACCCGATACGTTCCTGGGACGTCCTTGGAGACCGTGGCTTCGTGCTGAAGAGGGGGTCGGACGCCGACGAGCACCGCGAGCGGGTGCTCGACCTGCACACGGATCGCCTGCGCATCGTGCAGAACTGGGCGTCGTTGCTCGATTAGTTCCGAGAGCGACGTCTGGCCCACGCTCTCGGAACGGGAACAGCGGGTACCAGATTGTTCATCTCGAGGGCTTCCCTCGACCAGCGTCCGAGGCAGGCACTCGATCCACCAATCAGTGGATCTCTTCAGCCAACGACGCCCAGTGGACGATGGCCGCGGCCGGGTCCGGGGCCTGGGGCAGGCGGCGGCTCACGAGGAAACGCCGGCCGCCCGGGGCGACGTCGTAGCTCGTCCCGGAGCTCAGGGGACCGAGGTCGTGGACGCCGGTCGGGAACAAGGGCAGAGTAGGGCTCCACTCGAAGGTGGTGTCGGCCCTCAGGATCGGGACTGCCATCAGGGTTCGGTCGCTCTTCAGGTAGAAGAGCTCCTTGCCGGACGGCTCCCACCGCGGCTGCTGACCCCCACTGGATGAGATCCGCTGGAACTGCGACGGGTCGTCGAACCGGGCGACGTAGACCTCGTGCTCCCCGGTGATGTCGGAGGTGTACGCGAGCCACCGCCCGTCCGGAGACACCGCCCCCAGCATGAAGTTGCTGCCCCCCGACAACAGGGTCTTCACCTGATCGTCCTGGAGATCGTGGAGGACGAGCTCGTCACCCGCGCCCATCTGGCGGCCGAGGAGAAGATGTCGACCATCCGGCGCCCAATCGTTGATCTGCGAGAACTGACCGGCCACTTCCTCGATCAAGGTCCGGTGGCTGCCTCCCGGGGTGAGCTCCTCGACTCCGCCTCCCCCACCCCGGGACGTCGTCACCGCCAGCCGCTCTGCGTCGGGGGAGAACGCGACGTTGAAGGCGTCTCCCTCGAACGTCAGCTGGGAGGCGGTTTCGGTGTCCAGGTTGTAGAGCCAGGCGCGTCGCTCCCCGCTGTCCGGCTCCGCGCGCGAAAACGCGACACGCCTTCCGTCGATTGAGACGTCCACGCTCACGTGGCTGCCCGGCTCGCCGATCCGTCCGAGGAGGGCTCCCTCGCGATCCAACCAGACCAGCTCAGATCGCTCCATGCCCCCGGTGCGGAAAACGAGGGTGCCGTCGCGGGACACGCTCACGCTCATGCGCCCCGAGAACGAGGGATCGAACCACACGTCGTTCGCGACCGTGGCCGGGTCGCCCACGAGCTCGAGTTGGCGGGGGTCCAGCCGTTGGGCCATGAGCCGCTGACCCCGGCGGAAGAGCAGGAACCCCGGCTCGGCGTACACCGCCGAGGAAAGGGCCGGTGCGAGGTGCTTTCTCTCGCCCGTGCGGAGCGACCACAGCCAGACGCCCGTCCGCTCGGGCCGGGCGGGGTTCCGCGAGAAGTAAACGAAGTGCTCGCGGTCCGGAAGCAGGTGCGGGTAGCGATGGCTGTTCTCGCCCAGGGCCGGATCGAGCCGCGTCACGACCTCGGGCGTGCCGCCGGTCGCCGGGACACGAAGGACGACAGCCGCCGACGCGAAGAGGATGCTCCCGTCTTCGGCCCAGTGGCCGCCTCGCTGCTCCCGAGCGGCGCACAGCGTCTCGACGGAGCCGTTCGCGAGATCGAGTGTCTTGAGCTTCTCGTCGGCAAAGAAGCCGACCGAGCTCGAGTCGGGCGACCAGAACGGCTCCTCGGCCCTTTCGGTCCCGGACAACGCCTCCATCGCGGTCGAGTCCAGCTCACGTATCCAGAGGCTCCGCTCGCCGTCTTCCGACTCCCCAACGAAGACGAGCCGCCGGCCGTTGGGTGAGATGGCCACCGCGTCGAGGCGCGTCCCCGGCGGCGCGGTGAGGGCAAAGCGTGCGGCGACCGGATCGCTCGGACTGGCTCGTCCGCCGAATAGCGTCCAGGCGGCGGCCCCGAGTACCGCGAGGGCCGCGATGGCCCACGGCACGAGACCGCTTCGTCCGCGGGCGGGCGTTGCCGCGGCGGGAACCGGCTCGAGCTCGTCCGTGTCCTCGGTCAACGCAACACGCGCCTCGCCGATGTCGCGGAGACGCCGGCGCGGATCGCGCTCCAGGCAACGACCGAGCAGGCCGCGCACGCGCGTCGGGGTCTTCGGCGACAGCGAAGTCCAGTCCGGGTCGCGGGTCAGAACGCCGGCCAGCACGTCGGAGACGGTCTCTCCCGAAAAGAGCGGCTGGCCCGTGAGCATCTCCCACAGGAGCACACCGAAGGCCCAGATGTCCGCGCGCTTGTCGACGGGCTTCCCGCGGGCCTGCTCGGGGGCCATGTAGGCGGCGGTGCCCAGGATCAGGCCCGCCGCGGTCCCGCCGTGGGCCAGAGTGGGTGACTGCGACAGATCGGGCGTTGAGCCCGACGTCGTGTCCACTGAATAAGCCTTGGCCAGGCCGAAGTCGAGGACCTTGACCTTGCCGTCCGACGTCAGCTTCACGTTCGCCGGCTTGAGGTCGCGGTGGACGATGCCCTTTTCGTGCGCCTCCTCCAGCGCCTCGGCGATCTGCTGGGCAATCTCGAGGGCTTCCTCGAGGGGAATCGCTCCCCGGCCGAGGCGCTCCTTCAGGTCTTCGCCCTCGACCAGCTCGAGGACCAGGAAGGGATTGCCGTCAGACTCCTCCAGCCCGTGGATGGATCCGATGCCGGTGTGGTTCAAAGCGGCGAGGAGCTGGGCCTCGCGACGGAAGCGGCCGAGTCGCTCCGCGTCCCGCGCCACCTCGGTCGGCAGGACCTTGATCGCCACCTCCCGGCCGAGCTTCGTGTCGGTGGCGCGATAGACCTCCCCCATCCCCCCGGCCCCGAGGGGCTCGAGGATGTCGTACGCGCCGAGGCGGTCCCCGGCCGACAAAGCCATGTCCGGCGGTCCCCCTGATTGATGGTGATCTCTAGCCGAGAGTATATCCGCTTCTCTTCCCCGCCTCGGCTTACGCTTCAATCCACTCCACGGCGGCGCCGTAGGCCTTCTCGGGGTCGGTGAACCAGGTGACGTCGGCCTGGTGGCGGAACCAGGTCATCTGGCGCTTGGCGAAGCGCATGGTGGCGGTGACGATCGCCTTCTCCGCATCCTCCGGGGACATCGCTCCCCGGACGACGGCCACGGCCTCGCGATAGCCGATGGCCTGCAGGGGACGCAGCTCCGGCCCGAACCCACGGTCGAGGAGGCCCCGGACCTCGTCGAGGAGGCCGCGCTCGAACATCGCACGAGTGCGGCGCTCCACGATCTCGCGCAAGGCCTCGCGGTCCGGGGCGAGGCCGAGCAGGAGGATGCGGTAGCCCACGAGCGGCTCGGCCCCTGCCTGCTGGTGGGTACTGATCGGCGTCCCCGTCGCCCAGTAGACCTCGAGGGCCCGCACGATCCGGACCCGGTCGCGGGGTCGGATGCGCGCCGCGGCCTTGGGGTCGAGGTGCCGGAGCAGGCGGTGGACCCGTTCGTCACCGAAGCGGTCGGCCAGCCTCTCGAGACGGCGCCGCCGGCCTTCGTCGCGCGAGGGGCCGTCGAAGAGCCCCTCGAGGAGGGCCTTCAGGTAGAGCCCGGTTCCCCCGGCGACGATGGGGAGCCGCCCGCGGGCCGTGACGTCGGCCACCGCAGCCCGGGCCCGCCGGGCGTACTCCGCGGCCGAGAACAGCTCCCCCGGATCGACGACGTCGATCAGGTGGTGCCGGACCTCCCGTCGCTCCTCGAGCGTCGCCTTGGCGCTGCCGATGTCGAGGCCGCGGTAGACCTGCAGGCTGTCGCAGGACACGATCTCGCCACGGTGAGCGCGGGCCAGCCGGAGGGCGAGGGCGCTCTTCCCGGAGGCGCTGGGGCCGACGATCGCGATCAGAGGAGGGGCCACAGCCTCCAGAGAACGATGACGAAGACGAGCGCGAGGATCACAACCGCCCCGCGGACCTGCGGCTTCGTCGGCGTCGCCATCGTCACCTTCACCGAGGGCGAAGGGCGCGGATGATCGTGCCCTCGTGGTCCTCTCCGAGCGTGCGCTTCACCGCCAGCAGCTCGGCGTACAAGAGCTCGTTGAGCGCCCCGACGAGAGCGTCGCGCCGCTCCTCGTCGGGCAGCCGGCCGACGTTGCGCTCCACCGTGGGGTCGTCGAGCGAGCCGTCCGGGCGCAGGTCCACGTCTTCCAGGACCTCGGCCCGTGTTTCCCGCACCGTCCCGAGGTACTTGGCGAGGACGTTCTCGGCGATGGGTCCGACCTCCTTCACCATGTAGGCGAAGATGAAGCGGTACATCCGATTGAAGGATTCGAGTACGGAGTATGTCGTGTCCGCCGGCACGAAGTCCTGGTCGAGGGTGCGCACCTTCCGTCCCCGACTCCGCGCGATCCCGGTGGCCAGGAATGCGTAGAGCAGCTTCAGGGTCTGGTTGTCGCCCACCTCGCTCTCGTGGCAGATCTCGATCACGCTTCGGTCACCGTCGATGAGACCGAGGACGTGCACCTCGTACGGGCGCAGGAGCCCTTCGGCCGACGTCGGCCCCCGCTCGAGCACGAGGTGGCCGTCGGGGTGGTGACGCCGCACCCAGCCGCCGGGGTCGAGACGCCGCAGCCCCTCCAGCACGAGCGCGCCCACGTCGAGATCGACGGTGATCCGCTCTCGCTCCGGCAGGGGCGACTCCTCGAAGTGGAACTGCCCCTCACCCCACTTGAAGACGCCGAGCACGATCTCGCGGACCTGCGACTGCACGCCCGACCACAGATCGTCGGGCGACAGGGCGCCCATCTCGACGAGGACGCGCCCCTGCCGCTTCCCCTTCGAGACGGCACGGAGGGACAGGTCGTTCTGCTCGCGCGTGATCTTTTCCTCACGGCGAAGCACCTCGCCCAGGCGATCGCCCGCGACGTTGCTGGTTGCGAAGACGACTCGGCCATCCTTGAAGAAGAGCGCCTTGCGCACGCGGTTCGCGGTGAGGGAGAGGACGCCCGTGGCTTGCGAGATCTGGAGCTGACGGAGCAGATCGGGCAGGGGCAGACCCTCGAGCGTGCCCCGCAGACCGCCCGGCACGACGAAGGGCTCGAGGCGCGGGGTCGAGGCTGAGCTCATCAGGTGATCCGAGGACCGCTCGATTCTAGGGGGAGGGGTGGATGTGTGTCAAAGCAAGACGGTCCAAGAAGTTAGCCCCGATCCGACAGAGGCCGGCCGCTCATCCTCGTTTCCGCATCCCCGCTGAGGCCGCACAGGGGCGCACACGCGCTGCGTGAGCGTCGGACCGGGGCGGGGGAAGCTCCGCAGAAACCGTCGGTCGTCAGGGGTGTCCGACGTCGGTCGACTGCGCCAGGCGGATTCCGGTGTAGTAGTGCTGGAGGATCCGGTCGTAGGTCGAGCCCGCCTGCGCCATGCCAAAGGCGCCGACCTGGCACAGCCCCACCCCGTGGCCCCAGCCCTTCCCCGAGATCACGAACCGCTCGATCCGACCTTCGCCGTCCGTCTCGCGGTTGATGACGAACAGGTTCTCCCGCAGACCGAGCCCCCATCGCACCTTGAGCCCCTTGAGAAGAAGCTCGCCGTCCGAGCCCTGCACCTCGAGCTCGACGACCCGCCCGGACACCCCGAGGCGCCGCGGCACGAGGTCGCGAACCTCACCAACCGAGCCATACCGGGCCACCTTGCGGGTGACCTCTTCGGGGCTGAGGTGCGCCTCCCAGCGGTAGTATCGGGAGGACCGGTCCGCGGCCGCTCCCTGCCGCGTCTGGTGCGCCTCGAGGTAGACCACGCGGCCGTCCCGGGTCACGTAGCTCACCTCGTCGCCGACGGTCAGCCTCAGCTCGGAGGTCCCCGCGTAGATGCCCTCGAGGCTGCGGAAGAGGCGGGCCTCCGGGTCGAGAAGGAAGCTCTCGGCGTCCTCCCCGCGCAGCACCGTCAGCTGCCCCTCCGCGACGCCCGCGAACGCGCCGCGTCGCCACTCCGGGGAGCCGGCCCTCTCGGCCAGCCCGGCGAGGAGGTCCAGCATCCCCGCCCGGGTCAACGTGCCGTCGGGCTCGAGCATGTTGTCCGGCCCCGGGGACAGGAGACCCTCCTGGACGAGAAGCGTCACCGCCTGCCGCTCGCCGTCTCCCACGAGCTTTGCGGCGTCCGACACCTCGAGGAGGTACTCGGCGTCGCCCGGGGCCAGCAATCGCTCCGCCCGCTCCTGCCAGCAGACGGACGCCACGCCGTACTCCGCGAAGCTGGCCCGCCGGGCGAGGCCCCCCGTCACCGGGCTCGTGCACCCGGTGCGATGCAGAGCCCCCTGAAGCCGCGCCATCCAGCCCCTGATCTCGTCGTCCGTCGCGACCCCGGCAAGCGTCTTCGGGTCGGCAATCGCCGCGTCGACCACCCCCAACGCCTCGAGAACCGCGAGGCTGCGCGGAACCGCGGGCGTCCCGGGGAGATGTCGTCGCGGCTCGGTGGTCGTGTGAAGAGCGTGGCGCGCCGAGCGCTCGGGGGCGCAGACCACCCCCCTCAGGTACGGCGCCCGGTCGTCGAAGATGGACTCCCCGTCCTCGGTGTGCCCCCCGCAGGTCGAGGTGTAGTACGCGTGGATCGGCCGTCCCCGCCACGTGGCGATGACGCCACGCGTGTCCGCGATCGCCTCGTCGGTGAGGGGCTGCTCGGTGGCCTGACCCCGGTACACCTGGCACGCCTGGGTGGCGCACACGTCGTACCCCTTCGAGGAGTAGTCGCCGAGGTGGGCCAGCACCCAGGTGCGGGCGGCCACGGCCTGGGCCTTGTGGGCCTCGATCTGCGGGAAGGCCAGGGGCGAGAGCTCGTTCGGCACCACGCCGCGTAGGTACTCTTCCAGGTTGACGACGTTGACGACGGTGAGCGACCCGTCGGCGGCAGGCCGCACCTCGAGGAGCCCGCGGTACGGGTGCGCGTCGGCGTCCAGGATCTCGGACGCCTCCGCCGCGACCACCGTGGCGATCGCCAGCTCCTCGCCCGTCTCCAGAAGCTTCACCTTCCCCGCGGTCGCTCCGGGGAGGAAGGTCGCCCGCGGCAGCGGCCTCCAGTACGCCTGCTCCCGCCCCTCACCCTCGGCGAGGACACGCACGCCCGAGTCGGCGCCGATCGACACGCGTGGCACCTCGGGGAGGATGCCGACCCGGACCACCGGAGAGGCCACGAGGCCGTCGAGCGACGGCGACGGGAGGACGTGCGGCTGAGCCGGCGGTGCCGGGCTGGATGGTCCGGCAGGCGCCGGCCACCATCCAGGCGCCGAGCGCCGCCGCGACCCAGGCCGCGCCGGGTGAGGTCAGGACGCGCTTTCGACTCACGAGTCTCGAGGCGGCCCGTAGTGAAAGGTGACCTGCATCGTCACGCGCGGCGGGCCGTAGTCGTCCGGGAGCGCCATGAAACGGCTGCTGGTGAGCGCGTTTCGTGCCGCCCGATCCAGCGAATCCGTCCCGGACGTCTTCAGCATCCGAAGCGCCGACATCGATCCGTCCCTCTCAACGGTGAACTCGAAGTCGACATGGCCCTCCGTACCCCAGGAACACGGCCTGGGGCACGTTCCAGTTACGGTAGACCTGGTTCTTGAAGTCGTTCATCCACAGGGTGAAGTCCGCCCCCTGAGGGTCGAAGCGGAGCCCGTACTGGTTCTCTCCGGTCCCTGTGGGCAGCCCCAGGCGCGTGTCCCGGGATCGGCGCGCCACCTCGTCCACCGCTCCGTCGACGGACGAGCCGATGCCTCCGGGCGCCGGCGTGTCCCCTCATCCCCGTGCGGGGGCGACGGCCCGAGGAGCCCCGGGGGGAGTCGCAGCCCTTCCCGACCCCTTGTCTCCGGAGTCTCTCCCCCACGTTGGGCCACCGCCGGTCCCGGAGTGGGCGCGACGGGGGTCGGGGCGGGTCGCGGCGGCGGCTCGGGCTGCCCCTTGGGCACCTTGGTGAGGTCGTCCTCCCGCCTGAGGATGAGCGGTCCCGTGCTCCGCAGCTCGGACGGGGGCCCGATGCTGATCCGGTCCTTCTTGGTCGGGTCCTGGGACTGGGGCGGTGGGGTGGGAACGGCCGGGCGGGATCGCGCCGGGGCCGCGGGCGCGGGGAAGAGCTGGCGCAGCACCTCCGCCGGCGGAAGGAACACGACCTCCCTCCTCTCGAGCTCGGAGAGGTCCTCGGGCGCGCGCGTCGATGGCGGCTGGGCCAGCACTATCATCAGCAGGGTCAGGTGAACGATCGCCGAGAGGAGGAACCCTTGCCGCTGATTGACTCGCTGCACCCTGTTCCCGCCTCCACGGCCATCCTGGACCCCATAAAGTAGCACCCGCCCCGGAGATGGATCAAGAAGCCTACACAAGATGTTGCATTTCTCCACAAGGGGAGCTACGAGGTCTCGGGGCGAGGCGGCCCCAATCATTCATCGACCCCCCACCCTGATCGTTCAATAACCCCCCTCCCTGATATGGGATGACCGTGTCAAGCCCCGAGGTAGGGGGTGTCCCCTGGAGCGGAGGAGGAGGCGGTCGAGGCGGCTGTTTCGACGGTTGATCACTCTGATATTCGCGGATCGAGCCTGGGGCCCGCCGTCATGGTCGTGATCCGTCGGGAGCTGCCTCGGACTAACTTCGTGGATCAGGGTATTGGCCCTGCCACATAGGGAGAACGAGGATCCTCCATTCCGTAGGCCCCTCGACCACCGCCTGCTCCTCTCCAAAGGTCCCGGTCCTCTTTTCCTTGTGACTACGTTGCGTTTCCCCGTTCGTCTCAGGCGGCGCGCCCGCGCCGCAGCCGCTGCTCCTTCTCCACCTGCATCCCGACCGCCCAGATGAAACCCCAAAGCTCCCGGCCCACCGCCGTGATCGCCTCCTGCTTGAGCTTGCCCCTCGCCAGCAGCCGTCGGTACCGGGAGCACAGCCGGTGCTGGGCCCTCCAAGCGATCTCCTTGACCTCTTCGCTCAGCCCTTCCTGCCGCTTCTTCAGAGCCGGCGACATCGCTGGCCGGTACTGGTAGGCCCAGGCCGCCTCACCGCCGACCCGCCTCAGGTGGGCGTTGCCCGTCTTGGTGATCCCAAAGCGCCGGATCCGGCTCGCCCGTAGAGTCCTCGCTCGAGACCATGCCGCTGTAGCCCATCAGCAGCTTCGGCCGCTCGAAGCGGGACACCACGCCCAGCTCCGCCACGATCGTCGCCGCCGTGATCTGCTTGATCCCCCGCAACGCCTGCAGCCCCGCCACCAGGGCCCTTCTGTCCTCCGAGAGACTCTCCACCGCCTGGTCGATCGCCCTCTCCAGCCGCTCGATCCTCGCCGCCGCGTGCTCCACCTCGTGCAGGTAATCCACAAACGTCGCCTCCTGCGCCGGCTGCTCGAAGCGCAGCGTCCGCACCCAGGCCAGGTGTGTCGTCGTCCAGTTCTTCACCCCCGCCCCAGCCCTCAGCCCGCGGCGCAGCAGAAACTTCCCCAGCCGGTGCCGCGCCCGCAGCTGATCCTTCTTCGCCACCTCACGCGCCCGCACCAGGTCTCGGAGGGCCTCCTGCTCCGCGTCCGGTACCCACACCGGCGTCAGGTCCCCGCTCCGGTAGCTCCGCGCCAGCTTCAACGCGTCCCGCCGGTTCGTCTTCACACGATCCCCGGCCTTGACCGGCACCAGCGTCGGGGCCACCACGTCGCAGTGCACTCCGAGCTCCCTCAGCTGCCAGTACAGCCCATAGCCATGAGGACCCGCCTCGTAGCAGACCCGCAGCCGCTTCGCCGGCCCCAGCTTCTTCACGAGCCGCCGAACCGACTCACGACTGTGGGGGACCGCTCCCACTGACCGGACCTCACCCCCAGGCTCCGCCACCGCCACCACGATCTTCTCCGAGTCCACATCAAACCCGACGTGTCGGATATGCTTGTCCATGACCGGCTCCTTTCGTTTGTAGCTCTGCGCTACAGGTCAAGCCGATCGGAGCGTAACCTACGAACTCGCGATCGGAGCCGGTCATCCCATCTTGACTAACCCTCCCCACGTAGGGGGCTTGGGGGACGCGAAGTCGAGCTTGCGAGACGAGCGTCGACCCCGAGTGTAAGTTGCGACGCGCGAGCGTCGCCTCCGACAGGCCGGGGAGGTCCAAGATAGGCCCCGTACACCCGCGTGTCCCCAAGGAGAGGACACGCGGGCGAGCCTAGGCCTGGTGGCCAACCGCACCTGTTCATCGACCCCCCACGCCCCGGGGCCTCGGCAGCCACGCCGAGTCTGGATACGGCCGCTCCTGGTCGGAGGGGCAAGGGACCACGACAAGGATCGAGCCTGGGCGCGAAGGCGCCCGCTAAGCGGGGCGTCGAGCTCCGCATCGTGAATGCTTCGCTGGGCGATATGTCCGTTAGCCCGTGCGGGCGAATCGAGCGAGCGAGGGCGCTGCTTCCTTTGAAGAGGCCGACGCCCGAGACGAGCGTCCCCGCGAGCGGGCGACCTGAGCGACCCAAGGGGGTCCAGGCCAGGTCGTGGTCCTCGGTGGGGCAGCGGTACGTCATCGAAGTCGTCACGCACCTCAAAGGATACGTAACGGCTTCGGTGAGCCTCAGCCCTCAGCCATTCGGGCCAGGATCTGGTGGGCGAGGGCGAGGGCCCGGCGCCCGTCCTGCCCCGGGACGGTCGGGGGGGTCCGATCCCGCACGGCACCGAGGAAGGCCTCGATCTGCCGTCGGAGCGGCTCCTGCTCGGGGGCGCCCCGTTTCTCGGAGGCGATCCGGGGACGGCCCCCGTCGTCAGGCTCGAGGCGGAACACCTGCGCCTCCCGGGAGCTGAAGTCGACGGAGACGTAGGTGCGGGGGGCAAACACCCGAAACTTGCGGACCTTCTCCACCGACACGCGACTGGCGGTGAGGTTGGCGATGAGCCCGGACCCGAATCGGACCCTGGCGTTCGCGATGTCCACTCGGGGCGTCAGGACGGGGACCCCGACGGCCTCGATCTGGGTCGGCTCGGAGCCGTCGAGGGCGAGGACGATGTCGAGGTCGTGGATCATCAGATCGAGCACCACGTCCACATCCAGGCTCCGGGCAGAGAACGACCCCAGCCGGTGCACCTCGATGAAGCGGGGGGCGTTCACCGCCGCGAGGAGCACGTCGGTGGCCGGGTTGAAGCGCTCGATGTGCCCGATTTGCAGGACCGCGCGCTTGTCCTCGGCCAGGGCCACGAGGTCATCCGCCTCCGCCAGGGTCGCGGTCATCGGCTTCTCGAGGAGGACGTCGCACCCCCTCTCGAGGGCCCGGCGCCCGACCGGGTGGTGGTCGACGGTCGGGACGGCCACCGACACCGCCTCCGCCTGCTCCAGAAGGGCGTCCAACTCGGCGTGGACCGGACAGTCGAACTCCTTCGCCACCGCCTCGGCTCGGGCCGCGTCGATGTCGTGAACCCCCACCAGGCGGGCCCCGGGCGAAGAGGCCCAGACCCGGGTGTGATGGCGACCGAGCGCTCCGACCCCGACGACGCCCACCCGAACCGCTCCTTCGCTCACGCGCGCGCCCCTTTCGCCTCCGACACCTCGAGGCCCCAGACCGCGAT
The DNA here is from genome assembly GCA_963700695.1 of uncultured Acidobacteriota bacterium. Taxonomy (GTDB): domain Bacteria; phylum Acidobacteriota; class Vicinamibacteria; order Fen-336; family Fen-336; genus JAJDNS01. The sequence continues at coordinate 68,125 of CAVOYO010000019.1, read as the reverse complement.
GCCGGCGGCCTCGGCCCGCTCGAGGAAGGCCGTCTTGTCGATCATCAGGGTCCGGCCAGCGTCGATCGCGAGGACGCTGGACCCGGCCTCGGCCATGGCCTCGTGCGTTCCCGCCCCGACCACGGGAACGTCGAAGCGCATGTCCTGCCCGGGCTTCGAGACCTTCACCACGGTCGTTCCCGGGCCAGCCAGTCGTCCGGCCCGCCGGATCACCTCGTCGGTGCCCTCCATCGCCTCGAGCGCGACGGCGGCGCGGTCCTTGGTGACGACGGTCTGACCCAGGTCCATCCCGGCGAGAGCGCGGGCCACCGTTTCCCCGTACTCCAGATCGGCCCTCTCGCCTCGCGACGGCCTTCGTCGGGTCATCGCACCCGCTTCCGCCAGCTGGTCGCCCAGGAAGGCCACCGACGGCAGCAGCTTGATGCCCTCGCGGGCGAGGGCATCCGCCACTCCCCCGATCAGGCTGTCGGTGTTCTGGAGGGCGAGCCGGGCGAGGACGCCCACCAGCTTCAGGTCCGGCACGATGTCGGAGAAGATCTGACGGTGCTTGACCTGCCCCGCCATCAGGGCCTCGCGTACGCCCGCCCGTCGGAGGATGTCGATCGCGCGCCCGAGCTGACCGAGCCCGACCCAGTGGAGCTCGTCGACCTCGGGCTCGAGCCCGGGGTCCGTCTCCTCCCGGATGGCGAGGGCGATGACCCGACGCCCGGCCCGGCGGGCCCCGGCCGCGGCCAGAAAGGGGAAGCGGCCGTTGCCGGCGATCACGCCGAGGGGCTCGCCCTCCCCCACGCCGCTCAGGCCCCCTCGCCCTCTGCAGACCCGGCCGCGCCGCTTCGGGGCCGGAGGACGACGCCCCGCTTCGCGCTCCGGATGAACTCGAGGAGCGTCGTGATCTCGGGGGTGTGCGGGCCCTCGGCCTCGAGCGTGCGGATCGCCTCGGAGGTGTTCAGCCGCATCAGGACGCGATAGGCCTGGCGCAAGGCGGCAATCGCGTTCGCGGAGAGACCGCGCCGGCGCAGCCCCACGAGGTTCAGACCGTAGAGCCGCGCCCGATCCCCTACGGTCATCGAGAAGGGAAGGACGTCCTTGGTGGCGACCGTGGCCCCGCCCATGAAGGCGTGGGTGCCGACCCGGCAGAACTGGTGCACCCCGGCGAAGCCGCCGAGGACCGCGTAGTCCTGAACCTCGACGTGGCCGGAAAGGGTCGCCGAGTTGGCGAACACGGTGTGGCTGCCCACCTGGCAGTCGTGGGCCACGTGCGCCTGGGCCATGAAGAGGTTGTCCGAGCCGATGCGGGTCACGCCGCCTCCGCCCTCGGTTCCCCGGTGGACCGTGCTGCCCTCACGGAAGATGTTGCGGTCGCCGATCTCTACCCGCGACGGCTCACCACGGTACTTCAAGTCCTGCGGGACGAGGCCGATCGAGCTGAAGGGGAAGAACCGGTTGCTCGCCCCCACCCGGGTGTCCCCGTCGATCACGACGTTCGATTCGAGAACGGTCCCGGGACCAAGACGCACCTCCGGCCCGACCAGGCAAAAGGGGCCCACCCGGACACCGGGCTCCAGCACCGCCCCCGGCGCCACCCGGGCGAGGGGGTCGACCTCGGGCGGAGGCAGTGTCGCTACCTGGAGGAGCAGCCGCGCCTCCGCGGCCCGCGTGTCCCCGACCTTCACCTCGCCCCGGAAGCGGCAGAGCTCGGCCCGACGGTGGACGAGCTCCACCTCGAGTCGGAGGTGGTCGCCGGGGACGACGGGACGCCGGAACTTGGCGTCGTCGATGCCGACCACCCGGACCTCGACCTGCCGAGGGTCGGGCGCCGTCTTCAGCAGCCAGATCCCGGCCGCCTGGGCGAGCGACTCGAGAAGGAGCACGCCCGGCATGACCGGCTGCCCGGGGAAATGGCCGGAGAAGAAGTCCTCGGTGCCGCTGACGTTCTTGGCCGCGACCAGACGCCCCCGCGGATCGTGCTCCACGATGCGGTCCACGAGGACGAAGGGGTACTGGGTGGGGATCTGGCGGACGAGGCGTCCGATCTCGCCGGAGCTCATGAGCCGGAGGGAGCGACACGCGGCGGGGCCCCGGGCGGGGGCAGCGTCCGACGCCTGCAGCCCGCTTGCGGGGCCCACCCGTGTCACCGCCCTACTGCGGGGGCCCGCTCGGCGCGGCGGGGGCGGCCGGCGCGGTGCTCGCTGCCGCGGCCGCCTCGTCCGCCTTCGCGATCACGTCCCGGGTGATGTCGATATCCCGGGAGATCGTGTAGGCGACCTGGGAGTCCAGGACGAGGTCGTAGCCCTTGACCTTCGCCACGTCTTCGACGATCGGGCGGATCTTGACCTGGAACTCGTTGTTGATCGACTGAGCCGACTGCTGGGCCCGCTCGCGCATGCGGGCGATCTCCGCCTGGCCGTCTTCGAGGAAGGCCTGGCGCTCGCGGCCCTGGCGGACGATCTCCCGCTGCTTGCTGTCGCGGGCGTCCTGGCTCAGGACGGCGCCCTGGTTCTGGAGCTCCTCCTGCAGCGTCTGGATGGCCGCGTCCATCTTCTGGAGCTCGGTCTGCTTCGCCTGGGCCGCGGTGTTGATCTCGACCTGCAGCTTCTCCAGTTGGGCGGCGTAGGACTTGCCCAGCTGGCTCTCCGCGGACACTCGAGCCATGTCGATCACGGCGATCTTGGCGGATCTGGGGGCACCCGCCTCCTGCGCGACCGCGAGGCCGGCCACGGCGAGCGCGAGGACGAGGGTGACCAGGAACGTCTTCTTCATGTCTTCTCCTTAGAAGGTGGTGCCGACGGCGAACTTGAAGCCCCTGGGTTGGACAAAGAGGCTTTCCCGCGCTGACCGGTTCGGATTGAAGTAGTAGATGAGACGGAACGGGACGTTGAGAACGGGCATGACGAAGCGGGCCTCGACCCCGTAGGAGATCCTCAGCTCGTCCACGCGAAAACGCTCGCCCTCGAGATAGGCCTGCCCGGCGTCGAAGAAGAGAAGCATCCGGAGGGGGCCGAACACATCGTAGTACCACTCCGCGTTGAAGAGAAGGAGCTTGTTGCCCCCCAGCGCCCGGCCCGAGCCGTCCGTCGGCCCGATCGACCGGATGGGATACCCACGCACCTGGGTCTCTCCGCCGAGGTAGTACCGCTGGTAGAGGGGCAGCACCATGGTGTCGCCGTAGGGCTTGATCCAGGCGACCTCACCGCGGACGCCGAGGGCGAGCTTACTCAGGAACGGGACGTAGTTGATCATCCTGAGGCTGGGGCGGAGATAGTTCACCGTGCCCCCGAGGATGCCCCCCGTGACCTGGAACGTCCCGGTGAGATTCTGACCCCGGCGAGGTGTCCACGGGTTGTCGACGGTGTTGTAGACGAGGTTCGGCGTGATGGCGCTCTCCCGGCGCTGGCCCACGTCGCCGAAGAGGAGTGGATCGTAGGTCGGCCCGTAGATGCCCCCACCGAAGCCGGGGTAGTACGGGTCGTTGAAGTCGCCGGGGTCGATCTCGTCGATCCTGTACACCTGGTAGGAGTAGCTGAGGAAGGCCCGGGACCACTTCCCGACGTGGCGGCCAGCCTGCAGGCTGAGGCCGGTCGTGTCCTGGCTGTAGCCGGCGACGTTCCCGTAGCTCAGGTAGGTGATCTTCCTCTTGAAGAGGCTCACTCCGGCGGTGATGGGGCGGTCGAGGAAATAGGGCTCGTTGAGGGAGAGCGAGTAGTTCTTCGTCCGCTTGCCGCTCTGGACGTATACGGAGAGGGTCTCGCCGGCACCGAGGAAGTTGGTGGTCGAGAACGAGCCGTTGATGAATGTCCCCTCGAGCCCGCTCACGCCCCCACCGAAGGTGAACTGGTTGCGGTTCTGCTCCTCGACCTTGAAGGTGATGTCGACCTTGTTCTCCTCGTCCGGGTTGGGGCGGATGTCGGGCGCGCCCTCCATCGGCTTGAAGTACCCGAGCTGGTTGATCCGCTGGATGGACATCTTCAGGGCCTGGGTGTTGAACACCGCCCCCTCGTTCATGAAGACCTCGCGGCGGATGACCTTGTCTTTCGTGGTCTCGTTGCCGACGAAGCCGATCTGGCCGACGAAGTACTGCAGGTCCTCGTCCATGCTCACGACCACGTCGACGACCTTCCGCTCGGCGTCGGGGGTCCGCTGGGTCGATGCCGTCCACTGGAAGTAGCCGAGCGTCCCGTAAAGGTCGCGCAGATTCTCGTAGGCCTTCTTGAACTTCGACTCGTTGTAGATCTCGCCGGGCTGCAGCTTGATGTAGTCCCGAACGAACTCCTCCTTCAGGACGGTCAGCCCCTCGAACTCCAGGGTGCCCAGCCGGTACTGATCACCCTCGTCGACGGGGATGATCATCTTGATCCACTTGACCGCCCCCTTCTTGAACATGCCGGACTCGCCGTCGGTGTACTCGAGGCGTGGCTGGCCGATGCGGGCGGTCACGTAACCGCGGTTCAGGTAGTAGTCCTCGACCCGGCCACGGTCGCCCTGGGGGTCCTCGGCGCCACCGAACCACTTCTCCTCGGTGTAGGTGGTCTTGCCCCCGAGCCAGCTGAGGTTGAAGAAGCCGGGCTCCTTCATCTTGTCGAATTGCCCGCGGAGCTGACCGTCGGAGAAGACCTCGTTGCCCTCGAACACGATCTCCTGGATCTTCGCCTTCGGTCCGTCGTCGATGACGAACGACAGCTGCTGACCCGATCCCCCGATGTTCTTCGCCTCGTGGGAGACCTTGCCGAAGGGACGGCCCTTCGCCATCAGCATCGCCTTGATGATGGCCTCCACCTTTCGGGCCTTGGACGGATCGTAGAAGGTGTCGATGCGGATCTCCGCGTCGTTCTCCTTGAGCATGTCCTCGATGTCGGAGTTCGAGAGCTCCTTGCTGCCCCGGTAGTCCACGATCTGGATGCGCTTGCGCTCCGCGACCCGGAAGCGAACGATCTTCCCCTGTGGTCCGTCCAGCGCCTCCACCGCGAGGTCGTCGAGGAAGCCGGTGTCCCACAGACGCCGGAAATCCTCCCGCAGGCGCTTGGGGTCGTAGCGGTCGCCGGGTTTGGTGGAGACGTAGAAGAGCAGCGTCTCCGTCTGAAGGTAGCGGTTGTTCAGGATCTCGACCCGCTCGACGATCGGGACCGGCCCCTCCTGGGCCCGCGCCCCCCCGGGGGGGGCGAGGAGACACAAAGACGTCGCGACGACAAGAAGTCTCTTCACGACGGCACCCTTCTCACGACCGACGCGCCCCCGTCACGACGACAGCACTCCCCCGGTCTCGTCCTGCTGGTACCACAGCCCCCCATCCCGGACGCTCACCGCGATGGGCAGACCGGTTCGGATCTGGCCCCGGATGAAGGCCTCGGACAGCGCGTCCTCGATGTGCCTCTGGATGGCCCGGCGCAGCGGCCGCGCCCCGTAGGAGCGGTTCTTGATCGTCCGGGCCAGGAGCCAGCCTACCGCCTCGTCGTCGATGGAGATGACGATGCCCTTCTCCTTCAGGTTCCGGTTCAGCTGCTCCACCAGCAACCGGGTGATGCCGATGAGATCGTCGTCGGTGAGGGCGTCGAAGATGATGATCTCGTCGATCCGGTTGATGAACTCGGGGTTGAAGGTGCGCTTCACCTCGCCCATCACCATCTCGCCGATGCTCTTGTCGGTCTCGCGGGGCTCGTTGGAGGCGAAGCCCATCCGACCCTTCTTCTCGATGAAGCGCGCCCCGATGTTCGACGTCATGATGAGGATGGTGTTCTTGAAGTCGACGGTATTGCCGAGCCCGTCGGTCAGCTGGCCGTCCTCGAACACCTGGAGAAGCACATTGAACGTGTCCGGGTGCGCCTTCTCGATCTCGTCGAGGAGCACCACGCAGTAGGGGCTCCGCTTGACCCGCTCGGTGAGCTGTCCGCCCTCCTCGTGCCCGACGTAGCCGGGGGGAGAGCCGATCAGCTTGCTCACCGAGTGCTTCTCCATGTACTCGGACATGTCGAAGCGAATCAGGTTCCGCTCGCTGCTGAACAGGAACGCGGCGAGGCCCCGGGCCACCTCCGTCTTCCCCACTCCGGTCGGCCCGAGGAAGAGGAACGAGCCCACCGGCCGGTTCGGGTTCTTGAGGCCGGCCCGGGTGCGCCGGATCGCCCGGGCCACCGCGCTGATCGCGCTGTCCTGGGAGACGATCCGCTCGTGGAGCTCCTCCTCCATGCGAAGAAGCTTCTCCGACTCCTCCTCCTCCAGGGAGGTCAGCGGGATGCCGGTCCACCGCGAGACGACCTCGTCGATGTCGGCCTTGGTCACCGGCTGGCCGCCGGGGCCGGGGTGCGACCACTGCTCGCGCACGACCTCGGCCTCGGCAGGGACGTCGTCCCGGAAGAAGGCGCCGCCATTCTCCGCCCCCTGGTCGACCACGACCCTCACCCGGCGCGAGAACTCGGGCTCCGCCACCGGCGCCGTGGCCTCACGGAGCTTGACGCGGCTGCCCGCCTCGTCGAGGAGGTCGATCGCCTTGTCGGGCAGGAAGCGGTCGGGGATGTATCGACTCGACTGGTAGACCGCGGCATCGATCGCCTCGTCCAGGTAGACCACGCTGTGAAACTTCTCGTACCGCTCCTTGACCCCGCGGACGATCTCGACGGTTTCCTCCGGCGTCGGGGCCACGACCTTGACCGCCTGGAATCGCCGCTCGAGCGCCCGGTCCTTCTCGATGTGCTTACGGTACTCGGCCGGCGTCGTCGCCCCGATGCACTGCAGCTCACCGCGGGAGAGCGCGGGCTTGAGGATGTTCGCGGCGTCGAGGCTTCCCTCGGCCGAGCCGGCCCCGACGAGGGTGTGGAGCTCATCGATGAAGATGATGATGTTGGGGGTCTCGGTGAGCTCCTTCATGATCGTCTTCAGGCGCTCCTCGAACTGCCCGCGGTACTTGGTCCCAGCGACGATCAGCGAGATGTCGAGGGACAGGATCCGCTTGTCCGCGAGGTAGATGGGAACGTCGGCCTGGACGATCTTGTTGGCCAGCCCTTCGACCAGGGCGGTCTTGCCCACCCCCGGCTCGCCGATGAGCACCGGGTTTCTCCGCGTGCGCCGGCAGAGGACCTGGGTGATCCGCTCGAGCTCTTCCTCGCGGCCGACGAGGGGGTCGAGGGCGCCCCGGGAGGCGTCCTCGGTGAGGTCGCGCGAGAACTCGGAGAGAAGCGGTGTCTCCTTGCTCCGGCCGGCGGCCGCCTTCTCGCCCACGATGTCCTTGATGTCGTCGCGGACGGCCGGGAGCCGCATGCCCTTCTCGGCCAGAATCGTGGCGGCGACGCCGGTCTCCTCGCGCAGAAGCCCGAGGAGGATGTGCTCGGTGCCGATGGAGTTGTGGAGCATCCGCTCCGCCTCTTCGGCGGCGTAGCCGAGCACTCGCTTGCTGTCCGGGGAGAGCGGGATGTCGACCGACGTGGACACCTTCTCCCGGTAGGGGGAGCGAGTCTCGATCTCCTTGCGGACCTCCTCCATCGGGAGGTTGCTCTTGCTGAACAGACGCGAGGTGAGCCCCTTCCCCTCGCGGATCAGACCGAGCAGCAGGTGCTCGGTCTCGATCGAGGGGCTGCCCAGCTGGCTCGCCTCGTAGCGGGCGAAGAAGATCACCCGCCGCGCGCGTTCGGTGTAGCGCTCGAACATCTCTATCTCTTGTCCCGAAGCCGCCTGGGTGAGCCGTCCCCGGGCTCTTTTTCGATCATAGCCCAATCCATCCGGGTTTCGCGGCCCCGCGACACCCTCTCACATCCCGGTCAGCCGACCGCCCTCGAGGTGCAGGACCCGGTCGCAGCCCCGGGCCAGCTCCTCGTTGTGGGTCACGACGAGGACGCTCAGCCGACGCTCCCCGGCCAGCCGCCGCAGGAGGTCGTGGAGCTTCTGGCCGGTCGCCCGGTCCAGGTTCCCGGTGGGCTCGTCGGCGAGAAGGCCCCGAGGGGACATCGCCAGCGCGCGGGCCACCGCCACCCTCTGCTGCTCGCCGCCGGAGAGCGCCCCGGGGCGGTGATCGGCGCGCTCGCCGAGGCCCAGCTCCTCGAGGAGCGTCCGGGCAGTCGCGTGCGCCTCGTCCCGCGTCCGGCGCGCGAGGAGGGGGGGCATCGCCACGTTCTCCAGGGCCGAGAACTCCGGCAGCAGGTGGTGGAACTGGAAGACGAAGCCGAGCGTCCGGTTCCGGAACGCGCAGCGCCGCGCCTCCGACAGCGCCAGGACGTCCTCTCCCGCCACCCGGAGCGAGCCCGCGTCCGGTCGATCGAGCGTCCCCAGGACGTGAAGGAGCGTGGACTTGCCCACGCCCGACGCGCCGGTGATGGCCACCATCTCGCCCTCGGCCACCTCGAGATCGACCCCCCGGAGCACCTCGACCGGCCCGGCGGCGGTCTGGTAGCTCTTGACGAGCCCGGTGGCGGCGAGAAGGGGCGCGGCTCGGGGAGTCCCCGCGGTGAGTGCGGTGCTCATCTACTCGTACCGGAGGGCCTCGGCGGGATCGACCCGGGCCGCGACCCGTGCCGGGTGAAGGGTGGCGACGAAGCACACCAGGAGAGCGCTCACGATGACGACCGTCGCGTCCCCGGGGAGCAGACGGAACGGCACCGAGGCGATCTGGTAGACATCCTCGGGGATCCGGATCAGCTGGTAGTGGTCGAGCACCTTGCAGGCCCCCCAGCCCAGGGCGCCGCCGACGGACGTGCCGACCGCGCCGATGATGGTGCCCTGCAACATGAAGATCCGGGTGATGGCGCCGCGAGAGGCCCCCATCGAGACGAGGATGGCGATGTCCTTGTGCTTCTCCATGACCATCAGGACGAGCGTGGCCACGATGTTGAGCGCGGCCACCACCACGATCAGACCGATCGTGATCCCGATGGCCATCTTCTCGATCCAGAGCGCGGAGAAGAGGCTCTGGTTCATCTGGACCCAGTCCGTGGTCAGGTACCCGAGGCCCAGCGTCTCGAGGATCGCGGCCGCCCCCTCCCGAACGGCGAACATGTCGTCGAGGCGGACCTCGACCAGGGTCGCCTGGTCTCTCTGCTCGAACAAGCGCTGGGCCGCCTCGAGCGGCATGTAGACCCACGACGAGTCGAACTCGAAGAGCCCCGTCTTCACCGTCCCCACGACCCGGACCTTCTTGACGCGAGGAAGGACGCCGATCGGAGACAGACGGCCCTTGGGCGACGTGACCGTCACCACGTCCCCGACTCCCACGTTGAGGGTGTCGGCGAGGGCGTAGCCGAGAAGCACTGGCGTGGGACCCTCCCCGGGTCGCTCGAGGGGTCCCACGTCCCCCTCGCGGACCTGCGTCACCACGTCGGTGACCGTCGCCTCGTCGGCGGGGACGATCCCCTTGAGGGTGGCCACCGCGGAGCCGGTCGAGCTGGTGAGCAGCGCCTTGCCGTAGACCGCCGGAGCCGCCCCCGAGACCCCGGGCACCGCTCGCACCTTCTCCACGACCTCGGCGTAGTTGTGGAAGGGGTCCCCCCGGCCCTGGAAGATGCTGATGTGCGCGGTGGCGCCCAGGATCCTCGTGCGGATCTCCGACTGCAGCCCGGTCATCAGCCCGAGCGCGATGAGGACGGCCATCACCCCGACCGCCACCCCCACGACCGCCACACCCGAGATCAGCGAGATGAAGGCCTGCTTACGGCGTGCGGTGAGGTAGCGGAGGGCGACCCGCAGCTCCCAGGGCATGCTCACTCGGCGGCGTCCCCCGCGTCCTCGCGGTCACCGGTTTCCGGCTCCGCGGCTCGTTCGCGTCCGCTCTCGGGTCGCATCTGGGGGAAGAGGATCACGTCGCGGATCGACGGAGAGTCGGTGAGGATCATGGCGAGGCGGTCGATGCCGACCCCGCAACCACCGGTGGGCGGGAGGCCGTGCCCGAGGGCGCGGATGTAGTCCTCGTCCATCTGGTGCGCCTCGAGGTCGCCGCGCTCGCGCTCCCGCAGCTGGTCGAGGAATCGCTGCCTCTGCTCGAGCGGGTCGTTGAGCTCGGAGAACCCGTTCGCCACCTCCATCCCCGCGATGTAGAGCTCGAAGCGCTCGGTCAGGCTCGGGTCGTCGGGCCGCGCCTTGGCGAGGGGCGAGACCTCCACCGGGTAGTCAGTCACGAAGGTGGGGTTCCACAGCGAGGCCTCCACCAGCTCCTCGAACAGACGCGCGACCTGTTTGCCGTGGGACAGTGGCCGGTAGGCCTCCGCCTCGAGGCCGAGCCGGGCCGCGAGCGCGCCGAACTCCGGAGTGTCGAGGAGCGAGGTGAGGCGCTCGGGCTCGTCGAGGACGCTCCGCGAGAAGCCGGGGACCGACTCGCCTTCGAGGCGCTCCGCGACCGCGTCCTTCATGGCGAGACGGGGGAAGGGCCGCGTGAAAGACACCTCCCGGCCGCGGTAGGAGAACGGGCCCTCCCCCGCCGCCGCGGCCGCGGTCGCGACGAGGGCCTCCGTGGTGTCCATCACGTCCCCGCAGTCGAACCAGGCGGTGTAGAACTCGAGCATCGTGAACTCGGGGTTGTGCATCGAGGAGATGCCCTCGTTCCGGAAGTTCCGGTTGATCTCGTACACCCGCTCGAGACCCCCCGCGACGAGCCGCTTGAGGTAGAGCTCGGGGGCGATCCGCAGATACAGGTCCACGTCGAGGGCGTTGTGGTGGGTCACGAACGGGCGGGCCATGGCGCCCCCCGCCACCGGCTGCATCATGGGGGTCTCGACCTCCATGTAGCCGCGCTCGTCCATGAAGTGGCGAATGGCCGACACCACCCGGCTGCGGGTCCGGAAGGTGCGTCGCGCCTCGGGGTTGGCCATCAGGTCGAGATAGCGCTGGCGATAGCGAATCTCCACGTCGGCCAGGCCGTGCCACTTCTCCGGCGGGGGAAGCAACGCCTTCCCGAGGAAGGTGATCTCCCGCGCCTCGATGCTCAGCTCTCCCTTGCGGGTCCGCATGACCCGGCCCGCGACCCCCACGAAGTCACCGAGATCGAGGAGGTCGAAGACGCGATAGCCCTTCTCCCCCACCCGGTCGAGCCGCACGTAGATCTGCAGACGGCTCTCGCCGTCGGAGAGGGTGGCAAACGACGCCTTGCCGTGCCCCCGCTTCGTGACCACCCGGCCCGCGATCGTCACGTCCACCCCGAGCTCCTCGAGCTCCTCGATCGTCCTCGTCTCGTGGGCGGCGACGATCTCGCCCAGGCGGTGCGTCCGTTCGAAGCGCGTGGGGTAGACGCTCACCCCCAGCCCTCGCAGGGCCGAGGCCTTCTCGAGTCGCTGGGCGGACTCCGCGGGCCAGCCCGGGACCGGGGGCGCGCCGGCACCGTCCTTCCGCTCGTCCGTGCTCATGGCTCGCCGCGCTCCTGCGGCACCGCGGTCGGCGTCGCCGAGCCGCGCACGCGGCGCCGGATGGCGTCGAGGACGCCGTTGACGAAGGCGGGAGAGTTTTCCTCACCGAAGCGCTTGGCCAGCTCCACCGCCTCGTCGAGCACGACGGCCGAGGGGGTCTGGGGCTCCCCGATCAGCTCCCAGGCGCCGAGGCGCAGAACCGTGCGGTCCACCGGGGCGATCCGGTCGAGCCGCCAGTTCGAGGCCGCCTCCGCAATGGCGGCGTCGATCTCCACGACGCGCGAGCGCGCACCCTTGGCGAGCCGGTCCGCCATCGCCCGCGTGGCGGTGGTGCTCCGGCGCACCCTCCAGAACGAGTCGACCACCTCCTCCATCGGGCCGTTGGTGATCCCCCATTGGTAGAGCATCTGGAAGGCACACTCCCGGGCCTTCGTGCGGCGTCCCATCAGCGGCCTCGGCGACGGGCCGGATGGCCGGCGATGGCCCGCAGCGTGTGCACCATGGCCACGGCGGCGCGGGCGGCCTCCGCCCCCTTGTTGTCCGGCCCCGGGGCCGCCCGCTCGAGCGCCTGCCGAGCGCGCCGGACCGTCAGCACCCCGAAGGCCACGGGGACCCCGGTCTCGAAGGCGGCGGCGGCCAGCCCCGACGCCGCCTCCCGGGCCACGTGCTCGTAGTGGTCGGTGTCCCCGCGGATGACCGCCCCGAGCGCCACGACGGCGTCGAACCGCCCCGAGGTCGCCGCGGCCTTCGCGGCCAGCGGCAGCTCGAAGGCGCCCGGGACGTCGAACACGGCCACGCGCGAGGCCGCCGCCCCCATCTCGCGCAGAGCCTCGACCGCCCCGTCCCGAAGGCCGTCGGTGACCGTCGGGTTGAACCGGGCGCAGAGAACCGCCACGCGGAGACCGCGTGCCGACGGCCGATCCCTGGGGGCCTGCTTCTTCACTGGCCTCGGAACCGCGGCGCCCGCCTCTCGAGGAAGGCTCTCGTCCCCTCGGCGGCGTCCGCGCTCGCGCACAGCTCGCCAAAGAGCTCTGCCTCTCCGTCCTGGGCCTCCGCCATCGGCCGGTCGAGCCCGCCCTGGACGGCCTCGAGCGTGGCGCGCAGGGCCAGCGGGCCGTTCGCCACCATCTTCCGAACCAGGGCCTCCGCCTCCGGAAGCAGCCGCTCGAGGGGCACGACCCTGTTCACCAGGCCCAGCCGAAGCGCCTCCTCGGCTCCGACCCGCTCCCCGGTCAAGAGGATCTCGAGCGCGGCGCCGCGGCCGACGAGACGCGGCAGCCGCTGGGTGCCGCCGTAGCCGCAGATGAGACCCAGCGTCACCTCCGGCGTCCCGAGCGAGGCGTTCTCGGAGGCGAGACGCACATGGCAGGCGAGGGCCAGCTCGCAGCCACCTCCGAGCGCGAACCCGTTGATCGCCGCCACCACTGGCTTCCCCAGCCATTCGATGCGGTCGAAGACGCGCTGTCCGCGCGCGGACAGGGTGCGACCGGCGGCCGCGTCGAGCCCCGCGAGCTCGGCGATGTCTGCGCCCGCCACGAAGGCCTTCTCGCCTGCGCCGGTGACGATCACCCCCTTCACCTCGACGTCCGAGGCAAGGGCGGTGAAGACGGCGTCGAGCTCGTCGATCGTCTGGGTGTTCAGGGCGTTCAGCTTCTTCGGCCGGCACACGGTGACGACCGCGATGCCGTCCTTACGCTCGACCTGAAGGTTCTCGTAGCCCATGGGTCCCCCGTCAGGCCAGCCCGGCCGTGGGCGGCTCGTGAGAGCAGTCGTGGCATCCGCGACCGGACGTGCGGCCCAGGAGGCCGCACCCGACCATCCCCGCCCTTTGGATCGCCATCGCGAAGCCCTCAGCCTCTTTGAACGCGCTCGTGCCGGGCCGTCGCTCCGCCGCGCTCCCGGTCGAGATCACGCCGAACCGTCCAGCCCGGCGCGACCGACGAGTCTATCACGGCACCCCCCCACGTCTCCTTGACTTGCCCACGCGCGCGAGCCTACGCTGCTTCAATCATGCGTCACAGGGCGATGCACGTCGTTGCCGTCCTCGCCGCGTGCCTGGCCGCCTGCGGCAGCGACGAGACCAACCCCTTCACCCAGTTCTCATTCTCCCGGTCCCCGAGCGAGGACGCGGTGCTGCTCTACGTGAGCGGGGCGTGGGCCGAGCAGACCGGGTTGCCCCGCGAGCTGTTCGCCGTAGACGCCGACGGCTCGCAGGTCGAGCGCCTGACGAGCTGCACCCAGCGGACCGATCCCTGCGACTTCCTGCAGGTCGCCCCCTCGTCCAATCGAGACCGGGTGGCGGCGGTGCGCGGCTCGGTCAGCGGCGATCCCGAGGCCTCGGCTCTGTATTTCATCGATCTCGGCCGGTCCGTCGAGACGATCATCGCGCTGGCCCGGCGCGTCCAGGCCGCCGACTGGGCCGTCGACGACAGGTTCCTCGTGTACAGCACCGGAGACGTGGAAGATCTCTTCGCCGTCCGCCCCAACGGCGACCAGGACGGGCTCATCATCCAGACCCCCGACCAGCGTGAGCGCAGCCCCCGGATCGACCCGACGGTGAGCGGCGCCGCGTACGAGCGGCTCGAGGAGACCCCGGGCAAGAGCGGGATCTTCGTCACATTCTTCCAGGCGGTCCCCGAACCCCCGCTGAGGATGACCGACGGAGGACCGGGCAGCGAGGTCCTGCCGGGAACGCCCTACCTCGTCGGCTCGGACGCGAGCCCGGCCTTCTCTCCGAACAGCCAGCAGATCGTGTTCCGTCGTTTGACCGGGACGGGAAACGGAGGCCTCGGCACCTGGGACCTCTACCTCGTCTCGACCACCCAGGGGGGCGGCGAGCCCCAGCTCCTCGTGGGCGGCGGAGATGTCTACCGGGGCGCCCCGGACTGGAACGCTACCGGCATCGTCTTCGTGGAGACCGACCTGGCCGCCGGGGAGTCGCGCCTCGTCGTCATTCAAGCCGACGGGAGGGACCGACAGGTCCTCCACGTCGAGGACGCCGGATACCGCATGGCCTCGCCCCGCTGGCTGCCGTAGCTCCCAGAGTCCAGGTTCGGTAGAGCGTCAGGTCTAGAGTCGTCCGCATGTCCCTTCCCTGGGGACATGCGGACGCACGGGACCTATCTCAGGCCTTTCCCTCCCCCCACGTGGGGAGGGATAGGCAGGGGGGTCATTGAACGATAGAGGGCTCAGGAGCGGCCCTGGAGCCCTGGCCCCCGGCGCTCGCCAGCCTGCAGGAGGCGACGCTGGCGCGTCGCAACCTACACTCGGGGTCGACGCTCGTCTCGCAAGCTCGACGTCGCGTCCCCCGAGCCCCCTACGTGGGGAAGATCAGGCTGCGGGCTCGATGACCACGTGCGGCTGGCCACCAGGCCCAGGCTCGCCCGCGTGTCCTTTCCCTGAGGACACGCGGTGTGTCCATGGCCTATCTCAAGCCTTCCCCTCCCCCTACGTGGGGAGGGATAGGGTGGGGGGTCATTGAACGATCGGGGGGATCGAGCCTTCAGGCCACTATCTTGGAAACGGATTCGTCAGCCAGCCGATCACCAGCGTCAACACGACGAAGGCTCCAAACGCCAGGAGCCCGAAGCGCAGGCGGTCGCGAGGCGTGTCGCGGAGCAGCACGGCGAAGACCGCGGACACCAGGGCGGAGAACACGACGAGCGTGATGAGGTGAGAGTGCATCAACGCTTGTACCCCCGGGCAATGTCGAGGGCGTCGAGGATGAGCAGGATGTTGAGGAGGCCCGCCACCGCGGTGAAGGTGTTGCCGTACTCGTACGTTGCCGAGGTGACCACCCCCGCCTCGTGGCCGACGGCGCGGGCCAGGAAGTAGGGCGCGCCGATCCCCATCTGCGCGAGGCTGAACAGCAGGGCCAACGGATCTTCGAGCCCCAGGTGCAGCTGCAGGCGCGAGTCCATCGCGACGCCGAGCACGAAGAGGGCGAGGATCGCTCCCATCAGAACCAGCCCCTTGCCCCGTCGCCTCAGGTACAGGTGCCCGAGGCCAGGCCACACCCAGGCCAACAGGCCGGCGGCGACGGTGCGCGACGAGTCGCGGGAGGCCTGGACGGCATCGTCGTGGGGCAAAGATATTTCTCCTCGTTGCTACGGGGCGGCTCGTCGTTCGGCCCAACCGGCCGATCGTACCGGCGCGACTCTACACGGTCAAGACGCTCGGGGATGCGAAGTCGAGCTGGCGAGACGAGCGTCAACCCCGAGTGTACGCCGCGACGCGACAGCGTCGCCTCCGACAGAAGAAGGTCCGTCTCGAGAACGAGCCGGGGCCCCTCACCCCGATTCGGCATCGCGACCAGGCATGCCCACCGCCCAGAGAATGTGGGATCGGGGCTAACATGGTTTCAACATGAGTCGCCCCTCGCCGTCGGCCGTCCTTCTTGCCGTCCTCCTCGCGTCCGCGGGTGCCGGAGCCGCCGAGATCCTTCCCCTCGAACGGGTGCGACCGGGAATGGACGGAACGGGCCGCACCGTCTTCGAGGGGTCCCGGGTCGAGGAGTTCGGTGTCCACATCCTCGGCGTCATCGACAACATGGCGGGTCCGCGGCAGAGCCTCATACTGGCCCGCCTCGCGGGCGGTCCCCTCTCCGAGACCGGGGTCATCCGGGGCATGAGCGGCAGCCCCGTCTTCGTCGACGGAAAGCTCGTGGGCGCGGTGGCGTACTCCTTTCCATTCGGCAAGGAGCCCATCGCCGGGATCACCCCCATCGGCGACATGATCGAAGCCACGAGGGTGGCGACCCCGCGCGCGAGCTCCGCGCGCTTCAAGCCCGTCCTGGGCCCGGGGGGTCTGGCCGCCCCCCTCGACCGGGAGGCGGTGGCTGCCGCCGTCGAGCGCCCGCAGCGGGCGATCGTGGCGGGCCCGTTCCGGGGCGAGGCCCTGCCGCCACGGCTGGCCGGCGCCAGCCTGAGCCCCCTCGCCCTGCCTCTCGTCTTCTCGGGCTTCGAGCCCTCGGCCTTCGAGTGGGCTCGACACGTCTTCTCGTCGATGGGCTTCGTGCCGGTTCTCGGCTCCGGCGGCTCCGCCGACGAGACCGTCGGGCCCCTGCCCGATCTGGTGCCGGGGGCCGCGGTGGGCGTCTCGCTCATCGAGGGCGACCTCGATCTCTCGGCCACCGGCACCGTCACCCACATCGACCAGGGCCGTGTCTACGCGTTCGGACACCCCCTGTACAACCTCGGGCCCACGCAGTTCCCGATGAAGAAGGCCTACGTCTACTCCGTCTACCCGAGCCTGCAGGCTTCGTGGAAGATCGCGGCCGCGCTCGACGCCGTCGGGACCGTTGAGCAGGACCGCGCGAGCGCGATCGCCGGTCGGCTGGGCAGCTTTCCGTCCATGATCGCCTCGGAGGTGCGCCTCCACTCGGCCCGGAGAGGAGAACGCACGTTCCGCTTCCGCATCGTCCGGGACGAGCTCTTCACGCCGGTGCTCGCCTACGTGTCCCTCCTCTCCGTCCTGCAGGGTCACGAGCGCGCCTTCGGAACCACGACCCTCCGCCTCCACGCCCGTCTCGCTCTCGAGGGAGGGCAGGAGGTGCGGGTCGAGGACGTCCTCGCCACCGGGGAGCCGGCCGCGCGCGCGGCCGCCCTCGTGGCCGGCCCCCTGGCCTTGCTCGTGGCCAACGAATTCGAGACGGTGGCCGTTCGATCCATCGAGGTGGACGTGGCGGTCGAGGAGGAGGCACGCAGCGCCACGATCGTGAGGGCCTGGTTGGACTACTCCGGCCGCCTGCGACCGGGAACGACCGCCACGTTGAAGGTGCTCCTGCGGACGCACCGTGGCGGCTCCGTGACCCACTCCCTGCCCCTCCGCATCCCGGTGAGCGCTTCGGCCGGCACGTACGATCTGCTCGTCGCGGACGCCGCCACGTTCAACGCCCTCGAGCAGCAGGAGATGCAGCAGCCCTTCGTGTACCGCGACCTCGATCAGCTGCTGCGCGCCCTCAACGAGCTGAGGTCGGGCCACCGTCTGTACGCCCGTCTGACCCGACCGGGTCAAGGCATGATCGTGGGCGGCGAGTACCTGCCCTCGCTGCCCGGGTCCGTCCTCTCCGTTCTGCAGGCCCCCGACCAGGGAGCGAGCGTCGTTCCCCTGCGGACGATGCCGGTCTGGAAGGCAGAGAAAGCCACCGACCACGCGATCTCGGGCGCCCGCCGCCTGAGCATCCAGGTGGAGCGTTGAGCCCGCTCCTTTCCTCCCGGAGGACCGCCATGCTCCACCGAGCCGCGCTCGCGCTCGTCTTCACCCTTCTTCTGGTCCCCGCCGCGGGTGCCGCCGCTCCCGAGTTCTGGAGGCTCGAGGGAACCTCGGCCTTCCTCGAGGGGGAGATCGAGAACCTCTCTCTGGACTCCGAAGCCCGCCTGCGCCTGGGCCCGGCGATCGAGACCCTGTTCGATCCCGAGGCTCCGAACGCCTGGTGCGTCTCGCGGGACGACGAGGGCGTCCTGTACGTCGGGACCGGCAACGACGGTCGGGTGTTTCGCGTGGAGGGCGAAGTGGGACGCGTGCTGTTCGACGCGGAGCAGCTCGAGGTGCACGCGGTGGCGGTGGGGCCCGACGACCGTGTCTACGCCGCGACCTCGCCTGACGGAGCGGTCTACGCCATCGACGCCGATGGGGGTGCTCGCTCCTTCTTCGACCCCGAGGAGACGTACATCTGGGCCCTGGCATTCGATGATCGAGGTGACCTCGTCGTGGCCACCGGCGGTGAGGGCCGCGTCTACCGCGTCCGGCCCGACGGGACGTCCGAGCTGATCTTGAGCTCGGCCGACACGCACGTGCTGGCGCTGGCCCTCGACGACGACGGCCGGGTCTACGCGGGCAGCTCTCCCGAGGGCGTCGTCTATCGCATCGATCGGCGAGGCGAGGTCTTCGTTCTCCTCGACTCGCCGTTCCGCGAGATCAAGGCCCTGATCGTCGGCGAGGACGGAGGCCTTTACGTCGGTGCCATCAACGGGGGTCCGTCGACCCCACCCGCACCGGCCGGACCTTCGGCTCCGATCGCCACTCCCGGCGCCGAGGTCACGGTCACGGAAAGCTTCGCGGTGGTCCCCGCCCCGGGTGCCGCGCCTTTGACCCTGGCCGATGCCCCGCCCGCAACCTCGACGGCCACCGCCAAGGGGGCGCTCCTCCGCATCGATCCGAGGGGCACGGTCGAGACGCTCTGGAGCTCGAAGGACGACAGGCCCCACTCGCTGGCGCGGGCCGAGCGAGGGGTCCTGGTCGGCACCGGCGACGAGGGCAAGGTCTTCCGCGTCCACCGCGACGGCCGCTGGGCCCTCGTCGCCAGCCTCCCCGCTCGACAGGTGACCGGGATCGCCACGCAGGATGGCGAAGCCGCGGCGCTGGTCACCTCGAATCCCGCGCGGCTCCTCACCCTCTCCTCCGCCAACGCCGCCGAGGGCACATTCGTTTCCGGCATCAAGGACGCCCGGATCGTGGCGGCGTGGGGTCGCGTCCGCTGGGAGGGCGATGCACCCGACGGGACGGGGGTGCGTCTCGAGACCCGTTCGGGCAACACCTCGGCTCCGGACACGACCTGGGGTGAGTGGACTCCGGCCGGGACGGGCGCCCCCGGCGCCCCGATCCGAAGCGAGAGCGCCCGATTCCTCCAGATCCGGCTCACCCTCGTCGGCCGGGACGACACCTCCCCCGAGATCGAGGCGCTCTCGGCGGCCTATCTGGAGCGCAACCTGCGTCCGCAGGTCTCCTCCATCACGGTGCATCCCCCGGGCCATGTTTTCCAGAAGCCGATCACCGTGAGCACCGAGCCCGAGGTCCTGGGGCTCGAGCCCGACACCCTCGGCGAGCGGGACGGCGACCGCCGGCCTCCCGATGCGCCGTCCGTCACCGCCTTCAGCCGCGCTCTCCACAGGAGAGGGCTGCGCACCTTCGTGTGGAACGCGGAAGACGAGAACCGCGACGTGCTCGTCTACGACGTGCAGTATCGCGCCCTGCGGGACGACCAGTGGCGTGTCCTTCGGAAAGGTCTGACCGAGCCCGTCCTGGCCTGGGACACCACCGCCATACCCGACGGGCGGTACGTCGTCCGCGTGACCGCCTCGGACGCGCCGGACAATCCCCCCGCGCTCGCCCTGACCGGACACAAGGACTCCGTCTCTTTCGAGGTCGACAATGCCCCGCCGACGCTCGTCGCCTCCTTTGTCTCCGGAAGCACCGACCGGGTCCGGGCGACGGCGCGCGACGCCGGGAGCCGGATCCAGCGCCTGGAGTTCTCCGTCGATGCCGGCCGTTGGCAGCAGGTGTACCCCCTCGACGGCATCAACGACTCGAGCGAGGAGTCCTACGAGTTCGCCATCCCCTCGACCGGGGGCGTCGGGCCCCACGTCGTCGTCCTGCGCGTCTTCGACCGGTTGGGCAACGTCGCCACCGGCCGCGTCGACGTGCCCTGACGCGGAGCACGCGGCCCTGGACGTTCTCCTGGTGCGGGCGGGCGCGCTCGGCGACGTGCTCCTCCTCCGCCGCGCGGTGGCGGCGCTGCGGGGTGCGGGCCACCGCGTCCGCCTCCTGGCCCCCTCCGGCCCCGGGCGTGCCCTCGTCGGCGCCGGTCCTTCGGAGGTCGCGAGCCTCACCCCCCTGGATGGCCCGGAGATGGCGCGGTTGATGGCCGGCGAGTCCGCCGCCCCTCCACTCGCAGACGCGCTCCGCGCCGACGCCGTCCTCGCGTTCACGGACAGCGCCGACCTCCGTGCCCGACTCCGGCCCCTCGCCTCACGGGTCTTCGCCCGGTCGCCCCACCCGCAACCGGGCCCGCACGCCTCGATCTGGCTTGCCGCCCCCGCGCGGGGACTCGGAGGCGATCCAATGTCCGAGCCGGCGACGCTCGTCTTCAGACCGGAAGAACGGCGAGCCGCGCAGGCGGCCGGCCCGTCCCTGTCGCCGGGCTTCCTCGCCATTCACCCCGGGAGCGGGTCTCCGGCGAAGAACTGGCCGGCCGAACGGTTTGCCGCCCTCTCGGACGCCCACGGGCGCGGGCGGCCGTGGCTCCTCGTGATCGGCCCCGCGGACGAGGAGGCGGCGGCCCCCCTCTGTCGGCTCCCGGGCGCCCTGCCCCTGCGCGATGTGCCGATCCGCGTGCTGGGCGCGCTGCTCGCGCAGGCGGGGCTCTACGTCGGCAACGACTCGGGCGTCAGCCACCTCGCCGCCGCGGCGGGTGCGCCAACGCTCGCGCTGTTCGGGCCGACCGACCCCGCCGTGTGGGCCCCCGTGGGTCCGGCGGTCGAGACGGTCCGCTCCCCCGACAAGAAGATGAAGGGGCTCGACCTCGCTGTCGTGCACGCCGCGGCGGGTCGAATGCTGAGGGCCAAGCGAGCGTCGGGCTCCCTCTACTAGTGTCGTCTCCCGAAGTCGTCCGTGTCTCTGCGGCGCGGAACCTCAGGCTGGGCTCGGCGTGCACAATCGTTCATCGACCCCCCACCCTATCCCTCCCCACGGAGGGGAGGGAAATGCCCGAGATAGGCCCCGTACACCCGCGTGTCCCCAGGGAAGGGACACGCGGGCGAGCCTAGGCCTGGTGACCACCCGCACTTGCTCAATCAAGCCGGAGGCGCCTGGGCGCTCCGCTCTCAGGTCTGCGGGAGGCCGACGTCCGTGTGGCTGATCAGTCGGTAGACGCTCACCGCGACCGGGCGGCCCCGATACCGGGGCGGCTCGTATCGCAGCTGGCGCAGCGCGTCGAGGAGCGGGCCCGCCTGCTCGGCGTTCCCTTCGAGGAGGGTCACGGTCGAAACCGTGCCGTCTCGTGCCACCACGGTCTCGACGAAGAGCGATTCTTCCCCGGCCCCGGCGAGCACTGCGTCCGCGGCGAGGCGCCCACCGTCACGCTCGCGGGGCAGGCCTACGCCGGTGGAAGGGAACCGCGGGTTGCTCTCGGTCCCCAGGGCGGGGACGACGCCCCAGGAGGCGATGCTCGCGGGGAGGCGCGGATGAGCGCCCGAGTCGAGGGCCAGCGCGGCGGAGAGGACGGTGACCAACACCAGGGCAGCGGGCACCAGACTGGGCATGATCAAGGGTCTCGCCGCCCCGAAGCGCCGAAGGAGCATGCCGAGGCCCGGCCCGCGCGTCTCGACTTCCAGTCGCGTGAGCACTTCCTGAGCGACAGACTCGGCGGCCTCCAGCCGCGGCAGCTCGCCCAGGAGCTGCGAGACGCCACGCAGCTCCGCCGCCCTCTGCCCGCACCCCTGGCAGCTGCCGAGATGGGCGCTCACCGCGCCCGCGGTGGCGGGCGGGAGGTCTCCGTCGATCCAGGCCGAGAGCCGACCTCGGACGAATGCGCACCTCATCCCTGTTCGCCCTTTCCGATCACATCGGCCAGCCGCTTCCGCAGCGCCTCGCGTGCGCGCGAGAGCCGGCTCTTGACCGTGCCCGCGGCGATTCCAAGCGCGTCTGCGATCGCCTCGCAAGACTGTCCCTCGATCTCCCGCAGCACCAGCACCGCGCGGTGATCGAAGCTCAGCTGCAAGAGCGCCTCCTGCACACGGCGGGCGCGCTCGCGGCGATGCGTCTGGGCGAACGGGCTGCTCTCGGGCCTCCCGTCGGCCAGGCGAATGGCGTTGGGTCCAGCCGCCACGTCATCGAGGGGCTCCTCCTTCTCCTTCCGGCGGCTCTGCCACCAGCGGCGGCGGTTGTGGCACTGGTTCACGGTGATCCGATAGATCCAGGTCCGAAGGCTGCTTCGCCCCTCGAACTGGCCCAGCTTGCGGTACACGTGCAGGAAGACATTCTGGGCGACGTCGCGGGCCTCCTCGTCGTCGCCGAGAAGCCGCGCAGCGAGGTTGAACACCATCCCCTCGTGAAGGGCGACGAGACGGGCGAAGGCCTCCTCCTCCCCGTGTCGGCACCGCGCCACGAGCACGACGTCGGCAGCCCGACCGGTCGCACGCCCCGCGGCCTCGAGCGGAATCTCTCCCGCGCTCATTCCGAACTCTCCGCTACGATCCACAAGCTTGGACACCCAGACCTCCGGCGGGTTCCCTCGTCCTGCAGATGTTACGTCCGAACGGGTCGGTTTCATCCCCCGGCGTCGTCGTGGACCGTACGACGCGCCACGAGGAGAGCACCGGTGGCGAGGCCGGCGAGGAGGCCGAAGACCCCGACGCCGACTGCCGTCGTCCAGCCTCCCAGGGTGGCGGGAAGGAGGACGTCCCGGACCGGGGTCAGGAGGTCGAAGCCCTCCCCCGCGCGCAGGCTGCGCAGGGCTCCTACGAGGCCGACCGCCATCACTCCCGCCGCCCAGGCCACGAGGGCTCCCGCCGCCGAGCGCCGGATCAGCTGACCCCGCGTGAGGGGGGCCCCGTGCGGGACGCTCTCGACCGTGAAGACCGGCTCCCTGACGCCCCACGGCACGAAACGCGCGAGCATCACCATCCCCGGCACACCGAACAGGACGGTGGCGATGAAGAAATCGCGCCACCCCATCGTGTCCGCGAGGACGCCGGCGGCGGGGCCGGCCAGGATGCGCGGAAGGGTGAACAGGCTCGACAGCAGCGCGTACTGCGTGGCGGAGAATCGCTTCTGGGTGAGGCGCAGCAGCAGGACGCCGAAGGCCCCCGTCCCGAGACCGCTCGAGCCCAGCTCGAACGCCTGCGCGGCGTACATCAGTGGGCGGTTCACGCCCACGTGGGCAACGGCGGCGTACCCGAGGTTCGAGAACAGCTGCAGGAAGCCGAAGATCCAGAGCGCCCGGCCGAGACCGAGTCGGTTCGTGAGGAGCGCCCCGACGAGCGTCCCGCCGATGACCGCGGCCTGACCGATCGTGGCGGTGGCCACCCCGACGTCGAAGTCGTTGAAGCCCACCTGGACCAGGAAGGGCCGGGTGAGGGCCTGGGTGAGGTTGTCGCTGAGCTTGTAGAGCACGACGAAGCCGAGGATCTCGAGGGCCCGGTGCTTCGCCAGAAGCCCCACGAACGGCCCGAACACGGCATCCCGCAGCGTCCGCGGCGGCTCGGGGACGGACTCGGGCTCGGGCGCGAACCAGGTCACCACCATGAAGGGCAGATAGAGGAAGGCGAGCAGGAGGTTGACGGAGGCCCAGGAGATCTCCGCGGCCAGGGTGATCGCGAGACCGCCGGAAACCAGCATCGCCGCCCGGTAGAAGGCGACGCGCGCGCCGGTGGCCATCCCGTGCTCTTCCTTTCGAAGAACCTCGACCGCGTAGCCGTCGTAGGCGATGTCCTGAGAAGCCGACGCGAACGCGATCGCGAGGGCGAACGCCCCGATCACCCAGACCGCTTCCGGGTGGTCGGACACACCGGCCAGGGCGAGGCCGAGGGCGAAGAGAGCGATCTGGCCGACCAGGATCCAGCCCCGCTTCCTCCCGAGGAACGGGGGCGGGTAGCGGTCCATCGACGGCGACCACAGGAGCTTGAAGCTCCAGGGGGCCTGGGCGAGGGTGAAGAGACCGATGACCTTGATGTCGACCCCGGCCCGGGCCATCCAGGTCGGGATGGCGATCCAGACCAGGCCGAGTGGCAGCCCCGACGCGAAGGACAGCAGGCTCACCGACAGCAGCCGCCAGCTCCCCGCGACGGAACGCAGGCTGCCCCAGGTGCCCAGCCGCTTTGGCGTCTGCTCGACCACCGTCCCCTCCCCCAGGATCAAAGGCGCGCGAGGATAGCACCGTGTCGCTCGCTGCCTGAACCCGGCGGCAGGCTCTGGCGACCCGCGGGAACCCGGTCAATCGTGCGTCACTGAAGTCCTGCGAACACGGCCGACGGCGCGGCGAGGGGCTCGGCGGGCGGGGCCCCGGCGAGGACGCGGCTGTACTTCGAAGCTGGTCGCTTCCGGAGCGCACGAGTGCGGCTGGCCGCCAGGCCCAGCTCGCCCGCGTGTCCCTTCCCTGGGGACACGCGGGTGTCCATGGCCTATCTCAGGCATTTCCCTCCCCTACGTGGGGAGGGTGGGGGGTCGATGATTGACAGTGGCCGCCGAGCGCCGAACGCTCCAGAGGATTTGACACAACTCCGGTGACACGGCGCTAGCCCTCTGCCAAGACGCCCAGGCGGCGGATCTTGTTGACGAGCGCTTGCCGTGTGATCCCCAGCTCGGCGGCGGTCGCGGTCCGAACGCCTCCGTTCCGCGCGAGGGCCTCCCGCAGGATCTTCCTCTCGACGGCCGACATCTTGGAGCGGAGACAGCCGGCGGGCACCCGCAGCGACGCGCGAACCTCGTCCGAGAGATGCTCCAGGAGCACCACCCCGTCCGTCGCGGTCACGACCAGGCGACGCATCTCGTTGGCCAGCTGTCGCACGTTGCCCGGCCACGTGAACCGCGCGATCGCGGTCTCGGCCTCCCTGCTCAGCCGGGGAGGCAGCGTCCCCGACGGCCGCTCCTCCTGGCGCAGGAAGTGCCGAGCCAGAAGGAGCACGTCCCCTCCCCGCTCCCTCAGCGGCGGGAGGAGCACGCGGTGCTCCTGCAGCCGGTACCACAGGTCCTGGCGGAAGCGGCCCTCTCGAACGCGTTGGCCGAGATCGACGTTGGTGGCGCTCAGCACTCGCACATCTGCGCGGCGCGGCACCGTCTCTCCGAGCCGGTGGTACTCGCGCTCCTCGAGGAAGCGCAGCAGCTTCGCCTGGGCCCGGGGACTCAGCTCCGCGACCTCATCCAGGAAGAGCGTCCCGTGCTCGGCCGCGGCCACGTACCCCTCGCGCGCCAGCAGGGCCCCGGTGAAGGCTCCCCGCGTGTGTCCGAACAGCTCGGCCTCGACCAGCTCGTCCGAGAAGCCGGCGGCATTGAAGGGGACGAAGGGGCCGCGGGCCCTGGACGAGAGTGCGTGCAGCGCACGCGCCACCCGCTCCTTCCCGGTTCCCGTCTCCCCGTGGACGTGAATGCGCAGCTCGCTGGGTCCGTACTTCATGATCTCCGACCGCAGATCCTCCATGGCCGCAGAGCGGCCCAGGAGACCGCCGAGCGGTCCCGCGGCCTCGTGTGGCATGGCATTCCTCCTTGCTTCGAGCGACGTGGCGCTTCGCTGTCGGAAGCGGGGAGAGGCTACGACGAGCGTCTCGCGCGCTGGTCGCCCACTGTCACAGATTCCGAACCGTCACAGCGAGGGCGGCTGGAACGTTCTTGACACGACTTCGGGGGCTGGCCCACGATTCCTCGCATGCTGCGCTTCCTGACCGCCGGCGAGTCGCACGGCCCCGGCCTGACCGTCATCGTCGAAGGGCTGCCCGCCGGTGTCCCCGTCGATCGCGAGGCGATCGACTCCGACCTCCGCCGGCGGCAGGGCGGCTACGGCCGCGGCGGGCGCATGAAGATCGAGAAGGACGCCGTCGAGATCCTCTCGGGCGTACGGCACGGCTCGACCCTCGGCAGCCCGGTCTCCCTGGTCGTCCGCAACCGCGACTTCGCGAACTGGGGCGACGTCATGTCGCCCGACCCGCAGCCCGAGGAGGCGCGACAGCGCCGCCGGCTCCACTACCCGCGCCCCGGGCACGCGGATCTCGCGGGCGCGCTGAAGTACGGCACGACGGACCTGCGCAACGTCCTCGAACGCGCGAGCGCCCGGGAGACCACCGCTCGCGTGGCCGCGGGCGCCCTCGCGCGCGCACTCCTGCTCGAGACCGGGGTCGAGGTGCGCAGCCACGTCGTCCGGATCTCGGGGGCGGCCCTCGCCCCCGACACCACCGTCGCGTGGGACGACCTCGAGCGCGTCGAGGAGTCTCCCGTGCGCTGCGTCGACCCCGAGGTGAGCGAAGCGATGATCGCGGAGATCGATCGCGCCAAGAAGGACGGCGACAGCGTCGGGGGCGAGCTCGAGGTCGTCGTCCGCGGCGTCCCCGCCGGCCTCGGCTCCTACGCCCACTGGGACCGCCGGCTCGACGGCCGACTCGCCCAGGCCCTGATGTCGATCCACGCGGTGAAGGCGGTGGCGCTGGGCGCCGGGTTCGAGGCCGGGGCGGCGCGGGGCTCGGCGTTCCACGACGAGATCGTGTGGTCCGGCGAGGACGGCATCGATCGTCCCACAAACCGCGCCGGGGGTATCGAGGGCGGCGTCTCCAACGGAAAGCCGATCCGGGCCCGCGCAACCGTGAAGCCGATCCCCACGCTCCTCATCCCGCTGCGCTCCGTCGACCTCTCGACACGCGAGCCCCGGAAGGCCTCGGTCGAGAGGAGCGACACCTGCGTCGTCCCCGCCGCCGGGGTGGTGGCTGAGGCCATGGTGGCCTGGATCCTGGCCGATGCCCTGCTCGAGAAGCTCGGAGGCGACTCGCTCGACGAGCTCCTCGCCCACCTGAAGGCCACCCGCGAGCAGCAGCAGGCCCTCATCGGAGACGCCTCCGACTAGTGGCATGTGACGGAAGTCGTGTGCACGTCACAGACCACGCGGTGAGGGCTTCGGCGGGCGGGACCCCGACGAGGACCCTGCTCTACTTCGAGGCTGGCGGTTTCGGAGTGCTCGAATCGCGGACAACGGCGTGCCCGGCGATACCGGTCGGAGCCTTCGGCTCCGCGCGTTTCGAGCACCCCGCCGCAGTCGGGGTGGCCGCCGGAGCCCCCCAGGGCTCCGCGTGGTTGAAGTCCACACAACTTCGGTGACACGACACCAGTCGGGTTGCGCTCCCTCAGCGTCGTCGGGACATAATCAGTCGGTCATGCCGATCCGTCCCATCGTCAAGTACGGCGACCCCGTGCTCCACTCCCCCGCCGCCCCCGTCGAGCGGATCGACGACTCGATCCGCGCTCTGCTCACCGACATGGTCGAGACGATGTACGCCGCGCCCGGGATCGGCCTCGCCGCCCCCCAGATCGGGGTTCCCCTCCGAGTCATCGTGATCGACCTCTCGGTGGGCGAGGACCGCGACCAGCTGATCCAGCTCGTCAACCCCGAGCTCGTCGTTCGCGAGGGCGACCAGCGGCAGGAGGAGGGGTGCCTTTCGGTTCCAGGCTACGGCGGATCGCCGGCCCGGCCCGCGCGCGTCGAGGTGAAGGGCCTCGACCCCGACGGCGTCGAGCGGGCCTACACCGGCACCGACCTTCTGGCCCGCGCCTTCTGTCACGAGATCGATCACATCGACGGCCTTCTCTTCGTCGACCGGCTCTCCCCGCTGAAGCGAGACCTGATGAAGCGCCGGCTCCGCAAGCTCAGCCGCGAGGGTTGGGAGACCTGAGGACGGTGCGCATCGTCTTTCTTGGCAGCGGAGCGTTCGCGATCCCCTGCTTCGAGGAGCTCCTCGACGCCGGCCACGACGTCGCCGCCCTCGTGACCCAGCCCGATCGGCGCAAAGGGCGGGGAAAGGCGCTCGCTCCCCCGCCGCTGAAGCCAGTGGCGGAGGGGCGCAAGGTGGCCGTCGTCCAGCCCCGGCGCGTCCGTGACCCCGACGCTCAGGAGGCGCTGCGTCGACTCGCCCCCGAGCTGCAGGTGGTCGTGGCCTTCGGCCAGATCCTCCCCCGCAGCGTGATCGACATCGCCCCTCTCGGCACGGTCAACGTGCACGCCTCGCTGCTCCCGAAGCTCCGCGGGGCCGCCCCCATCCAGTGGGCTGTCGCCAACGGAGAGCGCGAGACCGGGGTCAGCACGATGCTGATCGACGAGGGGCTCGACACTGGCCCCGTACTTCTGCAGCGGAGCACTCCCATCGGCCCCGACGAGACCTCGGCCGATCTCGAGCCTCGCCTCGCCCGGCTCGGCGCCGACGTCCTGATCGAGACGGTCCGCGGGCTGGCCGAGGGCACCCTGGCCGCCTCATCGCAGGATCACGACCGCGCGACGCTGGCTCCCCTTCTCAAGAAGGAAGACGGCCGCCTCGACTGGTCGCTCACCGCGCACGAGCTGCACTGCCGGATCCGCGGATTCGACCCCTGGCCCGGCACCTTCTCCTCGCTCGACGGCCGCACGTTCAAGATCCTTGGGGCTCAGCCGGTCGCCGTCGCCGCCACCGAGGATGGGCCGGAGACAGCCCCGGGGGCGCTCCTCGAGCTGGTGCCCGAGGGCCTCGTCGTGGCGTGCGGTGCCGGGTCCCGGCTGTTGGTGACCGAGGTGCAGCCCGAGAGCCGTCGTCCGATGCCCGCCGCCGCCTTTGCCGCCAGCGCTCGGCTGCACACCGGCCGCGTCTTCGGCTGAGAGGCGAGTGCCGACTCCCGCGCGCCGCCTCGCCGCGTCCGTCCTGGCCCGTGTCGCGGCCGGGCAGGGCACCCTCGCCGACGCGCTCGCCGCCAAGGAGATCGACCAGCTCGATCCTCGGGAGCGGGCGTTTCTGCACGAGCTCGTCCTGGGGACGCTCCGCCGACGAGGGTGGCTCGACCACGTCCTCGCCGGCCTCGCGAGCCGTCCCCTCGGGCGGGCCACGCCCCGGGTGCGGGACGCCCTTCGCCTGGGCGCGTACCAGCTCCTCTACCTGCGGGTGCCCGCGCACGCCGCGGTGTCCGAGTCCGTCGCCCTCGCGCGCGCGGCCGAGCCGAGGGGAGGCGCCACCGGCTTCGTCAACGCCGTGCTCCGCCGCCTGCAGCGAGAGGGCCCGCCCTCCGAGCCCAGCGCCGGGGACGACCCGCTCGGCTGGCTGACCACCGCCGGCTCGCTCCCCCGGTGGCTCGCCGAGCGCTGGCTCGACCGCCTCGGCGCCGCAGGGGCCGTCGCGCGCGCCCGCGCCCTCCTCGAGCCCCCGCCGACCGGATTCCGATTCAATCCCCACGTCGGTGACGCCCCCGCCCGTGCCGCCGCCGCCGGGCTCGACCCGCGGGGGACGGACGTGCCGGACGCGTGGGAGGCGGCCGACGGCCGCCTCGCCGATCTCGCGGGTGAAGGCCTGCTCTACGTCCAGGACGTCGGCTCGCAGCTGGTGGCCCAGCTCGCGGTCCGATCGGGGCTCGTTCTCGACGCCTGCGCCGCGCCGGGGGGCAAGGCCCTTCTCATCGCCGATCGGCTGGGGGCGTCCGGCCGCGTCGTGGCGACCGAGGCGGCCCCCCGACGCCTGCGCACCCTGTCCGAGGTGTGCTCACGCTGGGGCGCTCGCAACGTGCATCTCGTGGCGGGGGACGCGCTGCACCCGCCGTTTCACCGACCGTTCGACTCGATCCTCGTCGACGCCCCCTGCAGCGGCCTCGGCACGCTGGCCCGCCGCCCGGACATCCGCTGGCGGTGTGGACCCCGGGACGTCGAGCGGCACGCCGTGCGGCAGCGCGCGCTGCTCGACGCCCTGGCCCCCCTCGTCCGGCCCGGCGGGCGGCTGGTGTACTCCACGTGCTCCGTCGAGGACGAGGAGAACGAGGGTGTCGTGCGGCCCTTTCTCGAGGCCCACCCCATGTTCGAGCCCGAGGAGCTCCCCCGTGGGCTTCCGCTTTCGCGGTGGGTCCGTTCGTGAAGATGAGCCCGACGCGGCACCGCGGCGACGCCTTCTTCGCCGCTCGCCTCACCCGCACGCGGTGAGGCCGTCGCCGACGGGGGATGTGGTAACCTGCGAGGTCACGCTGAAAGCCACGGGATCGCCACGCCTTGACCGTCAAGACCGTCCTCCGCCTCCTCGCCCGAAACGCTCTCCTTGGCGCCGCGCTCCTGGCCGCGCTCGGGGTGAGCGCCGTGGTCACGATGAGGGTGGTGCTCTCGGCCCGCGACGTGGCGGTGCCCGGCCTCGTCGGGCGCCCACTGCCCGAGGCCGGCGGGCTGGCCGCCCAGCGCGGACTCGCCATCCGGGTCGAAGGACGGCGCCACGACGCCGCCGTCGCCGCCGCTCACGTGATCGCGCAGGAGCCTCCGCCCGGGGGCACGCTCAAGGCCCACCGCCACGTTCGCGTGTGGGTGAGCCTCGGCCCCCGCCGCGTCACGGTGCCGCGGGTCGAGGGCCAGTCGGTCCGCACCGCGCGAATCGCCCTCGAGCAGGCCGGCCTGCACGTGGCCCACGTGGTCGAGGTGAGCGACCCTGCTCCGGAAGACCAGGTCCTCGTCCAGCGCCCCCCTTCGGGTGAAACCGACGTGTCCGGCGACGGGGCCTCCCTGCTCGTGAGCCGGGGCGGCGGGCGCGCCGCGTACGTGATGCCGGACCTGATCGGCCGTCCCGCCCAGAGCGTCATGGCGTCGCTCCTCGCGGCGGGTTTCAAGGTCGCGGACGTCCGCTACCGCACCTACCCCGGCGTGGCGCCGGGCATCGTCCTTCGGCAGCTGCCGCCGGCGGGCCATCGCATCGATCCGCGGACTCCCCTCAGCCTCGACGTCAGCAGGGCGACATCGTGATCCTCGCGCCCTCCATCCTCGCCGCCGATCTCGGCCGCCTCGCCGACGAGATCGCCGCCGTCGAGCGCGGCGGCGCGGGGGTCATCCACGTGGACGTCATGGACGGTCACTTCGTCCCCAACCTCACCCTGGGACCCGCCGTTGTGACGGCCGTGCGCCGAGTCACCGACCTCCCGATCGACGTCCACCTGATGGTCGAGAGAGCCGAGCGCCACCTCGACGCCTTCGTCGACGCCGGTGCCAGCTGGGTCAGCGTCCACGTCGAGGCGGTGACGCACCTCCAGCGGGCGGTGGCTCACCTCTCCGAGCGCGGCGTGCAGGCCGGAGTGGTTCTGAACCCCTCGACGCCCCTGTCCGCGCTCGAGGAGATCCTCCCCGAGGTGGACTACGTCCTGCTGATGTCGGTCAACCCGGGTTTCTCGGGACAGGTGTTCCTGCCGTCTGCGCTCGACAAGATCCGCCGCCTCCACGGGACCATCCGCGACCGCGGGCTCCGGGCCCGGATCGAGGTGGACGGAGGGGTCACCACCGAGAACATCCGGACCGTCGTCGAGGCCGGGGCGGAGATCATCGTCGCCGGCAGCGCCTCCTTTGCCGCCGGGGACCCCGAGGCCGCGGCGCGGGGGCTGATCGAGGCCTGCGGGTGAGCCGGGCTTCGTCCTCCCGTATCCGCGTCCGCTACGCCGAGAATGAGACGGCCAGCGACGGCAGCGCGCGAGCGCGCCGTCTGTCCGTCGGGCTTCGGAGGCGTCTCGAGTGAAGGCGGTGGTCACCGGCGCCGCCGGGTTCATCGGGTCACACGTCGCGGAGAGCCTCCTCGCGGATGGTGCCGAGGTCGTCGGGATCGACTGCTTCACCGACTACTACCCGCGAGCGGTGAAGGAGGAGAACGTCGCCGTCCTGAGCGAGCACGGAGGCTTTCGCCTTGTCGAGGGACGCCTGCAGGATCTGGACCTCGCGCCGTTGCTCGAGGGCGCCGATCAGGTCTATCACCTCGCGGCGCAGGCCGGCGTGCGGGCCTCGTGGGGTCGGGACTTCGCCCACTACAGCGACCACAACGTCCTCGCGTCGCAGCAGCTCCTGGAGGCGGCACTGGCCGCGGGGCGTCCGACGGCTGGTCTACGCCTCCTCCTCGTCGGTGTACGGGGTCACACCCACGCTGCCGCTCCGCGAGGACGGGCCGTGCCAGCCCGTTTCGCCCTACGGGGTCACGAAGCTGGCGGGCGAGCACCTGGCCGTTCTCTATCACCGCAACTACGGCCTGCCGACGGTGAGCCTCCGCTACTTCACGGTGTTCGGACCCCGCCAGCGCCCGGACATGGCGTTCCACCGCTTCCTGAGGGCCGCGGGCGACGGCGAGCCCATCCATCTGTACGGAGACGGGCGGCAGACCCGCGACTTCACCTACGTGTCGGACATCGTGGCCGCCACCCGTGCCGCGGCGGTTTCCGGACACCCCGGCTCCGTGTATAACGTGGGAGGTGGGGAGCGCGTGGAGCTCAACCACGTGCTGCGGCTGATCGAGGAGATCACCGGGGCACCACTCCAGATCCAGCGCGAGGAGGTCCAGAAAGGCGACATGCGAGACACCTTCGCGGACACGACGGCTGCGCGCCGCGACCTCGGGTTCCAGTCCCGCGTCCGGCTCGCCGAAGGCCTGGCCCGGGAGTGGGACTGGCTGAGAGGGAATCGTTGACGTCTCGTCTCGCGATCGGACTCGTCCTCGCCCTGCTTCTGGCCGCCTGTGGGTCGAAGACCATCGACCTGGAGAAGCTGTCCAGCCCCTCGGACCAGGTCGTTTGGGAAGCGGGCCAGCAGGCGATGGAGGACAAGAACTACGAGGCGGCCCGCCAGTATTTCCGGAGGATCGTCGACGCCTTCCCCCAAAGCCAGTATCAGCCCAGGGCCCGGATCGGCCTGGCCGACGCCTACGTGGCACAGGGCGGTCCCGGCAACTCCATCCTGGCCGTGTCTGCCTTTCGGGAGTTCCTCACCCTCTACCCGTCGGCTCCCGAAGCGGCCTACGCGCAATACCAGGCGGCGGAGGCCTACTTCAAGCAGAAGAACAGCCCCGACCGCGATCAGACCGCCACCAAGCAGGCGCTCGATGAGTTCAATCGGCTCCTCGACGTCTACCCGAACTCGGCCTATGTCGAGCCGGCCCGTGGCCGGATCCAGGAGTGCCGCCAGATCCTCGCCCAGTCCGAATTCCAGGTGGGTTACTTCTACCAGAAGACGCGAAAGGCCTGGCGAGCGGCCTCCCTGCGCTACCAGCGCGTCCTGCGCGAGTATCCCGACTACGAGAATCTCGACGAGGTGATCTTCCGACTCGGCGAGTCGTTCGCCGCCTCGGCCCGCTTCGCCGAGGCGCTGCCGATGCTCAGCCGGCTCAAGGAGGAGTACCCGGACAGCAGGTGGGTGTCCAAGGCCGACGAGATACTCGCCGAGATGCCGGCCATGTCCGCCGCGGCCCCGGAACCGACCGAGCAGGCCGGCCCGAGCCCACCCCCTCCAGGCCAGGCCGACGGCCCTCCTCCCCAGGGCTGACCTCAAGTGTCACTTTGAGGAATTGCCAAAAGACCCCTTGACGAAAGCCCTTTTTTCCTGATAGGGTCCCCTTGAACCCGGGTCTCTCGAGGGGGCCGTGTGGGGTTTGCGAGGACGGAACCAGGTCCGTCCGGGAGGAAGGCAGTGAGACCGAAGGTGATTCTCGGTGGTCTCGTCGGATTCGCACTGGCGGGGACGCTGGTCGCTGCACAGGATGCCCCGCCGGCCGGCCTCCAGACCGGCCCGGCGACGGTGGCCCCCCATTGGACCAAGAACACGGGCTTCCCCACGACGATTCCCGAAGGGACGACCTACCACATCATCGAGCGGGGCGACACCCTCTGGGACCTTGCCGCTCGCTTCCTCGACAACCCGTACCTGTGGCCCCAGCTGTGGGACACCAACAAGTACATCGAGGACGCCCACTGGATCTATCCCGGGGACCCGATCGTCCTGCCCGAGGTCGCGGTCATCAGCGACGCGGCCGGCGAGGAGCTGGCCCTTGGCGGCCCCGAGGGGATCGTCGACGAGTTCGACGTCGGGGGCGCAGCCGAGGCCGAGATCGGTGCCGCGGGCGGCCCTGGTGCATCTCTGGGCCCGGTCACCGAGGAGACCGCGCTGCAGTGCGCGATGTACATCATCGACGAGCAGGAGGACGACAGCCTCTACGTCATCGGCTCCGAGCAGGGGCAGGACAAGTTCGCATTCGCCGAGCGTGACATCGTCTACCTGAGCAAGGGGAGCAACGCCGGCGTGAGGGCGGGTGACGTCTACTCCCTGCACCACGTCTCGTACCCCGTGAAGCACCCGGTCACCGGGCGCAAGCTCGGGACGAAGGTCGAGACCACCGGCTGGGTCAAGGTCATCCTGGTCCAGGAGGACAGCGCCACCGCCGTCATCGAGGAGTCCTGCAGCGACATCCACGCTGCCGACTACTTGAAGCCCTTCGAGCGTGTGAACGTGCCGATGGTGGTGCGCCGGACCTCCGCCGACCGACTGACTCCTCCCAGCGGCAAGTTGGACGCCTACGTCATCGACATCGAGAACGACGCCGTCGTCGCCGGGCAGGGCCATTTCGTCAGCATCAGCGCCGGCTCGGAGGACGGCATCTCCCCGGGGAGCGTCTTCTCGATCTTCCGCGTGATGTATCCCTCGGTTCCGACCCCGCGCAACGTCGTGGGGCAGGTCACGGTGATTGCCACCCGGGACACCACCGCCACCGCCAAGATCACCTACTCACGCGAGGAGGTCATGGTCGGAGATCAGATCGAGCTGAGATGAAACTCACCACCTGCGTGTCCCCAGGGAAGGGACACGCAGGCGAGTCTAGGCCTGGTGGCCAGCCGCTTCTACTTCGAGTCGGGGGAACCCGACTCGCGGGTCGGCGCCCGCACGACCTCGCGCCAGAACCGAAGGAAGTAGTCCGCCCCCGACCACAACGTGATCAGCACCACGACCCAGAGGACCACCAGCCCCGGCCGTCGGAGCGCGGGCAGCGCCGGGGAGAGGATGAGCATCAGGACGGCCGTCACCTGGGCAACCATCTTCGCTTTTCCGAGGCCGGAGGCGCGGATCAGAACGCCCTTTCCCGCCGCCACGTTTCGAAGGGCGGTGACCGCGAGCTCGCGGGCCAGGATGATCATCACCATCCAGGCCGGAACCAGCCCCATCTCCACGAGCGAGAGCAGCGCGGCGGCGATCAGGAGCTTGTCGGCGAGGGGGTCGAGCAGGATGCCGAGGCGGGTCACCTCGTT
The DNA here is from genome assembly GCA_963700695.1 of uncultured Acidobacteriota bacterium. Taxonomy (GTDB): domain Bacteria; phylum Acidobacteriota; class Vicinamibacteria; order Fen-336; family Fen-336; genus JAJDNS01. The sequence goes on along the minus strand of CAVOYO010000019.1, from coordinate 33,311 downwards.
GCGCCGCCGCGCGAAATACCCGTCGAGGTAGTCGGTCAGGACGGCCAGCCCGAAGATCCCCGCGCCCAGGTACACATGCCCTTCCACGCGCGTCAGGAGGACGACGACCAGCAGGGGAACGAGGAACATCCGGAGCAGCGTCAGCGCGTTCGGCAGGTTCAACGCGCGGACGATAGTGGATCGACCCCAAGGGAGTCAAGATCGTCGCACGGGGTGCTCGCCCCGTTCCGACTGTTTCCTGGCGGCGAGCGAATCCAGGGCCCGGTGGCCGTCACCCGATAGTCTTTTCTCCCGATCGGGGCTACGATCCTGCGGCCCACGGCGCCCCGGAGCGGCGCAACCGATCATGAAGGCAGTCATCCTCGCCGGAGGCGAGGGGACGCGGCTCCGTCCTCTCACCCTCTCGACCCCGAAACCCGTTGCCCCCGTCGTCGACCGGCCCTTCCTCCGTCACCAGCTCGATCTTCTCGCCCGAGCCGGTGTCTCGGAGGTCGTCTTCTCCATCGCCTATCACCCGGAGCAGGTCGAGGCGGTCTTCGGGGACGGCCGCGACTTCGGCATCCGAATCCAGTATGCGGTGGAGTCGACGCCCCTCGGCACGGGCGGCGCGGTGAAGAACGCCGAGCCCCTCCTCGACGAGCGCACCATCGTGCTGAACGGCGATGTTCTGATGGACCTCGACCTGGCGTCGATCGTGGCACGCCACGAGGCAGAGAGCGCCGCCGCTTCGATCGTCCTCACCCCGGTTCCCGACCCTTCGGCGTACGGTGTGGTGGAGACCGACCGGGATGGGTGGGTGCTCCGCTTCGTCGAGAAGCCACGGCCCGAGCAGATCCGAACGAACACGATCAACGCCGGCGTGTACGTCCTCGAGACGCCGGTGCTCGAGCTGATGCCGGCCGGGGTGCCGTACTCGATCGAGCGGGGCTTCTTCCCCTCCCTCCTCGAGCGCGGCGACCGGGTGCTCGGGCCCGTGCACGAGGGCTACTGGATCGACATCGGGACCCCGCAGAAGTACCTGCAGGTTCACCGCGACATCCTGGCCCGCCGGTTCCCGGTGGACCTCGAAGGCGAGCCCCGCGGAGGAGGCTGGATACACCCGGGTGCCACCGTGGCCAGGGAAGCGGTGCTCGAGGCCCCTTTCTACGTCGGTCCGGGCTGCCAGGTGGAGCCGGGCGCTCACCTCGGTCCGGACGCGGTCCTGGTGTCCGACGTGGCGGTGGCTCCGGGCGCCCGGGTCCGCGACAGCGTCATCTGGCGCGGCGCTCGCGTCGGGCCCGACGCCGAGGTCGCAGGGTCCCTCGTCGGCCCCGGCGTGATCCTCGGCCGGAAGAGCCGTCTCGAGGGGGCCCTGCTCGGCGCGGGCTCCGTCCTCAGCGACTACTCCCGCACTTCCTGAGCCTGGACCCCCGGGGGGGGGTCGATGAACAAGTGCAACTGCGCACCAGGCCTCGGCTCGCCCGCGTGTCCCTTCCCTGGGGACACGCGGGTGTACGTGGCCTATGCCAAGGATTTCCGGCCTGTCGGAAGCGACGCTGCGCGTCGCGACTTGCACTCGGGGTCGACGCTCGTCCCGCGAGCTCGACGTCGCGTCCCCCGAGCCCCCTACGTGGGGAGGGATACCCTCGGGGGTCGATCAACAGGTGCGACCGGCCACCAGGCCCAGGCCCGCCCGCGTGTCCCTTCCCTGGGGACACGCGGGTGTCCATGGCCTATCTCAAGCCTTTCCCTCCCCCTACGTGGGGAGGGATAGGGAGGGGGGTTATTGAATGATCGGGGGTCAATGATTGACCGTGCCCGCGGCGTTGGCTATCATCAAGGGGAGTCATCGAGCGCGGGCGGGCGTAGCTCAGTTGGTAGAGTACGAGCTTCCCAAGCTCGGAGTCGCGGGTTCGAACCCCGTCGCCCGCTCCACACCCTGCGCGCGAGAGGCCCTGACGGGAGGGTCCTCCCGGGAGGAACTGATGGGCATCTTCGGCAAGACAGAGACCAAGCCCCTGCAGCGCGTGACGCCTCCGACCACGCCGTCGGCTCCCCCGAAAGGGACGGCCGAAAAGGCCGTGCCCCCCGCCTCGACGTCCACCCAGTGCGTCATCGGACCCAAGACCGTCCTGAAGGGGGACATCACGGGCGAGGAGGACGTTCTGGTCCAGGGCACCGTCGAGGGCACCATCCGCATCGGTCGCGATCTGCGCGTCGGCCCCGGAGGCTGCGTGAAGGCCACCGTGAGCGCCCAGTCGGTCCTGGTGGCCGGCGAGATCATCGGCGATGTCCAGGCCGCACAGCGAGTGCACCTCGAGGCCAGCGGGAAGCTCACCGGGAACATCCGAGCTCCCCGCGTCGTCATCGTCGAGGGGGCGACGTTCAAGGGCAACAGCGACATGTCCCCCCACGGAGGCGGACCTGGAGGCGCCTGAGGACCCGAGCGCCGGCGTCCGGTCCGCCGTGGCGAACGGCCGAGCCCTTGCCGTTTCTCCTTACCGCCGTATAATTTCCGAAGCGAAGCATGCCCGCGGCCGCCTTTGACGATCGGCGGAGGGAGGTCCTCCGGACCCTCATCCAGCTCCACATCGAGACCGGCGAGCCGGTCGGCTCGGAGAGTCTGTCTCGAGCCATCGACCGCGTCCTGTCGCCGGCGACGCTGCGGAACATCATGGCCGACCTCGAGGCCCTCGGGTACCTCGATCACCCTCACACGAGCGCGGGGCGCGTGCCGACGGACGAGGGCTACCGCTTCTTCGTGGACGGCCTGATGATGGATCCTCGTCCCCTCGCGCCGGGAGACGCGGCCGCGGTGGCCTCGGCCCTGGCCTCCCCCGACGCCTCCACCGAGCAGGTCATGGAGAAGGCGTCCCACCTTCTCTCCCGGCTGAGCCGGCACGTCGGCTTCGTCCTGGCCCCCGACATCGCCCGGACCAGCTTCCGCCACATCGATTTGGTGGCGCTCGCTGGGCGTCGCGTCCTGGTGGTGATGGTCTCGGCCACCGGCCTCGTGACCCAGAAGGTCATCGAGCTCGAGGAGGAGCTGTCCGCGGAAGAGCTTCAGGCCTGCGCCAACTACCTGAACGCGCACTTCTCGGGAATGGCGCTCTCCGCCATCCGGGAGAAGCTGCTGGCCCTGATGCGCGAGGAAAAGGCTCTCTACGACTCCCTCCTCCAGAAGGTCGTCAGCCTGGGAGAGCGCGCCTTCGCGCAGTCTGACGCGGAGGCCAGCGTCTATCTCGACGGAACATCCAACATCCTGTCGCACCCCGACTTCGAGGACCTGGAGCGCATGCGGGCGCTCTTCCGCACCTTCGAGGAGAAGAACCGCCTCGTCCAGATCCTCAACGCCTGCATCGCGGGGGAAGGCATCCGCGTCCTGATCGGGCACGAGAACCCCGACCCCGACCTGCGCGACCTGTCGCTGGTCACCGCGAGCTGCAGCGTCGAAGGTGACACGGGCTGGGGCCTCGGCGTCCTGGGCTCGACCCGCATGGAGTACGCTCACGTGGTTGCCCTGGTCGATCACATGGCGCGCGCGCTCGCCGACACCCTGCGAGGGCTGCGGTCGTGAGTCGAGCCCGAGGGAAGCGATTTCACGAGGAGGACGAAGAGGTGTCGGATCACGCCGAGGACGCGGCCGCGCCCGACGACCTGTCCTCCGCCGTCCTCGACGAGCTCTCCTCGTCGGCGAGCGGGGAGAGCGGCCTCGAGGCGGTCGAGGAGCCCGCGGCGACGCCCGAGCGGGCGCTGGAGGCCCTCCGCGAAGAGCGTGACAAGCTGGCCGAAGAGCTCCTGCGCCGCCGCGCCGATTTCGAGAACTTCCGGCGTCGGGTGGACCGCGACCGTCACACCGCGGCCCAGGAGGCCCTGACCGCGACCTTTCGGGAGCTGCTGGGCACGGTCGACAACCTGGAGCGGGCCCTGTCCGCGAGCGGTGGCGAGGACGAGCTCCGAAAGGGAGTCGAGCTGACTCACCGCGAGCTGGTCGGCCTCCTCGAGGCGCACGACATCCTGCCCGTGGATCCCATGGGTGAGCGCTTCGACCCCGCCGTGCACCAGGCGCTGCTCCACGAGCCGGTTCCCGGGCTCGCGGAGGGCGAGGTCGCGGAGGTCTTCCGAAAGGGCTACTTGTTCGGAGAGCGTCTGCTGCGCCCAGCACTGGTCAAGGTGGCCAAGGGTGACGACGCCGAGGACGGGCAGGAGGGCGGTGGCGAGGGCGTGGACGACTAGTGCCGTTCCAACTTGCCGTGCCGAGAAGGGGGGCAAGGATGGGATCGACGTGGCAGCCTCAGACGAAACCAGGGATTCGGCGGAGACGCTGGAACGGTACTAGTCCACCCCGCACACGAAGGGAGCGAGGTTCGACGTGGGAAAGATGATCGGAATCGACCTGGGCACGACCAACTCCTGCGTTGCCGTGATGGAGGGGGGCGTCCCCCAGGTCATCCCCAACCAGGAGGGCGCCCGCACCACCCCCTCCATCGTCGGCTTCACCGCCAAGGGCGAGCGCCTCGTCGGCCAGATCGCCAAGCGCCAGGCCCTCACCAACCCGAAGAACACGGTCTTCGCGGTCAAGCGGCTCATCGGCCGCAAGGCCGACGACCAGGAAGCCGAGGAGGCCCGCAAGTTCCTGCCGTTCGAGCTGGTCGCGGCCGAGAACGGCGACCTCCACATCAAGATCGAGGAGAACGTCTACTCCCCTCCGCAGATCTCCTCCTTCGTGCTCCAGAAGCTGAAGGCGGCGGCCGAGGACTACCTCGGGGAGACGGTCGAGGAGGCGATCATCACCGTCCCCGCCTACTTCAACGACCCCCAGCGACAGGCCACCAAGGACGCGGGGCAGATCGCCGGACTCAAGGTCTCTCGGATCATCAACGAGCCGACCGCGGCCGCCCTGGCCTACGGCCTGAAGTCCGCGGGCAGCGACGGCCAGAAGGTCGCCGTCTACGACCTCGGGGGTGGCACCTTCGACATCACGATCCTGGAGATGTCGGACGGTCTCTTCCAGGTCCTGGCCACCGGCGGCGACACCTACCTCGGCGGCGAGGACTTCGACCAGCGGATCATCGACTGGCTGATCGGCGAGTTCCAGAGGGAGACCCAGATCGACCTCAAGCAGGACCGGATGGCCCTGCAGCGCCTCAAGGAGGCGGCGGAGAAGGCCAAGTGCGAGCTCAGCACCGCGCAGCAGACCGAGATCGTCCTCCCCTTCATCTCGGCCGATGCCTCCGGCCCCAAGCACCTCAACACCGTCCTCGCCCGCGAGAAGTACGAAGCAGCTCACCGACGACCTCCTCGAGCGCACGATTCGAGCCCTGCGAAGCGCTGCCTCGACGACGCCGGCCTCAAGCTCGACGAGATCGACGAGGTCCTCCTCGTCGGCGGCCAGACGCGCGCCCCGAAGGTCTCCGAGCTCGCCAAGAAGGTCTTCGGGCGGGAGTCCAACCGGGCGGTGAACCCCGACGAGGGCGTCGCGATGGGGGCGGCGATCCAGACCGGCATCATCCAGGGCGAGGTCAAGGACCTCGTGCTCCTCGACGTCACGCCGCACACCCTCGGCATCGAGACCAAGGACGGCACGTTCACGCCGCTCATCGAGCGCAACTCCACGATCCCGACCCGGAAGAGCCGCGTGTTCACGACGGTCGCCGACAACCAGACCCGGGTCGAGGTCCACGTGCTCCAGGGCGAGAGCGACATGGCGGCGTACAACAAGAGCCTGGCGAAGTTCGAGCTCACCAACATCCCCCCCGCACCCCGGGGCGTACCCCAGATCGAGGTCTCCTTCGAGATCGACGTGAACGGCGTCGTACAACACCTCCGCCCTGGACCAGGCCACCGGCCGCCAGCAGTCGATGACGATCCACCCCTCCGGCGGCCTCAGTCAGGCCGAGGTGAGTCGCCTCGTCGAGGAGACTCGCGCGCAGAGAGAGCGCAGGAGAAGGACCGCAAGGACCTCGAGGCGGTCGTTCGGCAGCTCGACGGCCTCGTGGCCAACACGATGAGATCCGTGCAGGCGCTCGAGGGCAAGCTCACCGACGAGGAGCAGAAGAAGATCCTCGAGTCCATCCAGAAGGCCAAGAAGGCCAAGGGAGACGGCAACGTCGAGGAGCTCAAGAGTCGTCTGGCGGACATGGAGAAGGCGGCCACCGTCATCGGCCAGGCCATGCTCCGTCCCTGAGCGAGCGGCCCCGGCGAGGGCTCCCCCGCCCGCCGTCTCCAGGCTCACGACACCACTATGGCCCCGAAGCGCGACTACTACGAGGTCCTCGGCCTCCCCCGCAACGCCTCCGAGCAGGAGGTGAAGTCCGCCTACCGGAAGCTGGCTCTCAAGCACCATCCCGACCGCAACCCCGGCGACACGCGCGCCGAGGAGCTCTTCAAGGAGGCGGCGGAGGCCTACGGTGTTCTCGGGGACCCCGAGAAGAGGCGCCGGTACGACGCCTTCGGGCACGCTGGGCTCGGGGGGGCCGGCGGGGCCGGCTTCGATCCGACCATCTTCGCGGATTTCAGCGACATCCTCGGCGACTTCTTCGGCTTCGGAGATCTGTTTGGCCGACGGCGGGGACCACGACGCGGCGCCGACCTCCGCTACAACCTCGAGATCTCGTTCGAGGAGGCGGCCTTCGGGACGGAGACGCAGATCCGCATCCCTCGCGGCGAGGCCTGCGAGGACTGCTCGGGTTCGGGGGCCGCCCCCGGCACCAAGCCCGCCTCCTGCCCCACCTGCGGGGGCGTGGGCCAGGTCACGTTCCAGCAGGGCTTCTTCAGCGTCGCCCGCACCTGCAGCCACTGCCGCGGGGCCGGGCGCATCGTCACCGAGGAGTGCAAGACCTGTGGGGGCGAGGGTCAGATCACGAACGAGCGGACGCTCCAGATCAAGGTGCCTCCCGGCGTCGACAACGGCTCCCAGCTGCGGATCACCGGGGAGGGCGAGGCGGGGCCCCTCGGCGGCCCGGCCGGCGACCTCTACGTGGTGCTCCGCGTCCAGGAGCACGCCCTCTTCCGGCGCGACGGCACTCACCTCTTCTGCGAGTTCCCGGTCAGCGTGCCGCAAGCCGCCCTGGGCGCCACCCTGGAGATCCCCACGCTGGAGGGCGAGAAGACCAGGCTGCACGTCCCCGAGGGCACGCAGTCCGGGACCGTCCTCCGCCTGAGGGGTCAGGGCGTGCCCCAGCTCGGCGGCCGGGGGCGAGGCGATCTGCACATCCTCGTCCGGGTCGTGGTCCCGACACGCCTCAGCGCCGAGCAGCGCGGGCTCATGGAGAAGCTCGCCGAGACCCTCCCCGTGCCCGACTTCGGGGACGAGGAGAAATCGCTCTTTGATCGAATGAGGGACTTCTTCGGCTGAGCGGCAGGTCTGGTCGACGATGCGCGCCTTTCGAGTGACCGTGGTCGAGTACGACGAGGACCTCGTCACCGGCGAGCTGTACGAGGCCGGCACGGACGGCATCGAGGTGGGCCCGACCACGAGCGGCCAGGTCACGCTGCTGGCCTACTTCTCCAACGACGTCGATCTCGCGGCGCTCCGTGAACGTCTGAAGAACGCGACGGTCGAACCCGTGCCGGTCCCCGACGTCGACTGGGTCGCCCGCTTCCGGGAGAGCTTCCGGGCCTTCCGTGTCGGGCGGTTCGTCGTCGCCCCGCCCTGGGACCGGCCGTCGGACGCCGGCGATCTCCTGCTCGTCGACCCCGGTCGCGCGTTCGGAACGGGAACCCACGAGTCCACCCGGCTCTGCCTGGCCGCCATCGAGCGGCTCGCCGCGCGGCGCGCCCTGGGCCGGGCCGTCGATATCGGCACCGGCACCGGGATCCTCGGCATTGCTGCGGCCCGTCTCGGGGCGCAGTCAGTGGTGGCCTCCGACACGGATCCGGAAGCGATCGGCTCCGCTCGGGCTCACTCGGGCCTGAACGGAGTTCCCCTGCATCTGGTCCGCGCGGACGGTGCGGGCGCCTTCCGGCCGGGGGTCTTCGACCTCGTTCTCGCCAACCTGACCGCCCCGCTGCTCGTGGCCCACGCGCGGGGTCTCGTGGCGCTCCGCGCGGCGGGGGGCGCGCTCGTCCTCTCCGGCCTGCTCGACGCCGACCTCGACGAGGTCCAGGGCGCCTACGCCGCCTCAGGGATTCCCGAAGTGCACCGCGACGGCGAGTGGGCGGCCCTCGTCTACGAGCGCGGACCGTGAGCCGGCCGCGCTTCCACGTTCCCGATGCGGCCCCGGGGGCACGTGTCGCACTTCCCGAGCACACCGCGCACCACGCGCGCGAGGTGCTGAGGCTGCGAGCGGGAGCTGACGTTCTCGTCTTCGACGGCCGAGGGACGGAGTTCACGGCCACTCTGGACGAGGTCTCCCGTCGAAAGGTCTCCGCGCGTCTCGGTTCCCCGGCTCAGACCCGCCCGGAGTCGGCCTTGCGCCTCGTCCTTGCGCTCTCCCCTCTGCGCGGCGACCGCATGGAGCTCGTCCTCCAGAAGACCACGGAGCTGGGCGTCACCGAGATCTGGCCGGTCGTGACGGCTCGGACCGACGCTGCCGCCCGCCCCGCCCTCAAGGGGACCCGCGACAAGCGCTGGGATCGCGTGGTGTCCGGGGCGACCGAGCAGTGCGGCCGCGCCACCGTGCCCCACATCGAGCAGACGACGACCCTCGATCGCCTGGTCGAGCGCCCGTTCGAGGGGACGAAGGCCGTCCTCCTGGAGACCGAAGGCCACCCGCCTCTCACCGCCCTCGAGCCCCCCGCCTCGCTCCTTCTCCTCGTGGGCCCACCCGGCGCCTTCGACCCCGTCGAGGTCCCGCGGCTCCTCGAGGCCGGCTTCACGCCCGTGTCGCTGGGTCCCCGCGTTCTCCGCGCGGAGACCGCCGCCATCACCGCGGTCGCCCTCGCCCAGGCGCTTTGGGGGGATTTGGGCTCCTAGAGTGCGCGCGTCCGGGAAGTTCCTTCAGTCCGCGCTCGGTCACCCGCCGCAACTGCCTCTCGAGTCACCCGCATCATGCATCGCTCTCGCCGCCCCGCTACCCTCTCTTGCGGAGCGCGGACCTTGATGACGTCCACCCCCGGACCGCCGCCCCGCGGCCAAAGAGGGCCCGCGAAGCCACGCGAACCGAGCGCCTGGAGCAGAGGCATCGGCGACGGCGATCCGCTAACAGAGGGGCTGCAGAGACGGTGAAGTGCCGCTGACTACCCCATCGCCTGCAGCGCGGTGATCGTCGCGATGTCGGCGAAGTCCTGGACGGAGCAGCCCCGCGACACGTCGTTCACCGGCATCCGGAGGCCCTGAAGGATGGGGCCGAAGGCCGAGGCGCCGCCGAGGCGCTCGGTGATCTTGTAGGCGATGTTGCCGGCGTTCAGGTCCGGGAAGATGAAGACGTTGGCCTTTCCCTCGAGAGGGCTGCCCGGGCACTTCTTCTTCGCGACCTCGGGAACGATGGCGGCATCCATCTGCATCTCGCCGTCGACGAGGAGCTCGGGCTCGACCTCACGCAGGAGCGCCATCGCCTCCTTGACGCGGTCGATCGAGGCGTCCGTCGCGCTGTCCCGGGTCGAGAAGGACAGGAAGGCGACGCGCGGCTCGTGTCCGAAGGCTCGGGCGCTTCGAGCAGTGGCCCGGCCGATCTCGGCCAGCGTCTCGGCGTCGGGGGAGATGTTCACGGAGCAGTCGGCGTAGAAGTAGGTCCGGTCCGGCCAGGTCATGATGAAGACGGACGAGGCCCGCTTGTAGCCTTCCGCCATCTTGATGATCTCGAAGGCGGGCAGGAAGGGCTTGGTTTCGCTGTTCAGCCCGGAGACCATGCCGACGGCCTCCCCGGTGCGCACGGCCAGCGCGCCGAAGTAGTGCGGGAGCGCCACGCGCTCCTGCGCCTTCTCCGGCGTCATCCCCTTGTGCTTCCGTAGCTCCACGTACTCGGCCACGAAGTCCTCGCGCCGCGCGTCGGCCGCCGGATCGCGGACCTCGATCCCGTCGAGGGAGAGGTCCAGTGCCTTCGCCCGGCCCTGCACCTCGGCCGCCGGTCCCACCAGCACCGGCACCACCAGATCGCGGTCGCGCAGCCATGCCGCGGCCCGCAGCGCGCGCTCCTCGAGGCCCTCTGGGTACACAACCCGGGCCCCGCGCCCCTTCACCTTCGCGTAGACCGTCTCCATGAAGCTCATCGTTGCTCTCCGCACACTCCCCTTCCCATGATTCTACGGGACGTGGCCAACGACGGATATGGGGCATCGGCACCAGTCCACGGCGGGCGCCGGAGGCGATGCTATACTCGCCGCGCTCCATGTTCCTCCTGGGACAGACGGTCGGAAAATACCAGATCCTCTCCAACCTCGGATCCGGCGGATTCGGCACCGTCCTTCTCGCCCGCGACACCTGGATCGACAAGAAGGTGGCCATCAAGGTCCCCCACCGCCAGCGGGGCGACTTCGACGAGCTCCTGCAGGAGCCCCGTCTTCTCGCCGCCCTCGATCACCCCAACATCGTCGGGATCGTGACCGCGGAGCGGGTGGAGGACACGTTCTTCATCGTCATGGAATACATCAAGGGGGAGAGCCTCGAGGCCGTCCTCGACCGCGAGAAATCGCTCGACCCGCCCCGGGCCCTCACCTACGCCGTGCAGATCCTCCGGGGGGTCGAGCACGCCCACGAGGCCCAGATCCTCCACCGCGACCTGCGCCCGGCCAACGTGCTGATCTCCGAGAGCGGTGCAATCAAGGTCGCCGATTTCGGGACCTCCCGCTTTCTCGAACGCTCCCACGCGACCACCGTCATCGGGAGCCCGCCCTACATGGCACCGGAGGCCTTTCAGGGCCGGGCGGTGCTCGCTTCCGACATCTACTCGGTGGGCGTCATGCTCTACCAGATGCTGACGGGACAGCTGCCGTACTACAGCCCCAACCCTGCCCAGATCGAGAAGCTGGTCGCCCAGGGGCGTTGCACGCCTCCCCGGCTCCGCAACAACCAGATCCCGAAGGAGATCTCGGACATCGTGATGAAGAGCCTGGCCCCGGAGCTGTCCGACCGCTACCAGCGGTCTTCGGAGCTGCTCGACGATCTGTCCACCGCCGCCGAGATCGACCACAGCGCCACGGAGATGGAGGACATCCGCCGCCGCCTGCGCGCTCGCGAGGTGCCGCGCAAGGGGTTCTGCTGGCACTGCCGGAAGCCGCTGCACAGCCGCTCGGAGACCTGCGCGTTCTGCGGCGAAAGGCAATAGGCCTAACTTCAGAGATCTCAGACACTTCGCCGCCCCGGTCCATTGACAGCCTCGGAGGTGGGCGGCTAGAATGCGGTGTCATGCCTTCTCCGCGTTCGGATGTCATCTGGATGAACGGCACGCTCGTGCCGTGGGACGAGGCCCGGATCCACGTCGGCGCCCACGTCGTCCACTACGGCTCCGCCGTCTTCGAGGGGATCCGCTGCTACACCACCCACGAGGGTCCGGCGGTGTTCCGCCTCCACGCCCACATGGAGCGGCTGTTCAACTCCGCCAAGATCTACTGGATGGACATACCCTGGTCCCTCGACCAGCTCAACGAGGCCATCCTCGAGACCATCCAGGTCAACCGCCTGCAGTCCTGCTACATCCGCCCGGTCGTCTATCGAGGCTTCGGCCAGCTGGGGGTCAATCCGCTCGACTGTCCGGTCGAGGTCGCCATCCTCGTGTGGGAGTGGGGCAAGTACCTCGGGGCGGAGGCCCTCGAGCAGGGCGTCGACGTCTGCGTCAGCTCCTGGAATCGCCTCGCCCCCAATACGCTGCCGGCGATGGCCAAGAGTGCTGCGAACTACATGAACTCGCAGCTCATCAAGGTCGACGCGATCAAGGGCGGCTTCGTCGAAGGGATCGCTCTCGACTCTCAGGGATTCGTGTCGGAGGGGAGCGGCGAGAACCTGTTCGTGGTTTCGAAGGGACGCCTGATCACGCCTCCGCTCGTCTCGTCGATCCTGCCGGGCATCACGCGGGACACCGTCATCTCCCTGGCCGCGCGTCTCGACATCCCCGTCGACGAGAAGGCGATTCCCCGGGAGATGCTCTACCTCGCGGACGAGCTCTTCTTCACCGGCACCGCGGCCGAGGTCACGCCGATTCGCTCGGTCGACCGAAGGCCGATCGGCCCCGGGAAGCGGGGGCCGATCACGCAGTCCCTGCAAAAGGCGTTCTTCGACGTCATCGAGGGCCGGAGCGGGGACGAGCACGGGTGGCTGACGCCCGTGCCCAGCCCCTCTGCGGTGGCGGAGGGATCGGGCGCAGTCTAGGCCGGGAGCCCAGGAAGCCCCCGGGCGGAGAGAGCGGCATGCACATCAACGACCTGTTGAAGATGGCGTCGGAGCGAAAGGCTTCCGACCTCCACCTGAAGGTGGGCTCGCACCCCGTGCTGCGCATCAACGGGGAGTTGATCCCGCTGGTGGAGACCAAGCGGCTCATGCAGGAGGACACCATCGCGATGGCGTTCTCCATCATGAGCAACCGCCAGAAGCAGAAGTTCAAGGAGAACCTCGAGATCGACATCGCGTACTCCGTGCCCGGCCTCGGCCGCTTCCGCTGCAACGTTTTCCAGCAGCGCGGCACGGTCGGCCTGGTCCTCCGTGTCATCCCGGTCAAGATCATGACCGTGCGCGAGCTGGGCCTGCCCACGGTCCTCGAGAGAATCGCGGCCGAGCAGAGGGGGCTCATCCTCTGCACCGGGACCACCGGCTCCGGCAAGTCGACGACGCTGGCCGCGATGATCGACTACATCAACTCCCAGCGCTGCGAGCACATCATCACGATCGAGGACCCCATCGAGTTCCTCCACCGCGACAAGAAGTCCATCGTCAACCAGCGCGAGGTCGAGGTGGACACCCGCAGCTTCGCCGCCGCGCTCCGCAGCGCGCTGCGTCAGGACCCCGACGTCATCCTGGTCGGCGAGATGCGCGACTACGAGACGATCGAGACCGCCATCACGGCCGCCGAAACCGGCCACCTGGTGCTCTCCACGCTGCACACCCTGGACGCCACCGAAACCGTGAACCGCATCATCTCCGTCTTCCCACCCCACCAGCAGAAGCAGATCCGCCTTCAGCTGTCCGGGGTGCTCAAGGCGGTCATCTCCATGCGCCTCATCCCTCGCGCCGACGGGCACGGCCGCGTGCCGGCCGCGGAGGTGATGATCACGACGCCGTTCATTCGCGACTGCATCATCAACAAGGACAAGACGAAGCTCATCCACGAGGCCATCGCCGCCGGTGTCTCCCAGTACGGGATGCAGACCTTCGACCAGTCGATCTTCCAGCTCTACAAGAAGGAGCTCATCTCCTACGACGAGGCCCTGCGTCGCGCCAGCAACCCGGACGAGTTCAAGCTCAAGATCCAGGGCATCCAGTCCGCCTCGGACATGGCCGCGGAGGAGATGGAGCAGACCATGCAGTCCTTCGACCTGGAGTCGTAGAGGGACCGCATGCCCCGGAGCGCTCCGGCGGGGCCTCCCCCCTCCGCCTATCAGCGGGCGCTCCGGCGACTCGCCCGGCGCGACCACTCCGAGGCCGAGCTGCGCGTGGCCCTCGCCGCGCGTGGCCACTCGGGAGAGGAGATCGACGAGGCCCTCGCCCGGCTCCGCGCCCAGCGCTACGTGGACGACGACGCCTACGCGGTTCGCTACGCGCGAAGCCGGCTCGCCCACCACGGGCAGGGCCGCGCACGGATCCGCCAGGGTCTGAGGCAGCGGGGGCTCGGGCGCGAGCAGGTGGAGGCCGGCCTCGTCGCCGCCCTCCAGGAGGTGCCCGAGGACGAGGTGCTCGACAAGCTGGCCCGGCGCTACTGGCGGCAGAACACGCGGGTGGAGCCTGCGCGAAGGCTGCCCCGTCTCTGGGGTTTTCTCCTCCGACGTGGATTCGCCGCCGACCACGTGAGACGCCGTCTGCGCGCCCTCTGGCCCCGGTGGTCGGACGCCCTCGAGGGAATCGAGCCGGCAGAGGCCCTGGACGACGAAGGCCACGGGCTCGACTGATGAAGCCCAGGAGCGCTCGGGGAGAGACGCCGAAGGCCGCGGACGAGATCCGCAGCGGCTTCCTCCGCTACTTCGAGGAGCGCGGCCACCGCGTGGTCAAGAGCTCTTCCCTCGTGCCCGCAGAACGACCCGACGCTGCTGTTCGCCAACGCCGGCATGAACCAGTTCAAGGACGTCTTCCTGGGCCGCGAGAAGCGCGACTACACGCGCGCCGCCTCCGTCGCAGAAGTGCGTGCGCGCCGGCGGCAAGCACAACGACCTCGAGAACGTGGGCGGCACCGCGCGGCACCACACCTTCTTCGAGATGCTCGGCAACTTCTCCTTCGGCGACTACTTCAAGGAGGAGGCGATCGCCTGCGCCTGGGAGTTCCTGACCCGGGACCTGGGGCTCGCCCCCGAGCGCCTGACGGCCACCGTCTTCAAGGGCGACGAGCGAGTGCCTGCGCGACGGGGAGGCCCACGAGCTCTGGCAGGCCCGAGCGTCGCCGGAGGCCGCATCCTCGAGCTCGGCGACGAAGGACAACTTCTGGGCCATGGGCGACACCGGCCCCTGCGGCCCCTGCTCCGAGATCCACTACTATCCAGGGCGGAGCACATCCCCTGCGCCGACGAGGCCGCGGGCGAGCTGCCCCGGCGTCGACTGCGAGTGCGACCGCTGGCTCGAGATCTGGAACCTCGTCTTCATGCAGTTCGACCGCGACGAGGACGGGCGCTCATCGCCCCTGCCCAGCCGCCCTGCGTCGACACCGGCATGGGCCTCGAGCGGCTCGCCGCCGTGGTGCAGGGCAAGCGCTCCAACTACGACACCGACCTCTTCACTCCCCTGCTCGAGACGGTCGCCCGACGCGCCGGACGCTCCTACGGCGTGGACGCCGGGCGACGACGTCTCGATGCGCGTCATCGCCGACCACGTGCGGGCCATGACCTTCCTGATCGCCGACGGCGTCCTCCCCGGCAACGAGGGCCGCGGGCTACGTGCTGCGCAGGATCATGCGCCGCGCCATCCGCCACGGGAAGCAAGCTCGGGATCGAGGAGCCCTTCCTGGCCAATCTCACCGCCGCCGTCGTCGAGAGAATGAAGGCGGCCTATCCCGGAGCTGGTCTCGCACGCCGAGACCCTCACCCGCGTCGTCGCGGTCGAGGAGGAGCGCTTCGGGACGACGCTGCGCCAGGCCGTTTCCATCTTCGAGGACATCGCGGGTCGGATCCCGGCCGGGGGACACCGTCCCCGGGGCCGAGGCCTTTCGGCTCTACGACACGTACGGGCTGCCCCTCGACTTCACCGAGGAGCTCGCCGAGCGATCGCGGACTCACCGTCGACGGTGCCGGCTTCGATCGCGAGCTCTCCGCCCAACAGGAGCGTGCTCGGCAGGCGAGCAGGATGGGCACGGTCACGGGCGACCCCGTGTACATGGAGCTCCTCGAGCGGGACAAGAGTCGGTTCCTCGGATACGAGTCGCTCGCGGTCGAGGACGCTCGCGTCCTCGCTCTCCTCCGTGACGGCGCCCTCACCCCCCTCCTCGAGGCCGGCCAGGAGGGCCAGATCGTCCTCGACCGGACCCCGTTCTACGCGATGGCCGGGGGACAGGTTGGAGACCGCGGCGTCATCGCCTCCGACGGCTCGGCCGCCGAGGTCGTGGACACGACCGCGCCGCTGCCGGGGCTCGTCGTTCACCACGTGCGCGTCACCCACGGCGCCTTCGAGAGAGGCATGACCACTCGGGCGGAGGTGGATGCAGACCGTCGCGGCGGGGCCATGCGCCACCACACCGGCACCCATCTCCTCCACGCCGCCCTTCGCGAGACTCTCGGACCCCATGTCAAGCAGGCGGGCAGCCTCGTGGCTCCGGACCGTCTGCGCTTCGACTTCAGCCACTACGCGCCGGTGGCGCCGCGCGAGCTGCGCCACATCGAGAACCGCGTGAACGCCGAGACCCTGCGCGACACGCCCGTGGACACGAAGGTCATGGGGCGCGACGAGGCCCTCGCCTACGGGGCACTCGCGTTCTTCGGGGACAAGTACGGGGAGCAGGTCCGGGTGGTCGAGATCGGCGACTTCTCGAAGGAGTTCTGTGGCGGCACCCACGTCCGCCAGACCGGGGAGATCGGTCTCTTCCTGTTCACGTCCGAGCAGGGCGTCTCCGCGGGCACGCGCCGGGTCGAGGCGCTCAGCGGGGCGGCGGCCGTCCGTCGCGCCCAGGACGACCAGGGCATCCTCGAGGAGCTGGAGGACTCGGCTCGCGTGGACCGCCGCGAGCTGGTCGACGAGTACGCGCGACTGCGGGAGCAGCTCAAGACCCGGGACCGCGAGCTTCAGGCGTTGAAGATGAAGCTGGCCATGTCGACCGGGCCCTCCTCGGACGACGGCCTCACCGAGGTCGGGGACGCCCTCGTCTGGACGCCTCGCTTCGAAGGCCTCGACCGGAAGGCGCATGCGGCGGTGGTGGACGAGTTCCGCAACCGACAGCGCGAGCGCCCCTTTGCCCTCCTGTCCGCGTCGATCGGAGACGGGAGCGTTCACGTGATCGCGGCGGTCTCGCCCCTGCTCGCTCCCGCACTGAGAGCCCCGGAGATCATGAAGCGTCTCGGCCTCAAGGGCGGGCGACCCGACTTCGCCCAGGGGGGCGGAGTGGCGCCGGAGGACGTCGAGAGCCTGCGGCAGCGGGCCGTGCAGACCCTGCGCGAGATGCTCGAGGTGTCGGCGGATGCCTAGGGCGGTGTCACTCTGCTCGGGGGTCTCGCTGGCGCGCGGCACCGGCGCGAGACCTGGTGTCCCTCTGCTGCTGGTCGCCCTGGCGCTTCTGGCTGCCCCGCCGGCCCCGGCGCAGATCTACACGCGCGAGAACGCCAATGGCGTCGTGGAGGCCACGAATGTCCCGAGCTCTTCCCCGGGCTACCGCCTGACCTATCCGGGCAAGGGCACCCTCATCCACTCGCGCGGGTTTCAGGGCTCCTACTCCGGCGAGTTCGACCATCACATCGAGGCCGCGGCCGCCCTGCATCAGCTGAATCCGAACCTCGTCAAGGCCGTGATCAAGGCCGAGTCGGACTTCGACCGGTGGGCGGTCTCTTCGAAGGGGGCCCAGGGGCTGATGCAGCTCTGGCCTCCCACCGCCCGGCGGTTCGGGGTCTCCGACCCCTTCGATGCGCGGCAGAACATCTTTGCCGGAACCCAGTACCTCCGTATCCTCTTGGACATGTTCCAAGGCGACGTCTCCCTCGCCCTGGCCGGCTACAACGCCGGAGAGAACGCGGTGCGCCGCTACGGGGGGATCCCTCCCTACCGCGAGACGCGAGACTACGTGCGGAAGGTGCACCGCTTCATGGGATCCGTCCCCGCGCGGTCCGCCTCCTCGTCGGACGCCGCCGCATTCTTCGTCCCGTCGGCCCGGCTCAAGCAGACTCGCAAGACCGCCCGCAAACCGGCTCCCCCGAAGCGGATCGAGCCCGCCCGCCCCGGAATCTACTACCGCTGGCGTGACGAGCGGGGGGTGACCCACGTGGCGGAGGAGCCACCGGCGGAGGGCACGGTGTACACGATGATCCGAGCCCTCGACTGATCATGCCCGAGAACATACCCCGCGGACCGTTCGACCAGGGCCTCTTCCTGACCCACTTCAACAAGGGGCGCGAGCTGTTCGACGCCCGCAAGCTCGAGGAGGCCGAACGCGAGCTCGAGGAGGCCTATCTCCTGCGGCCCCGTGACGTGCGTGTCCTGAATCTCCTGGGGCTCATCTACTTCCGGCAGGAGAAGCTGGAGAAGGCGGAGGAAGTCTACCGGAAGCTGATCACGGAGAGCCCCGATGCTCATACACTCCACTACAACCTCGGCCTCATCTGCACCAAGCTGAACCGACTCGAGGACGCCGAGTCCGCCTTCCTCAAGGCCCTCGAGCTCACACGCGGGAACCCGAAGATCAACTTCTATCTCGGCTCCATCTACGAGCGCACCCACCGCTACAAGGACGCGATCTATCAATACCGGCAGGCCGGCGCCAGTCTCATGGTCCAGCGCGCCTCAACGTTTGACCTGGTTCTGTCCATCACCAATTGATGTACAGTAGAAGAACTGCCCCTAATTGAGGTGACTGCGAACGTTGGGGAGTGATTACTTCAATCCACGACTCGAATTCCAATCCACGACTGGACTCTACGTGTGGATGCACCTTTTTTCGGGTACTTCATGATTGATTCATGATTAGATGATGGATACACCACTTCTGCGAGCCTTCATACTACCGGTACATACCCTGTCTCGAATTCATCCCAACCCAGCCTTCTCCTGACCATGGCAGAGGCCGCTGCATCAGCCGCCGCAAGTGCTGTCGCGAAATTCGGCAGCAAATACCACAAGAGCAGCCATTGTAGCTCAACAAATAGATCAGTACAACGAGCAGGATGTGAAGGAAATGCTCCTTAGCGAACTTGAGCGAATCAAAGAAGACACCAAGGTGCTTCGCTATGCAGAATTGATGACTGCTCGGTGATCAATTGTCAGCTTGGCATGCATCGAGTGAGCCCATTGACAGTTACACACAAAAGAACCACCTCCGACACGCCAGCGAAAGTGCCGTAAAAGCCTTCAGAAATGTGCCGGATCCAAACGACAGAGATCACAGCGGCTTTTTTCGTTATCTTTGCTGACTATCACCTTGTGGCCCTCAACTCATCGCCACCGAATTGGGAAGCGGGTAAGGGCGAGGCACAGAAGCGTTTTCGTCAATATGTTCGTATGATGCCCGAGTTGGACAAGGCGGCCAAAGAGGAGCTCAAACTCATCCGACGTCCTGTCGTTCAAAACAAGCAAAAGCGGACGCGCATACTGCAGTCCTTTGTTGCTTTGAGCTGCACCGTCTATGACTTCTTCCCCAGCAGTATCAACGCAGATCATCCAAGATTTCCCGAACTGGAAAATGCAGCTGTTCATTCACTTTCTTCCGGAACTGGAAAGCCTTTCTGATGAGAAGTATCATCCCGAAATTCTCCAGCATCATTGCCAAGCCTCTTCCAGTGCTCACGCTCCAAGGGCACACGGATTGTGTCGATTGCTGCACAGTGTTTGCCAATGACACTCGAGCCCTGAGTGGAAGCTTTGACGAGACCCTCAAGGTGTGGGATTTGTCCAACGGAGAGGAACTGGACACGCTCCAAGGGCACACGGATTATGTCAAGTGCTGCACAGTGTTTGCCAATGACACTCGAGCCCTGAGTGGAAGCGACGACAAGACCCTCAAGGTGTGGGATTTGTCCAACGGACGAGGAACTGTACACGCTCCAAGGGCACACGAATTGTGTCTGGTGCTGCACAGTGTTTGCCAATGACACTCGAGCCCTGAGTGGAAGCGCGGACAATACCCTCAAGGTGTGGGATTTGTCCAACGGACAGGAACTGTACACGCTCCAAGGGCACACGAATTATGTCCGTGCTGCACAGTGTTTGCCAATGACACTCGAGCCCTGAGTGGAAGCGATGACAATACCCTCAAGGTGTGGGATTTGTCCAATGGACGTGAACTGTACACGCTCCAAGGGCACACGAGTACTGTCTATTGCTGCACAGTGTTTGCCAATGACACTCGAGCCCTGAGTGGAAGCTGGGACAATACCCTCAAGGTGTGGGATTTGTCCAACGGACGGGAACTGTACACACTCCAAGGGCACACGGGTTATGTCTCTTGCTGCACAGTATTTGCCAATGACACTCGAGCCCTGAGTGGAAGCATGGACAAGACCCTCAAGGTGTGGGATTTGTCCAACAGACAGGAACTGTACACGCTCCAAGGGCACACGGGATAGTGTCTAGTGCTGCACAGTGTTTGCCAATGACACTCGAGCCCTGAGTGGAAGCAGTGACAGGACCCTCAAGGTGTGGGCACTTCCGCACACAAGTGAGTCAAATGAATTGGCAGTACTGTAGTAGATGGCAGCATCGTGAAAACGATCCAACTTATAACGTGCAATATTTGCTTAGTAATATCGGCTGTCTTCAAATAACACGAAAAACTAGTTTTGAAGCTAGTCCTTCCGCCGGCACAGCGACCTAGAGAGAACAACACTGGTGTAAAAGCGAGGAGGCATGTTGCTGCAAAGAGAAAGTTCGAAAGATGGCCCGCCGTCATTACAACTATGCCACATTTCAACAACTTCCCGCCATCGACCATCCATCCACGGGTTGTCTCAGTTGAAGGTATCACAAACTTTGATACTCAAAAGTCTTTCATATCGTGTCCTCCTTGACAGAAATGGCACCCGTGTCGCTCGTCGGATGACATGTCAAGAACACGGATTCAATCCAAACGAGGAGCAAAAGCCGTTTGCCGCTCTGAATGAGGTACTGCTCGTCTGATCAGCTCGAGAAGGTGAGCCCCGATTTGAGCGCTAATCTCACGACGAGCGCCTATTTTCTGGAAGCAACATCGTGCATCGAGAAGGCGGGGGGTTGTCCGCATGGTTGTGGCGAGGACGCGAAAACGAAGGATGCCCTTGAAATGTCTTGTCATAGCTCCAGCATGTACACGGGTACCGATACACAGTTGGACGCGCTCGTTGATCCGCGTCGACATTGCTTGTATCATAGTGCGACTTGAAGATAACGAAAGGACTGGCAGTGACTTGTGTCGCATGAGTTCTTCTCTGGATGAATGGAATGTGATGAGGATCCCGAATACAACTACGTCCATCATGAAACAATGAATTACAACGATGAAAAACGCGGGCATGCAGCTACACGTTCGCGTCGTGCGCTTGTGAGAAAAAAGACTTGTCTTCCGTGGAGGTCGGGGCCGGGGTCGTTCGAATGGCGATGGCGGCAGCGCAGAGCACACCCAACCGTAGACCATGAAATGGTTCTTGGCAAGACGCTTTTCTTCGTTTCGATGTATATGCGAACGTGCGTCCTCCTCGCCGGCGGGCCACGCGAAGCAAATGGCGATGCTGCTGCAAAGGAATCATGATGAAGAGACTGGGTCTAAGATGGTGAAAGAGTCAAGGAGATAGACGTGCTGTGTTGTCATTGACACCGCTTCTCACTTTTTTGTTCTCGCTTGGTGTGACATGCGTCAATAATCTTCCTGCTCCCCCGCCGTAGAGCTGACGTAGAATCTGTACCAGGGACACAGGGACGGACGGGAGCCTCATTTTTTCGTCTGTCATGGTCAGTGCTGAAGCAATTAGGGAGCAGCTAATTCTCTCAACACTCTGGAAAACTGACAACACACAAAAAATCTTTACGGGACTTAGGGGGGGGGGTCATAAATACCGTAAGATATGAGACATTATTAGAGGGAATCTATGCTATGTACTGTACTGAATCGTGTGACTGTCCCTCACATCACAAGCTCACAAGCTTGACAAGTCAAGCCCCACCCGATTGGAAAAGACTGTGTTGTTAAGAAAATACAATGCCAGTTCAATGGATAATGCCTCTGAAGATGTCCATTGTTTCACGAGCGTGTTGAGTGTTCCGTGCGTTCATTCATAGTTTCGCCCAACGAAAAAGCAACCCTGGATCACTTTCGACAGCAGGTGAGTTCGCCACTTCTTTCTTTGCAGTTGGCCGTACAGTACATTAACCCTCTCATTTCTTCTTGTGTCGGACAGAAAGGTACCGGAGATGATGACGTCTGGCAAGAAGTTCTTGCTTTTGTGGGCGTTGATGCTGTTAGCGCTACTCGCCTCGAGCGTACATTGTGCTTCTCCTGAGGGCTCATTTCTTCGTCAGCTTCGCTGCGCAGCTTCAGGACGATCCTGCAGGAGAAACTCTGACTGCTGCGTCAACCTGACCTGCGTCAACAAGAGCTGCCGAGCGCCAGCACCAACGCCAGCACCAACGCCAGCACCAACGCCAGCACCAACGCCAGCACCAACGCCAGCACCAACGCCAGCCACTACTGTTGGGTATACTGGCACAGCCTGCAATGTAAATGGTCCCAACCCTGCTGGTCTGAATCTCGTCATGAAATTTGTTGCCTTTGGTGACACACCGTATGATGAAGAAGCCCCGGCGCCTTACTTTGAAGGTCAAGAGTACGCTTGTCTTCAGAAAACACTTTTACCTGGTGTCAAGCTGAATTTAGCGAGCCAGGTGGATTTCATGGCGCACGTAGGTGACATCAAAAAGGGCAGTAGCACATACTCTCAGTATTGCACGGATCAACTCTTTTCTTCACGAAGCAGTCTCTTTAGCATCGCGGAATCGTCGCCTAACCTCATTGACTTTTTCATTATCCCCGGAGACAATGAATGGAACGAATGCACTGGATACAACACCAATCCGACTGTCAACGACGTTATCAAGACGCGCTGGCGAAGCTACTTTACGACCGGCACTTTGGCTGGCTTCAATCGCAGTCCTCTTCCGTCTGGTGCTACCAGCCCGAGCGTCTACCGACCTGTCAACCAACCTCAGAACTTCTTCTTTTACTATAATACGAAGAACATTGCGTTCTTTGGGATCACCGAGCCTGCAGGGGATACCTATTACGATCCAGTCAACGCAGCGTTCGTTTCCGATCAGTTGTCGGGCAAGTCGCCAAGTGCAATCGTCATTTTCGGACACAGCAATTTGTCGAGCAACGTTTTGAGTGTGCTGGATTCATACAAAACGATTCCCACCCTCTATGTCACAGGCAATGACCACATATATTGCATGAAGTTCTTGGACAAGAACAGATTCCCGAAACTTGTCCAACTCACGGTCGAAGCCTATCTTTCGTCGCCGTTCGTGGTGTCCGTGGTTCAAGATACCACAAGTGGCGAGCACTTTTTTCACATCCTGCGTACTTCTTATGGATGCAGCTAAGAGTTGCTAATAATGGTGACTCGTTCCACCATTCTTGAGATACCGAGCCTCAAATTATTCCGGGGAGGGGGGATGAGAAGAGAACGAACCCGTCACGGGGTTATTGGATTCGTCGTTCTGTGTTTTCAAATTTATATCACGATAGTCATTAGCGGAAATAATTGGTTTTTGTCAATTCAATGTCGCATCTTACGGTACATCTTTGTCACGCTATGTAAATAATGTGGTTGCCACACGGAGGAAGACTCGCGACAGGTGGACACCTGTCGAAGAGGCGGACAAGAATACGAGACTGACAAGGACACAGACAAAGAGACAGGGCGAACACGGACAATCTTTTCGACGGAGCGGCGGATCTTTTTCGGCGGGAAATCAAATTTCACGCACAAGGAGCCTTTCCTATGGCCTCCCAGAGTCAAAATCCCTGTAGCCACACATAGAATTAATTTTTTGTACCATGATACAAAACTACTAAGAGTGAACGGCTTCTAATAACGGTCTGATTTAAAATTTCAACTGCCAGCGAACACCGTTTCATGTGTTGACGCGGCGTAACACCCGCCAAGGAACAAGAAGTGTTGACGCAGCGTAACACCTGTCTGTTGCTTCCATGCCCACCATCATGCCTCCGTTTGGATGTCAACCACATTATTTATGTAACAAAGATGTAAGGTTGCCGTCCAGTTTTGGTAGTCGCTTCAGGAGAATGTGATGTCGCAGTTGATAACTGAATACTCATAAAATGCATATGTAAGTTGGGGGTTACGTAGTAACCACCCACCTGTCAAGGATCTTTTGGATCCTTTTTGAGCTCATGTAGGCTGTTGTAGAGCCACCGCAGGTGACACATCATTATCAGAATCCTCCTCCATTGTCTCCACCTAAAGGAGATCCTCCACGTCCGTCCCATGAGGAGAGTCCCCACGGGTGTCCTGAGTGCTCAGAGAGACATACTCCTTGACTCTTTTGTCTTGGGCATCATGAAGTGATAGTAAACTAAAGCTTATAAAAAAACCCTGTCAAAAGTTTTATTTGCTTGTAGTTGCAGAGACGCTTCAGACAAAAAAGTGACCACATTTGGCCACTTTGCTCATCCAGATTCCCAATTGGGTCTGCTGAGAATCCTGAACATGTTTCTCAAGAGTCCCGATCATGTAGATAAACAGTCCCAATCATGTACCAATGTCCATTAATCTCAACCGATGCCCGTTATCTCATAGTCCTACTTCAGTTACTAGCTAGTTACTACATCTTCCCTGGTAATCCTGGTTTGGATTCACCAGACATCATGACAGCAGCAGTGCTAACCACCATTGGTTTGTCGTCAACGGATTAGTCCCATGGGAATGCTGTTGTGTTTTGCTTGTGTTGTCACTCATGCACATGCATGGGGCGCACAGATGGACAGACATGAGCCGGGCCAATCGTCTGATTTTTGTTTAACGATCTTGTGAAATTACTTAACAATAGTTGTAATTCCCGACTAATTGTAAGTGTAATTTTGAATAGCACGTTTCAATTATAAGTAAACGTGTCCTTCGTAACGTATTATAACTGTTTCGTAACGCCTGCCACCTCACAATTTCGAAGAACAGTGCAAACCCGTGATCATCAGATGCATTGTTGCTGCTGTTGTTTGTTCTTGGACCATGATGAGTACCACTCGCATGTTGTCATCGTCGTCACTATGGCTGCTTGCACTGCTCTTGACGAATACAGCACTTTCTCAATCGCAACAAGTCTTTAGTTGGGAGAGAATGATGAGTGAAATATTCCACAACAACAACAACGGTGCTGGCCGCAATCTTGACGATGCTGCTGCATGTGATGAAATCTTGGCCACATGGGATGTGGAGGATGTGACCACCTACGTGAGTGACGCCATTGATGCCAACCTACAAGACTCCACAGCCGCCCTTGGAATCAAATTCGCGTTACTTCCCTCCATGTCCCACGGTGTCCAGATTCGAAAGCTCTGTGCCAAGTGCACTGATTTTCCCTCTCTCGAGGAGCAAGACTTTTGCAGTCCCACAGCCTATGGTTCCAACGTGTTGCACTCTGGTCTTGCACTGATACCATTATCTAATGACAGCAGTATTCTTCCTGGCACTCACGTGGGAGCCGTGTATTGTCATGGCACGTCCACGTCCACAGTGCCCACTACCCTCTTTAATGGAGCCGATTCGGGTCTTGATATACTCTTGAATGTCGCCCTAGCCTCCAATGGAACTGTCGTACTCATGCCGGACTATATGGGATACGGTGAAAGTTCTGGCATTGTGTCCAAGGGATATCTTGTCAAACAGCAGTACATGACGTCTGTAGTACCACTGTGGCTCCAGACACAATTACTCATGGAACAAGAATCCAACTGCCAAGCGGCACTGGCGGATTCTGCAGTAGTCTTTGGGTACAGCGAAGGTGGATATGCGTCGGTGGCCATTGCGAATGCACTGCACAGTATTGGTATCGACATAGTCAAAGTGGAAGCCGGTGGAGGACCGTATCGGACAGGAAGTGCGGCATTGTTAAAGGCCATTGAAAGTGCCGACAACCAGAGCTTTCCACTCGAGGTGAGACACTACTTTGCGCTCTTGGGAGCGGCGTACTCCTCCACCTACGCAAGCGTTGCCAATTTTCACCAACATCAAGATTTGTTGAATACAACTCTCCGAAATACCATTGTGGCTCTTGTGGACCGATCGGCGTCCACCAGTGAAGTTCGCAACGTGATTTCTACAGACGATCCACTTGCCGCCTTTAATCAGACTCTATTGGCCTTTGCACGACAAGCCATTGCCGACGGTGATAAAGATCCATGTGGCCAAGGCAAGCCTATTGTGCGGTTTGAACGACAAGATTTGTCAAGCCTTGCAAGAAAGTGATTTGACGAATATTTTGGAGACAACGCCGTACCCTGTGCGCGTGTGTCACAGTGTAGACGACGAAGTGGTGAGCGTGGAAAATCTGCCCACTGTCAATGGAAGCAATCCCCTTTTGATGGAACTTGTCGTGAGCGGCAGTCATGTAGAAGCTGGGGGAGCGTGTTTGATACAAGCCGTCTTTTTTCTCTTTGGCCCCAGCTTTCAAGAGGCGCAGTTTGCGGACAAGCATTTGGTCGGTGGGTGTGCTGAAACATCGAATGCTTCAAATTCATCTGAAACACCAAATGGTTCCAATTCATCCGGCGCCAGAGTCGGAGGAACTCCTTGGATGGGCCTTACATCCATGACGCTTCTGTTTCTTGTCACGCTGTGGCTAGTACTGTTGATCTGGGATACTTCCATTCACACACCAATTCAAACTCAAGCTCAGGCGGCAGCCGTCAGTGAGGAGCGGTTGGATCCGCTCTTTTACTTGAACTACGCCAATGCCGTCATATTTACAATCGTCACCACCGCGTGGATGACTGGACTTTACATGATGGAAATGGGCAAGTCGCCCTGGATGTTGGTTGGTCTCATGTTTGTTCCAGTCTATACAACCCTGAACCTTGTGGCCTACGGCACGCAAATCACAGTGGTGCCGACTCTTGTCCAAATGGCGCAACACACCGAGGTATCGTCTGGTGAAGCAGCCGACTTTCTCTTGAGCTCAATGCTTCACCTGTGGCGAGGATCCATCCCATTCATGCTCAACAGTCTGGCGTATGCAATTCTGGGCATGCCTTTGATTATTTTTGGTTTGGCACTGACAAGAATAAATCAAAGCACACAAGAGCAAGAGTGCTTGTGGGTACACTGCTTGTTTCAAGTGGCGTGGCATCCATTGTCGGCTTTTGTGGTCTTGTTTTCCATGTACAAGGATTCATGCTGGGGACTGTGATTAGTGGTGCGCTCTTTTGGGTTGCACTCTTTCCAACCACGTGGCTGTACTTGACTCCTAGTAGTTTCGGCGCTAAAAAGTTGGAGTAGTCTCGTCACCATTTTATAATAAACTTAGAGTTCATCTTTTGGCGCCTTTTGCATATTGCCATAGAGCAAGGTCAAATTGATGCGTCGATTCTCGTATCCCTTTTTGAAAGTGAAACTTGTCCGTATGATGAAAGAGAGCCGAATCAAAGACGACCGCTCGATTCTGTCGATGCGGTATCGTGACATTGGCATAGTTGGTGGGTTTCAAGAGATGTTCCATGACAAACTCCGTGTCGGTATTGTATCTCGCAAAGTCCCAATCGGCAGGCGGCTTTGTTGTAAATACGACAAGTCCTCCACTCGAATCGGATCCAAATTGGCCTCGTTGGGTGTAATCCACAAATTGACATTGACGGCCGCCTCATCGGCATGTGTATTAATGCCAGTGTAATCGGAATCGTACTTGTAGGCCCACAAGTACTTTAGCGCATGTTGTTTGCCAATAATGTTTGGTAGCGTCTGGGAGAGTTCCATGGCCAACTGCAACAAGATGTTATCGTACAAGCCATCGTCCATGTAGGCACCCGCATAGCCACCAAACTTGAGAGGCATTTTGGTTTGATACCACACGGTACTTGTCAATAGCAATTGTCGTATTCTCTCCAGTGCCTGCGGAGACAGCAAATCATCAATCACGACAATACCAAGAGTTGAAGAATCTTCAAACCACTGTCGTTCAATGTTGGGTATATCCAAGTTGGGATTCAATAAATCAAGTGGCTCACCAGTATCTTCATCTCGCAACGTGTCAAAGTCGGTGTGATACAGAGCCTTGTTGTAGACAGACGCAATACCGGCCTCGTAATCCGATGGACGAAAGGCGTACAGTCCAGCCGTCCGTTCCAGTTGATCAAGTGGTGGAATGTTATGGAGTACTTTTTGATAGATTGGAATCACTTGTTGTTCCAAGAAGGTTCTTGTTTCATCGTTGTCATCCTTTAAATGTTGGACCAAGTACTGCGCTTGTTCCAGATCCATTTGGAGTTTATACGCTGTCGTATACGTCGACCCGCCCCCTCGTTCTATCAGTTGTTGAGGAAGTTCCTTGTCTAGCAGTACAGCTGGATTCCTTTGTGATCTCTCGAATACATTCGAGAGGGCCCAGTGAAGTCCGTCCAGATCGTTGCGCTCGAAAAAGTAGCTAATGTCGCTGCTGTCCAAGAGTGGAGGGAACTCAATGTCATCATTTTGTGCCAGAATCAAAAAGGAGGGCGACAGAAGGATGGATACAACTATTAGTAAGAAAGAGATGCCTCTCCATGGTGCAGGTCGTCGTACAATCGAGCCACGACAGGCACCAGCAAGCGTCGGTCGAAATGCTACAAACGTCATGGTGGTGAACTGCTGAGCCACTTTCTTTGGGAGACATCAAGATTTTTGAGATCATTGACGTATACGTACGTCACGCAGCCACAAAGCGTTTTGTGTGACAGACAATGGAATCGGTCAGGAAACACCCAATTTTTGGAAATGATGACTCACACGCACAAGACACACTCGCCATGTGACTTGATCAATCAATTTCACGGGTGTCGCGACATCTTCCCGGCGACCCCCAAGCTATCATATCATAGCTCTTTAGGACTTTTTGCCTCATTACAATGGAGAACCCATGGCGCCTGTAAATAATATATGTTGTTATTGTGGTTGTGTGAGAGTAATGCAATCCAATGCATGGCATGGATTGTTCTCCACACGTACAGTATACTGAATTGAGATCGCGTTGTCATGAGGAGATCTTACATTCCATGCACACAACACACACTGTCGGTTGTAGCAACACGTTCTTGTCTAAGGAATGTCACACTACTACTACTGTTTTACGACTAGACCGAGCTGTTTAGAGAACTAGTCGTTCCTGTTCTACTTCTATTGTTGTTGTAGGCAAAATGTCGGCACGTCGTTCTTGATCCCAATGGACCAGTGCCTGTAGGTGTTCCACCACATCTTGTGCCGGCATTCCCCTGACTCGAAACTTTTGTAAATGATTGTTGTTGTTGTACTGTGCATCTCCATACACAACGTGTACTTCCGAATGATACGGCGTGTCGTGTAACACAATGTTGTGGATATCGTACAAGGGTATTTGCAAAATCGTTGTTTTCTTCTTGTGTATTGTTGTTGTCAAGAGTTGTAGTGCTATTTTCAAACGTGTATACCAATCGATTCGGATCCTTGCAATGAATTTGCAAACACGGTTGTGGTGGCTGTGTATCCACATTATCATCATCGACGAGATGAAGAGTCGCTTCCAAGGACACGACTCGAGTTCCACTGAGCTGTTGTTGTTGGTTGCTACTATGGGCCGAAACCACTCCACCCGGGTCGATTCCAACAGTATGCAGGCCACACGAGCACTGTATTCGTCGTCGCTTTCGTGACAGGGACAGAGAAAGCCAAAGAGACGCAGTCGCGTCAGAGGTCCGCCGCCCCACCAGCACCACGGCATACTGACGTTCGTTGTTGCTGTACTAAGCCTCTCTTTATGCCGTCGTCATGACCTGGCTTTCATGTGATACTGTTCGAGCGATCGTTCTTTTTCAGAGGTATCGTACGCAGTAGGAGTTGATGGATAGTGTGCTCTCTATTCTTGGTGGTGCTTGCAGAGAAGACAAGAGCCCCTCTTTTTGGTGTGTGTCGCCGGTCGCCGGTCTTGTGTGTCATTTTTTGTGTGTAAAAGCTGTCCTCAGCAATGTGCGCGTGCTTTGTCGTGCGAATTGAAGCCCTACATGACTTTTAGTACAAAAGTGACGTACGTAGAACTCTACACAATTTGTCCGTTCACGCTCGGAGAGGAGAGTTCGCTGTCGATACTTCTTGACATCCCACGCCCCGAAGACAACCACCACAACAGAATCGTGCTCATGCGAGACTCCGGGAACAGCAACGTAGCCCCTCGAAGGTGGCAAGGGCGTGAAGCCGTGGCGCGGTGCACCAGCGCACCCCAACTGATGGCGGCGAACCCATCAAGACAGGACCTCACCGCACCAGATCGCTCCGATCATCGAGTGCCGAGCGGCCGGTGCAGTCCGGAGTTGATTTACGCCGCGAGGAGGAGAGGAGATGACTCGATGAGACGCACGACTTCGTTCGCGCTGGCGCTCTCGCTCGTGCTCGGGACGGCGCTGGTCGCGGCAGCTCCCACCGGAGCGAAGGAGACCGAGGCTCGCCGGATGCACGCCGGGCTACTGGAAGCACGAGCACCACTTCGGCAACTGGATGGCGCCGTATGATTTAACGAATCAGTTCAGCGACCACTTCGACTATGCGTTCCCGGGCATGACCCTGCTCGATGTCCTCTGGCAGGGTGGAGGCGGTCTCAAGGCGCTGGGCCGGCACACCGTCGCTGCGCTCCTCCACGCGACCGTCT
Organism: uncultured Acidobacteriota bacterium; assembly: GCA_963700695.1. Lineage (GTDB taxonomy): Bacteria > Acidobacteriota > Vicinamibacteria > Fen-336 > Fen-336 > JAJDNS01. The sequence goes on along the minus strand of CAVOYO010000019.1, from coordinate 3,271 downwards.
TCGAGGGCCTCAGTGTACCCCTACTACTTCGTGGCACCGCTGTGGCCCGGTGAAACCATTACCGGCCCGGGAGAGGTGATTTTGGAGTCCGACCAGACATATCCGGGTAGGAAGCGCCAGCGAGGGGCGGGCCTCTTGAGTAGGCAGCCTGAGCGGCGCGCTACGGGCGTTATGCAGCGCCCAGGCAACGAACAGGGCCTCCGGACGAGCACCAGAGGTTGAGGCTTCGATGCAACGCCCGAAGGCGCGGGCGGTAGGCCATCGAGCGCACGACCCCGAGCTCGTCGGTGGCCATGGCGGAAGAGCGGCGGCCGCGGGCGCCTGTCGGTGACATGGTTGCCGATGGCTCTCTTCAGCGCGAGTAGCCGTCCGACATGCTCATGAGTCAGCGGGAGCCGATGAGGCACGGCCCGTAGACTATGGCCGCCTGGACCCGCGCTCGGTGCTTGTAGGTCACGTTGGATGAGCCGGGGAACGTGGCCAGCTTGCCCGAGGAGAGACGCTGCGTGTTGCCGGTGACGGTCACGCCCTGGACGTCGCTGAAGACCATGATCGGGCCCTCGACGGGCTTGTTCGCGGTGTTGTCGGTGATGGTGAAGTTTCCGGCGTGCCACTTCCGGGCAGACGTTGACGTTGACACCCATCATGTCGCCGTCGTGCCGTTGCGGTTGCCCTCGACGGTGTTGCCGGTGATGGTCACGTCGCGCACGACCGAGCCCCCGCCCGACGGGCGCGTCGCAGGCCTAGAAGAAGTCGCCCACGCACGTGTCGGTCAGGCCGTAGCTGCCGACCGTGTTGTCGCGGATGACGACGTCGACGGCACCCTGTGGGCTCGCGTAGGTTCGGGCTCGGTGACGACGAAGCCGAGCTCGTCGAAGACGTTCCGCACGATGCGGACGTGCGATGCCGCGACGATGAGACGCCCATGCGGCCGGTGATGCCGGCAGGTCGAGTCACGGAAGATGACGCCATCGGCCCAGACCCTGGCGTCGTGGTCGTCCACGTGGAGGCAGTCGCCCCAGACGCGACTGATGTCGCACGTTCTCGATGAGCGTGTCGGTGCTGCCGTAGACCGCGATGGCCGCTCTGGTTCTCGGCCAACCGGCTGGTGTCGGCATACTTGCCGACGATGGTGAAGTTCCGGATGGTGGTGTCTCGCTCAGGCGCTCGACGATGATGCCGGACCCGGTGAAGCCCGAACCGGTGAGGTTCAGCCTGGCCCCGTTGCCCTCGAGCGTGAGGTTGTTCCTGCCGGCCACCCGGAGGGCCCGGTCGAGCCGATACGTGCCGCCGGCCTTGAAGACGATGGTCGAGCCGTTGGGCGCGCTGTCGATGAACGACTGCAGCTGGGCCGAGACGTCTCGGAGCCGGTCGCGTCGATCGAGTTGGGCACCTTGAGACCCGAGAGTTTGGGCCGGCTATCACGGGGGACGGGTCGTCGACACCCTCGTCGTGTCCTGGGGGACGGGTCGTCGGCACCCTCGTCGTGTCCTGGGCACGGTTCACCTTCAGAACGTCGAATCGAACTCGGATTGGGGCGTTCGTCGCGCCCTCGGTCAACACCGACCGAAGCCCGACGCGCCCGCCCGAACCCACGTCATTCCTGGTGTCGTTGCGCACCAGCTGCCAGCGAGTGGGCTGCATGGAGTCGGCCAGCCACGCCTTCATCCGCAGCTGCGCAGGGTCTTGCTTGATGGCCTGGACTCGCACCCTGATGTCATCGCCGGCTCGGTATCGCCAGCCCTTGATGGGGACCGGACGACCCATCGATCTGGACGCGCCGCCAGAGCGGGACTTCGCCATCGTCAGCCAGACCCGCCCGTTGCGTCCGATGCGCACACCGAGCCGGTACTTGCCAGCGACCGACTTGCGCACCACCGCCGCGATCCTGGCGCCAGAGCCACCTGCATGCGGTCGAGGCTGATGGTGAACTGCATCGTGACGTCGCGGACACCCGTGTTCACGGTCGTCTGCTGCGGGGAGCCTCGCCGGCGGAGGCTCCAAGACGCCACGGCCCGACGTGAGGGCGATGCCGGCGCGTCCGGTCGGATACATCCATCGATCACCCTGATCGGGTCGCCCCATCCAGCAGCGTCTCCCCCGGTCGAAGCGTCGGCGACCAGCAGCTCCCGCGGGTCTCCTGCGGTCGTCGGTGATGCCCCGATGGAGGCGAACAGGGTGACGGCTAGTGCCATGCCGGCGACTGTCCTAAGGCCACGAGACCGGCTGCTCCCACGGACGCGTACATGTGGCGGTGCCTCGGGTAGCGTCGAAGGCTCAGGTTCGTAGTGGCCTCGGGTGTCGGGCCCGGCTCTGGGGGAGGTCAGATAAGGGTCGGCTCCTGGCGATCGCTCGGCATCTCGCAATGGGTTTCACTCCGCTCGGTCGAATAGGGCGGAGGTCCAGTGGCAGGCACAGGGACATACGGACTTTCGGCACGCCCCGGAGGGCGGGGCGCACGGCGAGCCCCGACGTGAGCATCCTGCTGGGGCGGGAAGCGCATCGACGGTATGCGACCACCTGGGCCCTCGCGCCAGGTCCACGGCTGGTGCCTCGCCGGTCAGTCGATCGAGATTGGCGGGCAGGGCACGGTCGAGGGCTGATTGTATCGCAGGACCATCGAGTCAGTCGGGTTCGGCGACTGACTGCAGGACGGGCGGCGCTGGCAGTCGCAGTCCTCGCTCCACTCCTGGTCCGCGACGACGATCTCGCCGAGCAGTCGCTCGAAGCAGAACCGGACGGCGAGTTTGGCTCCGCCTCCGGGACACTGCACCTCGAACGGCGTCGCGCGCCGGTGGACACGTTCCCGTCCGGCGTCGCGGCGCGCTACGCCGGTCCGCGAGCCAGTCGCGGGATGCTCTCGTCTTTCATGATGCTCGCCATTCTGGGACGAGCCACTCGGCCCCACCGGCAGCAGGTCATGGCCCAGTTCGACGCAGGAGCAGGCGGTCCCGGCCGAATGGGCGGAGGCTGTCGAGACGGACGGCGAATGTCGTGGCGGTACGACTGCGTGGCGAACCCGATCCGCACGTGACGGCAACGGCCAACGGATACAGCGTTCGCTACGAACCGCGCCGCGATGGGCCAGCAGACTGCGAGGGCTGAGCGACTCGCTGACCGGCTGGGCACCCGACGATCGCGCTTCGTCACGGTTCTTGAAGCCATCCATCGTGAAGCCCCGGTGAGCCTCGAGTAGGCTGCACGGGTCCGGTCGCAGGAGGAGGACTCACGATGCGGTCTACTTGTGGGAAGCACATCGGCGCCGGTGTCA
>CAVOYO010000018.1:0-174053 GCA_963700695.1 uncultured Acidobacteriota bacterium | reverse complement strand
CGTAGCGACAGCCGGCATCGGTGATCTCGACGAGATCATCCGCAGCGAACGTGTCGGGGTCCTCGTCTCCGGCCAGTCACCGCGAGTCCTTCAGGACGGGGTTTCAGCGGTGCGAAGCCTGCCTACTGACTCCGAACTCCCCGGCGATGCCGGATCGCCGCGGAAACACACTACAGCCTCCACGACGGATGCAGCGCTCCAAATTTCGCTGTATAGACGAGTCGTTCCCCAAGCCCTGATGGAGGCTGCCAGGCCGTCAGTCGGAGGCCCGCCCGGCCTCCGAGACACCCGGGCCGAGCCTGGGCATCAAGGAACGGACACGCCCTCCTGCAGTGCCCAGCCTGGGGGACGATCGTGGCGTCTCCGGAGCCCGGCACACTGCAGAACGCGAGCCGGAAGTCACCTACGCCGAGTACCATGCCGCTGCGCACTTCTCGGTGCCGGATGTTCTGGAGGCCTCACTCGCAGCTTGTGTCGTGGGCCGGCTCGTCCCGGAGCGCAGGTAGTTGGCTCGACATGGACTTCGGCGAGGGAGGAGCTTCCGCCATTGCCGAGCCGCAGAGCTGGGACTGCTTCGGGACCGAGGTCTCCCCACGCGACGTAGACTTGACTAGATTGATGGCGTTGCGGCAGAGTGCCTACGCCAGCCATGAGCAAGTAGCTCCTATCGGTGGACGTCTCATCAAAGACGTCTCGGCCTTCATGAGCGCTTGGAGAGCTATGTTCGCCAGTCGGTGGGGTGGACGGAATCCGGCCCGGAGGATGTCCGGACCGCTTTCGCGACGCGACAACAGTATCTTGCGCGCCGCCAGCAGAGGGACCAGACACAGGCCCCAATAGCGCAAATCTTCTACGCTCAAGCCGCGACGGTGCGAGGCCTCCTTGCGGAGGGTCCCCTCTCTATAGCGTCTAACGTGACCGGCGGCTTCATCATAGACGCTGTAGAGAAAGCTCAGGGCAGGTACGTTCAGCATGAGCCACCCGCCCTCGCGGAGATGCCAAACCGCGGCATCCAAGAACTCCTGAGGGCGGTCGAGGTGCTCGATGACATCGTACGCGATGACGACATCGTATGCTTTTTCAAGCTGCGACAGACGGTCCAGGATATTGTAGTAGAGTGTCCTTCCACGGCCACGTTGAGCGCTGCGCAGAGCGCTGAGGTTGAGGTCGGTGATGTCGATGCTCCAGGCGGTCCGGGCCTCGAACTGGTCGCGGAGCACCCCCGTGCCGCAGCCGACCTCCAGTACCTTCAGCCGCTGGCTTGTGGTCAACCCGACGTCTCTAATCTGGCGCATGGCGGCGCCGAGGCGCCACTGAAACCAAAAGTGATCGGCGGAACCCAGCTCGTACCACTCCTCCGGAAACGCGACCTCCTCAACCATCGAGAGCCGCTGGACGTCGTCCGGTACCGCTGATCGAGACGTCACACTCCTCCGTTTCTTCCGGATTGCGCGAGGGGTCGCCTGCCTCCCACCGTTTCCATGACGATGTACGTAGGCCTTCCCTTGACCTCCAAGTAGGTCCTACCGACATATGCTCCGAGTATGTACATGCAGAACACTTGAACGAAGTTGCCGACAAGGATCAGCAGGAAACCGAAAGCCACCAGGCTCACGGGCTTCGTCTCCAAGAAGCGTCCCGGCCACATGAGAAGGACGCCGCCAAGAATGGCGATGATCGCGATGTATGCCACGCTAAAGACCTGCGCCACCTGGAGGGGCCGAACACTCGCGGATACGATGCCGTCCGTTGCCAGTCTGTAGAGCCTTGACAGAGTGTACTTGCTCTTGCCCGCGAGCCTTGCCGGCCGATCGAAGCTCAACCCCGTCTGGGGAAAACCAACCCAAGCGCGGAGGACCCGTGGGAAACGCAGGCTCTCCGGGAGCACCTTGAGCTCTGCGACCACCCTTCGAGTGAGCAGGCAGAAGTCGCCCGAATCAACGGGAACGGGAACGTCCGACAAGGCCGCCACTAGACGATAGAAGACCCAGTAGCCCAGGGCCCTGAGTGGCCCTTCTTTGCGTCGTCGACGCTGGGCGACAGCCACGTCATATCCCTCCCGCGCTTTCTCGAGCATGGCTGGAATCAGCTCGGGGGGGTCCTGCAGATCCGCGTCCAGAACCGCCACGAAATCGGCCGAGGAGTTCTCGAGTCCGGCGCTCACCGCGGCTTGATGGCCAAAATTGCGCGACAAGCGGTAAAGGGTGGCTGGCAACCCTCTGGCGATCTCCTCGGCAATCATCCGGGCGGAGGCATCTGTGCTGCCGTCATCTATCATCAAGTAGTGAACCCGCTGTATGTCGTGGCGCCTCAATACCGCAGCCGTCAGCACCTCGTTGAGGCGCCAAGCAAAGTGGGGATCACATCCTGCTCGTTCCAGAGCGGAATCACGACATCTAGTGTGGCACCGGTTCTCTCTGTGGCAGTGGGTGTCCGCTTGGCGTCTTCCGATTGCATGTTAGCCTTTTGCTCAGCTTTGTTGATGGTCCTTCTCTTCGGCGACGGGGGAACGCGTCCCCAGGGGAGGGTATCTCGCCTGCCTCACCGTGAGAAGCGGTTGGGCCGAATGTCCTTCGGCCAGGGGATTCAAGAACGTACCGCCCGGCCCCGGCAATTGCTGCGAGCGCGATGATGCAGGCACACCGATGGCCGTTGTGGTTGTTTCTGGCCGCCCTGTGCCTCGGCCAAGTCTTTGCCCTGCATTGGTGGGCAGGACTTGGCGACACACGCCCGGACGCTGGAGATGCCGCCTTCTACCATGCCCTTGCTGTGAATCTGGGGCAGGGTCGAGGGCTGACCTCTCCGAGAGCGCGCCCTATCTACCGACGGTCGCAAGAACACCTGGCTACCCGTTCTTCCTCGCGGCCTGCTACGCCATTCTCGGCCAATCCGGGGCCGCCGTGCGTGCGGCTCAGGCGCTGCTTCTCGCGGGAGCAGCCCTTCTGCTGAGTCTGTTGTGTGGTCGGAGCTGGCCTCAGCTCGCGTGAGGGTGCTGGCTGCCGTTCTGTGTGCGTCATACCTCCCGTATGTCTTCTCTGCGAGTCATCATCTCACGGAGACCTTGGCCACCTTCCTCCTCGTAGCGAGCCTATATCTACTGTCGCGATCCGCCAACACCGGGAGTCTGCCTGGTGTTGTACTGAGCTCGGCATCACCGCCGGCGCCTTGGCGCTCGTGCGGCCCTCGCTGGGGTTGTTGGTCGTCCCGCTTGCTCTGTGGCTGCGCTCGAGGTGGCAAGGTCGCACGGCGGCGTCAACGGCGGTGCTCCTCTGCTGTCTGAGTTGGGCAGTGCCCGTCGTGCCCTGGATGGTGCGAAACGCACAAGCTGCCGGGCAGTTTACGGGACTCGGAACCAGCGCGGGCTGGAGTTTCTTCGTCTCGACGCGGCAGTGGAGCGGTGACTTGCCGGTGGCGCTACAAAACCCTGACTGGCAGGTCATCATCTCGGACCACAAGCGGAGGCTGCAGACGGCTTGGTGCGCGACCGGTTCACGCTCAGGCGCTCGGGTCGAGGTCCTCGTAGAGGGGACCTTCTGGACAGATGGCGTCGCGAACGCCCTCGAGCTGGCAGTCACTGACATCCTGGGGCGGCTGCCCGTGCGACTCGCGTATCTTTGGGGCACTGCGGATCTCATGCCTGGCCGCCGCGTTTCTCCTCTGAGGCCCTGGCGCTGCATCGCCTCGCGCAAGCCCAACTTCTTCTTCTGGGCGCTCTCGGTGTGCTGCGGCTGTGGGCCAGACGAAGAGGAGCCCTCTCGCGCGACATGCTCCTATGGATCCCTGCCGTCTACCTGGCGTGCCTGCACATGGTCTTCCACGTTGAGGGGAGGTATCCCCTACCGGCTCGAGCAACCCTGCTTCTCTACCCGGCGGAAGGCCTCATCCTAACCTTTGCCTACGCGCGCAAGCTCGTGACTTGGATGCGTACTCGAGCGAAGAGAGCCGCAACGCAGTGAGAATGGCTGTACCAGACCGCCACGGCCCCGGCGGGGGCTCCGCCGCGCCAACCCTTGAGGCCTACTTCACCCTGGCACCAAGGTTTGTGGTTGCGTCTCGCGGCACTTGCGGCCCAAGCGGTGACCTCCTGTCCCACCTGGCTCGCCATGTCGATCATTCCTCGCGCCGCTCAGTATCGGATGCTTCCGGTTCCTGAGACGCCTAGGTTCTCTTCAGTGAGCGAGATACACTGACCAGGTGCTGGCTGGGCACATGCTCAACGCACTCACCGTCGACTTGGAGGACTGGTACCAGGGCCTCGAGATCGAGCGCAAGGACTGGCACGCCTTCGAAGACCGCATCCTCCTCTCAGGGCGCAGGCTCCTGGCGGTTCTGGCCGAGTCCGGCACCCGTGGCACCTTCTTCGTCCTCGGTCACGTGGCGGAGCGTCACCCGGACCTCGTTCGTGAGATCCACGCTGCCGGGCACGAGATCGGGACGCACGGGGACTCGCACGAGTTCGTGTATCGGATGACACCCGAGCTCTTTCCGCGCCGAGATTCTCCAGTCAGTCGAGCCGGCTGCAGGATCTCACCGGGCAGCCCGTTCTCGGGCATCGCGCCCCCTTCTTCTCGATCACAAGAGCAGTCACTCTGGGCGCTGGACGTGCTCGCCGAATTGGGACTTCCTCTACGACTCCAGCGTCTTCCCGGTTCGAAACTACCGTTACGGCATCCAGGATGCCCCGCGCTGGCCCTATCGAATCACTGGTCGAAACGGTAGAGGGCTCACTGAGTTTCCGATCTCCACCTGGCGCGTCCTCGGGACGAACGTGCCGATCGCGGGGGGAGCGTATTTTCGAATCTACCCATATGCCTTCACCCGCTTGGGCCTGCGTTCCATCAATCGCGAGGGGCAGCCCGCCGTCTTCTATCTCCACCCGTGGGAGCTCGACCCGAGCCAGCCCCGCATCCCTGTGCCGCGGCGGCATCGCCGCGACGCACTACTTCAACCTCTCGGCCACCGAGAGGCGCCTGCGGCGCCTCCTTCGGGATTTCCGGTTTGCGCCAATGAGCGAGGTGCTCGGTGTCGCATGACGTCCAGGTGCAGCGTCACTTCGACGACGACGCTGAACGTTTCGACAGCATCTACGAAACGGCCAAGGGTCCCGTGATGCGGTGGGTCGACGACGTCTGGCGAGGGGTGGTCCGGCGCCGTTTCGAGCTCACCCTGGAGCGCGTCGAACCCATCGAGGGCCGCACGTTTCTCGACGTGGGCTGCGGCTCAGGGCGGTACTGCCTGGCTTTCGCCGAGAGAGGAGCCGCTCGTGTCGTGGGAGTGGACTTCGCCGAGAGGATGATCCATCTGGCCCGGGAGCACGCCGCACGTCTCGGGGTCGCGGAGCGTTGCGACTTCCGCGTCGGGGCCTTCCCGGAGGCGGTTGCGGATGGAGCCTTCGACGTGACCACCGCATTCGGGTTCTTCGACTACGTGGCGGACCCCGTGACGGTGATCCAGCGCATGCGCGAGCTGACGCGCTCGACGATGGTCATGAGCTTCCCGAAGGCGTGGGAGTGGCGGGTGCCGATCCGACGGCTTCGTTTCCTCCTGGCGGGCTGTCCGCTGCATCTCTACACCGAGCGCCGATGCCGGGAGATCCTGCGGGCTGCGGGTGTGGAGCGCTACGACTGGGTCGTTCTCGACCGTGACTACATCGTCATCGCCGCCATCTGAGCCCATCCGGGTCCTCCACGTCATCACGCGCCTCATCGTGGGAGGGGCGCAGGAGAACACCCTTCTCACCGTCGAGGGCCTGGATCGGATGCCGGAGTACGAAGTCACTCTGGTCACCGGCGTCGACAGGGGCCCGGAAGGCAGCCTCGAGGAGCGAGCCCGTCGCACGACACGTCTCGTTGTCCTCCCCGAGCTCGGCCGGGCGATCAGCCCCCTGTCCGATCTGGTCGCCTTCTGGAAGCTGTACCGTCTGATTCGGAGAGGCCGCTATCACATCGTCCACACGCACTCCTCCAAGGCGGGAGTGCTGGGGCGAGTGGCGGCCCGGCTCGCGGGAACCCCCATTGTCGTGCACACGCTGCACAGCCTGGTCTTCCACGACTATCAGCCCTGGGTGGTCAACCGCCTCCTGTGGGCGGTCAAGCGCCTGTGTGCCCCGCTCACGGACCACTACCTGAGCGTCTCACGGCTCATCGCCGAGAAGGCGGTCGCGAGCGGGATCGGGCCGCCCGAGAAGTTCACGACGGTCTACAGCGGGATGGAGCTCGAGTGGTTTCTCGAGGTCGCGACGGACCCGCTTGCCGTCCGTCACGAGCTCGGGATTCCCCCGGAGGCGCTGGTGGTCGGCAAGATCGCGCGTCTCTTCCCTCTCAAGGGACACGAGCAACTGCTCGAAGCGATCCCGGCTGTCGTGCAGTCACAACCCGGAGTCCGCTTCCTTCTCGTCGGGGATGGCATCCTCCAGAAGGCGCTCGCGGCCCGCGCTCGGGAGATGGGCGTTCTGGATCATCTCGTGTTCGCGGGCCTCGTGCCCCGAGAGCGCATTCCGAGCATGATCAGCGCCATGGACATGCTCGTGCACACGTCCCTGCGAGAGGGCCTGGCGCGTGCGCTGCCGCAGGCCATGGCCATGGGCAAACCGTGCGTGTCGTTCGCTCTCGACGGTGCTCCGGAAGTGGTCATCGACGGCGAGACGGGCTATCTCGTCCAGCCCGGCGATGCCGACGGTCTGAGCGCCGCCATCCTGAGGCTACTCGAGGACAGAGAACCTGCGGTCCCGCATGGGAGACGCGGGCCGCAGTCTCGTCGTCTCGCGTTTCCCCGCCGAAAAGATGGTGGCCGACACGGCGGCCGTCTACTCTGATCTCGTGAGGCGGAAGCTAAGGGTGAGTTGAGCCTCGGCTTTGTCAGGTGCCCGGTCCATTCCGGGACCGCGCCCAGGACGGGGGAAGACGGTCCTCGATCTCGATGGGAGACGGACACGGCGTGGGCGGAGCCACAGGCTGCTCCCTCACATGACTGGCCATCTTGGCGAGACCTTCGTTCAAAGGGATATGTGGCGGCAGGTGCTCGGAGAAGACACGAGTCGCCTTCTCATGACTGCAATGCGCGTGGACGACCTCCCGGCGTGGCGGAAGGTTCTTGACCCGAGGAGTCACTCCCATGGCTTCCGCCACCATCTCAGCCAAATCCTTCACCGAAGTCGGCTCGTCGGCTCCGATGTTGAAGATCTCGTTGGCTGCGGCGGGAACTTGCGGGGCTGCTGCGATGGCGGCCGCCACCCCATCGACGAAGGAGAAGCTCCTGGTCTGGAGACCGTCGCCGAAGATCGGAAACGCCTCGCCTCCGAGTGCATGTCGCATGAAGATGCCCACGACGTTTCGGTAGGGGTCGGAGATGTTCTGCCGCGGCCCGTAGACGTTGTGGGGGCGGAAGATGGTGTAGGAGGGACGCCCGTAGTAGTCGAAGAAGCTCCGGATATGGAGCTCACAGGCGAGCTTGGCGACACCGTAGGGATCGCACGGAGCGCAGTGATCCTCCTCAGAGAAGGGTCGCGTGTCGGTCGCGTGTCCATAGACGGCGATCGACGACGTGAACACGAAGTGCCTCGCGCCAGCCCGATAGGCCGCACTCAGGACGTTGGCTGTGCCCTCGTAGTTGTTTCGAGTATTGAACACAGGGATGTGATGCGAAAGGCCTTCAGCAGCGTAGGCAGCAAGATGGTAGACGGCATCGGGCATGAACGGCTGCAGCAGATCGTCGAGCGGGTCGAGGATCGAACGCCTCTCGAAACGGACGCGGCTCTGGAACGTTCTCCGGGAAGCCTCCCGAAAGATCGTCGAGGCCGAGCACTGACGCTCCCTGTCGGATCAACTCCTCCGCGACATGTGATCCGATGAAACCTGCTACGCCGGTGACCACCGCCCTCAATCGCCACCCCCGTCCTTATCCCAGGTTCGAGCACGCTCCTGGTTCGACACGTCTTCTGTTACGTCGCTAAAGTAGCATCGAAAAGGATGACGATGGGCAACCCACAAGACGTCGGAAACCTCACGGTTGCGGCACTCGTCCCGTATGCACTGAACACCGCTCCTAGCCAACGGTTCAGAATCGAGCAGTGGGCACCCCATCTGGCGGAGATGGGAATCGCAGGTGGCGTTTCAGTCCTTTGCTGACGAAGAGTTGACGTCTCTTCTTCAGCGGCCTGGACACACCCTCCGCAAGACTCTCCTCACACTGAGAGCCCTTCGTCGTCGCACCATGCAGACGCTGCAGCTGCCGGAAGGGCAGCCCGTGTTTCTGCACCGCGCGGCTTGTCTTGCGGGACCGCCCTTCCTGGAGAGGTGGCTGAATCAACGTGGGCATCGAATCGTCTATGACTTCGACGATGCCATCTACCTCTTGCACTCCTCCGCCGAGAACAGGCGTCTGGCCTGGCTCAAACAGCCCGCCAAGACGGCCACAATATGCCGCCTGAGCCATCATGTCGTCGTCGGCAACTCGCACCTCGCGGCCTGGGCGCGGGCTCACGCCAAGGCTGTCAGTGTCATCCCAACGACCATCGACACCGACTCCTACACGCCTGTCTCAGCCCCTAGGGGAGACACCGCCAGTCGTCGTGGGCTGGACCGGAAGCTCGACCTCCCAAACCTATCTCGAGGCATTCGCCCTCTCTGCTGAAAATTCTCACCGCAGACCGCGACATCGAGTTGCGGGTGATCTCGACCCCGGAAGCCGGTGCTGCCCGGGATCCCTTGCGAGTGGCGCCGGTGGTCCCCGGAGTCGGAGGTGACGGAGATCGGTCAGCTCGACATCGGCATCATGCCCCTGCCCGACGAGGAGTGGGTGTTGGGCAAGTGTGCCCTCAAGGCCCTGCAGTACATGGCCCTGGGGGTGCCGACGGTGGCATCCGCGGTCGGCGCGAACCGGGACGTCATCGAACACGGCCAGAACGGGCTTCTTGCGTCCACCGACACCGACTGGATCGAGTCGATCGGAGCCCTGGTGAGAAGCCCCGAGCTGCGCGCGCGCTTGGGACAGGAAGGGCGGCGTACGGTCGAGGAGCGCTTCTCCATGAGAAGAGGCGCCTCCGCCCTGGCGGCGGTTGTCCGAGGCGTGGCCGACGAGGGCGCCCCACGTTGAGTGCGCCCCCGCGGCGTCTACAGCGGTCTCGTGAACTGGATCGAAAGGCCAGCGCTGCTCGCTCGGGCGGAGATGAGCCTTACGCCGATGGGGTCGTTTGCCCCGCCGGTCCCCCGCGCTAACGTGAGCCCATGGGCGCGCCCATCGCCGCTCGCCCCGTCGCCGCGTCCGTGGTGCGGGTGAGGCTTCGGAAGCTGTTCTGGATCGCTCTGGGCCTGCGGGTCGCCCTGGCGCTGACGCTCCACATCTGGGTCCCCGAAGAGACATTCGCGCCGGACCAGAAGACCTATCACGCGGTGGGGCGCTTCATCGCCGATCGGTGGACGTACGATCTTCCCGCCACGCCCGGAGGAAGCTTCCGTCCCGGTGCCCAGGGCTACTACTACGTCGTGGCCGTCCTCTACTTCATCTTCGGTCCGCTACTCGATCATCCCGAAGCTGCTGAACGCCCTCCTCGGGGCACTCACGGTCCCCATCGTCTATGACCTCGGCGTTCGCATGGGGGCCACCGTCCCGGCGGCCTTGCGGGCGGCCACCTACACCGTCTGGTTTCCGTCGCTCGTGCTGTGGTCCTCCCTGAACATCCGAGACATCTGGACCATCCTACTGATCCTGCTCATCTGCCGGCAGGCGCTCATCCTGCAGGCGAGGCCGAACGCGATCTCGCTGCTCCTCCTGGGCGGTGCCGTTGTGGCCCTGGTGCAGTTTCGGGCCTATCTGCTCTTCGCCGTGACCGGCCCGGTGGTCGTGTCCTTCCTCGTGCAGAGGAGCCGTCACATCGGCCGCAACCTGATCATCGGATCGATCGCGGCGATGGCCATGATCTATGCCGACCAGACCGCGGGTGGGGACCGGGGGGCCCGGCTCCTCGATCTCGAAGAGATCAGCCGAGATCCGCCACTGGAACACGGTGGGAGCGAGCAGCAGTTTCGAGCAGGTGGACATCTCCACACCGGGCAAGGCGACTTGCGTACCTGCCCAGGGGGATGGCCCTCTTCCTCCTGGCCCCCTTTCCCTGGATGCTCGGCAGCTTCCGGCAGATCCTGGCGCTTCCGGAGACTCTCTTCTTCTACTGGCTGATCCCGTGGATCTTCCTGGGCATCCGCCACCTCGTGCGCCACCAGCTCCGCAGGTCGCTCATGGCGCTTCTCATCACCGCGGGCCTGACGCTCGGGTACGCGCTCGGCGAGGGCAACGCCGGCACCGCCTATCGACACCGTGCTCAGCTCCTCTGCTTCTTCCTGATCTACGCAGCGGTCGGACAGGACGAACGCCGTCGACGTTCCGTGAAAGCCACCGCACCCGCTCTGGCGGGCACGGTCTGAAGGCCGACGGCCCTCTCCGGGTGAACGTCGTGCACTCGGGGCATGAACCGGATTCCGTGCGAGCCCGCAGGCCCTATGGCCACGTGATTTCCAGCTCCGGCGTCAGGCGTCTCCTGGCCCAACAGGTGATCCCGGCGCCCATGCCGAGCGCTGCCCCTGCCACGAGCGTCGTCTCGGAGACGCAGCTCTCCAATCGGCCGCCGAGTCCCGGTCGTTGGGGCAAGAGGTTCTTCCAGCGGTGCGTCGCGAGCTCCACGGGCACGAGACCGACTCGGCGAAGGGCGTGCTTCAGGGAACCTGGGCAGAACCCCACCACGTGGAAGGGCGGAAAGGTCGGGGACAGATTCGCCGCCCAATCCCGACCGCGAAGTCGAAAGTACAGGTTGGCCACCCGTGTCCACAGCGCGCACTCGTTCGGGACGTCGATGAACACGACACCTCCCGGATTCAGCGCGCCCCGAACACGGCGGAGACACTCGATCGGGTCGTACACGTGTTCGAGTATCGCGGCGAGCAGGATGACGTCGTAGGAACGGCTCAGGCTGGTCGACTCCTCGATCTTCGCGATCTCGATCTCCACCCCCCCCACCGCTGCGAAGTCGGGCGTCATCTCTACCCCGAACACCTCCCAGCCTTCGAGCTTTGCACCCACAAGCAGGTCGCCCCTCCCACAGCCGAGCTCGAGGAGGCGTCCCTTGCGGCCGAGCAGCCTGGACGCCCGTCTTGCCAGGTCACGGCCATTCTGGACCTTGATCTCTGGCTGGTGGCGTTCGAAATAGCTGTCGGCAGAGAACTCCTCGTAGGGGTTTCCGACCGGGATCAGGGCGGGATCCGGGTAGACAGCGCAACACTGTCGGCATCTGTAGATCTGGGTGCTCAGGCCCTTCTCGGCACGGTGAGCTCGACCTCCCCGGTGTCCCAGGAAGACCCGCTCCGTGCCGGAGCAACACGGGCACCCTTGGTGAGTCGACCTCCACTCCACTGTCGAATTGTAGTCAGCCATCGGTCTTCAACCTACCGACGCTTCCCGGATGGTGAACCACCCCCGGATCGGTTCTTCATTACACCGCCGGGCCGAGAAGGGAGGCCACTCAGCGCTGGAGACGCTTGGCAACCTCGCCCAGCTCTGTCCGCAGGGGGTCGAGAGCCGACCCGTAGGCCGCGAGCGCGCGTCCCTCGGCGCGACGTCCCAGCCTGGCCCGGCTCCAGCCGAGCCAGACCCAGGCTTCGGCATCCCCTGGGCGAGCATTGAGATGCCGCTCGACCTCATCCTCAACATCTCGTAGCCGAAGCGGCGTTGCCTTCCGCACCTGAAGGATCTGCACAGAGCCCAGGCTGTCGAGGCGGCTCGGCGGCGGTGGCCCCGACACTAGAAGGACAGCCAGCACGGAGAGCAGAGCCAAGCTACGGGTGCCGAGCCTGGTCGGCGGAGACGGCGATGCGGCCGCCAGGGACATGGCCGCGAGAACGGAAAACAGCAGCGCGTTCGAGGGGATGCGCAAGTTGAAATCCAGGAGGCTGTGCGTCGCGAGAGCCAAGAGTCCGGCCACCGACCCCAACGAGAGCCCTCTTCTGAGGCGGTCGTGGGGACGACCTGAGCGGCGTGGCCAACGGAGACTGAACGCCACGGCGGCCCCCAACCCGAGTGCCAAACCGGTCACCCCCCCCTCCGCCAGCGAGCTCGAGGTAGTCGTTCTCGGCGTGCTCCACGAGCACGTCACCGGCTCCCGTCTTGAACCGGGGCAGCGCATCAACGAACGTACCCAGCCCGTGGCCGACGAGCGGACTCGTGGCTGCGAGCCGCAAGGTGTCCCGCCAGACGCTGGCGCGGTAGGCGGTTGAGGCGTCACGGCTTCCGGCGCCGATCGACCGCAACCTCTCACGGGCTTCGGGCGGCACCACGAGCAGAGTGGCGACAGCCACGGCAAGGACGGTTAGGACGATCAGACCGCGCACCCGCCAGCGCCCCGATCCCCGCGAGCTTCGGTGGATCGCAACAGGATGAAGAAGGTCAGGCCGGAGGCCAGGCTCACTGCTCCCCCCCGGGACAACGACACCAGGACGGCGAGCGACAGGATCGCGGCGGCACCATAGGCGAGGACGACCCGAGGTGCTCGCCGGCTTCCCACCCACCCGAGGAGCCCGGGTTCTCGCCGGGCCTCGTCGCCCAGGCCGACTGCGAGTCCCAGGGCGAGGAGGGCCGCCATCTCGACGTATCCGGCGAAATGGTTCTTGCTCACGAAGGGGCCGAATGGGGCGACGGTCGGGACGGCGAGCACGCCGAAGAGCTTGTCGCCGAAGAGAAGACGCGCGGCCAGTCCGTAGACCGCGACGGCGAGGCCGGAGCCGACGACGACGCATGCTGCTCGGACAGCAAGCCGGCGGTCACGGAGGGCAGGCATCGCCAGCGTGGCGAGCGCGATCACGCCCAGGCCCAGACCCACCGCGCTCCGCGTGGCCTCAGGCCAGATCGAGACGGGTCGCGGGCTGCCGCCGAGGACGCGTGCCGCTGCCGGCACTGCGGGGTGCCAGATCGCTGCTGAACCTGGTGCGAGGAAGGCATGGAGTCCTGGAGGGAGCGGGATGAGTTGCACGAGGCCGAGGAGGAAGACCGCCGCCACCAGCGCGGCCGCCGTGGGGATCTCGACGCCTTCACGTCGCCGCAGGCGAACAAGTGCGATCCCTGTCGCCGTGAGGAGACAAACGAGGGTGATGAGCCACCGTGTGAAGGGGTGCACGGAGCCAAAAGGCCAGGGGGAGAGCACCACGAGTACGACGAGGACCCCGAGGGCGAAGCGGGAGCCCGTGGGAGTGGAAGCGGGGTCGCCCATCGGGACGAGGGTACGCCTGCGGGGGGGAAGAGCCAAGGAAGGGGAGCGGGCAGCGGGCGCGCCGATTCCTCGCGCGACGGCGGAAGGGGGGCGCTCAGGAATGGACGAGGAGGAAGCGCCCTCGGATGACGAAGAGGCTATCCTTCTCGATGGATGTGTGGGATCTGCGGGTATCTGTCGCGGGAGGGGCCGGCCTCGGCTGAGACGGTGGCGGCGATGGCGGGGACCCTCGTTCACCGCGGGCCGGACGCCGAGGGGTATCACGTCGACGGACTTCTCGGTCTGGGCCATCGGCGGCTGTCGATCATCGACCTCTCTGAGGCCGCGCACGAGCCGATGGCCAACGAGGACGGCACGATCTGGCTCGTCTTCAACGGCGAGATCTACAACTTCCGCGAGCTGCGGAAGGAGCTTGGAGCCGCGTCACCGGTTCCGGAGCCGGAGCGACGCCGAGGTCGTCCTGCACCTCTACGAGGAGCGGGGGGACGACGCGGTCCGTGCCCTCGAGGGGATGTTCGCGTTCGCGCTCTGGGACGGGAGGCGTCGACGCCTGCTCCTCGCCCGGGACCGCGCGGGGAAGAAGCCGCTCTTCTACCACGATGGGCCCAGGGTCTTCGCCTTCGCCTCGGAGGTGAAGGCGCTCCTCGCCCATCCCGACGTACCCCACGAGCGGGACGAGCGCGCGCTTCCGCTCTATCTGACCTACGGCTACGTGCCGACGCCGGGGACGTTCTACAGCGGGATCCACTCGTTGCCGCCGGCTCACACCCTCACGGTGACGGACGCAGGCGCCGAGGCGCCGAAGCCCTACTGGTCGGTGCGGTTCGCCGATGGCCGGGTGAACGACGACGCGGGAGGCGGAGGAGCGCTTTCGCACGCTGCTCGAGCGGGCCGTGGAGCGGCGGCTCGTCGCCGATGTTCCGCTCGGGGCCTTTCTCTCGGGCGGACTCGACTCGTCCGTGGTGGTCGCCCTCATGGCCCGGGCCGCGGCCGGGCGCGTGAAGACGTTCACCATCGGTTTCGCCGGCGGCACCGACTACGACGAGCGCGAGCACGCTCGCGTGGTGGCCGAACGCTTCGCCACCGACCACACGGAGTTCGAGGTGGAGCCGAAGGCGCTGGAGCTGATCGACCGGCTCGTCTGGCACCACGATGGTCCCTTTGGCGACTCCTCGGCCATCCCGACGTATCTCCTCTCGGAGCTGACGCGCACGAGGGTCACGGTGGCGCTCAACGGGGACGGGGGCGACGAGGTCTTCGCCGGGTACCTGCGGCTCTACGGCGGGGTGCTTTCGGAGCGCTTTCCCCGATGGGCCTTCGATGTCGCGGCGGGGGCGATGAGGCTCCTGCCCGAGCCGCGCGATCGTCGGCACCCGCTCAGGTTTGCCAAGCGCTTCTTCGAGGCCGGACGGCTGCCGCTCGCCGAACGCTACCTGCGCTGGAATGGCTACGTCACGGACGGACTCGTCGATCTCCTGCGGCCGGAGCTGCGCCCCCATGCGGAGCGCACCCGCATTCTCGAGAGCTACACGCGCGAGCTCGAGGGGCCGGGGAGCACGCTCTCGCGCCTCCTCCAGCTCAACTTCCGCACCTACCTCCTCGACGATCTCCTCGTGAAGATGGACCGTATGTCGATGGCCCACGCTCTGGAGGCGCGGTCCCCCTTCCTCGACACGGCGGTGGTGGAGTTCGGGGCCTCGCTGCCGAACCGGCTGCGGATGCGTTTCGGCACGGGCAAGGTCCTCCTGCGCCGTGCGATGAAGGGGATCCTGCCAGAGTCGATACTGGCCCGCGGGAAGATGGGCTTCGGCGCGCCCCTCGGGACCTGGTTCCGGGGGGAGCTGGACGGCCTCGTGCGCGAGCGGCTGCTCGATCCGCAGAGCCCTCTCTACGCCTACCTGCGGCCGGAGCCGGTGGCGGCACTCGTCGAGCGCCACGGCTCGGGTGCGGCGGACCTGACGCCGCAGATCTGGGCGCTCCTCACGCTGGAGAGCTGGCTCAGGCAGGAGAAGGGCTGGGGCGCGCCGAGGACTGAGGCGTGAGCGAGAGGGGCCACGAGCGGCGGCGCCGTGCTCGCAGCACCCGGGGGCCCGGCCGACGATGAGCCACAGCAGCGTCGCGGGGGTGGCGGTCGCCCTGGCGCTGGCGGCCGTCTTTGCCGAAGAGCCGGCGCGCTGGCTCGTGGTGCGTGACCCCCCGGGAGCCGCCGATGTCGCGTTGGTCCTGGCCGGCGATCCCGGCTACGAACGCACACGCACCGCGGCACGACTCTGGAACGAGGGGCAGGTGTCGCTGCTGATCGTGACCGGTGGCCAGCCGAGCCCGGGCGACAGCGCCGCGAGCATGCGCGACACCGCCGTCTCGCTCGGCGTCCCTCGAAACCGGATCCTGATCGAGGAGGTCTCGGGAAGCACACGCGAGGCGATGCTGGCGGTCCGGCCCCTTCTCGAGGCGCTGGAGGTGCGGCGTGTCGCCGTGGTCTCGTCGCCCTACCATCAGCGTCGTGCGTGCTGGGCGGCGCGACGAGCACTCGAGGACGTCGACATCGTGAGTCGGCCGGCCGATCCGTCGTACTGGTCGCCCGAAGGGTGGTGGCGAAACCCGCATTCGAGACAAATCGTTCTGAGCGAGCACCTGAAGCTGGCCTACTACATCTTGAGGGGGTGGGCCTAGAGGAGCGGACGGCACTCCTCGGAATGGGAGAGTGGCTCCTCCCGGGTGGCCACGGTCGCAGCGCCTGATCACGGCGAGCTCACGGCGTAAGAAGTCCTTCATTCACAACGGGTTGGGTTGACCCTCGGCGGGTGGAATGTTACCCTCCGGCGACCGGCGGAGGTGTGTCCGGACGATGAAGAGAGCCTCGCGCGACAGGGGCGATGGGTTTGTGTGGGCGTTTGCCACCCGCCCGCCTGCGGCACTGGGGCAGTCCGAGGCCGCGCGGCGTCGCGCGCAGGCTGGTCGGGAGCACGTGCTGGAACGCGCCACTCGGGGATCCGCCTCGTCCGCGACGTGGACGAGATGTACCGCGAGCGGTTGGCGGTGAAGAAGGCGACCTAGAAACGACCACGTGACCACCGCGCTCCTCCCCATCGGCGTCCTGATCGGCGCCTTCGCCATCTCCGCCGCGCTCGTTCCCGTGACGGGCTGGATCGCGCGCCGCTACGGGGTGATGGACGCGCCCGGGCCCCGCAAGGTCCACCAGACGCCGACGCCGCGCATCGGGGGGGTCGCGGTCTGGGCGGCGTTCACGACCGTGGTGCTGGCGGGCTACTTCGGGGTGCCGATCCTGTCCCAGATCGACTGGGTCCGGACGTACCTGGCCGCCCCGGTGGCGATGCTGCAGGAGGCCTACCGCGTCGAGTCGAAGCTGATCGCGCTTCTGGTCGGCGCGACGATCGTGTTCGTTGTGGGCGTACTGGACGACGTGCTCGGCAGCCGCTTCAAGGTGGGGTGGAAGGCGAGCGGCCAGGTGCTGGCGGCGGTGGTGCTCGTCGCGGGTGGGATCCGCACGGATTTTCTCTACTACGACTGGCTCAACATCGCCCTGACGCTGGTGTGGGTGGTGGGCATCACCAACGCCTTCAACCTCCTCGACAACATGGACGGGCTCTCGGCGGGGGTGGCCCTTGTGGCCTCGCTCGTCTTGTTACTGAACGCCTGGCTCCTCGGCGGCTTCTTCATGAGCCTCGTCTACGTGGCCCTGGTTGGCACCCTGCTCGGGTTCCTCATCTACAACTGGCACCCGGCCTCGATCTTCCTCGGGGACAGCGGCAGCCTCTTCATCGGCTTCGTCCTCGCCTCCCTCACCCTGCTGCAGCGATACGTCTCAAACGCCTCGAGCACGTACTTCCCGGTGCTCATGCCGGTCCTCGTGCTCGCGCTCCCCATCCTCGACACCGCCACCGTGACCTTCATCCGTATCCGGGAGCGGCGGCCGATCTATGTGGGCGACAGCCGTCACCTCTCCCACCGCCTCGTCTCGCTCGGGATGAGGCCGTCGCTCGCGGTCTTCACGATCTACCTGATCTCGCTGGGCCTCGGCCTCGGTGCAGTGGGGCTCGCCCACGCCGACCCAGCACACGCGTTCATCATCCTGCTGCAGGCCCTCGCCGTGGTGGCGGTGGTGCTCATCCTGCTCTTCTACGAGAGGCGGGCGCAGCCACGGCAGGGGCCGCGGTGAGGACGGTCCTGCTGGCCCTCGCGATGCTGGCGGCGCTGCCCGGGGTGACGGCCCGGGCGGCGGAGCCGGTGCCGGAGGTGCGGGCCGTCCGCCTCACCACGATCGACTTCCGGGCCGCCCTCCGCGTCCTCGTGTCGGAGGACATGCCGGCCAGCCGCGTCACCCGGGAGGGTGGGGAGGTCGTGATCCGTCTGCCGGGGGTGGCGACGGAGGCGCTGCCTCTCCCGGACATGGAGACACCCCTCGAGGCGATCCGAGTGGACCGCGAGGAGGCAGGCCACGGTGCTGCGGGTCACGGTGGCCCCGGAGGTGCCGTTCGAGGCCGGCTTCGAACCGGGTCTCCTCACCGTGATCTTCGGCGAGTCGCCCGATCCCGAACGGAGAGGACCCGTGACACCGGCCCTCTACGGGCTCCTGTTTCCATCCGCGGACGTGCAGGTGGTGGAGGGCGAGGAGCCCGAGGACGAGGCGTTTGGCGAGGAGCGCCAGGGACTGTACGTCGGGCGTGTCCAGCTACTGCCCTACCTCACCGTCAGCTACGTGGACGCCGACGTGCTCGCCTTCAGTCGCCCCGTCCCAATCCGGGCGCGATATCTGGAGATCATGCCGGGGGTGACCGCCAACGCCCCCGTGTTCACCGGACGCCTGGCCGCGGAATACGAGCCGCGCTTCCGCTTCTTCTCGGACATCCCGGAGATTGGCGAGACCGCCCACTTCGCCGGGATCCGACTGGACCTCCCGGTGGGGACACGCACCCTGCTGCGGCTCGGGCACCGCTACACCCGTGCGGTCCTCGAGACGACGGTGGTGGACCCCGGGCACGAGTACTTCTTCGGTCTCGCGCGCTACACGTTCAACCACACCACCGCGGCGGCCCGGATCGACGCGGGTCCGAGCCTCACCGTGGAGCTCGACGCCGGGTGGCGGTGGAGCCACTTCGACCGGGACGAGGTCGTCGGCTTCTTCGACTATGATTCACGCACGTTCCGGGCCGGCCTGGGCTACGATTTGAGGAGCGACTTGAGGGCCACGGTGAGCTACGCCTACGATCGCATCCCGCCCCCGGCGGACCGTCCCATCGCGGAGTCGACGGGACACAACCTCCTGGGGACCCTCGGCGGGCAGATCACGTCGCTCACCTCAGGCTCGGTGACGGTGGGCGTGCGCCGGCAGACGAACCCGCTGGCCGTGGAGGGGAGCGAGGACTTCACCGGGATCACGTTCGGAGGAACGCTCCGACGAGCGCTGGGTCACTCCTCGAGCCTTGGCCTCCGGTTCACCCGCACTCCCTTCCCCTCCGCGTTCGAGGAGAACGCCTACTACGTGAACAACTCGATCGCGGCCCTCCTCGAGGTCCCCCTCCCGTTCGAGCTGTGGGCGCAGGGGTCGGCGAGCTTCCTCAGGAACAGCTACCCGACAGTCTCCGCCTCGATCGGGGCACCGCGGCGGGACGACATCTGGGCGTGGACGGTGGGGGTCGGACGGCAGCTCGGCTGGCGGACCTGGCTCCGGGCCGACTACCGCCGCGAGGAGCGCCACTCGAACATCCCCGGGTACGACGTGACGAACGACGGTTTCGTGATTCAGTTCGGCATCGGGCGGGCGGGCACCATGGGGGGAGCCCGATGACGGCCGCGCTCCTTCTCGCGCTTCTCCTGCAGGTCCCGGCGACGGACGCGTCGACGGAAGCCGAACGCGCCCCGAACGCCTCCCCCAGGGCCTCGGGGGCACCGGCCGGGTCCCAGACCGGCGCGGTGGCGGGCGAGACACCGGCGGCATCCACGGAGGCGTCGACGAGTGCCGCCGGTGCTTCCGACGAGCCTGGCCCGGCCCCGGTCGTGTCGTCCGAGTACCAGGTCGGTCCCGGCGACGGGCTCGAGGTCACCGTCATCGGCAACGACGACCTCTCGCGCATCCCCACCGTGCAGACGGACGGCGCCATCGTCCTGCCGCTCCTCGGCGAGGTGCAGGTGGCAGGGCTGACGGTCGGAGAGATCCAGCGCAAGGTCACGAGCCTGCTCGAGAAGGACTACCTGGTGAAGCCCCAGGTGGTGGTGAAGGTCACCCAGTTCAACAGCCAGTTCGTCACGCTGGTGGGCGAGGTCAACCAGCCGGGTCGAAAGCCGCTCCGGGGGCGGAGCCGGCTCATCGACGTCCTCGTCGAGGCGGGAGGGTTCAGACCCAGCTTCTCGGGTGAGGTCGTGATCAACCGCGCGGACGGTACGTTCCCGGGAGGCGAGCGGACACTGAAGATCCGCCTCTCCGGGGGAAGCATCAGCGTTCAGGACCAGATCAACCTCGAGATGCCGCTGCGCAACGGCGACATCATCAGCGCCTCGCCGAAGTTCTTCGTGACGGTGGACGGCGAGGTGAACCGGCCCGGCCGCTACGCGATCGAGAGCGACCTCACGGTGACGGGCGCGATCTCCCTCGCGGGCGGGCCGACTCGGTTTGGAGCGGACGACGTGAAGGTCCGGCGCACCGACCCCGAGAGCGGCACGGCGACGGTCATCAAGGTCGACCTCGGCGCCGTGCGCAACGGGAAGAAGCCCGACGTGGTGCTCAAGGCCAACGACGTGATCACCGTCCCCCGCCGGTTCTTCTGATGGCCGCGGTCCCCCCGCCGGCGCCCGCCACCGATTCGGCCCTTCTCGGCGACCGCGACATCGACGTCCGCTACTACGCGGAGCTCTTCTGGCGGCACCGCGCCTTCCTCATCGCCTGCGCGCTCGTGGGACTGCTGCTGGGCCTCGTGGTGGCGCTGGTCCAGACGCCCGAGTACCAGGCCGGGGTGATGCTCCAGATCGAGCCCCCCAGCCCCACTTTCATGACCGTGACCGACGCGCTCGTGGGCGCGGGGGGCTACTGGCAGAACACCGACTTCTACAACACCCAGTACAAGGTCCTGCGCTCGAAGGGGCTCGGAGAGAACGTGGTCTCTCGGCTGAAGCTCACCGATCGTGACCCCTTCAAGTCCAGCGCAGACCCCGCGACGATCTTCATGTCGCACGTGGGCGTCGTCCCGATACCCGAGAGCCGCCTGGTGACGGTGACGGTGACGCACCGCGACCCGCGAGAGGCGGCGCTCTGGGCCAACACCCTCGCCGACGTCTACATCGAGCAGTCGCTCGAGACGCGCGTGGAGGCCGCTCGCCAGGCCTACGACTGGCTGCAGGAGCGGCTCTCCGCCACCCAGGACGAGATGCGCGGGGCGCAGGACCGCCTCTTCCGGAGCTATCAGACCCAGGACCTCTTCGTGCCCGAGGGCAGCGTCTCCGCGGTCTCGACCTCCATCGCGAAGCTCAACGAGGACTACGTGCAGGCTCAGGCGCGGCGGATCGAGATCGAGGCCGCGCTCAAGCAGGCGCGCGAGATGCGCGAGCACGGCGAGGGCCTGGGCGCGCTGCCCCAGGTGGCGTCGGACACGGTCGTCATCGGCTTCAATGCCCAGCTTGCCGGGCTCGAGGTCGACCTCGGACGTCTCGGGGAGAAGTTCAAGGAGGGCCATCCTGAGATGCAGAAGGTGATGGCCCAGATCGAGCAGCTCGGCAAGGCCAAGGAGAACCGAGCCGCCCAGATCCTCGAGGGCCTGGAGGCGGAGCACGCGCAGCTCGCCAAGCGCGAGGGTGAGCTGCGGGGCGCGATCGACGCCCAGAAGACCCGGGCCGCGAGCCAGAGCCGGAAGGTGACCGAGCTCGAGGCGCTCCGGAAGGAGGCCGACTCCGCCAAAGGCCTCTACGAGGTGCTGTTGCAGAAGTTGAACGAGACCGACATCGCCGCCTCCATGCGCAGCACCACCGTCACGGTGGTGGATCGGGCGGCGACTCCCCAGTACCCGGTGCGGCCTCAGAAGCAGAGGATCGCCCTGGTCGGACTGCTCGTGGGTCTCGTCGTCGGATTCGGGCTCGTCCTCGCGCGCGACCTCACGGCCAACACCATTCGCGAGCCCGAGGAGATCGAACGCTACCTCCATCTCGATGTCCTCGCCGAGGTGCCCCGCCACACCGAAGAGGAGTCGGGTCTGGCTCGAGAAGCCTACCAAGATCTGCGCACGGCGCTCATCTTCGCCCGGCGGGATGACAGGGGACAGGTCGTGCTGGTGACGGGGACGGCGCCCCGCGAAGGCAAGACCACCACCGTCGAACGGCTGGCGCACCTCATGGCGGAAGCGGGCGAGGGCGAGGGAGAGAGAATCGTGGTCGTGGACTGCGACCTGCGCCGCGCTCAGATGCACGAGCGTCTCGGGCTGCCGCGCGAGCCCGGCTTTACCGATGCTTTTGCCCGCCGCCAACCGGTCGAGACGCTCATCAAGGCGACATCAAATCCCAGGCTCTTCGCTCTGACCGCGGGGCCGCTCCCTCCGAACCCACCCGCGCTCCTGGCCCAGAAAGCGCTCGCCGGGCTCTTCGAGACGCTTCGCGAGCACTACGATTGGATCCTCGTCGATTCCCCGCCTGTCGCCTCGGTGACCGACGCGCTGCTCCTGGCCCGCCACGCCGACCACACGGTACTCGTCGTGCGTCAGGGGTCCGAGGGGTGGCCTTCAGTGCCTGGGTTGCCACCGGCGAAAGCCTGAGCAAAAGGGAGTGGACAAACGGCACATCAAGCGCAGCGTCGCAGCCCTCCGGAAAGTGACGCCCCACCTTCTGGGCGCCGTCTTCAACGTCGTGGATGTGCAGGCTCGGGGCTACGGATACTACGGGTACGGCTACTACTCCCAGCGTGAGGCAGACGACGTCCCGACCAAGCGGAAGAAGAGGCCGGAAGCTCCGGCCAAGGCCTGAGGATGGGACATTCTCGCGCGAGCCGACGTCGCGGAGCAGCCGTCCTCGCCGCTCTCTTGACAACCTCGGTTCCGCCCGTGGCAGCACAGATCTCGTCGGGCGCCGCCGGCCTCACCGTGGCGAAGCTCGAGTGGGGTGACCGGCCGGTGGAGCGCAAGGCCGAGGGCGAGGACTCCTGGCAACGGCTCGGTGTGGGCGATCCCCTGCGCACCGGCGACCGGCTGCGCACGTCCCCCAGTGGCGTGGCGCGTCTCGACTTCCCGTGGATGGCGGTGACGCTTGGCCCTTCGAGCGTCCTCTCGATCCCCGCCAGCAAGGTGCTCTCGACCGTTCTCGAGCAGGGGCGTGCCGAGTTCTCGGGCGCCGGACGCGACATCGTGAAGATCCGCGTGGGCCAGGGCGAGATTCGCGGGGGAGGCCGCCTGGTGTTGTGGCACGAGGGCGAGCGCACCGCGGCCGCGGCCCTCGGGGGGACCTTCCGCGTGAGCGGGGCCGGGAAGACGGTCGTGATCCAGGCTGGAGAGGGCACGTCCATCAAGGGTGCGCAGCCCCCGCTCGTGGCGACGCCGCTGCCCGAGGCCCCGGACGGGCTGGTCCCCGGCGGGGACCCGGTCTACGTGCCTTCGGGCGAGACCACGGAGCTTCACTGGACGCCGCGGGGGAACGCACACCACGTCGAGGTCCTCGCGCTCCAGAGCGACGACGTGCTCCTCGCCCGCAGCGTCAGCACACCACCGGCCCGGATCGAAATCCCGTGGCTCGGGACCTACCGCTGGCGGGTCTCGGCGCGCGACGGCCGGGGGGTGGAGAGCGCGCCCTCGGCCGACGGCTACGTCTGCGTCGTCGCCCAGTAGGATCGTTTCGCGTCCAGCTGGAGAAGTGCCGCCAACTCGGGACGGTGCGTGTCGCTTTCGCGCCTGCGGAGTGAGAAGGGAGCTGGGAGCCGAGCGCGGCCTTCCGTCTGTCTGGCGTTTGAGCCTGACAAATGAAGGCGTCAACCGCAGAAATCAGGGTAAAATGAGGTCGTGCGCCAAGAGATCCAGACCATACTCATTCGGGACAACCCCTGGTTGGAGAGCGCCAACGCCCTGCAGCCGTGGCTCGAATCCCACGTGCCGGCGGTCTTCGTCCCCCGGGAGGCGGTCACCTTCAACAGCTCGCGCTGGCGGGAGTCGAACCGGGCCCACCTGGTGGTCGGCCCTCGACAGGCCGGCAAGTCCACGGCGATCTGGGCCCACCTCTCTTCCATAGGCAAACCGGCGCTCTTCGTCGACTGCGAGCAGCCCCTGATACAGGAGTGGTGCCGATCGGCGCCGCTGTTCCTGTCCGATCTCGAGACGGCCCTCCAGCGTCCGGTGACCCTCTTCTTCGAGGAGGCGCAGCACCTCGAGAACGCCGGGTTGTTCGTCAAGGGGCTCGTGGATCGCAAGGTCGGAGTGCCGATCCTGGTGACCGGCAGCTCGTCCTTTCATCTCGGCGCCAAGGTCCGCGAGTCATTGGCCGGCAGGGCGACTCGCTCTCGTCTGCTGCCGTTCTCGCTCACCGAGGTCTGCGCGGATCTCACGGACCAGCCACCGCTCGTGAGGGCACAGCAATCCGAGCGGCGATTCGCGAGGCACGTCGCCGTCGGAGGCTATCCCGATGTCTGGTTGAGCAAAGACCCTCGAGTCCTGCTCACGGATCTCGGAGAGGCGCTCGTCCTGCGTGACGCCAGCGACCTGTTCCGGATCAACCGACCGGACGCATTCCGTCGCCTGCTACGGCTCGCCGCCGCTCAGGTCGGCGGTCTCGTCAACCTGTCGGAGTGGGCGGCTGTACTCGGTGTGAGCCGGGACACCGTGGCCTCCTACCTCGAGATCCTGGAGTCCAGCCACATCGTTGCCGTCCTGCGGCCATTCGCCGGCGGCCGGCGCTCGGAGCTCACGAGAGCCCAGAAGCTCTTCTTCATCGACAACGGGATCCGCCACCATCTCGTGGGCGATCTCCGACCGCTCGAAGACCGGGCCGATGCCGGCACTGCCCTCGAGAACTGGGTCTTCAGCGAGCTGTGGAAAGCCCTTCCACCGGGCGCCGATCTGCACTTCTGGCGCAGCACCTCCAAGGCAGAGGTCGACTTCGTCGTCGCAGCCAGGGACACGCTCATCGGTGTCGAGGTCAAAGCCGCACACCTCGGACGCCCCCGCATCTCCCGATCCGCACGCAGCTTCATCGAGGCCTACGTCCCGAAAGCCTTCTTCATCGTCAACCGCGGGGTCAGCGGCGGCGAGGACCTCGGAGCAACGGCGGTTCGCTGGATGGCGCCCCGGGAGCTCGCGTCGTCGTCGTCCGACCTGCTTCGCTGATCACGAACGGCCACCGCCAACCAGGAGCCGGCTGCACAGGCACGACCTCAGCCGCGTGCGTCTCACTTCAGCCCCTGAGCGGCCCCGTGGGTCTGCTCCCGCTCGTCGCGCGCGTGTCCCCCGCGACGGCCGGGGGCTCGAGAGCCCGCCCTCGGCCGACGGCTACGTCTGCGTGGTGGACGAGTAGGGTCGAGCCCGGATCCGTTGCGGGCTCAGTCGGATCCCAGCAGTCTCGGATGATGCTTCCCGAGCCATATGACCACGTCATCCCGCAGCCGCACCGCCAACGCACGCATGGCGGCCGCGTCGGCATCCGAGACGAGGCCGACGCGGCCGTAGCCCGCGATGTTCCGCTTCTTCCGAAAAGCGTCGAGGGTATTGACCGCTCGGGCCTCGACGTCGAGCGTTTCTCGAAGCGACTGGATCACGCGGAAGTGATGCTGGTCCCGCGATGCCCGATAGCCGCTGGCCGCCAGAGCAGCGCCCGCGGCCTGGAGCGCGGCGTTGTACGCGATGTTCATCCGCCAGTCCGCACTCAAGTTCTCAGCGGCGCTGTCGGCCAGGTCGCGCTCGACGACGCCCAGGAGGTCGCGGATCTCGTTCGCGCTCGGGCTGTGCGGGATCACCCAGCCGTTCCGTTCCCAGTCCTTCAAGCTCATTCGAGTCTCCGATGACGTACAGGCGCGGCTCGCGCAAGACGCTCGTCACGAAATTGTGCCCGTCCCGGACCTTGGTGCGAAACTCGTCCGGCGGATAGACCGTGGGATTCACGTCTCGCCCCAGCCGCTCCTCCGGAGGTATCAGGGCGGGCGCGACGAGGTCGAACGCAACGTCTCCGATGACGAAGAGGTCGATGTCGCTGTCACCGCGCAGTTCCCCGCGTGCGGCCGAGCCAAAGACGAAGGCCACTCGGATCTGGTCTCCGAGAGGCGCCAGCGCCTCGCGCAGCACGTCGACGAGACCTGCGGTCTTGAGAAGCAGGGCCTGGAGTTCCGGGAAGATCGTGGCGTCGCGGTTCGCCTGAAAATGAACCTGTCGTCCTTGCACCGTCCGGCGGAGCAGGCCGGCGCGCGTGAGTGTGGCGAGCTCCTGCTGCACGGCTCCCTGGGCGGAACCGGTCTGCCGGACGATCTGGCGAAGGTAGAACGTCCGCTCGGGATGGCCGAACAGCAGGCCGAGCACCCGGCGGCGAGTCTGGCCGAAAAGCACGTTCGATGGTTCGATCGCGCCTCGCGGTTCCGCAATTCTCGTACGCATTTCGCGTACGATCGTACGCAATCTGCGTACGATCTACAAGACCCCCCCACGGATCAGCGCCGTGGCGGAACGATCGTCGACCTCACATCGCTTCGGCGGGCTTCGAGTCGCCAGGATGCTGTCAGATGTGTCGGCCCGTCCATCGGACGACCCGCGATACGGCGTCGGCCAGGGGCACGACGTCGACTCTCTCGTGGGCGGCGTACGCGACCTTTCCCGGATGGACGATGAGCGCCCGCTCCAGGTTGAGATCCTCGAGCGCAATGTGGAGCGACCTGGTCATACGCGGCGCGTCGCGGTACTTGACCTCGATCCCGAAGGCCCGGCCGCGCAGGAAGAGAACGAGGTCCAGCTCGGACCCTTTCCAGATCTGGCCATGGTAGTGCGCGACCATCATCCAGAAACCCGGCAAGCCATGGGCGTGGCCATGACGAACCTCTTCGAACTGATTGTGTCTTTGAGCCCCCAGGCCAGATCTCAATCGCCGCTGAAGGCGGTCGGGAGGACCCCGCTTCCCGGGGGGAGCGGCGGGATGATCGGCGGCGGAACGCCGCCGCCCACCGTCGCCTCCGTCGCCTCCGTCCCCGGGCCCACCCGGCCCGGTGCCTGGCCCGCCCGAGCCGGGCCCGCCGGCGCCGGCGGCAGCAGAGCTCGGTGATCAACGTCCCCGCGGCGAGGATGTCGCCGCAGAGCTCCAGGATCTCCTGCCGCTTGCGCCGCTCGAGGAAGCGGCGGGCCTCTTCCGCCTGCTCGCGCGTGACCGGGCCCTCTTCGCCGAGCTCGAGGCCGAGACGCTCCACGGTGCCGACGTAGTCGGCCGGGGTGTCCTTCTTCCGCTCGAACCGGATCCGCTCGACGACGGTGTCGGGCCCGAGGGTCGCCTCGAAGTAGTGCGGGCCCTTCGAGAGGCGGCCCGACAGGATGACACGCCACTGCGGGACGGCGTCGGGAGCGGGGCAGACGATGCTCTTGCGGCAGCTGTCGGCCAGCCAACGCTGGCCGCCCGTCGCCACTCCGAAGACCGAGAGCGTGTAGAGGCCCTCCTCCGGGATGTCCGCCTCGAGCAGCACGCGGGCGCCACTGGGGCCGCCGCGGAAGGTGCCCTCGCTGAGCGGGCTCGCCGCCGCCTCGACGGTCTGGGCGCCGTCCTCGAGCTGGAGGTCGGAGCCGCGGTACTCGAGAGGCGTGGCCGCGGGGGGCAGCTCGTACTCCATGTCGAGCGCCTGCAGCACCGTCACCGCGATGTCGTCGGTGGTGGTGATGGCGGTGGGCTGCCACCCGCCAAGGGGCTCGATCGGGTGCAGGCACGGCGGGGCCAGCTCCACGTGCTCGAGGGTGGCGCCCTCCGGGAGGAGGACCGAGGTGTCGTAGGCCCCCGGGTCGAGGTGGAGGGTGCCGGCGTCGATCCAACCCAGGACCGGCCCCGCGGGCACGGCGAACGTGCGCAGCACCTCGTCCTCGCCGAAGTGCGCGATCTCGGCCTCCGCCGGCGACGGGCCGGCGACGTGGAGGCGGAGGCGGTAGTCCCCGCCTCGGGCCACCGCCAGGGCGTAGACCGCCTCGCCGACCACCCCCGTGGGGCGGACGAGGCGAGCGTCGTCCTCCGTCACCACCTCGATCCGGTTGCCTCGGATGTAGCGGTCGGCGCTCCAGGACCGGCTGTCGCGCCCGGACAGGGCGGTGAAGGCCATCGACGCGGTGTCGCTCACCCCGGCACCGCCGTCTTCGAGGAGGTCGAGCCCGCGGAGGAGCATGCGGGCCCACTCGGGGTGGGTCACCGCGTCGCCGGGGGTCGGATCGCCGTACAGGGGCAGGAGCGCGAGGGTGGCCACGACCGCCACGAGGATCCCGGTCCTGAGCGCGCGCCGTCTCCCCCTCCGCCTCACCCGACGCGACATTGACAACCCCCCAGAGGGAACCCTACGCTCGTCCGATGGCCGAGTCAAAGGCGGCCCGGGGCCTGCTCCAGGCCCTCGTCGCCCGCGGATCGCTGCCCCCGCTGCCGCCCGGCCTGGCACCGGAAGAGGTGGCCGAAACCGCCCGAACCCAGGGGGTCGCCGGCCTTCTCCTGGAGGCGGCCGAGGCCGAGCCGGCGTCCTGGGCCGGCCCCCTCGCCGTCGGTCTCGCCGAGGAACGCCGCGGCATCCTCGTCCGCACCTTGGGGCAGATCGGCCTCGCCGCGCGGGTTCTGGGTCTTCTCGACGCGCGCGGGATCCGCGCCCTGCCCCTCAAGGGCGCCGTCCTCGCCGAGACCGTGTACGACGTGGAGTCGGACCGGCCGATGTCGGACGTGGACATCCTGGCCCTCGAGCGGTGGCCGGAAGCGGCCCGCGTCCTTCTTGAGGCGGGCTTTGCCGAGTTCACCCGGGGCGATCACGCCTGGGTGTGCACCGACCCCGTCTCGGGCGGTCTCGTGGAGCTGCACCGGAGTGTGACATCCTGCCCCGGACTCTTCCCTCTGGAGAATGACGCGGTGTGGGAGCGGAGCCGCCCCGGCGGTGGGCAGCTTCCGCGGCGGCCGTCTCCCGAGGACCTGCTCCTCCAGCTCGCACTGCACGCCGCCTTTCAGCACGGTCTGGTGCTCTCGCTCGTCCAGTGGCTCGACTTCCGGCGTGTGCTCGAGCGAGAGGACGTCGACCCCGACCGGCTGCTGGCCGTGGCTGCGACGTCGCGAGCCGAGGTCCCGCTGGCCGCCGCCCTGCTCGTGGCCGAGGCGGTGGTCGCGGCGCCCGTGCCGGCCGACCTTCGCGACGGACTCGCCCGTCTGCCCCGCGGGCTCCAGCGTTGGCTGGCTCCGCGGCTGGGAGATCCGCTCGCCTTCGTCTCACCCGCGCCCGCCGCCCACGCCCGCGTCCGGTGGGAGCTCCTGGCCGGGCGCCGGGTCGAGCTGGTGTGGCGCACGATGGTCGTCCCCGGCGGACCCGAGGGCGAAGGGAAGCTGCCTGCCCGGGTGGCGGCGGCGGTCGGACGGGCCCTGCGCCTGGGACGGGACCAGGTGACGCGCCCAAAAGCCGCGCCGGCCGTGGCGGCGACGGAGTCTGAAGCCCCCGAGGTGCCGTTCCGCGAGGAGCTGCTGCGCGAGTGCCTCGCCTCATTCCCCTGGGTGCGTCTCACGGTGAGCGGCCAGTGCATGCAGCCCACGCTCGCCGACGGGGAGAAGGTGCACCTCGTGCATCCCACCCGCCGCCGGCCGCGCCTCGGTGACGTCGTCCTCGCGCGGGGCCACGACGGGCTGCGTCTGCACCGTCTCGTCTGGGGTCCGCCCCTCGCGCTTCGCGGGACGCGTTGGCGGATCAAGGCCGACCGCGGCCGGCTTCTCGATCCTCCCGTCGACGGATCCGACGTGCTCGGCGTGGTGGTGGCCGTCGAGGGGCAACAGAACGCACGGCTGCGCCGGCCGGGAAAGGCCGTGATGTCCCTCGTCCGCGGGGTCGTGGCCCGCCTGTGGATGGGGTCCCGGGCGGCGCGCGCGGAGGCGGCGCCGTGAGCCCGTCGAGGCTCGACACGGCGTACGGCCGGTCGTCGCGGGTGGTGGGACGCCGGATCGGCGACGAGTACGTGCTCGTACCCCTCGCCGGCCGCGGGGCGGATCTCGACTCCATCCTGAACCTGAACCGCGTGGGCGCCTTCATCTGGGAGCAGCTCGACGGTGTGCGGACGGGGACCGACGTCGTGGCCGCCCTCGTCGACCGCTTCGAGGTGGGCCGCGCGCAGGCGGAGGCGGACTACCTCGACTTCCTGACGACGCTGCGTGGCCTCAAGGCCGTCGTGTCCGTCGGGGGAGGCGAGGGCTAGAGGGGCCCCGCGTGGCCCGGCGACGGAAGGCGACGCCCGCCGCTCTCGAGGGACAGCTCTCCTACCACCAGGGGATGCTCGCCGACACCCGCCGCAACCGGGCCTTTCACCACGCGCTGGTGGCGCGCGTGCGCCGCGGGCACACCGTGCTCGACCTGGGTGCGGGCAGCGGAATCTGGAGCGTGGTGGCGGCGCAGCTCGGGGCCCGCCGGGTGGTCGCGGTCGAGCGCGAGCCGGTGCTGCGGCCGGTGATCGAGGCCCTCGCCCGCGAGAACGGCGTCTCCGACCGCGTCGAGGTCGTGTGCGCCGACGCCCGTCGCCTGAGCCTGCCGCGCGTCTTCGACGTGGTGGTCAGCGAGACGGTGGGCAGCGAGGCCTTCGACGAGGGGATCGTGGCGCTCATGGGACGCGCCCGCGAGCGCTTCCTCCGCCGGGGGGGCGCGCTCATCCCGGAGGCGATCGCGCTGCGCGGCGCCCCCGCCGCCCCGATCGACGCGGGGCGGGTGTCGCCGCCCCTTCTGTCCGACGAGAGCTTCACCGCTCTCAGCCGGCACGCCCCTCGCGCCGTCGCCTCGGAGCGGCTTCACACCCTCGCCCCGTCGCGGGAGCTTCTCCGTGTCGATCTCCGCACCGCCCGGGCGAAGGACGCCTTACCCCTCGGGCGGGCCCGCTTCCGCGTGGCCGACGGCCGCGCGGTGGGGGGGATCGCGGTCTGGGTGGACATGGGCCTCGCCCCCGGTGTGCGCCTGCAGTCGCGCGCGAGCCGCTCGTGGGTGCCCCTGTTCCTTCCCGTCGACCGCCTTCCCCGAGGGCCGGGGCGCCTCGCCCTGGAGCTGGACTGGAACCCGAGCCGGCGCCGATGGCGCGTGGAGTTCGTCGGCGACCGCGGGGCACGTCACGCCTGCGACCACTCACCGCTTTTCGCCTGGGGTGTCGTCCGTCCGGCGCTCGGGGCGTCCCTCCCGCGGCGGTCGGCAAGGCGCCGTCATTGACAGCCCTTCGGGTGGGGGGCTAGGCTCGACCATTCCCATGGCGACCACAGTTGGGCGGGAAGAGAAGCAGGTCCTCGCGGCCTACCTCGTTCGGCACAGCCTGAAGCGGAGCACGCAGCGGGAGGTGATCCTCGACGCGTTCCTGCGTGCGGGGCGGCACGTCTCGGTCGAGGAGCTGCTGCGCATCGTCCGCCGAAGGCGGGCGGACATCGGGCGCACCACGATCTACCGCTCGCTCAAGCTCTTCAAGGACGCCGGCCTCGCCAGCGAGCTGACCTACGGGGGGGAAGCACGCTTCGAGCCGCTGTGGAACCGCGATCACCACGACCACTTCATCTGCGGCTCCTGCGGCGAGATCTTCGAGTTCAAGAGCCCGGAGATCGAGCACATCCAGGAGACGATCGCCCGCGGGATCGGGTTCCAGATCGAGGCGCACCGGCACCACATCCTCGGCCGGTGCCTCAAGTGCGCGGCGAAGGCCTCCCGGGCGGGCACGCGACGGAGCTAGCCGTCCCGACCGCCGGGCCCGGGGATCGGTCACGAGATCGTCTGGCCGCGGGTGCAGCGCGCCACCGTGTTCGAAGAGACCTGGACGCGAGGCTGAGCGTTGCCCAGTCCGCCGCCCGGCGCGCCACTTCGAGGTGGGCACGACTTCGGGATGATGGCCCGCATGCTTAGAATCGAAAGGGTATGAAGAACGCCCTCCGGACGGTGGCGCTGGTGGCGATCGTGGTGGCGGTGGCCTTCGGCTACGTCCACCTCGCCGAGAACAAGGGGTACGCGCTGAAGGTGGGAGCGGAGGCCCCGGGATTCCGCCTGCCCGCCCTGGCCGGCGGAGAGAAGGACCTCGCCTCCTGGCGCGGCAAGGTGGTGATCCTGAACTTCTGGGCCACGTGGTGCCCGCCCTGCGTGGCCGAGATGCCGTCGCTCGAACGGCTGCACCGCGCCCTCGGCCCGGAGGGCCTCGCGGTGGTGACCGTCTCCACCGACGAGGACGAGGAGGTGCTGCGGGAGTTCGTGACGGGTTTCGGGCTCACGCTCCCCGTTCTCCTCGACCCCGGGGGGCGCGTGGCCGCGGGGGCGTATCGAACCACCGGCTACCCGGAGACCTTCGTCCTCGACCGCAGCGGCGCGCTTCTGCGCCACCACGTGGGCCCGGCGGAGTGGGACACACCGGAGGCCCTGGCGCATTTCCGCGGCCTGCTCGATCAGACGGGTCGGGTCTTTGATTGACGCGTGCGAGACCTCGAGACACACGGCTCGGAGCCGCCGCTCTTGACTTTCGTGTTTTCTTCGCCTATGATCCTGGTGTCTCGAAAGGGAACCTGGCGTGGCGAGCCCCGTGGAGGCGGTCCTCGAATCCCCACTGGAGTCTGCTCTGGACCCGAGCTTGGTCGGGGCGGACGAGGGGCTGCGCCTCGCGGAGGTCGGTGACGTCCGCCGGGACGAGGTCCCCTGGGAGCTGGACCGAGGGCTTCAGGCCCTGTGCCGCGAGCGGGGTCCTCTTCGGGCGGTCCTGGCCCGGATCGCCGCCCGCCTGGTCTCTCTCCGCGCTTGGGAGCGCATCGGCTACGCGCGGCTCTCCGACTACGCCGTGGAGCGGCTGGGGCTCTCGGCCCGCTCCGTTCGGGGCCTGGCCCAGGTTGGGTTGTGCCTGGGCGCCCTTCCCCGGTTGGAAGACGCCCTGGTCTCGGGCACGCTGGGCTGGACGAAGGTGCGCCTCCTGGCGCGTCTGCCCCGGGACGAGGACGAGGCGGCCTGGATCGCCCACGCCCGGCGCGTGACCGCGGAGGAGCTCTCCCGAGAGGTGCGCGCCGTGGATCGGGGCTCCGTGGAAGCGGGAGCGGCCGCCGAGGAGGGCGCAAGAAGCCGCCTCTTCGAGGTGTCCTGCAGCCCGGAGGTTCGCTGGAAGTGGGACGTGGCGCGGGGGGCCGCCGCGCGCGCGGCGGGCCACATGCTCCACGTCTCCGAGGCGGCCGAGCTGATCGCCGCCGAGGTCCTCTCGGCCCTGCCGGTCGACGAGCGGGCGGACGAGGGGTCGTGTGAGGAGGCCGGGGTCTCGTGGAGTCAGGAAAGCGAGATGGCAGGTCGTGCCGCGGAGTCGGACCTCTCCGAAACGGGATCCGTGAGCGGGGACGGCGCGGCCACGGCCGAGCCGGCCGTGTGCCCTCCCTGGCGAGGGGACGGAGCCGAGCCGGCGCGTCCGATCTCCCAGTTTCCCGCGCCCGTCCTTTCCCTCCACGTTGAAGCCCCTCCTCGAGGGGCTCGAGGACGCCGACGCCTTCGGGCTCGACGAGCGCTTCCGGTGCGCCCTGTCGATGGAGCAGCGCCTCGAGGCCCGCATCGGACCCCTCCTCGCCCTCGCCTGGGAGCGCTGGGTGCACCGGGCGCTGGGCTACACGACCCGCGAAGGCTACGCGCGCGAGCGTCTCGGGATGGACCCGACACGCGCCCGGACGCTCGTGCGTCTCGAGCGCGCGGCGGTCCAGAGCGAGCCCTTCGCCCGCACCTACAGGAGTGGAGCGTTGTCCTGGGTGAAGGCGAGCGTCCTGGCGCCGCTCGTGAGCGCCGATCCACTGGGGTGGTTCGTCGGGGACTGGGTGGCCTGGGCGGGGCGGGTGACCGTGCGGCGGCTTCGCGAGGACGTGGAGCGGGCGCTCGCCCTCTCGGAGACGGACCCCGAGGCATTCCGGCGAGGCGGCGGCCTTCCGCCCGAGGTGAGTGGGACCGGGGGACCGGGAAATCGGTGCCGCGCGCGAGGCGAGGGGGAAGACCGCCCTGCGAGGACCGGGGACCGGGGACGCGGGAAATCGGTGCCACGCGGATGAGCGGGAAGGACCTGGAGGAATCCGGCTCGGGAGTCGGTGCCACCCGGAGCGCCCCTGAGGAGAGCTGCTCGGTGCGCTTCTTCGGTCCCGCCGACGTCGTCCAGCTCCTTCGGGCGGTCCTGTGTACCGTTCGCCGCCGAATGGAGCGAGACAGCGGACGGCTCCCCACGTCGGGGGAGGCCCTCGGGGCCATGCTCGACCACGTCCTCTCCAGCTGGGGCGCCCTCGACGGGAAGGTCGCCGCGCGCCACCGGGTGTTCGCCCGCGACGGGTGGCGCTGTGCCGTGCCGGGCTGCACGTCGATGCAGAACCTGCACGACCACCACATCCGCTTCCGCTCCGCGGGGGGCCCGGACGCCCCGGAGAACCGCATCACGCTCTGTGCGTTCCACCACCTGCGGGGCGTGCACGCGGGGCTTCTGCGGTGTGTGGGGCGGGCGCCCGACGGGCTGAGGTGGGAGATGGGGATCCGTCCCGGTGTGACGCCCCTTCTCGCCTACCGCTCGGGGGACCTTCGGCTCCCGGCGATGGCCCCTCAGCGCTCTACTCGCCCAGAAGTTCGGTGACGTATTCTGCTCGGATCAAGCCGCCTCGCTCGCCCCTGGGTCCTGCCCCCGCCCCATCGAGCGGCTGGGAACGTCCACGGCGTCCCCAGCGCACCTGTCCCGGTCAGAAGTCCACGTGCAACGCCAGGCGCAGATCGCGGCCCGGCAGGGGCACGAACTCCTTGGTGAACGAGGAGTGGTTGCGGGCCTCGGCGTTGGTGAGGTTCTTCCCGACGAGCATCAGCTCGTAGACGGTCCGGCCGGAGAACAGGCGGTAGCCCACGCTCGCGTTCAGGACGGTGTAAGCGCTCGTCGGCAGCTCCAGCTCGGCGGTGCGGGTCTGTTCCGCGCGGCCGCGCACCTCGAGGAGCCCCGTCCAGTGGACGTCGCGGTAGTGCAGCGCGGCCCTCCAGCCGAAGGGTGGGATCCGCGGCACCGGGGTTCCGGAGCCTCGCAGCTCCGCCCGGACGTAGTCGGCCACGAGCTCGAGGTCCAGGTGCTGCGAGCCGCGGTGGACGAGGTCGGCCATGCCCTGGAACTCGAAGCCGTAGAAGCGGGCATCGGCCTGGGTGAACTCCACGACGAAGAGACCGTCCTCGACGTCGCCCGTGAAGCGCTCGTAGATGTAGCCGTCGAAGGCGTTGACGAAGCCGCTCACCTCCGCGGTGACGGGCCCCTCACGCTTGCCGAAGGCAGCGTCGAAGCCCCAGCTCGTCTCGTTGTCGAGGTCGGGGTTTCCGATCTCGTAGGTCCGGGTGGCGATGTGCGGCCCGTCGGCGAAGAGCTCGATCGCGGTGGGGAGTCGATCGGCACGGGTGAGGGAGAGCCCCAGGCCCCACCCGGAATCGCCGGTCCACGTCGTGCCCACGGACCCGGTGAAGCCGTTGTGCTTGCGAGAGTCCGGATCGTCGCCGAAGGCCTCCACCCTCTGGTCCTCGTAGCGGCCGCCCAGCTGGAGCTTCCACGGCCCGCCGCCCAGATCCTCGAAGCCGAAGACGCCCCACGCGTCGGTCTTCGTGGGGGGCATGAAGGCCTCGGCCCCCACCGCCTCGAGATCCCGGTGGCCGACCTGGACCCCGAAGGAGCCGGCCGCGAAGCCCCAGGGCTCGTGGATCATCTCGAGACGTCCCTCCCACGCTTCGTTGAAGAACTGCGTACCGATCTCACTGCCTTCGACCTCGGCGTGCGTGTAGTCGGCGAACCCGAAGCGGAGCTTGGCGATCCGGAAGCCGCCGAGGGGATCGTGCAGCTCGCTGTCGAAGTCGAAGCGTCTCTGCTTCAGGTCCGAACGGACATTGCCGTGGTCGTCCCCTTCTTCTCCGTGGTCCTCGCCGCCCGCCTTGTGAACGTCACCCTCGTGAGCGTCCTCCTCCCCGTGCGCGTGGCCCCCCGGGGGAATGCCGAAGTCGGTGTCGTACCCGGTGAACGACGCGCCGACAAAGCCCCGGCTCCCCACGAGCGAGAGTCCGACACTGCCGCCCTGGCTGTCGAGGTCGCTGTTGGGCAGGACGCCGAACGGCGACTCCACGTCCTCGTCGGTGTCGTGCAGCTCGTCTTCGGCGTGGCGAACGGCCTCCGACCAGGCATAGCCGGGGATGCGGTAGTCCTTCGTCTTGCGCTTGAGGAAGTCGGCGTGCACCTGCACCAGGCCCGTCCCGGCGTTGAGCGCCGCTCGTCCGCCCCAGTAGTCGGCGACGCTGCCGCCGAAGAGATCCAGCGCGCCCCTGACCGGCCGATCGCCCTTCAGCTTCGGGATGCGGTCGGTCAGCACGTTGACGACCCCGCCCACCGCGTTCGAGCCGTACAGCAGCGTCGCCGGACCCCGCACGACCTCGACCTGCTCGACCCCCATCGGGTCGAAGCCCACCGCGTGGTCGGGGCTCGTGTCGGAGACGTCGAGCGAGCCGATGCCGGACTCCAGCACGCGGATGCGGGAGCCCTCGAGGCCACGGATGACGGGGCGGCTCGAGCCGGGGGCGTAGCCGGTGGAGCTCACCCCGGGCTGCTGGGCGAGGGTCTCGCCGATGGTCGCGTTGTCGCGGATCCTGAGGTCCTGCCCGCTCAGGACGGTGACCGGCTGGGTCAGCTCGTTCAGGCTGCGCGCGTTGGTGCGCGCGGTGACCACGACCGACTCGTGGTGCAGCGCCAGGTTGAGCTCGACGTCCAGGCGCGCCTCCGTCCCCGGTCCGATCTCGATGCGCCGCACGGCCTGGCCCCAGCGCGGGCTCGTGATCTGGATGAGGTACTCGCCGGGCGGAAGGCCCTCGATGCGGAAGGCCCCCGTCTCGTCGGCGGGGACCTCGCGATGCAGCTCCGTCACCTGAACGGTGGCGTCGCTGACGACGATGCCCCCGGGGGCCAGGACCGTCCCCACGAGTGTGGCCGTCGCCTCAGTGGTGGCGGCCGCCGCCAGGGTAGTGGCGACGGCGGGGACGGTGGACGCAGCGGCGTCGCGCGCGACGAGAGCGGCGGCGAAAAGCGTGACGACGCCAGCCCGCGTCGTCCGGGTCCACCTGAACGCCATGGGTTCCGAAACCTCTCCTTTCCCAGAGAAACACGGCGCCCACACCGGAGTCAAACGTCGCGTGCGTCCCCGGTCAAATGTCTCAGGCGGAGAGCCGGGGGCGGGTGCTAGGTTGAGCCACCAGCGAAGAAGGGAACCTGCCATGAGCCCACCACCCCTCTCCCGCACCGCCCCTCTCCCTCGAGCGCTCCTGTGCCTCGTCGGGGCCCTGCTGCTGCCGCTCGTCGGGGCAGCGGGGGCCGAAGGGGCGATCGAGCCGCCCCCGACGGGGAAGGCGCTCTACCAGACCGCTTGCGCCAGCTGCCACGGCGCGACGGGGAAGGGGGCGCCCCCCAGCCTGCGCGGCTTCGACGATCCGCTGCCCGACTTCACCGACTCCAGCTTCTCCAGCCGCGAGCCCGCATGGGACTGGGCAGGCATTGCCTTCGAGGGCGGGCCGTCCCGGGGCTTCTCCGAGATGATGCCCGCGTTCGGCGGGGTGCTCACCATCGAAGAGCTGGAGGCGACCGTCGCGTACATCAAGGGGTTCGCCACCGACAACGAGTGGCCCGTGGGCGAGCTCAACCTGCCGCGGGCGCTGGTGACCGGCAAGGCCTTTCCCGAGGACGAGGCGGTGATCACCGCGCAGATCAACACCAAGGCACCGGGCCGGATCGCCAACAAGCTCGTCTACGAGCAGCGCTTCGGCGCGCGGAACCAGTGGGAGATCGCGGTGCCCTTCGGCTGGCACGAGGTGCCGGTGACCGACGGCTCGGGCCAGGCCACCTCGTGGACGTCGTCGATGGGCGACATCGCGCTGTCGTTGAAGCGGGCCGTCTACCACGACCGCGACTCCATCGTGAGCGTGGCCGGGGAGCTCTTCTTGCCCACCGGCGACGACGAGCGCGGCTTCGGCCGGGGCACCGCGCTCTTCGAGCCCTACATTGCCTACGGGCAGATCCTTCCCGCCGGGTTCTTCTTTCAGAGCATGCTGGGCGCGGAGCTCACCTTCGACAAGGACAGGGCCAAGAACGAGGGCCTCTTCCGCAACACGATCGGCTGGACCGGACAGAGCGGGCGGTTCGGCCGCTCGTGGTCCCCGATGCTGGAGCTCCTGGTCGGGCGCGACCTGGTGGCGGGCGAGGACTTCATCTTCGACCTGGTGCCCCAGATGCAAGTGACCCTGAGCAAGCGCCAGCACGTCAGGGTGAACGCCGGTGTCCGGGTGCCGCTCAACAAGAGAGACGAGCGGGACGCCCAGGTGCTGTTCTACGTGCTGTGGGACTGGTTCGACGGCACTCTCTTCGAGGGGTGGTAGAGCGATGCGACGCGACATGACGTTTCTCTTCCTGACCGCACTGGCTCTCTCCGCGGCGCCCCGCGCACACGCCCAGGTGCCGGAGATGTTCGTGACCTCCGACCGGTGCCTGGCCTGCCACAACGGTCTGGTGACGCCGACCGGAGAAGACGTCTCCATCGGCGTGGGCTGGCGTCCGTCGATGATGGCCAACGCCGCCCGCGATCCCTACTGGCACGCCGCGGTCCGACGCGAGACGCTGGTGCACCCGATGGCCAGCGAGGTCATCCAGAACGAGTGCAGCGCGTGCCACATGCCGATGGACCGGTACCAGGCCAACGCGGAGGGGGAGAAGGGCGAGGTCTTCGCGCACCTTCCGATCGGGCGCCGGACGAGCGACCAGGACCGGCTGGCCGCGGACGGGGTGAGCTGTGCGCTGTGCCACCAGATCGGGCCGGAGAAGCTGGGCGAGGACGACAGCTTCACCGCCGGGTTCGTCATCGACAGAACGACGCCCGCGGGTGAGCGGAAGGCCTTCGGTCCCTACGACGTGGACGCGGGCCGCCAGACGCTCATGCGCTCGGCCTCGCAGCTCGTGCCCGAGAAGGCCGCCCACATCCAGCGCGCGGAGGTGTGCGCGACGTGCCACACCCTCTTCACCCACACCCTCGACGACGAGGGGAAGGTCGTGGGCGAGCTGGCGGAGCAGGTGCCCTATCTCGAGTGGCGCCACAGCGACTACCGCGAAGAGAAGACCTGCCAGGACTGCCACATGCCCGAGGTCGAGGGCGAGACGAGGATCGCGAGCGTCGTCGGTCTCCCCCACGAGGGGATGTCGCGCCACGTCTTCCGCGGCGGCAACATCCTGATGCCCCGGATCCTGAGCCGCCACCCCACCGAGCTTGGGGTGGCCGCGCTCCCACAGGAGCTCCAGACCACCGTCCAGCAGACCATGCACAACCTCCAGACCGCCGCTGCGACCATCGCGGTGGAGAAGGCCGGGGTCGGCGGCGGCACGCTCACGGCCGAGGTCGCAATCTCCAACCTCGCCGGGCACAAGCTCCCCTCGGCCTATCCGTCGCGACGGGTCTGGCTCCACGTCACGGTGCGCGACGCGTCCGGACAGCCTGTCTTCGAGTCGGGACGGTTCCAGCCCGACGGCTCCATCGTCGGGAACGACAACGACGCCGACGCCGCGCGCTTCGAGCCCCACTACGAAGAGATCCGCACTGCTGACCAGGTTCAGATCTACGAGCCCATCCTGGCCGACCCCGACGGCGCGGTCACCACCGTGCTCCTCTCCGCCCTGAGCTACGTCAAGGACAACCGCCTGCTGCCGGACGGCTTCGACAAGACCACCGCCGAGGCGGCCATCGCGGTCAGCGGGAAGGCCGGGAGCGACGGCGACTTCACCGCGGGTGGCGACCGGGTCCGCTACGCCATCGACGTGGGCGGGGCGGAGGGTCCGTTCACCGTCGAGGCCGAGCTCTGGTACCAGCCGGTCGGCTACCGCTGGGCCCACAACCTGGGCGACCGTGACGCCCCGGAGATCGAGCGCTTCGTCGGCTACTTCGAGGAGATGGCCGGCGTCTCGGCGACCGTTGTCGCCCGCGCACAGGCGGTGGCACAGCAGGGCGCGCGCGCTCGAGGAGGCCCTTGACCTCGCCGACGAGGAAGAGGCTGCCGGCGACGACGACCGGCGTCCCCGGGCCGTGAGCACGGGCCAGGCGGCGCGCCTGGGCGAGGGCCCGGAAGACGCTCGGCTCGCGGTGGGCGCGCCTCGCGAGGGGGCCGATCCGTCGGGCGATCTCCGGAGGCTCCATGGCTCGTGGCAGGCGTGGTCGTGTGAGCACGACGTCCGTGGCCCGCGGGAAGAGCGCACGCGCGATGCCCTCCACGTCCTTGTCGTTCATCGTGGCGAAGAGGAGGACGTACGGTCCGTGCTCTCGCAGGTGAGCGGCCAGCACGCGCGCGCCCGCGGGGTTGTGGGCGCCGTCGAGGAGGAGCGGGGGATCGCCGTCGATCCACTCGAGCCGCCCCGGCCAGTACGCGCGAGACAGCGCGGACGGCAGCGCGTCGAGATCGACGTCGAGGCCCGCGGCGTGCGCTTCCTCGAGGAGCCGGACAGCCACGAGCAGGTTGTCGCGTTGATGCGCGCCGGGGAACGGTCGAAGGCGGGCGTGCGAACGTCGGGGCGTCTGCACGTCGACGAGCTCGCCGCGCGCGTCGGGCGCGACGACGCGGGACTCGCGCCGGGCCTCGACGAGACGCGCCCCGATCACGCGGGCCTGTGCGCGGACGGCCCGGAGCGCCTCGGCCGGCAGCGGACCCACGACGGTGGGACGTTCGCGTCGCATCACCCCCGCCTTCTCCCTTGCGATCGAAGCGAGGGTCCGACCCAGGTAGACCTCGTGAT
Organism: uncultured Acidobacteriota bacterium; assembly: GCA_963700695.1. GTDB lineage: Bacteria > Acidobacteriota > Vicinamibacteria > Fen-336 > Fen-336 > JAJDNS01. Next base: position 133,865 of record CAVOYO010000018.1, on the reverse strand, counting down.
CGAAAGCAACGCTGACGATCGCGGAGGCGATCGGATCGACGACGTTCGTGGCATCGAGACGTGCGCCGAGGCCGACTTCGAGCACGGCCACGTCCACTCGCTTCCTGCGGAAGTGCGCGAAGGCGGCGGCGGTGAGCGCCTCGAAGAAGGTCGGGTGGGCGGCGATCACCCCGCGCCGGACCAGGCGCTCGGCGGCGGTGCGCACGGAGCGCACCGCGATCTCGAAGTCGTGGTCGGTGACGTCGCGTCCGTTCACCGCGATGCGCTCGTTGACGCGCACGAGGTGCGGTGAGGTGTAGCGGCCGACTCGAAGGCCGGACGCCCGCAGGACCGAGTCGACGTAGGCCACGACCGAGCCCTTGCCGTTGGTGCCGGAGACGAGGAGGGTGGGGAACGCGCGCTCGGGATGGTCCATCTCCGTGACGAGGGCGCGGATGGTGTCGAGACCGAACTTCACCCCGAAGCGCGTGCGCTGCGCGAGGTAGACACCGGCGAGCTTGCGCGGGTGGGACGGACGCATCGTCAGCAGCCACCGGGATCCGAGTTGTCGATCTTCCTCATGAGCTGCCGATTTATCTCATGAGTTGCCGATTCCAAAGGTATTCCGAGTTCGATGTCCGACGGGGCGAACTCGGAATGATCAGGGTGTGGAAAAGTGGAAGAAAGTGTGGAAGACTCTTAGCCCGCTGTGTTCAAAGGGACTTATCGCCACCGCATCGACCCGAAGGGCCGGCTTCCGGTGCCCGCGGTCTTCCGTCGTGCGCTCGACCGGGATCCGGCGGTGGTGGTGACGCTGCTCGACCAGTGCCTCGCGGTGTATCCACCGGCGGAGTGGGCGCGGCTCGAAACGCAGCTCCAGGCGTTGCCCGCGTTCAGCAGGCAGGTCAAGGCCCTGACGCGCCTCCTGCTCAGTCGCGCCGCCGATTGCGAGATCGACGTGCAGGGACGCATCCTCCTGCCTCCCGCGCTGCGCGAGGCGGCGGGGCTCGGGCGCGACGCGGTCGTCGTGGGCGTCTTGAGCCGCTTCGAGATCTGGTCACCCGAGTCCTGGGATGGCTTCGTGCGGGAGTCCGAGCGCCTCCTCGACGACGTCTCCCTCGACATCCAGTGGCCTCTCCCTCCCGCGACCCCCACCGAGCCGGTCCCGACCCCCTCCGGCCCCCGGCCCGGGGCGGACCATCCACAGGCGAAACCCAAGCGGTAGTTGACTTTCGGCTTGACAGCCCCGAAACGGCTGTCTAGACTCCGGGTGGATTTTTGTGGAGAGGAGTGGTCTATCTGGACCACCTCGTGTGGGCAGAGTGGACCATTCGGACGAGGTGAGCGTCCGCGTGTTGAGGGGCAACCATCCGGCGCGCATCGATGACAAGGGCCGACTCAAGGTCCCGAACAGCTTCCGCCAGATCGTGGAGGCGCAGTGGGGGACCGAGCTCTTCGTCACGAGCGTGACGGGCGAGTTCGTGCGCGTGTACCCGATGGGGGTGTGGCTCGAGATCGAGCGCAAGCTCGCCGAGGTCCCGTCCACCCATCCGTCGAAGCTCCGCTTTCTCGACCGCGTCAACTTCTTCGGCCAGGCGGTGGCGATGGACCGCCAGGGCCGCGTGCTGGTCCCCCAGCTGCTGCGCGAGAGCGCGGCGATGGCGGGGGAGGTGAGCGTCCTCGGTCTGCAGAACCACCTCGCGGTGTGGAACCTCAAGCGCCTGCAGGACCGGCTGTTCAAGAAGGAGCCCTTCACGGACGAGGACGGGAGGCTCCTCGCGGAGTATGGAATCTGATGCTGGCCACGTTCCCGTTCTCCTCGCCGAGGTGCTGGAGCTCCTCGCGGTGAGACCGGGTGGCCTCTGGGTGGACGGGACCGTGGGCCTGGGCGGCCACGCGGCGGCCGTCCTGCGTGCGACCGCTCCCGACGGGCGTCTCCTCGGCTTGGACCGCGACACCGAGACCCTCGAGCGGGCCCGGGTCGCGCTGCGCCCCTTTGGCGAGCGCGCGCGTCTCGAGCCCGGCGACTACCGGGAGATCCCCGTGCGCCTCGCCGGCGAGCGCGCGGACGGCGTCCTCCTCGACCTCGGCATCTCCTCCGCGCAGCTCGACGACCCGGAGCGCGGCCTGAGCTTCCAGGCCGACGGTCCCCTCGACATGCGCATGGACCGGCGCGACGGCGAGACCGCAGCCGACGTCGTGAATCACCTGCCCGAGAAGGAGCTCGCCGACCTGATCTACGCCTACGGCGACGAGCGCGCATCGCGCCGCATCGCCCGCGCCATCGTGCGGGCGCGCGAGCACTCGCCCATCCGCACCACCGCCGAGCTCGCGGACATCGTGCGTCGTGCCTCACCCCGGAGCGGCCGGCGGGGGCTGCACCCGGCCACGCGCACCTTCCAGGCCCTGCGCATCCACGTCAACCGCGAGCTCGAAGGCCTGGGCGACGCGCTCGCCGAGATCGCCGGCTGCCTGGCCCCGGCCGCGCGCATGGCGGTGATCGCCTTCCACAGCCTCGAAGACCGCGAGGTGAAGACCACGTTCCGCGGTCTCTCTCGCGAGGGCTACACCCTCCTCACGAAGAAGCCGGTGCGACCCTCCGAGGCCGAGACCCGGTCGAATCCGCGCGCCCGCAGCGCGCGCCTGCGCGCTCTCGCGCGGGAGGAGGCGGCATGAGGGACGAGGGCGTCGTCCGCCTCGGCAAGCCCGTCGACAACTCGCGGGTGGTCCGCCAGGTCGACCCGCGAACGCGACGCGAGATCTGGTGGCTGATCCTTCTCGTGGCCGTCATCGCGGGCGCGGCCGGCCTCTACGCGTGGCCCGCCCTCGAGATTCGCCGTGCGGGCCAGGCCGCGGTCGACCTCGACCGTGAGCGGGAGCGCCTGCTCGAAGAGAACCGCGAGCTGAACCTGGAGAGATCGGCGCTCGAGAACCTGAGCCGCGTCGAGACGATCGCGACCCGCGACCTCGGGCTCGAGGCGCCCGCGGCCGAGCGGTCGATCGTGGTGGAGGTGCCGCCGCCCCTGCCCCCGGGCACGCTCATGGCCGACGAGGACGCTCCGGCCCGCCAGGCGCGGGCGGACGAGACCGGGGGGGAGCGCCGCTGAGCATGCGCCATCCCCCGCTCATGCCCCCGGCGATGACGGGCGAGGGTCCCCCGCGCCACGAGCGCGGCACCCGCCTGCGTCTGATGCTGCTCGCGCTCAGCATCTCGCTCTGGGCCCTCGTCATCGGGATCCGCCTGGTGCACCTGCAGGTCCTGGGTCAGGAGTTCTTCGCGAAGCAGGGGACGCGCCAGAGCGAGCGGACCATCAAGCTCGACCCGCGTCGCGGGCCGATCCTCGACCGGGCGGGCCGGGCGCTCGCGGTCTCGGTGAACGTCGAGAGCCTGTATGCGGTGCCCCAGGACGTCGACGATCCCCAGGCGACCGCCGCCGCCCTCGCGCGGGCCCTCGGGCTCGACCCGGCGGGGCGCCGTGAGCTCGTCGCCCAGCTCCAGAAGGACCGCGCCTTCGTCTGGATCGAGCGCAAGGTCGATCCCGGCACCGCCCGCCGGGTGCACGACCTCGAGCTCGACGGGGTGGGCTTCCTCACCGAGCACCGTCGCTACTACCCGCAGCGCGAGCTGGCCGCCCACCTGCTCGGCTGGGCCGGCCTCGACAACACCGGCATGAGCGGCATCGAGTACTCCTACGAGAAGGAGATCGGGGGACGGGCGGCGCAGGTGGTCGTCCACACCGACGCCCGGCGACGACCGGTGGGACACACCGAGCGCCCCTCGACCGAGGGCCACACCGTGGTGCTCGCGATCGACGAGAGGATCCAGCACATCGCGGAGCGCGAGCTCGAGCACGCGGTGAACGAGACGCGGGCGGAGGCGGGCAGCGTGATCGTGGTCGAGCCCTTCTCCGGCGACGTCCTGGCGATGGCGGGCCGGCCGACCTTCAACCCCAACCGCTACTCCGCCTACTCGGCCTCGCGCTGGCGCAACCGCATGGTCTCCGACGTCTTCGAGCCCGGGAGCATCTTCAAGATCGTCACCGCCGCCGCCGGCATCCAGGAGAGGGTGGTCGATCCCCACGAGGTGCTCGACTGCGGCCGCGGCCAGATCCTGATCGCGAACACGGTCATCAACGATCACCAGCCGTTCGACCAGCTGACGTTCCGCGAGGCCGTCGCCCGCTCGAGCGACATCGGCATGATCCGCGTCGCCCACCGGCTCGGCCGCGAGAATTTCTACCGCTACGTGCGCGCCTTCGGGTTCGGCGAGCCGACGGGGGTGGACCTGCCCGGCGAGTCGGGGGGGCTTCTCAAGCCCACCGCCCGCTGGAGCGCGTTGTCGCTCCCCTCGATGTCGTTCGGGCAGGAGGTCGGGGTCACGTCGCTGCAGATGGCGATGGCGGCAGCGGCGGTGGCGAACGGCGGCTACCTGATGCGGCCGCTCGTCGTGAAGCGTGTCGAGGACGCGGCCGGGCATGTGGTCAAGGAGGTGAAGCCGGTCATCGTGCGCCGCGTCCTCGAGCCCGACACCGTGGACACGCTCACCGAGATGATGGAGCTGGTGGTGCGCGACGGCACCGGAAGCCGCGCCGCCGTGCCCGGCTTCGTCGTGGCCGGGAAGACCGGCACCGGGCAGAAGGTGGACCCGGCGACGGGGCGCTACTCCATGGTGGACCACGTGGCCTCGTTCGTGGGCTTCGTCCCCGCCTCGCGGCCCGCCCTCGTGATCCTGGCCTCTCTCGACACGCCACGGGGTTCCCTGAACCAGGGCGGCGACGTCGCGGCGCCGCTGTTCGGGCGGGTGGCCCGGCACGCTCTGCGTGCCCTCGCCGTGCCCCCCGACGACACCGACCGCGTGCTGCGGGCGGTGCCGGTCGCACCGGAGACGCTGGTTCCCGCCGCCTATCGCCCCGCGGCCGGTGGCGACCCCGTGCCCCCGCCGAGCACGGAGCCCGGAATCATGCCCGACCTTCAGGGCCGCTCCGCCCGCGAGGCCGCGATCGCGGCCGCGCGACAGGGCCTCGTGGTCGAGCTGCGAGGCTCGGGCCGCGTCGTGAGCCAGACCCCGGCACCGGGGACGGTCGTCGAGCCCGGCCTCACGTGTCGCCTCACGCTCAGCCGCTCCGGAGGGCCGCGTTGAGGCTCGGCGAGCTGACCCGGGACCTGGCCGGGGCCGAGCTCCACGGCGACCCGTCGCTCGAGATCGGGAAGGTCACCCACGACTCACGGCACTGCGACGAGGGGTGCCTCTTCGTCGCCATCCGTGGCCTCGCCGCCGACGGCAACGACTTCGTCGCCGCGGCCCGGAGCAAGGGGGCGGCGGCGGTGGTCTCGGAGGAGCCGCCGCGAGACGACGCGCCCTGGGTGCGCGTGCCCGACGCCCGTGCGGCGCTGGCCCTCGTCTCGGCGGCGGTGCTCGGCCACCCGGGCCGCGAGCTCGACCTCGTCGGCGTCACCGGGACCAACGGCAAGACCACCACCGCCTACATGATCGACTCCGCCCTGCGCGAGGCGGGACACACGGTGGGTCTCATCGGCACCGTGGAGTACCGGGTCGGCGACCGGGCGAGGGAGGCGGCGCGCACCACCCCCGAGGCCTCGGACCTGCAGTCCTACCTGCGGCAGATGGTGGACGAGGGCTGCCGCCGCGCGGTCCTCGAGGTCTCGTCGCACTCCCTCGCCATGAAGCGGGTCCACGGGCTGGAGTTCGCGGTGGCGGTCTTCACGAACCTCAGCCGCGACCACCTCGACTTCCACGGCGACATGGACTCCTACTTCGGGGCCAAGCGTATCCTCTTCGACTCGCTCCTCCGCGAGGACGGGCGCGCCGTGATCAACGTCGACAACGACCGCGGCGCCGAGCTCGCCCGCACGGCCACGCGTCCGGTCTCCAGCTGCTCGCTGTCGCCCGGCGCCGACTTCACGGCCGAGGAGATCCACCTCTCCCTCGACGGGACGCACTTCCGCGCGCGGACACCGGCCGGGACCTTCGAGGTGCAGACCCCGCTCCTCGGCCGCTTCAACGTCCTGAACGCACTGTGCGCCTTCGGGAGCGGCCTCGCCCTCGGCGTGCCCCCCGACGCGGTGCAGCGCGGGATCGCCTCCCTCAAGGGCGTGCCCGGCCGCATCGAGCGCGTGGACGTGGGTCAGGACTTCACCGTCCTCGTCGACTACGCGCACACCGACGACGCCCTCAAGAACCTCCTCGAGACCGTGCGCGAGCTGCGTCCGCGCCGCCTCGTGACGGTCTTCGGCTGTGGCGGCGACCGCGACCGGTCCAAGCGCCCGCTCATGGGCGCGGTGGCGTCACGTCTCAGCGACGTGCTCATCCTCACCTCCGACAACCCGCGCTCCGAGCCGCCGGAGGCGATCATCGAGGACGTCCGTCGCGGCATCCCCGCCGCGCGCGCGGACGAGACCGAGGTGATCATCGACCGGCGGGAGGCGATCGCCCGCGCGCTCGACCTGGGGCGCGAGGGGGTCGTGATCGTGATCGCGGGCAAGGGTCACGAGACGTACCAGGTCCTGCGCGATCGAAAGGTCCCCTTCGACGACCGCCAGGTGGTGCGCGAGACGCTCGCCCGCCCGGCCGGCGCCGGGGGGAAGAGGTGACCGCGGTGGCCCTCGCGACGACCCTGACCCTCGCCGAGGTGCTCGCCGGCACCGGGGGTGTCCTCGCCGCGAGCCCCGCGCGGTCGGAGAGGCAGGATCTGAGCGGGGTCTCCATCGACTCGCGCACGACCCGGCCCGGGGAGCTGTTCGTGGCCATCCAGGGGCCGCGGTTCGACGGGCACGACTTCGTCGCCCACGCTGCCCGGCGGGGCGCGGCGGCGGCCCTGGTTCACCACGACGCGGACGCCCCGGCCGGGCTGCCCCTCGTGCGTGTCGACGACACGACCCGCGCCCTCGGAGCCCTCGCCCACCACGTGCGGGGAAAGGCCACCGCCCCCGTCGTCGGGATCACTGGATCCGTCGGCAAGACCACCACGAAGGACATGACCGCGGCGCTGCTCGAGACCCGCGGGCCGGTTCTCCGCACCGCGGCCAACCTCAACAACGAGTACGGCCTGCCTCTCACCCTCCTCGGCCTGCGCGAGGAGCACACCGCCGCGGTCCTGGAGATGGGGATGTCCGCGCCCGGCGAGCTGCGGACGCTGTCCGCGATCGCCGAGCCCGACGTCGCGGTGATCACGCGGGTGGCGCCCGTGCACCTCGAGTTCTTCCCGTCCGTGGACGCGATCGCGGAGGCGAAGGCCGAGGTCCTGGAAGGCGTGCGCCCGGGGGGCACCGCGGTTCTCAACGGTGACGACCCCCGCCTGCGCCGCGTCGGCGAGAGCTGGGGTGGGCGGGTGGTGTGGTTCGGCCGCGACCGCCGCCACGACGTCTCGGCGGAGCGGTGGCGGGGCACGGTCTTCGGCATGCGCTTCGACCTGCGCATGGACGGACGCTCCGTGGACGTGGCCCTGCCTCTCGCCGGGCCGCATTTCGTGGAGAACTTCCTGGCCGCCGCCGCCGCCGCCCACGTCCTCGGGGTGACGCCAGAGACGATGGCCGAGGCCGCGGCCGGCCTCGGCCCGGGCCGTCATCGCGGTGAGGTGCGGCGGCTCGCCGAGGGGATCACCCTCATCGACGACAGCTACAACTCGAGCCCGGAGGCGCTGGGAGCGTCGGTGGTGACGCTCACCCTCGCCCCCGCCCGTCGCCGGGTGGCCGTCGTGGGCGACATGCTCGAGCTCGGCGAGACCGCCCCGGAGCTTCACCGCGAGAGCGGCCGGGCCCTGGCCGGGCGGGTGGACGTGGTCGTCGGGGTCGGCCCGCTGTCGAAGGAGATCCTCGCCGGCGCCCGCGAGGCGGGCCTCGCCGAGGACGCGCTCGCCCACTTCGACGATGCCGCCGCCGCCGCCGCCGCGGTCGGCGACCTCGTGCACTCCGGCGACGCGGTGCTCGTGAAGGCCTCGCGCGGGATCCACCTCGAGAAGGTCGTGGACGCGATCACGAGCCGCTTCGGGGGGGAGGAGGCCTGATGCTCTACCACCTCCTCTTCGCGCTGCGCGACCAGGTCTCGGTGCTGAACGTGACCCGGTACATCACCTTCCGCACCACGGTGGCGGCCCTGACCGCCCTCTTCCTGGTGCTGCTGCTCGGGCCCTGGATGATCGAGCGCCTGCGGCGCCTCCAGATCGGCCAGCACATCCGGGCGAGCGGCCCCGAGGCCCACCACGCCAAGGCGGGCACCCCCACGATGGGCGGGCTGCTGATCCTCCTCGGCATCCTGGTCCCCACGCTGCTGTGGGCGGACCTCACGAACCGCAACGTCCAGATCGTCGTCCTCTCCACCCTCGCCTTCGGCGTCATCGGCTTCGCCGACGACTACCTCAAGGTGGTGAGGAAGCAGAGTCTCGGTCTGCGGGCCGGGCAGAAGCTGGCCGCCCAGTTCGCGGTCGGCCTCGCGGTGGGGCTGACCGTTCACTGGCTCGCCCAGGTCGCGCCCGACGAGTACTCGACCCGTGTCGTCTTCCCGTTCTTCAAGCAGCTCGTCCCCGACCTGGGCTGGCTCTACGTGGTCTTCGCGGTGCTCCTGCTCACGCTGTCGAGCAACGCGGTGAACCTGACCGACGGCCTCGACGGTCTCGCCATCGGGGCCACCCTCATCGCCGCGGTCGCGTTCACCGGCCTCGCCTACGTCTCCAGCCACTTCGTCTTCTCCGAGTACCTGAACCTGCTGCATCGGCCCGGGGCGGGGGAGCTGGCGGTCTTCTGCGGGGCGATGGTCGGGGCCTCCCTGGGGTTCCTGTGGTGGAACTGCTACCCGGCGCAGGTGTTCATGGGAGACGTGGGGAGCCTGTCCCTCGGCGGGGCGCTCGGCACCGTGGCCATTCTCATCAAGCAGGAATTGCTGCTGTTCGTGGTCGGAGGCCTCTTCATGATCGAGGCCCTCTCCGTGATGCTTCAGGTCGGCTCGTTCCGGCTGACCGGGAAGCGGATCTTCCGGATGGCGCCCCTTCACCACCACTTCGAGCTGGTGGGCTGGAAGGAGCCGCAGATCATCATCCGGTTCTGGATCGTGGCCGTCATCTTCGCTCTGTTCAGCCTCACCACGCTGAAGCTGAGGTGATGAGGACGCCGTGGCTCTGGAGGGGGTGTCCGTCGTGGTCGTTGGGCTCGCGCGCTCGGGCGTCGCGGCGGCGGAGTTCCTCGCGCAGCGGGGGGCGTCGGTGGTGGCCACGGACCTCAAGGGCGAAGGGGAGCTTCCGGAGGAGGCCCTGAGCTTGCGCGCGCTCGGAGTGAGGCTCGATCTCGGGGGGCACCGGCCGGAGACGTTCGCCGGCGCCTCGCTGGTCGTGGTGTCGCCCGGGGTGCCGTGGGAGCGACCCGAGCTCGAGGCCGCGCGCGCGTCCGGGGCCGAGGTGATGGCCGAGATCGAGCTCGCCTTCCGGCACCTCCGCGGCCGCCTCGCCGCGGTCACCGGGACCAAGGGCAAGTCCACGACGACCGCCGCCCTCGGCGCGGTGCTGCGTGAGGCCGGGCTCGACGTGCGGGTGGGCGGCAACATCGGGGCCCCACTGATCGGCCTCGTCGAGGGCTCGACGGAGACCACGGTCTTTGCCGTCGAGGTCTCGAGCTTCCAGCTCGAGGGCACCTCGCGTTTCCACCCCGAGGTGGCGGTCTGGCTCAACCTCTCGCCCGACCACCTGGACCGACACCGCTCGCTCGACGCCTACGTCGCGGCGAAGGCGCGGGTCTTCGCGCGTCAAGAGGAGACGGACTGGGCGGTGGTGAACGCCGACGATCCGGTGGTGCTCGAGCAGGCGCGCCGCGCGCGGGCGCGGCTGCTGCCGCTTCGGGTGAGCGGCGAGCCCCTGGCCGCGGGGGACGGGGCCTTCTTCCGTGACGACGCGGGCTGGATGCGGCGGGACGGCCGCGAGGAGCGCCTGTTTGCCCTCGACGACGTGCGCGTGCGCGGGCGGCACCTGGCCGGCGACCTCCTGGCCGCGGCCGTGGCCGGGCGGCTCCTCGGCGCGAGTCCGGACGACGTGGCCCGGGGCGTCGCCGCCTTCCGGGGCGTGGAGCACGTCCTCGAGCACGTGGCGACGATCGACGGGGTCGCCTTCTACAACGACTCGAAAGCCACGAACGTGGCCGCGGCCGCTCGCGGCATCGAGGCCTTCGACGGTCGCGTCCTCGCGATCCTCGGCGGCCGCTACAAGGGAGGCGACTTCGGCCTCCTTGCCCCACGCCTTCGCGCGCGCGGGTCGCGGGTGCTGGCCATCGGCGAGGCGCGCGACCGGGTGCGGGCCGCCCTCGCCGCGGACGTCCCGGTGGAGGCGTGCGACTCGCTCGGCGAGGCGGTAGAGCGGGCGCGGGCGCTCGCGGAGCCCGGCGATACGGTGCTCCTCGCCCCGGCCTGCTCGTCGTTCGACATGTTCCGCGACTACGCGGAGCGGGGTCGCCGGTTCAAGGAGGAAGTGCGGCGACTCGCGAACGGGGGAGATCATGGCTAAGAAGCTCTCCACCGACCTGACGCTGCTCGCCGTCACGATGGCGCTCCTCGGCTTCGGCCTGCTCATGGTGTGGAGCTCCAGCTCGGCCCTCGCCCAGGAGCGCTACGACAGCCCCTACTACTTCCTCGTGAAGCAGGCGGCGTGGGCGGTCATCGGCCTCGCGGCCATGGTGGCGGCCCTGCGGCTCGACTACCGCGCGCTCCGCCGCCCCGGCGTCGTCTACTCGGTGGTGGCGGCGGCGACCATCTGCCTCATCGTCGTCCTCTTCCTGAAGCCGGTGAACGACACCCACCGCTGGATCCGTCTCGGGGCCCTGAGCTTCCAGCCCGCGGAGCTCGCCAAGCTGGCGGTCGTGCTGTTCCTCGCCTACCACATCGAGCGGCGCGGGGACCGGATGAACGAGTTCCAGACCCTCTTCCCCGCCCTCCTGCTCCTCGGCTGGTTCGGCTTCCTCATCTTCATCCAGCCCGACCTGGGCACCGCGTTCACCCTGGTCCTCACCGGGGGCGTCATGCTCTACGTGGCCGGCGTCCGCGTCCGCTACTTCGCGCTGCTCGCCATCCCGGCGGTGGCGGTGCTGTACCAGGCCATCATGAGCGTGGCCTGGCGCCGCGGCCGCATCCTCACCTTCCTCGACCCCTGGTCCGACCCCCGCGGGGCGGGCTACCAGATCATCCAGAGCCTCATCGCGGTCGGGACCGGAGGGCTCACCGGGGTCGGGCTGATGGAGGGGCGGCAGAAGCTGTTCTACCTCCCGTACCCCTACAGCGACTTCATCTACGCCGTGATCGGCGAAGAGATGGGAATGATCGGGGCGCTGGCGGTCCTGCTGGCGTTCGTCATCCTCCTCTGGCGCGGGCTGCGGGCGGGGTGGAGCGCCCCCGACGACTTCGGGCGCTTCCTCGCCGCCGGGCTGACCCTGTCCATCGTGCTGCAGGCCTTCATCAACATCAGCGTGACCCTGGGCCTGCTGCCGACCAAAGGCATCCCTCTCCCGTTCATCAGCGCCGGCGGCTCGTCGCTGCTGTTTGCGCTGATCGGGGTGGGGCTCATCGCAAACGTCTCCCAGCATGCAGACTGAATGGCGCGGACCATCCTCATCGCGGCGGGCGGCACCGGCGGCCACCTCTTTCCGGGGATCGCGGTGGCGGACGAGCTCGTGCGCCGCGACCCCGCGACCCGCGTCGTCTTCGTGGGGACCCCGCGAGGACTCGAGTCGCGCCTGGTGCCCCGTGCCGGCTACCCGCTCGAGCTCCTGCCCATCAAGCCGCTCAACGCCGTCGGACCGTGGCGTCTCGCCCTCGGCCTCCTGGCGCTGCCCTGGGCCATGCTGCGGGCCGTCGCCCTCGTGGTTCGCCCGCGGCCGTCCGCGGTTCTCGGCATCGGCGGCTACGCGGGAGGCCCGGTCAGCCTCCTGGCCGCGCTCCTGGGGGTGCGCACGGTGATCCTCGAGCCCAATGCCCGCCCCGGCTTCACGAACCGCGTCCTCCGTCCCTTCGTGGGGGTGGCGGCGTGCGCCTACGAGGAGACCCGGGTGGCCTTCGGCACGAAGGGTGTCGTCACCGGAAACCCGGTGCGCCGCGGCTTCACCCGGCTTCCGCGCCGCGAGCACCGGCCGCCGCTCACCCTCCTCGCCTTCGGCGGGAGCCAGGGCTCGCAGGTGCTGAACCAGGCGGTGGTCGCGGCGCTTCCCCATCTGCCCGGGGAGGACCGCCTGCGCATCGTGCACCAGACCGGCCCGCGCATGAGAGACGAGGTGGCCCGGGCCTACGACGCCTCCGGCCGCGGCGCCGAGGTCGTGGCCTTCCTCGACGACATGGCGGAGCGGATGGCCGGGGCCGACCTGGTGCTGTCGCGCAGCGGGGCCACGACCTGCGCCGAGCTCACGGTGGGGGGACGGGCGGCGGTCCTGGTGCCCTTCGCCCAGGCCGCCGACGACCACCAGCGCACCAATGCGAAGGCGCTCGAGGACGCGGGGGCGGCACGGATGATCGAGGAGAAGGACCTCACCGGCGAAACGCTGGCCCGCGAGATCACCGTGCTCGTGGACGAGCCGTCACGGATCGGGACCATGGAGGAGGCGGCGCGGAGGCTGGGTCGACCGGACGCGGCGGCCCGGGTGGCCGACCTGGTGCTCGGCGAGCCCCCCGAAGGAGCGGAGGTGGAGAAGGATCCGTGCTGAGGAAGATCCGGCACATCCACTTCGTCGGGATCGGGGGCTCGGGGATGAGCGGCATCGCCGAGGTGCTCCTGAACCTGGGCTACACGATCTCGGGCTCCGATCTCCGGCCGAGCGGTGTCACCCGTCACCTGAGCGAGCTCGGGGCGCGGGTGGCGGAGGGACACGCCGCCGACCACGTGGAGAACGCCCAGGTCGTGGTGACCTCCACCGCGGTCCGGGGCGACAACCCCGAGGTCCTGGAGGCGCGCAAACAGGGGATCCCGGTGATCCCGCGCGCGGAGATGCTGGCCGAGCTGATGCGTCTCAAGTACGGAGTCGCCATCGCCGGCAGCCACGGCAAGACGACCACCACCTCGATGGTCGCGTTCGTCCTCGACAAGGGCGGGCTCGACCCGACGGTGGTGGTCGGGGGAAGGCTGGGCGTCCTGGGCTCGGGAGCGCGCCTCGGGAAGGGCGACTTCATGGTGGCGGAGGCGGACGAGTCCGACCGCTCGTTCCTCAAGCTCTCGCCCACGGTCGCGGTGGTCACGAACATCGACCGCGAGCACCTCGACACCTACCGCGACCTGGCCGACATCCAGGAGGCCTTCCTCGGCTTCATGAACAAGGTGCCGTTCTACGGCTCGGCCGTCCTGTGCCTCGACGACCCCCCCCTCCAGGACGTGCTGCCGAAGGTGGAGCGTCGGGTCGTGAGCTACGGCCTCTCGCCACAGGCGAGTGTCTCGGCTCGCGATCTGGAGATCGCCCCCACGCGTTCGACCTACACCGCCACCCTCGACGGCAAGGCCCTCGGCCCCGTCACGGTGAGCGTGCCCGGGACCCACAACGTGGCCAACTCCCTGGCCGCCGTCGCGGTCGGGCTCGACCTCGAGGTGCCGTTCGACGCGATCCAGGCGGGCCTGGGCTCCTTCACGGGCGTGGACCGCCGGTTCCAGGAGCGCGGAGAAGCAGGCGGGGTGCCGGTGATCGACGACTACGGGCACCACCCCACCGAGATCCAGGTGACCCTCGACACGCTGCGCCGGCGTGGGGGTGAGCGGCGGACGATCGTGCTCTTCCAGCCCCACCGCTTCACCCGGACGCAGGCGCTGTGGGACGAGTTCTGCCGCGCCTTCCACCAGGCGGACCGGCTGCTCGTCACCGACATCTACCCCGCCTCCGAGGAGCCCATCCCGGGGATCAGCGCGGAGACGCTGGCGGCGGCGCTCGCGGAGCGGGGACACCGCAACGTGGCCTACGCGGGGGACCTCGCCGCGGCCACGGAGCAGCTGGCGAAGGAGGTGCGCGAAGGCGACGTGGTCCTGACCCTGGGGGCGGGGAGCGTCTGGACCGCCGGCGAGGAGCTGCTCCGGAGGCGGAGCGCGTGAGCACATGGATCCGAAGATGACAGAGGCGCTTCGGGAGGCCGGGATCCCGCACCGCGAGAGAGAGCCCCTCTCCCGCCACACCACCATGGGCGTGGGAGGCGAGGCGGCGGTGATGGCGCTCCCGCGCACGAGCGGGGAGCTCCAGACGACGCTCCGGATCCGTGCCGACCTCGACGCGCCCCATCGGGTGCTCGGGGGCGGGTCGAACCTCGTCGTCGCGGACGAGGGGCTGGACGAGCTGGTGGTGAACACCGAGACGCTGAGCGCGGTGGCGATCGACGAGGACGGGACCGCGACCGCGGAGGCCGGCGCCAACCTCATCCGGACGGTGCTCAAGTGCACGCGCGCGGGCTGGCGCGGGCTCGAGAGCGCGGTCGGCATCCCGGGATCGGTCGGCGGGGCGGCGGTGATGAACGCGGGGGCGTACGGGTTCTCGATCAGCGACGTCATGCGCGAGATAGTGGTCTTCGACGAGGACGGGGAGCGGACGGAGCCGCCCGAGGGATGGCGCTTCCGCTACCGCGGGTCGTCGATCCCCGAAGGGGCGGCGGTGGCCTCGGTGACGGTGGGGCTGGAGCGCGACGACCCCGCCGTCCTCGAGGAGGAGACCCGCGCGATCGCGGAGAAGCGGCGGACGAGCCAGCCCGGCGGCCGCAACGCCGGCTGCGTCTTCAAGAACCCCGCCGAGGGTCACGCCGGGCGGATGATCGACGCCCTGGGCCTCAAGGGTCTGCGTCGGGGGAAGGCGGTGGTGAGCCCGCGCCACGCGAACTTCGTCGTGAACGAAGGCGGGGCGAGCGCCGCCGACGTGCTCGGGCTGATCGACGAGCTTCGCGAGCGGGTGCGCGCGGAGACCGGCGTCGACCTGGAGCTGGAGGTGAAGGTCTGGAGGTCGCGCTCATGACGAGGCGTGGGCTGCCCGTGGGACCGCCGCCGGGCGATCTCGTCGACCCCACGCTCGCCCCGACGCCGGAGGAGTCGCCCTTCCTGCGGCGGCACGTGCGCACCCGCATGCGCCCACGGCGGCGGGGCTGGTCGGCCCGCCTCCTGGTGGTGCTTCAGATCTCCGCCATCCTCATCCTGGTGGGCGTCGCGGCCTGGACCGGCTACCAACGCGTCCTCGCGAGCGAGCGGCTCCGAGTGGAGCGCGTCGAGGTGAGGGGGAGCCACTTCCTCTCCGAGGGCGAGGTCCGGGAGCTCCTCGGACCGGCGGTGGGCGAGAACATCCTCTCGCTCGACCTCGCGGCCCTGAAGGCCCGCTTGCGCGCCTCGCCCTGGGTCGCTGACGCCACCGTGACCCGCACCTTGCCCAACACCGTGCGCGTCGAGGTCCTCGAACGCGTGCCCCTCGCCCTCGCCGAGATCGACCGCCTCTACCTGATGGACGGGGCCGGCGCCCTCGTCGACATCTACGGCCCCCGAACCGGGGTCTTCGACCTTCCCATCGTGCGCGGGCTCCTCGGCGTGGACGAGGACTCGCGGCGCAGCCGTGCGCGGCGCGCCGGCATCCTGCTCGCCGATCTGGCCGAGCTCGGGCAGGAGGTTTCCGAGGTGTTCGTCGAGCCGAGCGGCGACCTGCGCGTGGTGCTGCGCGGGCCGGGCGAGGTGCTCCTCTTCGGCAACCCTCCCTACCGGCAGCGCTTCGTCACCTTCCTCAGCCTCCGCCGGGAGCTGGCCGAGAAGGCCCCCGGCGCCGAGCACTTCGACCTCCGTTTCCGAGGTCACATCTACGCCAAGCGACCGCCGTCGGAGCTCGCGACCGCCGCATCCGACACCCCCGAACCCCGCCCCGAGGCGGGGAGCTCACCACCGTCCGCGCCGGGTGTCCGACCCTCCCTCCCGGCCGGCGAGGTCCTCCAGCCTGTCCCGTCGCCCTGGGGCAGCCCCGGAGGGCCCGCAAACACGTCACTCCCGGACGCGCGGGGTGCTTCGCTCACCCCGTCCGCCGCTCCTCACGAGAGCCGCCGCACAGCGAGCGCCTCGGGAGCTATCAGGAGGTAGTTTGGCCAAGAAGAAAGACCGCTATGTTGTCGGCCTCGACGTCGGCACCCACAAGATCTGCTCCATCGTGGCCGAGGTCACGGACGAGGGTCGCCTCGACGTGATCGGCATCGGCCAGACCGAGTCCAAGGGCCTGCGCAAGGGTGTCGTCATCAACCTCGAGGCCACCGTGGACGCGATCAAGCGCGTGCTCGAGGAGGCGGAGCTGATGGCGGGGGTGGAGATCGGCTCCGCCTACGTCGGCATCGCCGGCACCCACATCAAGGGCTTCAACTCGCGCGGGGTGATCGCGGTCAGCAACAAGAACCGCGTGATCGACCGCGAGGACGTGCGCCGCGTCATCGACGCCGCCAAGGGGGTCTCCATCCCGATGGACCGCGAGATCCTGCACGTCCTTCCCCAGGAGTTCGTGGTCGACGACCAGGACGGCATCGGCGACCCGAGAGGGATGACCGGCACCCGCCTCGAGGTGAACGTCCACGTCATCACCTGCTCGACCACCGCCGCCCAGAACACGGTCACCTGCGTGAACCGGGCCGGTCTCGAGGTCGCGGACACCGTGCTCACCCAGATCTCGGCGGCCGAGGCCTGCATCACCCCCGACGAGAAGGAGCTCGGCGTGGCCATCGTCGACATCGGCGGCGGCACCACCGACCTCGCCATCTACGAGAAGGGGTCTCTCTGGCACACCGCGGTCCTCCAGGTGGGCGGGGAGCACTTCACCAACGACGTGGCGGTGGCGCTCCGGACCCCGGTGAACGAGGCAGAGAAGATCAAGAAGAAGTACGGCTGCGCCCTGACCTCGATGATCCCGGAAGAGGACTCGATCGAGGTCCCGAGCGTCGGTGGACGCAAGCCCCGCATCATGGCGCGCCAGGTGCTCGGCGACGTGCTGCAGGCGCGGGCGGAGGAGATCTGCCAGCTCGTCCTCACCGAGATCCGCCGCGCCGGCTTCGAGCGAAGCCTCAACTCGGGCGTCGTCCTCACCGGGGGCGGGGCCATCCTCGAAGGGTTGCCCGAGATCGCGGAGCAGATCTTCGACATGCCGGCCCGGCGCGGAACGCCGGCCGGGATCGGCGGGCTCGTGGACGTGGTGGCGAGCCCGGTCTACTCGACCGCGGTGGGTCTGGTTCTGTGTGGCTACCGCAACCGCGGGGGGCGGGGGTTCGGCTCCTCGCGGCAGGCGGCGACGGGGACCTTCGGGAAGGTCACCGGGCGCCTCAAGGGTTGGCTGTCGGACTTCTTCTGAGGGAGGGGAGCTTGGAAACAAAGCGCGAAGGCCCCGCCTTTCGACCCTTGCCCGTGGCCGACCCCCAGGTCGGACGCACGCGTGGGGGGCAGAGTCAACGCGATGCAGGTGAGCTTCCGTGTGAGATGTGTGGCGGCGCAATCGTCGCCTATCATTGCCGGCGCATCTGCCTCCGCTGCGGTTTCATGACCGGCTGTTCCGAGGGGATTTGACGAGCATGAGCAAAGAGAACGACCGTCCGGGTCGCATTCAGTTCGCCGAAGAGGAGGCGCACGGCGCCCACATCAAGGTGGTGGGCGTCGGCGGAGGGGGAGGCAACGCGGTCAGCCGCATGATCGCGTCGGGCCTGCAAGGGATCGAATTCATCGCGGTGAACACCGACCTGCAGGCGCTTCGGGCGAACCGTGCTTCGCAGAAGATCCAGGTGGGGGCGAAGCTCACCAAGGGTCTCGGGGCCGGCGCCAACCCCGACATCGGCCGTCAGGCCGCGGTGGAGGACACGGAGAAGATCTGCGACGCGCTCGAGGGTGCGGACATGGTCTTCATCACCGCCGGCCTCGGCGGGGGCACCGGCACCGGCGCCGCTCCCGTCGTGGCCTCGATCGCGAGCCAGCTCGGGGGAGACACCGAGAGTGTCCTCACGGTGGCGGTGGTCACCCTGCCCTTCTCGCTCGAGGGCAAGCACCGCATGACCCAGGCCATGGACGGCCTCGTCCAGCTCCGCGAGAGCGTGGACTCCGTCATCGCCATCCCCAACGACCGCCTGCTCCAGGCGGTGGCCCGCAACACGCCCGTCACCGAGGCCTTCCGCGTCGCCGACGACGTGCTCCGCCAGGCGGTGCAGGGCATCTCCGACATCATCACCGTGCCCGGCCAGATCAACCTCGATTTCGCCGACGTGCGCGCGGTGATGAAGGGGATGGGCCAGGCGGTGATGGGCACCGGCATGGGCCAGGGCGAGAACCGCGCGGTCGAAGCGGCGCAGCGCGCGATCTCGAACCCGCTCCTCGAGGACACCTCCATCGAGGGGGCCAAGGGTGTCGTCGTCAACATCACCGGCGGGGCCGACCTCTCGCTGGCGGAGGCGGCGGAGGCCACCGCGCTCATCACGAAGGTCTCCGATCCCGGGGCCAACGTCATCTACGGCATCGTCACCGACGAGGCGATGGGCAACGCGGTGAAGGTGACGGTGATCGCCACCGGCTTCAGTCGCGGACCGCGCAAGGCCGCCCCCACTCCGGTGGATCTCGTCAACTACGTCAACCCGGCATCACCGATGGCGGAACAGGCGGGAGCGGCCGACGCGGGCGGCTTCTACCGCAAGACGCCCAACCCCAAGGCGGCGGCAGGAGGGGGCGGACGCTTCGACCTCGATGTTCCGGCGTTTCTCCGCCGCAAGGGCGGAGATGGCGGGGGGGAGTGAGGCCATGACTCCGTTCGTGCGTGAGGGGACTTGCGAGGAGTGCGGGCGTCAGTACACGGTCTCGGGCGCCTCGATCAACCCGGGGACGGAGACCGAGGCGCCGGCGGGTTTTCGCTGCGACTGCGGCGGCTGGACGTCGGTCTTCATCCCCGGGAGCGTCAACACGGAGAAGCTCGTCGTCGAGCCGAAGGAGGACGTGAAGCCCGCCTGATGCAGTGGCCCCCCCCCACTGCCCCGGCCTCCCGACCCACGCCCTCACGCTCGCTCCCCGCATCGAATCCTCCCGGCCCTGACGCCCCCGTAACACCGCCGCCGACCTCCTTCTCCTGGCAGTGAAGGGCGGCCCGCCACGGGCCGCCCGAGGGAGAGAGGACGCGGCGATGCTCCGGGCTCCAGACGCTTCCGTCCCACAGTGGACGAGCACGCCGGCGATCCCCAGGACGCAGCCCCAGCACGGCATCTTCCTCGGGGTCGACGTCGGGTCGACGACGGTCAAGCTGGTCGCGGTGGACTCGACGGGCCAGCTGCTCGCCCACCGCTACGTGCGGGCGAACGGGCAGCCCCGCGAGACGCTTCTCCGAGCGAGCGGCCTCCTGGACGAGGAGCTCCGGGGGGCCCGGACGCTCGGCGTGGGTCTGACCGGCTCGGGGGGCGAGCCGGTGGCCCGCATCATCGGCGGCGTCCACGCCAACGAGCTCGTCACCCAGAGCCGCGCGGTGGGCGCATGCCACCGGGAGGCGCGGACCGTCATCGAGATCGGAGGGCAGGACTCCAAGTTCCTGTCCGTTCGGTGGGACGAGTCCCGCGGGCAGATGACGCTCGTGGACTTCGCCATGAACACGCTGTGCGCCGCCGGCACCGGCTCGTTTCTGGACCAACAGGCTCAGCGCCTGGGGATCGCGATCGACGAGGAGTTCGCCCGCATCGCCCTGGCCTCTCGGAGCCCGGCCCGAATCGCCGGCCGCTGCACGGTCTTCGCGAAATCAGACATGATCCATTGGCAGCAGCAGGGTCTCCCGCTCTGCGACATCCTGGCCGGTCTGTGCCTGGCCCTCGCACGCAACTTCAAGAGCGTGGTCGGCAAGGGCAAGAGCTTCACGCCGCCGGTGCTCTTTCAGGGCGGTGTGGCCCGGAACGCGGCCGTGGTTCGGGCGTTCGAAGACGTCCTCGGCCTCGAGTCGGGCGGCCTCGTCGTCCCCGAGCACCCCGACCTCATGGCCGCCACCGGCGCGGCGCTGCTCGCCATGGACGAGGTGCGGGAGGGTCGCGAGCACCGGGTTCACGGATTCGGGGCGCTCGAGGAGTCCCTCCGCAACGGGCCCGATCCGGAGCGAAGCCTGCCTCCCCTCGCCGCTCGCCCCGTGGCGGTCACCCTCGAACCCCGCCTGCCCCGGCCGGGCCGCGCTGCCCCGACCCCCGTCTGTCTCGGTGTCGACGTCGGCTCGATCAGCACCAACGTCGTCCTCCTGGACGAGGACGACCGGGTGGTCGCCCGCCGCTACCTGCCCACCGCCGGTGACCCCATCGGGGCCGTCCGCCGCGGGCTGACCGAGGTTGGCGAGGAGGCGGGCGCCCGCGTGCGGGTGGTGGGGGTGGGGGTGACCGGGTCGGGCCGGCACCTCACCGGCCACTACGTCGGTGCGGACGTGGTCCGGAACGAGATCACGGCCCAGGCCCGGGCGGCCGTGGCCGCCGTCCCCGGTGCCGACACCGTCATCGAGATCGGAGGCCAGGACAGCAAGTACATCCGGCTGTGCCGGGGCGTGGTTGTGGACTTCGCCATGAACAACGCCTGTGCGGCGGGCACCGGCTCCTTCCTCGAGGAGCAGGCCGACCGCCTCGGCCTCTCCGTCGAGACGGGTTTCGCGGGAAAGGCCCTCGCCGCCCCCGCGCCGTCGTGTCTCGGCGAACGCTGCACCGTGTTCATGGAGTCGGACCTCGTCCACCACCAGCAGCGAGGCGCGTCGCTCGAGAACCTGACCGCCGGACTCGCCTACTCGATCGTCCGGAACTACCTCAACCGGGTCGTGAGCAGCCGTCCGGTGGGGGAGCGGATCCTCTTCCAGGGCGGCGTGGCCCACAACGCCTCCGTCGTCAGCGCCTTCGAGGGCGTGCTCGGCCGCCCGGTGACGGTGCCTCCCCACCACGACGTGACCGGGGCCATCGGGGCGGCGATCCTCGCCCGCGAGGCGCGCGCCGCCCGTCCCGGGGAGGGGACGAAGTTCCGCGGCTTCGATGTCGCCGACCGGAGCCACGCCAGCCGCAGCTTCGTGTGCCGTGCCTGCCCCAACCTCTGCGACGTGCAGAGGGTGACCGTCTCCGGGGATCGCCCCCTCTTCTTCGGCGCGCGGTGCGAGCGCTTCGAGGGCGCGGGAGGGGAGGGCGCGAGGAGCTCGGAGTCCGTTCCGGACCTGTTCGCCGAGCGCAGCGCGCTCCTTCTCGGCGACCACCAGGACCCGGGCCCTCGCTCGCCCGTCCGCCGGCGCATCGGCATCCCCCGCGTCCTGACGTTTCACGAGCTCTTTCCCTTCTGGCGTGCGTTCTTCGGACACCTCGACATGGACGTGGTGCTGTCCGACGAGACCAATCCACACATCGTCCAGCAGACGGCGCGCGCCGCGACCTCCGAGACGTGTTTCCCGGTCAAGCTGGTCAGCGGGCACGTCCTGAACCTCCTCGAGAAGGACGTCGACGACGTGTTCCTGCCCGCGATCCTCGACCGGGAGGATCCCTCTCCCGGGCAGCCTCACGGTCACTACTGCCCCTTCATCCCGGCCTCCGCCTACATGGTCAAGGCGCAGCTCGAGATCGAGAGACGGGGAGGACGGGTCCTGGCGTTTCCGCTCCACCTGCAGCAGCGCCAGACCCGCGGTCAGGAGCTGAAGCCCCTGGCCCGTCGTCTGGGGCTGCCACTGAGCCGGGTCCGGGCCGCCGCCGCCCGCGGGGACGAGGCGCAGCGGGCCTTCTCCGAGGCGGTGCGGACGCGCGGCGAGCAGGTGCTGAGGGGGCTGACCGTCGACGGCCCCCCCGCCGTCGTCGTGGTGGGCAGGCCGTACAACACCTGCGACCTCGGCGTCTGCCAGAACCTGCCCCAGAAGCTCCGGAGGCTGGGCGCGCTGCCCATCCCCGTCGACTATCTGGCGGGCCGTCGTGTCGCCCTGGGGCCGGAGCACGCGGACATGTACTGGCGGAGCGGCCAGGAGATCCTCGGGACCGCCCGCCTCGTCTCCGCCGATCGTCGCCTCCACTGCATCTACCTGACGAACTTCCACTGCGGTCCCGACTCGTTTCTGCTCACCTACTTCCGTCGTGCCATGAGCGGCAAGCCGTTCCTCGAGCTCGAGCTGGACGACCACACCGCAGAAGCCGGGATCCTCACGCGGTGCGAGGCGTTTCTGGACAGCCTGGCCTCCGCACGGGAGGCACGCTGATGAGCGGCTCGGACGTGACGTCCCGCACGATCTACCTGCCCCGCCTCTCCGACCACGCGCTGACGATCGCGGCGGCGATGCGGAGCCTGGGGGTCAACGCCGAGGCCTTGCCGCCGCCGGATCGCGAGTCCATGGCCCTCGGGTTGAGCCTCTGCCGCGGACGGGAGTGCCTCCCCTGCTTCTTCTGCGTCGGGGACATCCTCCGCAAGTGTCGCGAGCCGGGTTTCGACCCCGCCTCGGCCGCCTTCTTCCTCCCCACCGGGCCCGGGCCGTGCCGCTTCGGCCAGTATCGCGTCCTCCTCGAGACGGTCCTGGCGGGCCAGGGCGTGGGGCCGGTCGAGATCGTCTCCCCCACGACCGACGATTCCTACGCGCTCTTCGGAGAGGATCCCCGCCGGCTCCGCCGCCGCACGTGGCAGGCGATCGTCGCCGTCGACCTCCTCGCGAAGCTGCTGCACGAGCACCGTCCCTACGATGTGGTGGCGGGAGCGAGCGACCGTGCGTATCGCGTCGGCCTCGAAGAGGTCGTCCGCGCCTTCGGAGTCGGGAGGATCGGCGCCCTGGTGCGGGCGCTCCGAGCTGCCGCCGCCCGCTTCGCGTCGGTGGGGCAGGACCGTCGGGTGACCCGGCCCCGCGTGGCGATCCTGGGCGAGCTGTACGTCATGCTCAACGCCGAGAGCAACCTCGGGCTCGTCCGGGCGGTGGAGCGTGCGGGCGGAGAGGTCCTGCTGGGCACCTTCGCGGACTGGCTGTACTACGTGAACTGGCGGCGCCGGCAGCAGGCGCTCCGCTTCCGCCGCGGCCACGACTACCTCGGCGCCGCCCTCACCGACCTCTACCAGCACCGGATCGAAGCACGGCTGACGAAGGCCGTACGCGGCGCGCTCCGCCACCCGGCCGAGGCCACGGTCGGGGAGGCGATGAGGCTGCTGCGTCCCTGGTACGAGCCGGCCCTGGGCACCGAGGCGGTGCTGACCATGGGCCGCGCGCTGGACGTCGCCCGACACGATCTGGCCGGGCTCGTCAACGTCCTCCCGTTCTCCTGCATGCCCGGCACCGTGGTGGCGGCCATGGCGCCCACGCTGCGCGAGGCGCGGGACGGCATCCCCTGGCTCGACGTCGTGTTCGACGGCCAGGAGGAGACGAACCTCCACACCCGCCTGGGTGCCTTCATGCACCAGGCCCGCCAGCACCACCGAGGGACGGCGATGGCCGGGAAGAGGGGGGCGGCGTGACCCGCGCCACATCCGATGGCCCGCGCGAACCCCTGCACGGGGGGCCGGCTGCGAAGGGCCTCGCGGCGTTCGTCGCATTGACCGCCGCGGGCCTCGTCCTCTTGTTCACGCTCAGCACGCGGGGCGACGCTTCCTGGATCCCGCCGAGCCTGCACGCGGGGTTCCTGCTCCTCGCCGCGGCCGGCGCAGCCCTGGACATCGTCATCGGCGCGCTCCGGTACCACGTGTTCATCCGGAAGATCCGTCCCGGCACCGCGCTCTGGCTTCCGATTCGCGCCGACCTGGCGAATCGCTTCGTGGGCGCGGTCACCCCGTCCCAGACCGGAGGAGGACCCGCCCAGGTGTTCGTCCTCCACCGGGGCGGGGTCCCGGTGCCGGAAGCCCTGTCCTTCCTCGCGATCAACTTCCTCTGCACCCTCGTCGTCTTCCTGGCGGCGGGGGGCGCGGCGGCGTGGGCACTCGGCGACCGGGTTCCCGCCGGGATCGCGAGCCTGCTCGTGCGGTACGGCGGGACGGTTCTTCTCGTCGGCCTCGGGCTCATCCTGTTCGCTCTCGGTCGACCGGACACGTGTGCCCGGCTCCTGGAGCGAGCGGCGGCGCGCCTGGAGAGGATCCCCGCCGGCTGGGCCCGGGAGTGCGCACGGACGGGCCGGCTCCTGGTCGGAAGCGCGGACCGCTACCGCACGAGCTGCGCGCGGTTCATCCGCGAGGACCCGCGGCTGCCCCTGACCGGTCTTCTTCTCACCGCCCTGCTGTACCTGAACAAGTTCACCCTCGCCTGGCTGGTGATGCGCGGGCTGGGTGCGGAGGGCGCCTACGGCACCACGCTCGCGGTGCAGGCGCTCCTGCATCTCGTCCTCTATGTGGCACCCACCCCGGGTGGCAGCGGCATCGCCGAGCTGGCCACCGGCGCGCTCATGGCGCTGGTCCTGCCCGGCGGGCTCCTCGGTCCGTTCACGCTCGTGTACCGCGCCCTTCTCGTCCACGCACCGGCGATGGCCGGGGCCTGCGTCCTCGCCGCCGAGCTCAGACCGAGGGGGAGGCACACGAGGCAGGCCCGGTCCCCCCTCGGGCGGGCGCGAGGGGGTCGGCCCGGCGCCCCCGGTGAGGTCCGCGGGACCTCCGGGGTGAAGGCAAGGGAGCGAAGGCTCGGAAGAGCGTTCGGAGTCTGAGGAGCTGACCATGAGAAGCCGACGCCGTGGAGCTCACGCTGGAGCGATGATTCTTCTTCTCCTTGCGAGCGGACCGCCCGAAGCCGCCGCGGAAGGGAGCTGCCCGCTGTGCCGGCCGCGGGCCGAGGCGGATGTCGTGGTGCTCTCGGAAGGCGACCTGCTCGCCGCCGCCGCCGCCCTCGCCGAGGAGAGTGCCGTCCGGATCGCCCACATCGACGCGCGCCTCCGCCGGGGTGCTTTCGGGGACCCCGGCAGCCGCCGGGCGCGCAAGAGGGCCCATCTGCTGGCGCGTGTGTCCCTCCCGAACCTCTACCACTACCTGTTTCGCTTCGCCAACCATCCGGACCGCGTCCACGAATCGGGCCCGGTCCCCCTCGCCCGTCTCGCGGCAGAGTTCGTGGAGCCGCTCTTGTTTCCCGTGGCGAAGTTGCGACGGGTGAGGATGGGCCAGGGGAGAGGCTGCGTGCAGTACGACCTGCACCAGAGGGTCGCGGGGACGACGAACGTGGGCGGCAAGGTCCGGCGCTACCGGGTCACCGACGTGACGATCGAGGGCCGCCGCCGGCGCGTCCTCGCCATCGCGTATGAATCGGCCTCCGCGAAGAGCGCCGAGATCCTCGTGGCCGAGCACTACTCCTTCGAGGTCGCCCACGTGCACGCCCCCGGCCCGCCCGCGCCCTACGACCTGTTCGTCGTGCGGTCCCTCGACGGCGTCTGGGTGCGCCATCACGGCATTCATCGGCCCGAGGCGTTTGCGTACTGGGTTTCTTCCCCGGACCCGGACTCGACGCCGGGGGCGTCGCTCCGTCCGCTGGCCGGTGTTCGCATCTACTTCCCGGGCCTGCGGTTCGAGCTTCCTTCCATCCTTCCGGACATCGACCTCGAGGACCTTCGGACGCTCGGCCTGCCGATGCCTCTTCTCTCTGCGAGCTACCTCCGTCGCCACGGGCAGCCGAGCTGGCTCGAAGCGGACGAGGCGCTCGACTTCGAGGACTGGGTCGGGGTCGGTGCCCTCCCCGCAGGCGTGCGTGCGCGTTTTCCGAACAACGGCCGCCCCCCGGTCCAGATGTCGAGGGCATCGTCCGAGGGACCGCAGTAGCCGCCGTCGGGAGCGCAGCCATCCCGGCCAAATCCGTACGAAAAAGTATAGAATAAGTGGTTCCGGTCGGGCGAGGCCGGAGAACCGAAGAGCATGTCCCGTCGCCTCCACGAACGCCACCGGTCCCTCCGCGAGGAGGAGGTGTGGCTCGAGGAGCTTCCTCTCACCGGCTCCTATCGGGTGGCCCTCGTCTACCCCAACCTCTACTACGTCGGGATGTCGAACCTCGGCTTCCAGAGCGTGTTCCGGATGCTCAACCGGCTCCCCGACGTCGCCTGCGAGCGGGCGTTCCTCCCCGACGACGCCGACAAGGAAGAGCTCGAGCGCGCCGGCCGCCCGCTCACGAGCTTCGAGACGGACACGCCGCTCCGGGATTTCGACGCCGTGGCCTTCTCCGTCTCCTTCGAGAACGACTACCTCCACGTTCTGCAGGTCCTGCGCCTCGCCGGCATCCCGCTGCGGGCGCGGGACCGGGGGCCGCGCGACCCGCTGGTGATTCTCGGCGGCGCGGCGCTGTTCCTGAACCCCGAGCCGCTGGCGGTCTTCGCCGACCTCGTTGCGGTGGGCGAGGGCGAGGCGCTGGTGCCGCGGATGATGGAGGCCCTCCTGGGCGGCCCCGACCCCCGGAAAGGTGTCGAGTCGCTCACCCCCCGCGAAGGGTTCTACGTCCCCTCACGCTACGAGGTGCGCTACCACCCCGACGGGACGGTCGCGGCGTACGACGGACCCGGCCCCGTGGTTCGGCAGCGCGGCTGGCCGGGGACGATGGGGTTCCCGCAGTCCGTGATCCTCACCCCGCACACCGAGATGTCCCTGAAGTACATGGTGGAGATCTCCCGGGGCTGCCCCTGCATGTGCCGCTTCTGCTGGGCCGGCTACAACTACCTTCCGGTTCGTGGCTTCACCCGCGCCGAGCTCGTGAGCCGGGCCCGCGAGGTGAGGCGCCTCGCGAAGAGGATCGGCCTCGTCTCCACCGCGGTGTGCGACCACCCCGAGATCGAGGGGATCGTGGACGATCTCGCGGGGATGGACTACGAGGTCTCGGTGGCCTCGCTGAGGCTCGACGACCTCACCCCCGACTTCGTCTTCAAGCTCGCCGACACCGGGGTCCAGGGCCTCACCCTCGCCCCGGAATGCGGGTCCGATCGCATGCGACGGATCCTCAACAAGCAGTTCACCAACACCGACATCCTCGACCGGGCCACCTGGATCTTCGAGAACGGGATCCAGAACCTGAAGCTCTACTACATGGTCGGCCTGCCCTTCGAGGAGCACGCCGACGTCGAGGCCATCGTCGAGCTGACCGAGGGGATCCGCGAGCGGATGCTGAAGGTCGCGCGGGGCCGGGGTCGGATCGGGCGCCTGCACCCCTCGATCAACCCCTTCGTGCCCAAGCCCGGGACGCCCTACCAGTGGCTGCCGATGGCGGACCCGAAACAGACCGACCGCAAGCTCCAGTATCTGCGCAAGGCCTTGGGGCGGATGCCCAACGTGGACGCGATCTGCAAGAGCGCGCGGACAGGGGTGGCCCAGTCGATTCTCGCCCTCGCCGACCGGAGAGTGGCCGACGCGTTGGAGATCGCGGTCGGTGGCCGCATGGACTTCAAGCGGGCGATGCGCGAGGCCGGGCTCGATCCGTCCTTCTACCTGTTCCGCGAGCGCGCGCGGGACGAGGTACTGCCCTGGGACGTCGTCGACAACGGTGTCGCCCGGGATTACTTCTGGAAGGAGCTCGAGCGCAGCCGTCAGGAGAAGCTCTCGCCCCACTGCCCTGAGATCCAGGGCTGCATCCGTTGCGGGGTCTGCGTCGAGACACCCAACCCCTTCTATCGCCTGCCCGACAAGTGGAAGGGTCGCGACCGCCTGCCGCTCTACGAGAAGCTCGGCGCGCCTCAGTCCGAATCCGAATCCGGACCCTCCTGATTGCGCCAGACTCGTTCGTAGGCCGCCCAGTCCTCCGGGTCCGCCGTCCACTCCGCGTACAGGGCGACGCCCTCGAAGGTCCCGCCGGCGCCGAGGCCGCGCAGCCCGGCGACGACCCCCAGGAGAGCGTTCTCGAGCGTCTCCACTCCCGAGCGGTGCATGAAGCCGAAGTCCTCGTAGGTGGGAACGCCCATCAGGACGCGTGCGTCGGAGCCCGAAGCCACGAGGGCTCCCGCCACCGAGGCGGTGGCCCAGGCGAGGTACCTCCGATAGAGCGGCGGGGTGGGGATGGCGGTGTCGTAGGCCATGATGACGATCTGGTCGGCCACCGCCGCCACCCGGGCGTAGTACTCGGGGCTCCACACGAAGTTTGGAGCGAGGGGAATCCCCACCGGACCCGGCCGGGTGGCGGCGAGGGAGAGGACCCGTCCGGGGCCCACCGCGGTCCGCAGGGCGTGCAGAAGGGCGAGGTACTCGACGTTCCCGTCGTTGATCGGCTCGATGTTCAGGTGAATGCCGTCAAAGCCCTCGTCGATGAGCCCACGGACCTCCGCCACGATCCGCTGGCGCTGGGTCAGGTCGGGGAGCTTCACGGTTCCCGGTCGCTGCCGCTTGTAGCCCACGCGCAGGCCGCCGACCCAGGGCAGGACCCTCAGGTCGGGAGCCACCCGGCGGGCGACGGCGAGGAAGGCCCGCATCTGCTCCCGGTCGTGGGGCGACAACGTCCCCTCCGTATCGAAGGGAATCAGATGCGGATAGGCGTAGGCGATCCCGCGTCGGTGCAGCTTCTCGAGGAGGGCTTCCATCTCCGGCTCTGAATGCGGGCGCTCGAGCCAGCGGTGCTCGAGCCAGACCGCGTTGCGGTCGTGGTTGAAGGGGTGGGGGTCGGCGTCGCCGGCCGGGACGTAGGCGAAGTAGACGAGACCGGCCACGGACGCGAGCACGGCGAGGGCGCCCAGACGCAGCGCGAGGCCGAGCCGGCTC
Source organism: uncultured Acidobacteriota bacterium (assembly GCA_963700695.1). GTDB lineage: Bacteria > Acidobacteriota > Vicinamibacteria > Fen-336 > Fen-336 > JAJDNS01. The sequence goes on along the minus strand of CAVOYO010000018.1, from coordinate 105,318 downwards.
ACCGCTCCTCGCGCACGAAGAGAACCACGGCGGCGGCGTGCCGGCGCTCGTGGGTGAGGCTCACGAGGGCATTGTGCGCTCCGAGCGCGGACATGCGGGCCCGGGCCCGCTCGGACAGACGCAGCACCGGCGGCCCGTAGCGGCCGCGGACCACCTCGACCTCGCCGAGCGGGGTGCCGTCGCCGAGGAGGCGGCACGCGGCCTGCTTGGCGGCGAGACGGGCCGCCAGGCGTCGTTCCGGGTCACGGTGCGCCCCGGCGTAGGCCTCCTCCTCCGCGGTGAACGCGGGTGGGCCGCCCGCCGCGCGGAGACGCTCCACCTCGTCGATCTCGACGAGCGCGAACGCGCCGGCGACGACACCGTTCTCTTCGGGGCGTGTCTCGATCACGGTCAGGACTGCAAAGCCAAGAAGGGCGTTCGAGGAGCCCCGACGGTGCGGGCGGCGGCCCCGCCGGTCTCCGATCCCAGGGAACACCGCTAGTGTAGCCCGTCGACTCGCACCGCGCGGCGGCCGGTACCCCCGCGAGCTAAGATCCACGGATGGGCCTCCGCCTTGCCACCGTCCCCCAGCTGTCCGCGGTCCCCGGGCTCGTCCACGGCTTCGAGCGGCGGTCCCGACCGGCGGCGGGGGAGACACGAGACGAGACGCGGTCCCGGGTGCGGGCGGCGCTCGCACAGAGCGGACGCCTCCTGCTGATGCGGCAGGTGCACGGTGCGGTCGTGCGGCGAGCGCCCTGGGAGGGCGCGCCCGAGGCCGACGCCGCGGTGGCGGAGGAGGCGGGCCTGGTTCTCGGGATCGCGACCGCGGACTGCCTCCCGGTCCTGCTCGTGGATCCCGCTCGCGAGGCCATCGCCGCGGCCCACGCGGGCTGGCGCGGGACCGCCGCCGGGGTCGTGGCGCGGACGGTCGAGGCCCTGGTCGCGGGAGGCTCCCGGCCCGGCGACCTCATGGCGGCGCTCGGGCCGGGCATCGGGCCGTGCTGCTACGAGGTCGGGGAGGAGCTGCGCGACGCCTTCGGCCCCGGCGGGGAGGCCTTCTTCCAACCCGGCCCCCGGGGCCGGCCCCACCTCGACGTGCGGGCCGCCAACGTGCGCCAGCTCCAGGACGCCGGCGTGCGCGCCGACCGGATCCACCACGTCCAGGACTGCACGGCCTGCCGCCCCGACCTCTACTATTCCTACCGCCGCGACGGCAAGGACACCGGCCGCATGATCAGCTTCGTGGGCTACCGGAGCCAGTAGCGCGGCTGGCCACCAGGCCTGGACTCGCCCGCGTGGCCCTTCCCTGGGGACACGCGGGCCTTCTACTCGAGCTTCGAAGCCCGCTCGTCCAGCGCGCGGTTGGCGAGGGCGTCGGCCTCCCGGTTCTCCTCGCGGGGGACGTGATGGATCCGGACGCGCTCGAGGCGGGCCATGAGCTCGGAGGCCTCCCGGTAGAGCGGCTGCAGCCCCGGGTTCTTGACGCGGTAACGTCCGGCCATCTGTCGGACGAGGAGCTCCGAATCCGAGAAGATCTCGACCGTCCCGGACCCTCGTGCGATGGCCCAGCGCAGGGCGTGCAGGAGCCCCTGGTACTCGGCGACGTTGTTGGTGGCGCGACCGAGATGCCCGTACAGCTCGGCCACCGTCCGGCCGTCGGGAGCGGCGACGTGCACGCCGAAGCCCGCCTCCCCCGGGTTGCCCCGGCTCGCCCCGTCGACGTGGATGTGGAGGGGCTCGTCCGTGCTCACGGGTCGACGACGACGGTCGGGGGCGGCGGCTCGTAGTAGAGGATGCGGTTGCAGGACGCGCACTGGAAGAGGGTCTCGTTCTGGCGGATCTCGACCCACATCTGCAGTCGCAGCTTCACATGGCAGGTCTGGCACATCCCGTCGCGAGCCTCCGCCATCCCGGTGCCGCGCAGCCTCGCCACACGCTGATACAGCTGCAGGGGTTCCTCCGGGATGGTGGCCGCCACCCGGTCCCGCTCCGTGGCCACCCGCCTGCGCTCGTCCTCGAGGCGCGCTTTGCGGGCGTCGAGCTCCGCCGCCTCGCCTCGCGCCGCCTCCTCCACCGAGCGGAACGCCTCCTCCTCGCCCGACGCCTCCTGGGTGAGCGTCTCCGCCCGCTCCATCTCCTCGAGGATCTGGTCCTCGAGCAATCGGATCTCGCGCTCCACGGTCTCGATCTCGTGGAGCACGGCGGTGTACTCCTTGTTGGTCTTCACCTCCATGAGCTGCCCCTTGTACTTCGACCGCTTTGTCTCGAGATCCTGGACCTCCGTCTCGTGCTGACGGCGGTTCTTTTGCGACGTCTCGAGGGCCTCACGGGCCGCCTCGAGGCGTCCGCGGTCGCGGGCCAGGCGCTCGTCCAGCTCGCCCCGGCGGCGGGGGACGGCCTCGAGCTCGGAGTCGAGGCGCTTGAGCTCGCTTTCGGCCTGGTGGAGGCGGATGAGTCTCTCGAGGTCGGGATTCATGTTCGCGAAGACCGCAGAGTGCGCCCGATTCTACACCGCCGGCGACAGCGGCGAGCGACGCGGGCTCTGGTGGGCCTGGAAGGACTCGAACCTTCGACGAACCGGTTATGAGCCGGCCGTTCTAACCAACTGAACTACAGGCCCGTCGAATAGCCTAGCAGATGGATGGTGGGCGTGGGGCGAGCCCAGCCGCGGAGGGCCGGAGAGCGGCGGTTTGCGGGGACCTGCCAGCGCGGGCATGATACGCGTTTGGGAACACCGGCATGAGAAGACTCCTCGCCCGGCGCATCGCTGTGCTTGCCCTCGCCGCCGGGGTCGGCAGCAGCGGGGCGTGTCGACGCGAGCCTCCGTCCCCACCGGAAGGCCCCTCGCTCATCCGGCTGGAGCCGTTCACCGGCGAAGCCGAGCTCCTGGGGGACGGCTTCCTCACGAAGCGGCGGGTCATCCGGGCCCCTGTACCCTCGACCCTGTCCTGGCCGGTCCGGGTCCCCGCCGGCGGCCGTCTCGAGACCCACCTCTCCTTCGCGCGCGCGATGCAGAGGGAGGCGGCCGGTCTCGCGTGCCGCGTGCGGGTCGGGGTTGCCGGCGCCTCCGCGCCGGTCACCGTGGTCGAGCGACGGGTGGAGCCCCACGGCCCCTGGGAGCCCTACCTCGCGGACCTCGACCCCTGGCGGAACCAGGAGGTGCAGCTGAGCCTGAGCGTCGACTGCCCCTCCGGTGAGGGGAAGCGGACCTGGAGTGATGCTGTGCGCTGGAGCGTCCCCGTCGTCTCCGGCCAGCGCCGGGCGGGGGTCGTGAACGTCCTCCTCCTCACCGTCGACACGCTGAGAGCGGACCACCTCAGCGCCTATGGCTATTCGCGCCGGACGAGCCCGAACCTCGATCGGCTGGCCCGCCGGGGGCTGCTGTTTCGGCAGGCGGAGACCCCGCAGAGCGCGACCTGGCCGGCGCTGACGTCGCTGCACACGTCCCTCTACCCGAGCGCGCACGGGGTGGTCTGGAATGGACACGAGATGCCGCAGGGGGTGGTGACCCTGGCTGGCCTGCTGCACTCTCGGTACTACAGCACCTCCGCCTTCCTCTCGAACATGAAGCGAGCGCGACACCCGGGCTTCGCGCGTGTCTCCGGCGCGCGCGCCGGGGAGCAGGCCGGGGACGACCTCGACGCGACCGAGACGGCGATCGATCAGCTCCGTCTCGAGAAGGACCGGCCGTTCTTCCTCTGGCTCCACCTGATCGGACCCCACGCGGGCTACACCCCGCCCGCGCCCTGGGACGCCGAGTTCACCCCGCCCGGCCCCTCGAGCCTCCGAGGCGAGCTCGACGAGCTGGTCCGCATCCGGCGGGAAGGTCGACCGCTGGCGGAGGGAGACGTGGCCCACGTCGTGGGGCTCTACGACGGAGAGGTCGGCCGGGTGGACGAGCTCCTGGGCCTCGTCCTCGACGCGCTTCGCGCCCTCGACCTCGAGGAGTCGACCCTCGTCGTCTTCTCCGCAGATCACGGGGAAGACCTCTACGAGCACAACCAGTACTTCTTCCACTCCCCCTCGATGTACAGCTCGTCTCTCCGGGTCCCGCTGATCCTGGCGCTGCCCGGGGTCCTGCCCGAGGGGGCCGAAACCGATCGACCCGCGAGCCTGGTCGACCTCGCGCCGACGATACTCGGCCTCGTGGGTCTGCCCACGCCGTCGTCCTTCCAGGGTCGGGATCTCCTGGCCGGAGGCGCGCTCGCGGCGGTGCCGGGCCCACGCCCCCTGTTCTCCGAGACCAACGGCCGGATCTACGGCGTCCAGACGGACGGGTGGCGCCTCATCTTCAACCCGGAAGATCACACCCCCGGGGCCCCCGGCGGTGCCTACCCGATCGAGCGCGTCGAGCTCTACGACCTGGCCGCAGACCCGCGGGAGCAGCTGAACGTGGCCGCAGACCACCCGGACCGCGTCGAGGCCCTGACCGCCCAGATCACGGCGTGGAGAGACCGCGACCTGCGGCAGGACCTCCCGTCGCAGGAGATCGATCCGGAGACCCTCGAGGAGCTCCGCGCCCTCGGCTACGTCTTCGAGTGAACTCCTCAACTCTTCGGCGGATAGAACCCTTCCAGGATGTCGTCGAGCTGGGCGCGCCAGCTGCCCCACCCGGCGGCGCCGGTGACAACGTTCGTCCTGACCGCGTACCCGCGCTGCTGCAACAGGTCGGCAATCTCCTTCGAGTCCCGCGCCGCATCGATCCCCGCCGCCTCCACCAGGTAGTCGTTGTGGCTCCACTCGACGTAGACCTCGAGCTCCTGCCGTGGCTCCTCGCGTATCGCCTCGAGCAGGCGCTCGCGGGTGGCGGGAATCATGTAGAGGGACTGGGTGGCGAGCTTGCCGAAGTGGCCGGGTGCGGTGAAGGCGGCGTAGGCGGAGATGTTGCCACCGCTTCCGACCCCCATGATGGTGCGGGTCGCCGGCTCGGCGAGAGTGCGATAGTGGGAGTCGAGGTAGGGAAGCAGCTCGGTGGTGAGCATCTCGACGTAGGCGTCCGACGTGGGTCCTCCGAAGTCCCGCCCGACGCGGGGCAGGAGGACCACGATGGCGGGCGACATGCGGCCGGACATCAGGTTGTCGAGAGACCAGTCGAGCTTGCCATTCGCGAGGTGGGAATCGCCGTTGTTGTAGAGCACCAGCGGGTATCGTTCCTCCCCGTGGTCGTAGCTCGCCGGCAGATAGACCTGGATCTCTCTTTCGCTCTCCGTCGCTCTGCTCTGCAGGCTGAAGGTGTCGATGCGCCCGCGCGGACCGGACGGCTCGACGATGTGATCCGGCACCTCCCAGCCCGGCATCCGCAGCTCCGAGAACTCTCCACCGATCGAGCCGATCTGGTGGGGATTGAGGGGGTCCAGGAGGGTCTCGTCGAAGATGCTGAACCGGTACTCCCAGTGCCCCTCGGGATCGAGCTCGAGGCTCGTGAAGTGCAGATCGGTGCCCGGTATGCGCTGCAGCACCCGGTCCTCCTCCGGCGCCAACATGCTCCCCTGCAGGGCGATGTCCTCGACATCGCCGCGATAGACGAAGTGGACCCGACCCTCCTCCTCGAAGATGGGGAAGCCGCCCTGCTTCCGCAGGAAACGGTCGACGCGGGCCTTCCTGTCCTCTTCTTCCGGGGCCGCGAGGAGCTCGGAGACGAAGGCACCGAACGCTCCCGCTGGAACCACCAGTCGGGAGTCGGTCTCGGCGGTGATCGTCTCGCCGGTCGGCCGACCCGTAACGCGGACCCGAGCCCATCGCTCCAGATCACGCAGGAAGAGGTGGCCGCCGGCGAAGCTCGGCGTGGTGTAGCTCTGGGTCTCGAACAGAGGAAATCTGGCTCGCTCTGCGTAGCCTTCCGGCGAGGCTTCGGCCACCACGAGGTCGCCCTCCAACGAGGTGAGGACCAGGTGCCCGTCCACCAGGATCAGGCCGCGGCCGCCGGGCGGCCGGGACTTCCACACCGCCCCGCCGGTTTCGGGATCGACACAGGTGAGGAAGCGGTCGCTGAAACCGAACAGGTGGCCGGCGGCGTAGACCGGAAGGGCGTAGGAGCGCCGCAGCTGGTTGCTGCGCCAGACCTCCCGCACCTCGTAGCCCTCCCCCTTGTTGTCGACCTCGAGCAGCACCGCCTCCTCCCAGAGGTTGACCAGGATGCGGTTGCCGTCGAGGACGGTCGGCTGGCCGAAGCCGTCCGTCTGACCTTCGCCATAGGCGTGCTGCCAGAGAATCGATCCGCTACTCGGATCGAGGCCGAGGACCTCGTTGTCGAGGGCGGCGATCAGTTGGCGGCGGCCGAGCAGGTCGACGAGGACCGGTGACTGGTAGCCGACCGTATCCGACCCGGCGTGCCAGACAGGCTCGCCGTCGGCGAGGCGAAAGGCGGTGACGGCGTGTCCCGCGCCGCCGCCGGTGAGCACGACCAGGTTCGTGCCGGACACCAGCGGGGTGGTGGCGTAGCCCCAGGTGGGCTCGCGAGCCTCGGGTTCCCGGTTGAGCTCGCGACGCCACAACGCCCTGCCCGACGCGACGTCGAGGGCGACGAGGTGACCCCGCGGACCGAGGGCGTAGACGACGTCGTCGTGGATCGTCGCGGTGCTGATGGGACCGTCGCTCGAGCCGTCGTGGCCGACGTACATCGGTCCGAGCTCGTGGCGCCAGAGCTCGCCCCCGTTCTCGACCTCGAAGGCGGTGACGAAGTCCACCTCGCCGTCAGTGGTCATCGTCACCGCCACGTCGTCGACGATGGAGATGCCGGAGTAGCCGGAGCCGAGGCTCCGAACCCAGGCCGCGGACAGTCCAAAGTCCGCGTCGAAGACGTTGCCGACCGCGGTGCCGTTCTGGTTCGGCCCCCGGAATTGCGGCCAGTCAACCGCCGCGCTCCCGGCCGTGGCCGGGAGCAGACAGAGCAACAGGAACCGGAAGTCTTTGAAGCTGGGCTGCTTGGGGTGGCGGTTCTTCACGAAGGCCCTCCTTCTCCCATGGTTGGAGCGTTCCCTCGCGCTCGAGTCGCGACGAGCCCGAGACCTCCACCGATGGTCTACTGCCCCCGAGGTCGACCGCCAGAGACGAGGTCGATGGGTCATTGTATCGCCCCTCCGGGTGTGAGGGGGGCCGCGAGGCGGTGCGGGCGGGCGCGGACGGCGACGTCTCGCTCAGCGCGTCAGATCCGGCTGCCCTCCAGGAAGGCCTTCAGCTTGCGGCTGCGGGTCGGGTGGCGCAGCTTGCGGAGCGCCTTGGCCTCGATCTGGCGGATGCGCTCGCGGGTGACCTGGAAGCTCTGGCCCACCTCCTCGAGCGTGTGCTCGGAGCCGTCGCCGATGCCGAAGCGCATCTTGATGACCTTCTCCTCGCGCGGGGTCAGCGTCTTCAGCAGCGCCTCGGTCTGCTCCTTGAGGTTGAGGTTGATCACGTTCTCGGCCGGGGACACCGCGGTGCGGTCCTCGATGAAGTCCCCCAGATGCGAGTCCTCCTCCTCGCCGATCGGCGTCTCGAGCGAGATCGGCTCCTGGGCGATCTTCAGGACCTTGCGCACCTTGGTGACCGGGATGTCCATCCGCTTGGCGATCTCCTCGGAGGTCGGCTCGCGGCCGAGCTCCTGCACCAGGGCCCGCGCTCGTGCGGATGAGCTTGTTGATCGTCTCGATCATGTGCACCGGGATGCGGATGGTGCGGGCCTGGTCGGCGATCGCGCGCGTGATGGCCTGGCGGATCCACCAGGTGGCGTAGGTCGAGAACTTGTAGCCGCGCTTGTACTCGAACTTGTCCACCGCCTTCATCAGGCCGATGTTGCCCTCCTGGATGAGGTCCAGGAACTGCAGCCCGCGGTTGGTGTACTTCTTGGCGATCGAGACCACCAGGCGCAGGTTGGCCTCGACCAGCTCCTTCTTGGCCTGCTCGGCCTGCGCCTCGCCCGTGATCACGGTGTCGAGGGTGCGCTGGATCTCCTCCGGCCGCGCGTCGAACTCCTCCTGGATCTGGTCCAGGACGTGCTTCTGGTCCCGGATCATCTGCCGGACCTGCTTGCGGTAGTCGTCGCTCACGTCGCGCTTGAGCTTCTGCTCGAGCCGCGCGATGCGGTCCTCGGCGTCGCGGATCCGGTCGACCGCCTCGCGCATGCGCTCGACGAGCCGCCGCTTGAAGGCCTCGGCGAACTCGATGCGGCGGATGGCGAGCGACATCCGGATCCGGAGGCGCGCCAGGCGCCACTTGCCCTTGACGTAGCCGCCGCGACTTCTTCTCGAGCTTCGCGAAGTGCTTGCGGTAGGCCAGGTACTCCTGGTGGGCGTCGTTCGCCTTGCCGATGAGCTTCAGGGTCTGGCGGATCTTGGCCTCGAGCTTCTCCTCGGTGACCTCCTCCTCGTTGAAGACCACCGCGTCGCGCACGTCGATCTCACGCGCCCGCAGCCGCTCGCCGAGACGGGCCACCTCCTGCGCCGCCATGTTGGTGCGGGAGATGGCCCGCAGCATCGCCGTTCTTGCCGCGTTCGATGCGCTTGGCGATCTCGACCTCGCCCTCGCGGGTCAGGAGCGGCACCGTGCCCATCTCGCGCAGGTACATGCGCACCGGGTCGTTGGTCTTGTCGAGCGTTCCCGGGGTGAGGTCGAGCTCCGCGCCCTCCTCGTCCGACTTCTCGCGGAACCTCTGCTCCGAGTCCACCACCTCGATTCCCATCGACCCGAACATCGAGAAGATGTCGTCCAGCTCGTCCGGAGGAGCTGATGTCGCCCGGGAGCAGGTCGTTGACCTCCTCGTAGAGGAGGTAGCCCTTCTCCTTGCCCATCGTGATGAGCTGCCGGACCTCGTCGTATCTTTCTTCGATCGAAAGCGCCATTGCCGTTCGTCTGCTCCCTGCTTGATCTCTCTATAAGCTCGTCATCTGCCGCACGAGACGGGTCTTCTCGGTGAGGAGCGCCTCCAGCGTCTCCCCCTTCGCCCCGTGCAAGCTCTTCTGTATCTCCGCCATGCGCGCTCGGAGCGGCTGGCGTCGGATTTCCCGCACGCAGTCCTGCGCCGCGAGCCCCTCCTTGGGCGCGCCCTCGATCGCGATCTCCGACAGGAGACGACGCGCCTCCTCGTCGTCAGTCTCGTTGACGAGGGCCGGCATCGTCACCGGCTCCCCCCGCCGCCAGATCGCCTTGGCCGCCCGCAGGAGCGGCGCCGCCCGCAGCCCGTCGAGGTCGGCCTCTCCCAGCTCGGCGAGAGCCTCGTCGACGCCCTCCGCGCCCAGCACGACCAGCGCGAGGAGCCACCGCTCCGCGGGCATGAGCGCCCGGGCCTTCGCGCGCCGGCGCCCGCCGCGCCGCCTCCGCCACCGCCGCGCCTCCGGCTCCGCGCCCGCCCAGGGCCCGGCGCAGCTCCTCGCGCGCCGCTGCCTCGTCGAGCCCGCCCCGCTCCACCGCCCGCGCGAGCCAGGCCGAGCGCTCGACGGCGTTGTCGATCCGCACGAGCGCGGGCAGGAGCGCGGAGAAGAAGCCGGCCTTGCCCTCCGGGGCCCCGAGGTCGTTCGCCCGCTCGGCCTGGCGCATCAGCCACTCGAGGGCCTCCGGCGCCTCGTCGATCCGTCGCCGGTACGCGTCGCCCCCCTCGGCCTTGAGGAAGCTGTCGGGGTCGTGCCCCTCCGGCAGCTCGACGACGCGCACGCGCAGGCCCTCCCCGAGCAGCACCTCCATGCCCTTGCGCGCCGCCCGCTGCCCCGCTTCGTCCTGGTCGAAGTTCACGCAGACGGTCTCCGCGAAGCGCCGCAGCAGCCGTGCGTGGGAGGCGGTGAGCGCGGTGCCGCACGTCGCGACCGCTTCCTCGATCCCCTCCTCGAGGGCCCGGGCGACGTCGAGGTAGCCCTCCATCAGCACCACACGTCCCTCGCGCCGGATGGCGTCGCGCGCCCACGAGAGGCCGTAGAGCACCCGCCCCTTCTGATAGATCGGGCTCTCGGGGGAGTTCAGGTACTTCGGCTCGGAGTCGTCGAGGCTCCGGGCGCCGAATCCCACGACCTTGCCGGATTCGTTGAGGATCGGGAAGACGACACGATTGCGGAAGCGGTCGTAGTGTCCGTCCCCCCCTTGCGGGCGAGGGCGAGCCCCGCCTTCTGCAGCGTGTCCGCCGAGTGGCGCGCGCGGAGCGTCCCGAGGAGATCGTCCCAGCTGTCGCGGGCGGCACCGGCCCGGATGCGCTTCAGCGTCTCCTTCTGGAAGCCGCGTCCGAGCAGGTACTCGCGCGCGCTCGTGCCCGGGGCTGTTCCCAGCGTCTTCTCGAAGTGCTGCGCCGCCGCCTCCGTCAACTCGAGGAGCGCGTCGCGCTCCTTGCGGTCGGGTCCGGGCTCGAAGCGTCCCTCGGGGATCGGCACCCCGAAGCGTCGGGCGAGCGTCTCCAGTGTCTCCGGGAAGCTCGTCCGCTCCCGCAGCATCAGGAACTTGAAGACGTCGCCCCCTTCACCGCAGCCGAAGCAGTGGAAGACCGCGGGCTCCTGGCGGACGTTGAAGGACGGGGTCTTCTCTTCGTGGAACGGGCACAGCCCCTTCCACGACGAGCCCATCTTCTTCAGCGGGACGTGGTCCGAGATCACCTTCACGATGTCGGCCGCCCGCCGCACCTCCTCCACGAAGCCCTCGGGGAACGCCATCGCTAGTCCTTCAGCTCCACGATCGTCGCTCCACCGCCGCCCTCGTTCGACTGGCCCGGCCGCCACGACGCCACGTGCGGGTGGCCGTCGAGGAGCCCGGCCACGGCCTTCCGCAACCGCCCCGCGCCAAAGCCGTGGATGACCCGGATCTCCCGGCGCTCGGACAGAGACGCATCGTCGAGAAGCTTGTCCACGCGAGGGAGGGCCTCGTCGACGGTGAGACCGATGAGGTTGATCTCGGCCGGCACCGACCCGCGGGACGGCGTGTCGGCCACCGCCGCCGTGGTCCCTCCACCCGGACGCGGTGCACCGGGGAGGACCACGAGCTCGGTGCGGGGCACTCGGACTCGTTTGCCGGACACCGCGAGCTCGGCCTCGTCGTCACCGTGGAGGGCGAGAACCTCGCCCGCGATGCCGAGAGACGTCCAGCGCACGCGGGTCCCCACCGCCAGCGCGGCCCCCGGGGCCACCTCCTCATCGGGCGGTAGCTCGAGCTCGGGGTCCTTCAGGATCTCCGCCCGCGCCGCGCGAATCGCCCTCACCGCCTGCGTTCGGAGGCGCGGGGCGCTCTTCGCCGCCGCGCGAGTGGGCTCGGCCGCCTCCAGTCTCTCGACCGCGGCACGGATGGCCTCCGCCGCCCTCTCCTCCTGCTCCTCGCCGCGTCGCTTCAGCTCCCGGGCGAACCGCTCGACCTCGCGTCGCTTCTTCGAGGCGATCTCGCGCTCCGTCGCCTCCGCGCGCTGGTGGGCCTTCTCGGCGTCGCGTCGCAGGTCCGCGATCCGCGCCGCCTCCTTCTCCAGCTCCGCGCGATCCTTCTCCAGGCGGGCGAGAAGATCCTCCGCCTGCTGCTCCTTGTCGTCGCGTCGGGCCCGCGCATCCTCGACCACCGCCACCGGCAGCCCGAGCCGCTCCGCCATCTCGAGGGCGAGGCTGCGCCCCGGGGCACCGAGGGTCAAACGGAAGGTGGGCTCGAAGGTGTCGGGGTCGTACCCGAAGGAGCCACACCCCACCCCGGGGGAGGACTGCGCGTAGGCCTTCAACACGCCGTGGTGCGTCGTCGCCAGGACCATCGCCCCCCGCTGGCGGAAGTGGTCGACGATCGCGACCCCGAGCGCCCCACCCTCGGTGGGGTCCGTCCCGGCCCCGACCTCGTCGAGCAGCACGAGCGCCGGCCGTTCGAGGTCGCGCGTCATCTCCACGATGGCGGCGAGGTGTGCGGAGAACGTCGAGAGGTTGTCGGCGATGGACTGCTCGTCGCCGATGTCCGCGTAGATGCTTCGGAAGATGGGGAGCCGGCTGCCGGCCGTGGCCGGGACGTGCAGCCCGCACTGCGCCATGAGCGCGAACAGCCCCACCGTCTTCAGGGCGACCGTCTTGCCGCCGGTGTTGGGTCCGGAGATGACCAGCACCCGCGCGTCGTCGCCGACGCGGAGGCTCACCGGCACCGGCTCGTCGGTCCGCGCGATCCCGAGCCTCTCGGCGAGCCGCGGCATGAGCAGGGGATGGCGGCTGTCGACGAGCTCGAGGCGAAGGTCGTCCGCGATCTCGGGCGCGTGCGCGTCCATGTCGACCGCGACGAGCGCCATGGCCTGCACCGCGTCCAGCTCGCCGAGGATCGCCGCCATCTCCAGGAGGTCGTCCGCGCGCTCGGCCGCTCGCGCGGTGAGGTCCTGGAGGATCCGCACGACCTCGCGCCGCTCCTCGTCCTGCAGCGACACGATGTCGTTGTTGAGCTCGACCGCGGGGAGGGGCTCGAGGAAGAGGCTCGCCCCGGTGCCCGAGCTGCCGTGGATGATCCCCGGGAGCTGGCCCTTGTGGTCGGCCTTGAGCAGCAGGACGTACCGGTCGTTCCGGGTCGTGACGACCCGGTCCTGCAGCAGCCGCTCCGTCTCGCGCGTGCGGAGATAGCCCTCCATGACCGACGTGAGCTGGGAGCGCAGGCGCGCGAGGGTGCGTCGCGTCTCGGCGAGCTTCGGCGAGGCGTCGTCCGCCACCTCGCCCGTGGGCAGGAGCGCCCGGCGGGCGGCGAGGGCCACCTCGGTGGTGTCCCGGGCCCCGGAGGCGAGGCGGGCGAGCCGGGGGGCGTCCTCGTCGGACCGGCTGATGCGACGCACGATCTCGACGCCGCCCTCGATGAACGAGGCCAGCTCCAGGAGCTCCCGGGGCTCGAGGTGCGCCCCCCGGACCCGCGCCCGGGCCACAGCCTCGGCGGGGTCGGGCAGGTCGTGGTAGGGCTCGCGGCCCAGCGTCTGAAGAAGCCGCCGCCCCTCGGTGGTCCGGACCAGGGACTCCCGGACGGCCCCGGGGTCGGTGAGCGGCTGAAGGCCCTCGAGGCGCACCCGCCCCTCCGCGGAGCCCGCGTATTGAACGAGGAGATCCCGGATACGGTCGAATTCGAGCGCGCGGAAAGTGTTGACGTTCAATTGGTTACAGACTCAGCCCGGCCGCAAGACCCTGACGTTGGCCCCCGTGTCGCTCCTTGGGTCCCCGTGGGGTACCTCACACGCGCAGCCGGGAGGGTCTGCGCCAAAAGGAAGGGAAGCGACGGAAACAGGGCCAAGATACAAGATCAGGAGAATCAGGGGTTTTGTCAAGGAAACGACCCCGACGGGGCCGCCTTTGCGCGCCCCGGCCTACGAAGTCCGGCTGCGAAGGATCAGGCAGGCCAGGTGGGCCGCCCCGAAGCCGTTGTCGATGTTCACGACCCCGACCCCGGAGGCACACGAGTTCAGCATGGCGAGGAGGGCCGCAAGTCCGTGAAAAGACGCCCCGTAGCCCACGCTGGTGGGCACCGCGACGACCGGGGCATCGACGAGTCCCGCGACGACCGAGGGCAGAGCCCCTTCCATGCCGGCCACCACCACGACCACGTCAGCCTGTCGGATCGTCTCGGCGCGGTCGAGGAGCCGGTGCAGGCCGGCCACCCCCACGTCGTAGATCCGGTCCACCTCGGCCCCGTGGAACGCTGCGGTGACTGCTGCCTCCTCGGCCACCGGCAGATCGGAGGTCCCGGCGGCGGCGATCGCCACCCGGCCCTCGAGCGTGGGGGCCGGCGCCGTCTCCACGGTGATGCACCGGGCCGCTTCGTGAAAACGGGCCTCGGGGCGGACGGCGGCCACCCGGGCGTGCACGTCGGGGTCGGTCCGGGTGACCAGCGCCCTCTGGCCGTGGCCGACGATGCGCTCGACGATGGCCACGATCTGCTCCGACGTCTTGCCCTCGCCGAACACCGCCTCGGGGAAGCCTCGTCGCAGGGCCCGGTGATGGTCGACCTTTGCGAAGCCGAGGTCCTCGTAGGGGAGCCGGGCCAGCTGCTTAGCGGCCTCGTCGGGGGACAGCGTCCCCTCCCGCACGCGCTCGAGCATGTCCTTGAGGTTCTGCGGGTCCATTGACTTGACGCGCCCTCCGAACTAACGTGCAGCTTCGCGCCTGTGCGCACGCGGCTCCCGCCTCGAGCCGGGAGCGCCGTCGGCAACACTTCGAAACCAGGATATTCCCTTGTGGGTTGCAGGCGTGTCAAGGGAGGCGCGGTCGTGCCGCTCGTCCTCGACGGGCGGGCCCGACGAGCGCGAGAGAAGGCGGGGGCAAGGTTCATGGGCCCAATCGAGACCGGGATCCTCGGACTCTATTTCCTGACGCTGATCATCCTGGCCATCCTCGGCGTTCACCGCTACGTGATGGTCTGGCTCTACTTCCGCAATCGGGACGGGCGCGCCCAGCCGCGCCCCCTGCCCGCGCGTCTCCCGCGGGTGACCGTGCAGCTCCCCATCTACAACGAGATGTACGTCATGGAGCGTCTCCTCGAGTCGGTGGTGGCCATCCGCTACCCGAAGGAGCTCCTGCAGATCCAGGTTCTGGACGACTCCACCGACGAGACCTGTGCGATCGCGCGCCGCGCGGTCGCGCGCTACCGCCAGCTCGGGTACGACGTCAGCTACCTTCACCGCGAGACGCGCACCGGCTACAAGGCCGGGGCCCTCGACGCGGGCCTCCGTGCCGCCACCGGCGAGCTCGTGCTCGTCTTCGACGCCGATTTCGTGGCTCCCCCCGACATCCTGGAGAAGACGGTCGGGAGCTTCGCCGCCCCCGGGGTCGGCATGGTGCAGGCGCGCTGGGGACACATCAACCGTGACTACTCGCTCCTGACCCAGGTGCAGTCGATCATGCTCGACGGACACTTCGTGATGGAGCACGGGGGTCGAAGCCGATCCGGCCGGTTCTTCAACTTCAACGGCACCGCCGGGGTCTGGCGGCGGGAGGCGATCGAGGACGCCGGGGGCTGGCAGCACGACACCCTCACCGAGGATCTCGACCTGTCCTATCGCGCCCAGCTGAAGGGCTGGCGCTTCGTGTACCTGCAGGACCTCGTCTCGCCCGCCGAGCTGCCGGTGGAGATGAACGCCTTCAAGGCCCAGCAGCAGCGCTGGGCCAAGGGATCGGTCCAGACCCTGAAGAAGCTCCTCCCCCGGGTCCTGGCCTCGGACCTGCCCTGGTGGATCAAGGTGGAATCGACGTTCCACCTCACCGCCAACCTCGCCTACCCGCTTCTGGTGCTTCTCGCCGGGCTCCTCTTCCCGGCCATGGTCATGCGCTACAGCATGGGCTGGCAGGAGATGCTGGTCGTGGACGTGCCGATCTTCCTCGCCGCCACCGCCAGCGTGTGCTCCTTCTACGTCGTCTCGCAGAAGGAGCTCTTCCCCGACACCTGGCGCTCACGACTCAAGTACATCCCGGCCGTCCTCGGCATCGGGATCGGCATCAGCGTGAACAACACGGCTGCCGTCGTCGACGGCCTCTTCGGCGGCCCGTCCGAGTTCAAGCGCACGCCGAAGTACAGGATCGAGGGCGCCGGAGACGAGTGGAAGCAGAAGCGCTACAAGGGCGCCACCGGCTGGGTGCCCTACGTCGAGCTCGCCCTGGGCCTCTACTTCTCGATCGTGGCGCTCTACGCGATCGCCTACGACCTCTTCGGCGCCCTGCCCTTCATCGCGCTCTTCCAGCTGGGATTCTTCTACACCGCGGGGATGTCGCTGGTGCAGGGTTTCGACTGGCTCGTGCCGCGCCAGCAGGAGGCCTGAAGCCCCCCCGGAGGCTCGCAACCGCCCACGCGGCGGGCGTATGCTTGAGCCGCTATGGACATCAGCGGCAAGAGCATCCTGATTCTCGGCGGGTACGGGCTCGTCGGACAGGCGATCGCACGGCGCCTGCTGCCCGAGTCGCCGCGTCGGCTCGTGCTCCTCTCCCTCCGGCAGGAGGAGGCGGAGGAAGCGGTGGCCGTGCTCGATCCCGAGCGCGGCGACGTCGAGGTCGTCCCCGCCTGGGGCGACATCTTCACCTTCGCCGACCTCAAAGACCGCCCACGGTCGGAGGTCTTCGGTGATCCGGTGCTGCGTCGCCGCTTCATCTCCAGCCTCATCGAGGGGCTCTCGGAGCAAGCGGCTTCCGAGTACGCCCTCTACCAGCTCATCACCACCGAGAAGCCGGACATCGTGATCGACGCCGTCAACACTGCGACCGGCATCGCCTACCAGGACATCTACCGCACGAGCCGGCAGGCCTGGGACGCCCTCCAGCAGGACGGCGACCTCCACGAGAGCCTGGAGATGCTGCTGGTCACCGACTACGTCCCCCAGCTGATCCGCCACGTGCAGGTGCTGTGGCAGTCGATGGTCAAGGCGGGCACCCACGCCTATCTCAAGATCGGCACCTCGGGCACCGGCGGCATGGGCCTCAACATCCCCTACACCCATTCCGAGGAGAAGCCCTCGCGGGTGCTGCTCTCGAAGAGCGCCCTCGCCGGGGCCCACACGCTGCTGCTCTTCCTCATGGCGCGCACCCCGGGCGGGCCCATCACCAAGGAGGTCAAGCCCGCCGCCGCCATCGCCTGGAAGGGCATCGCCTACGGCGAGGTGCTCCGACGCGGCCGGCCCGTTCGGCTCTACGACGTCACCCTCGACGATGCCGAGCCCCTGAAGCTGGGCGAGCGCTTTCGCCCCCTGGACGTCTCTCGCGGTCGCGACACCGGGCGGACGCTCAAGAGCGTCTACATCGACACCGGGGAGAACGGGGTCTTCTCGCTCGAGGAGTTCGCCGCCATCACGACCGGCGAGCAGATGGAGTTCGTGACCCCGGAGGAGATCGCCGACGTGGTGGCGCGCGAGCTGATGGGGGCCAACACCGGCCACGACGTCATCAACGCCCTCGATAACGCGGTCATGGGGCCGACGTATCGCGCGGGTCTCATGCGCCACTGGGCGCTCGAGAAGCTGCGCGATCTCGAGAAGCGCCACGGCGTGCGCAGCGTGGCCTTCGAGAACCTCGGACCGCCGCGGCTGAGCAAGCTTCTCTTCGAGGCCGACCTGCTGCGTCGGACCTTCGGGACGATGGACGCGGTCCGGGCCTCGACGCCCCCGGAGATGTCCGTGCGCGCGACCGAGGAGATCGCGGGTGACGCCGGCTACCGCGGCGAGATCGTGTCGATCGGCATCCCGATCCTGCTTCCGGACGGGCGGCTCGTGCGCGGGCCCGAGTGCAAGATCCCGCCGGTGCCGGTGCCCTCCGAGACGCTCGAGGTGAGCGAGGAGAGGGTCGATGCCTGGGCGCACGCGGGGTGGGTGGACCTGCGCGAGCCGAACATGGCCCTCTGGCGCACGCGCTTCAAACGCATCGAGGCCCAGATCGACGCCATCCCGGCCAGCGACTCCTCGTCGCGCCACCTCCGGGACCGCCAGTTCTGGAGCGGGGAGGGCCTCATCCAGCCCGGGAAGGTCGCCGGCTGGATATTCGCCACCGAGGAGAAGGGCGCCCGGATGAAATGACGGCGGCCGGGTCAGAGACGGGCGCGGCCCGCATCGGAGTCCAGCGGGTCCTCTGGCTGACCCTCGCCCTCAACCTGTTGGTGAGCGCGGGCAAGGTGGCGGTGGGGCTCCTCTCCGGCAGCCTGGCCATGGTCGCCGACGGCTACCACAGCCTCGTCGACGGCTCGAACAACGTGATCGGCCTCATCGTGGCCGCCTACGCCTTCGCCCCCCCGGATCGCGGGCACCCTTACGGTCACCGGAAGTTCGAGACCGCGGCCGCGGCGCTGATCGGGGTGGCGCTCCTCGTGCTCGCCTACCACGTCCTCGAGGGCGCGCTCGGCCGCATCGCCTCGCCGGCACTTCCCGAGATCGGCCTGCTCAACTGGCTGGTCATGTTCGCGACGATGGCGGTGAACCTCTTCGTGAGCTGGTACGAGGACCGCGAGGGCCGGCGGCTCGGCAGCGCCTTCCTCGTCGCGGACGCCACCCACACCCGGGCGGACCTGTTCGTGTCCGTCGGCGTGGTGGCCACGTTCGCGGCGGCCAAGGCCGGCCTCGCCTGGGCCGACCCGCTGGCGGCGGTGGTCATCGCCGGTGTCATTGCCGTGCAGGCGGTCAAGATCCTCATCTCCGCCTTCCACGTCCTCACCGATCGGGCGGCGATCGCTCCGGAGCCGATCGAGACCCTGGCCCTCACGGTGGCGGGGGTGAAGCAGGTCCGCGACGTGCGCACCCGCGGCCGCGGCGATGCGGTCTACGTGGATCTCACCGTGCACCTCGACGGCTCGATGACCCTGAGCGAGGCGCACAGCGTGGCCGACCGCATCGAGGAGAGGCTGAAGGCCGCCCACCCCGAGATCGTGGACGTGGTGGTCCATCTCGAGCCCTTCTAGCAGCGCTGGCTGGCCACCAGGCCCGACTCGCCCGCGTGTCCCCTTCCTGGGGACACGCGGGTGTGCGGGGCCTATCTCAAGGTCTTTCCCTCCCCCTACGTGGGGAGGGTTAGGGTGGGGGGTCAATGAATGATTGGAGGAGCCGGGCGTGGCCTGAATGACGTCAGTTCGGCATTCAGGCCACTAGCGCTTCTCGCCGCCACAGGGGTCGCAGGGGCAGAGCCGGCGCAGCAGGCGGAAGCTGTAGATCCCGGTGTTGTGGCCGTCGTCCCAGTTGAGGGCGAGGGCGTAGTTGCCGACGCCCTCGATGTGGACGAGCTCCTGGTCGGTGAGGTCGAGGTACTTCGCCTCCGGGGCGTGGCCCTGGCACGTCGCGCAGGGGCACCAGCTGCGCAAGTAGTCGAGCGGGAAGGGCGACACGTGGCCGTCGTCCCAGGTCAGGACGAGCCGTCGCGCCGACTTCTCGTGGCGCGCCTCGATCAGCTCCGGATAGGAAGAGCCCGGCGAGCTCACTCGTCGGGCGTCCCGAAGTCGCCCTCGAAGATCACGTCGTCGACCTTCCAGTCTCCACCCTGCTTCACGAGGCGCAGGACGATCGGCCGGGATCCGCCCGGGCCGTTCAGAACGCCGGTGAGCGTGGCGCGGTCGTTGTCGACCGAGCGACTGGGGAACGTCGCGTCTTCGCTCTGCTGGATGGCCGCGACGATCTCCTCGAACTCGGCCTCGGTGAGTCGCGAGCGGTAGTCTTCGGTCAACCCGGCGATGGCCTCGTCCGTGCGCCCCTCGCGCACCTCCGTGAGCCACCCGTGGGTGGCGTCGGCCGCCCCCTTCGTCATGACGAAGACGCCGCCCCCCAGGAGCCCGCCCAGGAGCACGACGAGCAGGAGGCACCCGCAGCAGCCGATGGCGATCCAGAACACCGGTCCCCGTCCCTTCTTCGCCGGAGGCGCCCCGCCGGACATCTGCGGGACGGGTGCGGCGGAGCCGGCGGGACGGAAGCGGTCGCCGGCGGCCGTGGCGCCCCGAGGGGGCGGGGGCGGGGGACCCGCGGCCGACATCGGCAGGGGCGGAGGCGGGGTCGCGGCCGGGGACGGCGGAGGAGTGGGCTCCGGAGCCGCCATGACCGTCTCCTCCGGGAAGACGGGGCTCGCGACCGTCGCCTCGGCATCCTCGGCGATGTCGACCCGGAACGCGAGCGCGCCGAAGCGCAGCTCCTGCGCGTTCTTGAGGGCGGTCTCGGCGACCTTCAGGCTGTTGACGTAGGTTCCGTTGGCGCTTCCCTGATCGACGACCCACCACTCGCCGCCGCGCCGCTCGAGCCGCGCGTGACGGCGCGAGACCGATCCGTCGGTGACGACGACCTCGCACGTCGGGTCGCGTCCCACGAGGCTCGGGTCCCGTGTGACATCGATGGGGTTGCCGGAGACAGGCACCAGTCGCAGGCTGATCATGGACGATCTCCCTCGTGGCGCTTCGCGCCCACGCGCCGGGCCGAAGTTCCTGCCGATTCTAGAGATCCGGGGCCGGGGGCGTCAATGGCACCCGTGGGACGAGTGGCCGCAATGATGCGTTTGGTGTAGTTGACACATTACGAAAGACACCCCTAGAATCGAGGTCTGGTAACTGGCTTGTCGGGTCACTGGCGTCGCCATTCTCCCCAGGCCCGCACACGGGAACTCCCATGAGCAACCTCAAGATCGGCGGAAGGGTTGTGGCGTTCTTCTCCTCGGTGCGTCTCGCCGTCGTGACCATGGTGACGCTCGGCAGCGTCGCCGCTTTCGCGACGTTCTACGAGATGCAGCACGGCACCCCCGCCGTCCAGCGCGACATCTATCAGACGCCCTGGTTCGCGTTCCTTCTCGGTCTGCTCGGCGTGAACGTCTTCTCGGTCATGGTGAGCCGCTGGCCGTGGACGAGGCACCAGGTCGGCTTCCTGATCGCTCACGTCGGGATCCTCTGCGTTCTCGGCGGGTCGGTCATCTCGCTCTACCGCGGCCTCGACTCGAACATGGCCCTCGCCGAGGGTGAGACCTCCGACCGCGTGCGGCTGCTCGAAAGGGCGCTGCGTGTCTCGATCCCCGGGCTCGGGGCAAGCGCCACGTTTCCCATCGTCTTCGAAAAGCACCCGCCCACACCGGACCGCGAGCGGCGGTTCGCGGTCCCGGGCTCGGACGTCGTCCTCGTGGCCGACGCCTACGAGCCCCACGTGACGGTGAGCGAGACCTTCGAAGCCGCGTCCACGGGAGTCCCCGCTCTTCACTTCGTCCTGGAGGCCCCGATGGCGACCCAGGACGCGTGGCTCGTCCCCGACGATCCGCGCCGGAGCCACCTCGACCTCGGCATGGTGTCGTTCGGCTTCCACGCGGCGCGGAGCGAGGAGCAGGTGGAGCAGCTCCTCCAGCACGCCGGGGCCGCGAACCATCTCTCGTTCGTGCTGGCTCCGGATGGGAGGATCGAGTTCGGGGCCACCGGGTCCTCGGGGCCGTTGCGCACGGGCGTCGTCGAGCTCGGGCAGCCGCTGGACACCGGCTGGCCGGGCCTCGGGGTCACGGTGAACCGCTTCCACCCCCGGGCCGCCACCCGCCGCGCGGTGGCGCCGGCTCCTCTGCCCAAGAAGGAGGACCAGCGGAACGCCGCCGTCCGCGTGCGGCTCGAGAGCCCCGCCGGGGCGACCGAGCCGGAGTGGCTTCTGTGGGGTGATCTGCGCAGCGTGCGACTCGGCGACGAGATGGCGAGCCTCGCCTACCGCTCACCGGAGGCGGCCCTGCCGTTCCGAGTCACGTTGCTCCGGTTCAACAACGAGTCCTACCCCGGCTCGCGCATGCCCTCGGTGTACGAGAGCACCGTCCGCATCGACGACCCGGACGAGGGGGCGTTCGAGACCCTCATCTCGATGAACCACCCCCTCCACCACCGAGGCTACATCTTCTTCCAATCGTCCTTCATCGAGGGGCGGCCGATGATCTCGATCTTCTCGGTGGCGCGCGCCCCGGGTCTGCCCCTCGTCTACCTCGGGACCGCGCTCATCGGCATCGGCGTCGCCTGGATGTTCTACGGAAAGCCCTGGCTGGCGCGGCGCCAGGCGGCCCGGGCCCTCGAGGCCCATCGTGCACGGGAGAGTGGTGATGACGCGAAGCCTGCTGACCCTGTCTCTGCTGGCGCTTAGCCTGCCGGCTTCCCTCCTCGCGGGAAGCGAGGTCGCGCCGCTGCGCGGGATCGCGATCCAGACGGGGGGACGGACGAAGCCGCTCGACACCTTCGCGCGCGAGACCGCGCGCCGGGTCGTGGGGGCGAAGCCGTTCGGCCTCGAGCGGGTCCAGGGCCTCGAGCCCACCGAGTGGGTGCTGGCCATGCTCGCCACGCCCGACCGCTGGCGAGCTGAGCCCATCGTCAAGGTGACCCACGCCGGCCTGCGGCAGGCGGCGGGACTGCCCGAAGACCGAGATCGCTACAGCTTCGAGGAGCTCGTCTCCCACGAGGGCTTCCTGGGGGCGACCGAGAAGGTCCACGCCAAGCTCAGGCAGGAGGAGGACATCGATCCGGTCGAGAGCGAGCTGGCTACGCTCTACGACACGCTCTCGATCATGTCGGGCATCATGTCCGGAGAGGCCCTGCGGATCATCCCGCACGCCGACGACCCCAAGGCCACCTGGTACTCGATCGCCGACCTCGACAAGCCCCAGGTCCCACAAGCTCAGCGCGTGCGAGCGCTGCTGAGCGCCCTCGTCTCGGCCTACGTGGCCGGCGACCGTGCCGGGCGTGGAGACGGCCTCCGCCGGCCTGGCCTCACGTCTCGGCGCCATCGCCCCCGGCGTCTACCCCGCGGAGAAGGACCTGGCCATGGAGGTCCACTACAACCGGGCCAAGCCCTTCCGCACGGCGTGGATCCTGTACCTCCTCGGCTTCCTCGCGCTCATCGCCAGCTTCCCGCTCGCCTCCACCGTCGTCTCCCGGGCGGGCATGGCCCTGGTCGTCGGGGGCTTCGTGATGAACGCCTACGGGATGGCTCTCCGCACGCTGATCTCCGGCCGTCCCCCGGTCACGAACATGTACGAGACGGTGGTCTTCGTGGCCTGGGGCGGGGTGCTCTTCGCCCTCATCTTCGAGGGCGTCTACAAGGTGCGCTACTTCGCCGCCACCGCGGCCGGGCTCGGGGTCCTGTGCCTCATCCTGGCCGACAACGTGCCCATCCTCGACGGCGCCATCTCACCCCTCGTGCCGGTCCTCCGCGACAACATGTGGCTCACCGTGCACGTGCTCACCATCATGCTTGGCTACGCCGCCTTCACCCTCGCCATGGGCCTGGGGCACCTCAACCTCGGCCTCTACTTCTTTGCTCCGGGCCGGGTCGCCCTCTTGAAGTCCCTCTCGCTCTTCCTCTACCGTGCCCTGCAGGTGGGCACGCTCTTCCTGGCGGTCGGGACGCTGCTGGGCGGGGTCTGGGCCTCGTACTCCTGGGGCCGCTTCTGGGGATGGGACCCCAAGGAGACCTGGGCGCTCATCGCGCTGCTCGGATACCTCGCTGTCCTGCACGGGCGCTTCGTGGGGTGGATCAAGGACTTCGGCCTCGCCGTGGGCTCGATCCTCGGGTACCTGCTGGTGCTGATGGCCTGGTACGGCGTCAACTTCGTCCTCGGCACGGGGCTGCACTCGTACGGGTTCGGCTCCGGCGGCTACACGTACATCGGCGGCTTCGTGCTGTTCGAGACGGCGGTGATCGTGGCCGCCCTCGTCCGCCGCCGTGTGGAGCTGCAGAGGCAGACCGCCGCCGCGCAGCCGGCGCACTGAATCGGTGCGCAACGTCTGGAGCACGACCTCGCGCTGGCTCTACGGCTACCGAAACAGCTGAGCAGGGGCCTCAGGACGGTTCATCGGAGCCTCCAGCCGCGACGTCTTCTTCGACGGACACCGCGCGATCGGTCCCGGGGCGGTCTTCCCCCGCTCTCGGGAAACACAGCTTCCGGAAGTTGCAGCGGCGGCAGAGCCGTGGACGATCCACCATCGGGAAGTCCTCGAGGCGTGCGACGTTCTCGATGGGATCGACGAGGAGACCCTTCATGTCCCGTGCGCTCTTCCGGATGAAGCTGCGAGCGTGCTCGATCTTCTTCTGGGTGACGGCGCGCCGGGCCGCCCTCGGGATGGCCAGATAGTTCAGCTCGGTCGCGATCTCCTCGGGTGAGGACGCCCAGCCCTGCTCGGTCGCGTACAGGGCGTAGCCCGCCACCTGGATCTCGTTGAACCGACCCTCGCGCCGCCCGGTCTTCCAGTCCACGATCACGACGCGTCCCTCCGCGTCGCGGAACGCGAGATCCATGCGCAGGAAGACCTCGACGTCGCCGACGTGGAAGCTCACGAGGTCCTCGAGGGCGAGCCAACGGTCGCGGCCCACGGCGAAGGCTTCCCGGAGGGTGTCGCTGCGGAAGAAGCCCCTCAGGGAGCGCATGACGGTGTTGACGGCGATCCGCTTGTCCTCCTGCTCGACCGGCACGTCGTACTCGTGCTCGAAGAGGCGAAACTTCAGCGAGCCCAGCTCGCTCTCCCGCCAGTCGTTCACCATGCCCGTGTGCACCACCCGCTGGATGAGCGCCTGCTGCTCCTCGGGCGGAGGCAGAGCATCGTATTTCTTCAGGAACCACTCGATGGTGTCGTGGACGACGCTCCCCGCCCACAAAGGGAGCGCCGAGAGACGCTTGAGGCGTTTGATCTCCGCGTCCTCTAAAGAGGCGTAGTACGAGTAGTAGTAACGCCGGCGGCAGGAGGCGAAGGTGTCGTGGCGGGAGGCCGACCACGAGAAGGGAACGTCCATCCCGGCGACTCTAGCACGCAGGGCTACACAGCAACGGTGCGGCCGAGGGCGGTGAAGAGCACCAGGCGCTCGCGGACGGGCTGGCCCAGCGCCTGGGCGAGACCCCGCCCGTACAGCTGGAGCTGGGGGGCGTGGTGCGCGGCCTGGGCCAGGGCCTGCTCGTCGGTGATCGCGTCGCTCTTGTAGTCGAGGACCACGAGCTGGCCCTCCTCCTCGAAGACGAGATCCACCTTGCCCTCGACGAGGTGCTCGCCATCCGGGAACCACAGGCTCATCTCGCGCCACACCCGCGAGGCGTGCCGTGCCCGCTCGAGCACGGGCAGGCCGAGCGCGCGCTCCACCTGCTCCGCGGCCCGGGTGGCGGCTTCGGGATCGAGCCCGAACGTCGGGGCGAGGGCGGTCGCCATGTTCCGAACCCGGTCGCCCGCGTCCACCCCGGCGTCTTCGAGAGGGATCCACTCGAGGAGCCGGTGCACGAGGCTCCCGAAGTCTCGCCCGCCGCTGCCCCCGAGCGGGGCCGCCGCCTCCGGCGCGCTCCGGGCGGCGAGCCGCGTCGCCGAGATGGGAACGAACGGACGCTCCGCGGCCCCGGCGATCTGCTCCCGCCGCTCCTTCTCCCAGCGCGCGGCCACCGCGTCGCCCCCTTCGGCACCGGCGAGTGCCCACAGCTCGGCGCGCCCGCTCTCGTGCTCGGGGATGGGGATCGTCTCCGCGTCCACCAGGCGCACGTCGGCGTCGGAAGAGGCAGGCAGGCGCAGGATGAGCTCCCTCCAGAAATCACCCACGGCCGCGTCGACCGGCGGTCGGGGGATCACCAGGAGGTCGCGGGCACGCGTGCAGGCCACGTACAGGAGACGCCGGGTCTCCGCCCAGGCCTTCTTCTTCTCGCGCCGCACGAGAGCGGCCCAGCCCTCGGGCTGACAGCCCTCCCGAAACCCGATGGCGATGCGCCCCTCCTCCCACACCGGCACGGTGTCGGCGGAGAGCCAGGCCTTGTCGGCGGTGTCGTAGAGGGCCACGATCGGGGCCTCGAGACCCTTCGCCCTGTGGATGGACAGCACGCGCACGGTCGCGGGATCGCCAGGCCGCGTCGAGGGAAGATCCGGCTCCTCACGCGCGCTCTCGACGCGTTCGGCGAGCAGGTTGGTGAAGCCGCGCAGTGTGAGCACACCGAGATCGCCCGCCTGCCGGGCGAGCGTGGCGACCTTTTCGAGGTTGGCCACCTGGGCCTCGCCGCGCCGCGTGCCGGTGAGGGCGGCCAGCACCCGCGTCTCGTCGTAAAGCCGCTCGAGGAGCGCGGGGACGCTGAGGCGCGTGCGCTGCCGATGCAGCGTCTCGAGCAGAGCCAGGGCGGGGCCGAGCGCGGCGGCCCCCGGGCGGTCCTCGTCCACCGTGCCCATCGCGGGCGGGCCACCCGAGAGCGAGTAGGCCACGATGTCGCGATCGCTCACACCGAAGAACGACGAGCGCAGGGCGGCCACGAGGGAGAGGCGATCCGACGGGTCGTCGATGGCCCGGAGGACGGCGAGCGTCTCGTGCACCTCCTGCCGATCGAAGAACGACTTCCCTCCCTCGACAGTGAAGCGGAGCCCCGCCGCCTCGAAGGCCTCCTCGAGGAAGCGGACCTTCGTGAGACGCCGGGTCAGCACCAGCACGTCCCCGGCCCGACTCGGGCGCGAGGCGCCGCCGGCCGGGTCACGGACGGTGTGCCTCCCGCGCGCCGCCTCGGCGAGGAACGCGGCGAGTGCCCCCGCCTCCGCGTGCAGGAGATCGTCCCCGCCGGCGGCGGGGGGGGCCGGGAAGCGCAGCGCCACGACCGAAGGCTCGTCGGGAAGGCCCGGAGGGGGGTCGATCGGCTCGTAGGCGGGTTGGTCGGCCTCGTCGGAGGCCTCCATGAGCTCGGCAAAGACGCGGTTGACGAAGCGAAGGATCGCGGGACGGGAGCGGAAGTTCTGCGTCAGGTGGAGCACGGTCCGCCCGTCCCCGGTGCGGGCCTCGGACGCGAGCTCCCGGAAGAGGCGCACCTCGGCGCGGCGGAAGCGGTAGATCGACTGCTTGGCATCGCCCACCACCACGAGCGCACCGGGACGGTCTCCGGCGAGGAGGCGGGCCAGCTCGACCTGGAGGGGGTCGGTGTCCTGGAACTCGTCGATGATGACGTGGCGGAAGCGGCGCTGGAAGTGCTCGCGCACCGCCGGCCGGTCGCGCAGCGCGTCGCGGGCCTTCAGCAGCAGGTCGAGGAAGTCGAGGACGCCCTTCTCGGCCTTGCCCCGCTCGTAGAGCGTCGTCACCCCGCCGAGGGCCCGGACGAGCCGGCCGTGGACGTCGGCTCCCAGCGCGGCCCGCCATGCCGCCGCTGACTCGCGGGACCAGGCCGCGATCCCACGTGCCTCCTCCAGGGCCTCGGCGCTGGGCCAGCGCGGGCGGTGCCCGAAGTTCTTCGGCACGTCGGGCGGGTTCAGCAGGCGCTCGGTGAGCGCGGACCCGCTGAGGAACTGCACCGCCTCGGCGTGGGCCACGAAGCCCTCCAGCCGGTCCGCGAGGAGGTCGCCGTCCTGGGCCGCGGAGGCGAGCTCGCGCGCCCGTGCCGCCTTCGCGAGCAGCTCCTTCTTCGCGGCGTCCGGATCGAACGGCTCCGCGGCGACGAGCGGGGTGAGATCGCGCTGCTCGAGGAGCACACGGGCGAGGCCCCGCAGCGACGTGCGCTCGCCCCACGCGCTGGGCGCCTCGAGGGGGATCCCACGGTCCAGCGCCTCCAGGAGCACGTCGTCCCCGTGGGTCAGGCGCTCGCCCAGCCACTCCTCCCAGGCGCGGGCGAAGAGCACGTCGGCCTCCGCCTCGTCGGCCATGCGGAAGCCGGGGACGACGCCGCACTCGAGCGGCCGCTCCTGGAGGATCGCCGCGCACAGCGCGTGGATCGTCGAGACGTTGGCCCGCTCGAGGACCTCCAGCGCCCCGGCCGCCCGTGCCCGCTCCTCCGCCAGCAGCCCGGAGTCGACGCGTGCCGCCTCGAGGCGCTCGCGCAGCCGGAGCTTCATGGTCGTGGCCGCGTTCTCGGTGAAGGTCACCGCCACGATCTCGTCGAGGCGCGCAGCCCCCGAGCGCACGAGCGACTCGATGCGGTCGACGAGCAGGGTCGTCTTGCCCGTGCCCGCGCCCGCCTCGACCACGAGGCTCGTCCCGTGGTCGGAGCGGGCTCTCTCCCGGGCGTCCTCGTCGACGGGCCGGAAGCTCATCCCAGATCCCTCAGGCGCAGGTAGGAGAGCAGGGCGCCGTCCCGGATCTTGATCTGCTGCCGGCGCTGGAGGAGCCCTTTCGGTCCGCAGACGGAGGTGAAGTCGCACCAGTCGCACGCGGCCGGCTCCTGCACGAACACGCCGCCGGCGATGAGGTCCACGAGGCGTCTCAGGACGGTGCGGAACGTCTCGCTCCCGGCGGCGGCGGGATCGAAGGCCACCTGACGCCCGCCGTCCACGTAGTCGAGGAAGGCCTCCACGACCCGCTCCTGCGGCAGGATCCGCTCGGTGGCCAGAACGTAGAAGGGGATCTGGAGCTGACGCCCGCCGCGGAAGACGCGGCCGTCGTCCTTCGGCGCCTGGCCCGTCTTGTAGTCGCGGAGCACCAGGCCGTCCGCGCGGCGGTCGATGCGGTCGATCTTGCCCGAGACGCGCAGCGTGCGCCCGTCGCCCAGCGGGATCTCGATTGGCTCCGGGTCGTGGGGCTCGGCGTCGTCCGGGCCCTGCCCGAGACCGAAGCCCACCTCGAAGTGGACGGGGGTCGAGCGGCCGCCGCTCCGTGCCTCGCGATCGAGCCAGGAGAGCACGTGCTCGCGGAAGCGGCGCTTCTCCCGCTCCCACAGCAGCGAGAAGCGAGGGGGGCTTCCCTCGACGAGCCTCTCGAGGCCCTCCTCCGCCATCTCCAGGATTCGCGTCTGGTTCTTCTCCGTGCGCTGCACCGGCAGCTCGCCCCGGTCGCGGCGCTCGCGCAGGAAGCGCTCCGCCACGTCGTGGAAGAGGGTCCCCCGCTCGAGCGGGTCGATGCGCCGGCGCTCCTCCGGCTCGAGCGCCGCCTCGAGGTGGAGCACGTGCTCGAGCAGGTACTGGAAGCCGCAGCGAGCGTAGACGGCCAGGCGGCTCGCCGACATCGCCCGCGTCCGACGGAGTGGGTCGATCCTCTCCGCCACGTCGTCCGGCAGCTCGCTCAGGAGACCGTCGTAGCGGGTCAGCCGGCCCGACCAGCGGGCCTGCGCGGCGAGACGTGACTGCTTGAAGAAGCTCGACCCCGCGGCAATCGCCTCGGCGGCGGCGCGGTCCTCCGCCCGAACGCGGGCCCGGTCGCGCTCCCCGGCATCGAGGGTCGCCTCGAGCGGAAGCGCCGCCGGATCGTCCTCCGCGACCATCCGCTCGAGGTCGGCGCCGGCGAGAGGACGGCCGGCCAGGGTCGAGGCGGCGGCGGCAAAGAACAACGACGGCAAGCGCTCGCGCCCGGTGCGCGCGTCCGCGCGGGGGTAGGACAGCACGAGGTGCTCCGTGGCCTGCGAGACCGCACGATGGAAGAGGCGCCGGGCCTCGAGAAGACGGTCCTGGGTCGTGGGGAGAGGGGACGGATCGCTGGGGTCGGGCTCCGCGGTCTGCGACTCTCCGCTGGTCGTCGGCTCTGTGCCGGGCGCGGGCTCACCGACGTCGTCGAACAGTCTCAGCTGGTTCGCGGTGCCGCTGCGAGCCTCGCGCCCTGCTTCGGCAGCCCCCGGATCCGCCGTTCGCCGGACCACCTTTCCTGGAACACCGCCACGCTCGGGGTGCCGAGACGCCGCCGACGCCTCCGTGAGGGCCTCGCGCTCCGCGTCGAGGAGAAAGGGGTCCGGTCGGAGCACGCCCGGGTAGCCTCCCTCCACCAGCCCGGGGATGGCGACGACGCGGAAGGGCAGGCCGGCCATGGCGTCGAGGGCTCCGACGTGAACGGCGCCCCCCTCCAGGGGCTCCAGCGGGAGGCGCTCCCACTCGAAGCGGGCCTCGAGAACCTGCTCGACCTCGTCCCACGAGGCCCGCGACGTGACGGTGCCGAGGCCGCCGAGATCGTCGATCACGTCGAGAACGGCCTGACGGTCGCGCTCGGGCCCGATCCACTGCTCGCACGCGATCCGCAGACGCTCCGACCAGACCGACCAGGACTCGGAGCCCGAGAGCGTGTCCAGGATCGCGCAGAGCAGCTCGACGACGCGCAGGAGCGCCTCCGCATCGCGGGCGTGGCGCTGGCGCCGCTCTCGCCGCTCCTCGCTCTCCTTCTCCCCGGCTTCGCGCTCGGCCTCCGCGTACGCCCGCAAGCCGATCATCCAGCGGTCGAGCCCGGACACGATTCCGGCGTCCCGGCTGAGGGCGTCCCATCGCGGGGGTTGTGCGTCCTCGTCCTCGCCGAGCAGCTCGGCGAAGGGAACGGGGGCGAAGGTGAGGAACTCCATGACCGCCGTCCGCCTGAGCCCGCGGCAGCGGAGAAGCAGGAGCAGAGAGCGCGCGCTCCTCCCGAACCGGAGGGGGAGCGAGGGGTGGAGACGATGCGGAACGCCGAGCCGCTCGAGGAGATCGGTGAAGAGAGGTGCATAGGCCTCGGGCCGGGGGAGCACGACGCCCATCTCCTCGAACGGCACACCCCGACCGGCCTCGCCCAGGAGGCGGCGCACGAGTGCCCGTACCTCTGCCGCCTCACCGGGCGCGGAGACGAGAGCGACCGACCCATCCTCGACGGGGGTCCCGGCGGGGGGCTCGAAGAGCCCCCGCCGGAGGCGTGCGAGGCCTTCCGGCGGGGGCGGGGGGGCGAGAGGAGCCAGGAGCGTGTCCCGTCCTGCGACCTCGGTCATCCCGTGCCGCTCCCCCCAGGCGCGGAACGAAGAGCGGCGCAGGGCCGGGGGCAGCTCTCGGCGGAGCACGCGCACCGGCCGGACCCGGGCCAGGGCGGCCACGAAGTCGCGTTCGACGGGATCGAGCTCGAGGTCGTCGAGAACGAGCACCTCGGCCTGCGACATCCAGACGGCCCCCGCCAGGCCCGCCGCCGCCGCCGCGAGCAGCGTGGCGGGGTCGGCGGTCTTCCCCTCGAGCGACTCGTGGAAGCCGCGGTAGAGGCGGGCGAGGGTGCGGAGGCGCTCCGCGTCCTCGGGGGGGTGGCTCGCGCTCTCGGCAAACGTCTCGAGCTCCTCCGGGCGGACGCGCCCCCGGCGCAGGGCCTGCAGCGTTCGGGCGAGGGTGGCCGCCACGGGTCCCCGCGGCAGCTCGGCGGGCAGGCCGAAGCCCTCGCCTCCTTCGGCGAGGAGGCGGGCGGCGAGCAGCGCGTCGTGTCCGCTGTCCCACGCACGAAGGCCCTGGCCGAGGAGCACCGGCTCGGCCAGCGCGCGGGCGAGGTCGAGGACCTTGAACGGATAGAGGCCGGCGAGCGCACCTCCGGAGGAGGCGAGTCGGCGGGGCAGCTCCACCACCGCCGCCATCGAAGGGCTGAGGAGAACGAGAGGGCGCAAGGTCACGCGGGCGAGTGGATTGTAGCCCACGCGGCCCCGGGCCCGGGTGAGGCGCACGATCGGTCATAATCCCGCCATGGGCCTCCTCGGACGTGCCCGCGAGTACGTCGAGTGGCTGATCAGCCGCCCGGTGGCGGAGCTGAGCCGGGCCCAGCGGTACCTGCGGTTCTCGGTCGACCTCGCGCGGCACGCCAGCCGTGAGCTCCGGGAGGACCAGGCCGGCCAGATGGCGGCGGCCCTGACCTACCGGACGATCTTCAGCCTCGTGCCCCTCCTCATGATCAGCATGCTCGCCTTCCGGATGCTCGGCGACATGGAGGCCG
This sequence comes from uncultured Acidobacteriota bacterium, assembly GCA_963700695.1. Classification (GTDB taxonomy): domain Bacteria; phylum Acidobacteriota; class Vicinamibacteria; order Fen-336; family Fen-336; genus JAJDNS01. The sequence continues at coordinate 74,408 of CAVOYO010000018.1, read as the reverse complement.
CCTTCCTCCGGCTGCAGCAGGCGGTGTACGGGTTCTTCGACTACCAGGTCGCGGGGGGCGCTCCGGAGGCGCTGGCCTTCAAGGTCGAGCTGGATCGTCAGCTGCTCGAGATCGTGCGTACGGTCTCGGGTCTCAGCTTCGAAGCGATCGGGGGCATAGGCCTCCTCCTCCTCATCTGGGCGGCCCTCGGTCTCCTCATCTCCTTCGAGCACTGTGCCAACCGCATCTACCGGGCCCCCGAGGGTCGTGGCTGGCTGATGCGGATCGTCATCTACTGGGGCCTGGTCACGCTGGGGCCGCTGGTCCTCTTCGTGATGCTCTTCCTGGCCCAGACGGGCTTCGAGGTCGCCCAGGGAGTACCCCTGCTCGGCCCCCTGCTGGGAGCCTTGAACCCGTTTCGCTCCCTGATGGCGGGCTTCGTGGTGCTGCTCCTCGCCTACCGGCTCATGCCGAACACCGCCGTTCGCATTCGCCCCGCGGCCTGGGGCGCGCTCGTCGCGGCGGCGCTGTGGTCACTCTCACGCTGGGTCTTCGGGCTCTACGTCAGCAAGGCGCTCCCCTACATGAAGGTCTACGGCGCGCTCGGGCTGATCCCGCTCTTCCTCTTCTGGCTCTATCTGACCTGGCTGATCGTGCTCTTCGGCATGGAGCTGGCGTACACGCTGCAGGCGATGAAGGGTCGGCGCTTCGAGCCCCTCGACCAGCGCGGGGCCCTCAGCGTCTCCGACCCCCAGTGGCTGGTCCCGATGATGGCGGCGATCGCCCGCGGCTTCGCGAACGGTCAACCGCTGAGCCGCCAGGAGCTGGCCGAGGAGCTCCGGCTGCGCCTGCAGGCGGTGGCCGAGCTGGCCGGGAAGCTCGAGGCGGAGGGTCTGATCCACCAGGTGCAGCCGCGGGGGACCTCGGACGTGGCCCTCACCCTCGCCCAGCCGCCGGAGAGCATCCCGCTCGCGCGCCTCGTGGACCTCGGGGCACGCCTCAGCGTGGGGCCGGGAGAGCGGAGCGGCCCGGGCTGGGACTTCCTCGGCCACATGCGGGACGCCGCGCGCTCGGCCGCCGGCGAGCGCACGCTCGCCTCGCTCCTCGTGGAGACCGGGGGGACCTAGATCGAGCTCGGGTTCAGCCGCACCGTCTCCCCCAGGGCGTAGGCGAGGACCTCGTAGGCCCAGAACGCCGCGGGGAAGAGCCCGACGCAGCAGAGGATCATCCCGAACTGCGACAGGAAGCTCGCAACGAGGTAGATGACGAGCGCGAGGGCGTAGTTGCCGAGGTTGGCTCGCATGAACCCTGCGATCTCACGCCAGGCGAAGCCCTCGGAGAAGCTGTCCCGCAGGGCGGCCCGGGCCATCGCCGCCGGCAGATAGACGAGCGCGGCCAGCGCGGTGACCATGATGATGGCCCAGAGCAGGAGCGTTCCCAGGCCGCCGAGGGCGGCGACGAGACCGCCGGCGCTGTCGTCGAGCGCGCCCGACGCGCCGAGGGCGATGAAGGGCACCACCAGCACGCCGCCGATGAGCGCCAGGGCCACGGCGAGCCCGATGGCGTACACCAGGTAGACGCCCACGAGACGCAGGCCGTCGCTGAAGATCCCCCCGAGGTCGTCCCATTCCGGCAGAGGGTGTTGCTTCCCGGCGGCCACGTTCTTCAGCGTTCGGGCCCAATACCCCAGGATGAAGGGGACGCCGACGAGGACCGCGGCCAGAAGCGTGAACAGGCCGCCGACCAGGATCTTCGTCAGCCAAGCGGGGTCCTCGGTGAGGAACGTGAAGCAGCGTCCGAAATCGATCGTGCCGGAGGGGGCCGGAGCAGCAGTCGCCATGATCTCTCCTCGTTCGAAGTCCTGGGCCGGAACTGGCGAGCCAAGCTTGGACTGGAGCGCCGTCCGACGTCAACCGCGGGAGGCGCGGTCCGGCTCGGGCACGAGAAGATGCAGACCGAGGGCGGCCACTCCGGCCACGGCGGCCCCGGTCCCGAGTGCGGCCGTGGCCCCGAAGCGCTGCCAGAGGAGCCCGGTCAGCAAGCTCGCCGGCAGGAGGGCCGCTCCGGTGATGGCGTGGAAGAGGCCGAAGGCGCGGCCCCTGGCCTCCGGCCCGGCGAGGTCGGCCACGAGCGCGCGTTCCGGGCCCTCCGTGAGCGCGTGGAAGAGGCCGTACACCGCGAACAGGCCGACGATCGCGAGCGGCGAGCCGGCGAGGGCAAACCCGGCGTAGGACAGCCCGTAGACGGCCCAGCCGAGGAGGATCGCCCTCTTGCGGCCGACCCGGTCGGAGAGGGTGCCGCCCCACGTGCTCCCCCCCGCCTTGATGAGGTGGTGCCACGCCCAGAGCGCCGGGATGAGCGCCACCGGGAGACCCGTCTCCTGCGCGCGCAGGAGGAGGAAGGCGTCGGACGAGTTGCCGAGGGTGAAGACGGCGAGGACGACGAGGTACCGCCTGAAGCCGCTCTCGAGCGGCGAGCCGGAGTCGGGTCGAGCCGGGGTGGGGGCGGCCGCGGGTGCGCGTCTCTCCTCCCGGACGCCGAAGATCAGCGTGACCATCGCGAGCGCGGCCGGCACCGCCGCCGCCGCGAAGACCAGCCGCAGATCCTCGGTGAAGAGCAGCACCACCGAGGCCAGGAGCGGCCCCACCATCGCCCCCGCGTGGTCCATGGCCCGGTGAAAGCCGTAGGCCCGCCCGCGCTGGTCGGTGGGCGTGACCTCGGCGAGGAGCGCGTCGCGCGGAGCGCCCCGGACGCCCTTGCCGAGGCGGTCGGCGAGGCGGACCGCGAGCACGTGGACGGGCGCGGCGGCGAGCGCCACGAGCGGACGGGCCACAGAGGAGAGCCCGTACCCGGCGACCACGAGCGGCTTGCGCCGGGGCAGACGGTCGGAGACGCGGCCGGAGACGACCTTGACCAGCGCCGCCACCGCCTCGGCCAGGCCCTCGATCACGCCCAGGAGCGCGGGCCCCGCCCGAAGCGGCCCGGTCAGGAAGGCGGGCAGCAGCGGGTAGATCATCTCGCTGCTGGCGTCGGTCAGCAGGCTGACGACCCCGAGGGCCTTGACGTTGCGGTGCAGCGGAGGGGCCACGGGTGCGATTCTAGTCGCGGCGTCGCCGGACCGCGCGCTACTGCAGGTAGCCCAGCGCCTCGAGACCCTCCCGGGCCTCCGGCGAGAGCCAGCCCTCCTCGGAGTGGCCGACCGTCGCGAGCCGCCGCCGCAGCTCCTCGGACATGCCCGCGGCCCGGCGGGTCCGCTCGTCCGCCGGGGGCCCGTCGAGGAGATCGCGCCGCTCGTCCGGATCCTCGAGCAGGTCGTAGAGAGCCGCCCCGGAATCGAGAGGCACGTGGCTCCGGCCCTTCTCGGCGACGGTGGCGGCGTCGATGCTGAGGACGTACTTGTAGCGCTCGCTGCGCAGGCCCTTCATCTCCTCCCCCTCGGAGAGCGACTCGCTGAGCGCGGCCTTCGGCGTCCACTCACCCGGGCTCTCCCAGAGCGGTCGCAGCGATCGGCCCTGCGTCTCCGGAGGCGCCGGCACGTCCAGCACGTCGAGGATCGTGGGCATGACGTCGATCGCCGCCGTGACCGGCGCGATCCGCCGGCCGCCCCGGATCCCCGGCACGCGGATGATCAGCGGGACGCGGATCAGCTCCTCGTACAACGTGTGGCCGTGCACGTTGTAGAAGCCGTCGCCGAACGGGGCGGGTCGTCCCTCCTCGCCGAGCTGCTCGCCGTGATCGCTGGTCAGCACGAGCAGGGTCCGGTCCCACAGACCGCGCTCCCGGAGGCCGTCGACGAGCCGGCCCAGCCAACGATCGAAGGAGCGGATCCCCCCGTCGTAGAGGGCGCGCGTGACCTCCGGATCATAGGCGTCGTGCGTGCGCATCACCCTCTTGGCCGCCCGGACCGCCTTCCACCCCTTCCTCTCGGGGATGGCCTCGAGCCGCTCGCCGAGAGCCCGGGCGCGCTCAGGAGGGAGCACGTCGGCGAGGAAATCGGGGGCCACGTAGGGGGCGTGGACCTCGAAGGTGTGCCAGAAGAGGAAGAAAGGCCCCTCGTCGTGGGCATCGATCCAGCCGAGCACGCGATCGATCTTCGCGCGGTCGAGCTTCACCATCGAGGTGTCGTACTCCTCGAATCCCTGATCGAACCCGAGGCGCGGGTCGAGGGTGGCGCCACCGGTGAAGGCGGCGGTGGCCCAGCCCCGTGCGGCGAGGGCCTCGGCCAGGGTCGTGATGGCCTCGGGCAGGCGCTCGATGGGCCTTTCGCCTCGGAGGGCCTCGCGCAGGCCGCGGTCGCTGCCGGTGACACCGTGGCGGGTGGGCACGAGGCCGGTGAGCAGGCTCATGTGGGACGGGGTGGTCCACGGGGCGGCGGCCACGTGAACCTCGAAGAGGAGCGACTCCCCGGCCAGGGTGTCGATCTGCGGGCTCGTCGGGCGCGCGGTGTACCCGTAGGCGCCCAGCCGGTCGGCCCGCAGGGTGTCCACAGAGATCAGCACGACGTTGAGAGGAGGCTCGCTCCGGGTACAGGCCGGGGCGATCGCTCCGCCCAGGCCCAGCACGACCCCGGCGAGCCGGAGGGCCGCCCGTCCGCTCGGCGTTCGCTGTCGCACGCCCATCAGATCAGGACTCGAGAACGTCGTCTCCCGGCAGGAGCTCGGGGGGGCCAGGGTTATGTCCGCGTCTCGCTCCAGCGGCCGCGGGTGAAGTCGGGGAACGACACCGACGCCGAGCGACTCGCCACCGACTGCTCGCTCAGCGGAGCGGGGGCGCTCCACGAGGCGGCGTCGTAGACGTCCATGTCCGGCGCGAGGCCCTCCCGCAGGCACTCGATGAGACGCCAGCTCATGATGAAATCCATGCCCCCGTGGCCGCTCTCCATCGCGGTCTCGGCGAGCTTCTTCCAGAGCAGGTCCTCGAAGCGGTCCTCGATCCCGCCCGGCGTCCTCTCCTCCCGATCGAGGTGCTGCCACTTCTTGTGGTCCTCCTGTCCGTCGAAGAAGATGCGAGGCGGGTAGTCGCGGAAGGTGCCCTTCGTGCCCGAGACCAGATTGATCCGGTCGTAGGGGCGCGGGGAAACGGTGTCGTGCTGGAGGACGATGGTGCGGCCCCTCGCGGTCTTGATGAGGCTCGTGTTCATGTCGCCGCAGTCGTAGGTCTCCATGCGCTTGGGGTCTGCCGGGCGGAAGCGTGCGCTCACGGTATGCCTGAAGCCCGAGGGACGGCGAGCTCATGGAGACCAGGTACTCGAAGCGGTCGCCGCGGTTGACGTCGAAATACCGCGCCACCGGCCCGAGGCCGTGGGTGGGGTAGAGGTTCCCGTCCCGCCTCCAGTGCTCGAAGCGACGCCAGAGCCCCTCGCCCTGGTCCTGAAAGAGCAGCGATCTCAGATCGTGGATGTAGGCACACTCGGCGTGGGTCAGCTCGCCCAGCTCCCCGGCCCGGATCATGTTGAGGACGAGCATCTCGCTCCAGCCGTAGCAGCAGTTCTCGAGCATGACGCAGTGCCGTCGCGTCCGCTCGGAGGCGTCGACGAGCTGCCAGCACTCCTCGATCGTGATGGCCGCCGGAACCTCCACGCCGACGTGGACCCCGCCCTCCATGACCGCAAGCGCCATGCGCACGTGCCAGTTCCACGGGGTGGCGACGTAGACGAGATCGAGATCCCCGCGGCGGCAGAGGCTCTCGAAATCGCGCTCGCCCTTTCCGTAGCCCTCGGGCTTCGCCTGCCCCGCCTTCGTCACGAGGCCCTGCGCCCTCTCGATCTTCTCGGGCACGATGTCGCAGACGGCCTTCACCTCCACGCCATCGACGGCGAGGAGGTCGCGGAGGAGGCTCTGGCCGCGCCCGCCGCACCCGATGAGGCCGAAGCGCACTGCGGCGTGGCGCTCGAACGGCACGCCGATCATCGACGAGCTGGTCTTCGGACGGGGCGGAGCCGCCGAGCCGTCGGCCTCGCCGCGGGCGCGGCCGCTCCCGGCCCCGGCGGCGGTGCCGGCGGCCACCTGGAGCAGCTGGCGGCGGGACAAAGAGCGGGGGGTCTCGTCGGCCATGGATTCTCCTGTCGGATCGCCCCAGAGGATACCCCCCTCCGGGGGCTCGTGTAGACTCGGCGGATCGCGAGAAGGAGGCGCCCCATGGCCGGTCGCAGGCAGAAGATCGAGTCCCTGATCACACCCTATCGCGTCACGGACGGGAGGGGCTTCCGGCTGAAGCAGGTCGACCCGCGGGACGCTGGCGGCCTGAAGAAGGCGGAGGGACAGGAGTACCTGCAGCGAGGCATCCAGCAGCTCGCCGCGATGCAGGACCGGCTCTACGCCCAGGACCAGTGGGGCGTTCTCCTCATCTTCCAGGCCATGGACGCGGCGGGCAAGGACGGAGCGATCAAGCACGTCCTGTCCGGCATCAACCCCCAGGGCTGCCAGGTCTACTCGTTCAAGAGCCCATCCTCGGAGGAGCTCGACCACGACTTCATGTGGCGGACGTCGAGGGCCCTCCCCGAGCGGGGTCGCATCGGGATCTTCAACCGCTCCTACTACGAGGAGGTCCTCGTGGTGAGGGTTCACCGTGGGATCCTCGAGAGCCAGAAGCTCCCAAAGCGCGTCGTGACGAAGCGGGTCTGGGAGGAGCGCTTCGAGGACATCGCGGCCTTCGAGCGCTACCTGGCCCGCCAGGGCTTCGTGATCTTGAAGTTCTTCCTGCACGTCTCGAAGGAGGAGCAGAAGGAGCGCTTCCTGGAGCGACTCGACCGAGCCGAGAAGAACTGGAAGTTCTCGAAGGCCGATATTCGTGAGCGAGAGCACTGGAGCGCCTACCAGCAGGCCTACCAGGACATGATCCGCGCCACCGCGGCCCCTCACGCCCCCTGGTACGTCGTGCCCGCCGATCGCAAGTGGTTCACGCGCCTGGTGGTGGCGGCTGCCATCCACGACGCCCTCGACCGGCTGAAGCTGGCCTACCCGACGGTGAGCGAAGCGAAGAAGAAGGAGCTCGAGGCCTGCCGCGCCGACCTGGTGGGCTCCTAGCGAAACCGACTCGGGTCGATCCCGTGCTTGCGAACCGCGTAGCCGATGATGCGCTCCGTGGTGTGCAGCAGCCGCGCGGCGCGGGCCCGGTTGCCACGGGCGCTCTTGAGCGCGTCGAGCACGAGATCCCGCTCGTGCGCGGCGAGGGCGTCCTTGAGCGACTGCCGCGGGAGCGTCCCCGAGACCTCGGCGGTCTGGAGGCTGGGGGGCAGGTGATGGGCATGGATGGCCCCCCCCTCGCACACGAGCACCGCGCGCTCGATGCAGTTCTCCAGCTCGCGGACGTTGCCCGGCCAGTGGTAGCTCATCAGCAGGTCGATGGCGCTGGTCGCGATCCGGCGCACGTCCTTGCCCTGGTCGGCCGCGTACTTCTCCACGAAGTGGTCGGCGAGGAGGGGGATGTCGGTCTTGCGCTCCCGCAGGGGCGGCAGGTAGATGCCGAACACGTTGAGACGGTAGTAGAGATCCTCCCGGAACTCGCCTCGGCGCACCGCCTCCTCGAGGTCTTTGTTCGTCGCCGCCACCACGCGCACGTTGACCTCGATGGACTCGACGCTCCCGAGCCGCTCGATCTCCTTCTCCTGCAGCACACGCAGCAGCTTGATCTGGATCGCCGGGGAAAGCTCGCCCACCTCGTCCAGGAAGAGGGTCCCCCCGTGGGCGAGCTCGAAGCGGCCCTTCTTCTCTGAGCGGGCGTCGGTGAAGGCGCCCGGCTCGTAGCCGAACAGCTCGGACTCGATGAGCGTCTCCGGAAGGGCGGCACAGCTGACCCTGACGAACGGCTTCTTCGCCCGGGGCGAGGAGTAGTGCAGGGCGTGCGCCACCAGCTCCTTGCCGGTTCCGGACTCCCCGCGCAGCAGCACGGTCGTGCTCGACGGGGCGGCCTGGGCCACCTGCTCGTAGACCTGCTGCATGGCCCGGCTGCCCCCCACGATGTTCTGGATGTCGTAGCGCTCGGTGAGCTCGGCCCGCAGCTTCGTGTTCTCGTCGAGAAGCCGCTTCCTCTCCGCCGCGACCAGATGGTGGACGCGCACCGCCTGGCCGATCATCGACCCGACGACGCCGAAGAACTGCACCTCCTGCTCGTATCCCCGATCACGCGTGTAGGGCAGCGCCGCTCCCAACGCGCCCACCGTCCGGCGCTCGGCCTTGATCGGCACGCAGACGTAGGAGAGCTCGTTGCGGCCGGAGCGCTGGAACGCCTTCGTGCGGTCGAGGAACAGAGGCTCGCGGCTGACCCGCGGCACCACCACCGGCCGGCCGCTCTGCACGACCCGTCCGGTGATGCCCTCGCCGATCCGGTAGCGCGTGCGTGCGGTCGACGCCCCCGCCCCACTCGCCGCCTCGACCGCGAGGTCACCGGCCTCGTCGTCCTTGAGCACGATGATCCCCGACAGTGTCCCGTGGCTCTCCTCGAGGATGGCGAGGACCCGCGGCAACGCGGCGCGGAGATTCAGGGTGGTGCCGAGGGTCTGGCTGACGTCGAGCAGGTCCGAGAGCTGGCGGGGGTCGGGGGCGCGAGACGGCATGGGGGGATTCTGACGGAAATGTCGCCTCCCCTCCAGTCAGCGACAGCGCTGTCGGAGCGGGATCCGCGCGGGTGACGCAAGACCGCACTCCGATATCCCGCCGGGCCCCGGCGAGGAGACGAAGCCCTACGGGCGAATCGTCTCCTGGACGTCCACCTCGAAGCGGCGGTAGTTGGAGTAGGTGGAGGTCCGACGGGAGCGAAAGCGCCGGAAGAGAGCGCGCCGCCCCTCCGCGTAGGTCTCGAGCCGCCGGGGCAGGCCGCGCCCGCGAGCAGGAGCACGAGCGAGAGGGCCGAGGACAAAGAGGGTCAGGCCTTGGGGGACCGGTCCGCTGCCTCCGAAGCGGCGGGGTCCACGAAACGAACCCCGACGTCGAAGGCCGGCTCCTCCTCGCCGGGCACACGCTGGAGGTGCACGACCTCGCCGCGCAGCCCGACCGGCGCCGCGTCGGGGGCCTCGATGACCAGGCTCACCGTGCTCCCCATCGGGACCTCGTGGCGCAGGCTCACGAGCAGGCCACCCTCCGAGACGTTCTTGACGAGCACCGGCGCCGGTCCGCCGGCGGTGGACATCTTCACCCGCGGCGTGGCCGCGACGCGACGATGACGTCGCCTCTCGCCCTGTGCGAGCAGGACCTGGTTCTTCCCCGCGGCCTTGGCGCGGTAGAGCCCGGCGTCCGCCTGCACGATGAGATCGGCGGGGGCACCCGCGTCCTCGGGGAAGATGGCCAGGCCCCCCGAGACGGTGATCCTCGGGCGCTTCCGGCGGAAGCGTTTCTCGATACGGGTCCGGACGCGCTCGGCGACGACGAAGGCGCCGAGGCGGGCGGTGTCGGGCAGCAGCACCGCGAACTCCTCGCCCCCGTAGCGGGCGGCGATGTCGATCTCGCGCACCGAGTCGCGGACGATAGCCGCCGCCTTCATGAGCACCCGGTCGCCCTCGACGTGCCCCCGCTGGTCGTTGACGTTCTTGAAGTCGTCGAGATCGATGAGCAACAGTGCGGCCTGAAGCCCGTGCCGCTTCGAACGCAGCACTTCCTGGCGCAGAGCCTGGAGGAAGTAGGCGTGGTTGTAGAGCCCGGTCAGCCCGTCGGTGACCGCCGAGCGCGCCGTGCGCTCGTAGATCGAGAGCTCGATCACCTTCGGGTTCTTGAGCTCGTGGCTCACGTTGACGAAGTAGTCGAGGATCGCGACCCGCAGGCCCGGGTCGCGACCCAGCTCCCCACGGAGGCGATCGAGGTGGCCGACGATGCGCTTCCAGTGGCGCGCGGCACGCGCCTCCGTAAAATTGAGATGGGTCAGGAGATAGAGGAGGGGCGAGTACAGGGCGTCTTCTTTGCCCCTCTTCTTCTGGAACTCCTCGAGCAGCTTCTCTTCGCGGTCGGGACCCGCCTCGAGAAGCTCGAGCAGCGATTGTCGGAAGCTGAGTGATTCGGCCGGGCTCTTCACAGCGCGTTCGGTGATCCTTAGGGTTGCAGCGGCCGCCGAGTTTGCGAGACTGTATGATAGCGACCCGCGGTTGTCCATAGATTCTTCGGAGGATTCATCATGTTTCACGTGAGCGCGCTCACGCTCGCGCTTCTGGCTGCGCCATCGACGCCGGGGCTGTACTTCGAGCAAACGACAATCGTGTACCAGAACGGCGGGCCGGCGGGTCCGGGTGTGCAGACGCGGGCGTGGCACGCCGGGCAGAGCATGCGCCTCGAGGCGGGTGACACCGCGGAAGGGCCGGCACTCGTCCTGCGCCTCGACCTCGACCAGGCCTGGCGCCTCGACCCCGCGCGACGGGTCGCGGTCGAGCTGGACGTAGCCCGTCTGCGGGCGCGAGCGCAGACCGACGCCGCCGTCGCCGCCGGGATGACCGGCGGAGGCGAGGAGGGCGCGGTGAGGTCGACGCCGCTCGAGGGGTCGCGAACGATCGCCGGACACGTCTGCCGGGGTTATCGTCTCGCCGGACCCTCAGTACAGATGGTGGTGTGGGTCGCGGAGAAGCTCCCGGTGGGGGTGGAGGTCTTCGCTGGCTTTCTCGAGTGGTCGGGGGCGAGCCGGTCCCTGGGGGGCCTCCTCGCAGAGATCCGCGCGCTCCCCGGGTTCCCGCTCCAGACGCACACCCGGATCGACGTCCGGGGCGGGACGCGGGAGACGGTCTCCACCGTCACCGCCATCCGAGTCGGGCCACAGCCGGGCGAGCTCTTCGAGGTCCCCGAAGGGTGGTCCGTCGAGGCCGTGCCCGCCGTCGATCCGGAGAGCGGAGTTCCTGAATGAGGCTGATCCTGTCGATCGTCGGCAACGCGGTGGCTCTCTTCGCCACCACGGTGGTGCCCGGCATCACCTTCAGCGGCACCTGGCTGCAGCTGCTCGTGGCGGGGGCGGTCTTCGGCCTGCTCAACCTGATCGTGCGCCCCCTGGCGCTGATCCTGTCGATCCCCGCCCTCATCCTCACCCTGGGGCTGTTCTATTTCGTCCTGAACGCGCTGCTGCTCTGGGGGTTCTCGCGACTGCTGCCGGGGTACACGGTCAGCGGCTTCTGGCCCGCCCTCTGGGGCAGCCTGGTGCTCATGGTCGTCAACTGGGTGCTTGGGGGCCTCTTCGGCAAAGGGAAGGACAACGACTAGGAGCAGCCCCGAGCGTGGCGGCTCATGGCCGTCTCCTCAGCGCACGGGATCGGTAGCGATGAAGGAGAGGATCTCTTCCGTGCTGCGCGCCCGCTTCACGAGGGCGAGATCCTTGGGACCGATCTTGCCGTCCGGCAGCAGGGTGGACTCGATCCAGCCCAGCAGCCCCCTCCAGTACTCGTCGTCCCCGGCCAGGATGACCGGGATCGGAGGCACCTTGCGGGTCTGGACGAGGGTGAGCGACTCGAAGAGCTCGTCGAGGGTGCCGAAGCCGCCGGGCAGGATCACGACCGCCTTGGCGTACTTGACGAACATGACCTTCCGCACGAAGAAGTATCGGAAGGACACGGTGTCGGTCAGGTAGTCGTTCGGCTTTTCCTCGCGCGGCAGCTCGATACAGACCCCGATCGACCGCCCGCCCGCCTCGTACGCCCCCTTGTTCACCGCCTCCATCACGCCCGGTCCGCCACCGGTGATGACGGCGTGGCCGGCCTCGGCGAGGGCGCGGCCCAGCGCCTCTGCGGTCTGGTAGTCGGGGTCCCCGGGACGGGCGCGGGCGCTGCCGAAGACCGTCACCGCCGTCGGCACCCGGGAGAGGGTCTCGAAGCCCTCGACGAACTCCGCCATGATGCGGAAGATCCGCCAGGTGTCTTCCTGCGTGAAATCCGTGTCGCCCCCTGCGTCCTGCAAGCCTCTCTCCTTCAATGAGTTGACGATTATGCGCGAGCGGACACCCCGAAATCAAACACCGCCCCGGAACCCTGGCCCCGCCCCGCGCGTTAGGCAGACGGAGGGAACAGGACCATGTGGTTCGGCAGGCTTCTGGCGGTGATCGCGGCCACGGCGTTGAGCGCCGGGTGTCTCGTGAACATCGAGGAGGTGTCCGACCCCGGCCCCGCCTTCGCGGAGGCGCGGGCCGAGGCCGCTCGCGTGGAGGGCCGCCCCGGCCCCGCCGACCGCCTCGAGGTCCTCGTCTACAACCGGCACGACGGGCAGCTCATTCGAGTCAGCTTCCCGATGTGGGTGGTCGAGAAGATGGACGACGAAGAGATCGACCTCGACCTGGATGACGACGCCGTGAAGCGTGTCCGGTCTCACCTCAAGCTGAGCGAGCTCAAGACGGCCCCGCTCGGACCCCTCGTCGAGGTCGAAGAGGAGGGCGGCGACCAGGTGCTCGTCTGGCTGAGGTAGCCGGACGAGCGGCGCCGTGGTCCAATGACCGGACACGAGACGGGGCGGGGCGGCACGACGCGGAGAGGAGCCTTCGGCGCATGGAGCCGTCGCAGGGGGGAACGGTCCCCGACCGGGACCTCATGGCTCGGCTGGCGGGGGGCGACCACGAGGCCCTCGCCCCGCTCATGGAGCGACACTACCATCGGCTCTATCGCATCGCTCTCTCGTACCTGCGGAATCCCGACGACGCCCTCGACGCCGTGCAGGAGACGTTCGTGAAGGCCTTCCAGAACGCGGATCGGTGGGACGGCTCGGTCGAAGCCGGACCGTGGCTGTCGCGCGTCGTCATCAATCAGTCCATCGACCGGTGGCGCCGAAACCGCCGCCGGCACGCCACCTTCGCCCCGCTCGCCGAGGGCGATCACGAGATCGCGCTCGCCGACGGCGCCCCCGACCCCGACCGTCGCGTCTCTGGACGGGAGCTCCGCGACCGCCTCGCGGTGGCGCTCGGCCGCTTGCCCGAGCGTCAAAGGGCGGTGGTGGTCCTGCGGCTCTACGAGGAGATGACCCTCGAGGAGATCGCCGACACGCTCCGGATGAGGCTGGGGACGGTCAAGAGCAGCCTCCACCGCGCGCTCGTGCGCCTGCGCACGGGGCTCCAGGGAGTGCTCGAGCCATGATCCTGGCCCACCTGCGCCTGAGCCGGCGCGTGGCCCTGCTCGCGGCGGGCGTCCTCGACGGCCGCGAGCGAGACGAGACACGGGCCCATGTGGACTCGTGCGCCCGGTGCCGGCGGGAATACACCGAGCTGCGTGCGCTCGTGGGCGCCATCGAAGCCGACCCTCTCCGCTCCGCAGAGCCGGAGGTGCCGGTGTCGGTCCTGATCGATCGGGTCGAGCGACAGCTCGATCGGGCCGCGACCACAAGGCCGGCGCCCGCCGTCGGGTGGCGCCTGGCCCTGCCCGCCGCGGCCGCGGCCGCGATGATCCTCGTCCTCCTCGGCACCGAGCTCCTCCCGCGTCTCGGCCCGGAGCCGGCCACTCCCACGCCGGTCCCGGCGGCGGCGCTTCCCGCCGAGGTTCTCGACCGTCTCGAACGCAGCATGGCGCGCGAGCACGCCGCGCGGTACCTGAGCGAGGCCCAGGACGTGCTGTTGGCGGTGGCCGCCACCGAGGCCGACTGCGACCGGGAGAACGACAGGGTGGACGTGGGTGAGGCGCCCGACCGGAGCCGGAAGCTGCTCGCGCGGCGGGCGCTGCTCGTCGAAGGCCGCCCCGAGGCGGTGGCGAGCGCCCAGACGGTCCTCGATGAGGTCGAGCTGACGCTGCGCGAGGTGGCGGACCTGCCGTCGTGCGTCCGCCGTCGGGACGTGGAGCGGCTGCGTCGGGCGATCGACCGACGGCGGCTCCACATGCGGATCCGGCTCATGACGAGGGAGCTCGAGGGATGAAACCCCTGGTGAGGCTGGCGGCGCTGCTGCTTCTCCTGCTTCCCACGGCGGCCTGGTCGCAGGTGGCGCCGGACACGCTGCGGGAAGCCAAGACGCTCTTCTTCGACCGCGACTACGACGCGGCCCGCGACGCCTGGCAGGAGATCCACGACGAAGGCCACGGCCAGGAGGCCCGGACCGCCCTCTACTGGATCGCCCGCTGCAGCGAGAAGCTCGGCGAGAGCGAGCGGGCTCTGGAGGAGTACGGGGTGTACCTCGACTCCCACCCCTCGGACAGCGCGCTTCGGGAGGAGGCGAAGGCCAGCCGGGTGGGCCTGGCCGCGAAGCTGTACAAGGCCGGAAAGCGTCGCCACATCGAGGTCCTCCACGAGGCGCTCCACGACTCGAGCCGGACCGTGCGCTACTTCGCGGCGCTCCAGATGGCCTCGCTCGGTCCCGGGGTCGGCCGACCCGCGGTGCCCGTGCTCCAGGAGATCCTCCAGAAGGAGACCGACCAGGACCTCGTCGACCGGGCCAAGCTGGCGCTGCTTCGACTGGACCGCTCGGCCCTGGCCGAAGCCCCCCCGGCCCGGGGCGGGAGCGGCGACAGGACGACCGGCTGGGTCCGCGTGCGGCTCTGGGAGAAGGGCGCGAACAAGCCGCAGCTCTCGCTGAACTTCCCCGTCTTTCTCGCGGACATGGTCTTCGACAGCCTTCCCGACGAGGCGCGGGACGAGCTGAGGGAGGAGGGCTTCGACGCCCGGAGCTTCTGGGAGCGCCTGAAGACGTCGGGCCCCACGGACATCCTGACCGTCGAAGGCGACGACGGGACCCGCATCCAGGTCTGGATCGAGTAGGGAGGAACGGACATGAAGACGACGACGCTGGTGCTGGCGGTGGGGCTCGCGATGGTGCTCGCCGCCCCCGCGGTCGCGGATGCGGTGGACGACGATCTCGCGGTGGTGAAGAACGCCACCGCCTCGTCCGAGAACGCCTCGCCGGCCACTCCCGAGGCCGCGCCCCGGCGCTCGGACGACGAGCCGAAGTGGCTCCGGGTGCGCATCGTCGAGAAGGGCCAGAAGAAGGCGACGGTCAAGATCAACCTGCCCCTCTTCCTGGTGCACGCCGTCGGGGACGACGTGCCGATCCCGGGCTGCGAAGACAAGAAGACGTTCACCCTCGGAGATGTGCTGCGCGCGCTGGACTCCGGTGAGAATCTCGTCGAGATCGACGACGAGGACGCGACCGTCCGCGTGTGGGTGGAGTAGCGGCGCACACACCAGCTCGCCATCTGCAGACGTGCCCGCTTCTGGCGACACCCGTCTGTGCCCGGGGGGGGACGGCGATGCCGCGTCGTCCGGCGTAAGTCATTGAGCGCGAGACATCGTCGTCCCTGGAACGGCCCTTGCGTTCCCTCCCGGTGGAGACACGGGAGGTTCGCCATGAAGATTCGAGCACTCGTTTCCGCGCTCGCTCTCGCCGCGGCGCTCGGGGCGCCGCCGACGCTTCTCGCCGGGCCTGACCACCAACGCTCCCGCGACCGCGGTCGCGGCTCTGGCTACGAGCGATCGTCCCGGGGCCACCGCGACTCCTATCGCTCCGGGAGGCGGAGCGACAAGAAGGGGTACCACCGGGGGGACACGCGGGGGTACCGCCACGAACACCACCGGTACACTCGCCGCTCCCGCCACCCCTACTACACCTACCGGCCCTACCCTCGGCCCTACTACCGCCCCTACTCCAGATATCGGCCGGTTCGCCCCCCGTACTACGCACCCTACCCGGCGCCGTACGGCTATCCCGCCGCGCCCCCGTACTACCGGGGCGGCGTTCACGGGGGGATCTCGATCGGCGTCCCCGGCTTCGGCCTGAGCCTGTTCTTCTAGACGTTCAAGGCACCAGGATCCCCGCGATCGCGGTGCCGCCCCGCTCTTGACTGCGTGGCGAGCCGGCCCTAGGCTTCCGCAGCCTCGTTGGCAGGGGCATCTCCTGGAGGCCCGGGCGACATGGCGCTCGAAGTCCGGCTGAGCCGCGAGATGCGGCTCATCGACGTCACCATGATCGGCGTCGGCGCGATGATCGGTGCCGGGATCTTCGTGCTCACGGGCATCGCCGCCGGTGTCGCTGGCCCGCGCCCTGCTGCTCGTGTTCGGCCTCAACGGCCTGGTGGCCCTGCTCACGCGACGGCGCCTACGCCGAGCTCGGCAGTGCCATCCACGGCGCCGGTGGCGGCTACCTCTGGATCAAGCGCTCGCTGCCCGACCCGAGCGGCTTCCTCGCCGGCTGGATGGAGTGGTTCGCTCACGCGGTGGCCTGCTCGCTCTACGCCCTGGGGTTCGGCGCGTACTTCCACGAGGTGCTCGGCGTCCTCGGGGTGCCGGAGATCCCCACCCCGTTGGCCCCCCTCGAGATCTGGCTCGCGGTCGGCGCGTGCGTGCTCTTCGCGTACATCAACTACCGCGGCGCGTCGGAGACGGGCAAGGCCGGAAACGTCGTCACCATCGGCAAGGTGGTCATCATCGGCGCCTTCGTCGGTGGCGGGCCTCTGGGTCATGGGCGTCGCGGGAGGATTGGCAGGCCTCGTTCACGCCGTTCATGAGCCGACGGATGGGCCGGCGTCTTCGCGGCCATGGGGCTCACGTTCATCGCCTTCGAGGGCTACGAGATCATCGCCCAGACGAGCGAGGAGGTGGAAAACCCCAAGCGAAACGTGCCCCGCGCGATCTTCCTCTCGCTCCTCATCGTCGTGCCCATCTACCTTCTGGTCGCCTTCGTCGCGATCGGCGCGGTCACGCCGCCCGAGGGCATGAGCGTGACGGAGTACCTGGGAGAGGAGAAGGAGATCGCCCTCGTCAGGGCCGCGGAGCAGTTCGTCGCCGGCGGAGCGCATCGTGATCCTCGTCGGAGGGCTGCTCTCGACGCTCTCGGCGCTCAACGCCACGATCTACTCCTCCTCGCGGGTCGCCTTCGCGATGGCGCGGGACGCGAGCCTCCCCAGATCGTCGCGCGCGTGCACCCCGAGCGCGCCACCCCCCACTTCGCGATCCTCTTCTCCGCGGTCCTGATCATCGCCATGGCGGTCGCGCTGCCCATCGAGGAGGTCGCGGCGGCGGCCAGCGTGATGTTCCTGCTTCTGTTCGGAGGCGTGAACGTCGCCCTCATCCGGCTCCGGCGTCTGCACCCCGAGCTCGACCGCGGCTTCAAGGTCCCCTTCGTGCCGCTCACGCCGATCCTCGCGATCGGGACCATGCTCTTCCTCGCGGTGTTCATGTTCGTCGACTACCCGCTGGCCGGGCTCGCGGCCGGGGTCTGGATCGGCGCCGGCGGTGCCTTCTACTACGCCTACAGCCGCAAGCGCGAGACGGCGTTCGGGGAGCGCGTGACCTGGATGGAGCGGATCGAGCGCCAGGAGTACCGGGTCCTCGTCGCCATCTCGTCCCCGCGGACGATGGAGTCGCTCATGGAGAGCGCGATCGCCGTCGCCCGGCGGCACGACGGCGAGCTCGTGGTGGTGACGGTGGCCGAGGTGCCGGAGGGGGAGACGCTGTTCTCGGGCCGGCGCCAGGCCCGCGAGCTCGAGCCGGTGCTCGAGAGCGCGGTGCGGTACGCCGAGGAGCGGGGCGTCGCGGTCCAGCCGGTGATCAAGATCGCGCGCCGGATCGGACACGGCCTCGCCCAGACGGCTCGCGAGGAGGGCTGCAACTTCCTCATCATCGGCCAGCCCTCCACCCAGTCCTTCTTCGAGCGGCTCGTCGCCTCGATCGTGGAGCGGGTCCTTCAGGACGCGCCCTGCCACGTGGCGGTCGTCTACGGTGCGATCGACAAGGACAAGGTGACGCGCATCGTGGTCCCGGTGACCACGGGGGGCAACTCGAAGCTGGCGGCGGAGCTCGCCGGTCCCTTCTCCAACTGGTTCGAAGCGCCCATTCGTGCGCTCACCGTCGTCGAGCACGGGCGGGCGGGCGACGGCGGGCAGCGGCATGCGGCCGAGGCCCGGGAGACCCTCCGCTCCGCCGGGAGCGCGGTGCAGCTCGAGGTGCTCCTGCGGCGCGAGATCGGAAGCGGTCTCATCCGCAACCTCAAGCGCGGCGAGCTCGTCCTGATCGGCGCCCCCAGCTCCGGACCCGTGGTCCCGCTGTTCGGAGAGACCATCCCCGCGCTCATCGCCAAGCGGGGGCGCAACCCGGTGGTGGTCGTGCGGCACGTGGAGGAGCTGCGGGCGCGGCGCTTCGAACGGCTGTTCTTCGCCAGGAGCTGACGCACGATGCAGAGACAAGACCCGAGCCCGTTCACCGAGTTCGTCCAGCGTCTCATCGACTATGCGCCGACGCTGACCGCGGGCCTGCTCGTCTTGCTCCTGGGCATCATCGTCGGTTGGCTCGCGAAGAGAGCGGTCGTTCGCGTCCTGATCTGGCTCCGCCTCGATCGCCTGGGCGGCAACGCGTCGTGGCGGGCGGCGTTCGGGAAGGGCGACGTGCGGGCGGCCCTCTACGAGCTCGTGGGCAACGTGGTGTTCCTTCTCCTGGTGCTCGTCTTCCTCGACAACTCGCTCGAGATCTGGGGGCTCGTCGTGCTGTCGCGGATGATCGAGGGCCTGATCGTCTATCTCCCGAACCTGGCCCTGGTCGCGCTGATCTTCGGCGGCGGGGTCTTCCTGGCCAACACCCTGGCGGGGGGCATCGAGGACACCCTGGAGGAGGAGGGGGCGCCGCGCGCGCGGCTGGTGGCGAAGGGCTTCAAGGCCGCGGCGCTCGGGGTGGTCGGGGCCCTGGCCCTCTGGCAGCTCAACTTCGCGCGTGAGATCGTCCTCGCCGCCTTCCTGATCGGCTTCGGCGCGCTCGGAGTCGCCTTCGCGATCGCGGTCGGGCTCGGATCGGCGAAGGCCATCCAGAAGGGCTGGGACGCGCTCTTCGACAAGAACCGGGGCAAGTAGGCGACCGGGTCCTGATCCGTCGTCGCGTGTCCTGGTTGGGCTCCTCAGGATGACGAGCGATGCTCTCGTCGCGCTCGTCAGCTTCCGGGGGCGTAGTAGCCGAGCTTGTGACGGATGGCTACGCCCTCGCGCTCGGGGACGCGCACCACGATGCGTCGCCACTTGCCGTCGCGCCGCACGTTCGAGGAGACGTAGCCGACGCTGTAGAGGGTGCGCAGCTCCTCGGCGATGCGGTCGTAGACGGCGTCGAGCTCGGAGAGCGAGGCCGGGAAGTAGACACGCCCCCCCGTCTCCCGGGTCAGCGAGGTCAGCAGGTACTCAGCCTGGCTGAAGGCCTGCCGAGTGCGGTCCTGGGGGCGGGTCGGGCGGAGGCTGATCGCGTAGATGTTGATCTCGCTCTTCTTGGCGAGCTCGAGCACCTGGTCGTCGCTCACGAGAGAGGCCGTGTCCTCGCCGTCCGAGAGAAGAACCACCGCCCGGCGACGAAGCTCACTCGGGTCCCTCTCGCGGGTGAGGTCCTTGAGGGCGATGTAGAGCGCGTTGTGGAGCGCGGTCGGGCCCGCGGTGTTCGTCGCCAGGATGGCGTTCTCGAGCGCTGCCGGGTCGTTGGTGAAGGTCTGGAGCGTCGTCGCGCGGTCATTGAACTGCACGATCTGGGCGAGATCCACCGGGCGCAGGGTCTTGGTGAAACGGATGGCCGCCTGCTGCGCCACCGCGATCTTCTCCTCCATCGAGGCGGAGGTGTCCACCATGATGACCATCGAGATGGGGAGATTCTCGTGGGTGAAGAGGCTCAATTCCTGACGGATGCCGTCCTCGTAGACCGCGAAGTCGGGCTGGCCCAGGTCGGTCACGTAGTTGTCGGCCGGGTCGGTGACCGAGAGGTTGAGGTTGATGATCTCGATGCCGGTCCCGAAGGTGGGAGGCTGGACCTGGGCGTGGCTCGCACGAAGATCGAGACCGATCACGGCGGCGAGGACGGCGATGGAAAGGAAGGCTCTTCTCGTCATCGTATTGACCGAGGTGCTGACAAGACCTCAGAGCTCGGGCGCCAGCTCTGACTCGATATCGGTTCGGGTCGGCACGCGCACGTCCGTGCCGGGCTGGGCCACGGTCACACCGATCTCGCGCTTCTTCAGATCGGGGACGGTGGCGTAGGCCAGCCGATAGCCCGCCGTCAGGAACGGGGACAGCTTCCGGAGTCCGGTGTCCGTCCCCATGTAGGACAGGATGACGTCGTACTCGCCGCCAGTGGCCTTGGCCAGGCGATCGAAGACGTAGCTCAGGTCGGCCCGCATCTGGAAATCGGCCCCGCCCACGTCGATCTGCAGAAGCAGGCAGAGGTCGGCATTCTCCTCCGCCGTGTCGGCGGACCGCCACTTGTCGAGGTAGCTGAGCTCGGGGCCGGTGCCGCTGATCGCAACGACCGCGACGCGGTCTCCCTCGCGAGCGTGCTTCCTGAGGTCCTTCGAGGCCTCGGCGAGGGCGTCGAGCATGTAGTTCCCCCCGAGGGGGGCGATGCGGAGGAGGGCCTTCGACGCCTCCGCGGGGTCCTCGGTGTAGTCGACGAGCTTCGTCGGCCGATCGCCCGTACCCCAGAGCGCGTACTCCGTGCCCGAGGGCAACCGGGAGATGAAGGCGGCGACCGCCTCTACGACATTGAGTCGGTAGTCGGAGCCCACCGCCCGGCTCGTGTCCAGGATGACCGCCACGGTGAGCGGCCGGGTGTCAGGCCGGAAGGAGGTGATGTCACGGACGACACCGTTCTCGGAGAGGGCGACGTCCTGCTCGGTGAGCCCCTCGATCGGCGTGCCCTCCTTGTCGAGCACGATGGTGGTCAGGGCGCGCACCTCGGCATCGGGCGCGACCGCCGACGCCTGCGCCAGGAGCAACATAGCGAGAGCAAAGCCTGTCATCGTCGTCCTCCGAATGGTCGCATTCGGCTTGCAGTCCCCCCGATGGACTTCTAACATCCACTATAGGTTTCGCCGTCAGCGAAGGTCAAACCCCGAATCCGGCCCCTGCCTCCCATGCCGCGTGCGACGGTGATCACGGTGAGCGACGGCTGCGCGGGCGGCGAGCGCGAGGACGTCTCCGGCCCCGAGGCCTGCCGCAGGCTGAGCGGGGAGGGCCTCGAGGTGGAGGGTCCGTGGGTCGTGCCCGACGACCTCCCCGCCATTGCCGCCGCGCTCCGGAGGGCGTCGTCGTCCTCGCAGATCGTCGTGACCACGGGTGGCACCGGTCTCGGGCCGCGGGACGTCACGCCGGAGGCGACGCTCCAGGTCATCGACCGCGAGGCCCCGGGCCTGGCCGAGCGGATTCGCGCCCACGGGCTAGCCAAGACGCCGCTCGCCGCGCTGTCGCGCGGCCGGGCCGGCCTCGTGGGTCGCTGCCTCGTCGTGAACCTGCCGGGCAGCCCCACGGGGGTGCGGGACGGGCTCGAGGCCCTCGCGCCTCTGCTCCCGCACGTTCTCGATCTGCTCGACGGCCGGACGGACCACGAGTTACTCAATGACCCCCTCTCCTGATCATTCAATGATCCCCCACCCTATCCCTCCCCACGTAGGGGGCTCGGGGGACGCGAAGTCGAGCTTGCGAGACGAGCGTCGACCCCGAGTGTACGCCGCGACGCGCAAGCGTCGCCTCCGACAGGCTGAGAAACGCCTTGCGATGGGCCCCGTGCGCCCACGCGTCCCTACGAAGGGGACGCGCGGGCGAATCCCGGCCTGGAAGGCCAGTCGCACGTGTTCTTCGAAACCCATCCCGCCAGGGCCGGCTTGACGGCTTTCCGAGCGTTCTAATAAGATCCGCCCTGATCTTAAGGGTTTAGATGGACTCCTCCCTCTTCCTCATTCCCCTCTTCCCCCTCCTCGGGTTCCTCTTCAACCTGACCATTGGTGTCCGCGTCCTCGGCCGCCGGGCGGGGGCACACGGCGGAGATGACCACGCCGTTGGCGCATCCCCGTCCCCGATCATCGGCCTGGTCGCCTGCGGGACGGTCCTGGCGTCCTTCCTGGTCTCGGTCTGGGCGGCTCTCGAGGCACACGGGGCGCCCGACCACACGCTCGCGCAGACGCTGTGGACCTGGATCCCGGGCGGGGCGACGGAGACCGCGATCCACGGAGCGGCCGGGGCGACCCCGTTCCAGGTGGAGTGGGGCTATCTTCTGGATCCGCTCGCCTCCGTGATGGTCCTGGTCGTCACGTTCGTCGGCTTCCTGATCCACGTCTACTCGATCGGGTACATGGGGCACGACCCCGGATACGCGCGGTACATGGCGTACCTGAACCTCTTCATGTTCGCCATGCTGACGCTCGTGCTGGGCGCGAACTACGCGGTCCTCTTCGTGGGCTGGGAGGGCGTGGGCCTCTGCTCGTACCTGCTCATCGGCTTCTGGTTCGAGAAGCAGAGCGCGAGCGACGCCGGCAAGAAGGCCTTCATCGTCAATCGGATCGGAGACGCCGGCTTCCTGGTCGGGATGTTCCTGGTGTTCGTGACCTTCGGCACCCTCGACTTCCGCGAGGTGATGGCGGCGGCGGCGCACATGCCGATCGAGTACGCCTGGGGCGGCACCCTCACCCTGATCGGCCTCCTCCTGTTCATCGGGGCCACCGGCAAGAGCGCCCAGGTGCCGCTGCATGTCTGGCTCCCCGACGCCATGGAGGGCCCGACCCCGGTCTCCGCCCTCATCCACGCCGCCACCATGGTCACCGCCGGCGTCTACATGGTGGCCCGCTCCTCCGCGATCTACTCGCATGCCCCGAAGGCGATGCTCGTAGTGGCCCTGGTCGGGGCCTTCACCGCGATCTTCGCGGCCACGATCGGACTCGTCCAGAACGACATAAAGCGGGTGCTGGCCTACTCGACGGTGAGCCAGCTCGGCTACATGTTCCTGGCCTGCGGGGTGGGGGCTTTCGGGGCCGGGATCTTCCACCTCGGCACCCACGCCTTCTTCAAGGCGCTTCTCTTCCTCGGATCGGGCTCGGTCATCCACGCGATGTCCGGCGAGCAGGACATGCGGCACATGGGGGGCCTTCGATCGAAGCTGCCCTGGACGCACCTCACGATGCTCGTCGGGTGCATCGCAATCGCGGGCATCCCGCCTCTGGCCGGGTTCTTCTCGAAGGACGAGATCCTGTGGTCGGCCTTCAAGGTCGGCGGGTACGGACAGTGGGTCTGGGGCGTGGGCATCCTCGCCGCGGCTCTCACCGCGTTCTACATGTTCCGCCTGTACTGGATGACCTTCGGCGGGAGCTTCCGGGGAACCGACGAGCAGGAGCACCACCTCCACGAGTCGCCGTCCTCCATGGTGATGCCGCTGCAGGTGCTGGCGGTGGGCTCGGCCCTGGTCGGGTTCCTGGGCGTCCCCGCCGTTCTCTTCGGGAACAACTGGATCGAGCACTATCTCCACCCCGCCTTCGAGCACGCCCACCACGCGCTCACCGAGGTGTTCGCGGCTCCGGTCCCCGGTCACGGTGTGGAGCTGGGTCTGATGGCGCTGAGCGTGGTGGTGGCCGCCGCCGGCATCCTGGTGGCGACGCGCTTCTACCGGGGCGAACCCGTGATCCCGGAGCGCCTCGCCGCAACCCTCTCCGGGCCCTACCGCCTGCTCCTGAACAAGTACTGGGTGGACGAGATCTATGGCGCGGTGCTCGTCCGAGGCCTGACCCTCGGCGGCGGGAACGCGCTCTTCGCCGCCGATCGCTACGTCGTCGACGGGGGTGACGGCGAGGTGCGGCTCGGCCTCGGCGTCAATGGCGTCGCCTGGTGGACGCGCGACGTGGTGGCGAAGGCCTCGAACCTCTGGGATCGCTGGGTCGTGGACGGTGCCGTGAACCTCACCGCCTTCGTTCTCGACAACCTGAGCTATGCCTTTCGATCCGTGCAGAACGGTCTCGTCCAGCACTACGCGCTCAGCATGCTGATCGGTCTCTTCATTCTGATCGCCGCCGGGCGCTTCGTGCTGGGGCTCTATTAGGGGGCTAGCAAGAGATGGACTTCTACCGGGACCACCTGCTCTCGATCATCACCTACACCCCCCTCGTGGGGGCGCTCGTCCTGCTGCTCCCCGTGTTCAGGGGCAAGGACGGTGCCGTGCGCTGGGCGGCGAACGGCATCGGGCTCCTCGGCTTCCTGGTGAGCCTGCCCCTGTGGTTCTGGTTCGACCGGGGCGGCGCCGGCTTCCAGTTCGTCGAGAAGCACGAGTGGATCCCCTCGATCGGCGTCCAGTACTTCTTCGGGGTCGACGGCATCAGCGCGCTGCTCATCCTCCTGACGACGCTGCTCGGATTCATCGCCATCCTCTCGTCCTGGACCGCCATCACCCAGCGCGTCCGCCAGTACTACGTGTTCCTGCTCCTCCTGCAGGCCGGGATGATCGGCGTCTTCTGCGCCCTCGATCTCTTCCTCTTCTATTTGTTCTGGGAGGTCATGCTCGTCCCGATGTACTTCCTCATCG
This sequence comes from uncultured Acidobacteriota bacterium, assembly GCA_963700695.1. Lineage (GTDB taxonomy): Bacteria > Acidobacteriota > Vicinamibacteria > Fen-336 > Fen-336 > JAJDNS01. The sequence continues at coordinate 50,268 of CAVOYO010000018.1, read as the reverse complement.
GGATCTGGGGGAGCGCCCGCCGGCTCTACGCCGCCATCAAGTTCTTTCTCTTCACCCTGGTGGGCTCGGTGGTGATGCTGCTCGGCATCCTCGCCCTCTACTTCGAGTCGCGGAAGCTGCCGGGTCTCGAGGAGACGGGGACCTTCGACTACACCGTCTGGATGCAGATGGGGATCCCGGGCGAGCTGCAGTCCCTGGTCTTCCTCGCCTTCTTCCTGGGCTTTGCGATCAAGGTCCCGATGTTCCCGTTCCACACCTGGCTCCCCGACGCCCACGTGGAGGCCCCGACCGCGGGCTCGGTGATCCTGGCCGGCGTCCTGCTGAAGATGGGGACCTACGGCTTCATCCGGTTCTCCTTGCCGCTGCTGCCCGAGGCCACGCTGGCCGCGGTCCCCTGGATGGTCACCCTCGCGATCATCTCGATCATCTACGCCGCGCTCGTCACCCTCGTCCAGAAGGACATGAAGAAGCTCGTCGCGTACTCGTCGGTGAGCCACCTCGGCTTCGTGATGCTCGGGATGTTCGCCCTCAACCCGCTGGGGATGGAGGGCAGCGTCCTGCAGATGATCAACCACGGGCTCTCCACTGGCGGGCTCTTCCTCCTCGTCGGGCTGATCTACGAGCGTCGTCACACCAAGGAGATCGCCGAGTTCGGTGGCCTCGCGAAGGTGATGCCGGTGTACGCCACGTTCACCCTGGTGATCTTCCTGGCCTCGATGGGCCTGCCGACCCTGAACGGCTTTATCGGCGAGCTCATGATCCTGCAGGGCGCCTTCGCCGCGAACCGTGTGTGGGCCTACTGGGCGGTGCTGGGCATCGTCCTCGGCGCGGCCTACCTGCTGTGGCTCTACCAGCGCGTCTTCTGGGGCAAGGTCACGAAGGAGGAGAACGAGAAGCTCCCCGACCTCAACGCCCGTGAGCTCGCCACGCTCGTGCCGCTCGTGGTCCTCTGCTTCTGGATCGGGCTGTACCCGAAGCCATTCCTGGCCTTCCTGCACGCGCCGGTGGGCCGGATCGCGGCCATCGTCCAGCCCGACAAGTTCGCCGGCCAGGTGGCCCACGCCGCCGACCACGCCGCGACGAAGGACGAGGACGCCGCCCCCGCCCCCGCGGACGAAGACACGCCGTCTGACCACTGACCTCCAGGCAAGCGGGCCCCGACGCGGGGGACTCCGCGAGAACCCGGCGCCCGAGATCGACGGATCATCGGGGCGAGGCCGCACGGGACCGAGCCCTGAGGCCGTCCGCGACCATCTCGGGCGCCGGCGTGGACTCGCGGACGTGGCCGAGATATAAGGGGCCGGCGGGCCGTCTTCCCCCAAGGAGGAGCTCTCATGATGAAGTGGCTGGGGTGCCTCGGCGTCGTCGTCGTGATCGCCCTGATCGCCGGTGCGTTCGCCCTCGGCGTCCGAAACGACCTCGTCAACAAGGAAGAGGCGGTCAACGCCCAGTGGGGACAGGTCGAGAACGTCTACCAGAGGCGGGCGGATCTCATCCCGAACCTGGTGGCGACGGTCAAGGGGGCGGCCGACTTCGAGAAATCGACCCTGGAGTCTGTGGTCCAGGCCCGGGCCAGCGTCGGCCAGATCAACATGGGCAATCTCCCCAACGATCCCGCCGGGTTCGCGCGGTTCCAGCAGGCCCAGGACGCCCTCTCGAGCGCGCTCTCCCGGCTCCTGGTGGTGGTGGAGCGGTACCCCGACATCAAGGCCAACCAGAACTTCCAGGACCTGCAGGTTCAGCTCGAGGGCACCGAGAACCGCATCACGGTCGAGCGCATGCGCTACAACGAGAAGGCCCAGGACTACAACGCCACGCGGCGCCGCTTCCCGGGCTTCCTCTTCGCCGGACTCTTCGGCTTCGGGGAGAAGGCCTACTTCAAGGCGGCACCCGGCGCCGACCAGGCACCGACCGTCGACTTCCAGTTCGGAGGCACCCCCGCGCCCGCGGAGGCGCCTCAATAGGGACTTCGCACGTGGCCAGGCCGTGCATGCGCGCCGCGCAGGGCGCGCTCGTCGCCGGCGTCATTCTGGCCGGGGGGACGCCGCCGGTCTGGGCGGAGGACCTGCCGCCCCCGCCGCGGGCCTACTTCAACGACGACGCCGGTCTCGTCTCGGAGGCCGACACCCGTCGGCTCGACCAGAAGCTGCGACAGCTCGACGAGGAGACCTCGACCCAGATCGTGGTCGTGGTCTTCCCGAAGCTGCCCTCTCCATCCCTCGAGGACTTCACTGCTCGGACCGCCCAAGCCTGGCGGGTCGGGCGCAGTGAGCTCGACAACGGGGCCGTCTTCTTCGTCTTCGTCGAGGATCGGGCGATGCGCATCGAGGTCGGCTACGGCCTCGAGGGGGCGCTCCCCGACGCGCTCGCCGCGCGCATCCTCCGCGAGCAGGTGGCCCCCCGCCTTCGCGAGGACGACTGGGCGGGAGGGCTGGAGGCGGGCATCGACGCCATCGTGGCCGCGGTCGAGCGGGAGTACGCCGCGCCCACTGCGGAGAGGACACGCGAAGGGCCGTCCCTCGCCGCGGTCCTGATCGTTGTCGCGCTCGTCATCGTCTTCCTCCTCCTCGTCCGCTTCGGGACGCCGGGGCACCCCGGCCGCACCTACGGCGGCCGGGGCTGGCGGCGCGACTCCAGCCACTGGGGCGGGGGGCGCTGGGGCGGAGGCGGCACCTGGGGCGGAGGCGGCGGTTGGGGCGGAGGCAGTGGCGGCGGCTTCATGGGCGGGGGGGGCTCGTTCGGCGGGGGCGGGGCCTCGAGCAGCTGGTGAGGAGGATCCGGTGAAGCCCGACGCGTTCGTGGAGGCGCTCGACGACGAGCGGATCGTGGCTGCGATCGGCGAGGCGGAGACGCGGTCGCGGGGTGAGATCCGCGTGCACGTGGCCGAGGGGCGGGTCGACGACGCTCGCATCGCTGCCCAGGCCGACTTCGAACGGCTGGGAATGACGCGGACGGACGAGCGCAACGGCGTCCTGATCCTGGTCGCGCCGGAGAGCCGGGCCGTCGCGGTGGTCGGGGACCGGGGCCTCGACGAGCGTTGCGAGGAAGGGTTCTGGGTGACGGTGGTGGAGGCCATGCGCGAGGACCTCCACGCCGGGCGCTTCACCGAAGGGATCGTGGTGGCCGTGAAGATGGTGGGGGACGCGCTCGCCCGTCACTTCCCACGCCGTCCGGGTGAGATCGACCGCAACGAGCTCCCCGATGCCATCAGCCGCGGTAGCAGCAAAGAGCCAGGGGCCTGAGCACGGGTCGAACCTGGCGACGGTCCCCAGCTCGCTCTCGAGAAGCGAGACGGGGACCGCTGTCCACAGCAGGTCCCCTCCCCCTACGTGGGGAGGGACAGGGTCGGGGGGTCGATGAATAGTCGTCAATTTCGGCGGAACCCGGAAACAGGACTAGAGTTAGGACATGCGTGAGAGACGACGACGAGACCTTCTCACCCCGCTTCTCTTCGCCCTCGCGGTCATCCTCGTCCTCGCCTTCTGGGTGTTCCGGCCCTTCATCCTCGTCGCTTCGGTGGCGGCGTGCGTGGCCCTCCTCCTCGTTCCCGCCCAACGCCGACTGACCAGACTCCTCCGCGGACGCGCCGGCACCGCTTCCATGCTGATCGTGCTCGTCACCACCCTGGTGATTCTCGTCCCGGTGCTGACCTCGCTCTTCCTCCTGACCCGCCAGGCCGCGCTCTTCCTGCAGTGGGTGACCACGCAACCGGTCGTCGGGCCCGATGAGCTGCAGACGTTCTGGGAAGACCTGCCCCAGCGCTACCCGGCCCTGCAGGAGTGGATCACCTACGTCCAGGCCCAGGTGACGCCGGTCCTCTCCGGTGGGATCGCCCAGCTCGCGAAGGGAGCAAACGCCCTCCTCCAGGGGGTCCTCTCGCGGGTCACCCGGGCCGCCGTCGACCTCGGTCTCTTCCTGCTGATCCTGTTCTTCCTCCTCCGCGACGGGGGGCGGCTGAAGGAGGAGCTCCGACCCGTCTCGCCCTTCTCCGAGACACAAGAGGCCCAGATCTTCGAGCACCTCGAACGCACGATCCTGGGCGCCCTGCAGGCGGTGGTGGTGGTTCCGGTCGCCCAGGGGATCCTGGCCGGCATCGGCTTCATGATCTTCGGGGTGCCCTCGCCCCTCCTGTGGGGGACCGCGGTCATCCTGGCGGCGACGGTGCCCCTCGTGGGCTCGCCCCTCGCGTGGGTGCCGGCCGTCGTGTACCTCCTGGTCCAGGGCCAGGTGGGGCCGGGGCTGGGCCTGCTCGTCTACTGCACCGTCATCGTGAGCGGCAGCGACAACGTCGTGAAGCCCCTGCTCCTCCGCGGGGCGGCACGAATCCACCCCCTTCTGGGATTCCTGTCGATCGTGGGCGGGGTCCTCGCCTTCGGGGTCTTCGGCTTCCTCATCGGCCCGGTGATCCTGTCCCTGGTGCTCTCCGCGATCCGCATCTACCGGCTCGACATCCTGCGGAGCCCGCTGGTGACGGGCCCGTCGAAGGCCCCCCCTCCCGCGGCGCCACCGTCGACCCTATCCTCTTCGCAGGTCGCGGGTTAGGCCTGCTTGCCTGCCTCTGGTGCGTGTGATACCGTGTCGGGCCGTTGCCGTCTCGCGCGCCCTCTTCCGACCGGCCGAACGCCTCGGGGAAGCTCGCGGGAGATCGGGGACGCGCACTTCGCGAGGCGGGTCCGTACCTCGGGCTCGGGACGACTCTGGCCGGGACCGTGCTGGCCGGGTTGGGCGCGGGCCATTGGCTGGACGGTCGGCTCGGGAACCGAGCCCTGGTTCCTGCTCGGCGGGGGCACGCTGGGCGTGGTCGCGGCGCTCGTTTACTTCTTCCGGGCGGTGACGGATCTTTGGAAGCGACGAACAGACCCCAGGCACTGAGCCTCAGCAAGTACGCCCTCCTCGTCACCGGCGTGGCCGTGTCCTCGTTTCTGATCGCCTGGGCACTCGGACTGCGCCGCCTGGATGCGGCGGGCCGCTGGGCCGCGCTGTACGGCGGTGCCCTGGCGGTGCTGAACGCGGTGGCCGCCTACTTCCTCGTGGTGTGGTCAGACCGCCGCCCCACGACCGTCTTCCTGCGGGCGGTCCTGTGGGGCACGGTCGGGCGGATGGCGGCCCTGTTGCTCGGAGTGGCCGCCGGCATCCTGGCCCTGGGACTGCCGAGGGTGCCCCTCGTGGTGTCGCTTCTGTCCTACTTCCTCATCTTCTTCGTCATGCAGACAACGATCTTCCACCGTCGTGCCGCCATCGCGCCCGGAGGGGGTTCATGAGCGGGGCGCTGCTCCTGGTCCTGCTGCTGCAGGCCGCCCCCCCGCCGGCGGTCGAGGGCCACCCCCCGGCGACCCTCGAGGCCCCATCGGCGCACGACGCGGGGGCGCTGGCCGGGCCCGAGGCCGACGCCCACGCCGCCGAGACCGAGGACCACGGACCGGCCTCGGTGATCATGCACCACGTGACCGACCAGACCTTCTTCGGCTTCCGATCCAAGCACCTCGTCTTCTTCGTCCTGGCCGCGCTGCTGGTGGTCCTGGGCGCGCGGTTGTCCATCCGCAGCTACCGCGGAGGCTCGATCCCGAATGGCCTCGCGGGTGCGGTCGAAGCCCTCGTTCTCTTCATCCGCGACGAGGTCGCGGAGCCGAGCATCGGCCACGGCGACGGGCGGAAGTACACGCCGCTCCTCTGCAGCTTCTTCTTCTTCATCCTGGTGGCGGCGCTCCTCGGCCTGGTGCCGCTGCCCGCCTACGAGGGGGGCCGGTGGTCGCTCGCGGGGACGACCTCCACCGGCAACATCGCGGTGACGATGGCCCTGGCCGGGATCTCCTTCCTCGCCCAGCAGTACGCGGGGATCTCGAGGTACGGCGTCGTCGGCCACTTCAAGAACCTGATCCCGGAGGGTCTGCCCCTCTGGCTGCTGCCGATCATGATTCCGGTCGAGATCATCAGCATGTTCACGAAGCCGTTCGCCCTCATGATCCGGCTCTTCGCCAACATGCTGGCCGGTCACATGGTGATCACCACGCTCCTTCTCCTGATCGCCCTCATGGGCCAGCTCAGCTGGATGGCCGGGGTGCTCATGACGCCGGTGTCGATTGCCCTCGGCCTCTTCATCATGCTGCTCGAGATCCTGGTTGCCTTCATCCAGGCCTACATATTCACCCTGCTCACCGCCCTCTTCATCGGGATGTACGCCCATCCCGCGCACTGATCCCATGCGCCTCGCTGTCAATCTCTTGGAGGAACCCGAACCATGGATGCAACCGGCCTTGCCTACTTCGCCGCCGGTATCGGCGCCGGACTCACGATCATCGGAGGTGCGGCCGGCATCGGCAAGCTCGCCGCGGCCGCCCTGGAGGGTATCGCCCGCCAGCCCAACGCGGCCGGAGACATCCGCGGCGCGATGATCGTGGCCGCCGGTCTCATCGAAGGCGTCACGTTCTTCGCGCTGATCGTCACCATCCTGCTCGCGATCAAGTAGGCTGGCGATGCTGACGTGGGTTGTCGCCCCGCTCCCGCTGGCCGCCGCCGGCGGGGGCAGCGGGAGTTTTCTCAGCGTGGACACCACGTTGCTGTGGTCCACGGCAGTCCTCTTCGCCCTCTTCGCCTGGGTGCTCGGCAAGTTCGCCTGGGGGCCGCTCCTCCGCATCGTGGACGATCGCGAAAAGCGCATCCGCGACAGCGTGGGAGCCGCCGAGACCGCGGCGGCGGAGGCAAAGGACCTCCTCGCCCAGCACCAGGAGATGCTGCGGGGGGCGGGGCGCGAGCGCGAGGAGATCCTCGCCCGGGCCTTGAAGGAGGCGGAGTCCGCCCGGGTCGACCTCGTCGAGAAGGCGCGCTCGGATGCCGAGCACATCGTGGAGCGCGCCCGCGAGCAGATCGAGCGGGACAAGAACGAGGCCATCGCCGAGCTGCGGGGGCAGGTGGCGGACATCGCGGTGGAGGCGGCGTCCAAGATCGTGAAGTCCTCGCTCACCCCCGAGGCCCAGAGGAAGCTGGTCGACGACTACATCACCTCGCTTCCCCGGGCGTAGCCGGAGGCTTCCATGAGCGAGATCGCGAAGATCTTCAAGGGCCTTCCGAAGCGCTTCAACAAGGCCAACGTGAAGGCCGAGCGCACCTACTACTTCTCCCTCGGCGACGAGGAGAAGTGGTCGGTCCACATCACCAAGAGCAAGTGCTCCGTCAAGAAGGGCAAGACCGACGACGCGGACTGCTTCTTCAAGGGCTCGGCCGAGATGTTTCTCGACGTCTGGAACGGCGACCACAAGCTCGGCCCCGCGGACTTCCTCACCGGGAAGGTGAAGAGCAACAACCCGATGCTCCTCAAGGACTTCGTCGCCGCCTTCCAGAAGAAGCAAGCGTAGTCGACCTTCCTCCACTCACCCGGCGCTCCCGCGACGACCGTTGAGCCGACCGGGATCAGGCCGGCCACGGCGCGTGTCCGGGCTGCGCCGCGAGCCAGTGGCGGGCAGTGAGGCCGAAGCGCGCAGGGCGCGTGAAGCGAGCGGGCCTGTCCGGGGCATCGAAACCGCCCTTCTACGAGGACCTCCTGCGGTTTCGTTGCCGCGGCGCAGGGCACGGGTGGGACGTCCGGGAGTGCGCAGGTGCGGGAAGTTCCTTTGGTCCGCGCGCGATCGATGCTACGACCACACCCCGAGTCACCCGCACCACGCACCGACTCCGCGGATGCGCCACCTTCTCTTGCGGCGCGCGGGCCTTGATGATGTACACCCCGCACAAGCCCCGTGCCCAAGAGGGCCTGCGAGTCCACGCGTCCCGAGCGCCGCGCGGTCATGGCGGCGAGTTGGGCTCGCGGCAGGGACCTTGGCGACAACTACGGCATCTTCATGGTCATGGGGTCGCGGAGCGGGAGCTCCGTCACCTTTCCTCCCGGGGCCAGCCCCTCCAACGTGACGGGGTGCTTCTCGTCCCCGCGGTCGATGTCGGCCTGGTTCCCGACGACGAGCATGATCATCCTCTCCGGCACCAGATGGGCTCGGGCCACCCGCTGCACGTCCCCGGCGGTGACCGCCCGGATCCGGTCGCGATAGGTCTTCCAGTAGTCGGGATCCCGCCCGGTGTACTCGTCGGAGGCGAAGATGGCCATGGAGCGCGCCTTCGAGTTGAAGTTGGACGGGAAGGTCTCGATAAGGCTGCTCTTGATCGTTCCCAGCTCCTCCTCGGTGACGCCCTCCTCGCGGATCCTGCGGATCTCCTCCAGGACCAGCTCGGTCGCCCAGGCCACGGTCGCGCTCTTCGACTGGAACCCGGCCCGGAAACGGCCGGGGTACCAGACGCCCAGGCTCATCGCGGCGTAGGCCTCGTAGGCGAGGCCCTCGTTGGAGCGCACCGTCTTCATCAGCCGGGAGGTGAATCCGGAGCCCCCGAGAATGTCGATCATCACCTCGAGAGCATCGGCGTCGGGGTGGTCTCTCATCACGCCCGGCAGCCCCAGGGAGACGCGGCCCTGGTTGACGTCCTTCTCGATGCGGTAGAGCCCGGGCGCGGCAGGGTCGATGGTGTCGGGAATCGGGGCCAGGTCGGGCGGCGACGTCGGCCAGTCGGCAAAGGCGCCTTCGAGCCGGCGCAGCATGTCCTCGGTGGCGAAGGAGCCGGAGACCGCGACGATCATGTTGGCGGGATGGACATAGCGGCCGTGAAAGGCGAGGAGGTCGTCGCGAGTGATCGCGGTGAGCGAGGCCTCGGTTGTGAAGCGGTTCGTGAGGTGGTCCTCGCCGTTGAGGAGCACGTTCCACTCGCGTGCCTCGATGTCGGCCGAGTCGTCGTTGCGCTTCTTCATCCGCTGGAGGGCCTGCTCCTTGGCCAGGGCCAGCCGGTCCTCCTGGAAGCGAGGCTCGCGGAGCATCTCCACGAAGAGGGCCAGGGCCTCGTCGAGGTTGTCGGCGAGGCAGTTCAGGCTGGCCCCTCCCGAGGTGTCACCGATCCCGGCCGAGACCTCCGCGGCGAGAAAGTCGAGACGCTCGTCGAGCTCCTCGGCGGTGAGGCTCCTGGTCCCGCCCTTCCGCATCTGTGAGCCCGTCAGCGAGGCCAGGCCCTCCCTCCCCTCGGGCTCGAGCCAGCTTCCGGCCCGCAGACTGATCGAGACATTGACGAGAGGGAGCGCCCGGTCCTCGGCGATGAAGACGATCATCCCGTTCTTCAGGACGTGGCGGTGGTTCCCGGGGGACGGTGGCTCGAAGACGATCGGTTCGAATGCAAGCTGGTCGGGGTGAGAGGGGATCTCCTGCCGCACTTGCCCCGAGACAGGGGCCGCAGCGATCGCGAGGACGAGGGCGGTAGCGACGACAGCGTGGCGAGTCATGGCGGTCCTCACTTCGAAACCTCTTCCGTGGTCGCCGAGAGCACCTCGAGACGCTCTGCGGCCGTCTTCAGGATGAGCTCGATGGCCCGCTTCATCTCGGGAGGGGCCTGGCCGGCGGCCTGCTGCATCTGAGCGATCATCTGCTGGAGCTGAGCGGGGTCGTTCACGTCTTCGATCTGCTTCAGGGCCTGGCGCGCCATGCCTTGCGCCGGCGGGGGCAGGGCCGCCAGCTCCGGGTCCTCGGGGGCCGCACCCTCTTTGCGGAGGAAGACGCCGACCGTTCGACTCTCCTTCGTCAGGTACTCCTCCGCCACGCGCTGCAGGTCGGCGGTCGTGACGGAATCGATCGCCTCGGCCGATGTGTTGATGTAGCGCCAGTCGCCGAGCCCGGCGTAGGCCATGAGCTGGAACCCGATGCCGCTGGTTGAGGTCAGCCGCCGGAAGGCATTCGCTCTGTTCCGGTTCTTGACCTTCTGCAGCTCCTCCGCGGGCACCGGCTCCTGCTGGAGCTTGTCCAGCTCCTCGTAGACCGCGGCTTCGACCGCCGCCGGGTCCTCTCCCTCCTTCACCGTGGCCTCGACCTCGAAGTATCCGGAGTACTTGCGGGACTGGTTGAACGCCGACGCCTGGTTGGCGATCTGGCGACCGAGGACGAGCCCCTTGTACAGGCGCCCGGTGCGCCCGCTGAGGATGTCGCCGAGGAGATCCAGCGCCGGGGTGTCCTTGTGAAGCAGGGAAACGCCCTTCCACCAGATCCGGACCGTGGGTGAGGTCTCGGCCTCGGCGTTGTAGCGTTTTTCTCCGATCTGTTTCGGCTCGAGCGTCACCACCAGGGGCGGGTCGACCTCACCGCGGGGGATGCGGCCGAAATAGCGCTCGAGCAGCGGCTTCACCTCCGACGCTTCGAAGTCCCCGGCCAGGACGCCGGTGAGGTTGTTCGGGGCGTAGTAGGTCGCGAAGTACTCCTTTGCCTGGGCGAGGGTGTACATCGGGATGTCGGAGGCCCACCCGACGACCGGCCAGGTGTACGGGTGCGCCTCCCAGAAGAGAGCGTTGAAAGCCTCGTCGAACTTGCCGAGGGGAGTCGACTCCGTGCGGAGCCGCCGCTCCTCGAAGACGACGTCGCGTTCGGAGTAGAACTCGCGGAACACGGGGTTGAGGAGGCGGTCGGACTCCAGCCACGCCCAGAGCTCGAGCCGGTTGCTCGGGACCCTCACGTAGTAGAGCGTCATGTCCTCCGCGGTGCCGGCGTTCAGGCCTTCGCCCCCGTTCGACGTGTAGATCTGGTCGATCTCCTGCTTGACGATGGTCTTCCTCTGCTCCTGAACCAGGGCGTCGAACTCCGCGTCGAGCTCCCGGTAGCGATCGGTCCAGCTCTCGGGGTTGGCGAGGTCGTCGATCTCTCCGCGCCGAAGTCGCTCCCTCATCACCGCTTTCTCCGCCCGCATCTCCTCGCGAACCCGCTCCTGCTCCTCGATGATTCTCAAGTCGGCCTCGAGATCCGTCGTCCCGATGACGTGCGTCCCCTTGAACATCATGTGCTCGAAGAAGTGGCTGAGGCCGGTGATCCCCGGCCGCTCGTTCGCGGAGCCGACGTGGGCGACCCACCCCGCGAAGACCGTGGGTGAATCGTGGTTCTCGTAGAGGAGCCACGTCATACCGTTCCCGAGGAGGAGCTCCTCGACCTCGATCCGTGGCGTCTCGGCCGCGGTCGCCGGGTGAGCGAGGAGGACGAGGAGACCCAGGGCCCCCAAAGGGTTCAGCTGATTGGTTCTCATGAACACTCCCAGCTCCCGAGCCTAGCAGCCGCGTCAGGGCGCGCCAAACCGGGCCGGGGGCGGGACGGGCGCCCGGGCCCGTCGGTTGACGGCCGCGCGCACCGGCCGCTACCCTCAGGCTCGAACGTGGAGCGTGCCCCCCTCGCCGTGTTCGTGGTGCTTCTCGCTGCCGGAGGTGTCGCCGCGCAGGAGCCGCAGGTCAACCCGTCGTCCGTCGAGGCGTCTGTGACACCCGCGCCCGGAGACCGGGACGCCCTCGCGCCCACGGGGAAGACCGCGGTGGGCCCGGGGCCCGGCGTGCCGACGCTCGACCTCGCGGCCGCGGTGCGGTTGGCCCTGGAGCACAACTTCTCGCTCCTCGACTCCGTGGCCGCTCTCACCGCGTCGCGCTGGCAGGAGTCCTCGGTCAGCGGACAGTTCCTTCCGCAGGTCGTCCCGCTCTTTCAGAGGGGCGACGGCCGGACGCTGTTCGGGCTCGACGTCTCCCAGAAGCTCCCCTGGACGGGGGGGACGCTCGTGGCCAGCGGCCGGTACGTCTCCGAGCCCGACACGGGCCTGGATGCGCCCTACCCGCGTACCACCGACCTGAGTCTGCTGCTTCGGCAGCCGCTGCTCAGGGGCGCCGGGCCCAACGCCACCTACTTCGACCTCACCAACGCCCAGCGCGCCGTGGTCGCGCAGCAGAGGTCGTTCGAGCTCGCGCGGCAGCGGCTCGCGGTGCAGGTGGCGGCCGCCTACTACTCCGTGGTCGCACAGCGCCAGCTGTTCGAGGTCGCCGACCAGAGCCTGCGGCGGACCGAGGGTCTGCTCGACGCCTCCGATGCCCGGCTGAAGGTCGGGATGGCGAGCAAGCTCGACGTCTTCCGCGCCGAGCTGCAGGCCGCCCAGGCGCGCGAGGGTATGATCCGCTCCCAGGCCGCGCTCGAGACCGCCCTCGAGCTGTTCCGCGGGATACTCGCCCTCCCCCCGGGCAATCCCGTGGAGCCCGAGGAGGTCACGCTGGCAGCGCCGAAAGGAGAGGAGGACGACCCGTTGCCCGACCTGGTCCAGAGCGCCCTCGAGAACCGCCTCGAGCTCGCGGAGGCGCGCGATCGCGTCTCCGACGCCCGCCGGGCCGCCGCCCTGGCCAAGCAGAACCTGCTGCCCCAGCTCGACCTCAACCTGGGCGTGGCCCAGCTCGGGTTCGGCCGCTCCTTCGGCGACGCCTGGAGCGTGTCCGACCGGCAGGTGGAGTTCTTCCTGAGCGGCTCCTATCCCCTGCGTCGCTCCACCGAGAAGGCCAACCGTGCGGTGAGCGAGATCGAGGTCCAGGCCCGGGAGCGGGGCGTGCAGCAGCTCGAGCTCGAGGTCGAGCGGGAGGTCCACCGGGCGGTCCGGGAGCTCGACCGGATCGAGAAGAGCGTGGAGGTCCAGCAGCAGGCGGTCGACGTAGCCGAGAAGCAGCGGCGTCTGGCGGTGCTGCGCTACCAGCGGGGGCTCGCCAGCAACTTCGACGTCGTGGACGCCGAGAGCAACTACGTGGTGGCCCGCTCCGCCCTCGTCAGCCTCCTCACCAGCTACGCGGTGGCGCGCCTCGAGCTTCTGCGCGTGAGCGGGACCCTCTCCGTCGACACGGAGTTCGCTCCGTGAGCGCCCTTCGTTCCACCCTCGCCGGCGTTCCCGCCGCCGCCGCGGAGGGAGCGCGGGCGGTCCGCCCCTGGCTGAGGCGAGACCACTGGACCCGCGAGAACCTCTCCGGCCTTGCCGCGGCGGGACGACGCCACCCGCTCCGCACGCTCGGGGTGGCCCTGGCCCTCGTGGGCGGGCTCGGGATCGTGGCCCGGGCCCTTTCCGGCGAGGGACCTTCCCTCGCCGCCGCCGAGGTCCGCGAGGGCCCCTTCCGTGTCGCGATCATCGAGACGGGGACCCTCGAGGCCCTGCGGTCGGTGACCTACGCCTCGAGCATCCAGAGCAACCAGGCCAAGATCATCGCCCTCGCCCCGGAGGGCAAGCTCGTCGAGAAGGGCGACCTCCTCATCCTCTTCGACGCTGCGCCCTTCGAGGAGGAGATCCGCCGGAACCAGGCGCTCCTGGCCCAGGCGGAGGCCGACCTCCTCAAGGCGACCGAGGACCTCAAGCTCCAGGCTCTCCAGAACGCCGAGGAGCTTCAGGCCGCGCGCCTCCGGGTGCAGGAGACAGACCTCGAGCTCAAGGACGTCCAGCAGGGCAAGGGCGAGCTCAAGGAAGCGGAGGCGAAGGCGGCGGTCGCCAACGCCGAGCGGGAGCTCAAGGACGCGGAGGGCCAGCTCGAGGACCTCCGCCCGCTGCTGGTGGAGGGCTTCATCACGAGGACGGAGCTGGAGCGGGCCGAGCAGTCGCGGGACCGGGCGGCGGAGGAGCTCATCCTCGCCCGGCGCCGGCGCGACGCGCTCCTGAACTTCGGTCGGCCGCTCGAGCTCAGCCAGGCGCGCTCCGACGTTCAGTCCAGCCGGGAAACCCTCCGCCAGCTCCAGAGCGCGAACTCCTACCGGCTCGCCCAGAAGGAGGCGGCGATCGCGGCCGCGCGGAGCCGGATCCAAGAGGCCTCGGCCAAGCTCGAGCTGGCCAAGCAGCAGCTCGCGCGCTGCGAGGTCAAGGCGGACGTGCCCGGCATCGTCGTCTACAAGGAGGTCTTCTTCGGCTCCGAACGCCGGCGCCCCCAGGTGGGCGACCAGGTGTGGGCCAACCAGCCGCTCCTCATCCTCCCCGACATCTCGAAGATGGTCGTCGACACGAAGGTGCGGGAGACGGACATCCACAAGGTCGAGCGGAACCAGGAGGTCAGCGTCCGGGTGGACGCCTACCCCGATCTCCGGCTCAGCGGGGCGGTGACCCTCGTCGGGACGCTCGCTCAGGAGGAGAAGGAGAGACGTGGCGCCAAGTTCTTTGGGGTGAAGGTTCTGATCAACGAGTCCGAGCCTCGACTGCGGCCGGGGATGACCGCTCGCGTGGAGATCGAGGTCGAGGAGCGCGCGAGCGCCGTCTACGTGCCCCTCGAAGCGGTCTTCGAGAGAGACGGCCGCCACGTGGTCTTCCCGGCGGCACGCCGACCGCGCCCGCGCGAGGTGGCCCTCGGACCCTCCAACGCGGACTTCGTGGTCGTCGAGAAGGGGCTGGCCGCCGGTGAGCGCATCCTCCTTCGCGAGCCCGGGGCCGCGGTGCCCGATTTCAGTGACCCGCCCCGGCCCTGACCGCCCGCCGGCGGCGCTCGTCTCGCTCCGCCGCGTGGCGCGCGTCTACCACCGGGGGATCACCGACGTGGCCGCCCTCGCCGACGTCAGTCTCGACGTCCACGAGGGCGAGAAGCTCGCGATCATGGGCCCATCGGGCTCGGGGAAGACGACGCTGCTGTCGATCCTCGGCTGCCTGGACCGCCCCACCGTGGGCGAGCACCTCTTCGAGGGGAGGAGCGTGGCCGACCTCGACGACGACACCCTCTCCCGCCTGCGCAACCGCGCCATCGGCTTCGTCTTCCAGTCCTTCCACTTGCTTCCCCACCTCTCGGTGGCGGAGAACGTCGAGACCCCGATGCAGTACGGCGATCGCCCCACCCGGGAGTGGCGGCCGCGGGCGCTCGAGGCCCTCGCGCGCGTCGGCCTCGCCGAGCGGGCCGATCATCGGCCGTCCGAGCTGTCCGGAGGGGAGGCGCAGCGCGCGGCGATCGCCCGTGCCCTGGTGGTGGAGCCGCGGCTTCTCCTGGCCGACGAGCCGACCGGCAACCTCGACAGCGCGACCGGAGGGGAGATCGCGGATCTGCTCGACGAGCTTCACGCCCAGGGGTCGACGGTCGTGCTCGTGACCCACAACGAGACGCTCGCGCGTCGGGCGGAGCGTCTGGTGAGGCTGCGCGACGGCAAGGTGGAGAGCGAGGAACAGTGCCGGCCCCGATCCTGATACGCCTCGGTCTCCGCAGCCTGCGGTTGCACAAGCTGCGCTCCGGGCTGTCGATCCTCGGGGTCGTCTTCGGCGTGGCCGCGGTCGTCGCGATGTCGTCAGTCGGAGAGGGCGCCCGCCGCGAGACGCTGGCCCAGATCGAGGCCCTGGGCATAGACACCGTGACGGTTCGCACTCTCCCGGGCGACGACACCGGGGCCTTCTCCGGGCTCCGCGCGAAGGATGCCCTGTCGGTGCGAGACGTGGTGCCCGGGGTGCGCGCGGTCGCCCCCGTCCGCGTGGCCGAGCTGCCGGCGGACCTCGGCAGCCGGACGGCGGCGGTGACCGTGATCGGGGCCACACCCGCCTACCGCGAGGCGACGCGCCTCGATCTCGCCCGCGGCCGCTTTCTCGCCGACCTCGACGTCTCCGAGCGCAAACGCGTCGCCGTCCTCGGGGCCTCGGTGGCGGCACAGCTCTTCCCCCTCGGGAGCCCGGTCGGGGAGCCCGTGCGTCTTGGCGGGGACTGGTTCCAGGTCGTCGGTGTCCTCGAGGGGCGCGCCTCGCCGCGTGGCCGCAGCGCGGTCGTGAGCGCCCGCGATCTCAACCGGTGCGTGATCGTGCCGCTGCCCGCCCTCGACCACGGTGACGACCCGCGCGCGGACGGGGTCGACGAGATCGTCTTCCGGGTCTCGGCCCCGGAGGAGGTCGTCCCGGCGGCGACGGTGGCGCGGTCGCTGCTGCGACGGACGACCGGGGGGGCCCCGCTCGAGGTGGTGGTGCCGCGGGAGATCCTGCGCCAGCGCGAGCGCGCGCAGCGAGTCTTCAACGTGGTCACGGGGGCGGTGGCCGCCATCAGCCTGCTCGTGGGCGGGATCGGCATCATGAACATCATGCTCGCGAGCGTGGCCGAGCGGACCCGCGAGGTCGGCATCCGCCGCGCCCTCGGGGCCCGCCGCAAGGACGTGGCCGCCCAATTCCTCGTGGAGAGCTCGCTCCTGACCCTGACCGGGGGCGTTCTGGGGTGCGGGCTGGGCCTCGGCGGCTCGATCCTCATCCAGGCCTTTGCCGGCTGGCCGACCGCCACTCATCCGCTGATGCTGCTCGTGGCCCTGCTGGTGGCGCTGTTCATCGGGGTCGGCTTCGGCTTCTACCCGGCATGGCACGCCTCACAGCTCGAGCCGATGACCGCGCTGAGAAGAGAATGATCGGGTCCAAGCCACTAGCGCGGCCGGGGGCGCTCCAGGGGCCCTCTCGCGGGGACTACAGGACATCGAAAACGCGCTGGCTGCCGACCGCCGCGACACAACACGTTTGCCGGCGTTTTCGATGCCCTGCGTCTCGGGCGCCGGGCCTCTAACAGGCAGCGCCCTCGAACCCACCGAGCTCGATTCGCCCGCACGGGCTAACGGACATATTGCCCAGCGAAGCATTCACGATGCGGAGCTCGACGCCCCGCTACGAGGGCCCCTTGCGCGCCTCTTGGGCCGCGCCCGCCCCTGTGCTCTGCTCTCAACGAGCCAGCCCACAAGAGTCCAGGACCCCAGCGCGTGGGGCTCAGGGGGATCGATGATGCTGCTGGCGTCAGGCCGAGCCGCGCCCGCGTGTCCTCTCCCTGGGGACACGCGGGTGTCCGAGGCCTATCTCAAGCCTTCCCCTCCCCCTACGTGGGGAGGGATAGGGTGGGGGGTCATTGAACAAGTCTTTGGTCTCTGGCTCCTACAACGCCCGCAACGTGTGGGCGACGTTGGCGCGGGCGGCCCGGATCGCCGGGGGAAGCCCGCCGAGCAGGCCCATGGACAGAGCAAAGACCATCCCCGCCACCAGCAGGTCGGGTGTGATGCGGAACGCGAACGCCAGGTGCGAGAACGTCTGCCAGTTGATGGTGCCGGTCGTGATGCCGTTCACGGGGAGCACGGCCAGGCAGCCTAACACCCCTCCCGCCAGCGCGATGAGGAGGGACTCCACCACGAAGGACAGCACTATCGCACCGCCCCCGAACCCGATGGCCCGGAGGACCGCGATCTCTCTCGCGCGCTCGGACACCGCGGAGTACATCGTGTTGAGGGCGGCGAACACGGCCCCCATGGCCATGACGAGCGCGACCAGGGAACCCAGGACCCGGATGAGGTTGGTCACGATCTGCGACTGGGCTGCGTAGTACTCCGGCTCCCGGCGGGCCTGGAGGGTCGCGCGCGGGTCGCCGGCCAGCGTCGCTTCGAACGCCTCGAAATCGCCGGGGGAGCGAAGACGCGCGGTGACCGACTGGAAGATGTTGGGCGGGCGGTCGTAGTTCCCGTTGAGGACGGAGGCGTCCGCCCACACCTCGGAGTCGAAGGCGGTGCCGTGTCCGTCGAAGACACCCACGATGTCCCACGTACCCGCTCCGAGATCGACCGTCGCGCCCAGGTCGAGACCGGCGTAGGCGTCCCGCGCCCCCTTCCCGACCACGGCCTCGGCCACGCCGGGCCGGATGAACCGGCCCTCGACCAGCGTCACGTTGTCCCGCACCTTCAGCACCCGCGGCGTCACCCCGCGCACCTGCACGTTCGCGTCGGTGCCGGTCTCGCGCAGGGGGATGATTGCGATGACCACGACCTCAGGTGTGACGAGCGGCTCCGTGCCGGCGCGGGCGACCTCGGGGGCATCCTCGACCACGCGGAGATCGTTGACCGTCATGACGCTCGTCATCTCGCTGTCCGCGCCGCCCCGCTGGACGATTGCATTCTGGGGGAGCCCCGACGACACGAGGGTGGCCCGGAAGCCCCGGGCCAGGGCGAGCATGGCCACGAAGACGCCCACGGTCCCCGCGATCCCGAGCACGGCGACGAGGGAGGAGCTCCAGCGCTCGCGGGCGCTGCGGACGTTGTAGCTGAAAGGGATGGCCATGGTCAGACCCTCCGGAGGGCCTCCACCACGCTGAGGCGCATGGCGCCGAGGGCGGGGAGGAGGCCGGCCAGGACGCCCGTGCCGAGGGCGACGAAGATGCCCCCGACCAGCGCCGCGTCCGGCAGGTAGAGCTCGATCACGCCTCCCGTGATATCCCGGCTCACCACGACGTGGGACAGCCAGAGCCCCACCGCCCCTCCCACTCCGGCGATCAGGGCCGCTTCGGCGAGGACGAGCCCGAGCACAAAACCGTCCGAATAGCCCACCGCCTTCAGCACCGCGAGGTCGTTCGTCCGCTCCCGAACGGCGATGGCCATCGTGTTCCCGGTGACGAGCAGGAGCGTGAAGAAGACGACGGAGCCGATGGCCAGAACCAGGAACTCGATGTTGCCCATCTGCCTCACAAAGCCGGCGGCCCACGCGGACTCCAGCTGCGTGCGGGTCTCGTTCGCGGAGTTGGCAAACTCGTTGTCGATGGCCTTCGCGACCCGGGCCGCGTCGTCGGGCCTGGTCACACGGACGGTGTACCAGCCCACGATCTCGCGGAAGTAGTCCGGCCCCCTCTCGTTGAGATACTCGTGCTGCAGCCAGAACTGCCCCTCGTCGACGTGAGGCTCGGCACCCTCGTAGATTCCCCGCACGTTGAAGTCCCAGCTGTCCCCTCCGAGGTAGCTCGGGGCCCTGAGGGGGACGCGATCGCCGAGCTTCCAGCCAAAGCGCCGGGCCAGCTTCGCCCCCACGACGACGCCCTGGCGATCCGCCACGAAGTCGCGCCACTGCTGCTCCTCCACGACGTACTCGGGGAACATCCGCCGCCAGGGCTCCGGATCGATCGCGAACTGCCAGAAGTGGTTCTTGGGATCCTGGTAAACGCCGCCGAAGTAGGTGGCGTGAGCCACGTCCTCGACGCCAGGGATGCGCTCGAGGCGGCGGAGGTAGTTCAGGGGCAAGAGCTTGATGAGCGACGTCCCCATGACCATCAGTCGATCGACCCTGGCGACGTCCATACCCTGGCGGAAGCCCATCCGCACCGCAAAGAGGAGCCCGAAGAGGAAGAGGGCAACGGAGAACGATCCGATCGTGAGCACGGTCCGGATCTTCTTCCGGCGCAGGTTGGCCAGGAGAAGCGGCAGGAACCTCATGCCGGCACCTCCTTCCCGGCGGCCTCCACGAGCACGCCCTTGTCGAGGTGGAGGAGCGCGCTCGCCCGCTCCGCGGCCTTCGGGTCGTGGGTGACCATGAGGATCGTCTTGCCGTGCTCGGAGACGAGCACGCTCAGGATGTCCAGGATCTCCCCCGCGCTCCGGCGGTCCAGGTCTCCGGTGGGCTCGTCGCAGAGAAGGAACGTCGGATCGGCCACGATGGCCCGAGCGATCGCCACGCGTTGCTCCTGCCCCCCCGAGAGCTGCCGCGGGAAGTGGTGCATGCGGTCCTCGAGGCCGACGACTCGGAGGGCCGCCTCCACGTGCGCGTGCCGCCCGCGGCGTCCGAGGGACGTGAGCAGCAGGGGCAACGCAACGTTCTGGTACGCGGTCAGGACCGGGATCAGGTTGTAGGCCTGGAAGACGAAGCCCACGTGGCGGGCCCGCCAGCGTGTGAGCTTGCGGCGGGACATGTGCGTGATCTCGTCGCCGGCCACGGTGACGGTGCCCTCGGACGGGACGTCCAGGCCGCCCACGAGGTTCAGAAGCGTCGTCTTGCCCGATCCGCTCGGACCCATGAAGGCGACGAACTCTCCCCGCTCGACGTCGAGGTTGAGTCCCTGGAGGACGTGGATCTCCTCGCCGCCGCGGCGGTAGCTCTTGCCGAGCCCCCGGACGCGGATGAGCCCCTCGCCGTTGCCGTTCCCGTCGACTCTCACCATGGCATCAGCCCCCTGGTCGGTGGGTCCGCACGTTCTCCACTGTGGCCCACGGAGCGGAGAGAGGAGGTGTTCCTGGTTCCTCGGCGAACGCACGGTCCGCGCCAGCGGGTGGTGAGTCCGCCCGACGCTCGGCTGTCCGAGCCCCTCGCCCGAGTCCGTTCGACGCGGCCCGCCCCGAGCCCGCGCGGACTCCGAACCGCCCCCGCCGCCTCAGGCGATGGGATCGCGGAAGCGCTCGCAGAGATCGACCAGGGTCTTCACCCCGAAGCCGATCGCACCGGTCTCGTAGTACTTCCAGTCCTTGTCCCGGAACATGGGGCCGGCGATGTCGAGATGGGCCCACGCGGTCTTCTCGGGGATGAACTCACGCAAGAAGAGCCCGGCGGTGATGGCCCCGGCCAGGCCGCCGGCGGCGATGTTGTTCACGTCGGCGAAGGGCGTCTTCAGGCTCTCCTTGTACTCCTCGACGAGCGGCAGCTCCCACCAGGCCTCGCCGTGGTTCGCGCCGGAGCGGATCACACGCCCGATGAGCTCGGGATCGTTCCCCATGACCCCGGCGACGCTCGGCCCGAGCGCCCGCAGCACCGCCCCGGTGAGGGTCGCGATGTCGATGATGTGGGTTGCGCCCTCCTCGCCGGCGCGGGCGAGCCCGTCCGTGAGGACGAGCCGGCCCTCGGCGTCCGTGTTGTCGACCTGGATCGACTTGCCGTTCTTCGCGAGGAAGATGTCGCCCGGTCTCTGCGCCTTGGCGTCGGGCATGTTCTCGGCGCAGCACAGGATCCCGATCACCTTCAGCTGGGGCCGCAGCTTGCCGAGCGCGCGCATCGCGAAGAGCGTCGCTGCCGCCCCCGCCATGTCGCCCTTCATCTCCCACATCTTGTCGCCGGGCTTCAGGCTGATCCCGCCGGTGTCGAAGGTGATGCCCTTGCCGACGATCGCCACCGTCTGCTTGGCGGCCTTCCGCGGGTTCAGGCGGAGGACGATCATGCGGCCGGGATGCTGGCTGCCAGCCCCCACCCGCAGGATGCCCAGGTAGCCCCGGGCCTCGAGGGCCGCGGGATCGAGGATCTCGGACTCCAGATCGACCTCCCGCGCGATCTCGGCTGCCTCCGTGGCGAAGACCTCCGGCGTCACCACCGCTCCCGGCTCGTTGATGAAATCGCGGGCGCGGTTTACGTTCTCCGAGACCCACAGGTAGCGGGACTTGCGGGCCTCGGCGTCCGTCTCGTGATCCTTGTGGACGAAGATGGTGAGCGAGGCCTCCTTGGCGAGGAACTCGTCCTTCTCCTGCCGATAGCGGTCGAAGGTGTAGCTGCCGAGGACCGCCCCCTCCACCACCTTGCCGACGAACGGCGCGGAGTCCTTCGTGTTGATGACCACGCCCACCTTCGGCATGCGGTAGTCGCGGGCGAGGCGTAGCGCCCGGGCGGTGAACGTCTTGACGTTCTCCCAGAGGTTCCAGCTCTTGAGCTGGGGACTCCAGTAGACGACGACGGCCCGCGCGCTCGCCCCCTCTCCGAGGGTGGCGAAGTACTCCCGCTTCAGGGTCTTTTCGCGGAACCCGGCGGCGGCGCGCGCCACGTGCTCGACGACGACCTTGTCGTCGAGCTCGTGCAGCGTCGTCTCCTCGTCGAGGACGACGGCCAGGAGGTCGACGGGGTTCCTGGAGACGGGGGAGAAGGCGAGCTTGATGTTCATGGGACCTCGTGTCGGTGAGCCGGGAAACAGCCTGCGACCGAAGATTATACGACGGGCGGCGCCCCGGCCCCGGGCTCAGTCGGATTGCTCGAGGTCGCGGCGGCCCCGGCGGACGGCGGCCCAGAGGGCCACCGCGAGGAGCAGCGCGGCCAGGACGACGGCCCCCCCGAACAGCACCACCGTCGAGAACAGGATGCTGCGCTCGTCCATGAGCGCGCCGAACTCGAGCCGGCCCCCGGCCAGGGCCGCGCTCACCTCCTGCCGCCAGGCGAGGATGTTCCCGCGCTCGACGCCGTCCGCGGCGTTGCGGTGGCTGTAGACCCTGCTCGGAAGGTGGAATCGCACCGCCATGAGACCGTCCCGGTCCCGATCCCCGATGTCGGGGGCGTCGAGGGGCCGCTGCCAGCTGCCCTCGAGGCGCAGCCGTCCCCCTTCTCGGAGCAGCGACACGCGCAGGTCGGGGAAGGCGGGCGTGTAGGAGATGCGGTTCACGTCGGAGAACTTGGCCGAGACGAACAGGTAGGGCCGGCCACGCCGCCGGGTGAGGGTGACCCGCTCGACCTGCAGGCCGGAGCGCTCGAAGAGCTCCTGCACCGCCTCCCGGGAGGCCGTCCCGTCGGGGTCCTCGGCGCTCCCGAGACCCTTGAGCGCCGTCCAGAGACCGGGCCGTCCCGTCACGTTCACCGTGCCCGATCCGTCCACCCGGAGCCAGAACTCGTGCTCGAGCTCGTAGGTGAGACAACCGCGCACGGAGACGACCAGGAGAAGCACGGCCGCCAGGCGGGAGACCATTGCCGGCGATTCTAGCCCCGATCCCGAGAAGGAAGGGGGCCCCTCGAACAAAGTGCGACTGCCCAGCAAGCCCAGGATGGTCCGCATGTCCCTTCCCTGGGGACACGCGGAGTCGTCCGTGGCCTATCCCAAACCTTTCCCTCCCCCCACGTGGGGAGGGATAGGGTGGGGGGTCATTGAATGAACAAACGGTAGAATCCGTCAATGTCCCGCAGCAAGAAGACGCTGTACCTGGTGGACGGCAGCGGCCAGTTCCACCGGGCCTATCACGCCATTCGCGGCCTGGCCACCAGTCGCGGCCTCCCCACGAACGCCACGTACGGGTTCACGACGATGCTCCGGAAGCTCCTCGAGGACGAGCAGCCCGAGTACGTGGGCGTCCTCTTCGACGTGCCCGGGAAGACCTTTCGCCACGAAGAGTACGAGGAGTACAAGGCGAACCGTCCGAAGATGGACGACGACCTGGCGGTGCAGTTTCCCTGGGTGCGGCGGGTGTGCGAGGCCTTCCGGCTCCCCGTGATCGAGGTCCCCGGCTTCGAGGCCGACGACACGATCGCCACCCTGGCCCGGCAGGCGGTGGAGAAGGGGCTCGAGGTCGTCGTCGTCTCTGCGGACAAGGACCTGCTGCAGCTCGTGAGCGACGACGTGCTCGTCCTCAACCCCGGCCGGGAGGGGACGGGAGCGACCCGCTACGACCGGGCCGCGGTCGAGTCGAAGTGGGGCGTGCCCCCCGAGCGCATCGTGGACGTGCTCGCCCTCGTGGGCGACTCGGTCGACAACGTCCCGGGAGTGCCCGGGATCGGCGACAAGGGGGCGAGGGACCTCGTGGGGACGTACGGACCGGTGGAGGACGTCCTCGAGCACGCCGGCGAGGTCAAGCGCAAGGCGTATCGCGAGGGGCTTCGGTCCCACCACGAGCAGGCGCTCCTGTCCAAGCGGCTCGTCACCTTGCGAACGGACGCCCCCGTCGAGCTCGACCTCGAGGCCTTGAAGCGCAAAGACGTGGACCGCTCCGCGGCGCACGCCCTCTTCAAGGAGCTGGAGTTCCAGGCCCTGGCCCGCGAGTACGTGCCCGAGGTGACGGCCGTGGCCGAGGAGAGCCTCACCCTGACCCGTCGGGAGGAGATCGAAACCGCGGCCGGACGAGGCCCAGCAGGCGGGGCGCGTGGCGCTCACGGTGGTGGTGACGAGCCCCGAGGCCATGCGGGCCCGCGTGCTCGGCATCGCCCTCGCCTGGGCGCCGGGACGGTCGGTCTACGTCCCCCTGGCCCACTCACGCCTGGACCTGCCCGCGGTCGTGTCCGCCGAGGAGGCGCTCGAGCTTCTGAGACCGCTCCTGCGGGACCCGGCGGTGCGCAAGCTGTCCGCCCACGCCAAGCGGGATCACGTCGTCCTCGGACGGCTGGGTGTCGATCTCGCCGGACTCGACTTCGACGCCCTCCTGGCGTCCTATCTCCTCAACCCGGGACGGCGCGGCTACGCCGTCGAGAATCTGTCCCTCGAGTTCCTGGAGGAGCAGCGGAGCCCCGGCACGGACGGGATCGCGGCGGAAGATGCGGCCGCGGACCCGACGGCCCGCGCCGCGGGCGGCGAGGCCGGCGTCGTCCTGCGCCTGGACGCGCCCATGACCGCCCGCCTCGAGGAGGAGGACCTCCTCACCGTCTACGAGTCGATGGAGATGCCCCTCGTCGTGGTCCTGGCCGACATGGAGCGTGCCGGGGTCAAGGTGGACCGGGATCTGCTGGTCTCGATGAGCCGCGAGATGGAGGCGCAGCTCCAGACGCTCACGAAGGACATCCACCGCCTCGCCAAGGGGGAGTTCAACATCAACTCCCCGGCCCAGCTGCGGGAGGTGCTCTTCGAACGGCTCGGGATGAAGAGTGGGAAGAAGACGGCCAAGACCCGCGCCGCCTCCACCGCCGAGGACGTGCTCGAGGAGCTGGCGCTCGTGCACGAGCTGCCGCGGAAGATCCTCGAGTACCGATCGGTGCAGAAGCTGAAGTCGACGTACGTGGACGCCCTGCCCGAGCTCGTCAACCCCGAGACCGGGCGCATCCACGCCACCATGAACCAGACGGTCGCGGCCACCGGACGGCTCTCCTCCGCCGACCCCAACCTCCAGAACATCCCGATACGCACCGCCGAGGGCCGCCGCATCCGCGAGGCCTTCGTGGCCGAGCCCGGCCACCTGCTCCTCTCCGCCGACTACTCCCAGATCGAGCTTCGGATTCTCGCCCACCTCTCGCGGGACGAGACCCTCATCGACACGTTCCGTCGGGGGGAGGACGTCCACGACCGGACCGCGAACGAGGTCTTCGGACCGCTCTCCGCGATCCCGCCGAACGAGCAACGCCGGATCGCGAAGATGGTCAACTACGCGCTCCTGTACGGAAAGACGGGGTTCACCCTGGCGAAGGACCTCGGGGTGTCGCGCAAGGAGGCCGAGTCCTTCATCGAGGCCTACTTCGCGCGCTACCCGAAGGTGGAGACCTTCATCGCCGAGACCATCGCGAACGCTCGCAAGACGGGAACGGTCCGGACCCTCCTGGGAAGGCTCCGTCGGCTGCCCGACCTGCGGGCGAAGAGCTACCCCGTGCGGATGGAGGCCGAGCGCCAGGCCATGAACACCCCGGTGCAGGGCTCCGCCGCCGACCTGATCAAGCGCGCGATGATCGACCTCGACCGCGAGCTCCGGGAGCGAAGGATGAGCTCCCGTCTCATCCTGCAGATCCACGACGAGCTGCTGCTCGAGGTGCCGGAGGCCGAGGCCGAGGACGCGCAGGCCCTGGTGACCCGGGTCATGGAGGGGGCCCTCGAGCTCGAGGTCCCCCTCGTCGTGGACGCACGTCTGGGGAAGAACTGGGCCGAAGTCCACTAGAGCTCCCTCTTTGACGACGCTTCGGCGGGATGCTAAAAAGGAGTGTTTCGGAGGTCGAAAGCCTTGCCCCTGTACGAGTACCAGTGCCCCGAGTGCGGGACGTTCGAGCGGGTCCAGAAGTTCTCGGACCCCATCCTGACCGCCTGCCCCACGTGCGCGAGCCCGGTGGAGAAGCTCCCCTCGGCCCCGGCCATCCAGTTCAAGGGCTCGGGGTGGTACGTCACGGACTACGCCAGCAAGGGCAACGACAAGGACAAGCGACAAGGACAAGGGCAAGGACAAGGGCAAGGACAAGCGACAAGGGCAAGGGCAAGGACAAGAGCCCGGGCGAGACGAAGGCCAACGACACGAGCGCAGGCAAAGACACGAGCGGCTCGAAGAGTGAGGGGACCGGGAAGGACTCATCCTCGTCCTCAAAGGCGGACAAGGGCACGTCGTCCAGCTAGCGATGGCCTGAATGCTGGCCCCTCAATTGTTCATCGACCCGCCTGGTTCCTCCCTATCCCTCCCCACGTAGGGGGCTCGGGGGACGCGAAGTCGAGCTTGCGAGACGAGCGTCGACCCCGAGTGTACGCCGCGACGCGCAAGCGTCGCCTCCGACAGGCCGGGAACGCCTTGAGATAGGCCCAACACGCCCGCGTGTCCCCAGTGAGAGGACACGCGGGCGAGCCCGGGCCTGGCGGCGAGTCGCAACTCGTGCTCTAGAGCGACAGCGACTTCAAGTACTCGCGGAAGGGTCTGCCGAGATCCTCGCGCTTGAGGGCGAACTCCACGGTGGCCTTGAGGAAGCCCAGCTTGTTGCCGGCGTCGTGACGCATGCCCTCGAACTGGTATCCGAAGAGCGACCGGCTCTCCTTCAGCTTTCTGAGCGCGTTCGTGAGCTGGATCTCCCCGCCCTCGTCGCGAGGGGTCTCCTCGAGAGCGTCGAAGATGTCCGGCGTCAGGATGTAGCGCCCGATGATCGCGAGGTCGCTCGGGGCCTCGTCCGCCCGCGGCTTCTCGACCATGTCGCGGATGCGGATAGAGCCGTCCTGTCTCCCCCTCCGGCCTCGCCGTCGATGACGCCGTAGGCCGAGATCTCCGCCCGCGGGACCTTCTGGACGGCGACGACCGGCCCCCCGTAGCTCTCGAACACGTTCATCATCTGGCGCATGCAGGGGACGGGGGCGTCGATGATGTCGTCGCCGAGCATGACCGCGAAGGGCTCGTCGCCGACCAGGTCGCGGGCCATGAGCACCGCGTGGCCGAGCCCCAGCTGCTCGCCCTGGCGCACGTAGGAGACGTTGATCATGTTGGAGATCGAGCGGACCTGCTCGAGCATCTCCGTCTTGCCCCGCTGCTCGAGCAGGCGCTCGAGCTCGTGGGAGACGTCGAAGTGGTCCTCGATCGTGTTCTTCCCCTTGCCGGTGACGATGATGATGCTGGTGAGCCCGGAGGCCACCGCCTCCTCGATCACGTACTGGATGATCGGCTTGTCGACGAGGACCAGCATCTCCTTGGGCTGGGCCTTCGTGGCGGGAAGGAAGCGGGTACCGAGGCCTGCCGCCGGGAAGACCGCCTTGCGGATCTTCGTGCTGGGTCATGGCCGGGATGCTACCACACGGTGCCGGCCGTCCCCGGGCCCCCGTGCTATGCTCGCCGCCGCCATGCTCGACCTGAAGTACGTCGTCGAGAATCGCGATCAGGTCCTGTCCATGCTCGCGGCCCGCGGCCAGAGCCTCGAGCAGATTCAGGCCTGGCCCGGGCCTCGCCGGGGCCGACCCCTGGGCCCTCGACGGCGAGCGGCGGGCGCTCATCCAGGAGGTCGAGCAGCTCCGCCACCAGCAGCGGAAGGTGGGCGACGAGATCGCCCGTCGCGCGAAGGCGAAGGAGGACGCCTCCCCGCTCAAGGCGGAGATGAAGGTCGTGGCCGAGCGCATCAAGACGGGAGACGCCCGGCGCCAGGAGGTGGAGGATCACATCCGGCGGTTCCTCCTCGTCGTGCCCAACGTGCCCGACGAAGACGTCCCCGTGGGCCCGGACGCCTCGGCCAACGTCGAGGTCCGGCGGGTGGGGGAGCCGCCCGCGCTTCGACTTCGAGCCGAAGGCGCACTGGGACCTGGGCCCCGAGCTCGGGATCCTCGATTTCGAGCGGGCGGCCAAGATCTCGGGGGCTCGCTTCGCCGTCTACTGGGACCTCGGGGCGCGACTCGAGCGGGCGCTCATCCAGTTCATGCTCGACCTCCACGGTCTCTCGCGGCTACCGGGAGGTCATTCCCCCCTACCTCGTCACCGCCGAGACGCTCACCGGGACCGGCCAGCTCCCGAAGTTCGAGGGCGACCTCTTCAAGACTGCGGCCGGCGAGCGCGACCTCTACCTCATCCCCACCGCCGAGGTGCCCGCTCACCTGCCTCCACCGGGACGAGATCCTCGCACGCGGCGACCCTCCCGCGCAAGTACGTGGCCTTCACGCCCTGCTTCCGCTCGGAGGCCGGCTCGTACGGCAAGGACGTCCGCGGGCTCATCCGTCAGCACCAGTTCCACAAGGTGGAGCTCGTCAAGCTCACGACCCCGGAGACCTCCGCCGGACGAGCTCGAGGCGATGGTCGCCGACGCCGAGGAGGTCCTGAAGCGCCTGGAGCTGGCCTACCGCGTCGTCGTCCTCTCGACGGGAGACATGGGCTTCTCCGCCGCCCGACCTACGACTCGAGGTCTGGCTGCCTGGGCAGCAGGCCTACCGCGAGATCTCGTCCTGCTCGAACTGCACCGACTTCCAGGCCCGTCGGGCGAACCTGCGCTATCGGCCGGAGCCGAAGGCGAAGCCGCGCTTCGTGCACACGCTCAACGGCAGCGGCCTCGCGGTGGGGCGCACCCTCATCGCCGTCCTCGAGAACTACCAGCAGGCGGACGGCTCGGTCGTCATCCCCGAGGTGCTGCGCCCCTACATGGGCGGCGTCGAGCGCATCAGACGATCGTTCAATGACCCCCCACCCTGATCATTCATCGACCCCCCAGACAGGCCCCGGAAACCCGCATGTTCCCAGGGAAGGGAAACGCCGCCGACTCTAGGCCTGGTGGCCGATCGCACTTGTTCGATCGGGCCCCGTCTCCGCCCCCGGCGCGCGGGCCCAGTAGTCGACGGCCAGCGTCACCAGGAGCAGCAGACCGATGGGGAGCGCGAGGCCCCGGAAGGCCTGGTCCCATCGCTCGCGGGAGCGCGCCCGGCGGTCGAGAGCGAGGAGCACGAGGAGCGCCCCCGCCCAGACGAGGGCCACCCGCACCTCCGCCGCGGGGGGGCGCCACGGCGGGCGATCCGTCCCCATTCGTGACGTGAGCCGCGGGAGATAGCGCGACGGAGAGACCTCGCCCGAGAGCAGGTCGAGGGCGCGCAGAGGCCCGTCGCGCGTATTGACCATGCGCATCTCCCTGGGCTCGACGCTCAGCAGCAGGGCGAGGCTCACACCCGCGGCGACCAGCGGCCACCGCCAGCGCGCCAGGCCGTGGGTGGGGCGTATCGCCACCCTCACCGCGGCCGCGACCGCCAGCATGGGCATGAGGGGAATGAGGAAGCGTCCCGGCGGCGAGAAGCCCCACCAGTTCTTCCAGGCGAGCACCGGCAGCAGCACCGCGCCCGCGGTCAGGCCCCAGGCCCAGCGTTCGCGGCGGGACCGGCCGAGGAGACGACGGAGCCCGGCGAGGCCGAGGACGAAAACCGGCGCGTAGATGAGGAGCCCGAACCCGCCGTCGAGGAAGACCCCGAGCAGCGTCCGCCCGGGCGTCATGCGGGCCATCGGCTTGGGGACGCGCGAGCCGTACAGGGCAAACGGGTCGGGGCGGCCGAAGATCACCCAGAAGTAGCCGAAGTAGACGAGCGCCATCACGGCGGCGGTCAGTGCGAAGGCGAGTCGAGCCCGGGACCGCAGGTGGACGAGCGCGAACAGGCCCAGGACTACGGAGACGAGGGCCACCTTCACGTGCAGCCAGGGAAGCGCGGCGAGGGCGAGCGCGGCCACCGCCGCACCGGCCGGGCCGGGAGACGAGAACAAGAGGGAGAGAGCGAGGGCGATCGCGAAGGCGCAGACGACCTCGGTGTAGAGGAAGTGGGTGTAGAAGAAGACGGGCGGACCCACCGCGGCCGCCCAGGCCACGAGGGCCGCGTCCTCGTCGGCGCCGGACTGCCGCGCCAGGCGGCGGACGAGCAGGCCCAGCCCCGCGGCCACGAGCGAGAGAAAGACGACGCAGGCCGGGCCGTCCGCCCAGCGCGTAGACCGGGGCGATGAGAAAGGACAGCCCCGAGCTGTGGGTGGGGAAGGGCCTTCCGTCCGCCCGACGGGTGCCCGCGGGCATCCGGTGGAGCCCCGGCACGTACTCGCGGTAGTCCTCGCGGGCGAAGTTGTCGCGCAGGTCGAGGTCGCCCTCGAGCCAGATGCTCTGCGCCATCATGAGGTAGTCGATCTCGTCCCCGGAGGCTCGACGCTCGTCACGTAGCGCACGCCGATCGCGGTGCTGAGGGCGGCGGCGGCGAAGAAGAGGACGATCGTCGGCGGGGTCAGGGTCCGGAGGGGGCGGCCGCGCCAGCGCAGTGCGGTGATCGCAGCCGCCACCGCGACGAGGATCCACCCCAGCGGTCCCGTGAACAGCCCGAGACCGGGGACGAGGTGGCGCACCGGCTCGAGCTGCGCGAACAGCAGAACGACCGCGGCCTCCAGCAGCGGCGCGCAGCGAAGAAGAACCACCCGGATCGGCGCCTCAGCCGGCCGCTTCAGGACCGGTCATGGTGCAGGGCGGCATGGCGCCACGCGGCGGCAGCGCGCGGGGCGTAGGCCTCCATCAGGCGGTCGTCGGGGGACTCCCCGTTCGGGTCGGGCAGAACGAGGCAGCCCACGTAGGCGTCGGCGGTCGCGAGCGGCACGAGGTAGGTCTGCTCGGTCGGCAGCTCGGTGCCCAACGCCTCCGCCACCTCGAGCATCCGTTCCGCGGGCAGGCGGCGGGGCGTGGTGACGGCGAGGTCGGCGGGGGCGGGGCGGGCGGCGGCCCCGGCGAAGCCCTCGCCGGCGGTGGCGGCGACGACCGGGCCCCGCGGGGTCTGGAGGACGAGCAGTCCCCCCGCGTAGGCCCCTACCCGGCAGGCGCCCAGCAGGATGTCCTGGGCGATCTCGTCGGGGCTGGCCCCGTCGAAGACCCTCTGGTCCACCGCCACCACCTGCTCCAGGAGCGCCGAGTAGCGACGCATCTGCTCGAGCAGCTGCCCCCGGCGCAAACCGGCCGCGGCCCAGAAGGCCACCGCCTTGCCGCGGAGGATCTCCTCCTCGGTGAAGGAGGGCGGGGCGAGCCGTCCCGCCAGCAGCAGCCCGACCACGTCGCCCTCGAGCACGAGCGGCAGGGCCGCCCAGGTCTGGAGCGAGGGCGACCCCGGGAGGGGTCGCGGGATGCCCGCGGCTGCGGCATCCGGCACGATCACGGGGCGGTGGCTCTCCCGGACCTCGTCGAGACGGGGGTCGGTCACCACCGCCCCCGCGGGCTCGTCCTCCGCCCCGCGGGCGGCGAGGACGCGGAAGGCGTCGCCGGGCTCGCGCGCGGCGACCGCTGCATAGTCCAGCGTGACCACCCGCCCGAGCTGCGTGAGCACCTCCTCGAGGGCCTCGTCGAGCCGGGTGGGGCGGTGGATCGCCTCGAGCGCCTGCCGCAGCTCCTCCGCGGTCCGGCGTCGCTCCCGCTCGGTCTCCACCGTGAAGCTGGGGCCGAGACGGCGCTGCTCGAGCGCGAGGGCCTCGCGGATGGCCTCCGCCACCTCGTGACGCTGGCCCTCGTCGAGCCCGGAGAGGCGCGCTTCGACGTCGTGGAGCAGACGGTCGATGTCCATCTCAGATTGCGCTGTCGGCGTGAGTGTACCACCCGGACCGCGTACAATCGGTGGGGAGGAGGCAGCCACGGCTCGCGAGCGCATCCTGTTCATCTGCACGGCCAACGTGGACCGGAGCAAGACCGCGGAGGACCTCTACGGGGACGACGAACGGTACGCGGTCCGCTCCCGCGGCGTGGCGCCCTTCGCCACGAGGGAAGTCACGCGCGACGATCTCGACTGGGCGGAGCGCGTCTTCGTGATGGACGAGAAGGAGGATCAGCACAAGACTCTGATCCAGGTGCGCTTTGGGAAGGTGAACCGACCGATCGTCGACCTGGAGATCGAGGACCTCTGGCGGCGTGGCGACCCTGAGCTCAGTCGGCTGCTCCTGCGGAAGCTGAAGAAGCACCTCGGGGCGCCCCAAAGCGGAGCACGAGCCGCCGTGATGAGCGAGTCGAGCGAGGAGGGCTAGTCTAACTGGTAAGGCAGGAGCCTTGAAAGCTCCCGGGCCCTCGCGGCCCTTGGGGGTTCGAGTCCCCCGCCCTCCGCCACCCTTGATTTCTCCCCATCGTTGGGAGAAGAATCCTGCTACCGAGCTGCCACAAGAGTGGGTGATCGGTGCCCATTCGTTCGAACTCACGGAGGAATCGACGATGCGTGTGCGCCGCTGCTCCCTCGTCCTCGTCGTGGCCCTCGCCCTGGCCGCGGCCGCCCACGCCGGAGAGACCGGATCGATCTCCGGGGTGGTGACGGACTCCCAGGGCGGCGTCCTGCCCGGGGTGACGGTCCAGGTCTCCGGCGACTTCCTGCCCGCAGGGCTCGACCGCGTGACCGGCGCGAAGGGCGACTACCAGGTCCAGGTCCTCCAGCCTGGCACCTACCGTGTGGAGGCCTCGACGAGCGGCCTGGGCACCGCGGTCCGACTTGTCGTGGTGGCCGTGGACGTGAACGCCCAGGTCGACCTCGTGCTGTCGCCGACCGCCACGGAGACCATCGAGGTCGTGGCCGAGGCCCCGGTGGCCGACCTCAAGAACACCGAGGTCAACTTCAACTACACGTCCGAGGACTTCGGGAGGCTGCCGCTGGCGCGGACTTACAGCGGCCTGTGGCAGCTCATCCCGGGCGCCGCCGACTCCGACGCCTACGCTCCCGCCGCGGGCGGGAGCCGCCAGGACAACGTGTTCCAGGTGGACGGCGTCAACATCACGAACCCCGGCTTTGGCTACCTGGCCACCGAGATCAACGAGCTCGACATCGGCGAGTTCAACGTCAAGCGGGCCGCGATCACCGCCGAGTCCGGGCGCGCGAGCGGGATCATGACCAACGCCGTCACCCGCTCCGGCACCAACCGCTTCAGCGGCCGCGTCCGTTTCGAGATGATCCCCCAGTCGTTCGTCTCCGAGCCGAAGGGTGAGGAGATCAAGGAGAAGCGGGACCGGTACATCCCAGCGCTGGCCCTCGACGGGCCGCTCATCAAGGACAAGCTGTGGTGGTACGCCTCCGCTCGCTGGTACCGCTCGACGCTGGGCGAGCGGACGAACACGCTGGGCCCGGTCCCCGACGAGAAAACCTCGACCAACGAATACTTCGGAAAGCTCACCAGCCGACCCTCGAGCCAGCACTACCTGGCCGCGAGCCTCCGCTACCGGCCCAACAAGGTGACCTTCGCCGGGATCTGTTCCAACTGCCTGCCGGAGGTGGCCACCAACAACGAGGGCACGAACACGGTCGGGACCTTCAACTGGAGCTTCTTCCCCACGCCGCGCACCGTCCTGGAGTTGCGCTACCTCCACCTGGGCGAGGAGAACGAGGACGTGCCCGTCACCGACCTCGGCCCGCGTGGGACCTTCGACGTCAACAACCCCGGGCAGATGGGAGAGTACTACGATCCCGTCCGCGACGCCGTGGTGGGCGGCGACACCTACCTGCTGAACCGCCTGAACTACAAGCGCGACGAGATCAAGGTCATCGCCACCCAGTTCTTCGACTGGGGCAGCACCCAGCACCAGCTCAAGGGCGGCGTGTATTACGACTGGGGCGGAGAGGACCTGACCCGCATCTCCAACGCGTGGGGTGATGTTTCCCTCGTCCAGGGCAACACGCTCTTCCGGGGGAACTACTACCCGGACCAGCCCTCGCAGCTTGGCAACTACAAGACCTGGTCGATCTTCATCCAGGACGCGATCACGATCGGGTCCCGCCTGACCGTCAACGCCGGGGTCCTCTTCAACAAGGACGAGTTCATCCAGGAGACCGACACCACCGACGTGTTCCTGACCTTCCCCTTCGGCGACGAGATCCAGCCGCGGCTGGGGATCAACTACAACCTGCGTGAGGACGCGGGGGACAAGATCTACGCGAGCTGGGGCCGGTACTACGCGCTCGATCAGAAGTCGAGCTCCCGCTCGCTGGCCCCGAAGCGCCTCTACACCCAGGACACCGAGTTCGACGCGGTCACCGGCGCCCTCGTGTCGGACGCGCCGCGATCCTCCACGACCGGCAAGGTCCTCGACCCGAACATGAAGCCCACCTACCAGGACGAGTGGATGTTCGGCTACGCGACACCGCTCTTCGGAACCTGGGGGCTCGATGTCTTCTACATGAGGCGCGACCTGAACGACGTCATCGAAGATGCGCCTCGGGTGCTGCCGTCCTCGAGCTTCCACTACTCGAACATCGACGCCGCACGTAAGTACCAGACGGTCGTCTTCGAGCTGCAGAAGCGGTTCGCGAACCGCTGGTCCGCGAACTTCAGCTACGCCTGGAGCAAGTACGAGGGCAACTTCGACGTCGACTACGCCACCGAAGGCCAGTCGGGCTTCACCTCCAACTCCCAGATCTTCAACACCTCGTCCGCGCTGCAGGACGGCCCCGGTCTCTTCGTCGAGGACGACCCGTCCTGGTGCGTGCCCGCGTGCCTCTCGCGCTACGGCCCGCTCAACCAGGACCGGCCGCACGTGTTCAAGGCGTTCGCGACCTGGCTGCCGCTCGACCAGCTGACGCTCTCGGGGTACCTGCGGGTCCAGAGCGGCATGCCCTGGGCGGCGAGGGGCCGCGACTGGTACAACGGCTACCGCCGCTTCCTGGAGACGCCGGGCACCCGCCGCAACGACACCTGGACGAACTTCGACCTCCTGGCCTCGTACCGATGGAAGTTCGGAGAGCGGGCGGGGCTGACCCTCGAAGGACGCGCCCTGAACCTGTTCAACACCCAGACCGTCCTCGGTGTGGACGACCGGCTCTACCTCGACGGGCGCATCCGCAACTTCGACGAGCCTCCGTACTTGATCCAGGGGATGGAGACGCCCAACGACAGCTTCGGCGACCCCCGGGTCTACGCGCCGCCGCGGTCGTTCGTGGTGACGGTCCTGTTCGATTTCTAGAGAGGAGTCTCTCGGGGCCGCTCCGGCGGCCCCGAGGGCCCCGAGCCCGCGGGCGCCCCGGCCCTCACCTTCCTAACGGAGTTGCTGCAGGAGCGCCCGTGCCTGCGGGTAGTCGGGGCGTAGCTCGAGGGCGCGAGCGGCCCCGGCCCGCGCCAGGTCGAGCCGGCCCTCCTGCGCGTTCAGCGCGGCCAGGTTGAGGTGGACGCTGGCGCGCCGCGGGTCGAGGCGCAACGCCTCGCCGAACGCGCTCCGGGCCTCCCCGGTTCGCTCCATTCGGGCCAGGACGAGCCCCCGCTGCTCGTGCGCCGCCCCGTCTTCAGGGGCCTGCGCGACCGCCCGGTCCAGGACGCGCAGAGCGAGCTCCTCCGAGCCGAGCTCGACGGCGAAGCGGGCCAGCGCGCGCTGGCTCTCGAGGTCGAGGTCCAGGAGAACCAGCTCCTCGAGGACGGGGGCGGCATCGTCGGGGCGACCGACGGCGGCGAGGGCCCGGGCCAGGTCGATGCCGGCCAGGTCACGTCTCACCCCCGCGTCGAACGCCGCGCGGAGGTGGGGCACCGCCTCGGCGTGTCGGCCGAGGTCGAAGAAGCACTGGCCCAGCGCGAAGCGGACCTCGGCCCGCCCCGGATCCCCGTCCAGCGCCCTCTCGAGGAGCGGAACGGCCTCCGTTGCGCGTCCCTGCGCCTGGAGCGCTCGCCCGGCCCTAAAGAGCAGGACGGGGGCCTCGGGGTGCTCGGGCACGGTTCGCTCGAGGAGCGCCCGCGCCTCGTCGACCCGTCCCGCCCCGATCAGCCAGACGACCTTGTCGCCGCGCGCATACGCACGCCCGTCATCGAGGCCATGCGGCCAGAGGGCGAGGGCCAGGAGTGCCCCGAGCGTCGCCGCGTAGGCGAGAGCGCGTCGTCGCGGTCCGTGGCGGACGGCCTCCGCCAGGCGCACCAGGACAAACCCCGCCCCGACCGAAAGCGGCACGAGAAGCGGCAGGCGGTAGCGGGAGGAAACGAAGAAGACGGCCACCGAGACCGCGTAGGTGGGGACCACGAGGGCCCAGAGCGCGAAGCCGTCCCGGCCCGTGGCGGGGTCGAGCCCCGCCGAGGCCGGACCGACAGCGGACGCGGTCGGCGAGGCCGGCCAGCCCGAGCGGCACGAGGATCCAGGCGCCCACGACGAGGCCGCTCAGGAGCGTCGGCTCGTCCCGGCGGTAGTAGGCGTAGCTGGAGTTGAGGGTGATCTCGGTCGCGGAGAAGACGTAGGCGAGCTTGCGCAGGAAGAGGCGTGCGGCCGCTGAAGGATGGGCACTCACCCAGTCGCGCGCGAGGCGGGCAAAGTGGCCGTCGACCTCGCGGGCGCTGAGCGGCCGCCCCGCTGCCTCCTCGGCGAGGCGCCGCGCGTCGCGCACCTGGCCGCGGATGTCGGGCGTGATCCCCGGGATCCGATGATAGGTCCCGTCCGCCTCGGCGTGGTTGCCGATGTAGAGGTTGAGGCCTCCGTGCGACGTGAGAAGCACGGGCTCGCCCGCGACGGCGAGGTTCCGCAGCGTCGCCGGCGCGACGGCCAGGGCGAGACCGATGGCGAGCGCGGCGGCTTGAACGACGCCGCGCCGGGAGCGGAAGGTCAGAAGAAGGGCGACGGCGAGGACGGCTCCCCAGAGGAGGGCGTTCGGCCGGTTGAGGGCGAACACCCCGATGCCGGCGCCGGCCACGGCCCAGTCCCACCCGCGTCCCCGACTGAGCGCCCGGGTGACGAGGACGAGGGCGAGGGAGATGAGGAACGGGTCGATCGCGGCCTGGAGGAGGAGCGTCTCGTGAAAGACGACGGGGCCGCAGAGCGCCAGGAGCCCGGCCGCGACGAGCGCGGCGCGGGCGCCGACCCACGGGCGCCCCGCCGCGTGCACGAGCGCCACGGCGGCAGTGCCCAGTGCGATCTGGACGGCCTTCGCCGCGAGCAGCGAGCCACCGGAGATGGCGAAGACGAGGCCGAGGAACCACGCGTAGAGCGGCGCGACGAACAGGGGCTCCCCGCCGGTGGCCGCGCGCAGCAGCACGTCCCCACCCGCCACCTGGCGGCCGAGTTCCGCGTAGACCGCGGCGTCCATCTGGCCCCGGGGCTGCAGGAGCGGATGGTCCTTCAGCTGGAGGAGGACGATCGCGCGGGCCGCGAAGGCGGCGAGCAGGATGGAGCCCAGGGAGGCCCAGACCGCACCACCCGCGCGCACCGCGGACGCGTCCGCGCTGCCACCGCGCGTCGCGGCTCGCCTTGGGGCTTTCGTGCTACGCTTACCGATCTTGGCCCTCCTTCGGCAAGCCACCCCTGTCGGGGGTGAGCGCCTCGCGCGGAGAGGTGCTGGAGTGGCTGAACAGGGCAGATTGCTAATCTGTTGTAGGGGGTAAACCTCTACCGGGGGTTCGAATCCCCCCCTCTCCGCCAGCTTCGTGGCCCTCGCCCGTATTATTCACCAGGCCTTCTGCTGCGACGCGCGACAGCGCGCCTGCGGCGGGCGTGCTCGCTCCTCGCTTCGTCGACGTAGGGACACTACGACTCCTCGCTCGGACATTCGCCCGCCGGGAGTGAATCCCGCCGGGCTCGTCTTTGGCCCGCTCCGCGGGCGGGGCGCTTGACCGCCTCGGCTGCACTTTCACGGGTCTCGCGACGAAGTCTGGCGAATACTCCGGGCCAGCTTATCGCCTTCGGCGGGCTGCGCCCTCTGCCTCGAGTCCCGCTTGGCCGGCTGCCAACGAGCGGGAGCCAGCCTGAACCGACGTCCCTCGGCGGATCAGGGCTAGAATCGTGCCTTCGTGCGCCCCCTGATCCTGCTCGCGTTGCTCGCGCCGGTCCCGTCCGGCTTCCCGGTGCCGCTCGCCCCCGGCACGTGGTGGGACTACCGTGAGTCGTGGACCGAGCGGCTCGGTGGGATCGACTCGACCACCGATGCCGAGACGCGCTTCGAGGTCCGCGGCTCGCCCGAGTCCCCCTTCCTCTACCAGAGCGGCGGGGACGACCCGGTGGCGGCCCCGGTCGAGACCGGCGAGGGCTGGATCCGCCTCGGACCCTGGACCGGCGAGGACCCACTGCCGCTTCCCCTCGAGGTCGGCCGCTCCGGGCCCTCCTCGGAGGCCGGCGCCGGCTGGCGCGTCGAGGCCGAGGAGGACGTCACGGTCCCCGCGGGCCGCTTTCGAGCGCTGCGCTGCGCCTTCCGGACCCGTCGGATGGAGTCGGTCCTCTGGATCGCACCGGGGGTGGGCGTCATCCGCGAGACCCACGGCCCACCGGCTCTGCGACCCGATCTCGAGCGGGTGCTCCTCGCCTGGAGTGGCGAAGAGGACCCCGAGCCGGACGCCGCCAGGCGCAAGTGAGCCGACTCCGGCCCTGCTCACGGCGACGCTGAGGGGGTTCCCCGCCGAAGCCCACGGCCGGAATGCGTCCTGCCACGAGCCGACGAAGGCCCTGGACATGCCCCACCGAGAGGTATCTGGCTTCAGTTTTGCCGTTTCTGCCGCCGGAAGTGTATACTGCTGAGTCACTGGAGTTGCCGAGGGGTGCCGGCGTTCCCTCCTGCCCCGCTCTCCGGGCTGGAGGTTCCTTGGGTCCACGTTCCTCGCTCTCACGCGAGCGGACGGGCGGCACACGCGAGCGGGCGGGAGCCGCGAGCCGTCCCGCCTGTCGGTGGCCCTCGAGCGCGCCGCCGACGCCGTCCTGCTCGTGGACCGGCACGGCCGCATCCACGAGGCGGCGGGGGCGGCTGCGGAGATGTTCGGCCGGAGCGGGCAGGCGCTGCGCGGCGAGAGCTTCGCCACCCTGTGCCTGCCCGGGGCGCGGGCCAGCCTGAGCGAGAACCTCGAGCGCGCCGTTCAGGCTGGGCCGCACCTCTTCTCGACCCAGATCGTGCGCGGCGACGGCGTCGTCGTCCCCGCCGAGGTCAGCGCCCGGGCCACGTACGACGACGGCCGAGGGCCTCCTCGTGTGCGTCGTGCGGGACATCACCGGGCGTGCCCTCAGCTACCCGGTGGAGCGCCTCCGCCTGGAGAACGAGATCCGCAAGCTGCGGATGCAGCTCCTCCAGTCCCAGAAGCTGGAGGCGGTGGGTCTGCTCGCCAGCGGCATGGCCCACGACTTCAACAACCTGCTGAACGTGATCATGGGCTACGCGGAGCTGCTGGCCCGCTCGCTCCCCGAGGCCGACACGCGGCGCGCGCGCATCGACCACATCCTGCAGGCGACGCTGAAGGGCGGGGACGCTCACCCGCCGCCTGCTCGCCTTCAGCCGCAAGCCGGTGCGAGCAGCCGCAGGTGGTCGACCTGAACGCCCTCGTGAGCGAGGCCGAGCGGATGCTGCGCCGTCTGATCGGCGAGGACGTCGACCTGGCGCTGCAGCTCG
Organism: uncultured Acidobacteriota bacterium; assembly: GCA_963700695.1. Taxonomy (GTDB): domain Bacteria; phylum Acidobacteriota; class Vicinamibacteria; order Fen-336; family Fen-336; genus JAJDNS01. The sequence goes on along the minus strand of CAVOYO010000018.1, from coordinate 11,588 downwards.
GCGACGGGCTCGGGAACGTGAAGATCGACCCCGGGCAGCTCGAGCAGGTCCTGCTCAACCTCGCCGTGAACGCCCGGCACGCCATGCCGCGTGGCGGCGCGCTGACCCTCGCGACGGACAACGCGGATCCGGATCGGGACGACGAGGGCCGGCCGCCCGCGCCGGGCGGGTACGTGAGGCTCACCGTGACCGACACCGGGGTGGGCATGGACGCCGAGACGCGAACCCTCATCTTCGAGCCGTTCTTCACGACGAAGCCGACGGGCGAGGGCACCGGCCTGGGGCTCGCGACCGTCTCCGGCATCGTGCAGCAGAGCGGCGGCTTGATCGAGGTCGACAGCGAGCTGGGCCGCGGGACCAGCTTCCGGATCTACCTGCCGCGTGTCGACGAGACGCCGGAGCCCGCTCCTCTGCCCGCCGGCTCACAGCCCGGGCCGCGGGGTCACGAAACCCTTCTTGTCGTCGAAGATCAGGACTCGCTGCGCGACATGATCCGCGAGGCGCTGCAGCTGCTCGGCTACCGGGTGCTCGTCGCTCGCGACGGCGAGGCCGCGCTCGAGGTGGCCCGCGGACACCGCCGGCGGCTCGATCTGCTCGTCACCGATGTCGTCATGCCTCGCCTGGACGGGTGCGACCTGGCGAGGCGCCTCACCGCGGAGCGCCCCGGCCTCCGCGTGCTGTACATGTCGGGACACGGCCCCGATCTCGTCGCCCGCCGGGATCCGATCGGCTCGGGTGCGGTGCTGGAGAAGCCGTTCAGCACCAAGGCCCTCTCTCTTCGTGTCCGCGAGGCGCTCGACCGTCCCCCCGCGACCGACGGCGACGACTCACCCCCGAAGACGCCCTAGAGTGCCGTTTCACCTTCCTCCGCCGAATCCGGCGTCTCGTTCAACCCTGCCCAACCGAGCCCACCCCCGCCGGCGCTCTCGGTACGCCAGGTTGGAACGGGACTAGCAGCTAGTCCTCGAGGTCGCCGAGGACGTCGTCGCGTCGCTCGGCGGCGAGCGAGGTCATCAGCACGCGCAGGGTCTCGAGGGAGTCCCGGGTCAGGGTGTCGAAGTCCTGCCGCACCGCGTCGACCTGCTCCCACTCGCGGTCCGCCTCGGGCTCGCCTCCCGCGATCCGCCGGGTGGAGCGGAGGAGCGCGCGCGTCGCGAGCCCGAAGCTCTGCCCCAGGATGTAGATGCGGAGACGGAACCGCTCCCCGGTGGAGACGAGGAAACGGTGGAGGAGGCCGTTCAGGTAGGCGAGGCTGGCGAGCTCGGTCAGACGGAAGTCCCGCGGTCGCAGGGGCGCCACCGGGGCCATCGCCGAGACCATCCGCGAGAACTTGGCCATCGTGGCGAGCAGGTGCAGCATGTTCGGGCTGAAGCGCTCGATCACGCGGTAGCCGACGTCGAGAAGGTGCTTCGCCTCCTCCACCGAGCCGAGCTCCCGGACCGCGAAGGCCTCGTCGTAGGTCAGGTTGGCCAGCGCCATCTCGCTCTCCACGCGTCCTTCGATCGTTCGATACACGCTCTCACCCCGTGGTGTGAGGAGCAGTTGCCAGTCGCGGCGGACGGCGCGCTCGTTCCGTCGCCCAAACAGAAAAAGGACCACGAAGCAGCTGAGGACGGACCCACAGATCATCCACCACATGGCGGTCCCCGGTGACTACCCGACGGCCTGCTTGAGGCTGGGCTCGGGGTCCGGCGCCCGCAGCGGGACCTCCGCCCGACGCCAGGCCGCCACCGCCCAATAGGTGAGCACCAACAGGTAGGCGAACCCGAGGATCGGGTTCACGATCTCGCGCACCCCCCAGCCCTGGCTCTCGATGAGGTTCAGCGAGACGGCGAAGACGAGCAGGTAGGGGACGTACCCGATCAGGATGGACTTGTGAAACGGGTGCACGGGCAGGCGGTACCAGAGAATGAGCAAGGCGACGACGGCGAAGAGCCAGACGGCGCCGTTCAACACCCGCGGCTGTACGCGGCTGATGAGCGGCCCGAGGGCCGGCGCCCCCTCCGGGGGCTCCAGGTCGCCCGTTCCCGCGAACACGATGACGAGGGTGATCAGCAGCACCACGAACAGGACGCCCCGGGCGGTCGCCCGGGCGGAAGGGAACGCCCGGAACGTCCGGTAGGTCAGCTCGAGGGCCAGCGCGAAGCGCAGGACGTTGATCACGAGCTGGCTGCCAAACCAGAACCACTGCCGGTAGAAGTGCTCGGGCCAGATGAGCACGAGGAGGTCCGCCAGTGCAACCGCGCCGAGATAGAGGACAAAGAATCGACAAACATCCACCTTCCGGCGGGCCACCAGACCCCCCAGCGCCACCAGGGACAACAGCACAGACACCGCCAGGGAGGCGCTCTCGTACCACGGCACGCCCCCGAGTGTATACCCAAGGGACGATCAGTCCGAGTGGATTCCCGCTCGGCCGACGGCCCGTTGGCGTCCCGGGTCCAGAGCGTCCCAGAGCTTCACCGATGCGGCGGGATGCCGCCGCCGCCGTCCGGATTAATGGGGCGGGATCCCCCGCCGCCGCCGTCCGAGTAGTGGGGCGGGATGCCGCCGCCGCCGTCCGAGTAGTGGGGCGGGATGCCGCCGCCGCCGTCCGAGTAGTGGGGCGGGATGCCGCCGCCGCCGTCGGCCGTCGCGTGCGCCGATCCATGCCGGACTCGTACCGCCCAAGCCAGAACGGGCTGAGCATGAGCATCGTGAGAGGGAAAACAAACCAGAATCTCATGGGAACCTCCAGATTTTCCTTGACGACGGGCGGGAGTATATGAGGAAATGGTCAGCACGTATACAAAAACCGTCCGAGAGGCTCCGAAAGCCGGAGATTGGGCGAGCTTCGCTTGACTCCTGTGGCTCCAAGTGGATAACATTAGCCGGTTGGGAGGTGCGAGAGTGAAACGCCGCGTGGACCTGATCGATCTGTTTTCGGACCTCGTCGTCGGTGCCGACGACCCTCGTCGTCTAGCCGAGCGGACCCTCGAGGTCGTCATGTCGCTGAGCAACGGCCGCAGCGGGGCCGTCTTCACCTGCCGCGAGTCGGGCGATGGCGTCGACCTCTTCGCCTCGCGCGGGATCGACCAGGCGGTCCTCGACGCCGTCCCCACGGTCTGGGAGACCCTGGGCGATTCGCTTCGCCAGGGGCAGACCGTCTTTGTGGGTGACCGTGAGACGGAGCGCCGCATCTCGCTCCCCGCGGTGGAGCGTTCCGGCCCCGCCAGCTTCGCCCTGGTGCCCGTGTTCGAGGACGAGACCCTCGTGGCGCTCCTCTACGTGGACAGCGCGGAGCCGCACTTCTGCGACACCCACGATCTCGAGCGTCTGGGCAAATTCTCCCGCATCATCGCCAAGGCGGTGACGGAGAGCATCTCCCCGGTGGAGGCCGGCCGGACGTCCGAAGCCTGGCAGAGCTATCTCGAGCGGACGCCGGTGGAGGACATGGAGCGCGAGAAGCTCCTCCTGCTCCTGAACCGCAACGAGTGGAACATCGCGCGTGTGGCCCGGCTGATGGGCGTCACCCGGCGAACGATCTACCTGCGTCTCCAGCGGTACGGCATTCCCCGCGAGCGGGTGCCCAAGACGCGGCTGCGCCCCGCCGCCGTCTGATCGCCTCCCGTCGCCCGGGGCCTCGCGGCCCGAGCCTCAGCCCCGGGTGTCCCCGCCGCTCCGTGCCTGGATCTTCGCCCAGGTGTCGCGCAGCGTCACGGTGCGGTTGAAAACGGGACGCCCTGGCGTCGAGTCGGGGTCGGCGCAGAAGTAGCCCAGCCGCTCGAACTGCACCGTCTCGCCCACCGGGACCTCGGCCAGGCCGGGCTCGAGGACGCACCCCTCGAGCACCTCGAGCGACTTGGGGTTGAGGTCGGCGAGGATGTCGCCGTCGGCGCCGGGGTCGGGACGGGTGAAGAGGTGCTCGTACAGCCGAACCTCCGCGGGGACGGCGTGGGCCGCGGAAACCCAGTGGAGCGTGGCCTTCGGACGACGGCCGTCGGGGGCGTCGCCCCCGCGGGTGGCCGGGTCGTAGGTGCAGCGCAGCTCGACGACCTCGCCCGACTCGTCCTTCACGACCTCACGGCACGTGATGAAGTAGGCGTAGCGCAGCCGCACCTCCCGGCCCGGGGCCAGCCGGTAGAACTTCCGCGGCGGGTCCTCCATGAAGTCCTCGCGCTCGATGTAGAGCTCGCGAGAGAAGCGCACGGTGCGGGTGCCGGCCTCGGGGTCCTCGGGGTTGTTGATCGCCTCGAGCTCCTCGGCCTGGCCCTCCGGGTAGTTCTCGAGCACCACCTTGAGCGGCCGGAGCACCGCGAAGCCCCGTCTGGCCTCGCGGTTCAGCACGTCCCGGACGCAGTGCTCGAGCATGGCGGCATCCACCACGCCGTCGCGCTTGGCGATGCCGATCATCTCCGTGAAGTCGCGGATCGCCTTCGGGGGGAAGCCCCGGCGCCGGATCCCCGAGATCGTGGGCATTCGGGGGTCGTCCCAGCCCCGGACGTGACCGTCGCGCACGAGCTGGAGGAGCCGGCGCTTCGAGAGCACGGTGTACGAGAGGTTGAGCCGGGCGAACTCGATCTGCCGGGGCCGGGAGGGCACCGGCAGGTTCTCGAGGAACCAGTCGTAGAGAGGACGGTGGTCCTCGAACTCGAGAGTGCACAGCGAGTGGGTGATCCCCTCGATGGCATCGGACTGGCCGTGGGTGAAATCATAGGTGGGGTAGATACACCACGCGTCCCCGGTCCGGGGGTGTGACGCGTGCAGGATCCGGTACAGGACCGGGTCCCTCATGTTGATGTTGCCCGAGGCCATGTCGATCTTCGCGCGCAGGACCCGCGCGCCGTTCGGAAACTCCCCCTGGCGCATGCGCTCGAGCAGGCCGAGGTTCTCTTCGACCGATCGGCCCCTCCAGGGGCTGTTCTTCCCCGGCTCGGTGAGCGTCCCCCGGTGCTCCCGGATCTCGTCCGCCGAGAGATCGTCCACGTAGGCCTTGCCCTGTCGGACGAGGTGAACCGCCCACTCGTAGAGTTGCTCGAAATAGTCGGACGCGTGGTAGAGGTGCTCGCCCCAGTCGAAGCCCAGCCAGCGCACGTCGCGCTCGATGGACTCGATGTACTCCAGCTCCTCCTTCGTGGGGTTGGTGTCGTCGAAGCGGAGGTGGCAGCGCCCGCCGAGCTCCCGCGCCACGCCGAAGTTCAGGCTGATGGACTTGGCGTGCCCGATGTGAAGGTACCCGTTGGGCTCAGGGGGAAGCGAGTGACCACGGTATCGTGCGTCCCGCCCCGCAGGTCCGCCGCGATGATCTCGCGGATGAAGTCGGCCCGCTCGCGCTCGCCGGCAGGGGTGTCGTCGGGGGTCATCCGGAGGCTCCGATGGGGTGATGTGCCGAGGGCGATGTCGTCACTTCTGGGTCCTCAGGGCCTCGGCCGCGCGCCGGAGCCGGCGCCGGCACGTCTCCTTGCCCAGCACGGTCAGGGTCTCGAAGAGCGGCGGCGAGGCCTTGCGTCCCGTCGCGGCCACGCGCACCGTCATGAAGAGCTCCTTCGGGGGCCAGCCCTTCTTCTCTCCGAACCGCCGCAGGCCCTCGTCGAGCGCCTCCGGACGCCAGTCGAGGAGGGGGTCCACCACCTCTTCGAGGAGGACGCGCAGCAGCTTCGCGGTCTCGCCGGCGGAACGGTCCTTCGGCACCAGCGCCCCGAGGGCCTCGGCGTCGTAGGTCACCTCGCCCACGAAGAAGAAGTCGGCGTACGCGAAGAAATCCTCGAGCGTGTCGATCCGCTCCTGCACGAGAGGCAGGACCTCGAGCAGGTGCCTTCTGGACAGGGGGCCCGCCTCGAGCCGCTCGAGGATCTGCCGCGGCGCGAGACGGCGCAGGTACTTCCCGTTGAGCCACCGGAGCTTCTCGACGTCGAAGACCGGCCCCCCGAGGGAGATCCGCTCGAGGGTGAGCTCGGAGATGAACTCCTCGAGCGAGAACTCCTCGCGCTCGTCGGGCATGGCCCAGCCCATGAGGGCGAGGTAGTTGAGCATCGCTTCGCGCAGATACCCCGCTCCCCGGTAGAAGTTCAGGCTCACCGGGTTCTTGCGCTTCGAGATCTTCGACCGGTCGGCGTTGCGGAGGAGCGGCAGGTGGCAGAAGACGGGCGGCTCCCACCCGAAGCCCTCGTAGAGCCGCACGTGCTTGGGGAGGGACGACAGCCACTCCTCGGCCCGGATGACGTGGGTGATCCCCATCAGGTGGTCGTCGACGACGTTGGCCAGGTGGTACGTGGGGAAGCCGTCGGTCTTGAGGAGCACCTGGTCGTCGACTTGGGCATTGTCGAACTCGATGTCACCCCGCAGGAGGTCGGGGACGACCGCCTTCCCCTCGTCCGGCATGGCCAGGCGCACCACGTGGGGCTCGCCGGCGGCCCGGCGCCTGCCGGCTTCCTCCGCCGACAGACCCCGGCAGAGGCCGTCGTAGCCGAAGTTGAGCTTCTTCTCCTTCTGCTCCGCCCGCAGCGCGTCGAGCCGCTCGCGGCTGCAGAAGCAGGGATAGGCGGCACCGCGCTCGACCAGCTCCTCGGCGTGGGTGCGATAGAGATCCGTCCGCTCGCTCTGGCGGTAGGGTCCCACCGGCCCGCCGATGTCCGGCCCCTCGTCCCACTGGAGGCCCAGCCAGCGGAGGGACTCGAAGATCATGGTCTCGCTGGCGGCCGAGCTTCTCTCCCGATCGGTGTCCTCGATCCGGAGCACGAACTGGCCGCCGCGCCCGCGTGCGAAGGCGTAGTTGAAGAGGGCCACATAGGCGGTGCCCACGTGGGGATCGCCGGTGGGGCTGGGGGCGATGCGCGTCCGGACCGTCATGGCAGACGCAGAGGCTATCACGAGCCGCCCGGTTCCCCACGGAGGCACCGCCCGCGTGGGCGGCGGCTTGACCGGCCCCGGTGGCGGAAATAGACTATTCGTTCTTGAGGAGTGGCGCTATCGTCTAGGGGTTAGGACGGGTGGTTCTCAGCCATCAAACCGGGGTTCGAATCCCCGTAGCGCTACCAGCTCCGAGGCGCGTGTCCTCGGCTTTGTAGACGACACCCATACCCCCCCGGCCGAGCTTCTCCAGGATGCGGTACTGGGAGACGGTGTGGCCGATCATGGGGATTCTTCGGCCTGCCAGTCCTCGCCCACGAGCCTTCTGAATCGTGGGTGGTCGCGCAGGGGATCCCAATTCGGGTCGAGGCGGAGGTCCCACGCGGACCACGGCGACGGGATCGAGAGCAGGTACTCGAGCTGGTCGATGGCAGCGTCGTGCTCTCCAACCAGGGTGTACACGGCGGCAAGGGCCCAGACCGATCGAACCCCGTCGTACGCATCCCTGGAGACCGGGAGCAGCTTCACCGCGGCCTTGGCGTCGCGGACCGCCTCGGCCTTCCGGCCCAGGCCTGCGTATGCCCGACCCAGGGAGCTCCGCAAACGATGGTCTTCCGGGCGTTCTTCAATGAGCTCTTCCAGCACGTCGCGCGCGGCCTGGTACGCGGCTCGCGCCTCGTTCGCTCGGCCCATTAGCCGGTACGCATCCCCTTCCAGGAGCTCCCTGGGATGAAGCTCCTCTCCCGTTTCACCGATGATCGCCGGGCCAGCGGCCAAGTGGTCCAGGGCCGCCTGGTAGGTCCTCTGGTACAGCTCCAACGTCACGCGTGCTCCGAAGTAGACGGGCTGATCGTTCCGCGGCTCCCCCTCGACCGCGGTCCTGGCCCGGTCGAGTGCACCCTTCCAGGAGAGCGCGATCAGTGCCTGCCGGGCGTAGGCTACGAGCTGGTTCGGGGCGAGAGAGATCGAGAGGTCGTTGTAGCGGTCCGCCTCCGGGTACTGGCGAACGAACCGGTACGTGTTGGCCAGTTCCGACGCTAGCTGGGCATTCGAAGGGTCGAGCTCGAGGGCCTTCTCGAGTCCAGCGATGGCTCCGTCGAAACGCCCCTGCCGCCTCCGGACCCAGCCAATCCTCGCCGCGATCCAGCTGTCGTTGGGGAGGCGGTTCGCCGCCAGCCTGAACTCCTCGAGAGCCTGCTGGTAGTGCCTGTGGCCATGGTAGTGATACGAACCAAGGGCTCGGTGACCCTCAGGGGAGCCCGGATCCAGCTCCAGTGCCCGAAGCGCAGCCTCACGTGCCGCGTCCAGGCGCCCAGGGCTCCTGTCATACCAAAACCAATAGAGGGCCGAGTGGGCCTCAGAGAGAAAGCCATGAGCCGCCACGAAGGCGGGATCGTGGCCGACGGCTCGCTCGAACATCCGAACCGCGAGCTCATAGGACTCCTTCGTGAAATCGGGATCCCAGTAGTACTCCAGACCGCGCAGGTAGGCCTGGTAGGCTTCCAGGCTCTCCGTGGGTCTGGTCGCGATCGCGCGCTGCTCATCTGGCAGCAGGGCGACGCCGAGCTGGCCCACGACCGCCCCGGCGATCTCGGACTGGACCGCGAAGTTGAAGAACGCGGTCGACACTGTTGCCCGTTGTCGTCGTACCAGATGGCGTTTCGACCCTCAGCACCGGCGTTGTGCCGAACGCGCCGTTGATCGCGACGTTTGTCAGGTCGTTGATTCCGTTTGTCTCTTCGACCGAGAAACCGGGGAAGTCGTACCGCGCAGCGAAGGAGCCTGGAGAGTTTTCGAAGCCTTCGAAGCTCAGCCCGCCACCCGCGGCGGCGAGAAACAGTGCCCGGTTGTTGAACAGAATTGGGGCTGCCGAGGCAGTGCTCACGCAGACGAGCAAGAGGGCAGCCAGTAGCACACCGCTCGCGGCTTTCGTTCGGAATCGCCAGTCATCGTGATAACCCTCCGTGGGTAGAGCTCCAGCTCGGGTCCACATACAGACCCTGCAAGGTCGGTGCCATTCCCGCAAGTGCAGTGACTGCAGCGTTTGTCGTTCTTCGCCACATCCGAAGCCAACAATCGACCGTCGGTTCTTCTGACAGTAGGAGACCCTGCCAAATCTTCAAGACACCCCAATTGACGCATCTGCCGAGACTTCCACTGGGACCCGTGCCCGTAAAGCAAGGCGACGGTGTCGCTCTGCGCTTCTGCGGGGCGACAGTCCCGGACAAGCACGAGCACTCCACCCGGCGTCTCCCCCTTCCCACCCGCCCGCCCCAGCCGTCCGCTGCATCCTCCTCCACGTGTCGGGGGCTCCGCAGGGACGCGGCGTCGAGCCGGCCCACAGGTGCCGCTCGGGACCGTCCGGCTCACCAACCGGCCTCCTTCGGTGCTCGCTTGCGGGCGCGCGTCACGGCTCTCGACATGCTTCGGTAGAATGCGGTGCGTTCCTCGAGCCCCATGGACCCCTCTGGAGCGGTACCGCGTGAGCAGATGTCCTGGCGTCCAACGCTCGCCGGACTGGCGGCCACCGTTCCGATCGGCCTGAGTCGGCTGTGGACGGCCCTGGGGGGAGATCAGTCGTTGTTCCTGTACGGGGCAAAGGCCCTGAGCGACGGAGCAGCGCTCTACGTGGATTTCTGGGACAACAAGCAGCCGGGCATCTACTGGTTTTACCTCGCCGCCGGCCGGAGTCTCGGCTTCACCGAGATTGGGCTCCATCTCTTCGAGCTCGTCTGGCTCCTTTCGGCCGCCGCCCTGCTCTCGCGTGCCGTGCAGTTGCGGCTTCGGACGCCCTGGCTGGCCGCCCTCGTCCCGCTGACGACCGTCGGCGCCTACTATGCGGCGGCGGCGCAGAGCACATGACCCAGGTCGAGATCCTTCTGAGCCTGCCGCTGGCGCTGTGCTTCTGGGCAGTGTCCCGCGACTCCGGTACCCCTCGAGCCCGATGCAGCTCCGCCGCCGTGCTCGGGGCCGCCACCGCTGTCACGGCCATCTTCAAGCTCGTGGCGGTGCCCCTTGCCGCTTCTCTTCGCGGTGGCACTGGGGGTGCGGAGTCGGATGGATGGTGGTCGCGTCCCGGACCTCGTTCGGCAACTGCTGCTGCCGCTCACCGCAACCTTCGCCGTGGTCCTCCTGGCCTGTCTGGTGCCGTTCTACGTGCGGTCCTCACTCGACGTACTCGCGTGGACGACGCTGGTCTATCCGACGTTGGCATTGCGCGAGGTCGCCCTGGCAGATCCCAGCCGGCTGCTCCACGGCTTCGCGTGGCTCGGCTCGGTGTCGCCCAGCTGTATCCCCTGGCCGCCGTCGCCTGCTCGCCCGCCCACCCTCGGGCTGGCCGCGTTTCCAAGCCCTGATGCTCGCCGGATGGACGGCCACCGGAGCCACGACAATCCTGGTCCAAGGTTCTACCTGGTGGATTTCCGCTTCACCCTGGTCATGGTTCCCGTCGGCGTGCTCGCCGTCTGCGGCGTCGACCGCGTGCTCGAGGTCGCTGGATCGCTGCCAGCTCGCCACTGCGAGGGTCATCGTTCTCGCCGCCATCGTCGGTCCGGTTACCGGTTCCCATCGTCGCCCCACGGTCGGGCGCACTACGCCAGGCAGCCGCGGTCTTCGGGCTTCTTCAGCCAGGGACCTCAGTGCCGGTACGCGCTCGATGAAGGTGAGCGGCGACCGTCGACTACCGTGCCGCGCCGTTCCGGCCTACCAGGGCGGATCTGCCCGTCTACGTGTTCGGCAACCCGCAGCTTCTGCGTCACGCAGCAGCCGCAGGCGCTGGCGGTACCGGCTCGGCGTGCGAGATGATCGTGTCCTCTCGGTCGGCCGACTGCCGCTCGGCCTCGAACATGCCCATCCGAGTTCGTATACGCTGCCCAGCTGCTACGCAGCCCTCCTCTCCCAGCGATCCCCTGCGGTGCTCGCGTCGCTGGAGCGGTGCTACGGGGAGGTCCACGTGGATGCCAGAGCCGGCACTTGGTACCAGGCACAGACTTCATGCCGGTCTGTGGCGGACCAGGCGTCCGCGTCGGCCCAACCACATGGCTCCAACCGAGGCCCTGAAGGCCCACCAACCTCGAGCTGTTGATCAAGGGCCCCCGCGACGGGCCCTCATCGTCTTGACCCCCGGTTGCCCGCGGCCGCGGGGCACCTCTCCGCCGTGACAGGGCCAGCCGGGGGCGGTACACTCGCCGCACGACGTCCCTCCCGAGGCCCCGGACCGAATGGTCGAGCTCAACCACCGCGATCGAACGATCAAGGTCAAGCTGGTCTACTACGGGCCGCCGCTGTGCGGAAAGACCACGAACCTGCAGGTCCTCCACCAGCGCGCCGGCGCGAAGCGCCGCGGCGAGATGATCTCGGTGAACTCGGCCCAGGACCGGACGATCCTGTTCGATCTCCTTCCGCTCAAGACCCCGGGTTTCCGGGGCTTCGACCTCCGGCTCCAGATCCTCGCCGTCCCCGGCCAGGCCATGTACGCGGCGACGCGCCGCCTGGTCCTCAAGGGTGCGGACTCGCTCGTCTTCGTCGCCAACTCCGCCCTCGACCGCTGGGAGGAGAACCTCCAGAGCATCCGCGAGATGACCCGGAACATGGTGACCCACCACCTCGACCCCGAGCAGATGCCGCTGGTCTTCCAGTACAACAAGAGGGATCTGCCCCAGGTCCTCGAGACCGAGGCCCTCGACCGCGGTCTCAACCGCCGACACGCCGAGGCCATCCCGGCGGTGGCGATCCGGGAGAGGGGGTCGTCGAGACGTTCA
>CAVOYO010000017.1:0-218030 GCA_963700695.1 uncultured Acidobacteriota bacterium | reverse complement strand
CGTCGTTCCCTCCATTCACTACAAGCTAGAGAGCTGGTCTTGAACACCCAGGGTGTCTCTGTCGTTGGAGGGGACGTGTCGAGCCGACGGCTCGCGCGGCGTCTCGCCGTGGCCGCCGGGCTCGCCGTGGTCGAGTCGCGGCCACGCGACGGGAAGCCGCCCGGGACGGTCGCGCTCTTCCACCTCCCGGCGTGGTCGGAGGCCGCACTCGAAGAGGCGCGCCGTCTCGCTCGAGACCTCGCCCCCACCCCGATGGTCGTCCTCACCGAGGACTGCGCCGACGGGTCCTGCCGGGAGCTCCAGGCCCTGGGGGTGGCCGGCTGCGTGCCGCTCTCGGCCGACGAGGGTGAGACCGTCCGATCTCTCTCGGCCACGCTCCGAGCACTCGAACGGGGCGAGGGCGCACGCTGCCCACGGTGCCCGCTCGGGACTCCGGGCGAGACCGGTCCCTTGTGCACCTCGTTCCTGCCCGACACGCTCCGACCGACGTGGACGGGACACGACAGCCAGGGCGCACTGTGCTTTCCCTTCATCGTCGGGGCGCCGTCCATGCGTGAGGTGGAGAGAAGGGCCCGGCGAGTGGCGACCTCCGACGCCACCGTGCTCATCACGGGCGAGAGCGGGACCGGCAAGGAGGTGCTCGCCCGGTACATCCACCGCTGCGGCAACCGGGTCGGGGCCCCGTTCGTCAAGGTCAACTGCGCGGCTCTCCCCGACCACCTCCTGGAAAGCGAGCTGTTCGGCTACGAGAAGGGCGCCTTCACCGGCGCGGACGCCCGCAAGCCCGGGCGGTTCGAGATCGCGGAGGGCGGCATCGTCCTGCTCGACGAGATCTCCGAGATGAGCCTCGGCCTCCAGGCCAAGCTGCTCCAGGTGCTCGAGGCGAAGCGCTTCCACCGGCTCGGCGGGGTCGACGAGATCACGGTCGACGTGCAGATCATCGCGGCCACGAACCGCGACCTCGAGGAGGCGGTCTCGGCGGGTCGATTCCGCAACGACCTGTACTTCCGTCTCAAGGTGATCGAGCTACACCTTCCTCCTCTGGAGGAGCGCCGTGACGACATCCCGCGCCTCGTGGACTACTTCCTCTGCCGTCTCTCGAGGCAGTACTCCCAGCCGTTCCCGCGCTCAGCCCGACGACTCTCGACGCGCTCCAGAACGCCCGCTGGAGGGGGAACGTCCGCGAGCTGGAGAACGCGCTCCGGCGGCTGGTCATCCTGGGCGAGGAGAGCCCGATCCTGGAGGACCCCTCGCGCGGCAGTGGGCGGTCCTCGAACTCGGGTGGACGAAGCCTTGAAGATGCCGGCGGTGAACGACAACCGCGGCGGCGCGGCGAGCCTCGACCTGAAGACTGCCGCCCGTCGTGCGGCCCGTGAGGCCGAGAGGGACGCGATCGTCACCGCCCTGAACCGGACCCGCTGGAATCGGACGAAGGCCGCGCGTCTGCTGGGCGTCAGCTACAAGACGCTGCTCACGAAGATGAAGGACCTGCTGCCCCCGGGGCCGAAACCGGCCTGAGCGGTGAATCGTCCGGTGGCCCGACGTCGCCAGGCGTTCAGGCGGAACGCTTGACCGCGCGGGCAGAGCGGAGGGTCCATGCGGCGAACGGACGGCTCGCCGCAGGTGACGTGTCCGCAGTGGCTGCGCGTGGAGGGACGCGCCGCGCTGGTGTTGACGACGGCCGTCGAGCACATGTCCCCGGAGCGGCTCGAGCGCTGCCCGAACGCCGGGCGCGCTGTTCGTGGCCGACACGCCCTGGTCCGAGCTTCCCGATGCCCCGCGCTTCCCGTTGCCGCACGTGTGATCGCGCCCCGAACGGGGTCCGGACGCGATCTCAGACCCCGGTCAGCCAGCCGATCCAGTCACGTTGCGGGCCCCCGTGTGTCCACTCGAGGCCGCAACGCAGACGGGTCGGAGCGGGCGCGGTCCACACGACGCGCCCGGTGGCGGGCACGGCCGGCTTCGGCCGGGCGAAGTGCATCCAGAGGATCAGGTCGTCCCCGACCGCGAACGCCCCGTCGTCGAGCGCCAGGCAGGCGCCGCCGGCCGAGATATTGACCACCTCGCCGGTGGCGCGCGCGTTCTCCGTCTCCGCGGAGACGGTCACGCGATGGGCCGGCACCCGGCGCTCGCTGCGGCGGCGGGAGGGGCGGTCGCTCGCGTCCATGGCCCGGAAGTAGAGCACGAACGCATGGCGTCACGCCAGCCCGCGCGGGAAGGCGGCTCCTCGCGAGCCCGCCGCAGCCATCCTCTCACCGCAGCGGCAGCAGCGCGGCCAGCAGTAGAGTCACCAGCAGGCCTGAAAGGCCCATCACCACGCCCGTCGGCGTCCAGCTCTTGAGGGCTTCGGCCTCGGTGAACCCGCCCATCCGCGCGTAGACCCAGAAGCCGCTGTCGTTCATCCACGAGCCGACCATGCCCCCGCATCCGACGGCCATCGCGAGATAGACGGCATGAAAGCCCAGCAGCTCGGGCGACAGCTGCATGGCCCCGAGCATGCTGGACGCCGCGATCATGGCGACGGTCGTGGAGCCCTGGGCGACCCTCAGCAGGGCCGCGAGGGCGAAGGCGACCGGGAGGAACATCAGCCCCCTCACGTCGGCGGCCTCGAACTTCCCTTCGAGCGCCTCCCCCACGCCCGCGGCCTGGAGCGTGGCCCCGAAGGCGCCGCCGGCGGCGGTGATGAGGATGATCAGCCCGCCACTCATGAGCGCCTCCTCGAGACTCCGGGCGAGCGCCTCCCGCCCCGGCCGGCGCTGCCTCCACAGCACGAAGACGGCGACCGCCGCGGAGAACAGCAACGCGAGGCTGGGGTTGCCGAGGAGCCCGGCGAGCTCGGCCGTCTGGCTCCAGAAACCCGGCGACGCCTCACCCCGCGTCAGGGCGCGGCTGGCGGTGCTCGAGGAGATGAGCGCGACCGGCAGCACGATCGGCAGCGCCGACCAGACGAGGCTCGGAAGCTGGGAGTCGGGCAGCGGCGCGGGCTCGGGGCCCGTTCCCAGAGGCCGCATCGCCACCGGCATACGGCGGTCGAGGACGCGGGCGAAGAGCAGCCCGGCCACTCCGGTGGTGACCGCGACGAGGAGCCCGATCGGGATCATGACGCCCAGGTCGACCCCGAGCTGGTCGGCCACGATCAGGGGCCCGGGGGTCGGAGGCACCAGCGTGTGAGTGGCCAGGGCCCCGATCGAGATCGCCAGGACGTAGAGAAGATAGTGGCCGCCGGTGCGGCGATAGAGAGAGCGGGCGAGCGGGATGAGCAGGTAGAAGACCGTGTCGAAGAAGACCGGGATCGAGAGGGTGTATCCACTCGCGGCCAGCGCCAGCGGCGTGCGCCTGACGCCGAACGCCGACTGCAGCGAGCGCACGATGCGATCGGCGGCCCCGCTCGCCATCATGCAGTGGCCGATCACTGCGGCCAAGGCGATGACGATGCCGATGCTGCCCGCGGTCCGGCCGAACGCCTCGGCCACGCGGGTGATCCGCTCCGGGAGCGGGCCCGGCGAGAGCACGCTCACCAGGAAGGCGGCGGTGATCAACGACAGGAAGGCGTTCACGCGGAGGACGAGGATCATGCCCACGACCACCGCCATGCCGATCGCCAGGATGAGCAGCGGGCTCACGGGAGGACGGGCTCCACCCGCGTCACCATGACCTCGCGCCGGTCCTTGAGGATGCCCCAGAGGTCCCGTCCCGCGCCCGGGGTCCGGTCCCAGGCGATGCCCTGGCCGAAGCTCGCCACCGGGACGATCTTCACGAGCTCGAGCGTCGATCCCATCCGGGAGAGCCGCATCGCGTAGACCTCGTGGTTGTCGTGCCCGGTGCAGTAGAGCAGCCCGTCCGGTCCCCAGGACGCCCCGGAGTTGCTCATCGGACGGAACCTCTCGACCACCTCGGGGGAAACACCCAGCCCTGGAGCCGCCGCCACCGCTCGTCCAGCTGCACCACCTGGGTCCAGCTCGGGTCCCGGCCCGGCTCGGCCTTCTCTCCCGAGTACTGGGCGAGGCCCGCCCACCAGAAGCCCTGCGTGGCGGTCGACCCACGTGAGCGACCCGCCGATCGCCCCGAAGCTGTGGCTGGCACGTGCTCGAGCGTCTCCGTGTCCCAGATCTCCACCGAGCTCGTCATCGGGATGCCCGGGTAGTTGGAGTGCGCGCAGTAGAGCCGGCCGTCGACGACCACGCCGCTGTTCAGGTGCTGGATCGGGCCCCCTTCCGGGCCCTCCCAGACCGCGAGGCGCTCGTGGGTCTCCCGGTCGTACTTCCCGATCACCTGGTTCCCGATCACGTAGTAGAACCGCTCGTCCACCGCCACCGCCTGCCGGGCCTCGGGGGCCTCGAACCTCCGACGCCGCCTCGACCCGCGGCGACGCTCCGGCGACTCCGGGGCCCTCGCCGCTCCCCGGCGGCCACTCGCCCCGACCGCCGGCTCCCGACGCGCGACGCCCGCCACGAGGATCGAGACGGCGAGCTCGCGGGAGCCAGTGTCTGGACATCCGGGTCCTCCTTCCAGGCTACCCGCGCATGCTCGTCTCGCGGCGTGCGCTCCGTCAACTCCGCGTCCCGGTCGCGCGGCGCCCCGCGATCGATCGGCGCGCCGATTGCGCGCCCGGGCGCGCTGGCGGTAGCCTCAAGCCTCCATGACCCCGCCCCTCGAGACCCACGGCCTCACGAAACGGTACCCGGGTGTCGTTGCCCTGGACGCCGTGGCGCTCGAGCTCCAGCGGGGACGGGTCCACGCCCTGGTCGGCGAGAACGGGGCCGGCAAATCGACGCTGATCAAGATCCTCGCCGGCGTGGAGCGGGCCGACGCCGGCGAGATCCGGCGGGACGGTCTCCCGGTCTCGCTCGACACGCCCGGCCACGCGCGCCGGGCCGGGATCGCGGTCGTGCACCAGCAGCCCCACCTGATCCCCGATCTCACGGTCGCGGAGAACCTCGCGCTGCGTCGAGGGTACCCGCGCACCGCGGTCGGCTCGATCGCCTGGCGCCGCCTGGAGCGGGAGGCGGCCGAGGCGTGCGCGTCCATGATCCCGTCGCTGGACGTCGGTCGCCCCGCCGGCTCCCTCGGCGGGGCCGAGCAGACGCTCGTCGAGCTGTCCTTCGCCCTGGCGTCGAGGCCGAGGGTGCTCATCCTCGACGAGCCCACGGCCCGGCTGCCCCGCCACGAGGCCGAGCGCCTGTTCGACCGGCTTCGGGAGCGGGCCGCGCAGGACACCGCGGTCCTGCTCGTCACCCATCGGCTCGACGAGGTCTTCGCCATCGCCGACGAGGTGACGGTGCTCCGCGACGGGCGGCGCGTCTGGCGCAAGGCCATCGGCGAGACGGACCACGACGATCTGATCAGGGCCATGGTGGGCCGGACGGTCGAGTTCGAGCGCGACGAGACCTGCGCTCCCGGCGAGCAGGTCCGCTTCACCGCGACGTCGCTCTCGGACTCGGGCCGGGCCTTCACCGACGTCACCCTGGCGGTGAAGCGTGGCGAGATCTACGGGATCTACGGTCTGGTGGGCGCCGGCCAGTCCGCGCTGTGCCAGGCCCTCTCCGGCCTGCGGCCCGCGGGGAGGGCACGGCGCGTCTGGACGACGAGCCGCTCACGAGGCTGTCGCCGGGTCGGCGCGTCCGGGCGGGCTGGGGCTACGTCCCCGCCGACCGACACGCCCAGGGTCTCTTTCCCCAGATGTCGGTGGGCGAGAACCTGGGGGTCACCGCGCTGTCGCAAGGAGGCCCGTGGAGCTGGATCGACCCCGGCGCCGAGCGGTCCGCGAACGAGGAGCAGGTCCGCGAGCTTCGGATCAAGACCTCGGGGCCGGAGCAGGTCGTGGCCCACCTGTCGGGCGGCAACCAGCAGAAGGTCCTGCTCGGACGGTGGATCCGGACGGCCCCGAAGGTCCTCCTGCTCGAGGAGCCCACCCAGGGCGTCGACGTGGGGGCCAAGCGGGAGATCCACGGGATCGTCACGGCCCTGGCCAGGCGCGGTGTCTCGATCCTGCTGGTGAGCAGCGAGCTGCCCGAGCTGATGGCCCTCGCGCACCGGATCGGCGTCATGCGACAGGGGCGCCTGGTGGCGGAGCGCGACGCGCCGGACCACGACCGAAGAGGAGCTGCTGCGCCTGTCGCTTCCCGAGCGCCAGGCCACAGACGAGGCCGCCGGCCCGGCCGTCCGGCGGGAGGGAGTCTCGGGGTGGCGGGGACTGGCGCAGGGCTGGGCGAGTCGGCGCGAGGCGAGCCTGGCCACCCTCATCGTGGGCCTCGCGCTCGTCTTCGCGGCGACGGTCCCGCAGCTTCGCCACCTGGTCGAACCTCCGCGACGTGATGCTGAGCAACGCGATCCTCCTGGTCGGGGCCCTGGGCATGACGATGGTGATCATCGCCGGGGGGATCGACATCTCGGTGGGCGCCATCCTGGGGCTGGCCGCGACCGCCGCGGGGCTGGCGGACGCCGCGGGGTGGCCGGCGTGGGCGATCGCCGCGGCCGCGCTGGGCGTGGGCGCCGCCCTGGGGGCGGGGAACGGGGCGCTGTCGGTGCTTGGGAAGGTCCACTCCATCGTCATCACCCTGGGGACCCTGTCGATCTTCCGGGGCGCGATCATCCTGCTGACCGGCGGGCGCATGCTGATCAACCTCTCCGAAGAGGTGACGTGGCTCCGGGACGCCCGCCTCGGCGGGCTGCCGGCGCTGCTCGCGGCTCAGCCTGCTGCGCGTGGCGCTCGTGCACGTCTTCCTGGCCCACCTCCCCTCGGGACGCCGGCTGTACGCCCTGGGGGGCGACCGGACGAGCGCGGGCTACCTGGGCGTCTCTCCCCGCCACGTGCTCCCGCTGGCCTTCGCCGTGTGCGGGGCGCTCTGCGGACTCGGGGGCCTGATGTGGGCCAGCCGCTTCGGCCAGGTCCAGAGCAACGTCGGGCAGGGCTTCGAGCTCGCCGCCATCGCCGCCGCCGTGCTCGGGGGGACCCACATCATGGGGGGCCGGGGGAGCGCGGTCGGCACGTTCCTCGGGGCGATGTTCCTGGGGATGATCACGAACGTCCTCGTGCTCACCGGCGTGTCGGCATTCTGGGAGCGGGCGATCGTGGGCGGGATGATCCTCCTGGCCCTGGCCGTGGACCGGCTGGCGTCCGGTGCGAGAGCGAGGTCGGGATGAGGCCCTCGTCGCTTCACCGGCGCCACCTGGCCCTCCTCGGCGTGCTCGCCCTGCTCGCGGCCACGATGGCGCTCCTCTCGGAGCACTTCCTGTCCGCGGCGAACCTGCTGGGAATGACCCGCCACCTGGCCGAGGTGGGGATCATCGCCTGCGGGATGACGCTCGATCATCATGACCGGCGGGATCGACCTCTCCGTCGGATCCCTGCTCGCGCTCTGCAGCATCGTCCTGGGCTACGCCTGGCAGGAGTGGGGGCTGGGTCCGCTGGCCGCGGTGGGCCTGGCGCTCGCGGTGGGCGCGGCCGGCGGAGCCCTGAACGGGGCGCTGGTCACGAGAGGGGGCTTCCCGCCGCTGGTGGCGACGCTCGGCACGATGGCCCTGTTCCGCGGGGTGGCGCTGCGCATCAGCGAGGCGCGGCCGGTGTCCGGGTTCCCGGAGGCGTTCGAGTGGATCGGCCAGGGATACGTGGGACCGATGCCGGCCCAGACCCTCGTCTGGGCCGCGTTGGCGTTGGTCACGGGGGTCGATCGTGTCCCGGACGCCCATCGGGCCCTTCACGCGGGCGATCGGCGACAACGAGCGCGCCGCCCGCTTCGCGGCGCTGCCGGTCGCCGGCGTCAAGCTCGGGCTCTACACGGCCATCGGACTGGCGACGGCGCTGGCCGCTTTGATCTCCACCGCACGGTTCTCCACCGCGAGGGCGGACGCCGGCGACGGCCTGGAGCTGGAGGTCATCGCCGCGGTGGTGCTCGGCGGCACCGCCATCACCGGGGGGCGCGGGTCGGTGCTCGGGACCGTGCTCGGCGTCCTGATCCTCGGCGTGGCCCGCAACGGGCTCACCCTCGCCGGGGTCGAGCAGGAGTGGCGGAGCATGATGACGGGGGCTATCCTGATCGCCGCCGCGATCTCCGATCAGTGGATCGCGCGACGAGGCGCGGACCGGGGACAGGGATCCCCGGCCTCACCCGCGGCGACGGAGGCATCATGACGAACCGGACGACGTGGTCTCGGCTCCTGGTCGTGGGACTGCTGGGGACGGCCCTCGCCGTCTCGTGCGGGCCCGCCCGAGAGGAGTCGGCGGGGTCCGGCGAGACGGACACCCTCTCGATCGGGGTGATGCCGAAGCTCGTCGGCATCGACTACTTCAACGCCTGCGAGCGCGGGGCGCGGGAGGCCGCAGCCGAGCTCGGCGTGGAGCTCACCTACGACGGCCCGGTGACCAACGACGTGACGAAGCAGGCGGAGATGCTCGACGCGTGGATCACCCGGCGCTTCGACGTCATCGCGGTGGCCCCCAACGACCCTCACGCGCTGGCCCCGACCCTGAAGAGGGCGGCGGCCCAGGGCATCGAGGTCCTGACCTGGGACGCCGACAGCGACGAGGACTGCCGGGCCTACTTCGTCAACCAGGCTCCGGTTCGGGAGTTCGGCCACACGCTCGTCGAGGTGATGGCGGAGCAGATCGGGGGCGCGGGCGAGGTGGCGATCGTGACCGGGTCGCTCACCGCGGCCAACCAGAACGCCTGGATGGAGCACATGCGGGAGGCGGTGAGCGAGTCCTACCCCGAGATCGAGATCGTGACCGTCAAGCCCTCCGAGGAGGACCAGCAGCTGGCGTTCCAGGTCACCCAGGATCTTCTCAAGGCCTACCCGGCCCTGAAGGGGATCTTCGGCATCACCACGGTGGCGGCGCCCGGGGCGGCGGAGGCCGTGCGCCAGGCGGGACGGTCGGGGGAGGTGGCGGTCACCGGCGTGTCGACGCCCAACCAGATGCGACCGTACGTCGAGGACGGCACCGTGAAGGAGTTCGTGCTCTGGAGCCCGGTGGACCTGGGCTACCTGACCGTCTACGCCGGAAAGCTCCTCCGCGACACGGGGACCCTTCCGCCCACGTTCCCGGCCGGCCGGCTGGGCGAGATCAGCGTCACCGGCACCGAGGTCCTGCTGGGCCCGCCGGTGCGGTTCCACAAGGACAACATCGCCGACTTCGACTTCTGATCGCCGACGGTGACCCGTGCTCACCTCGCTCCGGGTCGCTTCCACGTCGAGATCTTCCACATGTACTGCGGCTGCAGCACAGGTGTGTTGCGCTCCGATCTGCGGGGGCTATACGCTCTCCCTCGTGCAACGGTTCGGTCGGACCCTGAGCTTGGGGGGACAAGCACCGCTCAGCCGATCGTGGCGGCCGTGCGTCCGGGCACCCCGAAAGAGACACTCCGCGAGCGTGTTCACAGATCGGAGGCCGTAATGGTGCGACGTATTCTTCTTCTTTGCGTCATCAGCCTGCCGCTCCTCGTCTTCCTTGCCTGCCAGACTGAAGACCAGACCAAGGACCAGACTGGTATTCCCGACCGGATCGGGGACTGGCGCGTCGACGTGGGACCGCCCGGCAACGAGTTCTACGAGGCGCCAGCCCCCGCGGGCCTCGAATCACCTCCGTCGCAGGCGATGTTCGACCTGGTCGAGCGGATTGCCCCCGATCACACCGAGGTGAAACGGTGGGAGCTGCAGGGTGGGGACCGCTACTTCATCCGAGCCGAAGCGCAATCCGAGGAATACGACTTCCTCCTGTCCCTGGATGGCGAGCTCTTGGAGCTCGAGTACGAGAACGATCTCGCCGGAATCGACGAGCAGCCTGGGGCGTTGATTCTCGAGGGCACCCGTCGGAGCGTTCCCGCAGCCGAAGTCCCCGAGAAGGCCACCAGCCTTCTTCGGAAGGTATATCCCGGGGTCTCTCCAAGCGAGACATGGCAGGTGTCGACCGCGGCCGGGACCCGATTCGTCATCGTGGTGGAGGGACGAGCGTTCTTTGCCCGTCCGGATGGACAGATCCAGGCCATCGGCTTCGTGGAGGGGGGCGCCCTGGACGAGGTGAGCCCGCCGGTCGAGAAGAGCCCGGAGGAGATCCGCGCCGAGGCCGTCGAACGCCTGGGTCCGTACCGGGAGAAGTTCGGCGTCGAGGGTCAGATCGCAGAAGCTTGGAAAGCGTCCCGCGAGCCCCGACGGGCACTATCGGTTCGTGGTCATCGGGGACAGCCGGTCCAATCCGAACCTGTGGACCAACATCGTGAAGCACATCGATCTGCTGGATCCGAAGCCGGCCTTCGTCATCAACACCGGCGACATCGTCCGCCACGGCTACACGCAGGAGCTGCTCGACTACTACATCCCGCCCCTGCTGGAGACGGACATCCCCTTCTTCAACGCCCTCGGCAATCACGACGACGGGGACGACGCACTGGCCATCGAGTACCAGGCCCTCTTCGGACCGAACAGCCTGAACTTCTACTTCGACTACGGCCGCCGGCGCTTCGTCCTGGTCGACAACGTGACGAATGTGCTCCCCTACGAAGAGACGCTGGCGTGGCTGAAGACGGTGCTCGAGGAGACACCTCCCGAGCTCTCGGTCATCGTGGCCGCCCACAGGCCCGTGGCCACCGTCGAGAAGTGGGCCTACCACAGCTGGGATGAGCAGAACTCCCGGAGTTTCTCAGGCTTGATGACCGAGCACGAAGCGGAGCACGTGTTCTTCGGTCACATCCATGCCTATTCGACCGCTCGCTTCGAAGGCGTCGACTACACGATCGCCGGTGGCGGCGGGGCCGGCCTGCACGACCGCTACGGCCCGACCGGGAGCGTCCATCACTACGTGATCTGCGACGTCCAGGCCGACGGAACCCTCGAGCAGCAGGTCGTCCGGTTCCACCGGGAGGATGCTGAACCGTCCCGCTGAACCTCGCGTCCGCTGCCCTTCGGACGGCCCGTGGCCGGGTCCTGGCGCAGATCCCGGGCCCGAGGCGGCACCGTTCCCCTACGTCTTCACTGCAGGCTTCACGCCGGACGTCCGCAAGTCATCGATGTCGAAGACCGCCTTCCCCACGGGGTGGTCGGCGCCCGGCAGATCACCGGCGCTCTTGAGGCACCCGTTGTCACCGGAGCCGTATCGGCTGAAATCCGTCAACCTGTAGGCTCCCGTGCGGAACTCGATTCGTTCGACCGTCGGTGCCCTGAACCTCGACGGATACGGTTTGTCGGCAAAGGTCAGGGCCTCCGCGAACGCTCCATTCGAGATCGCGGGCTCGCCATTCAGATGCAGGTCGTATGTGCCCTTCAAGGCGTCCACGACCACATGGAACTCCAACCACTGACCTGCAGCGAACGATGCAACGTCTCTTTGCTCCGGACCGTCACTCGCCGTGACGCGCCCGCCGCCTCCCTCGAGCCGGAGACGGACAGGTCTCTGGCCGCTGTAGCTCAGGACCTCGATCTCGATATCGCCGTGGCCGACCTGATGCGGACGGACACTGAAAGAGAGGGCGGTCAGCATCGCTTCTGGAAACACTCGAACGGCCTTCGCGTATTCATAGGGATCCTCATCCTGAAGCCTGAGAACACGGCTCCCTTCGTCCCCGGCCACCGCGACGGGTGTCCAGATCCCACTGTAGATGTTCCAGTCGGTGACGATCCCTCCCGGTGTCATGCCTTCGAAATCGTCGGTCACATCCGTCTCGACGGCCCCGGTGATCGGGACCGGAACCCGGGACACCCAGATGTCCTCCTTGTTGGACGAGTACGTCAGCCACATCGCCTGATCGGGGGGCACGCCATTGCCCGGGATGATCCCGCGAACATAGCCGGAACCGCCTCCATCCTTGGAGTGGCCCCCGAACCGCGCCGGAGGCGCTTCCGCATGGGCGTTGAGGAAGTAGCTGTCGAAGTCCAGGCCATCCTCGCTCGTGACGACCGACAGGGGGTGGCGGCCCTCGAGCACCGGGTTGTAGACCAGCGCATAGCGCCCGTCCGACGTCCGCTGGCCCCAGGCCTTCGCACCGGAGTAGTAGATATCCCTGCCTCTTCCGACGATCTGGATCCCATCCCGTTCCCACCTGTCCGCGAGGGCCATCCATCGGTCTTTCCAGATCCCCACGATCCTCTCGTCCTTCAGCGTGTACCAGTTGAAGGCCTTCGCATCGAAGTCGTCTTCGTCCGGCACGAGGGCGCTCGCACGGCCCGCGTCATCCCGTTCCTCCTCGTACCACTGCTGGACCATCAGCGCGTTCCCGAGCAGCTCGTCGACGGCTTCCACGAAGCCTTCGTCCGGCGCCTGCCTGTAGAACGGGAAATGCGGAGACTGCTCCCTGCTGAAACCCTGATGCCGGTTGTATCGAACCCAGTAGATGGGGCCGTATCTCCCGGGACCGTACACCTCCCTGATCGCCCTCCCGACGCCCTCACCGCCATTGGGTGAGGGCGGCATCCCGTAGAACCCGCTGACCAGCAGCCGCCCGTCCCTCGCCACGTAGAAGGCCATGCGCTGGTGCGCGATGCTGTACTGCACCTCACCGTTCTTGCTTCGATTGGGGAATCGTTTCGCCGGAAAGATGGTCTCCGGCTTCTGCCAACGCCTGCCGTTCTCCGACCAGGTGATCAGGTTGTAGCAGGGCTCCTGATGCTCATGGGCGGGACCACTGCGGTAGAACAGCCAGAACATGTCCCGCCAGTAGCTGAGCATGGGTCCGTGGTTGTACGTGAACCCGGTGTTCTCGAACCCGTCCTCGGGGTAGTACGGAACATCCTTGACGACGAGGGCTGGGTTCGTGCGGTTGCTCCGCAGAACCTGGAAGTTGTGGGTGCCGACGATGGGGCGAACACGCCCATCGTGGTGCCGCAGATCGACCACCGCCGGCTGGCCTCCGGTAAACCGTGGCAGGAGCGGAGAGACCTGGTCCTCTTCGTCGCTCGTGCCTCCGTCCTCACCGCCACGTCCCGGGATGTCGTCCTCGTCGAAGCTCAGCTCCTCGGTCGACACGATGGTCCTGGGCTGCCCCGGCCATTGCCAGTAGACGCGCAGGTATGAGGGGCTTTCTGTCGCAACATACTCCAGAAGCAGCCAGTCCCCCCCGTCCTTTGCCATGCCCGCGACACCCGTGAGGGGTCCGGGGTTCGTGATCGTGTCGATGATCACGTAGGTTGCGATCGTCAGCCGAACCTGGCCGTTGGTCTCGGCCGTGAAGGTGACATCGCCGAAGTGCGGCCCGTTGATTCGTCCATACCAGCGAGCGGACCATCCGTGGCCGCGATCGGCGTCCCATCGAAGATCGAGACCGGGCAACAGATCAAGATCTGCTTCGGGATCTGTGAAGTTCATACGATGAAACAACGTACCGGCAAGAACGGGTTGATTGTTGTCGTCGGCACCCGCCCTGTGAGCAGCGCCGGACGCGGGGGCCAGACAGCTGCAGATCACCACCAGGACTCGCCTTGCCAGGGTCTTCATTGCGTTCCCTCTCCGACGGCCCACCGGCGGCCGGCCTGGCCGCACGCGCGGGGAGCGCAGGCGGACCGTGCGTACCCACATTGGAATCGTCTTCCGGTGTTGAAAGATAGTGGGTGTGCGGCGCGCGAGCAACAGGAGCGCGAGCTGTTCTCCTTCAGTCCCACACCCTCATGCGTAAGGAGGCTCGCGTGAAATGCGGACGCACGCTGAAGTTCGACCTGAGCGAGGCCGAGGTCTTCGCCTTCGAGCTCAAACGGTGACGCCGCGGCGCCTCCGGCCCCATTGGTCTGAGTAGGCGACGCCCGCGGCGCGCTGGCTCGGACGGCTATCGGGCAGCGTCGGCGCGACGGAGCCAGGCGACGATTCCCTCCCAGGCGTCCTCCCCCAGCCCGGTGTGGGCGATGCTCAAGCCCCCGCGGAGCGGCTCGGGGTAGACCGCACCGACCCGATCCCGCGAGGCCGGCTGACCGAGCTGGTCTCGGGGATCCACCAGCAGCACCGGGCGCGATCCGAGAGCGGCCACGAGGTCGGGCAGGTCGTAGCGGGGCAGCGCCCCCGCCACGGTCTCGTGGATGGAGCCGGGATCGTAGTAGCGGCTCGTCACCAGGGCCTCGTAGGAGAGCAGCGGCTCGACGAGCACGATGCGCCGGATCGTCTTCTCGAAGGCGGCGGCATGCAACGCAACGGTGGCGAGCCCACGCTCGCCGAGCACGGTGATGCGCCCGCCATCGACGTCGGCTCGGTCTCCGAGGAACGCCACGCAGCGTGCCACGTCCCCCGCCCTCATCCCGACCAGGCTGCGACCGTCGAGCAGCGCCAGGTACCAGATCGCGACGGAGCCACGCCCGACGCGGAACTCGTAGCCGTGGCCCTCGAAGGCTCCGGGGCCCAGCTCCCCCAACCCGACGACGTCCGGGGCGAGCACCGCGTAGCCATCCCGGACCAGCTCCTCGAGCCGGTCGCCCCGACCCGCCCGGGTCTGCTTGCCTTCCGGGGCCAGGTAGACGAGTCCCGGATGGGGACCGGGCCCATCCGGCACGAGCAGAAGGAGCGGTATCGGGTAGTCCGGGGTCTCGAGGAAGTAGCGCTCCACCGCGTAGCCCTCGCGACGGTAGCGGCCGGTGAACACGGCCGGCGCCGGCGCCGGGGGCTCGTAGCCCGCCAGAGAACGCGCGGCCTCGATCCGCTCGGCGATCCCGTCCGGCGTCGCGTTCGCGCGCGCCTGCCGGAGGCGTGCGATGCCCGGTGTCAGCTCGGCCTGGACCAGATCGAAGAGGGTCTTTCCGCCGAGGGAGTCGGCGACCTGCCCGGTCTCGGTGACGCGCAGCTCGTCCGGGTCGATCAGCTCCACCGCCTCCTCCCGGGGGTCTCCGGGCCGGTCGAGGGCATGCTGGAAGAAGCGGTAGACCGCCTCCCGGTTCTCGAGCGCGGTGGCGTGGATCTCGTCGGCCTCCGACAGCCCGATCCCCTCCGGGGCGCCGAGCGCCGCGTAGGCGCGGCGCGCCTCGCGATAGAGCTCGCGGGTCCCGTCGATGTTGAAGATGTCGCGGGTCGTGGCCAGGATCAGGCCCGGGCGCGGCGCCCGCACCGTCGCGAAGTCGGCAAAGTCGAGCCCGGCGGGCAGCATGCCTGGGAAGACCTGCTCGGCATCCTGAGGCCCCATGCTCTCGAGCAGGCGTGAGGCGGTCGTGAGCCAGGCCTCGGGAGCCGAGGCCCGGATGCGCTCGTCGACGGCGGCGATCAGGGCCGTCTGCGTCCCGCCCCCGGAGCGGCCCGTGGCGCCGATGCGGTCGGGGTCGACCTCGTCGCGGCTCACCAGGTAGTCCAGGCCCCGGATCCCGTCCCAGATCATGTATCGCTGGATCGGCACGCCGGCCACGAACGCCTGCGCCCCGGCGTAGCTGTGCTCGCGTGAGGGTGGCCCGACCCGAGACGCCCGCATCCCCGGCTCGTAGTACTGGAGGCGCTCGCCCTGGGAGATCGGGTCGAAGGCGAGGACGACGAATCCCTTGCGCACGAGGTTGAGGATCACCACCTGATACTGCGGGCTACGGAACGCCGGCTCGGTGTGGCCGCTCGAGTAGAGGATCCCCGGGGCCGGGCCGGTCAGGCCGTCCGGCACGAAGAGCGCCGCGGTGACGGAGACGCCGGGCAGGGAATGGTAGACGAGCTTCTCCACCCGGTAAGCGTCCTTCCGCAGGACGCCCACCGTGCGGGCCTCGAGGGGCGTGCGCTCGGGGAACGGCCCCCACATCTCGAGGAGCTGCTGCCTCACCCACTGCTGCCGCCCACGCCAGTCCTCCGCGCTCTCGAGCCGCGCGACGCGACCCTCGCGGGCCGCGAGCAGGGTGCGCGCCTCGCGGTAGAGGGTGCGGTAGAGGGAGTTGGGCGCGTCGACGTGGCCCATCCAGCCGTCGAGGACCGCGAGGTCCTCCTCGGGGGTCTGGGCCCGCGCGATGGATCCCGACATCCCCACCCCCAACGCCGTCACGATCAAGAGCGAAAGCCCGATTCTGTTCGTCATCGCGTCGAGATTCTAGGCCGATTCGTCGTACGCTGCCCAGACAGCGCCGAGACGTGACCGGGCGCTCGAGGCGCAGATCCCAATCGCGGCCGTTGGGCCGACGTCGCACCTCATCAACGCCCAGCCTCCTGGTCGACCCGGCGAAGTGACGGTGATATTCTCGCCCGTCGCCGCGAGCTCATGAACCCGACCACCGCGCGAGGAACGCCGGCCCGGGAGTGGAGCCGAGCTCGATTGCCGTGATCCGGGCTGGCGGCGTGTGATGGGAGAGGAGCTCCGTGAACGGGTGGCGGTTCGGTCGAGGCGTCGCGGTGATGATGCTCGCCGCCGTTCTCGGTGTAGCGCCGATCGCCGAGCCGGTGTCACCGCCCCCCGCCTCGGCCCGGCTCGAGGCGGTGAGTCTCGCTGCGGTCGACTCCCGGCTCGCGGTCCGCGTCACCCTTTCGGGGCGACCGGGCATCGTGGCCGTCCACCGTGAGGGAGACGCGGCCCGGGTCTCGATCGCGGAGACCACGCTCGGAGCCCGCTTCGCCGGGGGGACGCGCTTTGCCTGGACGCCGGCCCCCGACTTCGACCTCGAGACGCTCTCGGGTCCGACCCGCCTCGACCGCCTCGAGGTGATGGTCATGGACTCCGAGGTGAGCGTGCTCCTGCACGTGCCGCCCGAGGTCTCGATCGATGTTCGCCGCGACCGACGCGGCCTGCTCCTGGTCTTCCGAGAGGACTCCCCGGCGACCGGGCCACCCACCCTGGCCCAGGCACCGCCACCGGCACCCGCACCCGTGGCCCCCCCGCCCGTCGCCGCCCCACCGGCGGAGGCCTCGGCGCCCCCGCCCGCCCCGCCGGAGCGTACCGAGCCTGCGACCGCGATGGCGGCCGCCACTCCCGCCGCCGAGGCGCCGGCGACGACCCCGACCCCCGAGCCGCCCGTCGGCCAGGCGGTGCGGGTCGCGGCTCCGCCGGTGCTGGACGGGAACGTCCTGGACGACCCGGCGCTGGACGGACGCGCCCGTGCTGACGGGCTTTCGCCAGACCCAACCGGACGAGGGACAGCCCGCCAGCGAGCGCACCGAGGTGCGCATCGTCTACGACGACGAGGCGCTCTACATCGGCGCCGTCTGCTTCGACCGCACGCCCGACGGCATCATCGTCTCGGAGAGCCGGCGCGACTCGCCCCTCGAGAACACCGACAGCTTCCAGGTCATCCTCGACACCTACTACGACCGCCGCAGCGGGTTCGTGTTCGGGACCAACCCGACCTCGCTCGAGTACGACGGTCAGGTCGACAACGAGGGCGAGGGCAGCCGCCGCGGCCGGCGCCGACAGAGCGAGGGTACCGGGGCCGGGTTCAACCTGAACTGGGACGCGGACTGGCAGGTCCGCACCCGGATCGGCGACTTCGGCTGGAGCGCCGAGTTCGCGATCCCGTTCCGGACGCTGCGCTACGCCGAGGGCGGCCTCCAGACCTGGGGCATCAACTTCCAGCGCAACATCCGGCGCCGCAACGAGACCGCGTTCTGGGCGCCCCTCGAGCGCCAGTTCGACCTGTACCGCCTCCGCTCGGCGGGGACGCTCCAGGGCCTGGAGACGCCGAGCCAGCGCAACCTCAAGATCGCCCCGTACGTGCTCGGGGAGTCCCTGCGCGACTTCACGACCGGCGAGGACGCCAGCCAGGAGGTCGACGTTCGGCGGCGACCTCAAGTACAGCGTCACGCCGAGCCTGACCCTCGACCTCACCGTCAACACCGACTTCGCCCAGATCGAGGTGGACGAGATCCAGATCAACCTGGATCGCTTCGACCTCTTCTTCCCGGAGAAGCGGCCGTTCTTCCTCGAGAACGCAGGGCTCTTCGCGGTGGGGGAGCCCGGGGAGGTGGAGCTCTTCTTCAGCCGACGGATCGGGCTGGGACCCGACGGCGAGCTCGTGCCGATCCTCGCGGGGGCTCGGCTGTCGGGCAAGGTCGGCGCGACGGGGATCGGCGTCCTCAACATGCAGACGCGGGCGGTGGAGGGGCTCACCCCGGCCAACAACTTCACGGTGGCGCGGGTCACCCACGAGCTGCCGAACCGCTCCAACATCGGCGGCATCTTCATCAACCGCGCGGCGACGGGAGATCTGGTCGGAGAGGCGGGGCGATGGAACCGCATGTACGGGGTCGACGGGCGTCTGGGGATCGGGCAGTACGGCGAGGTCTCTGGCTTCGTCGCGGCCACGGACACCCCGGGGATCGAGGCCGACGACTACGCCTACCGGGTGAGCACGGGCTACGACTCCCCCGCCTGGCGGCTGTCCGGCGAGTACACCGAGGTCGGCGAGGGCTTCAACCCCGAGGTCGGCTTCCTGGAGCGGACTGCCTACCGGAAGCCCTCGGGGATGATCTCCTACGCCTACCGCCCCCGGGGCTTCCTGGGGCTTCAAGAGGTGCGGCCGCACATCTTCTATCGGGGCTACTGGAAGCCGGACGGCTTCCAGGAATCGGGTCGTCTCCACATCTCCAGCAACGTGGAGTGGAAGAACAGCTGGAACGTCCACGCCAGCGTGAACCTCTTGCACGAGGGCGTGATCGAGGCCTTCGAGGTCGTCGAAGGCGTCTGGGTGCCGCCCGGGGTCTACGAATACACCCAGGCGGACATCAGGTTTCAGACCGACCTCTCGGCGCCGCTCGGCTACGGCGCGGAGCTGGAGGCGGGCGGGTACTTCGGAGGCGACATCTTCTCTCTCGCCCAGAACGTGAAGTGGCGGATCGGGGAGCGCTTCATCACGGACGCCCTGTGGGAGTACAACAACGGGCACGTTCCCGGCGGCGACTTCACCGCGAACCTGCTCCGGGTCCGCCTCTCGTACAGCTTCACTCCCAGCATGTACCTGCAGGCGCTGCTCCAGTACAGCGACGTGGATGACGACTTCTGGTCGACGAACGTGCGCTTCGGCTGGCTGCACCGGGGCGGCACCGGTCTCTTCCTCGTCTACAACGAGATCCGCGAGCGTGACGGTGTCGTCTCCGGATTCGGGCCTCGCGACCGCACGTTCACGATCAAGTTCAGCCGCCTGTTCGACCTGCTGAAGTGATATATCGTAGGCGGCGCCCGCGCCCCCACGGCGCCCGCGTGACAACGGAGGATCGACCATGAGCAAGTTCCGGGGACTCTACCCCCCTCTCATCACCCCCTTCGACGAAGAGGGGCGGCTGGACGAGAAGGCCTTGCGGGATCACGTGGACTTCGTGATCGAGAACGGGACCGACGGCTTCTGCGCCGGGGGCAGCACCGGCGAGTTCATGAACCTGACCCGCGAGGAGTGGGAGCGCGTCCTGCAGATCTGCAAGGAGCAGAACCGCGGGCGGGTGCCCATGCTCGCCGGGGGCGCGGACCTGGCCACCGCCGCCACCATCGAGCGCTGCCGGTTCGCGGAGAGCCTGGGCTACGACGGCCTGCTGATCATCTCGCCCTGGTATCAGGTCCACACCATGCGCGAGGTGTACGCGCACTTCAAGGCGGTTCGGGACGCGGTGCCGCTGCCCATCATGATCTACAACAACCCGCCGGTGACGGGGTTCGACCTGACCTTCGACGTCCTGACCCGGATGGCCAACGACGGCATCATCCAGTACATCAAGGACGCGAACTCCGACCCCTTCATGCTGGCCCGGCTTCGGCTGGCGGTCGGCGACAAGCTGGAGATCTTCTACGGCCACGACAACAACGCCCTCGGCGGGTTCGCGTTCGGGGCCACCGGTTGGGTGTCGGGCACCGCCAACTTCGATCCGAAGCGCTGGTCACGGCTCGTCCACCTGTGCATCGACGACAACGACTTCGTCCAGGCACGCAAGCTGTGGTACGAGATCATGCCGTTCGTCGAGCTGGTCACGGTCGGGCGAGGAGGCGAGCGGGCGGACTGGGTCGCGGTGATCAAGAGGGGGATGGAGCTCCGTGGCCGGCCCGTCGGCGGTGTCCGCCCACCGATGCTGCCGCTCACCGAGGAAGTGGACCGGCTCGTCCAGGACGCCGTGGGCCGGATGACGTTCTAGCCGCTCCCTCGGCAGCCTTCTCGTGCCGCCCCACATCGGAATCCCGCTCGTCGTGGCCTTCGCGGCGCTGGTCTTTCTGGCCCGCCGCTTTCGCTGGCTGCACGGGCTGGGCTTCACCTTCTCGGTGTTCGCCTTCGGGGCGGCAGCGCTGACCTACCCTGGCGTCTTCATCTCGTGGGGCGGATTCGAGTGGAAGCGGACCATCGTCCCGCTGGTGCAGCTCATCCTCTTCGGCATGGGGATGACGCTGACGTTCGAGGACTTCCGCCGGGTGCTCGAGATGCCGAGGGCGGTCGTGATCGGCTTCGGGCTGCAGTACACGGTCATGCCGGTGCTGGGCTTCTCGTTCGCCCGCCTCTTCGGCCTCGAGTCCGAGGTGGCGGCCGGCCTCGTCCTGATCGGCTCCTGCCCGGGCGGGGTGGCCTCCAACGTGATGGCGTTCCTGGCCCGGGCCAACGTGCCCCTCTCGGTCACGATGACCGCGTTCTCCACGCTGCTGTCCCCTCTGATGACACCCCTGGCCATGAAGCTGCTGGCGGGGCGATACGTGCCGATCGCGGTCCTGCCGATGATGTGGTCGATCCTGAAGATGGTCATCCTGCCGCTGGTCGTCGGCATCCTCATCCACCGCTACCTGCGGCGCGTGGCGGCCGGGCTCGTGAGGGTGCTGCCGTTCCTGGCCATGCTGTCGATCTGCGTCATCATCGCCGTCACGATCGCCCTCTCGCGGGACGACCTCCTGCGGGTCGGCCTGGCCCTCTTCGGCGCCGCCGCGTGTCACAACGCCGCCGGCTACCTGCTGGGCTACAACGCGGCCAGGGTGCTCCGCCTGGGGCAGCGCGACTGCCGGACGGTGGCGATCGAGGTGGGCATGCAGAACGGGGGCATGGCGACGGGTCTGGCCTTCGACGTGCTTCACAGCGCCCGGGCGGCCATGGGCTCGGCGACGTTCGGGCCCTGGAGCGCCATCACCGCGTCGGTGCTGGCGTCGTGGTGGCGACGGGAGTCGGCCGGCAGCACATCGACAATCGAGAGCAAGACGGTCCAGGAGGAAGAATGAGCGCGAGCTCGAAGACGATCGGCTGGGGCATCATCGGCTGCGGGGACGTCACCGAGAAGAAGAGCGGTCCCGGGTTCCAGAAGGCCCGAAACTCCCGCCTGGTCGCGGTCATGCGCCGCAACGCGGGGCGGGCCCAGGACTACGCCAAGCGGCACGGCGTGCCGCGCTGGTACGCCGACGCGCAGGCCCTCGTCGACGATCCCGAGGTCGACGCGGTGTACGTGGCCACTCCCCCGTCCTCGCACCGGGAGTACACGATCCTCGCCGCCCGGGCCGGAAAGCCCGTCTACGTCGAGAAGCCGATGGCGATGAGCTTCGCGGAGTGCGAGGAGATGATCGCCGCCTGCGGGAAGGCCGGGGTTCCCCTCTTCGTGGCGTTCTACCGACGCGCCCTCGAGAAGTTCCTGAAGGTCAAGCAGCTCGTCTCGGAAGGTGCCATCGGCGAGCCGCGCCTCGTCCGCCTCACGTTCTGCCAGCAGCCCACGGCGGAGGAGGTCGCGGGAGACCTCCCCTGGCGCGTGATGCCCCAGATCTCCGGCGGGGGGCGGGTCGTGGATCTCGGGTCTCACATGCTCGACCTCCTCGATTTCCTGCTCGGACCGATCGCGAGCGCAAGGGGAAGCGCGGGCAACCAGGGCGGCTACTTCGAGGCCGAGGACACGGTCACCGCGAGCTTCGTCTTCGAGTCGGGGGTTCAGGGGGTCGGCTCGTGGTGCTTCGTGGGCCCCGAGTGGACGGATCTGACCGAGATCGTGGGTACGAAGGGCAGCGTCGGCTACTCGACGTTCGACGCCAACCCGGTGAGGCTCGTCACCGGCGACGAGACCCGGGAGTTCGCGATCCCCTTCCCGCCCCACGTCCAGCAGCCGCTGATCCAGACGGTCGTGGACGCCCTCAACGGCGAGGGCGAGTGCCCGAGCACCGGGGAGTCGGGCGCCCGGACGAGCCGGGTGTTGGACGCGATCCTCGAGGAGTACCGCGCACGGTCTCGCTGAGGCGCGCGAGCGCGCATCGGGCGCCACGGGTGCTGGACAGCAGCCGGCGGCGTGCGTAGCCTTCCAGGGATGCGGCCTCTGGTCGTGCTCCTTCTCGTTGCCTCCGCGCCATGGGCCGGTGCGCAGCGAAACGTCGAGCCCGCCGAAGGCGTCTTCCTCATCTCCGAGCCCCGGATCGACGGCGGGCCGTTCCACCGGAGCGTCGTCCTCCTGCTGTCTCATGACGAGGACGGGACGCTCGGGCTCATCGTGAACCGCCCGACCGAGATCACGCTTTCGGAGGCACTCCCGGACCTCGACGCCGGCGAGGCGTCCCCGCAGCTCTACTTCGGCGGACCGGTCGGACTCGACGGACTCCTTGCCCTCTTCCGGAGCGGCGCGCGGCCCGAGGGCGCCGAGACGGTCATGGACGGCGTCTACTACAGCGGCGAGCGGGAGGTGCTCGAGGAGCTCCTGGCCGAAGGGAAGCGGGGCGACGAGCTCCGGCTCTTCGTCGGACACTCGGGCTGGGCGCCGGGCCAGCTCGAGGCGGAGCTCCTCCAGGGCGCCTGGGACGTCGTGAGCGCCGACGCCTTCACGCTGTTTCGCACGGAGCCCGAGCAGATGTGGGAGTACCTGCGAGGAGGCGGCCGAATGATCGCGCGGGGGACGAGGGCTCAGTCGGAGATCCCCGTCGAGGAGTGGACCGGCGATCAGCTCGCGGAGCTGGCAGACACGCTTCTCTCGTCTCCCGGCCGATACCTGGTCGTGGGCCACAGCAACACGAACCCCGAGCTGGCGGGGCTGCTGGGCGGTGAGCCGGGCTCACCCATCTCGGACGACGAGTACGACCGCCTCTACGTGCTGAATCACCGCCCCGGGGCAGGAACGAGCACGCTCCTTCTCAGGCTCGGGCCGTGAAGAAGGCGTGTCGGGCGCGTCCCGCCACCTGAGCAGGTCGCCAGTCGACGCGCAGGTCGTCGAGCTCGGCCCCGAGAAGCTCGATCGACTGCTCGCAGAGGGCGCCCATCCCCGCGTTTCGGGCCATGGGGAGGATGCCTCCCACGTACGTCGCCTCGTGGTTCATGACCCGCGCCGCGGTGGCGTCGGCCGCCACCGAATCCGTGCTCGCCAGGAGAAGCCAGGAGCCGAGCCGGGTCATCATGTCCACGGGAGTGCCGCCGTTGCCGGATGTCGGGCCGTTGCCCTCCATGCCGATCGAGAAGTCGATGATCGCGAGGTCGGGCCGCGCGGCGCGGGCGAGGTCGATGTAGAGCCGTCCGAAGGCTTCGGGGGTCGAGTCGTTCTGATGGAGGAAGACCCGGTCGTAGTTGCCCTGGCTCATCCACCCGTAGCGGTCGAGGGGCGTGATCCCAATGAAGTTCTTGAGCGAGAGCGTGAGATGTGCCCACTGGTGCGTCTTGGCCACCGCGACGGAGATCACGCGGTCGGCGTCGAGGACGAGGCTCGAGACGGCGACGCGGCCCAGGGAGATTCCGGTGGGCACCTCCACCCATTCCGGGGTGTCGACGTCGAGGCACACGAGACGCACGTTGCGACCGTACTGCGCGCTCATACGCCCGGCCTCTCGGACCAGGTTCGTCGAGCCGTCGAGGCTGACCGCCCGACTCCAATCGAAGCGCGGCGTCTGCGACCCGTCGCCGATGACGACCTCGGATGCGCCGACCCGCAGGCATTCCTCGGCGACCGCCACCAGGATCTCCGCCTTGGTGCACTCTCCCAGCCGGAAGGGGTTGTTGCCGGCATCGGCCCAGGGGAGGGTGACCATGTTGGGCTTGATGAAGACGCTCTCACCCTCGCCGACGATGGTCTGAATCCCGCCAAGCTGGTCCAGCACCTCGCGGGTCATGGCGCGGAGATCGGTCCCCCGAGCCGCTGAGACACGCGCGGCGGGCTCGACCACCCCCGCCGGGCAGACCGGGATCTGTGCCTGCGGAGGCGACGTCGGGGTCTCGGAGGGGGGCGTCGGCGTCTCGCCCCCACACCCAGCCAGGAGCTTCGCGGCGCCGAGCCCCACCGCCGCGCGGGCGCCCTGCGTCAGGGCCTCGCGTCGCGTGAGCTTTCGCATGGTTCCCTCCCGACTACTCGACGTAACCCAGAGCTTCGAGCCGTTCGCGGAGCTCCGGCGAGATGGGCGCCTCCACTGCTCCGATCGACGGGCCCTCGGTGACCAGCTCCAGCTTGATCCGGCGCAGCTTCTCGGAGGTGCCGGGGTACAGGTGGGCGACGTCTTCGGTCTCCGCGGGGTCCTTCGACAGGTCGAACAGGGCCCGGCCGATCCGCTTCCATTCGGGGGTTCGCACCGACGTCCCGCCTCCATCGAGGACGCTCACGGCGTAGGGGGCCGGGGGCGGCCCCCCGCCGGCGTAGTGGGTGAGGTTCGCGCCCTGGAAGAGGCTGGGGCGGTCCACACCCAGCGCGCCGAGGATCGTCGGAGCCACGTCGAGGAGACGCACCTGGTCCGTCAGCGTCTGGCCCGCGTGCCAGGAGCCCGGGTACTTGATCAGGAGCGGCACGCGCAGGAGCTCGTCGTACAGGGTGTGGCTGTGCCAGCCGACCGTCCCGTGCTCCCCGAACTCCTCCCCGTGGTCCGAGGTGAAGATGATCAGGGACGACTCGTAGAGGTCGAGCCGGCGGAGCCCCTCGATCAGCTCGCCGAAGGCGGCGTCCACCGAGTGGATCTCGGCTTCGTAGGTGCTCTCGATGTGGCGCAGGTCCTCCGGGCTGAGGGCGGTCCGCTTCGCGTTGATGCCGCTCAGCATGTCGATCGTGATCTCCGAGGGAAGGTCGCCTTCGTAGTCGGTCTCCACCGCCGCGAGGCTCTCCGGCGACGGCGTGTACGGGTGGTGGATCTCGTACGTGTGCACGAAGAGGAAGAACGGCTGCCGCTCATCCTCCTCCAGCCACGCGAGCGTCGCCTCGACGGTGGGCTTGAAGACGTCGCTGAACGCCAGCTCCCCCGGCTGATGGCCGGGTGTCTCGTAGACGTCGAAGCCCTGGCCGATGCCGAAGGCGGCGTCGAGCTGACCGCCGCCGTGGAAGGCGGCGGTCGTGAGCCCTTCCGCCTGCAGGACCTCGGCGACGGTCAGATGGTCGGGGGCGAGGCGCTTGCGCCCCTCGATCGAGGCGCCGTGATGCTGCGGGATGAGGGAGGTGAACAGTGAGGCATGGGAAGACAGGGTCGACGGCGCCTGCGCGATCGTCAGCTCGAAGAGAACGGCATCCTCGCGGAAGGCATCGATTTTGGGGGTGAACGACGGGTCTCGCCCGTAGTCGCCGAGACGATCGGCGCGCAGCGTGTCGATCGACACCAGGATGACGTTCTCGGCCCGGGCCGGCCCCTCGGTCCCCGGGCCCGGTCCGCAGGCCAGGGCCGCGGCCGCCACCAGCACCGGGACACCTCGGGTGTTGCTGATCATCCCCCCATCATACGGCGACTCGTGCCCGACCCCCCGGGCCCCGGGATGCCGGCTCAGCCGCGGGCGGAGGCCGTCAGCGCCGAGGTGCAACGTGGTAGCTGCTTCGGGAGCGGACCTCGGCCTTCGCACCCTTCAAGCGCACCTCGAGCCGGTGCTCGCCGACGTGCTCCGTTCCCGTCGGCTCGAAGGCGAGCAGGTAGCGAGTGCGCATCTCCTCGAGGATGCGCAGGAAGGCGTCCTTCAGGTCCTCGCTGTTCCCCGCTCTCCAGAGCTGTCCACCGGTGGATTCGGCGATCCGTCGCAGCGCCTCGACTCGCGCACTCTCGACGCGTCTGACCGATGGGACGCTGCCCATCGATCCACCGGCTGGGAGCCAGTCCCCTTTGTCGCCGGCCCCGGGAACCATGACCGAGACCCTTTCGGTGACCCCGACCGCCTGCAGTAGGGTGTCGGATCGCTCGGCGACGGAGAACACGTCCTCCGCCTCCAACCAGCTCGTGTTGTCGTCCCCATCGCTGAAGAGGACAACCACGGGTCGAGCCCCCTTCGACCGGCATCGCCAGGCTCACGTACGCGGCGTCGTAGAGGGCCGTGGTCCCAAAGGCCGAGATGCGATCGAGCGCCTTCCGGACCCGGCCGAGGTCTTCAGTGGGCGTGACCCGGACGACGATTCGCTGATTGAAGGTGACGAGGGCGGCGCGGTCGCCGGGACGCAGACCGTCCAGGACGGCGTGACCGGCCTGGCGCAGATGGTTCAGCGCCTCCCCCTCCATGCTGAGGCTCGTGTCGAAGACCAGCAGCACCGCGGCCGGCACGAGGTCGAGGCTCACGAGGCGGACATCCTGGCGCACGCCGTTGTCCAGGATCTCGAAGTTCTCGGCGGTGAGCCCCAGCACCGGCCGGCCCTTGCGGGTGACGAAGGTGTCGACGTAGACGCTGTCGACCCGGCTGGGAAAGCTGAGCGGCTCCTGCGGCCCGAGGGCAGACAGCGCGAGGAGGATCGACGTGGTCGGTATCGCCGTCACCGACAGGCCTCCTCACGGAGCCGCCTCGTCAGCTTCAAGATCTGAGGCGGGCGGCTCGCGGGATAGCTCCACCAGCTGTCGCGAGTGGGCATCGAGCGCCCGCCGGCAAAGCGCTCCTCGAGCACCTCCCCGGCGGCGACGGGATCCCCGCCGAGGTGGAGCGCATGGCTCGCGGCGACACGGGCGGCCTGCCCATTCGGGTCGGCCTGCAGGGCGGCTCGGTAGGACGCAAGGGCCGCTTCGAGGTCGTGGGACCGCATTCGCTCCCGACCGATGAAGAGGTGTGCGAGGTAGACGAGATCCGCCTCCTCGGCGTGCTCCGTCACCCACTGGAGCCTTGCGAGTCCCTCGTCCGTACGGCCGAGGAGCAGCTGGACGCGCCCGAGCCGCAGATGCGCCTCGGACCGACCGGGGTCTTGGGAGAGGGCCTTCTCGTACAGACTCGCAGCGTCCCTCAACAAGTGGACCCTCTCGCTCTGCAGTTGCTCACGCGTCCGCTTCGGGGCAGCGGATCCTGAAGCTTGGACTTCGAGCCGCCGACGCTCTTCCTCGGCCTCATGGCTGGCGCCGAGGGCCACGAGCAGGGCCGGATCGTCCTCGAACAGCTCGAGGCCGCTCCTCAGGTAGGACCGTGCCGTGCTGAGATCGCTCCCGTGGAGGGACCCGAGGCCCGCCGCCAGGAACCAGCGTCGCCGAAAGGCCTCGTCGTCGATCTGCTCCTGCAGTCGGGCCGCGAGCGAGAGGTGGAAGATGTGGCTGCCCGAGCCCGCGCAGGAGGTGAGGGCACAATGAGTGTGAAGCATGACCGCCGCCGCCCAGCGAGGGGGCTCGCCGCTGCACTCCGCCCCCGGGTCAGAGGACGCGGTTGCCGGCGATGGCGAGCTTTGCCACTGCTCGCATTCGCGCAGCGTCGCCGGAACGCTCTCGAGCACGTCAGAAGACCACCGGGAGAGCGCGCGGAGCGCCGCGCCCCTGTCGACACAGGAGAGCTCGACCACCGCCAGGTAGGCGTTGTACGGCGACTCTTCCGCCGACAGGGCCGGCGCGAAGACGAACAGTGCCGCCAGCATCCACGGGCAACGCACCGTTGATGACCTCCGGGGCGGTTTCGCCGAAGCCCCCTACCGCTTCTCTTTCGCCCGCTTCGGGTCGTAGTCGGGGTTCGGCTCCATCCCCTGCGCGCCGACCGACTCCTGCCAGGCGCGGAGCTTTTCGAGCAGCTCCGCCGCCTTCTCCGGCATCTCCGCGGCCAGGTCGTGCTCCTCGCCGATGTCGTCTTTCAGGTTGAAGAGCGACACGGGCCGGTCGAGACCCTGCGCGGTCTGCTCGAACCACTCGATCAGCTTGTAGTCCCCCTGCCGGATCGCCCCCGACGGGGCGAGGCTCGTGTCCTGATGGTGATAGTGGGGGTAGTGCCAGTAGAGCGCGTCCCGCTGTAGCGAGCCCGTCTGCTTCAGGAGCGGCACCAGGCTCTCGCCGTCGACCTCGTGGGCCCCGAGAGGGATGCCGGCGATCTCCAGGAAGGTCGGGAAGAAGTCGTGGCTGATCACGGGGACACTCGACTGGCTGCCCGCCGTCACCACCCCCGGCCAGCGGATGGCCAGCGGCACCCGGATCCCCCCTTCGTACAGCGTCGCCTTGCCGCCACGGAGCGGCTTCTGGTCCTGAAGGCTCTCCAGCCCGCCGTTGTCCGAGTAGAAGACCACGATCGTCCGGTCGGCGATCCCGAGCTCGTCCAGCTTCTCCAGCAGTCGGCCGGTGCTCGTGTCCATCCGCTCGACCATCGCCCCCATCACGGGGTTGTGCTCGGGGAGGTCGGCCCCGGGCTTTCCCTCGTACCTGGCGATCAGCTCCGGGTGCTCGTGGAGCGGGCGATGGACCACGTGGTGGGTGACGTACGCGAAGAAAGGCCGGTCCTGGTTCTCCTCGAGGAACGCCAGCGCGTGCTCCGTGATCTCCGCCACGTGATGGGCGTCCTTGGTGGGATCGGCGTCCGAGGAGGGCTTCACCGAGGTGAACACGTCCTCGAAGCCCTGGGAGCCCGGGTCCATGGGCCGCCCCGGCACGTAGTTCTTATCTTCATTAAGGTGCCATTTCCCGAAGTGGCCGCTCACGTAGCCCTTCTCCTTCAGGGCCTCGGCGAGGGTCGTCTCCTCCAGGGGGAGGTGCTTCGTCCACTCGGGCACCTTCAGACGGGCGTACGGGAAGTCTCCCCCGGGGATGAAGTCGGTCAGGTGGAGGCGGGCCGGGTACTTCCCCGTCATCAGGCTGGCCCGGGTCGGCGAGCAGATCGCGGCCGCAGAGTAGGCATCGGTGAAGGACATCCCCGCGCGCGCGATCCCGTCGATGTTCGGCGTCTCGTAGTACTCCGTCCCGTGGTAGCCGACCTGGTTCCAGCCCAGGTCGTCGGCGAGGATGAAGAGGAAGTTCCAGGGCGGCTCGGCCCCCGCCGCCGCCTCGCCCTCCGGCTCTGAGGTGCATCCGCCGAGACCGAGCGTGGCGAGAAGGACCGCGGACACCACCGCGGTCGCGAGGCGCGTTCGCATGACTCCCCTCCTACTCTCCGGGGTCCCAGATCGTGGCCGCGATGTAGCGCTCCTTCTCGGGCCCGTCGTTGTAGTAGTAGACGAAGACGAGCTTGCCGTCCGGCCTCAGGACGGTGCGGACGTAGCCGAGGTCCCGGCCGCCGCCGTCGTCCCGAAGCACGATCTCCTCACCCCAGCTTGCGCCGTCGTCGGTGCTGATGCGGGCGCGGATGCCGTACGGCTCCGAGCGGTAGCCGTGGATCAGGACGAGCCGGCCGTCCTTCAAGCGCGTCAGGCTGGGCGGGTTCCCGTTGTTGGCGCCGGTGTCGGGGGCCGGCGTGCCGACGAAGGTCCAGGTCTCCCCGTTGTCATCGGTGCGGTACAGGTCGATCGAGCTGCTTGCGTCGCACCGCGGTCAGGATCGTGCTCTCGTCCAGGCGCACGGACGACGGCATGATCGCCTTCTTCCCCACCGGCGGCTCCGGCCCCACGAACGACACGAGCTCCCACGTCCGTGCCCCGTCCTTCGTCCGCACGCAGAGGGTGCGGCCCTGCTTGCCGTCGTTGTCCTTCGCCGCGGTCAGGAACATCGTCAGCTCGGCGCGGGCCGTCCACGAGGTAGTCGGTCCGGGCCGCGATCCCCTTCGTCCCGAAGGTCGGGATCTCGTACGGGCCCTCCCAGGTCTTGCCCCGATCGGTCGTGTAGTAGAAGCGCGAGGGCCCGACGTGAAAGGACTCCATCCGGGCGGTCAGCGCGAAGTCGGGGTTGGAGAAGTCGATCGTCCCCTCGAAGGGGGTGGTGGGCTTGCCGTCCGTCCCCGTCGGCACCCCGGCGACCTTCTTGCCGGGCGGCGGCCTCAGGCCAGGCGGGCTCTCGACCGTCCACGTCTCACCGCCGTCGAGGCTGCGGGCCACGACGTGCTCGGCCGGGCGCGAGTAGTCGATCGCGTGCATCCTCTCCGAGGGCTTCAGGTATCCGGCCTCGAAACCCACGAGGATCTCGTTGCCCCAGGACCAGATCCCGTGATTCGCGGGCCAGCCCCCGAAGCGACCGTCCTCCTTGAACACGATGACGTGCTTCATCGAGTCCGGGCTCGGCCGCCGGCGGCTCCGCCGCCGTGGTCACGACCGCGACGCTCGAAACCAGAAGCAGTGCGAGAATGCGGATGATCATGATCTCACCTCCAAGAGGCGGCGCTCCGCCGTGTCGTTCCTTCTGCCGCGACGCAACGTAACATAGGGCGTCCGCCGAACGCGAGAAGAAACCAGAACTCGAAATAGCGAGGACGATGCCATGCGCCTCCAGCCCTCTGGGTGCTCGCGCTGACGATGAGCGCCCCCAATCTCCATGCCGCCGAGACCGAGCGCCTCCAGGTCGCCGGGGAGTGGTGTTTCATCAAGACGCCGGTGTCGCCCCGGCCCGGTGAGGCCGTCATCCTGATCCACGGAAACGGGGAGACCGTGGAGGCCGACTCCTCCTCGTGGGAGCGGGCCGAGGGCGACGCCGCCCTCATGGACGCTCTGCTCGAGGGCGGCTTCCTCCTGGCCCAGTCGAACCACACCGCCGTCCCCGGCAACGGGATGTGGGGCAGCCCCGCGACCCAGCAGAGCGTCCTCGCCCTGATGGACCACCTCCGGAAGACCCAGGGGGTCGAGGTCTTCCACGCCGCCGCGATCTCGGCCGGCAACGCGACGCTCCTCAACCTCCTGCTGGACGGAAAGGCCGCGTTCCGGAGCGCGGTGCTGATCGCGCCGGTGGTCTCCCTCGAGAGCCTCTACCGCTGCCCCGCCGGCGTCGACCGCGTCTCCGGCATCGCCATCGCCTTCGACTTCCAGCCGGCCCACGGGTGCCCCGGGGACCCGGAAGGCGACGAAGCGTTCAAGAAGGCCACCGCGCCCCACGACCCGCTCCGGCAAAGCCCGAGAGATGGACACCTCCGCGCTGGCTTCGGCCCTGTCGGCCACGCGGTGGATGGCCCTCTACGATCGCGGGGACCCGAAGGTCCCCCCGGAGGAGAACCTCCTGCCCTTCATCGAGCTCCTCGAGCCCGCCGGCATCGACAGTCCGCGTCCGCTCACAGAAGAAGGACACCCACACCCCGAAGGATCTGCTCCTCACCCACCGCCACGAGATCGCGGGGTTCCTGAAGGGCGAGTAGCTTCCAACACTCGCCAGGTCACGAGCGCTCTCGAGCTGGCCGGGGAGTGACCTCTCGGCGTCACTCCTCCACGTAGCCTTCGGACCGGAGGTACTCGAGGATGGCGTTTGCCATCTTCTGGTGGCCCTCGGGCCGCCAGTGCCCATCCGTCACCCAGAAGTCGGTTCCGTCCATGCGACGCACGGTGTCGACGTAGTCGACGCCCAGACGGCGCGCGGACTCGGCCAGGAAGTCGGTGGCGTTGGTGTTGACGATCGAGTTCCCGTACTCGCACGCCGGGTCGTACTCGCACTTGCTCGGCGCGGAGATGAGCAGGAGCGGGATGCCCGCCGCCTCCAGCTTCTCGGCGATCAGCCCGAGCAATCTCTCGTTGATCTCGATCGCGGTGTCGGCCCGGACCTTCTCCTCGGGGCCCAGGTCGTCGTACTGGTAGATGTCCTCCCGCGAGAAACCCAGGAGCCCCGCCTGCTCGTGACCCGCGAAGAGGTCGCGGTACAGCGCCTCGATCGCGCGCCAGACCGCCGAGCGGGGCGGCTCGGGCTCGAACCCGAAGGCCTTCGTGTTTCGGATCGGGTAGCCGCGGACCTCGATCTCGCCGCCCTCGCCCAGGACCGCGTAGGGCGTGTAGTAGTTGTATCTCTCGTAGTGCACGTTGTCGACGAAGTCGTTGTCCAGGCAGATCGCGATGATCACGAGGTCGGGGGAGAATCCGATCACCTGATCGATCGTCAGGTAGTACTGGATCGGCGCGTACCCGGACACCCCGAAGTTCAGCGATTCGATGCCCGGAGTGCGACCGACGATGTCGCTGAACCGGTTCTCGTCGGCCACCCCGATCCCCCAGGTGAAGGAGTTGCCGAGAAAGGCGATGCGCCGCTGCCCCGGGCGCGGCTCGGGGTCGACCGGCCTCTCCCTCATCCCGAGCGCGTTCATCTCGATCGTGTACTCGAACTCGCTCCGCTTGTAGGTGCCTCGAGCGTTGGGAGCGTTGGCCCAGCCGAGGACGCGGTCGAACCGGAAGAAGCGGTACTGGCTGCGGGTCGGAGCCACCCAA
The DNA here is from genome assembly GCA_963700695.1 of uncultured Acidobacteriota bacterium. Lineage (GTDB taxonomy): Bacteria > Acidobacteriota > Vicinamibacteria > Fen-336 > Fen-336 > JAJDNS01. The sequence goes on along the minus strand of CAVOYO010000017.1, from coordinate 185,821 downwards.
TCCGGTCCCTTCGGCACCGGAGCGAGCACCCTCAGCAGGATCTCGGCCGCGCCCAGCGCCAGCAGAATCCCGAGCACGGCGGTGGCGAGCCTGGATCTGCGGTTCGACTTCCGATCGACGCCTGTGTCCATGCCCCCTCCGTGGCCGAGACGCCTTGACCGACCAGTGGCCACGCGACCCCTATGCTAGAACATCGCGCAAGGGCCTCTTTTCTATGATGAGAACTCCCTGACAGGTATAGACTCGGGGCGCCTGTCGTGCAACCCCTGAAGGGGAGCCATGAACACGGCCTCACCGCGGGACGTGACGCGGCTGCTCCAGACCTGGGGCCGGGGGGAGGAGGGGATCCTCCGAGAGCGCATCCCCCTGGTCCAGGGGGAGTTGTGCGGGCAGGCACCCCACCAGATCGGCCGTGACCGGCCCGGCCCCACCCTGCAGACCACCGTCGCTGCGAGGGCGCAATGACACCCGGACCCGGGAAAAAGGTCGAGGAGCTGTTCCACGCGGCGCTCGAGCTTGAGCCGGGCGAGCGGGACGCGTTCCTTCAGAAGGCCTGCGCCGGCGACGAGGCGCTGTTTCGTGAGGTGAAGTCGCTGCTCGCCGCCGACGAGCGGGCGGAGCGCTTCATCGAGCAGCCGGCCGCCGACGCCGCGACGCAGGCGGTCTCCCCAGACGATACCCCTTCCTGGCTCGGGCGGCGGATCCAGAGCTATGAGGTGCTCTCGCTGCTCGGCGTCGGCGGGATGGGCGAGGTGTACCGGGCAAAGGACACGAAGCTCGGCCGTGAGGTCGCGCTCAAGGTCCTGCCGGAGGCCTTTGCCGACAACCCCGAGCGCGTCGCCCGCTTCGAGCGCGAAGCGAAGGTCCTCGCCGCCCTCAGCCACCCCAACGTCGCCTCGATCTTCGGGCTCGAGGAGTCCGAGGGTCGTCACGTTCTGGTTCTCGAGCTGATCGAGGGCGAGACGCTGTCCGACCGGGTCGCCCGGGGACCGATCTCCCTCGCCGAGGCGCTGCCGCTCTTTCGCCAGATCGCGGCGGGTCTGGAGGCGGCCCACGAGAAGGGCATCATCCACCGGGACCTCAAGCCCGCGAACGTGAGGATCACCCCCGAGGATCAGGTCAAGGTCCTGGACTTCGGCCTGGCCAAGGCGTTTCCGGGCGTCATCGCCGCCGGAAGCGACATCGACACCGAAACGGCCCGGGATGCCGCAGACCGGCGAGGGCCGGATCCTGGGGACGGTCGCGTACATGAGCCCCGAGCAGGCCCGCGGGCAGGCGGTGGACAAGCGCACGGACGTGTGGGCGTTCGGGTGCGTGCTGTACGAGGCGCTCGCGGGGAGGCGGGCGTTCAAGGGCGGGACGGTCTCGGACACCTTCGCCGCCGTGCTGGAGCGCGAAGTGGACTGGGAGACGCTTCCGGCCGGGACACCGGCAGCGCTGCGGTCGCTGCTTCGGCGGTGCCTCCAGAAGGACAGGGAGCGAAGGCTACGCGACATCGGAGATGCGCGGATCGAGATCGAGGAAGCGGGGGCAGAGCAGTCACGGCCCGCTTCGGCCGGCGCGGCGCCCCAGGGGAGCTTGGAGCTCAGCCGGCCAACGCCGGCGGGACCATGGCGGTGGAGGCGCGAGCATCTCGCATGGCTTGGGATGGCCGCCCTCGCTTTGTCGACCCTGGTCCTCGCCACGGTTCACTTCCAGAAGGAACCTCCGGCAACTCCTCCCGTCCGGCTGTCGGTTCTGCCGCCGCCGGATACATCATTCAGCCTCGTCCAGTTGGCCTTGTCGCCGAACGGAGAGAGCCTCGCTTTCGTCGCCGTCCATGAAGGCGGCAGAAGGCTTCTCGGTCTGCGGGCCCTGGACACCCTGGAGCCTCGAGTCCTCGCCGGTACCGACGGAGCCCTGGCTTCTCCTTTCTGGTCGCCGGACAGCCGGTTCATCGGGTTCTTCTCCGAAGGCAAGCTGAAGAAGGTCCGGGCTTCCGGTGGCCCCGCGGAGACGATCGTCGACGCTTTGCCACGCGCAGCCGCGTCATGGGCAGAGCATTACAACGGGGGCGGTTCCTGGAACCGTGACGGCGTGATCATCTTCGGCTCCGAAGAAGGGGTCCTTCGCGTCGATGCGGGGGGAGGCGCGCCGGCCCCGGTGACGAGGCTCGACGCGGCACTCCAGGAGCTGGAGCACGTACACCCTCAATTCCTGCCGGACGGTCGACGGTTTCTCTTCCTCGCCCGCACCCGCAACGACGAGAGAAGTGGCATCCACGTCGGCTCCCTTGATTCGACCGACACGAAGCGAGTGCTGAGCACCAGACTGAACGCCGTCTACGCTCCCCCGGGATACCTCCTGTTCGCGCATGAGGGCAGTGTGTCCGCAGCTCCATTCGATGCTGACGCTCTCGAGGTCACGGGGGATCCGGTGCTCCTGGTCGAAGACGTCAGATGCAACCTTTCCCGCGGGAGGGTCGGATTCTCTGCATCCGACAACGGCGTCCTCGCCTTCCATGGTGGAAGCGCCGGGACCCCCTTCCGGCTCGTCTGGGTCGACCGTGACGGTAACGAGCTCGGCTCCGTGGAACCGACCTCCCACCATCACCGACTGAGGTTCTCACCTGACGAAGGACGACTCGCGCTGGTGCAGGTCAATCACCAGACCGGGGAATCCGACATCTGGCTGACAGAGCTGTCGCGAGATCTCACCTCACGGTTCACCTTTTCGGGTGCGCTGGATCCGGTTTGGTCCCCTGACGGGGGACGAATCGCGTACAGCAGGCGGAATCCGGAGACATACGCCATCGTGCAGAAGAGCGTGGGCAGCGGCGACACCGAGGACGTCCTGTTCGAATCGAGCGACCCCTTGAGAGTCGACGACTGGGCAAGAGATGGTCGAACGCTCCTCTACGAATCGGGAGGCGACATCTACTGGTTGCCGCTCGCAGACGGCAGAGAGGCGACGCCACTGCTGAGCACGCCCTACACCGAATCCGACGCCCGGTTCTCTCCAGACGGACACCGCGTCGCGTACTGCTCGAATGAGACCGGGCGGACGGAGGTCTACGTCAGGTCGATGACGACGGGTCACAAGCAGCGGATCTCCAGCGAGGGTGGACGGAGGCCGAGGTGGCGGACCGACGGCAAGGAGCTCTTCTACGTCGGTGCCAACAACATGCTCGTGGCCGTGGGACTGGACACCGACTCTTCACCAGCGAAGGTCGCCGCTCCCCGGGAGCTGTTCCGCTCCGGGCTGCGACTTTCGTGCGGCGACTACACCCCGGCGCGCGCCGGCGACAAGTTCTTGATCGGCCGCCCGGTGGAGGACCTGCCGGCGTCACCGATCACAGTGGTACTCAACTGGAGGGCAGGGTTGGATCCATGATGGTCCGCGTTTGCGTGGCGGGACTTCAGGTCTGGCCCGGGCATTCCCGGGCGACATCGCTGCCGGAAGCGACATCGACACCGAAAGCGCTCTCGATTCTTCTTGTGGCGCGCAGTACGACGTGTTCGCCGACGGGCAACGCTTCGTGATGCCCGAGCCGGTGGGGGAGCCGCCCCCGGCCACCATCCGCGTTGTCCAGAACTGGTTCGAGGAGTTCCGGGACCAGCAGTCGGGATCGGAGTAGGAGTACGGGGATCCGTTCGCGCGCCCACGATCCTCAGAGCTTCTGTCCCGTGGCCGGCTGTCCGGCGAGAAGGAACGTCTTTGGATACGGGCCTTCTCCGCAGAGCTTGAACGAGCCGAAGTCCTTGTACCACGGCCCATCCGGTGCTTCGGGATTGGACTCCCTCCACACCTTCAGTCTGTAGAGATCCTCGGCAGAGATTTCCCGCTCCCGCAACCGCTCGAACAGATGGTCGCGAAGCGCCGGCGGGAGGCTGGTCCACCTGATCTTCGGCATCAGTCGCCGAACGTGAGGCGCGCGAGCTCTTCTTTCAGATGTTCTCGTTCTCCGGAGTCAGTGGAGCGCGTGAGGCGATCGGCAAGCTCCAGGAATCTCCGTCGTTCCTGTTCCCGTGCTTCGAGCCCGGACTCCACGAGCTCGGCAATGACCCGGCTGCTGCTGGTGCGCTTCGTCTTTGCGAGCGCCCTCACCCGCCGCGCAATCCGAGGCGCGAGGCTCACGCTCTGTCGGACTGGCTTCTTCGTCGTAGCCACGAGAGCAGGATACACCAGAGTGCACCAAGATGCACCAAGGTGCTTTCTCGGGAGTCGGACAGGGCCTTCGGCCTCAAGAACGAGGGCTATGGCGATGTTTGTTGGGTCGGTTTCGGGTTGGCACGCGGACCCGTTCACGGGGGAGCTTGCGAGAGGCCCCGAGCGACTCGATTGGCCGCCGCGTACACTGCCACCGCCTCGGAAACACGGCTCCCTGACCGCCGATACTGCGCCATCTTCTCCTCGCCGTAGTCGCACTCGGCGAGATGCAGGTTGTGGGTCCAGCAGACGAGTCGGAGGTTCTTCAGGCTGTGGACCCCACCCCGACCGAAGGGATCGTCGTGGTGGAACTCCAGGCGTTTGCTGGCGGTGCAGCGTCTTCCCTGTTTGTCTACGTAGGTGCATCGACCTCCGTCGCGCTCGTAGACGGCCCGCCGTATCGGGGCGGGGATGTGGCGCGATGACGGGGTCGTCTTCACCCCGGAGAGGCCTTTTCTTGGGGCTTTCGTCTTCCCAAATCGCTTCGATTCGAGCCGTTCGAGCTTCTCGGTGACGGCCTCGTCGATGATCCTCGCCAGATCAGCGTCGGGCACGGAGGACCGCATCAGGGCCTGCAGCCGCTCCAGCTTGTTGCGGAGCTCGGCGTTGGCCGTGAACTGGACCCGGTAGCGGGCCGGGGCCAGGGGTTCCACCCGTCCCGACGCTACCGGAGCAGGCTTCGGAGAAGTCCCAACTCTGCCCGGGCAGAGTTGGTGCTGAGGGCTGGCAACGCTGTCGAGACCCGGCATGACGCTGGAGGATGCGGCGAGATCCAGACAGCCCTCAGCACCTGTTGATCCACCCAACGCGGGGCCAGGTGCGTGGGTGGACGCGGTGTGTGCCGTGGCCCGCCGCTCCGGAAACCTCCGGATCGTCGCCCTCGCGTCCGGCTTCGGCTCCAGCTCGGCGACGAGCTCCTCAATCTGGCGCTTCGACTTGTGCGTGGCCCGCTTCAGGACCGCGTCCCGGTTCTCGAGGGTCAGATGGGGTACCAGTCGGACGATGCCGCTCAGGTGCAGGCGTCCGTCTCGAAGCATCCCCAGGAGCATCGGGTGCTTCCGGGACGCACGGGCCACGGTGATCCGGGCGTACGCCTCCTGCTCCGAGAAGTGGAGCATCTCGGTACACCACGCGAACAACGAAGGCGAGGCCTCGCGGGCGTGAAGCCGGCGCGCGTCCACCTCGGCGATGTGGGCGATGAGGTCGGCCTCGTCGCCCCGGGTCTGCTTCACAAGCTCGGACACGCGACGGAGCAATGCCGTGTCCGAAAGCGATTCAAGATTGAGCTTCTTTCCCATGCCCGGTTCCCCCCAGCTGTCGGCAACAGCATAGGGTGAGGCGCGGTCAGAGGAGGTCCGGCCAGATGTGCTTCTCACACGGTGAGTCGAGGGTGCCAGCCTCGAGGAAGTAGACGACGTGGGGATCGACCACCCGGCGCCGATCCCGCGCGAGGTGCAGCAGCAGCCTGTCGTTCCGCAGTCTCATGGGCCGTTCCCGCTGCGTGCTGTAGCGATCCTCGAGGATTCACTTGGACCGCGGCCCACATGCGCCGCAGGGGTGGGGTTCCGGCGTCCGGCGCGCCCCATTTCATGGGTGACAAATGTCACCCATGAATGGTACCCTCATGGTCATGAAGACCGTGACGATCCGCGATCTCCGGACACGCCCGAAGCAGGTGCGCGAAGCCCTGAAGCAGGAGCGGGAGGCAGTGTTGACGGCCAACGGACGGCCGGTCGCGTTGATGATCCCGGTGGATGCCGGCAGCGTCGACCAGACGCTCGAGACCCTGCGTCGCGCGCGGGGGCTCGAAGCGCTCCGCGCCATCCGCCGGGAGAGTCGGGAGCGAGGTCTGGATCGGCTTTCGAACACTGAGATCGACACCATCATCAAGAAGACTCGCCGAGGCCGCTCCTCACGGACCCGCAGAAGGGGATGAGGGTCGTCCTCGACACGAACGTGCTCGTGTCCGGTCTCTTGTCAGCCGCCGGCCCACCCGCCTGGATCGTCGAGGCCGTTCTTGCCGGAGAGCTGGAGCTTGCGCTCGACATGGCGATCCGCCAGGAGTACGAGGATGTCCTGCGCCGCCCAGAATTTCGGTTCTCACCCGAGATCGTCGACGATCTGCTCGCGGCAATCGACCAGCTCAGCTTCCTGGTCGCGGCGGCTCCCCCCTGCCCGGTGCCACTGCCCGATCCTGATGACGAGCCCTTTCTCGCCGTCGCCGCTGCTGCCGGCTGCCGGCTGGTCAGTGGCAACGTGAGGCACTTCCCACCACGCAGCCGCGGCGGCGTCTCGGTGCTGACGCCGCGTGAGCTAGTCGATCGCCTTAGATAGCTCCCGAGCCCGCGTGGCTTCGTTCCCCGGCTGGGCGGTTCGGCCGGAGTGGTGATGGCGCCTACATCACCTGTGCAAGACTGTAGGCGTCATGGTACGCACTCAGATCCAGCTCACCGAGGCGCAGTACGAGGCCTTGCGGGCCCGCGCGGCCGCGGAGGGCCGCTCCATGGCGGACCTCGTCCGCGCGAGCGTCGACGCGCTCCTGCGTGAGCCTGGTCACGTAGGGGCCGGGGAGCGGCGGCGGCGCGCCCTGGACGTGATCGGACGCTACCGCTCGGGGCCGGCCGACCTGTCGGCGGAGCACGACCGGCACCTCGCCGAAAGGAGCAGGGCTTCGAAGCCGCGCGCTGAGGCCCCGAGCCGCGACCTCAGAAGTCGACGCGCAGGCTGAGCTGGGTCACCCGGCCGGGGAAGACGGAGGTGATCTGTCCGAAGCCGTTTCGGTCGGCGCGTTCCTGGACGTACTCGAAGTTCGTGTGATTGAACACGTTGAAGAGATCGACGCGGAGCTGCAGCCGGGTGCGCTCGAACCGGAAGTTCTTCGAAAGCGACAGGTCGACCGACCAGTATCCCGGTCCGATGACGGCGAGCCGGCCCAGGGTCCCCGCGCGCACCGCCTGTCGGCTGACCGGGTCTCGGGGCACCAGCTGGTACGGTGACGTGTCGAGGTATTGATACGTGCCGTCGTCAAGAGGCGTGCCCCAGTCGTCGCGAACCGAGTCCTGAGGCCTGTCACCGAGGTAGTCGGGTCGGGCCCCGGGGGGCGCGTTCCCCTGAGTGATCCACAGCGGATACCCGGAGCGGATCTCGATGAGACCCCCGATCTGCCAGCCCCCGAAGAGAGACGACCCGCCCAGGGGCAGCTCGTAGAGGAAATCCCCAAAGAAGCGATGCCGGTTGAAATACGGTGTGGGGCCTCGATTCGCGGCGAGGTTGTCCAGGTCCTGAGGACCCAGGGAGCTGGTGCAGCAGGCGAACTCGCCGCGCCAGTAGGACAGATTGCTCGCATAGGTGTAGTGGAGGCCGAACCCGAGGTTGTTCGTGAAGCGCCTCCGGAGCGAGGTCTGGAGGCTGTGGTAGATGCTCGAGTCCTCCTGAGAGTAATACGGAAACCCCCAAACCCGGCCACCGGGCGACGGCCGCTCACGCGGTCGATCCGGTTGATGCTGGGGCTGTAAGTCAGCTTCACCCCGTGGTTGCCGACGTAGGCGACGTCGAAGGCCACGGTGTCGGTGAGCTGTCTCGAAAGCCCCAGCGTCCATTGGATGGTGTAGGGGTTCTCCCGATCGGGGTCGATCGAGGTCTCGGAGATGAACCCGGTCGTGGGACACGTCAGCGCCACCGGGTCGCACTCGGACCTCCCGTCCACGAGGGGCTTCACCGCGTCGTTTCCGTCCGGGTAGCGGATCCCGAGCTCGTCCAGCGCGGATCCGTCAAGATCGATGTAGCCCGGCTCGCCGAGGGCGTTCTGGACGATCTCCACCGGCCCCGAGAAGAGGTTGAAGGGGATGTAGAAGAAACCGGCCCCTCCCCGGAGCACGGTCCGCTCATCGAGCGACCAGGCGAGGCCGACCCGAGGCGAGATCATCTTGTAGTTGGCGTTCCACACGGAATCCGGGTCGCGGTACTGGACGACACCGCTCCCCTGGTCGGCCCCTCCAAAGGGGCCGTCCCGATTGAAGAAACGACGATCCCTCTCTCTGGGGACCGCCGAGTAGTCCCAGCGGAGGCCCAGGTTCAGCATCAGGCTCGGTGTCACGCGCACGTCGTCCTGGACGAAGACGCCCGCGTCCCAGCTCCTGATCTGGAACTCCTCTATTCCGAATGAGAAACCGGCCTGGTGGGCCTGATTGGCCAGCAGGTCCTCGACATTGGCGTAGTCGTACCAGGGCACGTCTTCGTTGATCCGGCTGGCGCGCCACACCCGAGCCAATGCACCGAACTTGAACGAGTGGCGGCCGCGAACCAGGGCCCAGGTGTTCTCCAGGCTCCAGTTGGAGCCCGACTTGATGAATATCTCTCCGTCGGTGCCGGGCAGGACGTCCTCTATGGCAGGGATGCCCGCCTCCCAGATCCGATCGACCCGGTCGGTGCTGTTCTTGTTCCAGCCGAAGCGGAGCTCGGACGTGGTGGTCGGGCCGAGCACCTTCGTCCAGGTGAACGCGACGTTCTCGACCTCGCCCCGGAAATCCCGCGGGTTGCCGATGGCGAGTCGGGGCGAGAGTCGGTTGGGACGCCCCCGGGTGTAGCGAGCGGAGAGGTAGTCCGAAGGGCTGAGGTTGTAGTCGAGCCGGGCCACGACGTGGTTGTCGTCGCGTGTCGCCGCGTGGCTCCCGGCGTAGAAAGCGGTCGCGTCCCCCGCCTCTTCCGCTCCGGTCGGCAGCGGCCACAGGTCGAAGTAGGCTCGGGACGCGGGAGTGGCCGCGATGGTCGCGTCACGGATCCAACGGGAGGGCACGAAGCCCGACATCGGTTCCATCTTGGTGAGTCGGTAACCCTCGAATGCGCCGAAGAAGAAGAGTCTGTCCCTGACCACCGGTCCGCCCAGCGAGGCCCCGAACTGGTGGAACACCTCCGACACCTTCTCCGCCGTGAAGTGGTTCCGGGCGTTGAGGCCGCCCGACTGGTAGTTCCAGAACGTGCTGCCGTGGAGCTGGTTGGTCCCGCCCTTCGTGATGATGTTGACGTTTCCCGAGACGGTCATCCCGATCTCGGCCGAGAAGATGTTCTTCGAGACCTCGACCTCCTTCACCGCCTCCATGCTGACGCCCTTGATGTAGTTGTAGCCACCGTAAAGGCCCAGCGACGGGAGCTCCGAGTCGGACGTCGCGTCGACCCCGTCCACGGTGAACGTGAAACCGAAAACCGGTAGCCCGTTGATCGACATCACATTCCCCACGGCGTTCGTCCCCGGCCCGGTGTTGAGAAGCTGCGTGATCTGTCTGCGGTTGACGGGCAGCTCCTTGACCATCGCGCTCGTGACGTGGATGTCCTGCTCGGCGCTGGCCATGTTCAGCAGGGGCGTCTCGGTCACCACCGTGATCACCTCCTGGAGAGCACCGATCTCCAGCTCGGACGTGATCGTGATCTTCTGCCCGGAGGAGATCTCGAGGCCATCTTCGACGCGGGTCTTGAAGCCCGGGGCCTCAATCGTGACGGTGTAGGTCCCGACGGTCAGGAAGGGGATCGTGTACTGCCCACGTCCGTTGGTGACCGTGGCCTTCGTGGTCGAGGTGAGGACGTTCGTGGCGATCACCGCAGCCTCCGGCACCACCGCTCCGGAGGGGTCGACGACGCGCCCGTAGAGCGTGCCCGTCGTGACTTGCGCGGGGGCGGGAGTGGAGAACGCCAAAATGAGGACGCCGATCGTCGTGACTTGCCCGCCGAGGCGCAAGAGGGCGTTCATCGCCTCACCTCCTCTCGACCGGGTGGCCGGACGGCGAACGGGGCTGGCGGTTGGGGGCAGATGGGTTCGCATGGCAACACCTTCTGGGCCGAGGTCGGCACCGGTTCTCTCTTCACCTGCTTCTGCGACAGGAGGGCTCGAAAACGACAACCGCGGGAGGCGATTGGAGGGGATGCGGGTCTTCCGACTCGCGCGGAGCGGAGCAGACGCAGGGGGACAGCCCACTCAGTGGGCCGTCCGGGGGAGCCGCGAGATTTCAGCTCATCGCGCACTCTCGCCCCGCGCCTGCTGCCCAGACCAGCCGCGGGTGTCGCGGCCCGGTCCGCGTGTCGAGAACGTCCGAAACCTGGCGGCAAGCATACGCCGCCGAGATCCCCCGGCAACCACATTTGTCTCGGGATGCCGCGTCTTCGAGCAGTCCTCGCCAGATCGATCGTTCGCGGCGGATCGCCTCAAGCGCTCGGATCGTCCAGGGCGCTCCGTCTCGTGCGCTTCTCGGTGAGTGAGGGCAACGCGCCTTCGCCGCCGTGTAACACGCCCCACGCGCGACATCGACACCCGGAACACGAACCAGGCAGATCTCACTCGGGCGGCGGGACAGACGCGTTCACGCCGCGTGCCGGCTCGTCGTCAGCGAGTGAGATGCGAGGCGATCGCCTCTACGATCCGCTCGGCATCCCGGACGTCTCGTTCCGCTTCGCCGAGATCGAGCGTGGTGTCCGGGTCGTAGTCTCCCGTCTGCCGATCTTCGAAAAGTCGCGTCAGAATCGCCGTGAACTCTCGCGGGAAGGACCCCGTGTGAACGAGGTCCCGATTGAACGCTCCGAGCACCTGGGCGTGAGTGGAGTACGCCTGACCGCGAGCCAACAGCGCAGCGGAGACCGCATGGAAGGCAGCGTAGTAGGCGCGAGAGGCGGCATCGCCCGGCGCACGGCCCGCGAGAAGTATGCGGCCCGCCTCGAGCTTGCCCCTTGCATGGGCCAGGAGGCGCTCCACTTCCGGGGTCAGAGGGGAACTCCCTCGCGAGCCACGTTCAGGCCGATCGGCATCCCGCGGCTGGCCTCCCATTCGCCCTCGTCCCGAAGCAGACAGGCAACGAGGGAGCCGTGGCGGTCCATGAGCTCCACCTCAATGGCCAGGATCTGTTCCCGCACCTCCCTGCTGCGACGGTCCACCACGACGAGGACGTCATAGTCGGAATCGTCACGCGCGTCACCCCTGGCACGGGAGCCGAAGAGCACGATCCTGCGAACGCGGTCGGACAGTCGTTCACGCACCTTTCGCGCGAACTCGACGGCGACAGGGTCCGGAACTCGATCGACTTTCACAGGGGAATGCTAGCACGCACACGGTGGCGGTAAGGACGGCAGTCGATCTTCCGGAAGTGGTCACCAGACCCCGCCGGGCCGAGTTTGCGACCAGACCGAGCGTCTCTCGCGCGACCCGGTCTCTTCTGCTTTCTTGAGCGTCAGGACTGCACCGCAGGTATAGACTTGAAGGGCTTCTTGTGCATCCCCTGGAGGGGAGCCATGGACACGGCCTCGCCGCGAGACGGGACGCGGTTGCTCCAGACCTGGAACCGGGGGGAGAAGGCGGCTCTCGGAGAGCCCATCCCGCCGCTCCGCGGGAGGTCGTGCGGGCGGGCACCTCAATCAGAATAGAGACGTCCGGCTCGGCCCTGCCCTGCGGGCACTGGAGGGGGTGCTGTGAGCCCCTCTTCCGATCGCGACGTGCGCGGCGAGGCCCCGGCGCCCGGGAAGAAGGTCGAGGAGCTCTTCCACGCGGCGCTCGAGCGTGAGCCGGGCGAGCGGGACGCCTTTCTCAAGGAAGCCTGCGGGGGCGACGACGCGCTTCTTCATGAAGTGACCTCACTCCTCGAGGCCGACGAGCGGGCCGAGCGCTTCATCGAGCAGCCCGCCGCCGACGCTGCCACCCAGGCCGTCTCCGCCGACCCCGGCGAGGCCCGCTTCTCCGCCGGCACCAGGCTGGGCCCCTACGAGATCCTCGCCCTCCTCGGCGCCGGCGGCATGGGCGAGGTCTACCGCGCCCGCGACCCCCGGCTCGGCCGCGACGTCGCGGTCAAGCTCATCACCACCGACGGACGCCCTCTCCCCGACCGCCTCCGCCGCTTCGAGACCGAGGCCCGCGCCGCCGCCCAGCTCGCCCACCCCAACGTCGTCACCGTCTTCGACGTCGGGACCCACGACGGGCACCCCTATCTCGTCCTCGAGCTCCTCGAGGGCGAGACGCTGCGCGAGATGCTGCGGGCCGGGGTGCCCCTGCTGCGCCAGGCCGTCACCTGGGCGCTCGAGGTCGCCCGCGGCCTCGCCGCCGCCCACGAGCGGGGCATCGTCCACCGCGACCTCAAGCCCGAGAACATCTTCCTGACGAAGGACGGGCGGGTGAAGGTGCTGGACTTCGGCCTGGCGAAGCTGCAGGAGCCGTCGAGGCCTCGTCGGAGCTGGACCGCGAGAGCCCGACCGCGACGAAGGGCACCTCCCCGGGGATGGTCCTGGGGACGGTGGGCTACATGTCCCCGGAGCAGGTGAAGGGCGAGACGCCGGACGCGCGGACGGACGTGTTCGCGCTGGGGGCGGTGCTGTACGAGCTGGTGACGGGGCAGGCGGGCGTTCGCGGGGGAGACGGCCGGCGGAGATCCTGGCGTCGATCCTGCGCGACGAGCCGCCGGCGCTGGAGTCGCTGCAGCCCGGGGTTCCGGCGAGCTCTGGAGGCGGTGGTGCGGCGGTGCCTGGCCAAGCAGCCCGGCGGACCGCTTCTCGTCGGGCGGCGCGGTGGAGGCGGCGCTGGAGACGGTGCTGGCCTCGCTCGAGCCGAGCCGCGCGACGGGGGTACGGGCCACCGGAGCCGCGCGGGCCGTACCCGGGGCTGTCGTCCTTCACCGAAGCCGACGCCGAGCGCTTCTTCGGCCGGGAGGCGGAGGTCGAGTCCCTGTGGGGGAAGCTGCGTCGGGACACGCTCCTGGCGCTGATCGGCCCCTCGGGGGCGGGGAAGACGTCGTTCGTCCGCGCGGGGCTGGTCCCCGCTCGTCCCTCCGGCTGGGGGGCGATCGTCGCGACACCGGGCGGGGCGCCCGATGCGGGCGCCTGGCGACAGGCGCTGGTCGGGCGACCTGCCCTCGGACCCGGACACGATGCGCGAGCTTCTGGGCTTCGACGACCCCGAGGTGGCGTTTCGGGTGGTGAAGAAGTGGCGGGAGAGCCACCTCGAGGCCCTTCTCGTCGTGGACCAGTTCGAGGAGCTGTTCACCCTGAACCCGCCGGAGGTGCAGGAGCGCTTCGCGGAGCTGCTGGGGCGTCTGGCGCGAGAGGGCGACGTCCACGTCCTGCTGTCGCTGCGGGACGACTTCCTCATCCGCTGCCACGAGCACGAAGGCGCTGGAGCCGGTCTTCCAGAACCTGACGCCGCTTCTGGCGCTCGGCGGGGACGACCTGCGGCGGGCGCTGACGGAGCCGGCGAAGCGGGAGGGCTTCTCGTTCGAGGACGAGTCGCTCGTGGACGAGATGCTGGAGTCGGTGGAGGAGGCGCGGGGGGCGCTGCCGCTGCTGGCCTTCGCGGTGTCGCGCCTGTGGGAGAAGCGCGACCGGGAGAGGAAGCTCCTCACCCGCAAGGCGTACGAGGAGATCGGGGGTGTCGCGGGGGCGCTGGCCCAGCACGCCGAGCAGACGCTGGAGCGGATCGGCCTCGAGAGAGAGCCGATCGTGCGCGAGCTCTTCCGGAACCTGGTGACGGCGCAGTGGACGCGCGCGGTGGCGGACCGGGAGGAGCTTCTGAGCGTCCTCCCGGACCGCGAGACCGGGGGCCAGGTCCTGGATCAGCTCATCGACGCGCGGCTGCTGACGTCGTACGAGGTGCGGGAAGCCGAAGCCCTCGCTGGTCATCCTGAGCGCGACGGCGACCGGGCAGCGCGCGAAGGATCTCGCCGACGGTCCACCGGGGACCGTCGGCCCGGGCGACACCGCATCGAGATCGTCCACGAGTCGCTCCTGCGGGCCTGGCCGCGCCTCGTGCGCTGGCAGGCCCAGGACGAGGAAGGGGCGGTCCTGCGCGACCAGCTCAAGCAGGCGGCGCGCCTGTGGGAGGAGAAGGGCCGGCCCGACGATCTGCTGTGGACGGGGACCTCGGAGCGGGAGTTCGAGCTGTGGCGGGACCGCTACCCCGGGAAGCTCACCGCGCTCGAGGACGACTTCGCCGACGCGATGGTCGCGCAGGGCCGAGCGGGCGCGGCGCCGCCGTCGGGCGGTTCTTGCCGGTGTCGTGGCCGCGGCGCTCGCGGTGGCGGCGGTCACGAGCGCTCTCTGGAGGCGTGCACTAGAGGAGGCGCGGCGCGCCGAGGCGGGCAAGCTGCTCGCGCTCGCCGAGCGACAGCTCGAGACGGATCCGACCGAGGCCCTCGCCTACGCGACGGCGAGCCTCGAGCTGGCCGACACCCACGAGGCCCGGCGCTTCGCCACGAGGGCCCTCTGGAGAGGCGCCACCCGGCCTTCGAGTTGAACCCAGGCCAGGCCATGCTAAACGGACTCAACTTCAGCCCGGACGGCAAGTGGGTGGCGCTCTCGGGCTTTGGGATGGAGGTTGAGGTCTGGGGAGAGGACGGCAGAGGCCCAGTCGTGCTTCGCGGGTACGAGCCGGAGAGAAGGAAGGGAAGCAAGACCAGCTGGACTTCGTCCGGACTCCTCGTCACCGGGGTGCTTGATGGCTACTTCAGCCCCGGCGTGGACGTGTGGTCTCTCCCCGAAGGCCAGAGAGTCCGGACGATCGAGTTCGAGCACCCGGGCTGGTGGCAGCTGTGCGGTGACGACCTCCTGGTCGAGGAGGCTCATCAAGGTCTACCCCGGGACGGATCTCGGGGGCTCGGGACTTCCTCCTGCGCTCCTGGAGGCTCCCGGACGGGGAGCCAGAGACCCTGGGCCAGGTGTTCAAGCCCCCGGGGCGGTCAGAGAGCATGTTCGCTCCCGACGGGTCTGCGTGGCTCTACGGCCGAGGGGCAAGAGTTCTTCCTGCAACCCCTGCCGATCAACGGTCGCAGCCGTCGTCTGCTCGATCGCCACGATACGAACATCAGAATGCTTGGGCCCTTTGGAAACCAGTTTCACCTGCAAGACGACTCCGGAGAGGTCCTGGTCTGGACGTTCCCGCCGGAAGGAGAGCCGTTCAAGCGTGTCATCCCTAAGCCGGAAGGGGTGACGGGGAAACCGAAGTTGCTCGACCCCGACGGCCGCTGGCTCGCGATGGACCCCGGAGACGACCCCCAGGTCCGCCTCTGGGACCTCTCTGCACTGCCCGGTGCCCGGCCCCTCACCCTCAGGCGGAACGCCTCCTGGAAGGGGGCGAGACTCGGCTTTGTTCCGGCGGGTGATTGGCTGGCCGCCACGACGCACAGTGGAGACCGGCTCACCTTCTGGCCGCTGCCCCGGGCCCGGCCGATCGTCGTCGACGGCTACTCCCTGTTCCGCCGCGCTCTGGCGTTCAGCCCGGACGGCTGCTGGCTCGCGACGAGCTGGCCAGGCCGCACCATCCGCCTGTGGCCGCTGCCCGGCTGCTCGGGCCGGGAGGTCAGGGCGCTCGATCTGCCCAGGAGCTGGTCGGCACTGGTTCGCGCTTCGAGCCGCAAGGACGCTACCTCGTCGCTGCCGGACAACGACACCTACCTCGTGCCGCTCGACGGCGCGCCCGCCGCGACGGCTCACTGGCGACGCCTGGAGGACTGGGGGTGTCAGGGGCGCAGCGGTCTCGCCCAGCGGACGGCGAATCGCCTCGGCCTGGGCCTACAACCGGGGCGAGAAGAAGCTGCGTGTCTGGGACGTGGAGACCGGAGAGTCGCGGCGCTTCGACCTTCCCGAGACGCACGGCTCAGGCCGGCGAGCTGGGCCCCATCCCGCAGGCGATCTGGAGCCTGTCGTTCGTGAGCGATTCGGTTCTGCTCACGGGAGGCGATGGGGGCGTGCGTCGGTGGGACCTCGAGACGGGCCACTCCGAGCTGGTCGTCGAGAGCGGAGCAGGCACGCTCGTCGCAGATGGCCGCCAGCGCCGACGGCCGGACCGTGCTCACGAAGACGGTCACACCTGCCCTCGGGATGACCCACTGTCACCCCGCGCAGCTGGCCCGACCGCTCGGACGGAGAGATTCGCCCGCTCCCGGAGTTCGGGGAATGCGTCAACGCCGTGGCACTCGATCCCTCGGGGACCGTGGCCGTCACCGGCGACCAGGAGGGCGTCGTGCGTGTCGGGCGGGTCGACGGCGGGGCTCCGCATCTCCTCGTTCGGTCACGAAGGCGTCGTCGAATACGTCGCCATCTCCCCGGACCGGCGCTGGGTCGCCTCGACGGGAGAGGACGACACCCTCCGCCTCTGGCCGATGCCGGATCTGGACCAGCCTCCCCTCCACACCCTGCCCCACGACGAGCTGATCGCGAAGCTCAAGTCCCTGACCAACCTCCGCGTCGTTCGGGACCCGGGGTCGGCGGTGGGCTGGAAGGTGGACCTGGACCACTTCCCCGGCTGGAAGGACGTGCCGACCTGGTTCACGCCGTCGCCGGAGTGGTCGGCACGCGTTGAGGCTGCGGGGGGCCAGCCGTGAGCCCTTCCTCAGATCGCGACGCCCGCGGAGACACACCCCCGCCCGAGCAGAAGGTCGAGGAGCTCTTCCACAAGGCGCTCGAGCGTGAGCCGGGCGAGCGTGAGGCCTTCCTCAAGGAGGCCTGCGCGGGCGACGAGGCGCTTCTTCATGAAGTGAAGTCGCTCCTCGAGGCCGACCAGCGGGCCGAGCGCTTCATCGAGCAGCCCGCCGCCGACGCCGCCACCCAGGCCGTCTCCGCCGACTGCCGGCGAGTCCCGCTTCTCCGCCGGCGCCCGGCTCGGGCCCTACGAGATCCTCGCGCTCCTCGGTGCCGGCGGGATGGGGGAGGTCTACCGCGCCCGCGACCCTCGGCTCGGTCGAGACGTCGCGGTCAAGCTCATCACCACCGACGACGCGCTCTCCCCCGACCGCCTGCGCCGCTTCGAGACCGAGGCCCGCGCCGCCGCCCAGCTCGCCCACCCCAACGTCGTCACCGTCTTCGACGTCGGGACCCACGACGGGCACCCCTACCTCGTCCTCGAGCTCCTCGAGGGCGAGACCCTTCGGGAGACGCTGCGGGCCGGGGTCCCCCTGCTGCGGCAGGCCGTCACCTGGGCGCTCGAGGTCTCCCGCGGCCTCGCCGCCGCCCACGAGCGGGGCATCGTCCACCGCGACCTCAAGCCCGAGAACGTCTTCCTGACGAAGGACGGCCGGGTGAAGGTGCTGGACTTCGGCCTGGCGAAGCTGCGGGAGCCGAGGCGCTCGTCAGAGCTGGACCGCGAGAGCCCGACCGAGACGAAGGGCACCTCCCCGGGGATGGTGCTGGGGACGGTGGGCTACATGTCTCCGGAGCAGGTGAAGGCGCAGACGCCGGACGCGCGGACGGACGTCTTTGCCCTGGGGACGGTGCTGTTCGAGATGGTGACGGGGCGGCGGGCGTTCGGGGGGGAGACGGCGCCGGAGGTCCTGGCGTCGATCCTGCGCGACGAGCCGCCGGCGATGGAGTCGCTGCAGCCCGGGGTTCCGGCGAGCCTCGAAGCGGTGGTGCGGCGGTGCCTGGCCAAGCAGCCCGGCGGACCGCTTCTCGTCGGGCGGCGCGGTGGAGGCGGCGCTGGAGACGGTGCTGGCCTCGCTCGAGCCGAGCCGCACGACGGGCGTCCGGGCGCCGGAGCCGCGCGGGCCGTACCCGGGGCTGTCGCTCCTTCACCGAGGCGGACGCCGAGCGCTTCTTCGGACGCGAGGCGGAGGTCGAGGCGCTCTGGGGGAAGCTGCGTCGGGACAAGCTCCTGGCGCTCATCGGCCCCTCGGGGGCGGGCAAGACCTCGTTCGTCCGCGCGGGGCTGGTCCCCGTCGCGTCCCTCGGGGTGGGGGGCGATCGTGGCGACACCGGGCGGGGCGCCGATGCGGGCGCTGGCACAGGCGCTGGTCGGGCGAGCTTCCCTCGGACCCGACACGATGCGCCAGCTTCTGGGCTTCGACGACCCGAGGTGGCGTTCTCGCATGGTGCGGAGGTGGCGGGAGAGCCACCTCGAGGCGCTTCTCGTCGTGGACCAGTTCGAGGAGCTGTTCACCTTGAACCCGCCGGAGGTGCAGGAGCGCTTCGCGGGGCTGCTGGGGCGTCTGGCGCGAGAGGGTGACGTCCACGTGCTGCTGTCGCTGCGCGACGACTTCCTGATGCGGTGCCACGAGCACGAGGCGCTGGCCAGGGTGTTCGAGCACCTGACGCCCCCTGGGCCCGCTGAGCCGACGAGGGCCTGCGCCGCGCCCTCACCGAGCCGGCGCAAGAAGGAGGGCTTCTCGTTCGAGGACGAGTCGCTCGTGGACGGGATGCTGGAGTCGGTGGCGGAGGCACGGGGGGCGCTGCCGCTTCTGGCCTTTGCGGTGTCGCGGCTGTGGGAGAAGCGGGATCGGGAGAAGAAGCTCCTCACCCGCAAGGCGTACGAGGAGATCGGGGGCGTCGCCGGCGCCCTGGCCCAGCACGCCGAGCAGACGATGGAGCGGATCGGCCTCGGGAGAGAGCCGATCGTCCGCGAGCTCTTCCGAAACCTGGTGACGGCGCAGTGGACGCGTGCGGTGGCGGACCGGGAGGAGCTGCTGAGTGTCCTGCCGGACCGCGAGACCGGTGGCCAGGTCCTGGATCAGCTCATCGACGCGCGGCTGCTGACGTCGTACGAGGTGCGGGAGAGCGCCGGGGAAGGCGAGGACACCGAGACGGCGAGCCGGCACCGAATCGAGATCGTGCACGAGTCGCTTCTTCGCGCCTGGCCTCGGCTCGTGCGCTGGCAGGCCCAGGACGAGGAGGGGGCGGTCCTGCGGGACCAGCTCAAGCAGGCGGCGCGGCTCTGGGAGGAGAAGGGCCGACCCGACGATCTGCTGTGGACCGGCACCTCGGAGCGCGAGTACGAGCTGTGGCAGGACCGTTACCCTGGGAAGCTCACCGCGCTCGAGGACGACTTCGCCAAGGCGATGGTCCACCGCGTGCGGCGCGGAAGGCGGCTGCGGAGAATCGCCGTGGCCTCGGTCGTGGCTGGCCTCAGCGTGTTCGCGGCCGCCATCGCGGTGTCGCGGCAAAATGAGGCCGCAGCACGCCGGCAGGCCGAGGCCGAAGCTCACCGGGCCGATGCCGCCAATCTCTTCGCCCTCGCCAAGAACCGGCTCGAGGAGCACCCGACGGAGGCCCTCGCCTACGCCACGGCCAGCCTCGAGCTGGCGGAGAGCCCCGAGGTGCGCTACCTGGCTCTCGCAGGCCCTCTGGCGGGGCCCGGCGGAGTTCCGTCTCCCGGCCCGTCGCCGCCGGGGAGATCGACTTCAGCCCCGACGGCCGCTGGTTGGCAGCGCGAGCACCCCGACGGCGGGGGCGTGCTCTGGCCCTCGGACGGTGGTCCTCCCACGGCCTCTCGAGGGCAGCGACGTGGTCATGGACCTGCGGTTCAGCCCGACAGGCGATCTCGTCGCCGCCACCACGGACACGGAGAGGCGGACCCTGGGCCTCTGGTCGGTTCCCGAAGGTCGGCTTCTCCGTTCCTTCTCGCTCGGCGACCAGGGAGCGAGCTTCCTCGTCAGGATCTCGCGCGACGGCGAACGGATCGTCACGGGGATGGGGAGACAACGGGATGGACGTGGCGAGATCGAGTTCCGGTCGTGGCCGGTCGGGGGCGGCGAGTCCGATCTCCTGGCCCGCCTCGACGTCCCGTTCGAGTCCTGGGCTGCCTATCCCGACGTGGATCCGGCCATGTCTCGCCTGGCCTGGGCCGACGGCACGCCAGGTCCACATCGCGCCCCTGGAGGGCACGCGCCTGAACCTGGCGTCCGCCACGTCACTCGAGCACGACGGCTTCGTGATACGGGGTGTTCTTCGACGACCAAGGGCGGCAGCTCGCGACGGTGTCGGACAGGGGCGAGGTTGATCCGCATCTGGTCGCTCGAGTCCGACCCGCCCGAGCTGATCCGCACCCTGAGCGGAGGAGGGCAGACTGGCGGAGCAGTTCCTTCGCTTCGATCCCTCCGGATCGATGCTCGCCGGCCGGAGCGGCATCCTGTGGGACCTCACCGCGCCGCCGGATGCCGAGCCGCTGCGGCTGCAATGGGGTGGCTTCGCCCGGGCCTTTCATCCGGAAGGCCGGTGGCTCGCGACGAGGGGAGCAGCCGGCGACGGCAAGGTCTCTCTCTGGCCGCTGACTCGCCCGTATCCCCGGGTCCTCACCGGACACGCAAAGGGCGTGTTCGGACGGTCCGATTCACTCCAGACGGCCGTCAGCTGGTCTCCACATCCCAGGACGGCTCGGTGCGGCTGTGGCCTCTCGCCGGCAGCCCCAGTGAACGGTCCCGGGTCCTGCTCCAAACCGAAGGATGGTTGGACGCGTGGTGGAGCTCGGCGATGGCTCCGGACGGGTCCTTCGTGGCCCTCGGGAACAACTCGGGCCAGGTCGTGGTTCTGCCGCTCGACGGCGGGCCCCCGCGTGAGCTGCCCGGGTTCACCGACAACATCAGCGGCGGTGGCCGTGGGACCCGAGGCGCGTCTCGTGGCCGCCGGGTCCGGTCGCTTCGATCCCAAAGAAGCGGTCGTCCGCGTCTGGGATCTGGAGACGGGTGAGGTGCGCATCCTGGACGCCGGCGACGGCGAGTGGATCCGCTGGCTGAGGTTCACCGGCGAGGGTGAGCTACTCGTGAGGAGCTGGGCCGCCATTCGACGCTGGGACCTGGCCGGGGGGGCACCGCGCATCGTCGACGAGATCGATCTCTCCCGATGGGACCTCGGAGGTGAGGCGCACTTCGACGATCTCAGTCCGGACGGGCGGGAGGTCCTCTTCGTCAAAGAGGGTCGATTGTGGATCCAGGACCTGGACGGCCACGCCACCCGAGAGCTGGCAGGGGATCTCAGCGACCGCAGGGCCGTGTGGTTCGATCCCACCGGGCGGCTCGTCCTCGCCGAGCGACACGCGTGGAGCTCTCCGGGTCTGGTCGGCGCGCGGCGGCGAGCCCCATCTGCTCCTGGGGCACGAGGGCGGGGTCGGACCCTTCGCCGTCTCCCCGGACGGTCGGTGGATCGCCTCCGGCGGGGACGACGGCACCGTCCGTCTCTGGCCCATGCCCGATGTGTCGCAGCCGCCGCTCCACACCCTGCCCCACGACGAGCTGCTCGCGAAGCTGAAGACGCTCACGAACCTGCGGGCGGTGCGGGATCCCGAGTCCTCCACCGGCTGGAAGATCGAGGCCGGCCCCTTCCCCGGGTGGGAGACCGTTCCAACCTGGCGACACCGGCCCCGCCGCGGAAGACTGATTGACCTCGGGAGGCCTTCGTAATACACTGTCTTACGTGAAGGACACGCTGACCATCCGCATCGACCGCGAGACGGCGCGGATGCTGGCCCGGGTGGCCCGGCTCTCCCGGCGCACCCAGAGCCAGGTCGCGCGCGAGGCGCTGCGAAGCCAGCTGGCCATCGAGCTCTTCGAGCAGCTCCGGGAGCGTGTCGCCCCCTTCGCCGAGGCGAAGGGGCTCCTGACGGACGAGGACGTGTTCAAAGCCGTGTCGTGAGGGTCTTTCTCGACACGAACGTTCTCGTGGCCGCCTTCGCCACCCGCGGGTTGTGCGCGGACGTCGTCCGCACCGTCCTGGCCGAGCACGAGTGGTTCGTGTCGGAGACGGTCCTTGGTGAGCTCGAGCGGGTCTTGGCCGGCAAGATCGGCTTGCCCGAGGCGGGGGTTCGGTCGATCGTCCGCTTCGTCCGAGGGCAGGCCAGGGTTGTTGGTCCCGCGGGCGCCCCGCCGCCGGTCGCGGTGCGCGACCCCAACGACGTCGCCGTGCTCAGCGAAGCCCTGGACTCCTCGGTCGAGGCTCTCGTCACGGGTGATAAGGACCTTCTCGAGCTGGCGACCGTCCGAGAGCTGCGAATCCTCAGCCCCCGGGGTTTCTGGGAGCTGGTGACCTCCGCCCGACGAGAGTAACGGGCTGATTCCCGCCCACGTCTCGCGAGACGGAGTGCGTCCGAGCACGATCCTGCGAGCGCGGTCGAACAGTCGCTCGTCGTGCGCCTCCATTGCGGGCGTTGCCGCCGAAGTCGTCGCGCCAGCTCGAGGCCGAGCGGCCGCTAAGGGGCCTTTCAATTGGCAATTGTCAATGCCAAACGGGCCGCCTCCCTGCCCGACGGGTCCTCGTCGGGCGGCGCTCGGGCGATCGAGGCGGCCCCACGGCCCCGAGAGCGTTGACACCTTGATGTCTGTGGAATAGCATCAAGATGTGCGGACCACGCTGACTCTCGACGAAGACGTGGCGGCCAAGCTCAAGGCCGAAGCGCGCCGGACCGGGAAGAGCTTCAAGGAAACGGTCAACGCGGCGCTGCGCCGCAGCCTGTCGTCGTCGCGCCGGCGTTCGGCAGAGGCGCCGTTCCGGGTCGAGGCTCGAGACCTCGGTCGCCTGCGGCCGGGCCTTTCTCTCGACAGCGTTTCGGACCTGGTCGAGCAGGTCGAGGGACCTCAGCACCGTTGATCCTCGTCGACGCCAATCTCCTGCTCTACGCCTACCATCCCCAGGACGAGCGACACACGGCCGCCAAGACGTGGCTGGAGGGTGTCCTCTCCGGCGTCGAGCCGGTCGGCTTCGCGTGGCTCACCCTCTGGGCGTTTCTTCGGATCTCCACGAACACCCGCGTGTTCGAGCGTCCCCTCCTTCCCTCGGAGGCCAACGCGGTGGTCTCGTCCTGGCTGGCGCGTCGGGTGACGAGCATCTTGGAGCCAGAAGAGCGCTACTGGGAGATCCTTCGTGGCCTCCTCCAGGACGACCAGGTGAAGGGCGCCCTCGTCATGGACGCCGCCCTCGCCGCGCTGGCCCTCGAACACGGCGCGATTCTCCACAGCACGGACGACGACTTCTCGCGCTTCTCCGGGCTCAACTGGCGCAACCCGCTCGCCGCCGCTTGACGAGAGGGACCTGAGGGCAACCGCCAAAACAACCAACACATTCAACACATCCAAAGTGACCTCCCGGGCGCTGGAAAATGGACGAAAGGCGGCGCCCGCGGTTGCCGTTCCTGGGCCTCTGTGTCGCAGCTACAGGTGAAGAGAGCCCAGGAGCTGATGCCATGCGAGTTCACCTGCTTCCTCCCTCAGCGCTCCTCGCCGTCCTGTTGACCGCCGGTCTCACCGGGGCCGAGGCGCAGGCGGCCCGACCGGATTCGGCACACCACGTCTGGCTCGACGTCGATGGCCGGCCACTCTCGCTGCAAACCGACGCGGAGCTGGAGGAGTTCCTCCGCACCGCGCGCATCGTCGAATCCAAGAAGACCAAACACGGCAAGTGGGGTGCCCGGAAGCTGCGGTTGGTGAAGGGCGATGTCACGGCCCACGCCGCGTGCCGGACGATGGCCGTCGAAGACCGGTGGCGCCGCTTCCCGGATCGGGACGTGTGGTTCTTCCGTGACCACTACATCCACGAGCCCGCAGCCTACGCGCTCAGCGAGCTGCTCGGGCTCGAGATGGTGCCGCCGGCCGTGCGGCGCACCGTGCGCGGCAAGCCGGCGTCGGTCCAGATCTGGGTCGAGGGCGTGATGGTGGCGCTCGAGCGCAACGAGCGCGGAATCCAGCCCCCGGACCCGCGGGACTACAACCTGCAGCTCCACCAGATGCGCCTTTTCGACAACCTGATCAACAACACCGACCGCAACCAGGGAAACATCCTGATCGACCCGGACTGGCGGATCTGGCTGATCGATCACTCCCGCGCGTTCGTCCGCGACCAGAAGCTGCCCGCCCCGCATCAGGTGCGCCGCGTCGAAAGGCGTGTCTGGGAGCGCCTGCGCTCGCTCAGCGACGAGGAGCTGGAGGCGGCGGTCGAGCCGTACCTCGGCGGACCCGAGCGGGCGGCCCTGCTCGAGCGGCGTCGTCTGCTGGTCGAGCTCATCGAGGAGAAGATCGCGCAGCTCGGTGAGGAGCAGGTCGTCTTCAGCTGGTGAAGAAGATGAGCCCCGGCCAGGACCTCGGGTTCTTGGGGTGCGACCGCCGCCTCGCTAGATCCATCATTCGAGGCGGACCACCCCAAACGAACGGATCGTCCAGGGTGATCCTCTCTCCCGCTTTTCTGGTTGGGGGTGGCGAGGGCGCTGCTAGACTGGGGCACGCCTGTCGCGCAAACCCCCTGGAGGGGGCCATGGGCATGGCCTCACCGCGAGACGTGACGCGGTTGCTCCAGACCTGGGGCCAAGGGAGAAGGCGGTCCTCGGAGAGCACATCCCTCAGGCCCATGGGGAGTTGTGCCGGCAGGTGCCCCACCCCATCGGCCGGCAGTCGCTCGGCCTTGCCTTGCCGACTGCGACCGCAGAGAGGGCGTCATGAAAGCCAAGCCCTGGAAGAAGGTCGAGAAGCTGTATCACGCGGCGCTCGAGCGCGAGCCGAGCGAACGTGACGGGTTCCTCGAAAGAGCCTGTGCGGACGATGAGGCCCTGCTCCACGAAGTGAGGTCACTCCTGAGCTCCGACGAGCAGGCGAAGCGGTTCATCGAGGAGCCGGCTGTGGAGGCGGCGACGCAGGCTGTCTCCTCAGACGAATCCCGCTCCTGGCTCAATCGCCGGATTCGAGAGTACGAGGTCCTGTCGCTCATCGGTGCCGGCGGCATGGGCGAGGTGTACCGGGCCAAGGACGCCCGGCTCGACCGCGAGGTGGCGCTCAAGGTGCTGCCCAAGGCCTTCGCTGAGGACCCCGAGCGCGTCAGTCGTTTCGAGCGCGAGGCGCGACTCCTCGCCGCCCTCAACCACCCGCACATCGCCGCAATCTACGGGCGCGAGGAGTCCGAGGGCCGCCACGTCCTGGTGCTGGAGCTGGTCGAGGGCCAGACGCTGGGCGAGCGGATCGTCCGGGGGCCGATTCCGATCGCCGAGGCGCTGCCGCTCTTCCGCCAGCTCGCCGCGGGTCTGGAGGCGGCGCACGAGAAAGGGATCATCCACCGCGACCTCAAGCCCGCGAACGTGAGGATCACTCCGGACGCTCAGGTCAAGATCCTGGACTTCGGCCTGGCCAAGTCCTTCCCCGGCAAGGCGCCCGCGGGGAGCGAGCTCGAGACCGTGAGCGCCTCGGACTCCGAGACGGGCGAGGGACGGGTCCTCGGGACGGTCTCGTACATGAGCCCCGAGCAGGCTCGCGGTCTTGCCGTGGACAAGCGGACAGACGTCTGGGCGTTCGGATGTGTTCTCTACGAGGCGCTCACCGGGCGGCGGGCGTTCCGGGGCGACACGTCCTCGGACACGGTTGCCCGGATTCTGGAACACGAACCGGATTGGGACGCCTTGCCCGACGACACGCCGCCATTCATTCGTCTCTTGCTCCACAGGTGCCTTCAAAAGGACGTCAAGGAACGCCTCCACGACATCGCGGACGCTCGCATCGAGATCCGAGACGCGTCTTCCGACTCCTACCGGGCGATGTCCACGGCCGAGGTGCTCGCCGCCCCTCCGAGGCGAGGTGTCCTGAAGAGGCTGGTTCCCTGGGCTGTGGCTGGACTTCTGGCGGCAGCTGCCGCTGTCGCCTTCTGGGGCCCACGCCAAACGGGCACACCCGCGGGGCCGACCAGCCGATTCGTGACGACCTTGCCGCCGGGCCAGACGATACCCAACCGGGGCTCATGGGGATCGACGGTGGCTCTCACGGCCGACGGCAGCCAGCTCGTCTACCTGGCAGAGGAGGACGGCACCCGGCGCCTCTACCGGCGCTCACTGGACTCGTTCGAGGCCGAGCCGATCCCCGGCACCGAGGGGGCCCTGTCACCATTCCTCTCCCCCGACGGGAACTGGGTGGGCTTCTACGCCGGCCAGGAGGTCAAGAAGGTCTCCCTTCGAGGAGGCGCGCTCTCGACGATCTGCACGGTGGACAAGACGACGTTCCGCGGCGGCTCCTGGGGACCACGCGACACGATCGCCTACAGTCAATGCACCTACGGCTTGAGGGTGGTTCCCGTCGCCGGGGGCACCCCGGAGGTCCTCACCTCGGTCAGCGACATCCAATACGAAGGCAACCATGCGTTTCCCCAGTTCCTTCCCGGCGGTGAGGCGGTCCTGTATACCGTGGACAACAGCCCGGTCGACGCACGGATTGCCGTCCATCACCTGGTCACCGGCGAGCAGAAGACACTGATCGACCCGGGCTCGCACGGCCGCTACGTCCCCACCGGCCATATCGTCTACGGCTGGGAGGGAGAGCTTCTGGCCGTGCCCTTCGACCTGGCCAAGCTCGAGGTCACCGGTCTCCCCGTGCGAGTTCTCGACGGCGTGCTGATGGAAGGAACCCCCAGGGCGACGCACTTCAGCATCTCGGACAACGGCTCGCTGGCCTATGTTCCGGGAGGCATGGTGCGGGACCAGAGCACACTCGCCTGGGTCGATCGGACCGGGAAGGTCGAGGCTCTGCCGTTTCCGCCTAGCCTGTGGGGTCCCCGCGTTTCTCCCGACGGCACCCAGATCCTCGTGACTCGTTCCGATCCAAGAGGCGCCGGAAGCTGCGTGTGGGCCTACGAGCTGGAGCGCGGCGTCGAGCGCCGAATCACGGACGAGACGGGAGCCGAATACTGGCCCATCTGGTCCCCCGACGGGCGGCGCGTGGTGTTCAACTCCCGACGGGAAGGGAGGACGGTCATGGCCTCCAAACCCGTCGACGGGAGCGATCCGGAAAACACCCTCGTCGAAAGGGCCGAGACGTGGCCCAGCCCGTACTCCTGGGCGACCGATGGCTCGCTCGCCTATCAAGAGAGCGAGCGTCTGTTTGGGAAGTTCGACATCTGGGTCCTGCCTCCGGACGGACCTCCCCACGTCTTCCTGCAGACGACGAGCAACGAGTTTCACCCCGCGATCTCTCCCGACGGCCGATGGATGGCCTACGTCTCGGACGAATCGGGCCGCATGGAAGTCAACGTGCGGCCCTATCCGGGTTTGGGCGCCGTCACCCAGGTCTCCATCGACGGCGGCTCCGAGCCCATCTGGTCCCCGGATGGGCGGGAGATCTACTACCGGCGTCAGGGGGGGGATCAAGTCATTGCGGTGTCGTTCGACCCGGGCGGGCCGTCTCCTCGGCTGGGCAAGCCGCGGCTCCTGTTCGAGGGGCGGTACGCCCCTGGTTTCGGCTATGGTCGCAGGTACGATCTCGCACCCGACGGCAAGCGGTTCCTGATGGTCCAACTGGGCGAGCCGCCAGCGCCACACACGCAATACAACGTCGTGCTCAACTGGTTCGAGGAGCTCAAGCGGCTCGTTCCGACCGACTGAGCTGATCGTGACGGTGGGGACACGGCATTTCTCCCCAGGACGAGACCCCCGCGAGGTGGCGCCGGGATCCCAGAGGCGTCGGAGAGGAGCGAAAGAACCCTCTTGGATTGTCGTTCCTGAGCCTCCCTGTCGCAGTAGCAGGTGAGGAGAGCACGACACGGACCTCGGCCCAGGAGGTATTGCCATGAGGAATCCCCTGCTTCCCCCTACTGCCCTGCTGGCCGGCGTTCTGACCGCCGGCCTCGTCATCACCGTGGCGCAGCCGGCCCGTCCGCAAGAAGCCACGTCGGCGGGTTACGTCTGGCTCGACGTAGAGGGCCAGCCCCTCCCGATCCAGGCCCACGCGGAGCTGGAGGAGTTCCTGCGCACGGCGGACGTCGTCGGCTCCAAGAAGACCGATATCGGCAAATTCGGGGTCCGGCGGCTGCGGCTGGAGAAGGACGGCGTCACCGCGCAAGCCGCGGGCCGGACGATCGCCGTCGAAGAACGGAAGCGGCGGCTCAAGGATCGGGAGGTGTGGTTCTTCCGCGACCACTACATCCACGAGCCTGCGGCCTATGCGCTCAGCGAGCTGCTCGGCCTCGGGATGGTGCCTCCGGCGGTGCAGCGCAGCGTGAAGGGCAAGCCGGCGTCGGTGCAGCTCTGGGTCGAGAACGGGATGGAGGAGATCGAGCGAGAGAAGAAGGGAATCCAGCCGCCGGATTCACGGCGCTACATGCTGCAGCTCTACCAGATGCGCGTCTTCGACAACCTGATCAACAACATCGACCGTAACATGGGCAACATCGTCATCGATCCCGACTGGCGGCTCTGGCTGATCGATCACGGCCGCGCCTTCATCCGCGATCAGGCGCTGCCTACCCCGCAGGACGTGCGCCGCGTCGAGCGGGGCTTCTGGGAGCGTCTGCGCTCGGTGAGCGACGAAGAGCTGGAGGCGGCGGTCGAGCCGTACCTCGGCGGACCCGAGCGTGCGGCCCTGCTCGAGCGGCGGCGTCTGCTGGTCGAGCTGATCGAGGGGAAGATCGCGCAGCTCGGTGAAGACGGCGTCCTGTTCAGCTGGTGAACGAGTCACTCATGGCAAGCCAGGCCCCAACGGACTCCATGAAGACCGAGCGCTGGAGACGCGTCGAGGAGCTGTACCACGCGGCGTTCGATCGCCGGCCCGAGGAGCGCGACCGATTTCTCGAAGCGGCGTGCGCCGAAGACGGGGCGCTGCTTCGAGAGGTGAGGTCACTCCTGGGTTACGGGGAGCAGGCGGAGCTGCTCATCGACGACCCGACGGCCGACGACCACGAGGACCGGCTGGCCGGCGGGCCGCTTTCGATGGAGGAGGCGCTGGGCGCCCTTCGTCGGATTGCCCGGGACTGGAGGCGGCGCTCCGGCTGATCTCGCGAAACAGCCAGGCCTTGGCCAGCCTCCAGTCGCGCATCACGGTCTGGGGCGAGACCTTCAGCACCTCCGCCGTCTCTTCCACGCTCAGCCCGCCGAAGAAGCGCAGCTCCACCACCCGGCCCTTGCGCTCGTCCATCTCCGTCAGCTCGGTCAGCGCCTCGTCGAGATCGAGAAGGCCCCGCTCCTGCTCACGACAGACGAGCAGGCCTTCGTCAAGCGGCACCTTCTTAGCCCCACCCCCGCGCTTGAGGTAGCGGCGTGAGCGCGCGTGCTCCACCAGGATCTGCCGCATCACCCTGGCGGCGATGCCGAAGAAGTGGGCGCGGTTCTCCCAGCTCACCGGCTTGGAGCCGACCAGCCGCAGGTAGGCCTCGTTGACGAGGTCGGAGGTCTGCATGCTGTGGTCGGAACGCTCGCGGGCCATGCAGTGGTGGGCCCGCTTCCGCAGGTCCCCGTAGACCAGCGGGATCAGCGCCTCGAGGGCGGCCGCATCCCCCTGGCTCCACGCGTGCAGCAACTGCGTGACATCCCCTGGCGAGCCCGCCGGCATGGCACCCCCAGGACGCTCAACACCCTGGTTTCGATTCTAGCACCCGCAGCAGAACCGCTTCGGCTGTGCGACCGGTGTAGACTTGGGGACGCCTGTCGTGCATCCCCTGGAGGGGGGCCATGGACACGGCCTCGCCGCGGGACGTGACGCGGTCGCTCCAGACCTGGGGCCGGGGGGAGAAGGAGGTCCTCCGAGAGCACATCCCTCTGGTCAAGGGGGAGTTGTGCGGACGGGCGCCCCGCGGAATCGATCCCCACTGGCGCGGCCCTCCCCTGGCGACCACGGCCACAGCGAGGGAGCCGATGAAGCCCGAACCCTGGAAGAAGGCCGAGGAGCTCTACCACGCGGCGCTCGAGCGTGAGCCGAGCGCGCGGGATGCCTTCCTCGAGGAAGCTTGTGGAGGCGATGAGGCACTGCTCGACGAGGTGAAGTCGCTCCTCGGCGCCGACGAGCGGGCGGAGCGATTCATCGAAGAGCCGGCTGCAGAGGCAAGGACACGTGAGCTCGCTCCGGAGCGAGCCCACTCATGGATCGGGCGTCGGGTCCAGAGTTATGAGGTCCTGTCTCATATCGGGGCCGGGGGCATGGGCGAGGTCTACCGGGCGAAGGACACCAAGCTCGGCCGCGAGGTCGCGCTCAAGGTCCTGCCCGAGGAATTCGCCCACGATCCCGGGCGGATGCGGCGTTTCGAACAGGAGGCGCGCTCGGCCTCCGCCCTCAACCACCCCAACATCATCACGGTCTACGACATCGACGAGCACGACTCCACGCCCTACATCGCCATGGAGTACGTCGAGGGCGAGACACTTCGGAAGATCCTGTTCGAAGGCCCGCTTCCCACGAAGAAGCTGATTCATCTGGCGACCCAGATGGCGGAAGGGCTGGCCAAGGCTCACTCCGCCGGCATCATTCACCGGGATCTCAAGCCCGAGAACGTCATGGTGACGAGCGACGGGTTCGTGAAGATCCTGGACTTCGGGCTCGCAAAGGTCGCGCCTGCGGCACTGGACTTCGGATCCGAGGCGTCGACGATGACCCGGGAGCTCACCCGAGAAGGGGCCATCGTCGGCACGATCGGGTACATGTCCCCCGAACAGGCGAGCGGCCGGCAGGTCGACCATCGGTCCGACCAGTTCTCGTTTGGTGCGGTCCTCTACGAGATGGCCACCGGGAACATCGCATTCAAACGGGAGACGGCCGCAGAAACCCTGGCCGCGATCATCGAAGGTGAACCCAGGCCCATCGCCCGAGCCAACCCGAAGGTCCCGGTTCAGTTGCGCGGGATCGTCGAACGGTGCCTGTCGAAAGACCCTGGGGACCGATACGAGTCGACGCGGGACCTGGCGACGGAGCTGGAGGGCTTCCGGGGGATTCGCCTGGAACCCCCGACCGTCCTGACACGCAGGACCGCCCTTGCCGGCGTCGCTGCGGTCGTGGCCGCGGGGATCGCCGGCCTCCTGGCATCGAACGTCGGAGATCTGCGCGACCGCCTGCTCGGCGAAGCGGGTCCGAGTCGCATTGACTCTCTGGCGGTCCTGCCCCTCACGAATCTCTCGGGCGACCCGGAGCAGGAGTACTTCGTCGACGGGATCACCGACGCCCTCACCACGGACCTGGCCAAGATCGGCGCCCTGAAGGTGATTTCCCGCAACTCCGCCATGGGCTACAAGGACACCGACAAGTCCGTCGCGCAGATCGCCGAGGAGCTGGGCGTCCAAGCGGTGGTCGCCGGCTCGGTGCTGCGCTCAGGGGACCAGGTGCGAGTCACCGCGCAGCTCATCGAGGCCGAGACGGACCAGTACCTCTGGGCCGACAGCTTCGACCGTGAGCTCCGCGATATCCTCTCCCTCTACAGCGACGTGGCCCGGGCGATTGCCCTGGAGATCGAGGTCGCGGTCACACCGGAAGAGCAGACGCGCCTGGCCAGGGCGCGGCCCGTGGATCCCGAGGCGTACGAGTTCTATGTGCAGGGCCGCTACCACCTCCGCCAACAGCCAGAGGGCTTGATGAAGGCCACAGAGCTGTTTCAGGAGGCGGTGGACGAGGACCCGAGCTTCGCTCAGGCCTACGCCGCGCTCGCATACTCCTACACCCATGTTGGGAACTGGAAGCTGCGGCCGCCGAGTGAAGTCTTCCCCAAGGCCCAGGCGGCGGCGCTTCGAGCTCAGGAGCTCGATGACAGCCTCTTCGACACTCAAAAGGCACTGGCGACAGTCCGATTCTCCATCGAACGGGATTGGGAAGGCTCCAGGAAGGCCTCGGCCCGCGCTCTCGAGATCAGCCCCGGCGACGCCGACATCCACAGCTGGTATTCCGAGTACCTGTCGTTGTTCGGACGGCACGCGGAAGCGATCGCAGAGGCGAAAAAGGCCTGGGAGCTGGACCCCCATGTGGCCCATAAGGGACTCAACGTGGGACAGACCCTCTACTGCGCGCGGCAATACGACCAGGCGACGCAGCAGTTCCACAAGCTCATCGAGCAGAATCCAGGTTACGACCAGACCCACTTCTACCTGAGCCTGACCCACCTGCAGAAGGGGATGTACACGGAAGCCGTAGAAGAAGTGGAGAGGTTCTTGGAGATCTCAACGCGCGGTGGCCCCAGCGCCGCGATTCCTCTCCGCGCGTACGCGCACGCGGTCGCGGGGAGGAGAGACGAAGCGCAGAAGCTGCTCGAGGGACTGGATCCCACCCATGAGTTCCCGGGGCGGGTGGCCATTGCCTACACCGTCCTCGGTGACAAAGACGCGGCGTTTGCCTGGTTGGACCGGGCCTACGAGAAGTACGACAGCTGGCTCTTCAATCTCCAGGACCCGGTCTGGGATCCCCTGCGCTCTGACTCTCGTTTCACCGATCTGCTGCGGCGCCTGAATCTGCCGGCGGATGTTCTTGGAGCACGTGGAGGCCCCGCTCAGGGAGAGGCCGTGTCGTGAATGAGCCGGAGACCGACTCCTGGCTCGGCCGCCGGGTGCGGAGCTACGAGGTTCTCTCTCGCATCGGGGCCGGGGGGATGGGCGAGGTCTACCGGGCGAAGGACACCAAGCTCGGACGGGAGGTCGCCCTCAAGGTCCTGCCGAAGGAGTTCGCCCGGGATTCCGGCCGATTGAAGCGCTTCGAGCAGGAAGCACGCTCGGCCTCCGCCCTCAACCACCCCAACATCATCACCGTCTACGACATCGACGAGCACGACTCCACGCCCTACATCGCCATGGAGTACGTCGAGGGCCAGACGCTGCGGGAGATCCTGATCGGCGGCCCGATTCCCACGAAGAGACTGATCCATCTGGCGACCCAGATGGCGGACGGCCTGGCCAAGGCCCACTCCGCCGGCATCGTGCATCGGGACCTCAAGCCCGAGAACGTGATGGTGACGAGGCGACGGGTTCGTGAAGCTCCTGGACTTCGGCCTCGCGAAGCTGACGCACGAGGCGCTGGCCGACGGAGCCGACGGATCCGAAGAGACGACGATGACCCGGGAGCTGACCCGGGAGGGGGTCATCGTCGGGACGCTCGGGTTACATGTCCCCGGAGCAGGCGAGCGGGCGTGCTGTCGATCATCGGTCCGACCAGTTCTCGTTTGGGGCGGTTCTCTACGAGATGGCCACCGGGGAGATCGCGTTCAAGCGAGGGACGGCCGCGGAGACCCTGGCCGCCATCATCGAAGGCGAACCGAGGCCGATCGCCCGAGGTCAATCCGAAGGTCCCGGCTCAGCTGCGAGTGATCGTCGAGCGGTGCCTGTCGAAGGAGCCCGGGGACCGATACGAGTCGACCCGGGACCTGGCGAACGAGCTGGAGCGTTTCCGGGAGATCCGCCTGGAGCCTCCGGCCGCCCTGACGCGAAGGACCGCCCTTGCCGGCGTGGCCGCTCTCGCGGCCGTGGGGCTCGCCGGGCTATTGGCATGGAACGTGGGAGATCTGCGCGACCGCCTGCTCGGCGAAGCCGGCCCGAGTCGCATTGACTCCCTGGCGGTCCTGCCGCTCGACGAACCTGTCCGGCGACCCGGAGCAGGAGTACTTCGTCGACGGGATCACCGAGGCGCTCATCACGGACCTGGCCAAGATCCGCGCCCTGAAGGTGATCGCACGGCCCTCGTCCATGCGCTACAAGGACACCGACAAATCCATCGCCCAGATCGCCGGGGAGCTCGGTGTCCAGGCGGTGATCTCGGGCTCAGTCCTGCGCTCCGGGGACCAGGTGCGCGTCACCGCGCGGCTGATCGAGGCCGAGACGGACCGTCACCTCTGGGCCGACAGCTTCGACCGAGAGCTCCGGGACATCCTGGCCCTTTACAGCGACGTGGCCCGGGCCATTGCGCAGGAGGTCGAAGTCGCCGT
The DNA here is from genome assembly GCA_963700695.1 of uncultured Acidobacteriota bacterium. Classification (GTDB taxonomy): domain Bacteria; phylum Acidobacteriota; class Vicinamibacteria; order Fen-336; family Fen-336; genus JAJDNS01. The sequence continues at coordinate 152,293 of CAVOYO010000017.1, read as the reverse complement.
CACGCCGGAGGACCAGACGCGACTGGCCGCCTCCCGTCCGGTGGATCCCGCCGCCTACGAGCTGTATGCGCAGGGACGCTACCAGTTCAACCGCAAGCCCGAGGGACTATTGATGGCCAACGAGCTTTTTCAACGGGCTGTCGATAGGGATCCAGGCTTCGCGCAGGCCTACGCTGCTTTGGCCTACTCCTACATCGTCCTGAAGAACTGGAACTTCCTGACCCCTGGTGAGGTCTTCCCCAAGGCGAAAGCGGCCGCGCTGAGAGCTCAGGAGCTCGACGAGGCGCTCGCCGAAACCCAGAAGGCGCTGGCGGCGGTCGACTTCACGATAGAAAGGGACTGGCCAGGCTTCGAGAAGCACGTCACGCGCGCTCTCGAGTCTAACTCAACCGACTGGGAGACGCACCAGTGGTATGCCGAGTACCTGTCATTGTTCGGTCGGCATGAGGAGGCGGTCGCAGAGACCAGCGAAGCCTGGGAGCTGGATCCCTACTCACCGATTGCCGGTGCTTTCGTGGGGCGGACACTCTACTGGGCCGGCCAATACGACCGGGCGGTGAAGCATCTCCAGAGGATGATCGAACGGGATCCCGGCTACGGCATGCATCGCCGTTTCTTGAGCTTCGCTCACATCCAGAGCGGGAGACACGGCGACGCTATCGCCGAGATGGAGAAGCTCCGGGAGATCAGACCCAGTCAGACCAACGAGTGTCTCCTCGCATATGCCAATGCCGTCGGCGGAAGGTCCGAGGAAGCGTGGAAGACGCTCCGTGATCTGAAACGAGATGAGGTTAAAGCCGGACACATCGCCCTCGTCTACTCGGCTCTGGGAGAGGAGGATGAAGCGTTCGCGTGGTTGGAGAAGGCCTTCGACGATTACGATAGCTGGCTCTTTCATCTCCAGGATCAAGCCTGGGACCCCCTGCGAGACGATCCTCGCTTCAGGGATCTCCTGCGGCGCCTGAATCTGCCGGTCGAATTTCTTTCGACATCCCGAGCCTCCGCTCGCAGGGAGGTCGTGTCGTGAACGAGTCAGAGACCGATTCCTGGGTGGGCCGCCGGGTGCGGAGCTACGAGGTCCTGTCCCGCATCGGCGCCGGAGGCATGGGCGAGGTCTACCGGGCGAAGGACACCAAGCTCGGCCGCGAGGTCGCCCTCAAGGTCCTGCCGGAGGAGTTCGCCCGGGAGCCCGGCCGGTTGAAGCGCTTCGAGCAGGAGGCGCGCTCGGCCTCCGCCCTCAACCACCCCAACATCATCACTGTCTACGACATCGACGAGCACGACTCCACGCCCTACATCGCCATGGAGTTCATCGAGGGGGAGACGCTGCGGGAGATCCTGATCGGCGGCCCGATTCCCACGAAGAGACTGATCCATCTAGCGACCCAGATGGCGGACGGCCTGGCCAAGGCCCACTCTGCCGGCATCGTGCATCGGGACCTCAAGCCCGAGAACGTGATGGTGACGAGGGACGGGTTCGTGAAGCTCCTGGACTTCGGCCTCGCGAAGCTGACACACGAGGCGCTGGCCGACGGAGCCGACGGATCCGAAGAGACGACGATGACCCGGGAGCTGACCCGGGAGGGGGTCATCGTCGGGACGCTGGGTTACATGTCTCCCGAGCAGGCGACCGGGCGTGCTGTCGATCATCGGTCCGACCAGTTCTCCTTTGGGGCGGTCCTATACGAGATGGCCACCGGGGAGATTGCGTTCAAGCGAGGGACGGCCGCGGAAACCCTGGCCGCCATCATCGAGGGCGAGCCTCGGCCCATCGCCCAGGTGAATCCGAAGGTCCCCGCTCAGCTGCGAGTGATCGTCGAACGGTGCCTGTCGAAGGAGCCCGGGGACCGGTACGAGTCGACGCGGGACCTGGCCAACGAGCTGGAACGCTTCCGAGAGATCCGCCTGGAGCCTCCGGCCGCGCTGACGCGAAGGACCGCCCTTGCCGGCGTGGCCGCTCTCGCGGCGGTGGGGCTCGCCGCGCTGTTGGCATTGAACGTGGGAGATCTCCGCGACCGCGTGCTCGGCGAAGCCGGCCCGAGTCGCATTGACTCCCTGGCGGTCCTGCCGCTCGCGAACCTGTCCGGCGACCCGGCGCAGGAGTACTTCGTCGACGGGATCACCGAGGCGCTCATCACGGACCTGGCGAAGATCAGCGGCCTGAAGGTGATCGCCCGGAACTCTTCCATGCGCTACAAAGACACCGACAAGTCGATCTCGGAAATCGCCCGGGAGCTGCGCGTGGATGCGGTGATCGCCGGTTCGGTGCTGCGCTCGGGGAAGCAGGTGCGGGTGACCGCCCAGCTGATCGAGGCTGAGACGGACCAGTACCTCTGGGCCGACAGCTTCGACCGCGAGCTCCGCGACATCCTGGCTCTCTACAGTGACGTGGCCCGGGCGATCGCCCAGGAGATCGACGTCGCGCTGACGCCGGGCGAGAGCACGCGGCTGGCCACGACACGCCGTGTGGATCCCGAGGCCTACGAACTCTATGTCCAGGGACGGTACCACTTCAACCGCCGGCCGGACGGGTTGAAGAAGGCCAACGAGCTCTTTCAGCACGCGGTCGGCGTTGATCCAAGCTTCACCCAGGCTCATGCCGCCCTGGCCTACTCCTATTCATTCCTGAGCAACTTCTACGTCTTGCCCGCTGCCGAAGCGTTCTCGAAGGCGAAGGCGGCAGCACTGAAGGCTCAGGAGCTGGACGACACGCTGACGGATACGGAGAAGGCGATTGTCGCCGTGAGGTGGCAGTTCGAAAGAGACTGGCCCGGTGTGGACAGAGCTCTTGCCCGTGCTCTCGAGATGAGCCCGGGCGATCCGGAGCTGCACATCTGGCGCGCGGTCCGTCTCTCTATGACCGGACGACACGACGAAGCCGTCACCGAGATACGAAGGAGCCAGGAGCTGGATCCCTACGCATCGAGCAGTTGGTACCAGGTCGGAAGGCTTCTGTACCACGCACGGCGATACGACCAGGCAATACAGGAGTTGCGGGAGATGGTTGAGCGACACCCAGCCAACCCCGTCTGTCGCATGTACCTGAGTTTCTCCTACCTGCAGAAGGGGATGCTCGCGGAAGCCGTAGAACATGCGGATGAGATCGTGGAGCTTTCAGACCGCCCGCTTCAGTGGCGCACATATGTCTACGCGACCGCCGGGAAAGAAGACCGGGCGCGAAAGATGCTCCAGGACCTGGAGCGAAAGCAGCTCTCGACAGGATGGATCGCCGCGGTCCACCTGGCGTTGGGAGACGAGGATTCGGCGCTTGCGTGGCTCGAAAAGGCCTATGAGGCCTACGACGGCTGGCTTTTGGAGCTCCACGACCCGATCTGGGATCCGCTGCGGGACGACCCTCGCTTCGAAGACCTGCTGCGGCGCTTGAATCACCCCTACACAGCCGTTCCGGCCGGTGAAACCTCCCCTGCCTCGGATACAGGAGACGCGCTCAGAGTGACACGCGAGTGAAAGGGGGCAGCGAGCACCGCTTGTTGAAGACGTTGAACAGATCCGGATCAGGACCGAACTGAGGCTGCGCCGCGATCGGCGCGGGGAGCGACCCATGTATGACTTCATGCTGGACGAGGAGGCGCGGGCGGTTCGAGACAAGGCGACCGACTTCGTCAAGAACGAGGTCGACTCGGAGTACCTCCGGCGCATGGACCGGGACGAGATCAGATACCCGCGGGAGCTCTACGAGAAGTACGCCGCGCACCAACTCCTGGGGCTCCGCTTCCCGCCGGAGTATGGCGGCCAGGGGCTGAGCTGGGTGGCCGAGTGCTCCGCGATGGAGGAGATCGGCTGTCTGGGAACGGCGGCCGGCTGCGCCTTCGTCATGCCCTCCATCGTGGGGGAGGCCCTCAACCGCTTCGGCACCGAGGAGCAGAAGCGACGCTACCTCGAGCCGATGCTCAAGGGGAAGCTCGTGGCCGCCGAGGCCCTCACCGAGCCGCGGGGCGGATCCGACTTCTTCGGCGCCAGCACCCGTGCTTCGGACGAAGGCGATCATTTCGTCGTGCGCGGAGCGAAACGGTTCATCGTCGGAGCCGAGGGTGCCGACTTCTTCCTGGTCTACGTCCGGACGAACGCGGACGAGACCGCGCCCCCGGCTCGGCGCATCAGCACCCTCATCGTGGAGCGGGGCCCCGGCTTGGAGGTCAAGTACCTCTATGGGCTCCTGGGGACGCGTGGGGGCGGCACGGGCCGTGTCGTCTTCCGCGACGTGAAGGTCCCAAAGGGCAATCTCGTCGGAGGCCTCCACGGGGGCGCCCAGGTGTTCAACACGATGATGATTCCCGAGCGCCTGTGCAGCGCCGCCCCCTTGCCCGGCGTCGTGCGAGCCTGCCTGGATGTCGCGATGAAGTACGCGGACCGGCGCAAGGCCTTCGGGCGCCCCATCAGGAGGTTCCAGGCGGTGAGCTTCATGATCGCCGAGGCGCAGACCCTGCTCGATGCCAGCCGCGCCATGATCCACCTGGCCGCACGAGCCGCCGACGCCGGAGCCCCGAACGTGCGGCGCGTCGTCTCAGAGACGAAGAAGCTCGTCACCCAAGCCGCGTGGGACGCGGTCAACCTGGCGATGCAGGTCGTTGGCGGGATCGGCTACACGGACGTCTACCCGATCGAGCGGGCCCTCCGCGACACGCGCCTGGCCCAGATCTGGACCGGCACGAACGAGATCATGAGCGCCGTGGTCCAGCACGACCTGTTCGAGGAGCTCCAGGCCGAGCGGGGACGCTACCGCGACTTCGAGACGGATGCGATGCACGCCGACGCGCCCGAGAAGGTCTTCGACGACGCGGACATGTGGAGGGTCTACGACGAAGGTCTTTGAGATGTCACCAGCCCCGGCCGAGGGATGCCCGACCCGCGTCGCGACGGCTCGAGACGCGCGCGGGCCGGGCGTTCGGAGATCAGAAGTCGACGCGCATGCTGAACTGGACGATGCGGCCCGGCTGGGAGGACGTGATCTGTCCGAAGCTGCTCCTGTCGATCCTGTACACCGGGTCGTTGAAGTTCGTGTTGTTGAAGACGTTGAACAGGTCCGCCCGGAGCTGGAGGCTGAATCTCTCGAACTTGAGGTTCTTCGACAGGGCCAGACTGACGGACCAGAAACCCGGTCCGGTGATGAAGCGTCGGCCCGCCGTGCCCGGCCGCTCCTGGGCCTGGCTCTGGGGATCGCGCGGCACCCTCGCAAACATCGACGGATCCAGGTACTGGTAGGTGCCGTCCGGGGTCTCCTCGCCCCAGTTGTCGAAGACGGCGTCCGCGGCCCGGGAACCCAGGAAGTCGGGTCGATCGCTCAGCCGCCGGCTGGCCCGGTCGAGCAGCAGCAGCGGGAGGCCCGACTTGAGGCCAAACATCCCGCCCATCCGCCAGCCGTCGAGGAGCATTGATTCGCCGAGGGGCAGCTCGAACAGGACGCCGGCCTGGAAGCGGTGGCGGCGGTGATAGGAGGTGAGCCCTCGGTTGACGGGGAGATTGTCCAGCTCCTGAGGAGCATCCCACCAGCCACAGCAGTTGAGATCCCCCTGGAAGTACGAGAGGTTGGCCGAGTAGGTGTAGTTGAGCCGGAACCCGAAGTTGTCGGCGAAACGCCTCCGCAGCGACGTCTGGAGGCTGTGGTAGGTGGTCGAGTCCTCCTGCGAGTAGTGCCGGAACTGGCCGAAGCCGGCCACCGGCCGGAGGCCGGTGTCCCGATCGATCCGGTTGATCTGCGGGCTGTAGCTCAGCCTGACCCCGTGGTTGCCGACATACGCGACGTCGAAGGCCACGGTGTCGGTCAGCTGCCGCTCGGCGGCCAACGTCCACTGGATGCTGTACGGGTTGCCCCGATCCGCGTCGACGGAGGTGTCGGAGATGATGTCGCCGGCCTGGGCCAGGGGTTTCACGACGTCGTTCCCGTCCGGGTACCGTATCCCGTACTGCAGGAGCTCGGCGCCGGTGAAAGAGGCGGCGACGGGCTCATCGAGACTGTTCTTCACGAGCTCCACCGGCCCGGCGAAGAGGTTGAAGGGGATGTAGAAGATCCCCGCGCCTCCCCTGATCACCGTCTTCGGGTTCATCGACCAGGAGAAGCCCAGCCTCGGCGAGAACATGTCGTAGTTGGCGTTCCAGGCCGAGTCCGGGTCGCGGTAGCGGACCGGGCCCCCGGTCTCGGCGCCGCCGAAGGGCCCATCCCGGTTGAAGATGCGGCCGTCCCGCTCCTTGGGCACCGCCGAGTAGTCCCAGCGGAGTCCCACGTTGAGCTGAAGGCTGGGACTCACCCGGATGTCGTCCTGGAAGAAGACGCCCGCGTCCCAGCTCTGGAGCAGAAACTCCTCGAGAGCGAACTGGAACGACGCATCCCGAGCCTGGTTGGCCAGGAGGTCCTCCAGGTTGTCGAAGCCGTAGTTGGGCTGCTCCTCGTTGATCCGGCTGGCCCGGAAGGAGCGGAAGCTGCCCCCGAGCTTGATCGAGTGGCGGCCGGTCACCCACGACCAGGTGTTCTGGAGATTCCAGTTTGAGCCGTTCTTGATGAACAGCTCGCCGGCGGTGCTCGGTATGCCGGGCATGGCGATGGGCACCGCGCCTGCCTCCACGATCAGATCCACGCGGTCCACGGCGGAGCGGTTGTAGCCGAAGCGCAGCTCCGAGGTCACGGTGGGAGCCCAGACCCGGGTGTAGTTCGCCGAGAAGTTCTCGTTCTCCCCCCGAAACTCCCGCGGGTTGCCGATGGCGATCCGGGGCTGCAGGTAGTTCGGCCTCCCGCGGGTGTAGCGAGCGTTGACGAAGTCCGTAGGCGAGATGTTGTAGTCCAGCCGGGCCACGAAGTGGTTGTCGTCCCGCGTGCTCGCGTGGCTCCCGATGTAGCGCGCCTCCAGGTCTCCCGGTTCCTCTGCCCCGGTGGGCAGCGGCCACAGGTCCCAGTAGACGGCGGAAGTGGGGATGGCCGCACTCGCCTGGTCCCGGAGCCACCGGGAGGGCACGAATCCCGACTGCGGCTGCTGCTGGGTGAGGCGGTAGCCCTCGTAGACGCCGAAGAAGAACAGCTTGTCCCTGATGACCGGTCCGCCGAGCGAGCCCCCGAACTGGTGGAACACCTCCGAGACCTTCTGCTTCGTGAAGAAGTTCTCGGCGTTGAGGCCGCCGGACTGGTACGTCCAGAACGTGCTCCCGTGGAACGCGTTGCTCCCGCCCTTGGTGATGAGGTTGACGTTGCCGGAGAGGCTCATCCCGATCTCCGCCGAGAAGAGGTCCTTGGAGATCTGGACCTCCTCCACCGCCTCCAGGCTGACCGCCTTGATGTAGTTGAAGTTCCCATAGAGGCTCGTAGACGGAAACTCGGAGTCGGGCGACGCGTCCACGCCGTCTACCGTGAACGTGAAACCACGAGGGGCCAGCCCGTTGAACGAGACCGCACCACCACCCACGTCCGCTGCTGTTCCCGTACCCGTTCCGAGCAACCCCGTGATGTCCCGGCGGTTCGTCGGCAGCTGGGCGACCATCACGCTGTTGACGTCGAAGCCCTGCCGGGTGTTCAGGATGGGCGACTCGGCCGCCACCACGAGGCTCTCCGTGGCAACGCCGATCTCGAGCGTGTAATCCACGCCGAGCCTTTGCCCGGAGGAGATCTCCAGACCTTCCTCGATGCGCGTCTTGAAGCCGGGTGCTCGAATCGCGACGGTGTAGGTTCCCACGGTCAGGAACGGCAGCGTGAACTCGCCACGCAGGTTGGTGACGGTGCTCTTCGCGGTCGTGGTCAGGACGTTCGTGGCGGTGACGGTGGCGTCCTCGAGGACCCCGCCCGAGGGGTCGAGCACGCGCCCGTAAAGGGTGCCGGTCGTGACCTGGGGGAACGCGCTGGCGGCGAACGCGAGCATGAGAGCGCCCATCGCTGCGACTCGCGTGCCGTGACGGAGGAGGACCTTCATCTTCGCACCTCCTTTCGACCGGGTCGCAGCGGCGGTGAACAGGGCGGACGGTGGGAGCGATGGGTTCCCTGCCAGCCCCTCATGAGGGAGTCGACCCGGGCACACTGTTCAACTGCTACTGCGACAGAGGGGCTCGGAAACGACAACCGCGGGAGGCGCGGGGCGTCATCTTTGGTGGTGCTTCCCCGCGCAAGGTGATGCAGACACCTCGGCACCGCCCACTCCGTGGGCTGTCCGGGGGAGCCGCGAGATTCGAGTCGGCCGCGCACTCTCGCCCGCCTGAGGTGTCCCGGCCCGGGCCGCTCGTGGAAGCCCGACCCGTGTGTCGAGGAGATCGACGTCTACCAGCGAAGATAGGCCGTCGAGGTCGCCTGGCAATCCCTTTCTTTCCGGGCCTGCAGCCGCTCCAGTCAGTCGCGGAAGGCGGCGCTGGCGGTGAACTGGACCCGGTAGTGGGCCGGAGCGAGGGCTTCCATCTGTCCCGGACCTTCGGGAGCAGACCCCCAACTCTGCCCGAGTTGGGACCGATGCACCCAAGAGGCGTCCAAAGTGACCTCCCGGGCGCCGGAGAATGGGCGAGGTTCGCGTCCGCGGTTGTCGTTCCTGGGCCTCGCTCTCGCAGTAGCAGGTGAAGAGAGCCCAGGCGACAAGATCGCCGAGCTCGGCGAGGACGGGATCTTGTGCAGCTGGTGAGGGTTCATCGATTGCAGCGGACCGCCCCAAGCGCCCGGATCATCCAAGGCGGGCCCTTTGCCGGGCTTTTCTGAGATGGTGACTGCGCGACAGGTATAGACTCAGGGACGCCTGTCGTGCATCCCCTGGAGGGGGGCCATGAACACGGCCTCGCCGCGAGACGTGACGCGGTTGCTCCAGACCCGGGGCCGGGGGGAGAAGGCGGTCCTCGAGGAGCACACCTATCCGGTCCGCGGGGAGTTGTGCGGGCCGGCGCCCCACCCCATCGGCCGGAAGTCGCTCGGCCCGGCCCTGCCGACTGCGACCGCAGGGAGGGCGTCATGAAGGCCAAGCCCTGGAAGAAGGTCGAGAAGCTCTACCACGCCGCGCTCGAGCGCGAGCCGAGCGAGCGTGACGCGTTCCTCGAAAGAGCCTGTGCGGACGATGAGGCCCTGCTCCACGAAGTGAGGTCACTCCTGAGCTCCGACGAGCAGGCGAAGCGTTTCATCGAGGAGCCGGCCGCCGAGGCCACGACGCGGGCGGCCGCGTCGGACGCGTCCCGGTCCTGGCTCAAACGACGGATCAGAGATTACGAGATCCTGTCGCTGCTCGGCGCGGGGGGCATGGGCGAGGTGTACCGGGCGAAGGACGCCCGGCTCGACCCGTGAGGTCGCGCTAAAGGTTCTGCCGAAGGCCTTTGCCGAGGACCCGGAGCGTGTGAGTCGATTCGAACGCGAGGCGCGACTCCTCGCCGCCCTCAACCACCCCCACGTCGCCGCCATCTACGGTCTCGAGGAGTCCGAGGGCCGCCACGTCCTGGTGCTGGAGCTGGTCGAGGGTGAGACGCTGGCCGCGCGGATCTCGAGGGGACCGATCCCGATCGGCGAGGCGCTGCCGCTCTTCCGCCAGCTCGCGGCGGGGCTGGAGGCGGCGCACGACAAGGGGATCATCCACCGGGACCTCAAGCCCGCGAACGTGAGGATCACTCCGGGGAAGGACAGGTCAAGGTCCTCGACTTCGGCCTGGCCAAGGCCTGCCCCGGCGAGGGGCCCGCAGGGAGCGAGCTCGACACCGTGAGCGCCTCGGACTCCGCGACGGGCGAGGGACGGATCCTGGGGACGGTCTCGTACATGAGCCCCGAGCAGGCCCGGGGGCAGACCGTGGACAAGCGGACGGACGTCTGGGCGTTCGGGTGCGTGCTCTACGAAGCGCTCACGGGACGGCGGGCGTTCCGGGGCGGGACGGTCTCGGACATGCTCGCCGCGGTGCTGGAGCGCGAGGTCGACTGGAACGCCCTCCCCGACGAGACCCCGCTCCTGCTCCGGTCCCTGCTCCGCCGCTGCCTCCAGAAGGAGAAGGACCTGCGGCTTCACGACATAGCGGATGCCCGGATCGAGATCGAGGAGGCCCTGGCCGACTTCTCGAAGCCCTCGGGCGAGCAGGTCGATCTGGCGACGCAACGACGTCTCGAGCGAGCAGCGGCGGAGGCGAGGCGCGCGGCGCGGCGACGGTGGGCGCTGGCGACTGCCGCCGGCTTGGTCCTCGTGGGAGCGGCTGCGGTCGCCGTCGTCTGGGGTCCCTGGCGCACCCCATCTTCTGGAGAGCCGACCGTCAGCCGATTCGTGACCCAGCTGCCGCCGGGTCAAGTGATTCCGAACCGGGGCTCTTGGGGATCGACGGTGGCGTTCTCGGCCGACGGGAGCCAGCTCGTCTACCTAGCGGAAGAGAACGGCATCCGGAGGCTCTACCGGCGCTCACTGGACTCGTTCGAGGCCGAGCCGATCCCCGGCACCGTGGGGGCGCTGTCGCCTTTTCTGGCCCCTGACGGCGACTGGGTCGGCTTCTACGGCAACAGGGAGATCAAGAAGATCTCGCTTCGAGGCGGCGCGCTCTCGACGATTACCCCGGTCAGCGAGACGACGTTTCGCGGTGGGGCCTGGGGACCGGATGACACCATCGCCTACAGCCAGTGCACCTTCGGCCTGAAGACGGTTCCCGCCGCGGGGGGAACCCCGGAGGTGCTCACCTCGGTCCGGGACATCCAGGACGAGCTCGACCACGTGTTTCCCCAGTTCCTTCCGGGCGGCAAAACGGTTCTGTACACCCTCTCCAACAGCCCGACCGACGCCCGGATTGCCGTTGCCGACCTGGTCACCGGTGAGCAGCGGGTCCTGATCGACCCTGGCCTCCACGGCCGGTACGTCTCCACCGGCCACATCGTCTACGGCTGGGAGGGAGAGCTGCTGGCCGTGCCCTTCGACCTGGACAGGCTCGAGGTCACCGGGCTCCCGGTGAGGGTCCTCGACGACGTCCTGATGGAGGGGAGTCCAACGAAAGCGGCCCACTTCAGCGTCTCCGACAACGGCTCGCTGGTTTACGTTCCGGGAGGCATGGTGCCGGACCGGGTCACGCTCGCCTGGGTCGACCGGAAAGGCCAGGTCGAGGCCCTGCCCTTCCCGCCTCCGGCGAGCGGCCTTCGCGTCTCACCCGACGGCAGCCAGATCCTGGTGAGTCGCGCCGACCCGAGAGGCGCGGGAGGCTGCATCTGGGCGTACGAGCTGGAGCGGGGCGTCGAGCGTCGGCTCACGGATGAGACCGGGGCCGAATGGTGGCTCGTCTGGGCACCGGATGGCCGGCGCGTCGTGTTCAGCTCCCGGCGCAAAGGGAAGAACGCCCTGCTTTCGAGACCGGTCGACGGGAGCGGACTCGAGGACACCCTTCTGGACGCGACCGAGACCTTGCTCAGTCCCTATTCCTGGTCGCCCGATGGCTCGCTCGCCTATCAGACTAGCGAACGTCTCTTCGAGGGGTTCGACGTCTGGGTGCTCCCTCCCGGTGGCTCTCCGCAACCGTTCTTGCAGACGAAGGACAATGAAACCCACCCCGCCTTCTCTCCCGACGGCCGATGGATGGCCTACGTCTCGGACGAGTCGGGGCGCTGGGAGGTCAAGGTGCGACCCTACCCGGGTCCGGGTGCCGTCACCCAGGTCTCCGTCGAGGGTGGCTTCGAGCCCACCTGGTCTCCAGACGGACGGGAGATCTACTACCGCCGCCGGAGAGGGAATCAAGTCATGGCGGTGTCGTTCGATCCAGAGGGGCGGTCTCCGCGGTTGGGGAAGCCGCGGCTCCTGTTCGAGGGACGCTACGCCCACGGACTCCCCTATGGTCGAAGATACGATCTCGCACCGGATGGCGAGCGGTTCCTGATGGTGATGGAGGGCGAGCCACCCCCGCCCCAGACCCAGTACAACGTCGTCCTCAACTGGTTCGAGGAGCTCAAGCGCCTCGTTCCGACGAGCTGAGATGGAGCGGTGAAGGTCAGGACGCCGTATTTGACGTCGTTCTCCGTTGTAGTTTCTGGGTCCCGATTTCGCAGTAGTGGGTGAAGAAAGCCGCCGCCGAGCCCAGGAGGTGCTCCATGCGAACCCGTCCGCTCCCCCGACGGCGCTTCTGGCCGCGCTGCTGACCGCCGGGCTCGCCAGCGTCGAGGCCCAGGCGGCCCCGCCGGCCGGGCCCTCTTCGTCGGAGTACGTCTGGCTCGACGTCGAGGGCCAGCCTCTCCCGATGCAGGCCAACGCGGAGCTGGAGGAGTTTCTGCAGACGGCGCGCGTCGTCAAGTCCGAAGAGACCAAGCACGGCAAGTTCGGGGTCCGGAAGCTGTGGATGGAGAAGGACGGGATCACGGCACACGCCGCGTGCCGGATGATGGCCTACGAAGACCGCAAGCGGCAGCTCAAGGATCGCGACGTGTGGTTCTTCCGGGATCACTACATCCACGAGCCCGCGGCCTACGCGCTCTCCGAGCTGCTCGGGCTCGGGATGGTTCCGCCGGCGGTGCAACGCAGCGTGAACGGCAAGCCGGCGTCGGTGCAGATCTGGGTCGAGGAGTCGATGCTCGACTTCCAGCGGGAAGAGCGCGGTATCGAGCCACCGGACTCGCGGATCCACCTGCTGCAGCTCTACCAGATGCGCGTCTTCGACAACCTGATCAACAACCTCGACCGCAACCAGACCAACATCCTGTTCGATTCGGACTGGCGAGTCTGGCTGATCGATCACTCCCGCGCCTTCATCCGCGATCGGAAGCTGGCCAACCCGCAGGACGTGCGTCGCGTCGAGAGGGGCTTCTGGGAGCGCCTGCGCTTGGTGAGCGACGAGGAGCTGGACGCGGCGATCGAGCCGTACCTCGGCGGGCCCGAGCGTGAGGCTCTCCTCGAGCGACGTCGTCTGCTCGTCGAGCTGATCGAGGAGAAGATCACGCAGCTGGGTGAGGACGGCATCCTGTTCAGCTGGTGAGAGATATACGGGCGAGCGGGGGTTATGCAGTGAAGGCGGAGAAAAGCGGCCTGGAGGCTGCGGCGATTGTCGTTTCCGGGTCCCGATATCGCAGTAGTAGGTGAAGATGGCACGGCGCCGACCGCGGCCCAGGAGGTGTTCGATGCGAGCCCATCTGCTCACCCCTTCAGCCCTGCTGGTCGCCCTTCTGGCCACCGGCCTCGCCGGCGCCGAAGCGCAGGCGGCGCCCGCCGAAGGGGCCGCATCGGAGAGCTACGTCTGGCTCGACGTCGAGGGCCAGCCCCTCCCGATCCAGGCCCACGCGGAGCTGGAGGAGTTCCTGCGCACGGCGGACGTCGTCGGCTCCAAGAAGACCCCTATCGGCAAATTCGGGGTCCGGCGGCTGCGGCTGGAGAAGGACGGCGTCACCGCGCAAGCCGCGGGCCGGACGATCGCCGTCGAAGAACGGAAGCGGCGGCTCAAGGATCGGGAGGTGTGGTTCTTCCGCGACCACTACATCCACGAGCCTGCGGCCTATGCGCTCAGCGAGCTGCTCGGCCTCGGGATGGTGCCTCCGGCGGTGCAGCGCAGCGTGAAGGGCAAGCCGGCGTCGGTGCAGCTCTGGGTCGAGAACGGGATGGAGGAGATCGAGCGAGAGAAGAAGGGAATCCAACCGCCGGATGCGCGGCACTACATGCTGCAGCTCTACCAGATGCGCGTCTTCGACAACCTGATCAACAACATCGACCGCAACATGGGCAACATCGTCATCGATCCCGACTGGCGGCTCTGGCTGATCGATCACGGCCGCGCCTTCATCCGCGATCAGGCGCTGCCTACCCCGCAGGACGTGCGCCGCGTCGAGCGGGGCTTCTGGGAGCGTCTGCGCTCGGTGAGCGACGAAGAGCTGGAGGCGGCGGTCGAGCCGTACCTCGGCGGACCCGAGCGTGCGGCCCTGCTCGAGCGGCGTCGTCTGCTGGTCGAGCTGATCGAGGGGAAGATCGCGCAGCTCGGTGAAGACGGCGTCCTGTTCAGCTGGTGAACGAGTCACTCATGGCAAGCCAGGCCCCAACGGACTCCATGAAGACCGAGCGCTGGAGACGCGTCGAAAAGCTGTACCACGCGGCGTTCGATCGCCGGCCCGAGGAGCGCGACCGATTTCTCGAAGCGGCGTGCGCCGAAGACGGGGCGCTGCTTCGAGAGGTGAGGTCACTCCTGGGTTACGGGGAGCAGGCGGAGCTGCTCATCGACGACCCGACGGCCGACGACCACGAGGACCGGCTGGCCGGCGGGCCGCTTTCGATGGAGGAGGCGCTGGGCGCCCTTCGTCGGATTGCCCGGGACTGGAGGCGGCGCTCCGGCTGATCTCGCGAAAAAGCCACGCCTTCGCCAGCCTCCAGTCGCGCATCACGGTCTGGGGCGAGACCTTCAGCACCTCCGCCGCCTCCTCGACGCTCAGCCCGCCGAAAAAGCGCAGCTCCACCACCCGGCCCTTGCGCTCGTCCATCTCCGTCAGCCCGGTCAGCGCCTCGTCGAGCTCGAGGAGGCCCCGCTCCTGCTCGCGACAGACGAGCAGGGCTTCGTCCAGCGGCACCTTCTGCGCCCCACCGCCGCGCTTGAGGTAGCGGCGCGAGCGCGCGTGCTCGACCAGGACCTGCCGCATCACCCTGGCGGCGATGCCGAAGAAGTGGGCTCGGTTCTCCCAGCTCACCGGCTTCGAGCCGACCAGCCGCAGGTAGGCCTCGTTGACGAGGTCGGAGGTCTGCATGCTGTGGTCGGAGCGCTCGCGGGCCATGCAGGGAAGGCTGGCGCGGGCGCGTGGCGATCCTGGCGCACGAGCTCGGGCACGTGCTGCAGTTCGAGCTCGGTGGCGGCAAGCGGGGGACGTCCGCACAGTGGCTGCGCGAGGGCTTCTCCGAGTGGCTGGAGCTACGCGTGATGGTCACGCTCGACCGCGCGGACGACGCCCTAGTTGCCAAGCCTGGTGCTCAGCCGCTGGGCGATCCGGCGGGTGAACTCGTACGGGTTGTCGTGAGCCCTCTCGATGGCCGGCAGGGCCGCCCGGGCCGGCGGTCCAACCTGCTCCAGAGCTCGGATGGCGTACATGCCGGTGATCAGGTTCTTGGAGTCGATCTGCTCGGCCAGAAGCGGCACATACTGCTCGTGATGCCCCAACTTGCAGAGCGCCAAGGCGGCGGCCACTCGGACCGCTGGCGTCGGGTCCTCTGTGTGTTCGACGAGCTCCGCAGCTGCGGACTTGTCTTGCCGGTTGCCGAGCCAGGTGGCTGCCCAGTAGCGGATTGAAGCACGGTCGGACCCGAGGGCATCGAGCAGCACCGACCGGTCGCCACGTTCGCCGGCCTCGATCACGCCGATCAGCCGCCGAACGAGGTCGGAAGTCTCTTCCTGCCGGAGCACGTCATACTTGCTGCCGTACGTGCGCCCGAGATCCTCCAGTATGGGTTCGGGGATCAGCCCGACGTCCCGCGTCTCGACCATCCAGTCGTAGAGCACACCGCGAAACGCTCTCAGGCGTTCCTGGCTTTGTGCCTCCCCCGCCAGATTGACCGTCTCATGCGGATCGTTCTCCAGGTCGTAGAGCTCTTCCACCGGTCGCGGCGCTTCGAAGACACGTGCCTGAAGCGGGGTCAGCGCACCTTCACGGTAGAGCTGTCGCATCGTCTGGAGGATCGGCTTGCCGTCCTTGTACTGGTTTGCCTGCGCGTGCGGGAGATACGACATGAAGTTCCGAATGTACTTCCACCGCTTCGTGCGCACGCAGCGGATGATGTCCACCGTCTCGTCACAACGGTCGCGTGCCGAGAAGGCATGTTCGCGTGGCTGATGATCCGTGGCCAGCAGATCGCGGCCCTGGACGTAGTCCGGCAACTCAATCCCCGCCAGGGCAAGCGAAGTGGCGGCGATGTCGATGTGTTCAACGAGATCGCTGCGAACGGTGCCCGCTCGACGGTCTGGACCGAGACGCAGGATCAACGGGACACGGATGCCTTCGTCGTAGAGGAACTGCTTGCCGCGCCCGTGGCTCACGCCGTGATCGGTCCAGAAGAAGATGACGGTCCGATCGAGCACGCCCTCGGCGCGCAGCGAATCGACGATGCGCCCGACCTCATCGTCGGTCTTGATCCACGAGCTGAGGTATGCCGCCCAATCGCGACGGAGAACCGGATGATCGGGATAGTAAGGGGGCAGCCGGACGCGGCTCGGGTCGACCGGGCGATCGACGATGGCTTCGCGGGCTTTGCCGCCGTGCAACTGCACCTGTGCGAAGAAAGGCTGCCCTGGCTCGCGGCGCCTCCAATCGCCGGGATCGTACAGGTCGGCAACCATGAAGTTGTAGTCGGTCTTGGCGTCCTTGTTCAGTCCGGCATTGGTCACGTGGTAGCCGGCCTCTCGAAACAGCTCCGGAACCGACTTGATGGGCAGGCGGTAGCTCTCGCAATACGCTCGGTTGCTTCCCCCCTTGGCCCCGGTGTGCTGCGAGCGGTGGTTGTGGGCGCCGAGCGTCGTCTGGTACATGCCGGTGACCATGGCCGACCGGCTCGGCGAGCAGACGGGGCTGGTGACGACGGCGTTCGTGAACCGCACACCATCATGCGCCAGATGATCGATGTGCGGCGTCGCAATGGTCGTCTCGCCATAGCAGCCGACGTGAGGCGAAGCGTCTTCGACGACGATCCACAGCACGTTGGGCCGGTTTGCAGGCTCGACGTTGTCCGCCGCCAGAGAGGGCCGGGCCGCCGTTGCGGCAAGCATGACCGCAAGCGAGAGGACCACTAAAGGTGCCTTCTTCCGAAGCTTCACGAAGACCCTGTGAAACTGCTTCGAGACCCGGTGGACTTCACCCATCCCCCCGGCCCCGAGGATCTCGTAGAGGCCGAGGCGTGTTCCTGCCGACAGCGCCATGAGACCACCTCCCGGGCTGCGTGGGAAGACTACAACCGTTTCCGCCCTGGGGCCAGAGCGGGCCGTCGCGCCGGATGTGGCCACGCATCGATTCGAGGTCGTCTTCGGTCCGATGCTCACCCCGGCGGCGAAAGAGGCGCTCGCGTGCTCACCATGCCACGTCTCCTGCGCGGGGTCTTCCGAAAGCGCCGGGAGCTACTCCTCGGAGCCTGATCATCACCGGGTTTCCCTACGACCTGCACGAGAAGCTCGTCGAGAGGCTGCGGCCCTTCGTCCGCGTCATGGCGCGGGCGCATGCGGTGCGTCGGGCGGGACGGGTGCCGTGCGCCCCGAATGGGTTGAAGCCGCCGGGCCCCGGCGGTATGGTGCGCAATCGTGACCTCCTGCAACGAAAGCCTCGAGGCCCTCGTCGAGATCCTGGCCGACCCCACCGTCGTGGTCGACTCGTCGGGATCGGTGACGCAGGTCAACGCCTCCGCCGAGGCGCTGCTCGGGTGGAGCCGGGGCGACCTCGTGGGGCAGCCGGTGGAGGTGCTCGTCCCGGAGGGGCTGCGCGAGGCCCACGCCGGGCATCGGGACGCGTACGCCTCCGCGGCCGAGTCCCGCCCCATGGGCCCCGGGCGCGAGCTGTCGGCGGTGCGCCGCGACGGCACCGCGGTGGCGGTCGACATCAGCCTCAGTCCTCTCGAGCGGAACGGCGAGCGCCTCGTCGTGTGCCTGCTGCGCGACGTCTCCGAGATGCGAGCTCGGCTGGCGCGGATGCAGCACATCGTCGACGCCATGCCCGGGATCTTCTACATCTTCGATGCCGAGGGCCGGCTCCGCCATTGGAACCGGAACGTGGAGACGCTCATCGGCTACTCCGCCGAGGAGCTCGAGGGAAAGCAGGTCCTCGACTTCATCCACCCGGACGACCGCGATCACGTGGCCCGGGAGACCGGACGAGTATTCTCCGAGGGAATGGGCCGCGCCGAGTACCGGCTGCTTCTCAAGGACGGCCGCACGGTTCCCCACATCGGCAACGGCGTGCTCTGCCGCCTCGACGGCAAGGACCACATGGTGGGCCTGGCCGTCGACGTCAGCACGCTCCGCGAGACCGAGCAGAAGCTCGAGGAGCGGATCGCCGAGGTGAACGAGCTCCGCCGGCGGCTGGAGCTCGAGAACCTCTACCTGCGCCAGGAGGTCATGCTCGTTCAGCGACACGGGGACATCACCGGCGACAGCCCGGCGATCCGCGC
Source organism: uncultured Acidobacteriota bacterium (assembly GCA_963700695.1). GTDB lineage: Bacteria > Acidobacteriota > Vicinamibacteria > Fen-336 > Fen-336 > JAJDNS01. The sequence goes on along the minus strand of CAVOYO010000017.1, from coordinate 134,271 downwards.
CGTGCTGGCCCAGATGGAGAAGGTGGCGACCACCGAGGCGAGCGTGCTGCTGCTGGGGGAGACGGGCACCGGCAAGGAGCTGATCGCCCAGCGGATCCATGACCTCAGCCCAAGAAGCGGGCGGCCGCTGATCAAGGTCAACTGCGCGGCGTTGCCGCCGACGCTGATGGAGAGCGAGCTCTTTGGCCGCGAGAAGGGCGCCTACACGGGCGCCGTCTCCCGCGAGGCCGGCCGCTTCGAGCTGGCGGACGGCTCCACGCTCTTCCTCGACGAGGTGGGCGAGCTGTCCCTCGACCTGCAGACGAAGCTACTGCGGGTGCTCCAGGAGGGCGAGTTCGAGCGCGTCGGCAGCTCCCGGACCCGGAAGGTGGACGTGCGCATCGTCGCCGCCACCAACCGCGACCTGGCCGAGGCGGTGCGGGAGGGAGACTTCCGCAAGGACCTCTTCTACCGCCTGAACGTCTTCCCGATCCAGGTGCCGCCACTGAGAGAGCGACGCGAGGACATCCCCCTGCTGGTCTGGGCGTTCGTCGAGGAGCTGGGTCGCAGCACGGGGCGCAGGATCGACACGATCTCACAGGGGACGATGGATCGGCTCGAGCGGTACGGCTGGCCGGGCAACATCCGCGAGCTCCGGAACGTGATCGAGCGCTCGATGATCCTGAGCCAGGGGAGCACCCTCCAACTCGTCCTCCCGGAGGCGCGCGAGTCCGTCCTCGACGAGAACCTCTCCCTGGACGACGTGCAGCGCCGTCACATCCGTCGGGTCCTCGAGATGACGGGCGGCCGGATCAGCGGCCGAGGGGGTGCCGCCGACCAGCTTGGCGTGAGGCCGACGACACTCCGGTCCCGCATGCAGCGCCTCGGGCTCGACCCCCACAACCGCGATTGATGAAATAGCGTATCGCTGACGTCCCGTCGTCAAGCCTGAGCCGCTCCGGCTTCAATTGCCTGTCTGGGATCCAAGCCCACAACAGATTGATCTAGGACGACTTGTCCCACGACGGCCCTCGTCGCGCCGCAGCGGCATGCGTCCTGCGCTCCAGAGAGACGTCCAGCCCGAGAGGATCTCTGTCAGCATGGTATCGGGCACGTTGAGGATGGTCTTTCTTCCACCGGCGCGCGAGGACGCGCTCCAGGTGCTGCGCTCGCTGCTGGGGCCGGTGCGATCCCGCCCCGGCTGCCTGGCCACGCTAGGGTTCTTCCCAGCGCCCGGATGCCGATCCGATCCCTCCCGCCTAGACCGTGGGGTCCCGTGAGCCCGCACCATGGCGCCGTGGTCGTCGATTGAGTGCCCTGTCGGTCCGCGCGGGTCAGTCGCTCACAGGCAGGCTGCGGCGCCGGATCCGGCGCTGGTCGACGACGGTAATCGAGGATTCGAGATTCAGCGTCTGGGCCTGAGCGAACACGCGGTCGAGGAGAGCGAGCATCTCGGCATCGGAGTGGGAGCCCCCGCGGAAGAGAATCACGCCGGGACGGTCGAGCTTCAGCAGAGCCAGGAGGCGCGGGTAATCGAGATCCGCAGTGATGACGATGCGGTCCTCGGCGCGGGCGCGCTCGAGGATCTCAATGTCCGGCTTTTCGCCGAATCCGACAGCGGATGCGTGGACGGCGTCGTGGCCCTTGGCTTCAGGGTGTGCCACTGCCTGTGGGGTCACGGGCATGTCCACGAAGAACTTCAACCCGCGAGCTCGATCGTCTCGTCTTCAGCCAGGCTGGCAGCGTAGCGGAGCGCCTCGTCGATGTCGGCCAGCTCGAGGAAGGGGTAAGCCTCGAGGATCTCCGCCGGTGTCTGGCGGGCGGCGAGCAGGCCGAGAAGCCGCGAGACCGGGAAGCGCAGGTCGCGGATGCAGGGCTTGCCGGTGCAGACGGTCGGTCGAACGGTGATGCGGGTGAACTTCATGGCGCTATCTTGATTATAGCGGGCGTTCGTCGACGATCGCGAGCCGGGCCCGGATGCCCCGGGGACTCGACAAGGGCGACATTATCATCCTGAGGTGGCTGCAGCAGAAGCTCAGGTTCCTCGCCGAGGACGCCGTCGACCAAGCCCGCTCACCGACGCGGAGGGCGAGGCGTGGCTCGAGAAGCACCCTGAGGCCTTCTTGGCCGAGCCTGGCCGCGGGCGGCCTCGGCATCGGCTCCACCCTCGGCTACATGCGCGACGGCGTGTCCGCGCGCGAGTTCTTCGAGCTGCAGCGGCTGGCGGGACACTACGGACGGCAGACGGGCGCTCATTTCCGCTACACCCCGGGCACCGACGTCACGGAGGCGAACGGCATCCAGGAGCTACTGGCCAACGCGGCGGCCCTGGGCGCGCCGGCGCTGGCCTGCCACTTCAACAACTCCGGCTACAACCTGGTGCACGAGCTGCTCGTCCGGATGCGGGAGCGCGGCATGAACGTGTGGGGCGAGGTCTACCCCTATGCGGCCGGCTCCACCGCCCTCGACGCCGTGTTTCTGGAGCCGAGAGTCTGGGTCGACCAGATGGGGTACAAGTACGAAGAGACCATCCAGGATGTGGCGACCGGAGAATGGTACACCCAGCAGAGCCGCGAGGAGATGATCAAGAAGGAGCCCACCCGGGGTGTGCTGGTCTTGCGGGGGGAAGCCTGGCGCGGCGGTGGGGTGCTGGCGGGGTTGCCCCGCGATTGACGAAATATCGTATCGCTGACGTCCGGTCGTCAAGCCGGAGGCGCTCCGGCTTCCTGGACTGCCCGGGAGCGAAGCCCACAACAGATTGATGCAGGACGACTTGTCTCACGACGGCCCTTGTCGCGCCGTAGCGGCATGCGTCCTGCACTCTCGAGAGCCGTTCAAACCGAGAGGATTCCTGTTCAGCATGGTATCGAGCACATTGAGGATGGTCCTTCTTCCGCCGGCGCGCGAAGACGCGCTGCAGGTGCTGCGCTCGCTGCTCGGGCCGGTGCGGTCCCACCCCGGCTGCCTGGCCACGCGGCTGATGCGGGACGAGCAGGACGAGCGGGTTCTCACCTGGGTCGAGCACTGGCAGACGCGGGAGGACCACGAGCGACACGTTCGCTCCGACGCCTTCCGACGCCTCCTGGCCGTGATGGACCTGGCCGCCGAGCCGCCCGTGCTCGAGGTGGACGAGGTCGAGCGCCGCCAGGGCTTCGAGGCCGTCGAGCAGCTGCTGGGCGCGGCTTCGCTCGTGAGCCTCAACGTCGATTCGAACCGGAAACGAGGAGTGCAATGACCCTTTCGAGAGCGAGAACGATCTGGATGGCCGGAGCGCTAGTGTGCGCCTGGGTCGGAGTGGCCTCTGCCCAGCAGCAGCTGGACCGGACCGTTCTGCCGATCCAGGAGCCGGACCGGCCGACCTACAGCGAGCTCGACGTGCGCAACGTCGAGGCGCCGCCGCGCTTCGAGGTCAGGGCGCCCGAGGGAGCCCCCAACGTCGTGATCGTGCTGATCGACGACATCGGCTTCGGCGGCCCCAGCACCTTCGGCGGCCCGATCCAGACGCCGACGCTCGACCGGCTGGCGGCAGACGGCCTGCGCTACAACAACTTCCACACCACCGCGCTGTGCTCGCCGACGCGGAACGCGCTCAAGACCGGCCGCAACCACCACACCACCAACACCGGCTCGATCATGGAGACCGCGACGGCCTTCCCCGGCAACACCGGGCAGGTCCCGAACAGCGTGGCGCCGCTGGCCGAGATGCTGCGGCTCAACGGCTACAGCACCGGCGCGTTCGGCAAGTGGCACGAGACCGCGGCCTGGGAGACCAGCGTCTCGGGTCCCTACGACCGCTGGCCGACCCATCAGGGCTTCGACAAGTTCTACGGCTTCATCGGCGGCGAGACCGACCAGTGGTACCCGCTGGTCTACGACGGCGTCACCCGGGTCACCCCGCCGGCAGTGGAGGGCTACCACTTCACCGCCGACATGACCAACCAGGCGATCGACTGGGTCAAGGCCCAGCAGTCGCTGACGCCGGACAAGCCCTTCTTCGTCTACTACGCCACCGGCGCCGTCCACGCGCCGCACCACGTCCCGAAGGAGTGGGCCGACAAGTACAAGGGCCAGTTCGACAAGGGCTGGGACCAGGTGCGGCAGGAGACGATCGAGCGCCAGAAGAAGATGGGGGTCATCCCCGCCGACACCGGGCTGGCCCCGAAGCCCGAGGACATCGAGGACTGGGACTCGCTGCCCGCCGAGCGAGCGACGGCTGTTCGCCCGCCAGGCCGAGGTGTTCGCCGGCTTCCTGGAGCAGACCGACCACGAGGTCGGCCGCCTCGTCGACGCGCTCGAGGACATCGGCGAGCTGGACAACACCCTGTTCATCTACATCGCCGGCGACAACGGCACCAGCGCCGAGGGCGGCTTCGTCGGCATGTACAACGAGATGACCTACTTCAACCAGGTCACCGAGAAGGTCGAGGACCTCATCCCGCTGATCGACGAGTGGGGCGGGCCGAAGACCTTCCCGCACATGGCCGCCGGCTGGGCCGTGGCCTTCGACGCGCCGTTCTCGTGGACCAAGCAGGTGGCCTCGGACTTCGGCGGCACGCGCAACGGCATGGTCATCCACTGGCCGAAGGGCATCGAGGAGAAGGGTGGCCTGCGCGCCAGTTCTCGCACGTCATCGACATCGCGCCCACCATCCTCGAGGCGGCCGGCCTGCCGGAGCCGAAGATCGTCAACGGCACGCCGCAGACGCCCATCGAGGGCACCAGCCTGCTCTACACCTTCGACGACGCGAAGGCCCCGGAGCGGCACACCACCCAGTACTTCGAGATGTTCGGCAACCGGGCGATCTACCGCGACGGCTGGCTGGCCCGCACGCTGCACCGCGCGCCGTGGCAGACGGGCAAGCAGAAGCCCCTCGAGTCCGACACCTGGGACCTCTACAACGTGCGCGAGGACTTCAGCCTCACCCGGAACCTGGCGGCGGAGCACCCGGAGAAGCTCGAGGAGCTGCAGGCGCCTGTTCATGATCGAGGCCGAGAAGTACCACGTGCTGCCGATCGACGACCGGACGGTCGAGCGCGTCAACCCCGCGCTGGCCGGACGCCCGGACCTGCTCGGCGACCGCAAGTCGCTCACGCTCTACGACGGCATGAACGGCATGCTGGAGAACACCTTCATCAACGTGAAGAACCAGTCGAAGACGATCACCGCCGAGGTCGAGATCCCCGAGGGCGGCGCGAATGGCGTGATCCTGGCCCAGGGTGGGCGCTTCGGCGGCTGGTCGCTCTACCTGAAGGACGGCAAGCCGGCCTACACCTACAACTTCCTCGGCCTCGAGCGCTACACCGTCGCCGCGCCGAGCGCGGTCCCGGCGGGACCGGCAACCGTCAAGCTCGACTTCGCCTACGACGGCGGCGGCCTGGGCAAGGGCGGCCTGGCGACGCTCTCCGTCAACGGGAAGACCGTCGCCGAGGGTCGCATCGAGAAGACGCAGCCCTTGATCTTCTCGGCGGACGAGACCGCCGACGTCGGCCTCGACAACCAGACGCCGGTCGCCGAGGGCATCGGTGTCGGCGCGCAGGAGACCCGCTTCACCGGCACGATCCGCAAGGTCACCATCGAGCTGAAGTAGGCGCCGTCGAGCGGACAGACGAACATTGGTGCGTCGGGACGACCCGACTCAAGGCGGCGGATGCCGCAGCCACAGAGGAGAGGACGAAGCATGAGAACCAAGGACATCTTCGCCGCGGCGCTCGTTGGCGCGCTGGCATTCACCACAGCCGGGGCCCAGGCGCAGACGCCGAAGTATGCGGCCAAGGTTCCCGAATCGGTCACGACGCCGGACACACTGCACACGGAGCTGCTCGGTGATCTCGAGTTCTTCGACGGGATGCCGAGCAAGGCGACCGTCCGGAAGGCCTACGACTTCCTCGACTTCTCCCGGGGCGTGGAGACCTTTCTCAACGGCATTCCCGCGGCATCCGTTTATGGGCTGCTCGAAGGCTTCAAGGAGGCCGGGCTCAACCCCGGAGACCTGGGGATCTTCGAGGAGTTGATGGATGCCCGTTCGCTCTACCTGACCGCGAATTCGACCACCGTCTATTGCATGACGGAGATCAACGTCAAGGACGGGCCAATCGTGGCGGAGATCCCGCCGGGCGTTCTCGGCCCGGTCGACGACGCCTTCTTCCGCTTCATCACCGATATCGGCAACACCGGTCCCGACAAGGGCCAGGGCGGCAAGTACCTGTTCGTGCATCGCGACGACGAGGGGCCGATTCCGGAGGGCTACTTTGTCGCCCGGACGCCGAGCTACCGCAATCTGATGTTCTTCCGCGCCTTCGTGAAGGACGGCGACCTGAAGGCCACCGCCGACGGCGTGAAAGCAGGCTTCCGCATGTATCCGCTCGCGCAGGCGGCCAATCCGCCCCGGCAGCGCTTCGTCAACATGTCCGGTAAGCAGATCAACACCGTCCATGCGAATGACTTCAAGTTCTACGAGGAGCTGAACGCGGTCGTCCAGTATGAGCCCGCCGACTCGTTCGACGCGGAGCTGGTCGGACTCTTCGCCTCGATCGGGATCAAGAAGGGCCAGCCGTTCGATCCCGACGCCCGGATGAAGAAGATCCTGACCGAGGCGGTCGCCGTGGGCAACGCCACGGCGAGGGCCATCACCTTCGCGCCACGCAAGGACCGCTACTACATCTTCCCCGACCGCAAGTGGAACACCCCGTTCACCGGCGGCGGGAACTATGCGTTCTACGACAACGGCGAACGCATGCTCGACGACCGTATCTTCATGCACTACTACGCGACGGGCATCACCCCGGCCATGACCCAGCCGATGGTGGGGCTCGGCTCGGTCTACGGGATCGCCGCGCAGGACGCGACCGGTGAATACCTCGACGGCGGCAAGACCTACTCGGTCACGCTGCCCGGCCCGGTCCCGGCCAAGGACTTCTGGTCGTTCATGGTCTACTCCGGACAGACCCGGTCCATGCTGGAGACCGATCAGAAGCTGGCCGGCCTCGACAGCAACAATCCCTCGGTCAAGCCGAACGCCGACGGCTCCTACACGATGTGGTTCGGTCCCGAGGCTCCCGCCGGCAACGAGGGCAACTGGATCCAGACGATGCCCGGCAAGAGCTACAACGTGCTGCTGCGCCTCTACGGCCCGCTCGAGCCCTGGTTCGACAAGACCTGGAAGCCCGGCGACTTCGAGTTGGTGAAGTGATTCAGCCGGTGACACCCGTGGCAAGGCGGCGGGTGCCCGGCCAGGGCCTCCGGGGCTTATAGATAGAAGACGAGGAAGAAGATGAGCGCAGAGCTTGGAGGCGGGCGGCTGGCGGTGGCCGTGGCGATCGCGCTGGCGGTGGCCGTTCCCACGCGGGCCGAGGCCCAGGGCGGAGGGGCGGCGGCGATGGACGGCCAGTGGCACTTCGGTGTCACCCCCTACATGTGGTTCACCGGGATCAAGGGGGAGGCGTCGGTGAGAGGTCTTCCCAGCGTCCCGGTCGACGCGTCCTTCTCGGACCTCTGGGACAACTTCGACATCGGCCTGGCCGGCCGTTTCGAGGGCCGCAAGTACCGCTTCGGCTTCGGCCTCGACTTCACCTACAACAACCTCGGCGTGCCGGTGGCGGCCGATGCGCCGGTGATCGGCCGGCTGAACCTCGAGGCCGACGTGCGCCAGCTCTTCACCGAGGGCTACGGCTTCTACCGGGTGGCGAGCGGAGGGCGGACGGACAACCCCGCCCACCTCGACGTGATCGTCGGCGCCCGCTACACGGGCACGAAGACGCGCCTCTCCGCGAAGGGCCTCGAGGGGACCGAGTACGACGGGAACTCCCGGAACCTGCAGTGGGTGGACGCCCTCGCCGGCGTGAAGCTCCGCGCGCCGCTCGGGTCGCGCGTCGCGATCCTGGGCCGCGCCGACGTGGCCGGCTTCGGGTCGACGCTCACCTGGAACCTCGAGGGTGACGTGGCGGTCCGGCTGTCCGAGCGCTGGGCCCTGGGCGCAGGCTGGCGCCACATGGACATCGACTACGACAAGGGCGAAGGCGCCGACCGCAAGGTCTTCGCCCTGGCCTATGACGGCCCGCGAGCCTGGTTCAGCTATGCCTGGTAGACCAACGGGCGTGGCCAGTCGCGCGCTCACCGTAAGGATGACGGAAATGAAGCGAGCCGTGACGGGATGTGCGCTGGCGGCCTTCGCCTGCGCCCTCGGCGCCGGGCAGCCGGCCGAGGCCCAGGACCTGCAAGAGAAGCTGGCGGCGGCGAGGCAGTCGGCCGCGCAGAACCAGCAGGCGCTGCGCTCGTACACCTGGATCGAGAAGATGGAGCTCAGCCTCAAGGGCGAGGTCAAGAACACCACGGTCAACTCGTGCCGCTACGGGCCGGACGGCAGGGTGCAGAAGACCGCGATCGTGGAGCCGCCCCCGCCCCCGAAGAAGCGCGGCCTGCGAGGCAGGGTGATCGAGAAGAAGACGGGCGAGATGAAGGCGGAGCTCGAGGCGGCCGTCGCCCTCGTCCACACCTACGTCCCGCCCGATCCCGGCCAGATGCAGGTGGTGGTGAACGCCGGCGGGGCCTCGCTCGCCCAGGCGGGACCGGGGGTCGTGGTGCTGAAGTTTGCCGGGTACCAGAAGGCGGGCGACTGGCTGGGCCTGACCTTCGATTCGACCGTGAAGGCCCTGCGCCAGATCGACGTCTCCACCTACCTCGACGATCCGAAGAGCCCGGTGACGCTGGGCGTCGGCATGCAGTCTCTGCCGGACGGGACGGACTATCCGGGGAGCGTCGTCCTCGGCATGCCGTCCAGCCAGATCGAGGTCCGGATCACGAACAGCAACTATCAGAGGCTCGCCCAGTAGCCCACCCCGCGCTCACGATCAGCGTGAAGTGAGAGCCAGTCTGGCATGCGGGGAGGGGGTGATGAGCACATGAAGCGCTACTTCTGGACGGTCGTCGCGGCGCTGGCCCTCGTCCCGCTCGCGGGCGCGCAGGAGCCGGCGCCGGGCCCGTCTTCGGCCGGTCCCCCGCGGAGCGTCGAAGCCCGCGCGGAGCAGGAGCTGAAGAAGATGGGCGAGTTCCTGGCTGGTCTACCCCACTTCGCCCTGGAGGCGGAGGAGACGTTCGACGAGATCCCGGACGGTGAGCTCCGAAGACAGCTGACCAACGTCCGCCGGATCGCAGTGGAGCGCCCGAACCACTTCGCGGCCGACGTGACGGGCGACACGCTCTCTCGCGCCTCCTGGTACGACGGTCGGACGGTGACCGTCCTGGACAAGGAGCACAACGCCTACGCCACGATCGAGGCCCCGGGGACCATCGACGCGACGCTCGACGAGCTCCAGGACGAGTACGGGGTGGTGCTGCCGCTCGTCGACTTTCTCTACTCCGATCCCTACGCGGTGCTCATGGAGGGCGTGACCTACGGGCGCTACCTGGGGATCCACCAGGCGGCGGGAGTCGCCTGTCACCACCTCGCGTTCTCCCAGGCGACGATCGAGTGGCAGCTCTGGATCGACGCGGGCGACACGCCCCTGCCCCGCAAGCTGGTGATCAGCTACGTCGAGGAGCCGGGCGAGCCGCAGTACAGCGCCACCATCCGGCGCTGGAACCTGGAGTCCAGGGTGCCCGAGGGGCTCTTCACGTTCGAAGCCCCGGAGGGCGCCCGGAAGATCGACGCGACGGCGATGACGGGAGGACGCTGATGCAGGCCAGGAATCGTCGGTTCTCACCGCTGCGCGCGGGCGCGGCCTTTGCGTTGACCCTGCTGCTGGTCCTGCCCGAGGCGCCTGCCTATGCTCAGCGGGCCCGCGCGGGCGGAGACGGGCGGGGGTCGGTTCGCAGCGTCAACCGGAACGCCTCGGGGACGGGTGGCAGCTGGTCGGGTCGGCGCACGAGCGGCACGACCAGCCGGAGTGTCTCGGGAAACACCTCGAGCCGTACGACCAGCGTCGAGGGCCGGGGCGGGCAGACGGCAACCGGGACCGTCAGCTCGGGCACCGCGCAGGCGGGCCAGCGCTTCCAGGGCAACCTCGACTCCGACCTCGTCACGGACGGACGTGTGGTGGCCACGCGGGGCACGCGCGTCTACGGCCGCGTCGTCGCGGCCCAGGCAGGGACGGGAACCGGCGGGGCGCCGCAGCTCACGCTGGAGCTGACCGACGTCGAGGTCGGGGGGCGCGTGGTGCCCCTCGCGACCGAGCCGGTGAGCTTCAGCGGCGAGGCCAAGAAGGCAGGCAAGAAGGTCCTTGGGGCCGCGGCCCTCGGCGCGGGCATCGGGGGCATGATCGACGGCGGCGAGGGGGCCGCGTGGGGCGCGGGCATCGGCGCGGTGGCCGGGGCCGCAGCCGCGACGTCGTCCCCCGGCAACCAGGTCGCGGTCGCTGCGGGCACGGCCCTCGAGTTCCGGCTGGCTCAGCCGCTCTCCGTCGCCATCGTGATCTAGACGGCGCGCCGCCCGCCGCGGCCCCGCGGGGCTCGACGGGCTGCCGCTGAGCAGGGTGGGTGAAGTAGGATGGACGGTCAAGCGATCCTGGGTCACCGGCGCCACGAGGCGCATCGGCGGCGACGTCCAGACCCTGGCCTGCCAGTTCCTCTGGTACTGTACATGAGAGGTTCGATAGGACAATGCACATGAGACCCGTTTCTCGCTTCACCCTCGCTCTCGCCCTCGGCTCCGCCGCGCTCGCCGTGGGCGCCGCCTACGAGGCGCCCCGCACGTTCCAGGTCGCCGATCTGCTCACGCCGGCGCAGATCAAGGGACCGCACCACCAGGTGGCCGCCGCGGTCCCGACCGAGGGCTACCTGCACCTCTTCTCGATCAAGACCGACTATGGGCCGCTCGAGGCCGAGGGCATGGGTATGCTCCTCGTGCGCCTGCACGAGGTGGGCGCGCTCGCCGAGCTCGACGAGGTGTCGAAGAGCGCGGTGTTCGTCGAGGCGGCCGGCGCGTCCGTCGTCAACGTGGGCAAGGGCGTCGCCGCCGCGGTGACGGACCCCGGGGCCACCGCAAAGGGCGTCGGCAAGGGCCTCAAGCGCTTCGGCACGAACCTCGGCCGCAAGGCCAAGCGGGCCGGCGACCAGGCCGCGGAGTCCGTGAAGAAGGACGAGGGCCAGAAGGGCGGGGGCCCGGAGAAGTCCACGACCGACCAGGTGGCGGCGGCCGGGACCGGGGTCGCCCACTCCATGCTCGGCGTCAACTCCGGCGCACGGAGGTGGGCGCAGAAGGTCGGCGCCGACCCCTACACGACGAACCCGGTCCTCAAGAAGGCGCTCGTGGACATCGGCAAGGTCGACGCCGCGGGCGGCCTCGCCGCGAAGATCGCGGTGCCCGTTCCCATGGTCGTGAGCGGGACCGCGGCCGTCGGCAACCTCGTCTGGAGCCAGGACCCCGAGGAGCTGCTGAAGCTCAACGAGCAGAAGCTGAAGGAGACGGGCGTCGACGGCAAGACCATCAAGCAGCTGTACCTCAGCAAGGGCTTCTCGCTCACGCTGCACACACGCCTCGCCGCGGCGCTCGGCGAGGTGAACGTCCCGGGGTGCGCCGACTACGTGGCGACGGCCGCGGAGGCGGACACCGAGCGCGAGGCCGTCTTCTTCGTGGAGAGCGCCGAGATGCTGGCCCGCCTTCACCGAGACGGAGCCGGTCGCCGCCATCCTCCAGGATTCGCGGGCGCTGGTCGCGAAGACGAAAGACGGCAGAGTCGTCGTTCTGCTCCCGCTCGACTGGATCAGCTGGACGGAGACGTACGAGAAGGCGCTCACCGAGGTCGAGACGCGCGCGAAGAAGGAGCTGGGCGCGACGAAGCTCGAGCTGCGCATGACCGGGACGATGTCGCCGGTGGCGAAGAAGGAGATGGCCGCGCGCGCCTGGACGGTCGCGGAGAAGGTCCCCTCGACGTTCGACGTGGTGAAGGCGCGCGGAACGGCCGCGGTGACAAAGTAGCCCCACGAGGGCAGTGGAGGGAGGCCCTGTCATCCGTGCCTTTCGGCTCCGGTCGAGGACTCCCCGCGCGACTGATGGCGATGGCCCGTGCATGGCGAGCGCCGCTGGTGGCGGGTGTGCTGATGTCCGGTCTCCTGGGCGCGACCGGCTGCTCGAATAGCGGCTCGCTCGGCTTCGACTACGACCTCGACCGAGGTCCGTCGGGCTGGGAGGAGGGGTTCGCCGACTACCCCGCGAGCGACGAGCCGATCTTCATGCTCGAGGCCGACTACCGGGCCCTCCCGCCGCCGCTCGACACATCCCGGAGCGCGCTCTTCATCGCGGGGACGAACCGCAGCGACGATCTCTGGATGCACTACAAGACCGAGGTGGCGCTCCCCGCCGACACGACGTACCGCGTGCGGTTCGACGTCGAGATCGCCACCGCGGTGCCGGCGGGCTGTGGGGGGGTGGGCGGCGCGCCCGGGGAAGGTGTCACGGTGAAGGCCGGGGTCTCCCTGGTCGAGCCCGATCGGGCGTTGGACGCCGCGGGCTACTGGCGCATGAACGTCGACAAAGGGCAGCAGGCTCAGGGCGGCGAGGACGCGGTCGTGATCGGCGACCTGGCAAACTCCCGAACCTGCGAGCAGGGGTTCGAGTGGGAGCTGAAGCGGCTGGCGAGCGGCCCGTCCATGATGCTCACCACCGACAGCACCGGCCGGGCCTGGCTGTTCGTCGGGACCGACTCGGGCTTCGAGTCCCGCAGCGCCGTCTACTACACGCGGTTCACCGCCCTGTTCGAGCCGCTGTGACGCCGGCCCGCCCCGGGGCCTCGAACGCGTCTGCGGGGAGCTGGCATGGGCTGCGCTGCTTTCCGACCGGGGCGAGAATCCTCCGCCGTGCCCGAAAGGACGCCGCCTGACTACCTCGACGGCCAGAAGGCTGTCGTGTACCGCTCCAAGATGAATTCCGCCCTCGGCGTAATTTCCGAGCCATGGAGCCTCTCGAGTGGCTCGCCCCGGCCCTTGCGCTCGTCCATCTCCGTCGGCGCGGTCAGCGCCTCGTCGAGCGCGAGCAGGCCCCGCTCCTGCTGACGACACACGAGCAGGGCTTCGTCCAGCGGTACGTGCTGAGCCCCACCACGCGTCTGCCTAAGCGGGTTCAGGGGCGGTGGCGCAACTCCGTCCGGACGGAGGTCGGGGTCCGGTAGCGCAACTCTGTGCGCGCAGTGTCGGAGGGCGGGCAGTTGATCCTGCGCTCGGCCCTACGGCGGCGGCGCCTCCGTCATGGATTCCACCATGCGGACGACACCCGCCACCATCTCGTCTTCCACTTCTGGGGCCCACCCGACGGGTGAGGCGTATTGGATCTGGATCACGATGCCCTGGTAGGCCCTCTGGCGGACCAGCTCGCGGGTCGGGATGTAGAGGTTGTGCTCGCCCATGTAGCCGAAGACCATGATCGGCATGTCCCGCCGGAACGCGTCCTTGATCCGGGCTCCGATGGGCGCGCACACCTCGCCCTGCATGGCCACGAACATCAGCGAGCCGATCCGCGAGACGATGACCTCCTCGTAGACGTTCGGAAAGCGGTCGTGGAGGCTGTCGTCGTACTTCTCCAGCAGCTCCTCGTCGCTCTTGAGGATGAGGTACGTGTCGTCGGTGCCGACCATGTCGGTGGTCCGGGTCGGGAACGGCAGCCCCTTCTCGTAGTAGCGCAGCAGCATCCTGACCCAGTTGGTGCTCCGATGCGGGCTCTTGGTGTAGGCCACGAAGCCCACGTCCTCGGGGAACTCCTTCGCGAGCTCCAGCGCCTCTTCGCGCGAGATGGGAGGGGCGAGAGGCAGGGACAGGATCTCCAGCGTGCTGTGGATCGGTCCCGTCACGTCCTGGAGCTCCCCGGCGGCGATCTCCAGCGTGGCCTCGGCCAGCTCGTGGCCGAGGGCCCTCGCGACCGCCTCCCTGACGTCGTCGTCCTCGATCTTGCCCCGCAGGTCGCGAGGGAGATGCTCGAAGCCCCGCGGACGCAGCGGGAACTGGTTCCCCCCCGACGCGTCGGCGTACATCGCCTGGACGCCGGGGATCCTGGCCTCGATCTCGTCCATCGCGAAGCCGGGGTGCCCGCCCTCGATCAAGTCCCGGGAGGCCTGCATCGGGTGGGTGCCGTGGTTGAAGAGGAGGGCCAGCGTGCGTTCGGCGTCGGCGACCTTCAGGACCTGGATCTCGTAGTCGACGGGGGCGTTCCCCCGGCTGGTGATGAAGTCGCCGCGCCCGGAGCCGAAGGAGATGCGGACGGGGCCGCGCTCGCTGGCGATGGCCTCCCGGACCAGCTCGAACATCCGATCCGCCAGCAAGCGTCCGTAGTCGAAGTTGTCAGGGATGATCTGGATGGGCGCGTTGTGATTGTGGGTGGCCAGGAGAATCAGTCGCGAGGGGTCGATCCCGAGCTCGTCCTGGAGGCGCGCGCGCAGGATCGGCGTCCCGACGTCCAGGCAGTTGAGGTCGTAGGTGATGATGACGAGGCGGCTCGCGCCGTCGTTCAGGACCAGCGCCCGGGCGTGGATGTCGCTCAGCACGCCGCGCGAGACGCGGCCGTTCACCATGACGCGCGGGTCGGTGTTGGTGATGACGGCCTTGGCGACGCCCGCCTTCATCTCCACCTCCGCTGCGCGCGACGCGGCAGGGAACGTGCAGAGGAAGCTCGCGGCGGCGAGACCTAGGGTCACGATCTGTCGGCGTGTCATCGGGCAGTCCTCCCTGGTTGCGCTCACTCTACCAGCCTTCTGCCGGAGAGCCCGGCTCTGCTCAGGCCTCGTCGACCGTGTGGTCGTCGATCCAGTCCATGTCCAGCTCGACGCCCAGACCCGGCCCGGTGGGGACGTGCACGTAGCCCTGCTCGTCCGGCGAGAGCGGAGAGCCGACCAGGCCGAAGCGGAACAGCTCCTGGTGGCTCTCGAGGAATGTCCCGTTGGAGACGGCGCAGGCGACGTGGAGGTTCGCGACGTCGAGCAGCGGGGTCGACGCGGTGTGGATCTCCAACCCGACGCCGAACATGTCGCACGCCGTGGCCGCGCGATAGAGCCCGGTGATCCCGGCGGTGGTGTGGACGTCGCCCCGGGCCAGGTCGACCGCGGAATGTCGCAGGTACTCGGGGATGTCGTAGAGGTGCGCCGTCTCGGTGGCGAGGATCGGGACTCTCAGGTCGTCGGCCAGACGTTTGAGCTGAGTGATGTGCTGATCGCGGATCGGCTCCTCGAACCAGAAGTAGTTGAGCTCGTCGAGGACGCGACCGACCTCGAGGGCCTCGACGAACGAGTAGCCGGCCACCGCGTCTTCCATGAGTGGGAAGTCTGGCCCGACCGCCTCGCGAGCGGCCCGGTAGCGGGGGACGTCCTGCCTGGGCCCCTGCCACAGCTGGAGCTTGTAGCCGTGGAAGGGGCTCTCCTTGACCGCCTTGGCTTCCTCGTAGACCAGCTCGGGTGTCGTCAGGAAACGAGAGGCGGTGCCGTAGGTGGGCATGCGGTCGCGACAGCGGCCGAGCATATCGCAGACCGAGGCGCCCAGGGCGCGGCCTCGGAGATCCCAGAGCGCCACGTCGACCATGCCGGTGAGCGCGTCCGTGACCAGCCGCAGGTCCCGGGTCTTGTGCATGAGCCGCTGCCAGAGCATTCCGTGCTCCAGCGGGTCCTCGCCGACCAACCGGGGCTCGACCACCTCCTTGAGGAGATTCAGCGTGGCCCGGCCCTCGCCCTGCTTGCCGTAGGCCATCGAGTGCCCGGTGACACCGGTGTCCGTCTCGAGCGTCATGAGGGGAAACAGCCACGTCGTGCTCTCGCCGGTGGGCACGGGGGCGTCCCCGTACCAGCTCGAGGCGTCGACGGCGACGAGCCGCACGGAGAGACTCGAGATCCGCATCTGATCGACCTCCTTCACCACCGGGGTGGGCTCCGGTGTCCTTCTGACCTTCTTGTCATCGCACCCGATACAGCAGCGTCTCCCCCGCCTCCAGACGCCGGACGTTTTCGGCGACGACGCGCGCTCCCCCCTGGATCATCTGCACGGTCAGACCGGCCACGTGGGGCGTCAGCACGGTCGGCAGCTCCATCAGAGGATCCCCGGGATCGAGGGGCTCCGTCCAGAAGACGTCGCCGCCGAACGCTCCCAGACGACCCTCTCGGAGCGCCGAGAGGAGCGCCTCCCGGTCGATGACCTCGGCGCGCGAGACGTTCACGAGAACCGAACCGGCCGGCATCCGCGCCAGAAACTCGGTGTCGACGAGACCTCGGGTCGAGTCGCTCAGCGGGACCGCCAGGACGACGGCGTCGGACTCCGCCAGGAACCGGGGCAGATCGGCGGGAGAGCCGGGCTCCACGTCGTCGGGCGGACTCTCCGGCCAGCTCCGCCGAACCGCGAGGACGCGACAGCCAAGCGAGCGCAGCAGGTCCCCCAACCGGGAACCGATCGCACCGTAGCCCACGAGGCAGACGGTGGCCCCGTGGAGCGCCGGGGCCACCGGAACCGCCGACCAGTCGCCGCTGCGAATCACCTTCGTGAGCTCCGGGAACCGGCGCCGGCAGGCGATCACCAGCCAGAGCGCCATCTCGGCGATGGAGTCGGCGCCGCCCGTCTGATCGCCGGGGGCGTTGGCGACCGGTATCCCCAGCGACTCCGCCGCGTCCAGGTCGACCATGTCGACACCCGCCCCCATCTGCTGGATCAGCCGGCAGCGCTTCGCTCTTTGGAGCAGGGCGGCGTCGAGGGGGAAGCGTGCGGGAACGATGACGTCCGCCTTGCTCGCCAGGGACGGGATCTCCTCCGGTGGGCCCAGGACGATCTCGTGCTCGGGGAGGTGCTCCCTCAGGGCGGC
Organism: uncultured Acidobacteriota bacterium; assembly: GCA_963700695.1. Taxonomy (GTDB): domain Bacteria; phylum Acidobacteriota; class Vicinamibacteria; order Fen-336; family Fen-336; genus JAJDNS01. The sequence continues at coordinate 117,536 of CAVOYO010000017.1, read as the reverse complement.
GGCCGCTTCGGCCGGGTCCAGACTGCACCTCAAGATGCGCACGATGGTCCTTTCCGCTCGGTCGGGTCCGGGTCCGGGCTGAAGAATAGGCTCGCCCCGTCCCGACGGCAAACGCGGCGCGGGTGCGAGCCGGGCCGCCAGGGCGCCGATCCAGCCGGGCCGCCTGGTGTACGCTCAGGCGCGTCGCCGATGGAGGATCCGAGGATGACAGAGGTTCGCCGCAGTCGGCCTCATGGCGTGACGTGGCTCGGGGTGCTCTCTTGCGGCCTTCTGCTGGGCACGACCGCAGGTTGGGGCTCCGAGTGGACCGGGCGGGCCGTGGTCAACGTGGCCCACCGGGGTGGGATCGCGGACGGCTTCCCGGAAAACACCCTGGCCGCCTTCCGACGAGCGATCGCGCTCGGGGCCGCCGTGATCGAGATCGATCTCCGGGGGACGAAAGACGGGAAGATCGTGGTCCTGCACGACGAGACGCTGGATCGGACCACGAACGGGACAGGTCGCGTGACCGACCACGATCTGGCCGAGCTGAAGACACTCGATGCGGGGGGCGGGGCCCGGATCCCAACCTACGACGAGGTCCTCGATCTCGTCTCGGGCACGGGAGTCCAGTTGCTGCTGGACATCAAGGTCAGCCCGGTGCTCGACAAGCGTCAGGTGGTGGTGTTGACGGAGACGCGCGGGGCGGTGCCGGACGTGATCGTGGGGGTGAGGACCCTCGGCGACCTCGGTGAGTTTCGGGCCCTCAATCCCGAGCTGCGAACCCTCGGATTCGTCGGCAGCCTCGAAGACGTCGAGCCCTTCGTGACGGCCGGGGTGGACATCGTCCGTCTCTGGCCGCGGTGGATCCGCGCCGACCCGGAGGTCGTCCGGAGAGTCCAGCAGCGGGGCCGGCCCGTGTGGACGACGGCGGGCGACGCACCGCGTGAGGAGCTCGAGGAGCTCGTCGCCCTGGGCGTCGACGGGGTGCTGACCGACCACCCCGGGGTGATGGCCGAGCTGCTCTCGGACATGGAGGGGGCGCGTGAGAAGTAGATGGTCCGCAGCCGGCCACGAAGCAGGTGGCGAAGGACCACCATCCGGAATAGGGTGACGCCACCCGCCGGCTGGGAGATCGACCGCCCGGCCCTCACCACCACCCCGCCGCCGGAGGCGGTGAGCACGGAGACGCGCGAGCTGTAGCTCGCGGCGAAGGCCCCGGAGGGGGTGGACTGTCCGGGTGCGCCCCTAGTCACTCAGAGGGCCTCTTCTTGGCCGTGGCCCGAGGAGTCCACCGTCGCCGTCCCAGAGAGCCCTCGGACGGCAACGGTGGATCCTTCGCCCGCAGTCCCAACAGAGCGGGCTCAGGATGACTGTGGGGCTACCCCGCCTTACTCCGCCTTGAGCTTCTCCAGGAACCGCTGATAGGCCGCGTTCAGGTCGATGGCGTCCTTGGTGTCGGTGGAGTGGATCAGCACGCCGTAGCGCAGGCGAAGCTCCTCGCCCTTCTTGACGGGGACCTCGCTCTTCTCGCCAGCCTGCATCGCCTCCCGGCCGAACGGCGTTGGCGACGATCAAGCCGTAGTCACGGGCGTGGTACCAGCTTGGCCGGAAGTTGGCCGGATCCGGCATGATGGTCATGCCGATCCACTTGCCGTCCAGCTCACCGGCGTAGTCGATCCAGTCGGCCTGCTTGCTCCAGATCTCCTCGGCGCCCTTGCGGCCTTCCGAGTCGGTGATCTCCCCGCCGAACTGCTCCGCCAGCTTGGTCTGGATCCGGATGCCGAGTCCGAACTCCTCCTGGTCGCCGAAGACGATCTCCTCGGTCTCGCCGTAGGGCGCGAACGTGCTGTCCCAGAGAAGGAAGTAGCCGTCCGGCTCGACGCTGATCGTGTAGGACGCCACCTCCGACGCGATCCGATCGGTGTCTTCCTTGTTCCAGTAGTAGTTGCGGACGGTGAAGGTCCCCTTGCCCGGGCCACCCTTCGGCGGCCTCGACGAACATCTCGTGCTTGACCTTGGCCTTCAGCCGCCAGTAGTCGTTGCCGCTGATGTCGCCGAAGGACATCCAGATGCCGGGGTGGTAGTTTCCGTGGTCGGTCAGGTCGTTCTCCGGGTCGGGAGGGTGGTTCCGCGTGGCCTGGATCCCGGACGGCGTCTTCACGTTGGCGAAGAACGGGCGTGTGATCACCTTGTCCGCGTAGTGGTAGTCGGCAAACGGCTGTCCACCGATGTCGATGTGGAGCACGTTCGGGTCGTGCCGGAAAGACACCTCGGGGCCCTGGGCGACCGGGGCCTTCTCTTCGGTGGGCTCGGGCGCGGGGGCCGTGCAGGCCGAGGGCGCAAGCCCCACGCCGAGGGCGAGAGCCGAGAGGAGGGCGAGTCTCGACAGACTTGTCATCGTAGCTACTCCTTCTGCGTGTGATCTCCTCGAGATCAGCTCAACCGGTGTAGGGCAGCTCGTAGCCCTTGCGGTACTCGCGCTGGATCATGGAGTTGGCCTTGGCCTCGTTCTCGCTGGCCTTGTATCGATCTCGGTCTTCGGATCGTAGGTGAGCTTGATCCCGCCGCACCGGTAGCTGATGTTTCCGAGGTGGCAGAGATTGGTCGTGACCGCGCCGAGCTCGATCGGGTTGTTCAGCAGGGACGGATCGTTGTTGCGCACCGCGGTGATGAAGTTCGGCATGATCTCCTCGGACTCGATGCCGTAGTCCTCGGGCTTGACGTCGATGACCTTGTCGTCCACCGTGGCGATCGCGCCCTTGCGGCCGATGTCCATCTTGCCCTTGGTGCCGTAGAAGACACAGCCGTTGTCGTGCCCCTCCATCTTGTAGGGGGTCCAGAGGCGCATCTCGAAGATGATCTGCTTGCCGGGATACTCGTAGATCACGGTCTGGGTGTCCGGGGTCTCGTGGTCGTCGTCGTACCACAGCTGGGCGCCGGACGTGACGATCGCTTCGGGATACTGCAGATCGAGCCCCATCCCCCAGACCGCCTGGTCGATCTGATGGGAGCCGTCGTTGGCGAGGTCGCCCCCACCGTAGTCCCAGAACCAGTGCCAGTTGTAGTGCCAGCGGTTCTTGGTGAAGGGGACCTTGGGCGCCGCGCCCAGCCACAGATCGTAGTCGACACCCGGCGGCGGCGGCTCTTCCTTGGCCTTTCCGATCTTCTCGCGGAGCTGGTGGTTGATGGCCTTGGCCATGTACACGTCGCCGATGAGGCCCTCCTTCAGGGCACGGGCACCGGCCATGTCTTCGGCAGAGCTGCGCCGCTGCGTGCCGTGCTGCACGCACTTGCCGGATTCCTTGGCCAGCTTCGCCAGGAGATTCGCCTCGTGGATGTTGTGGCTGCAGGGCTTCTCCACGTACACGTGCTTTCCGGCGAGGAGGGCGGCCAGGGCCACCGGGACGTGCCAGTGGTCGGCCGTGGTCACGCTCACGGAGTCGATGTCCTTGTTCTCGAGCAGCTTCCGGAAGTCGCTTGTACTTCTTCACGGACGGGTCCTGGAGGACCTCGCCGGCCTTGTCCACTCGCGTCGGATCCAGATCGCTGACCGCGATGACCTTGCAGTTCTCGATGGCGTTGAACCGCTCGACGTGCCCCATGCCGCGGCCGCCGACCCCGATGACCGCGTGGTTCACGGTCTCATTGGGGGATCCGTCGGCACGCGACAGGATGAGGGGTCCCGTGGCCAGGGCCGCCCCTGTCGTTTGAAGGAATCTCCGTCGGGAGAACTCCGACACCATAATGCACCTCCACTAGAGATGGCGTTGACAGCCGTTTCGCAACCGAACTCAGGCGCCCCGCCGGGGATGTGAGGGCTATGAGGCCCATGCGGAAGGTTCGGCTTCACCATGCGGTGCCCTTCATGACGTCGGGGGCCGATCCGTCGGGGCGCGCTGCGGAAATGAATCCTATGGCCTGAGCCGGGCATTGTCCAGCAATACCGGTTGCCGCGCTTGCGGAGGTCACCAGACGGCCAGGGGCGCCCATACCGCTCGACCCAGCCCCGCCGCGCCCGGGGGCTCCGGCCGCGGAGTGGCAGCCCGTCCCACCCGAGGTGTGGGAGGCCGGCGATCGCGTGCTCGCGGCGTGCCGTCGCTACGGGGTCGCCTTCCTGGACAACGTGCTCGCCGACAACGTCGTCGCCCAGCTCGAGCGCGGCGTCCGCATCGGAGCCGGGAGCCAGCAGGATGCAGCCGAGCGGGGCCGGCGGCACACCGGCCGGGAGATGCCCTGGTAGCGCGCCCCACGGGGACGCGAGCGCGGCTAGAGCTGGCGGTAGCCGCTCTCGAACCAGATCTGGAAGTCGTTCACCAGCGTCTCGTAGCTCTGCCGGAGCATCGTGTGAATCCGCGACTGCTGGATGGCCAGCCCGCACTCGTCGGCGATGGCCTTCATGAAGTACCTCTCGTCCTCGGAGAACGGGTAGGGGTGGTGGGTGTACAGGCAGAGGACACCGACGGCCTTGGTCCGGATCATCAAGGGCACGTAGAGGATCGACGAGATCCCCTCTTCCGTGACCCTCTCGAGGAAGGGTGTGGGAGGCTCCTCGCGCGGGTCCAGGAGCTGCGTGCACTGTCCCTGCAGCGCCTCGCTGAAGCCTCGGCTCGGGTCCGTCTTCAGGAGGGCCAGGAACTTCTTGCTCAGGCCGTAGGCGGCACGGGGCCGGAGCTCTTTGTCTTCGGCGTCGAGCAAGAAGATGGAGCAGCCCTTGAGGCGAAGGTCCTCGGAGATGGCCTTCACGACCGAATCCAGGGCGGCCCCCATGCTGAGCGAGGAGCGTATCGCCGCCGTCACGTTGTCGAGGGTCTGGTGGAACATCGAGTTCGTGACCGCGCGGGCGCAGAAGGCCGCCACGACCTCCATCAGCTTCAGGTCGTTCTCGGAGTACTCCCTCTTCCTGCCGGCGTACGCCTGCATGACACCGATCACCTGGCCACGCGTCTTGAGGGGGACGACCAGTGAGGAGGCGAGGCCCTCCCCGGTGTGGACGTCCTGGTACTGGACCCTGTCGTCGGAGGCACAGTCGGCAATCGCGACGACCTCTCCCGCGAGCGCCTCGGACAGACGCTCCGCCTCGACCGGTCCCTTGGTGAGAAAGCGCTCGCTCAGCCCGGACGAGGCGATGTGCTCGAGGAGCTCCTGATCCTGGCTCAGGAGCCGGAACTCACAGCCCGCGAGATCGAGCTGCTCCGCGAGGGCTCGGGCCGTTCGCTCCAACAGCTCGTTCGTGCCCACCGGCGAGTTGTACGCGTCGGCGAGGGTGGCGATGATCTCGAGGTACTTCTTGCTCTGCACGGCTCCTCCTCCCCGAGGACCCGGTGCTGGCCCGGACGCCACCGGATCTCTCGGCCGCGGCGACGGCTGAATCGCCCTCGAAGCGGTGCCCAGTATCTCACCCGGCCCGCTGCGCCGCGTCCCCCGAAAATCGGCCCCGACCCGGTCACGGGTCGGGCCCCCTTGCGCGGCAGCGGTACCCTACCACCGGACGGACCGGTTCGGCCATGGGGGGTTCCCATGCCCACGCGCTGGCTGCAGTGGAGACCAATGAAGCTCCAGCTGGTCAAGGGTTCCGTGTCGCCCGAACCACTCAATCATCCAGACGACGGCCAACCGCCATGTGGGGCGGGCCGCCGAGCTAAGATGAGGCGCGCGATTGAAGAGCGCCGGCAACGAGTCTTGGCCGACCTGACCTGGCAGTTCCTCGAGAGAAACAATCGGTAGGAGGGCATGATGAGATCATTCACCGCTCCGAGCGCCGCCGCTCTGCTGGCCTGGATTCTCCTCGGCGCCTGGTGGCTGTCCCCGAGCGCCGCAGCAGAAGCCACCGCCACGGTGCCGGGCCCCCACGGCCTGGAGTTCGTCCAGATCGAGGCCGGTGCGCTTCACCATGGGGGCCGACCTCTCCCCCGACCACATCACGGCGGAGCGGGCCATCTTCATCCAGGACGAGCTCCCGCCCCGGCAGGTGACGCTCACCTCCGGGTTCGAGATGGCGCAGCACGAGGTCACCAACGCCCAGTACGAGGCCTTCGACCCGGCTCACGCCGCCTGGCGAGGGAAGGCGAAGGGGCTCTCCAGCGAGGACCGCGAGGCCGTCGTCTACGTCGGCTGGGACGAGGTGGTGGGCTTCTGCCGGTGGCTCTCGGAGCAGGATCGCGACCACGACTATCGCCTCCCCACCGAGGCGGAGTGGGAGTACGCCTGTCGCGCCGGGACCCGGACGGCGTACAACGACGGCGTCGAGGGCAACATCTACTGGATGAACCCCCTGGGACGGCTCGCCAAGCGCTGGCGGGTGATCACCGACTGGTTCGTCACGAGGGGCAACCGCCCCGCCGCGGACATCGCCTGGGGCGACATCGAGGACGTGGACCTCACCGTCGGACAGCAGGGCCCCAACGCGTGGGGTCTCTACGACATGCACGGCAACGTCGAGGAGTGGACCCAGGACTGGTACGGGCCCTACGTCGCCACCGACACCGTCGATCCGGTCGGCTACGTCGACGGCGTCGCCCGGGTGGTTCGGGGGGGCAGCCACGGGGTGCACCTCCAGACCCTGCGCTCGGCCAACCGATCGGCGTCGCTCGTCTCGGACAAGCACTTCCTGCTCGGGCTTCCGCGTCGTGCGGGTGCCGAAGGGGCAGACGCTCCCGACCCCCACTCTGCGTCAGCCCGACAAGGCCTGGGCGAGGGACGTCTCCCAGACAGGCCTACGACTGGCCCCCTGACCGCCGGGAGGCCCGCTTCTCGCTGGAGTCGCTGTACGACATGGAGTCGGCCTACGGGTCGGCGGAGCTGGCCGGGCCAGTTCGCCATTCCCCTCTACACCCACAACCACTCCCCGTCGCTCACCTGGGCCGCGAACGGGGACGTCCTGATGGTCTGGTTCACCGGGGAGAGCGAGAAGGACCAGGCCCTCACCATCCCCGCCCTTCGCGGGCCGGCGTCAGCCCGACGGATCGCTACTCTGGGACCGACGAGGTCTCCGAGTTCTTCAAGGCCGCGGACCGGAACATGCACGGCTCGCAGGTGTGGAACAACGCCCGGCGGATCGCGAGCGGGTTCGAGGAGCCGTTCACGCTGTACCACATCAACGGCATCTGCACCGACGGCAAGTGGGCTCGGCTGGCCCTGTCCTTCCGCAAGAGCACGGACAACGGTGCGACCTGGACCGAGCCGGTGATCATCAAGCAGGACACCGACGCCCTGCACCTGGACTCCGACCGCAACCAGCCCCAGGGAGACGTCACCGTCGCCTCGGACGGCGCCTTCTTGTCCTTCTCGGACGGCTCCGTGCCCGGCGGCATCCGGCTCTACGGTCAACTGGAGCGGCGACGGTGGCGAGACCTGGGCGGTGCGGACGATCGAGGCCGGGCCTCCGGGCATCCACATCGCCAGCGAGGAGCTGAACGACGGCCGCATCCTGACCTTCTCCCGGGACAAGGGCGAGACCTACGGAACGATGCCGGTGAGCGTGTCGGCCGACCAGGGGAAGACCTGGACGTCCCGCGCGTCGGAGTTCCCGTGGCTGACGTTCGTCCAGCGGCCTGTCCTCCTGCGCCTGGAGTACTCCGATCCGGCCCTCGATCCCGAGGGTCGGGGACGGAAGCCGCTGCTGCTCATCAGCATCGCGAGGGAGGGCATCGAGGGCCGTGATGCCAACGGGAGAGACGCCACGATCGAGGGCACCTTTGCCGCCCTCTCCTGGGACGAGGGCGAGACGTGGCCGATCAAGCGGGTGCTGAGCGACGTCCGGAGCGGCAGCCAGAGCCTCTTCATGGCCCCCTGGGACCGGTCGTTCACCCTCGACGCGACCCACGGCCAGCCCTTCTCCTACTGGGCCGGGACCCAGACGCCCGACGGGATCGTGCACCTGAGCGACAGCCGGCTGCTCTACGCCTTCAACCTGGCCTGGCTCCTGGGACGATAGCGATGGCCGCCTCGCGCGCGACACGCGACGGCGCAATACGCCCGCGGAAACCTGCAGCCCTACTCCTCGGGGTGGGAGTCGCTGCCCTGCTGTCGCTAGCCGCTCCCCTTCTCGACGCGGAGGACCGGCCCAACATCATCCTCGTCTTCATCGACGACATGGGCTGGGGCGACTTCTCGTCCTTCGGCAACTCCGAGGTGACGACCGAGAACATCGATCGCCTGGCCGCCGAGGGGCTCCGCTTCGAGCAGTTCTACGTCAACTCGCCGATCTGCTCCCCCTCGCGCACCGCCATCTCGACCGGGCAGTACCCGCAGCGCTGGCGGATCACCTCGTACCTCAGCAACCGCGCCGCCAACGAGGAGCGCGGCATGGCCCAGTGGCTCGATCCGCGGGCCCCCATGCTGGCCCGGATCCTCGAGACCGCCGGCTACGCCACCGGACACTTCGGCAAGTGGCACCTGGGCGGCCAGCGCGACGTGGGCGAAGCGCCCCTGATCGGCGAGTACGGGTTCGACGCGTCCCTGACCAACTTCGAGGGGCTCGGGCCGCGCGTCCTGCCGCTCTTGAACGCGTACGACGGGCAGCCGCCGCAGAGGTACGCGCTCGGGTCGGACACGCTCGGCCGAGGGCCCATCACCTGGGAGGACCGGTCTCTGGTGACGGCTTCCTTCGCGTCCGCGGCGCTCGAGTTCATCGAGCGGGCAGTGGCGAACGACGCAGCCCTTCTACGTCAACCTCTGGCCCGACGACGTGCACTCGCCCTTCTTCCCCCCGGAGAAGCGGCGCGGCGACGGTGAGAAGCACAGCCTCTACCTGGGTGTCCTCGACACCATGGACGAGCAGCTCGGAGCCGCTCTTCGACCACGTTCGCGGCAGCGACGCGCTGCGGGACAACACGCTGATCCTGGTCTGCTCGGACAACGGCCCCGAGCCCGGCGCCGGCTCGGCGGGACCGTTCCGCGGGGCGAAGACCATGCTGTACGAGGGGGGCATTCGCTCGCCGCTGGTCGTGTGGGGACCGGGGCTCGTCGAGCCCGAGAGGGCTGGCACGGTCAACCGCGCCTCCGTCCTTGCCGCCATCGATCTCGTGCCTACGCTGCTCACCATCGCGGGTGTCGAGGCGCCGAGGACGTCCGCTTCGACGGGCAGGGCCTGCCCGGTGTCCTGCTCGGCCGATCCGAGGCGTCACGAGACGAGCCGCTCTTCTTCCGTCGTCCTCCGGACCGCGACGCGTTCTACGGCGTGCCCGATCTCCCGGACCTGGCCGTGCGCCACGGGAAGTGGAAGCTCCTCTGCGAGTACGACGGCTCGCAGCCCCAGCTCTACGATCTCGACGCCGACCCGGGCGAGGTCGCCGATCTCTCCGCCCGCCACCCGGACGTGGTGCAGCGTCTCACCCAGGCGGTGGTGGCCTGGCACGAGTCGATGCCACCGGACAAGGGAGAGACCTACCGCCCGCCGAAGAAGGGCTCGTGACCTAGCGGGCGCTCAGGTCGGCGCGGACGATCTCGCGGTCGTTGCGGACGACGATGTGGCGGTTGGCGTAGGCCGGGTGCGACCAGTGGACGGCCCCGAGCGTGCGGTCGGAGGCCGGCGAGGTCGGCTCGATCAGGGGCGTGCGGTCGATCTCGTGATAGCCGTCGGGGGTGAGGCGGGCGAGGACGAGCTCCCCCCGGTCGTTGTTGATGATGTAGCGGTCACCATGGCGCACGATGAAGGCGGCGGCCCAGCGCGCCTTCTCCCCGACCAGGTCGAGCGATTCCCAGAGCCGCTTGCCGGTGGGCAGATCGAGTCCGCGAAGCTCCCCGTAGCTGCCCACGCCGTAGATCGAGTCGCCGTCGATGACCGGCGTCGAGATGAGGGCGTGGAGTCCGTCGCTGTCGATCTCGGACTGACCGCTGACCTGCCACAGGGCCCGCGCCGCCGGCGCGTCGGAGCCGAGCTCGAGGAGCAGTGAGCCGTTGAAGAAGCACGACACGAGGAGCCGGCGGGAATCCAGGACCGGCGTCGCCACCGTCATGCCGAGGTCCACCGCGAACGGGATCTCCCAGTAGGTCTTTCCGCTGGTAGGGTTCAGTGACGCGACCCCCCGCGGGTGCCAGAGGATGAGCTGTCGGGTGCCCCCCACGTCGAAGATCACGGGCTGCGAGTAGCCCGGCTCCTTGCCCGTGGGCAGTGCGCGCCAGACCTCCCGACCCGTTCCCTTCTCGAACGCCACAACGAGGGCGTCGTCCTCACCCCCCACTAGTGCGATCAGGAGATCGTCCTCGACGATCGGCGCTCCCGTGATGCCCCAGGTCGGGACCCTCGTACCGTACTCCTGCACGTAGTCCTTCTTCCACTGCACCTCGCCCGTCGCGACGTCGAAGCAGAAGAGGGCGCCCCTCGCCCCGAGGGCGTAGACGCGGTCGCCGTCGACGGTCGGGGTCGCGCGGGGCCCGATGGCGTAGCGGGGCTGCAGGCCCGCGTAGTCGGCCGGCCATTCGTGGGTCCAGAGGATCTCGCCGGTCTGCTCGTCGAGAGCGAGCGCGCGCTCGATGCCCTTCATTCCCTCGGTGGCCTGGAAATCCGTCACGAACACGCGCCCGTCAGCCACCGAGGGTCCGGCGTACCCCGCCCGTATCGCGGTGCGCCACGTGTAGTCGAGCCCCGGCTCGGGGAACGTCTCCACGATGCCGGTCTCCGTCCAGACCCCGAGGCGCCCTCGCCCACGCCACTCGGGCCAGTCTTCGGCCACCGCCCCGGCCGAGACCACGGCGAGAAGGAGAGCCCACGTCGCGCATCGAGTCATGGGACGAAGTGTATCGCGTGAGAAGCGGATAATGCCGAGTCGGTTTTCGGAAACGTCGTCTCGTCACGACGCCAACGAGACGGATTTGTCATTGACGCCCGCCGCGCCGCCGCGCTACGGTTCGTCAGCCGCGCGCGTGATTCCTTCACCACGCGGCTTGCTCTCACTCGACGTTTTCGTTCCGCGGCTCTCGCTTCCCTCGTCGAAGCCGATGGCCGAGCTGCCCTCTCGAGCGTGCTCGGGAGGGAGAAGCGGTAGGAGGAGACATGGGTTCTCTCGGCAAGCCGTTCCGCATCCCCAAAGCCAGCAAGAAAACCGCAGCGTGGGCCCGCGCCGTCGGCCTCGGCGCTCTCAGCCTGCTCGTGCTCGTGTCGGTGGTGTCCCACCTGCCGAAGACGCAGGCCCAGTCCACCTGCAGCTTCCCGGGGCCCGGCGACTGCACGGCGCGGCCGGGCGACTGCGCGTGCTTCGCCTCGGAGAGACCGCCCTGCGACGGCGACGACGTGGTGGTGGGCGAGGCGATCCACAAGCAGTGGGAGATCAGGAACTGCGGCGACACGACCTGGAACTGGGACCTCGACTATGAGGTCTGGCGCATCCTGCTCCCCGACGACGACGGGAGCCTCGTCGTGCCGAACGCCCTGCCCGGCCCCTCGGGCACGACCGGTCCCGGCGACAGCGCCTGGGTGACGCTCGACGCGACGGCACCCTCCACGCCGGGTCACCAGCGAAGGACGTTCCGGGTGACCCATCGAAGCGTCACCGGTCCCGGTGACGACCGGCCCTTCGGCGAGGAGTTCTGGATCGACGTCGACGCCGTCCCCGACCCCACGCCGACGCCCACGCCGGACCCGACGCCGACTCCCGATCCCACGCCGACCCCCGATCCTACGCCCACCCCGCCGCCGGTGATGTCCCTCGACATCGAGGTGACGCCGTCCACCGTCATTCGGAACGCGGAGGGCTGGCCCACGCCCAACCCGGTGGTGGTCACGGTCACCGCCGGATGCCCTCCGGGGCCCACCTGCGACGGTCCCCTGGACATCGACATCGGGACCGCCATTGGCCCGCGCTTCTACGTCCTCGGCACCGAGGGCACGGCGGGGTGTCGGATCCAGACCGACGAGCCGAGCACGCCGTTCTCGGCGAACATCCTGGCGATCGAGGATTGCCCGGCCTCGATCCCCGGGGGCTCGTCCAAGACCTATCGGGCGCGGCTGTGGATGCAGCCTTCGTCGGCGGCCTTCCTGTCCATGAGGACAGGCTGGGAGGGGCTCTCGGCGAACCGCACCTTGATCGTGGAGACCGGCCTGATCCATCCCGTCGTCTTCATCCACGGGATCCTGGGCTCCATGCCTCCCCAGGACCTGCTGATCACGAACGCCCACGACGCCCGGCGCCTCGACCCCTTCGTCGGCTCCTACCGTCCCCTGCTCGAGAACCTCGAGAAGATGGGCTACGAGTGGAACAAGACCCTCTTCGCCCTCGCCTACGACTGGCGGAATCCCAACCAGGTGTCGGGAGACTTCCTGAGACGCTCTCTCCACACCGTCATCGCCCAGTCCACCGGGTGGGGGATGGTGAACGAGGACGGAACGGCCGACCTCGTGGTCCACAGCATGGGCGGGCTCGTCTCGCGCTCCTACATCCAGAGCGACGCCTACAACAACGACGTGCGCAAGGCGGTGTTCATCGCCTCACCGCACAAGGGCTTCCCGTTCGACTACCGCACCTGGGAGGGAGGCACGTGGGCCGACTACGTCTACGCCGCCCCCCTTCCGTCGGGATCCGGCGTGCTCTTCGCACCGCTGATGGACCGCGTCATCTGGCCCACGCTCGTCGCCAAGAAGTTCGAGCCCGGGCCCGCCGACCTGGCCGGGTGCAACTTCGTCTCGGTCTCGCCCGGGGACGACTTGCCCGCCCCCCCCGAGTCGGGCCTGGTGTTCGTCTACGTGCCCGATCCGCCCGGCTTCTACGTCTGCAGCCAGGCCCACGTCTACTCCTGGACGCACCACCCGAGCCGGGGGATCGGATCGCTGCCGCAGATGCTGCCCACGGTCGACATGCCGATCTACCTCGTGGACTCCAACCGCCGCCACTACCCCTACGGGCGCCCCGTCAACTCCTGGCTCGAGGCCCTGAACGCCGACATCCCCGACCTCGAGGCCAAGCTCGGCGCCGACGACATCTACGTGATCTACGGGGACGGCGCCGCGATCACCGACTGGACGTACGTGGTCGGGCCCCCGTCGAGCCTGCTCTGGGCGCAAGGGACGGTGCTGTCGGTCGAGGAGAACCCGCGGGGAGACGACCTCATCCCCGTTCCCAGTACGACCCTACGTCTGAGTCGATTGCTGCCCGGCGTACCGGAGCGCAACGAGGTGGGGCTGGACGCGGCCCCGGGCTGCGGGGCGTTCGCGTGCACGAGCGGCCGCCACGTCCCGATCGTGTATCAGCGGGCGACGCAGGCCGATCTCGTGCCCTCCTTCCTGGCCGGTCTCACCCTGCCGTTCCACTCGGCGTACTCGGCCCCCTGGGTGATTCCCGACGAGCTCGTCGAGCTCCTCACGGTCATGGGCGGTTGTCCCGTCGACGTGATGATCACCGATCCGCTCGGCCGGCGGCTGGGCTACGACCCGTTTTCCGGCGACGTGTGGCGGGAGATCCCAAACGCGATCCTCGCGACGCCCGGCGTCGAGCCACCGATCCTCATGATCGCCAACCCCGTGCCCGGAACGTACTCGCTCACCGCCACCGGCTACGGTGACGGGCCCTACAGCCTGCGCGTCGATCGGACCGGAGAGCTGGTGGCGCCGATCGTGGTCTTCGGGGAGGAGACCGCTCCCGGTGACCTGGACGAGTTCAGCGTCGTGGTCGTCGAAAACGCGGCGCCGGAGGCGGATGCCGGCCCCGATCAGGCGATGTCGGCGGGAGAGGACTGCGTCGGCAGGGTTGTGCTGGACGGCACCGGCTCCTGGGACCCCGACAATGATCCCCTCCGCTACACCTGGACCGGCCCCTTCGGCACCGCCGGCGGGGCAAACCCGGTGGTCGGCCTCTCCCTCGGCACCCACGTGGTGACGCTGACCGTCGACGACGGCAAGGGCCAAGCCGACGCCGACACCCTCCTGGTCACCGTCGAGGACACGACACCCCCGACGATCGTCGCGCCCACGCCCATCGTGGTCGAGCAGACGAGCCGGGACGGAACGCCGGTGACGATCCCGGCGCCCCAGGTTCAGGACAACTGCAGCGATGTCACCGTAGACCACGACGCCCCGGACGTGTTCCCCCTCGGGACGACTACGGTCACGTTCACCGCGGTGGACGCCGTCGGAAACGTCGGGACGGCCACGACGACCGTCACCGTGCGGGACACGACGTCGCCCGTCCTCTACGACGTGCCGCCTCCGGTCGAGGTGGAGCAGCGCGACCGCAACGGGACACCGGTCACGCTCTGGCTGCCGTTGGCGTCGGACATCTGCGACGCGGCCCCTGTGGTGACGAGCAACGCGCCCACCGTCTTTCCGTTGGGCCGAACCACGGTCACGTTCACCGCAACCGATGCCTCGGGCAACCGCGGCACCGCCACGACGACGGTCACGGTCATCGACACGATTCCCCCGGTCATCTCCTCGCTGAGGGTCTCGCCCTCCACGCTGTGGCCTCCCAACCACAAGATGGTCCATGTCCGCGCGTCCGTTTCCGTGCACGACGTCTGCGATGCCCGTCCGGAGTGCGCGATCGTCGCCGTGACCAGCAACGAGCCGACGAGTCGCCAGGGCAAGGGCGACCGGTGGCCGGACTGGATCCTCGACGGGAGTCTCACAGCGCAGCTGCGGGCGGAGCGCTTCGGGAAGGGCTCCGGGCGTCGCTACACGCTCGAGGTCCGTTGCACCGACGACTCGGGGAACCGCGTCTACCGGACGGTGGTCGTCACGGTGCCCCACGACCGCGGGCGTTGAGAGCCGTGTTCGGACAAGAGCCGGGGGACCGCCGCGTCGTTCGGGTGGTGCCCCTCGGCCCGCTCCTCCTCGCACTCGCGTGGACGCTTCTTCCTTCCGGACCCGTGGCCGCGAAGGAGAGGGGCTGGGGTGAGACCTTCGACGCCGGCACCCTCGACTCCTCGCGCTGGGTGAGGACGGTCGACGGCGACTTCCGCGGGCACGCGGTGGACGTTGTCGACGTGTCCCCGCACGGCGCTCACGACTTCCGGCTGCGGGTGCGCGCCGACACACGACGGACCCGGGACGACACCGTGAAGTTCCTCGGGGTGCGGACGGTGGAGAGGTTCGCCATCCGCGACGGCACGCGAATCGCGATCGAGCTCGACTGGAACAACCAGGCGAACGGGAGCTACCTCTCGGCCGGGCTCGTCCTCGCCCCCGAGCCCACGGAGGCGAACCCTCTCAGGGGCCGGAGCTGGCTGAAGGTCGAGTATGTCGGCGTGCCCCCCGGTCGGAACGCGCGCCTGGTGGTCGTGTCGTGCATCGACGGGCAGGAGCGGACCCTCTACTCCGAAGGCTGGCCGGAGACGAACCGGACGGGACGGAAGATCGGAGCGCAGGAGCTCCGCCTCGTGTTCCTGGGGTCGTCCTTCGAAGTCTGGGAGGACGAAGACCTCCTGTTCAAGGCGGCACAGACCCGTCTCGGCTTCGACGCCGCGCATCTCCACCTCCAGCTCTCGAGCCACAGCAACTATCCCCCCCGTGAGATCTTCTTCGACGACGTTCGCGTGACCGAATCCCCGTAGCTGAGTCGCAGGCGGGGAGTGCCGCGCGGAAACGCGAGGGCGGCGACAGTCCACGCCGCGGCCGCGAACGGCCACGAGAACGCGAGCGCCTGCGCCGCCCCCGGGCGGCCCCTGGGTCCTTTCCGGCGGCGTATACTCGGAGCGCCAGTGGCGGAGGTGTCACGATGAAGGTGAGGGACATCATGACCGCGGAGGTCGTGGTCGCCCACCCCGACACGTCGGTGAACCTGGTTGCGCGGCTGATGGCAGGGCGCGACATCAGCGGGATCCCGGTGGTGGAGGACGGCCACGTCGTGGGGATCGTCACCGAGCTCGACCTGATCGTCCGCAACACTCGTCTCGAGCCGCCGGCCTTCTTCCAGATCCTCGACGCCCGGATCCCCCTCGAGACGCCCGGCCACTACCGGGAGCGGCTCCAGCACATGCTGGGAACGCTCGCCCGCGACGTCATGACCGAGAAGGTGGTGACCATCGGTCCCGACGAGGAGCTGGAGGCGCTCGCGGAGCTGATGGTGAAGCAGCGCGTGAACCCGGTGCCGGTCGTGGAGAAGGAGCGGCTCGTCGGCATCGTGAGCCGGTCTGACATCGTCGGGATGATGGCCCGCGATCTCGAAGCAACCGACTGAGACCCGGCCTCCGGGAGGTCCGCGATATCCCCGGTCGTGAAAGGAGAGTCGGAGCATGGACGAGACCAGGCGAGAGGCGCAACGGGCGAGTCGGCGGCGCTTCCTGGAGGGCGCGGCGCTGGTGGCGAGCGCGGCCACGGCTTCCGCGGCCCGGCCGCTGCTCGCCGCCGAGCCGCGCACTTCGAGCGGCGCGAGACGCGACCGCTGGAGCCAGCCGTTTCGGAGGATGGTCGTCTTCGGGGAGAGCCACGTCACCGGGATCTCCGCGACGCGGCCGGAGTACGGCTGGGCCAGTCTCGTCAAGGGGCTGATCGACCGCTTCCAGCACGAGGAGGTCGAGCTGATCAACCGGGGGCTGGGAGCGGACGTGCTCTCCAGGCAGTCGCCGCTGTACGAGGAGTACCGGGGGCGACGCCCGATCGGGATCGAGAGGTACCGGCGACACGTGATCGAGGCCGACCCGGACCTCGTGATCCTGGCCTACGGCTACAACGACATGCAGAGCGGGACACCGCTCCTCGCCTTCATGGAGGACCTGCAGGTCGTGTTGACCGACATCCAGGAGCAGACGAAGAGCCTGATCGTATTGCTCGACACCTATTTCGTCACCGACGCGTGGCACGACGACCCGCCCCGGGAGGGGTCGACCGAGGGGCGCTGGAAGCACGGCTCGCGTGAGAAGCAGCTCGTCTACAACCGTGCGATCGAGGCGGTCGCGGCGAAGAACGACCTGCTCTGCGCGCACGTCTACGAGGCCCTTCAGGATGCAGAGTGGCTGATCTGCGAGCCCTCCGGGCCGGACATCCATCTGAACGACCTCGGTCACCAGCTCGTCGCGAACCGCGTCTTCGAGACGCTGGCTTCGAACTGCAGCGGCCTCGCGCTGAAGGCCGCGGAGGACCGACGCCGGGTCGGCAAGAGCCCGTGGCGTTACGGGCCGGAGGGTCAGGAGAGCCGGCTGATCCGAGACTTCTACCCCGAATCCAAGGCGTTCCTGAAGGAAGGGGGCGGCTGACCGGCGGCTCGCTCCTGGAGGTAGCCTCGCGCCGGATGCGCTCGCCCCCAGCTTGCCCTCGAGCAGTGCGCCCGATCAGCTCTCAGGATCGAACTGGAGGGCGAAGAGCTTGGCGTTTCGCAGCTCGAACTGGAGCTGCACGACCCTCCCCGACAGCTCGCTGACGTCGTCGTTGCCTCGCCAGCTCACCGGGAACCGAGTGGAGTCGCTTCGGACGGGATCGCAGTCGGCCAGGGCGAGGCCGGGAAAAGGGTGCCCTGATTCATCCAACAGACCGACCTTGATCCACCCTTCCGCCGACACGTTCAGGACGAGCTCCCGGCCCGCGAAGATCAGCGGGCGGGTGACGAAGGTCCCGACCTCGTCTCCCGCGTCGAGCGAGGCCCGGCTGGGCGTCGGACGGCCGTGGTCTTTCTGAGGCGCCACTCCGACTTTTCCCTTCTGCTCGCGGTCTAATGGTGGGGAGGAACACATGCTCAGCGTCGAAGACGGTCGCACGGTTCCGGCGACGGGGGCGCTGGCCGTCGCCCTGGCCGCGATCACTCTGGCGGGACCGGCCGGTCTCGGGGCAGAAGGACGGACGACCGGGACCGAGCTCTGGCAGGGCAAGGAGATCCGCTACGAGCTTTCCGGGGAGACGGAGTCCGATATCCAGTTCGCGAAGGCCGCCGGGGAGTGCCGGATCACCCTGGTCGTCGACGGGCGCGAACGAACGGTCACCCTCGAGGACGAGGACATCGACGTCGACGGCGAGCGTATCGACGTGGGGAGCTACTCCCGCGCGACGCTGAACGCCGAGCGGGACTCCTTGATCGTAAACCTCGTCACCACCCGATCCTGGAGCAACAGCACCTCGGCCTCGACGAGTGGGCAAGCGACAGAGGGTGCGAACACCTCGAAGCGCTCGAACACCAGCCGATCCCAGTCGTCCGGGAAGGCCACGGACTACCACGCCTTCGCGTTCACGAGCCTCGAAGGCAGGCCCATCCGCGCCCGGCTGAAGGGCGGGAGGTCCGTGGACTGCGCCATCGCGGCCGGGCCCGACGAGCGGACGATTCGTTTCGATGTCGACGGGGGGGAAAACCGGGGGACGGTCGTCATCACCCCCGGCCAGGTGAGGGTCGACGGGGCCACCAGGCCCGTCGACCGCGAGGCCCACATCGTGGTGACGGCGACGAAGAGCTCTCTCAGCATCACCGCCGACGGGACGGAGATCTGGTCGAGGGACTGAGAGCGAGCGTTCAGCCACCTCTGCATCCCCCGCCGGGCCCCGGGTGTGTAGAATTACGCCGGCTGGAGGAAACCATGCAGAGAACGACCTTCTTCTTCCTCGCCGTCTTCCTGGGCGCCCTGGCGAGCGCTCCCGCCGGGTCGGACCAGGCAGCGGGTGACACGCTCGCCGTCGAGCACGTCAAGGTCTACTACGAGCCCGGGATGTACGGGGGCTGGCCGGCCAACTTCGGAATCTGGGCCTGGGGCAACGAGATCCTGGTGGGCTTCACGAAGGGGTACTACAAGGACCTCGGCGACCGGCACCACATCGACCGGGAGAAGCCGACGTACAGCATGCTGGCCCGCAGCCTCGACGGTGGCGAGACGTGGACCGTCGAGGATCCGGGCGCCAAGGGCTACCTGCTCACCGAGGGGGGATTGGGAATCCCACGGCCGGATGTCACCTTCCCGGAGTTGAAGGATCTCGAAGGTGAGAATCGACTTCACCCACCCCGACTTCGCCATGACCGTGCGCATGAACGACGCCGACGCCGGGATCTCCCGCTTCTTCTACTCGTACGACCGCGGCCACAACTGGGAGGGACCGTTTCGGCTTCCGAATTTCGGGGCGCCGGGAACGGCCGGACGCACGGACTACATAGTCAACGGCACGCACGACTGCATGCTGTTCCTGACCGCGGCCAAGGCGAACGCCGAGGAGGGCCGCCTTCTGTGTGCCCGCACCACCGACGGCGGCAAGACCTGGACGCGGGTCTCCTGGATCGGACCCGAGCCAAGAGGCTTCGAGATCATGCCGGCCTCCGTGCGCCTCTCCGAGACGGACATCCTGGTGGCGGCCCGGAACCGGGAGGGGCCGCGGCGGTGGATCTCCGCCTACCTTTCCCAGGACAACGGCGAGACCTGGAAGAAGCTGGGCGATCCCGTCGAGGACACGGGCATCGGGAACCCCCCGGCCATGATCCAGCTGAAGGACGGCCGGATCTGCCTGATCTACGGCTACCGGGGCGAGCCCTACAGCATCCGGGCCCGGCTCAGCAGCGACGGCGGGCGGAGTTGGAGCAACGACTACTTCCTGCGGGACGATGGGGCCAGCCAGGACATCGGCTACCCCCGGGTGGTGCAGCGCCCGGACGGCAAGGTCGTGGCCCTCTACTACTTCACCGACCTGGAGACGGGCCCGGAGCGCTACATCGGCGCCACCCTCTGGGATCCGCCCAAGCCGTGAAGAAGGAGCGACGATGATGCGAGCCCCACTGCGCGCGCTTCTGGCGCGGGGCGCAGGCCTTGCCCTCGGCCTGGCCCTGGCCGCCCCCGCCGAAGCCCAGACGAAGCTCTTGCGTTTTCCAGACATCCACGGCGAGACGATCGTGTTTTCCTACGCCGGCGATCTCTGGCGGGTGGCGTCGCCGGGTGGCGTCGCCTCACGTCTGACGGCCCATCCCGGACAGGAGCTCTTCGCCAGGTTCTCGCCGGACGGCGAGTGGGTCGCCTTCACCGGGCAATACGACGGCGACGAGCAGGTCTACGTCGTCCCCGCCACGGGCGGGGTCCCGAAGCAGCTGACCTTCTACCCCGCGCGCGGGCCGATGGCCCCGCGGTGGGGCTACGACCACCAGGTGTATGGCTGGACCCCCGACGGCAAGAGCGTCCTCTTCCGCTCCTCACGGGAGGGCTCCACGGCCGCCGACGGCCGGCTCTACGTGGTGGACGTTGAAGGAGGTCTCCCCCGTCCCCTGCCCATGCCCAAGGCCGGGGCCGGGGACTTCTCTCCCGACGGTCGACGTCTCGCCTACTCACCGCTCGCCCGCGACTTCCGCGCCTGGAAGCGGTACGAGGGCGGCTGGGCCCAGGACCTGTGGATTCTCGACCTGACCACGCACGAGGCCACGAACTTCACCAACCACCGGCGCACCGACCGTGACCCGATGTGGATCGACGACACCGTCTACTTCGCCTCCGATCGAGACGGCACGCTCAACCTCTACGCCTACGGGGTCTCCTCCGGGCAGATCACCCAGGTCACGCACAGCACCCGATGGGACGTGCGCTGGCCCAGTTCCGACAACCGCGGGCAGATTGTCTACGAGCTCGGCGGTGACCTGCATGTCCTCGACGTCGCCACCGGAGAACCGCGTGCCGCTCCCATCCTCGTCCCCAATGACGGCCTCGCCATGAGGCCGTCACGCATCTCCGCCGAGGAGCAGATCGAGGACTTTGCGCTCGCACCGGGCGGAGAGCGGGCCCTGTTCGTGGCCCGCGGGGACGTCTTCACCGCCCCAATCGAGAAGGGCCCGACCCGCAACCTGACCCGCAGCTCGGGTGCCCACGACAGGTGGGCCCGCTGGTCCCCGGACGGCACCCAGATCGCCTTTGTCTCGGACCAGAGCGGCGAGGACGAGCTCTGGATCGTGCCTCAGGACGGCTCGGAGACCCCGCGGCCGCTCACTGGGAACGGCCAGGTGATGCGCTACGCCCCCGAGTGGTCCCCGGACGGCACGCGCCTCGCCTTCTCGGACAAGGACGGCAAGCTCTTCGTGCTCACGATCGCCGACGGATCCCTGGTCGAGGTGGCGGATGAGAGCCGCAACCAGGTCCGCCACTACGCCTGGTCACCGGACAGCCAGTGGCTGGCCTTCAGCCTCACCGTCTCGGAGCGGGCACGCGCGATCCACATCTGGGGCGCTGCCGATGGCGAGACCCGCCGCGTGACCGGAGAGCTCTTCGACGAGTACGGCGTCGCCTGGGGCCCGGAGGGGAAGTACCTCTTCTACCTGAGTGACCGCGAGTACGCCCCGCAGATCTCGACGACGGAGTGGAACTTCGCGACGGACCGGCAGAGGGGAATCTACGCCCTGGCCCTCCGGGGGGACGTGCCACACCCGTTCCCGCCGGAGAGCGACGAGATCGGGGCGGAGTCCGAAGACACGGACGCGGCGGAGGACGAGAGCAGGAAGGGCCCCAACGAGAAAGACGAGAAGAGGGTCGAGGTCAGGATCGACTTCGAGGGTCTCGCCGGTCGCGTCGCGCGCGTTCCCGTCGAAGCCGACAACTACGCGGGCCTCACCGCAAGGAAGGGCCACCTCCTCTATCTGACGACCGGGCCCTCCTACTACGGCCGCGAGGCCGACGTGAAACCGAGCCTGCACGTCTTCTCCCTGGAGGAACGCAAGGCCGAGACCCTCGCCGAGGACGTCGAGGGCTACGCCCTCTCCCACAACGGGAAGTATGTCCTGGTCAAGCACGCGAAGGGCTATGCCCGGTACGAAGCCGAGCCCAAGGGCAAGGACGGTAAGAAGGACGTCTCGACGGCGGGCCTCGTGGTGGACCGCGTGCCCGCCCAGGAATGGGCCCAGGTCTTCGACGAGGTTTGGCGCCGCAACCGCGATTTCTTCTACGTCTCGAACATGCACGGCTACGACTGGGCGGGCCTCCGCGACCAGTACCGTCCCCTGCTCGAGCATGTCGCCCATCGATCGGATCTGAACTACCTCCTCGGCGAGATGATCGCGGAGCTCAGCGTCGGTCACACGTACATCGAGGGCGGCGACTTCGAGATTCCCGAGCGTCCGAGGGTCGCGCTTCCCGGCGCCGACCTCGAGCTCGACCCGGCCGCGGGGCGCTACCGCCTCACGAAGATCTTCAAAGGCCACAACGAGGAGCCCAAGTATCGGGCCCCTCTCACGGAGATCGGCGTCGATGCCCGCGAAGGTGACTACCTCCTGGCCATCGACGGCGAGGAGGTCGGTCGCCGTGACAACCCTTATGAGATGCTGCAGCACAAGGCGGATCGTCCGGTGGAGCTCACCCTCAACGACTCGCCGACCCTCGAGGGCGCTCGCAAGGTGCTATTTCAGCCCATCAGCGACGAGAGCAAGGTCCGCTATCTGGATTGGGTGGAACACAACCGACGGAAGGTCGCCGAGACCACCCAGGGCCGCGTGGGCTACATGCACATCCCCGACATGGGCGCGGAGGGGATCTACGAGTTCATCAAGTGGTACTACCCCCAGATCCGGAAGGAGGGTCTCGTCGTGGACGTGCGCAGCAACGGCGGCGGAAACGTCTCCCAGATGCTCATCGGCCGCCTCAGCCGTGTGCTCCTGGGCACCCGCTTCTCCCGCAACAACGACCACCCCGGCACCTACCCGATCGACGTGTTCAACGGCCACCTGGTCTGCCTGATCAGCGAGGACTCGGCCTCGGACGGCGACATCTTCCCGGCCCGCTTCAAGAAGGCGGGCCTGGGTCCACTGATCGGGAAGCGCACATGGGGCGGCGTGACCGGCATCACCGACCGGGGTCCCCTGATCGACGGGGGAAAGGTCTTCGTCCCCGAGTTCGGCACCAACGACGTCGACGGCTCCTGGATCATCGAGGGAGAGGGCGTCCCTCCCGACATCGAGGTCGAAAACGACCCCGGCTCGGTCATCGAGGGCAAGGACCTCCAGCTGGAGCGTGGCATCGAGGAGGTCCTGAAGATGATGGAGGCCGAGCTGAGGAGACTGCCGCAACGGCCGGAGCCTCCGGTGAAGACTGACGTGGCACGACGTCGGGGTTCCATCGGATAGCCACCGCACCCGGCGAGGTCGCAGGGGCGCGCGTGCTCGGCGGGTGAGGGCGGCGGCGGTGGCGCTCAGCGTGAGAGCTTGAGAACCTCCTTCTTGAGTCGCGACACGTGCCCGCGACCGAGGGCCTTGACCTCGCAGCCGAGCTCGAAATAGCGACGTATCTTGTCGTCGTCGAGGATGCCGAAGCAGTCGACGACCGCCATGGGGCCGTCCGCCCACCGAACGACGTCGTCGGGCTCGAGCTCGAGATAGGGGGCGTGCGGGACGGCGAGGATGAGGGCCTCGACACCCTTCAGCGCCACCTCGAGATCCGGCTCGACCCGCAGCTCCGTGAGCTGGTCCTGGTTGCGGAAGAAGCGCGCCCACGAGTGGCCCGGCGCGGGATAGGTGTCCTGCTTCTCCAGCTCGTACCAGTGGGCGACGTAGGGGTCGTGGACGCGCATCTCGGCCCCCATCTCGGTCAGCTTTCGGACCACCATCTCCGAGCCGCGAGTAGCGAGTGTCGCCAACGTCCTGGCGGTAGCTGGCGCCGCACAGCAACACCTCCGCGCCGGCGATGTAGCGCCCCATGTTGCGCAGCGCGTCGCGGACCAGCTCGGCGACGTGAAGCGACCGCGTGTCGTTGATGTCGATGGCGGTGGGCGTCAGCTTGAAGACGCTGTCTCCGTCCTCGAAGCCCAGGAGGTGCTTGTAGGCCCAGTAGCCGAGGCCACCGTCCTTGGGCAGGCAGTACCCGCCGATTCCTGGCCCGGGGAAGATCATGTTGCTGTGCGTCGGCCGCATCTTGATGGCCTTGACGACCTTGATCAGGTCGACGCCGTTACGCTCGGCGAACAGGCTCCACTCGTTGAGAAAGGCGAGGGTGGTGGCCCGGAACGAGTTCTCGACGATCTTGGTCGTCTCCGACTCGATGGGCCGGTCCATGACGGTCAGCGGATAGTCCTCGGTGTTCAGCACCTCCCTGAGGAACCTCTCCACCCGCTCGCGCGCTTCCGCGTTGCAGCCGGAGCAGACCCGCCACATATCGCGAATGGAGGACACGTACTCGCGCCCGGGCATCACCCGCTCGAAGCTGTGCGCAAGCAACGGCTCGGAGCCGAGGCCCCGGACGGCGAAGGCCTTCTTGAGGATCGGCCAGCCGACGAACTCGGTGGTGCCCGGCGCCACCGTGGTCTCGATCAGCACCAGGCACTCGGGACGCATCTTCTGGCCGATGATCCTCAGGGTCGCCTCGAGGGCCGCCATCTCGGCCTCACCGGTCCGCATGTTGCCGAGCTCGTGCTTGGTGTAGTCGCACTGCACGTCGACCACCACACAGTCCGCGAGCTTCAGGCAGTCGGAGTTGTACGTGGCCACGAGGCTCTTCTTCTGCTTCACGCACCGCTCGACCAGGCCGTCCACCGCCGGATCCTCGGCCTTGACCGGTGACTGTCCCCGGCTGAGCAGGGGGATCTTCCAGTAGCTGCGGGTGCTGGGCCGCTGGCAGCCGATGACGAACTTGGTGGGCTTGCCGTCGCCGTCCTCGGTGTCGGCCACGATGGCCGCCATGACCGCCCCCACGAAACCCACGCCCATGACGACGACGACTTCCTGGCCCTGACTGCGGGCGTCCGCGACGAGTCGCTCCAGGCGTCCGTACTCGGATACGTACTCGTCGTCTCCCGGCAGCGGGAAGGCTTCGCCATCTGGTGAAACCGACTGTGCGTTCTCGCTCGCCATGTTCGGAGCTCCTCATTCGTCGCGGCCGCCGGGCGAGATGCCCGCCAGTCGTGCCCGGGCGACGGATCGTCCGCCGGGATTCTAATTGAACTTGCAGCCCGACCGGCCGTCCCTTGGCGTGGCTCGAGGAGTCCACCGTCGTCCTCCCAGAGAACCCTTGGGCGGCAACGGTGGATTCCCCGTCGCACGTCCATGACGAGCCCCTCGGAATGGCTGTTCCCTACGCCATCGGGTGTGATAGCCACCTTCGGGCTGCGTACATAGTGTCGACGGAGCAGTGCGGCGGGCATGGTGGGGCCTGGGGGGTTGGAGGTTACGGTGAGAAGAGCGTGGAAGCACCAACCGAGTGGGCGGCGTGGCTCGAGGATCTGCGTGCTGGCCGGGCTCATGGCCCTCGCAACTCCGGCGGCGTGTCGTGCCCTGAACCCGGCCGACGGCTCTTCCGGCGGCGACGTCGTGCGGGTCGTCGGCGGGGCGTTTCCGATGGGAGACGTGTTCGGGGAGGGTCAAGAGAACGAGCAACCGGTCCACGCGGTGACTCTCAGTGACTTCTACATCTCAAGCTACGAGGTGACCGTCGCCCAGTTCAGCGCGTTCGTCGAAGACACCGGCTACCGGACGTCGGCGGAGGCTCCGATGGACGAAGAGGCCCACCGGGATATCATGGAGCGGGCGATGTCCGGAGGGCTCGCCCCCGAGGAGCTGGCCGCACTCCAGGCCCAGATCCTGCGCCTGAGCGGCGCCGGCGCCTGGGATCCCGACGCGCGTCGTTGGGTGGGCTACGACCCGCAGATGAGCTGGCGGGCTCCCGGCTTCGACCAGGGGCCGGATCACCCCGCGGTGGCCCTCTCCTGGAACGATGCCGTCCGCTACTGCAACTGGCTCAGCGAGAGGGAGGGGCTGCCACCGGCATACGACCCGGACAGCGGCGTCCTGCTGGACGAAGACGGCGCGCCCACGTCTGATGTGTCCAGGGTGCGGGGCTTCCGGCTGCCCACGGAAGCGGAGTGGGAGTTCGCGGCGCGAGAGCGCGGGCGCAAGATCCGTTTCGGCAACGGGCAGGACGTCGCCCGATCGGCGGAGATCACCTTCGACGCCGGAGCGGGCGACTTCGCGTATCTCGAGCGAGGGGGATACCCGGGGCGCACCACTCCGGTTGGCAGCCACCCACCGAACGGGCTGGGCCTCTACGACATGAGCGGGAACGCCTGGGAGTGGGCGAGCGACCGGTACGGCCCCTATGGGAAAGGCCCCCAGACGGACCCGTACGTCGGGACGGGCGACGAGCAGATCCTGCGCGGAGGGAGGTGGGGCGGTGACGCCTTCGAAGCCCGGGTCTACCACCGCAGCGCCTGGGTCAGAAACGACCGCTGCAACAACTCCGGGTTTCGGGTCGCGCGCTCCGTTTCCGCCTCGATGGACATCCGGGGCGGCCGACCGGCCCTATTCCGCCTCGAGCGCATCGCTTCGGATCGCCGCTGCGAGCTCCCCCGGGGTCTTGGCGTTGTCTTTCGACTCGAGGAGGGCAACGACTCCTTCCGTGAACGACGTCGGAATCCGCGGCGGCCGGAGTCCGAGAACACGCCCCACGTCGACGCCCTCCACATCGCCGCTCTGCCGGAAGTACCTCAGGAATCGGGTGTCCCACTCCTTCTCCGGCATCGCGACGCGGTAGCTCCGAAGAGGGTCCAGGCTCGACTCCAGTCGCACTCGCCCGCCGTCCCGCACGTAGCGACCACGGAATCCCGACCACTGCGTCTCGCCCCAGCGGGAATTCGCCAGCCCCTCGACGTACGCGCGGATCTCGGCCCCCGAGAGCGTCACCTCCACCACGTCGTGGGCCCGCTGACCCCCGGTGCGGAAGATCGCGTTCACGTCGACGTCGCCCAGCGGCAACGTGGCACGGACGATCTGGGACGCGTGACAGAACCCGACGTCGACGCCCGCCGCAGACCGCAGACCCTCGGCCCCGAGCCAGGCGATCTCCAGGTAGCTCAGCGCTCGTTCGGTGGTGGCGACCCGGCGCGAGGCGCCTGGCGCGACTTCCTGCTCCACCTTCGCCACCCACGCCTGCATCTCCTCGTCCCGAGGTGTCACCGAGTGGTCCATCGGGACCAGCGTCCCGTCGTAGCCCAGGATCTCTTCGGTTTCCGTGTCGACGCGCAGCTCCAACCGCCCGACGTACTCCGCGTAGGCGCCCGCCTGCACCACGATCGCCCCCGTCTCCGGGACGATCTGCGGACGGTGCAGTGCCTCGTGCGTGTGGGCACTCACGAACACGTCGACGGTCCGTGCGGCACGCGACAGCCTCGCGCAGTCCCTCGATCCCAGGTGGGCCACCACGACGATGAGGTGGACGTCCCCCTCGAGGCGGCGGGCCTCGGTGGCCACTCGCTCCGCCGTCTCCTCCAGATCGAGCGAGAGCTCGTCCCGCGGCTTGAACACCCCGATGACCCCCACTTTGAGGCCCGATCGCGTGAAGACCTTCGACGCGGGAAAACGCGCGGTGCCGTCCGCCTTCAACAGGTTCACCGCGAGGACAGCCATGTTCGGAGCCAGCGCGGCACAGGACTCGATGTGTTCGTCTCCGTACGCGGTGTCGTGGTTGCCGGGGGCGAAGGCGTCGTATCCGACTCGGCCCATCGCCTCGCACGTGAGGCGGCTCCGGGTCCGGAAGGCGACGAGGTCCCCCTTCTCCATCGCGTCCCCGGCGTCGAGCACCAGCACGTCGGCGCGTCGCGATCGCACGCTCTGGATGTAACCCGCGACGTAGGCCAGGCCTCCGGACCCGTCGTAGTCGGCCCGCACGTGGTCGTGAAGATCGTTGGTGTAGAGGAGCACCAGCGTCTTGTCCTCGCCGCGGCTGGATGTGGCCCCGGCGAGCGCGAGGACGGCCAACACTGCGTGTCGCACCATCAATGCTTGCTCCGCGTTTCCCGATCGTCCTCGCCGGCCCGCGCCCGGCCTATACCGCGCACCCGCCGCAGCCGGCCAGATCACACGCGCGGCCCGCGCGCAGGGCGATGGCGCCGGTCGGGCAGGCCTCGGCGCAGCGGCGGGCGGCGTGGCGCAGGCCGTCGACGAGCCGGGCGTCGAACGGCACCGCGACGCTGACGTCGAACCCGCGTCCGGTGATCGACACGCCGAGCTCCTCGCCGGCCTCGGCCGCGATCCGGACGCAGGCGTCGCACATGATGCACTTGCCCGGCTCGTAGACCACCTCGGGGTGGGAGTCGTCCCGCGCGAACCGACGTCGCCGGCCGAGGAAGCGGTAGGGATCGGCCAGGTACACGGTGGCCCAACGCCGAAGGCCGCAGCCCCCGGCCTTGGCGCAGCCGCAGCTCAGGCAGCGCAGGGCTTCCTGCCGCGCCTGGTCGTCGCCGAGCCCCTGGTCGATCTCGTCGAAGCTGCCGAGACGCTGCTCCATGTCCAGGGTGGGAGTCGGGACCCGCTCCGCCTTCTCGATGTCGCGGAAGATCGCGGCCTGCTCCTCGTCGTCGACCGGGCGCAGCGCGATCGCGGCCAGCTCTTCGGGCCCGGTCACCGGCTGGCCCGCGAGGTGCTGGTCGATCGAGGTCGCGGCGATCCTCCCCGCGGCCACCGCACGCACCGCGAGGTCGGCGCCGAGCACGGCGTCGCCCCCGGCGAAGACGCCGGGCAGGTTCGTGGCCAGCGTCTTCTCGTCGACGGACAGTCCCCAGCCTGTGAGCTCCAGGCCCTCGCGCTCGGCCACCTCGCGGTCGACCGCCTGACCCACCGCCGCGATCACGGTGTCGCACCCGACCTCGAACTCCGAGCCCGGGATCGGGACCGGCCGACGGCGACCGGAATCGTCCGGCTCGCCCAGCTCCATGCGCTGGCAGACGAGCGTCAGGGCGTGGCCGTTGCCCTGTCGGGCGAGGCGGACCGGCGCCACCAGGAACTCGAGCGCGACGCCCTCCTCCTCTGCCCCCTCGACCTCCTCCATCAGGCACGGCATCTCGGTCCGGGTCCGTCGATACAGAACGCGCACCTCGGCACCGAGGCGCCGCGCCGTCCGGGCGCTGTCCATGGCGGTGTTGCCGCCCCCGATGACGATGACGCTCCGGCCCAGCTCGGGGGACTCGCCCTCGGCCACCCGCCGCAGGAACTCGATCCCCGAGAAGCGCCAGGTCCTCACCCTCGCAGCGCAGGCGTGAGGAGAGCTGGGCGCCGATGCCGAGGAAGACCGCGTCGTGCTCCCGCCTCAGGTCGTCGAGCGTGAAGTCGCGGCCCCAGCGGGTGCTCATGCGGAACCCGGCCCCGAGCCGCCTCACCACCTCGACCTCGGCGTCGAGAGCCGCTCGCGGCAGGCGGTACTCGGGGATGCCGTAGCGGAGCATGCCGCCGGCCTGCGGGTGGGCGTCGAAGAGGGTGCAGGCGTGGCCGTGTTGCTGGAGATAGAAGGCGGCGGTCAACCCCGCCGGCCCCGCGCCCACGATCGCCACCCTCTTGCCGCTCGCCGGTTTGGCCTTGGGGAGGATCGGGTCTTGCGCGCTCTCGTTCCGGTCGGTCGCGTAGCGGTGAAGCGCCCCGATCGCCAGCCCCTCGTGGTCGTAGTCGCAGCGCCGGCAGCCCTGCTCGCAGAGCCTCGGGCACACGCGGCCCAGGGTGCCGGGGAGCGACAGCCGGTCGAAGATCGTCTCCATCGCCTGATCGTTCTGGCCGGCCGCGATCTCGTAGACGAAGCCCGGCACGTCGAGACCCGCCGGGCACCGTGCGGCGCAGGGAGCGATGCACTCCCCGGCGTGATCGGAGAGCAGCAGCTCCAGGGCGGTCCGCCGTGCGGCGCGAATGTCCTCGCTGTCGGTGGTGACCACCATCCCGTCGGCCGCGGGGAGGGCGCACGACGGCGAGAGGGCGCGCGCCCCCTCGACCTGCACGCAGCAGAGGAAGCAGGCGGCGACCGGCTCCAGACCCTCGATGTGGCAGAGCGTCGGGATGGAGATGCCGAGGCTGCGGGCGGCGTCCAGGACCGTCTTCCCCTGCTCGACCGTGGCCTCGCGCCCGTCGATCTTCAGCGTGACGGTGGCCATCTCAGCTCGCCTTCTCCGCCGCGCTCATTCGGGGCGACGTGGCACAGATCTCGCCCCCCGAGATCACCTCCACCGCGGCGTCCTCGCAGGCCTCGAAGCACATGTTGCACCGGGTGCACAGGTCGAGGTCGATGGCGTGCGGCTCGTGGGGGCGGTAGGCGATGGCGCCCACCGGGCACACCTGGGCGCACATGCGTGCAGCCGATGCAGGCGGCCTCGTTGATCCGGTACTCGGTGAGGGCCGTGCAACGCCCGGAGGGGCAGCGCTTCTCGCGGACGTGGGCCTCGAACTCCTCGCGGAAGTAGCGGAGCGAGGTCAGCACCGGGTTCGGCGCGGTCTGGCCGAGTCCGCAGAGGCTGGTGCGGGAGACGCGGTCGGCGAGCTCGGCGAGGTTCTCGAGGTCCTCCTCGCGGCCCTGGCCCTCGCACAGCCGGTCGAGGATCTCGAGCATGCGCTGGGTGCCGATCCGGCAGAACGTGCACTTGCCGCACGACTCGTGGCAGGTGAAGCGCAGGAAGAAGCGGGCGATGTCGACCATGCAGTCGCGGTCGTCGAGCACCACCAGGCCGCCCGAGCCCATGATCGCGCCGCTCTCGCGCAGGGCCTCGTAGTCGACCGGGGTGTCGCCCAGCGCTCGCCGGGAGGCAGCCGCCGGACGGCCCGCCGAGCTGCACCGCCTTGAGCGTCCTCCCTTTCGGAACGCCGCCGCCGAGGTCCTCGACGATCTCGCGGATCGTCACCCCCATCGGCACCTCGATCAGGCCGCCGTGGCGGACCTTGCCCGCCAGCGCGAAGACCTTGGTGCCCTTGCTGGACTCGGTGCCGAGCGCGGCGAACGCCTCGGCGCCGTGCCGCACGATCCACGGCACGCAGGCCAGGGTCTCGACGTTGTTGATCGCGGTGGGACGCCCGCGGTACCCCTTCTCCACCGGGTAGGGCGGGCGCAGGCGCGGCATGCCGCGCGAGCCCTCGAGCGACGCGATGAGCGCCGTCTCCTCGCCGCACACGAAGGCGCCGGCGCCCTCGCGCACCTCGAAGCGCAGGCGGAGGTCGCTTCCCAGCACCCTCTCGCCCAGGAAGCCCCGCGCCTCGGCCTGCCGAATGGCCTCGCGAACCCGCCGGACGGCCTGCGGGTACTCGGCCCGGATGTAGAAGAGCCCCTCCGCGGCGCCCATGGCGTAGGCGGCGATGGCCAGCCCCTCGACCACGCGGTGGGGATCGGACTCCAGAACCAGGCGGTCCATGAAGGCGCCGGGGTCGCCCTCGTCGCCGTTGCAGATGACGTACTTGGGCGCGGGCTGGGCGCGGGCCAGCGACCACTTGCGGCCGGTGGGAAAGCCCGCGCCGCCGCGTCCGCGCAGACCCGAGGCGGAGATCGTCTCGACGACCTCGTCGGGCGTGAAGCGCTCGAGGCAGGCGCGCAGGGCCGCGTAGCCGCCGTGGGCGAGGGCGTCGTCGAGGCTCAGCGGGTCGACGCGGCCGCAGTTCTCCAGCACGATGCGCGGCGACGCGGTCGTCTCCTCGGTCGCCGCGTCGTGGGGCGCGGAGTCGCCGTTGCCGCTCTCGGCGAGCCCGGCCACCATCCAGCGGACGCGGGTCAGCAGTCCCTTCGGCCGCAGGTGGCGCCGGACGAGGGCCGGCACGAGGTCGGGGGTCACGTGGGTGTAGACGGTGCAGCGACCGTCGCCGTCGACGACCTCGACCAGCGGCTCGCGGTGGCACATCCCGCCGCAGCCCACGGCCCGGGCCACGCCGCGACCCGCCTCGCGCACCGCCGCCTCCACCGCCTCGTGCACGGGTCGCGCGCCGTTGGCGACCCCGCAGGAGGCGAGACCGACGCGGAACTCGACCTGGGCCGGGGAGCTCATGTCCTCTTCGCCACCGTGTCGAGCGCCTGGCGCGCGGTCGCGGGGGTGAGCCGCCCCGCCGTCTCCTCCTCGATCATCATCACCGGGGCCAGGCTGCAGCAGCCCACGCAGGCCACCTTGTCGAGGGTGAACAGTCGCTGGGAATCGGTGTCGGCGTCGGGCGGGATCTCGAGGTGGCGCCGCAGCTCCTCGGTGATCTGCTCCGCCCCCGCCACGTGGCAGGCGGTGCCGTGGCAGACGCGCACCACGTGGCGTCCCACCGGCGAGCGACGGAACTGGGAGTAGAAGCTCGAGGTGCCGGCGATCTGGGCCGGGGTGATCTCGGTCTGCTCGCAGACGCGCTGCAGTGCCTCGTCCGGCAGGTAGCGGTAGTGGGCCTGGATCGCCTGGAGGATGGGGATCGCCGCTTCCCGGTCGCGCCCGAAACGGCTGACGAGGTCGTCCACGAACTCCAGATCGACTGTTTCGGGCGCAATGCTGCGTTGAG
Organism: uncultured Acidobacteriota bacterium; assembly: GCA_963700695.1. Taxonomy (GTDB): domain Bacteria; phylum Acidobacteriota; class Vicinamibacteria; order Fen-336; family Fen-336; genus JAJDNS01. The sequence continues at coordinate 85,503 of CAVOYO010000017.1, read as the reverse complement.
CGTCAGAGGGTTTTGCGACAGCGGACGTCCCTTTCTTCACCGCCTTCGGTGGCGCAAACCGCACCGCCACCAGCTCCTCGAGCGACGGCAGCCGCTGCGGCCGGAGCGACATGGCCCACTTCCCGGACGCGACGAAGATGCCGCCCGCGAGGAGCAGGATCCAGGCGAGGGCCCGCTCGCGGGTCTCGCGAGCGAGCGAAGCGTCGGTCTGCCGCTTGCGCTCGTCGTGGAGCTGGGTGGCGATCTCGGCGTCTTCCTTCGTCTGCCCTTCGAGCTCCTCGATCGTGGCTTTCTCGGCGGGCGCTCGCCACACGGCGAGCGCGTGGTCGACGATCAGCACGGCCGTGCAAACGAGGGCCACCACGCCCGAGACGAGCGCCACGCGGCGTGCGACCCTCATCTGGTCGTCGGTGGTGGCGAGGGAACGCCGGAGCCACGTCCGACTGCCGGTGATCGCGGCGAGCGCGGCTGTCATGGCTTCGGGGGCGAGCCTGCACTCGCGGGGGCCGGCACCGGCACGACGGCCTCCGCGGCGTCGGCGTGATGAACCGGGCAGGACCGGTAGCAGCGGCCGCACGCGAAGCAGTCCGTGCGCACCGCCCGCCTCTCCTCGATGGCGCCGTACGGGCAGGCGCCCTGGCAGAGGCCGCAGTCGAGCTCGCGGTCGGGGGTGATGGAGAAGGGACGCCAGGCGTAGCGCGAGAAGGCCGAGAGCAGCGCCCCGTAGGGACAGAGCCAGCGGCAGTAGGGCCGGCCGACGAAGATCCCCGCCAACAGGAACGCGCCCCCGACCATCAGCAGCCAGGCGGCGCCGGTGAAGCGGAAGAGCCCCACGAAGGGGTCGAAGCGGCAGATGACGAAGTCGCGCTCGACCGCCGGGAGGACGGCGTAGTAGAGGGCCGCCCCGAGGTAGACCCACTTCAGCCAGCCCAGGGCCTTGTCGAGCTTCGCCGGAACGTCGACCGGCTTCAGCACCACCAGCTCCTGGATCGCCCCCAGAGGGCAGACCCCCGCGCAGAAGACACGTCCGAAGAGGAGCGCCGCCACCAGCGGCAGGACGAAGATGGCGATCACGTAGTGCGGCACGGCGTAGCGTGTGATCGACGAGCGCCACCGCGACGTTCTGGGTCGAGCCGATCGGACAGACGCAGCCCTCGCGGTAGAAGCCGAAGTAGAGGAGGCACGCGGTGGTCAGCGCGACGAGCCAGCCGCGCTGCCGGCGCCAGATGGCGAGCCAGGCGGCGAGGCCCAGGGCGGCGGCGAGAAGGACGACGTCGGCGATCTGCCAGGCCGCCGCCCGCGGCCGGGGGCGCTGCACCTCGGGGGTGACGTACCCCTCGCCGATCGTCTCCTCGGTCGGCGCCACGTCCACCGGGCGCTCGTACTCGAGGTGCTCCTGCGCGGCGGCAGGAGTGGCGGCGAGGGCCAGCGCGAAGAGCAGCCCCAGACCCGCGGCTCGGGGGAGGAGGATCCGGTGGCCGGTGCTCAGGAGCATGGGCACCGCTCTAGGTCGGATCGGGTCGATCGAACGCGTCCTCCGGGCAGGCCTGGGCGATCGCGCAGCGGTTGCAGTCGAGGCAGGTGTCGTGGCGCACCTCGAGGCGGATCGAGCCCAGCCCGGCCGGCTCCTTGCACTCCAGCACGCAGCGGCCGCAGCCGTTGCAGAGCGTCTCGTCGATCGTGTAGTCGTAGAAGTTGTTGGCGGGGTCGTCGGGGTCGATCCACCCGATCGGCTCGCGCTTGATGGCGTCGCGCGGGCAGACCTTCTCGCGTGGGCAGGCCGTCGGGTCCGACCGCGCTCGTGATCTTGAAGTAGGCCGGGCACACGTAGCAGCGCCCGCAGCTCTTGAACTCGTTCACGGCCCGGACGGCCGACAGGGCCAGCACGCACTCGGTGGCGCAGCGCTCGCACACCTCCACGCCCACCGCCCCGAGCCGGGAGTTGATGCAGCGCTGGGCGTTGATGGACCAGGCGAACGTCGCGTTCGCCTTCAGCCAGAGCAGGCCGGTGAGACCCCCCAGGCCCGCCAGGGCCGTGCCCCGGGCAGCGTGGCCCAGGACCTCCCGTCGGGTGTGCTTCTTGCTCACGCCGTCGCCTCCCGTGTCTTCGGCTCGAAGACGCAGATCTCGAGCGTCGCGGTGTCGGCCACGTAGATGCGGCCCCCGGCATCGACGGCCACGTCCATGTTCTTCGCCGCGGGATCGAACACGTCGTCGGCCACGACCTCGAGCAGCCGCCCCTCCGGGTCGTAGACCTTGACCCGCGGCCCCGCCTTCTCGCTGACGATGACCCGACCCGCGCCATCGACCGTGAGGTTCGTCGGGTTGCAGCATCCGGGGAAGCCCTCGGGGTCGCGGCCGTCGAAGCGGCCGAAGCGACCGAGCAGCGTCCCGTCCGCGGAGTAGCGCTCGACCCGGTGCATCCCCGGGTTCGCGACGTGGACGATCCCCCCGGCGTCGACGGCGAAGTCGACGACACCGTTGGGGATGTGGAACCCGCCCTTGCGGTGCTGGTCGCCGATGTTGTTCAGGAGCCGGCCCTCCTGGTCGTAGCGCCGGACCCAGCGGGCGGTGGCGTCGGCGAGGAACACGTCGCCACCACCGAAGCCGATCGCGGTCACCAGGCCGAGCTGCCCGGGGTCGCGCCAGGTGTCGGCGAGCTCGCCCTGGGGGGAGAAGATCTCGACCTGCTCTCTCTCGCCGACCCAGACACGTCCCGAACGGTCGACGGCGACGCACTCGCCCGGCCGGTCTGTAGGCCACTGCCGGGCGAGTGCGTCATCGGTATCGAAGACCTTGACCGCGGAATCGCCCACCGCGTAGAGCCGGCCCTCGGCGTCGACGGCGACGCCGCGCAGGGTGCGGGCGAACTGGTGGGGCGCGGGACCCTTGCCGCCGATGCGGTGTGCCGGTCGGAACTCCACGGCCGTCTCCCTTCCGCCTTCCGTCACCGACCCTTGAGGTCGAGGCAGACCATGCGTGTGAGGTCGCGGATCACGAGCTTGCCGTCGGACAGCGCCAGCGGGCCCCAGACGTCGTGGCCGCTCAGGATCTGGGCGCTGGCCAGCTCCTTGTACCCCGTGGTGCTGGCCTCGAGCAGGCGCAGCATGCCGGTCTTGCCCTCGAGGATCAGGAACATGCCGTCGGCGAGCATGAACGAGCCCAGCTCGAAGGAGGCCTTCCCGGCGCTCGTCCCAGACCTGTTTGCCGTCGAGGTCGACGCAGGTGAACAGCCCCCGCTTCTGCTTCCCGACCGCGAACATGTGCTTCTTGAAGAGGATCGGGGTCTGGACCTCGGAGTTCCACTCCTCCGGCGCGTGGACGAAGACCTGCTCGGTCGTGAAGCCGCTTCCGGCCTTCTTCACCCGGAACATGGCGCCGCCGGAGTCGTAGGCGCCGGTCACGTAGACGCGCTCGGAGTCGATGGCCAGCGGCGAGGGCGACACCGAGAGGTTGAACTTGAAGGGGAAGTGCCACAGCCGCTTTCCGTCGGCCGCGGCCACCCCGACCGTCCCCTGCAGGACGCTGAACAGGTACTGGTCGACGCCGCCGAGCGTCGCCGGCATCAGCGAGGAGTGCGACAGGATCCAGCCGTCGGGGTTCGGCGTGCGCCACAGCTCCTTCCCGGTGGCCTTGTCCAGGGCCACGACCAGGGCCGACGTGCCGACCGGCGCGATCAGCACCCGGTCCTTCTCGATCAGGGGGCACTGGCCGTTGTACCAGGGCGGGATCTTCGAGCCGTACTCCTGAACCAGGTTCTTGCGCCAGACCTCCTTGCCGGTGGCGGCGTCGAGGGCGTGCAGGACCGCCTTGGGGTCGAGCGAGAAGACGTACTTGCCGTCGGTCGCGGGCACGGTGCGGGTGATGCCGTGGTTGGGCCGGATGCGCCGCTTCTCCTTGAAGCGCCACAGCTCCTTCCCGTCGGCCAGGCTCAGGCAGCGGATGAGGTACTCGGACGTGGACTCGTCGTAGTCGTTGAAGTAGACCTTTCCGCCGTGGATGGCGGCGGCGGCGTAGCCCTGGCCCACCGGCGTCGACCAGAGGACCTTCGGGCCGTCCGCCGGCCAGGCCCGCAGAAGACCGGTCTCCCTGGAGATGCCGTCCCGGTTGGGGCCGCGGAACTGGGGCCAGTCGGCGGCGGCGCTTCGGGCCGCCGGAGCGAGCCAGAGGATCGCGAACGCCAGGCAGAGGTGCTTCCTGAGCATGACTGTGTGGACTCCCCCTCAGAAATCGACGCTACCACGCGTGGATTTCTGGCTGCCATAGACCGTTTGGTTCATTCGCCTCGTCTGGTGAGACGTCGGGCGCGGACGGGAGAGCGAGCGGCCCGGGGTTTGGGGCGCCGGCGACCGCTCAAGGGCCGAGGTCGACCGCCACGATCTCCTTGCGGTCGCGGGCGTAGAGGGTGGTGCCGACCAGAGCCGGGGCGGCCCAGGCCCGCCGGGACAGCAGGTCCACCCTGGCGAGGACCACGGGTCGGTTGCCCTCGATCGAGACGAGGCCGAGGACGCCCTCCTCGTCGAGGAGCACGAGCCGGTCCCCACTCGCCACGATGGTGGCCTTGGCGAAGCCGCGCATCCGGGCCACCTCTTCACCGGTGCGGGCGTGGACACCGACCAGGAACGCCGGCCCGAAGCTGCCGCTGGAGCCCCAGATCACGTCACCCGCGCCGACCGCGGTGCCGTGCATGACCTGCATCTTGCGGTTGTGCCAGAGCTCCTCGACCTCGGTTCGTCCGTCCACACGCGTGAGGCGCAGGCCGCGGCTTCCCACGTCGTAGGCAGAGGAGACGAAGAGGACTCCCTCCGGCCCCCACAGCGGGGTGGTGGCGTTCATCGAGTAGTCGGTCACGTGGGGGTGCCCCCACAGGAGCGCCCCGTTCTCGGGGTTCACCCCGACGACCCGATCGGCCAGGAAGAAGACGAGCTGCGCTCCCCCTCGACGTCGATGAGGATCGGCGACGCGTAGCTGATCTCGTAGTCCAGGCTCGCCCAGATCACCTTTCCATCGGCGAGGTCGAGGGCGGTCACTGCGTGGCCGGGGCCACCGGCGACGGTGACGAGCCGGTCGCCGACGGCGAGGGGGCTGGCCGCGAAGCCCCGGTCGGACGGCCCGTACTTCTTCGGGTCGACGTCGTAGTCCTTCCACAGGTCGCGGGTCCACAGGACTCGCCCGCTCTTCGTGTCCAGGCAGCTGAGACGGGCGGCGACCCCGGTCGCGCACACGCGGTCGCCCACGACGATCGGCGTGGCGCGCGGCCCCTCGCCATTGTTGGACCGCATGCCCTCCCACAGGGGCGCCGCGTACTCGTGCTCCCAGCGCGTCTGGCCGCTCGCCCGGTCGAGGGCGACGATGATCTCCTGGCCGTCCCGGCGATAGACCGTGTAGAGGCTTTCCGAGTCGGCGACGATCGCGGAGTCCCCGTGGCCGAGGGGGCGCCGCCAGATCGTCTTCGGCCCGCTCGCCGGCCACTCCGAGGCGAGCGGCGCCGCCGCGACACGGAAGTTGCGGCTGGGTCCTCCCCACTGGGGCCAGTCCGCGGCGTCCGGGACGCCGGCGAGGGTCAGCCACGTGGCGATGCCGACAGTGAGGGCACGGCCGAGACGAGCGATGTCCGGGCGTCGGGTCGTCGTGTGCATGCGCCAGAGTGTACTCCGGCCCGCGACGTGTTCGACAGGGGGATAGAATGGGCCGGCAATCTCAGTGAAGGAGCATTTCCGATGGAACGAACAGGAACCGGATGGGTGCACCTCGCGGGAGTCGCGGGCGTGGCGATGGTGCTGCTCGTCCCGCGCTTCGCCGCAGGAACCGACTGGACGCGCTTCCGGGGCCCGAACGGCGCGCGGGGTAGCGGACGCCGCGAACCCGCCGACCAACCTCGATCCCTCGGGCGCGCGCTGGCGGACGCCTCTGCCCGCCGGGCACTCCTCGCCGGTCCTCACCGAGGACCGCATCTTCGTCACCGGCCAGGAGGACGGAAGGCTCCTGACCATCGCTCTCGAGCGCGCCTCGGGACGGGAGCTCTGGCGCCGCGAGGCCCCGCGCCCGCGCGAGGAGGCCTTTCACGACAAGAACGGCCCTGCCTCGCCCAGTCCCACCACGGACGGCCGGAACGTGTACGTCTTCTTCGGGGACTTTGGCCTGATCTCCTACGGGCCCGACGGGGAGGAGCGCTGGCGCCTCCCGCTCGGACCGTTCACGATCCCCAACGGCCACGGCTCCTCGCCGATCCTCGCCGGAGGCCGGCTCGTGCTCCAGGTCGACCAGGACCGCGGGTCGTTCGTGATGGCGGTCGACCCGGCAGACGGGACCGTGCTGTGGCGGACCGAGCGGCCGGAGGTGACCCATGGATACTCGACGCCGGTGGTCTTCGCGCCCGAAGGCGAGCCCGAGCAGCTGATCCTGCTGGGCTCGTACCGCGTCACGTCCTACGAGTTGGAGACGGGCCAGAAGACATGGTGGTCGCGCGGCCCGACCTGGCAGACGAAGTCCTCCCCCACGGTCGACGACACGACGGTCTACGTGAGCGCCTGGGCGCCCGGGCGCCGACACCGGCGAGCGGCAGCAGCTGCCCCTTTCGCCGAGGCGATCGACCGGGGGGACAGCGACGGCGACGGCAAGATCTCCGAGCCGGAGGCGGTGGCCGGCGGCTGGCGGCACGGTGGCGGCTGGGGCCTCGTCGACCTCGACGACGACGAGCTGCTGAACGAGCGCGAGTGGGAGTTCTTCCGGGCCCGGCGCGCGTCCCACAACACGACGTTGGCGATCCGGCCGGGCGCGCGCACCGGCGACATCACCGCCGAGGCGGTCCTGTGGACGCTACGAGAAGGCGGTGCCCGTCGTCTCCTCACCGCTGCTCCACGAGGGTCTCGCTCTACACCGTCAAGGACGGCGGGATCCTCACCGCCCTCGATGCCGAGACCGGGACGGTCGTGAAGCAGGGGCGCGTCGAGCGTTCGGTCGACAAGTACTTCTCCTCACCGATCGTCGTCGGCGGACGGATCTACGTCGTGAGCGAGGGCGGCACCGTCGAGCGTCGTCGAACCGGGAGCCGACTGGACGCTTCTCTCGTCCAGCGAGCTCGGCGAGCCCTGCTACGCTACGCCGGCGGTGGGAGGCGACACCCTGTACGTCCGGACGCTCGGACACCTCTACGCCTTCGGTCCAGCGGGAGGCAAATAGACCCGGTCGCGGAACCGAGCCCCGAGACGGTCCGGACGGAGCTCGGAGCTCAGTGAAGTCGGAAGAGCCAGGACACCGCCGCCACCGCCGCGAGGAGAATCACGCCCACGACGACGGCGAACACCACCGCGGCGAGGAGCTGGCCGGGGCCTCCCAACGCCGGGCTGGGCGGCTCCCACGAGTCCTCGGCCTCATCGCCCTCGAGCGGGTCGACGGGTCCCTCGGAATCGGCCATCCTCGCTGGTCTCGGGGTCGGTGCGCGCTACGGACGGGCCTTCAGCTCTCGCCCGTAGACGAACCGGGTGTTGACGATGCCGAGCTCCACACGACGGTTCTTGGCCCGGGCCTCGTCGGAGGTTCCCGGCACCAGGGGACGCGTCTTCCCGTGCCCGGTGACGCTGAGGATCTCCTCCGACACCCCGGCCTCCACGAGGTAGTCCCGCACCGCCTGGGCGCGACGCTCGGAGAGCTTCTGGTTGTACTCCTGCGTTCCCACGTCGTCGGTGTGTCCGTTGACGGAGACGGTGTAGTCGGTCGAGGTGAGCAGGATGCCGGCGATCCGGCTCAGCAGCTCTCGATCCCCGGGCTGCAGCTCGGCCTTGTCGAACTCGAACTTGAGGTAGTCGCTCCCGAGGTTCATGACCAGACCGAGGGCGGTGCGCCGCGTCTCCGCGACCTGGCCCAGCGCCTCCTCCAGGCGGTTGAGCTCGGCGTCCGCCTCCTTCCGGATACGGTCCGCCTCGGCCCGGGCTCGGCGGCCGCGTGTGAGCGCGGCGTTCGCCTCGTGGCGCGCCGCGTCAGCCTCGTCGCGCGCGGCCTCGGCCTCTCCGCGAGCCTCGGCGCGTCTCGGCCTCGGCGGTCTCGGCCTCGGCGCTTCCGCGGCCCCCCGGCTCGGGCCGCAGCCTCGGCGTCGACCGCCTGCTTCATCGCCTCCTCGGAGAGGGCGGCGGCGTCGTCCGTCCGGGCCGACAGGCCGGCCAGGTGCCGGTCGACCGCGTCGATCCGCTGCTGGATGCGGTAGCCGAGGAACCCCATCCCGCCGAGGAGCAGGACGATGACCGCGACGAGAACGGCAAGAGCCGCCCGGCCGTCGCGGGACGGCGCGTCCCCGTCCTCGGGTTGCGGGTCGGCGTCTTTGAAGGTCAGGTCATCCATCGGATCGTGCACCAGAGTAGTTGAAACCCGCCGCGAGTTCACGTCGTCACCCGCTCCGCCCGCGTGGCGGAGAGCTTCGACCGTTTGGTCGAGGCGCTCGACCGTCTGGTCGAGAATCCGCCCTCGCCCGCGAGCCCGCCAGCAAGGGCCGTTCACGCCAAAGGGCAATAGAATCAGCCACATCTCGTCTTCTCCCCAGCATCCAGGGGCCTGGCCCGATCCTTGCCCAGGCCACGAGGGATGGCTCAACAAGAAGAACGGAGGAGTGGAATGAACGGCTCGAGCACACGATGGGCGCTGATCCTGGCGGGCCTGGCGGTCATGGCCCTCACGGCCTGCGGCGGATCGGCCGTGGAGTCCCCGGCGGGCCCCGGTGTGGCGGTCGATGACGTGGCCACCTTCACCGCCCTGGGCTACGGCCCGGGCAACGGAGGCCAGAACACCCTGGCCGGCGACGGGACCTGCGACGGCACGGGCTATGGTCCGGGTGACGGGACCTGTGACGGGACTTGCGACGGAACGTCCCCAGGGCCGGGTCCGAACGGCGGTCAGGGGCCCGGCTACGGCTACGGCCCCGGCGACGGGACCTGCGACGGTGGGGGCTATGGTCCGGGCGACGGGACCTGTGACGGGACCTGCGACGGTGCGGGTTACGGCCCGGGGGACGGGACATGTGATGGGACTTGCGACGGCACGGCGGCCGGGCCCGACCCGGACGATCTCCAGACGCTCCTCGTCGAGGCACTCCAGGAGGAGCACAAGGCGGAGCAAACCTATCGGCGGGTCCTCGCGGACTTCGGCGGCGTCGCGCCCTTCGCGGCCATCGCCAACGCCGAGCAGCAGCACGTTCAGGCCCTCCTCCGTCTCTTTGAACGGCGGGAGTGGACGGCACCTCCGAGCGTCTGGACGCTTGGCAACGTCACCGTCTTCGACACGCTCGCCGCGGCGTGCGCCGGGGGCGTCGACGTCGAGATCGAGGACGCCGAACTCTATGATGGCTACCTGTCGCGTGGCGACCTGCCCCGCGACGTCGTGAACGTCTTCGCGAACCTGCGCGCGGCGTCACTCCAGCGCCACCTGCCGGCCTTCCAGGCCTGCCAGTAGAGAGGGGACGAGCACCATGAGCCCGCACGACCTGCTGGAGATCCTGGGCGGGGCCTGACCCTCGCTCGAGCCGCTCGGACTGTCGCGAGTTCAGCGCAGACGCACGGCGAGACCGGCGCTCAGGTAGTCCGGTGAGCGGTCGTTGAAGCCGAGGCCGCCCTCGACGAGAAGGGCCACGTTGTCCAGGATCCGGGTGTCGACGCCGGCGACAAACCGGGCCCGAGTGAAGGCGTCATAAGGGGCACTCGGCAACTCGAAGTCGAGGTCGAAGCCCCCGTAGAGCGCGACGCGTGAGGCCACCGGGTGACGGCCGACGAGCGCAAGGTCGAAGCCGAAGATGTCGGCGCTCTCCTCGAAGCCGCTGCGGTGGACTCCAAAGGAGAGGGTGAGGTCGACGGGGACCTTTCTCGGCAACCTGAGGTCGCCCATCGCGCCCAGGTAGGTGAGGTCGTTGAAGAAGCCAAGGCTGGCCCGGAGGGCCAGCCGCTCGGTCAGACCGTACCCACCCCGAACGAAGACGCCCACCTCGTCATCGTCCTTCGGGATGAGGACGGGATAGCTGGTGATCTCGAAGCCGCCTCGGGTCATCCCGCCCGTGGCCATCAGCACGTCCTGGGCGGCGGCGGTGGCGGCGCAGCACGCGAAGGAGACGAGCAGCGCGCGCCGCGCGCCCCCGCGCGCGCGGTCAGCTGCACGCCCCGAGGGTGTCGCCGTGCGCCGCGTGAGCCGGCCAGGCGTCGACGCTGATCGAGAGCGTGTTCTTACCCTTGTGGCAGATGGTGACCTTCTCGCCGTCCAGATCGGCGTCGTCCTGGAGCTTGATCTCGTGGGCGAGCACCTGCTGGTCGGCGGGGTCCGTGCCCGCCTCCGGCTCGAGCCAGACGCCCTTGACGTGCACCTGGTCGCCGACGGCGAGCTCGCACACCGTCAGCCTGGTGTTGCCTTCGCGAATCGCGGTGGTCAAGGGACGAACCACGACCTGGAAGCCGGCGATCGAGAACAGATTGTCACCGTTCGGATCGCAGGCCGCGGGGACCGCGTCGATCGTGCCCTGGATCTCCAGCCCGGCGTGGCCGATCCCGTTGCGATGCTCCTCCAACAGCATCACGGTGCCATCGCCCATGATCTCGACCGAGATCGTCAGCTCCTGGTTCGGAAGGACCGCATCGAACGTGAGCGTGCCGAGTGGGTTCCCGTCCATGTCCCCGAAGAGGATCGTGAAGGTCCCTTCCGGGAGGCCGCGCAGGACGAACCCCCCCTCCGCGTTCACCGTGGCGGTGATCTCCTCGAGCCCCACGACCGTCACCGTGATCGTGGCGTCGGCGCCGTTGGAGGACGTCGAGAAGCCCACGGCGGGCACCGGCACGAGGCTGAGGACGGTCCCCTTGAGGACGATGCTCGATCCGTTCACGCTCGTGGCGGCGAAGGGGCTCTCGCCTCCGCACCCGGCCAGGCCCACGACCACGCCGCACATCGCGACCACAAACGCCCTTCGCCTGATCGTCTTCATGACCCCGCTCCTCCTCTTGCCGGCTCCGTTCAGCCTCCTCGGGAAGGTCCGCCGATCACGACACGCTTCCCGCATCGCCCAGTCTGGGGGTCCGAAGACGTTCGGGATGTGACGCCGGGCACTCCGGGGGCGGTTTGTGCCCACCATCACGTCGTCGAGGTGACCGAAATCACGTCCTCCTCGGGGGTATCCTCAAGTCGTGCCCGTGGTCCTGCCCCTCTTCGTCTTCGCGGTCGCGACGGTGGGGATGGCGCTCCTCGTCGAGCCCTTCCTCTCCTGGTACTACCAGTGGGCCTGGTGGTCCTACATCCTCGTCGCGGACGGCCTCAACCGGCGTCTCTCCGGTCGCTCGCTGCTGCGCGACGAGCCGCGGCGCTTTCTGTGGCTCGCCGGCCTCTCCGTGGCCCTCTGGACCCTCTTCGAGGCCCTCAACCTCCGCCTCGGCAACTGGTACTACGTCATGGACCACCCGCTGCGCGCGGCGCGCTGGGCGGGCGGCGTGGTGGCCTTTGCCACGGTGCTTCCCGCCCTCTTCGAGACGGAGGCCCTGCTCCGCAACCTCGGGGTCCTGCGACGGGTGTCCGTCGCCCCATTGCGTTGGAGTCGCGCGAAGACGCTCGGCTGTCTGACCCTGGGTGTCCTGTGCTTCGCGCTGCCCCTGGCCTGGCCCGAGCTGTTCTTCCCGCTCACGTGGGGCAGCGTCATCTTCCTCCTCGAGCCCTGGAACCGCCGCCACGCCGCCACGAGCCGACTGCGCGAATTGGAGCGGGGTGAGGCGGGCCCGTCCTTGCGGTGGCTTCTCGCGGGTCTGGTGTGCGGGGTCCTCTGGGAGACCTGGAACTACTGGGCGCGGGTCAAATGGATGTACACCGTGCCGGGGTTCGAGTCGCTGAAGGTGTTCGAGATGCCGCTCGCCGGGTTCCTCGGCTTCCCGCCGTTCGCTCTCGAGTGTGCCACGGTCGTGAGCTTCCTCGGGGCGACGGGTCCGCGACCAGGACGTTCTTCCCGACGGTGGCGGCGCGCCGTGGCTGGGGCCACGGCGGTGCTGGTGGCCGCCGCGGTCTTCGTCGTCTTCGACGCGGCCGATCGCGTGACGGTGGATTCCGTCTACGTTCCCGTGGCGCGCCTCGGCGTGCTGCCACCGGGCGATCGCGAGGACACTCGCCGCAGCTGGGCTCGAGAGCCCGGAGCGACTGCTCCGTGCCCTCGCTGACGAGGGCGGCCGAGCCGAATGGTCGGCTCGCACCGGCCTGTCCGTCGAAGCACTCCGGGAGCACCGGGAGCGTGTGGCACTGGTCCTGCACCGCGGCCTGGGAGACGACCGGGCCCGGGAGCTCAATGGCCTCGACATCCGGACGCGCGAGGACCTCGCCCGCTGGTCGCCGGAGTCGCTGGCCGAGGCGCTCCAGGCGTCCGGGGCCCGCGGCCCCCACCGGTTCCTGGAGCGGCGCGCCCGGGTGTGGCTCGAGGGGTTGTGAGGTGCTGGTCGTCCCACGCCGGGGCTCCGAGATGGAGGCGTCGAGTTGACCTCGGTCTCTCTGGTCGACGAGCTGGAAGCCGGGCTTCGCGCCGTCGGCGACGCGGAGCGTGCCGCCGGCCCGACATCGTCCGGGCGATGCTCCGGTGGCCCCGGTGTCCAAGCCGGTCCGGCTCTGGCCTCGAGGATCGAGCCGGTGGCGGCCCGAGGAGTACACTGTCCTCGAGGCGCCAGTCTCAGGGCCGACCCGGAGCGACTGCTCGGGGACCGAGATGGGGAAGACGGACACGATCCCGCTGCCGGAACCGCGCAGGACGAGTCGAGTGAGCGTCGAAAGCGCCCTCGGCCAGCGGCGCTCGGTGCGCGAGTTCAAGGACGAGGCCCTGAGCCTGGAGGATCTCTCGCAGCTCCTCTGGGCGGCGCAGGGGGTGACCGCTCCTGACGGCGGTCGGGCCGCGCCCTCGGCCGGTGCCACCTACCCGCTGGAGACCTCCGCCGTCGTGGGTCGTGTCACCGGCCTCGAGGCCGGCGTCTACCGCTACCGCCCGGCCGGCCACCGCATCTCCCTCGTGGCGGAGGGAGATCGCCGGAAGGCGCTGGCGCGAGCCGCGCTGGACCAGGACTGGATGGCGAGCGCTCCAGTCTGGATCGCCCTCGCCGCCGTCGAGCGGCGGACCGCCCGCCGGTACCGCGAGCGGGCCGCGCTCTACGTGCACTTCGAGGCGGGCTGCGCGTCGGAGAACGCCGCGCTCCAGGCGGCGGCCCTCGGGTTGGGGACGTGCGTCGTCGGGGCCTTCGTCGACGACGCCGTGGTCCGGGCCCTCGGACTCGGGCGCGGTGAGCAACCGCTCGCCCTCATGCCCTTCGGCCGGAGATAGAGGTGGCCAGCGCCCACGCGGCCTGGAGACGACGTCGTTTTCTCAACGTGTCTGGCTCGGCGGCCCTGGGGGTCTGGGCGGTCCCGCCACCGGCCGGCCGGGTCGCCTCAGCGGCCGGACCCGAGGCCGGGACTGGACCGGCTTCGGCCCGGGCTCATCTCAAGGTCTTCCTCTGCGGAGACGTCATGACCGGGCGGGGAATCGACCAGGTGCTCCCCCGCCCTTCGAAGCCCGAGATCTACGAGTCCTATATGAGGTCGGCCCTGGGGTACGTGGAGCTCGCAGAGAGGGCGCACGGTGCCATCCGCCGTCCGGCGGACTTCGCCTCCATCTGGGGCGAGGCATTGGCCGACATCCAGGCACGCTCACCCGATCTGCGCGTGATCAACCTGGAAACCGCGGTCACGACCTGCGACGAGGCCTATCCGAAGGGCATCAACTACCGGATGCACCCCGGAAACGTCCCGTGTCTTGGCGCCGCCGCTATTGACTGCTGTGTCCTGGCCAACAACCACGTGATGGACTGGGGGCTGGCCGGTCTGCTCGAGACGCTCGACGTGCTGCACGGGGCGGGCATCGCCACCGCCGGAGCGGGACGGGATCTCGAGGAGTCGGAGCGTCCGGCCGCGCTCGAGGCGGCGGGCAAGGGGAGGCTCCTGGTCTTCGGCCTGGGTCGTCCGACGAGCGGCATTCCCCGGGACTGGGCGGCGAGCGAGGGGCGAGCGGGCGTGAGCCTGTTGGGCGACCTGTCGAGCCGCGCGGCGGACCGTGTGGCCGAGCGGGTGCGCCGCTGGCGCCGGCGCGGCGATCTGGTCGTGGTCTCGATCCACTGGGGCGGCAACTGGGGGTACTCCGTTCCCCGACCGCAGCGGGAGTTCGCTCACCGCCTCATCGACGCCGGCGCCGCCGACGTCGTGCATGGGCATTCGTCTCACCATCCGAAGGCCATCGAGGTCCACGGGGGGCGGCCGATCCTCTACGGCTGCGGCGACTTCATCAACGATTACGAGGGGATCTCGGGGCGCGAGGAGTTCCGGAGCGATCTCGTCCTCGCCTACTTCCTCACGCTCGAGCAGGGCTCCGGCCGGCTCTGGCGCCTGGAGATGGTTCCCTTCCGCACACGGCGCCTTCGCCTCGAGCGCACCGCGAGGCGGGACGCGGAGTGGCTCCGGGCCACCCTGGATCGAGGGGGCCGGAAGCTGGGCACGCGGGTGGAGCTGGGGGATGACGGCACGCTCGCGCTCCGATGGACCTGAGGCCCCCACACCTCCTCGGCGGGTGGTGATCTCGACCGGATCGTCGACGGCAGTCGACCATCTGGTCGATCGTCAGGCCCCTCCCGCCCGCGCTCGTTCCTCTAACAGTGGCAATGCACGTGACTTGCGAGGGTTGGCGCGGGCGGCCGGCGCTGGCCCCGTTCTTGCCCTAGAGGAGGACGGAGTTCGAGACACAGCCCCTGCGGGGGCGCCGACGAGAGGAGAACGAATATGAAACGCACCACGATGTTGACCTTGGCGGTGCTCATTGGGTGGGCGGTGGCGGCCACCGCTCAGACGCCCGGGCCGGCTGACTCGCCGAAGGCCGCGAGTGAGAAGATCCAGGCCCAGAAGCGTATCGAGACCCGTAGCCGTGAGACGGTCGAGGCCCAGAATGCACAGGCGAGCGGGCAGCGTTTCGTGGACGCCGACGGCGACGGCGTCTGCGACAACTGCAACACCCAGGGCCGCGGCGCGGGCCAGGGGCGCAACGCATCGAAGGGGTCCAAGGGTCGGGGACCTGGTGACGGGTCCGGCAACCAGGGCGTGGGGCCCCGCGACGGCAGCGGAATGGGCGCAGGCGGCGGATCCGGCAACTGCACCGGCACCGGCCCGAAGGGCAGGGGGAACCGCGGCGGTCGGCGGTGAGAGACGGCTCGAGTCTCCCCGGGCGGCCGAGGCCCACCCCGGGGAGGCTCGCCGCCGCTTGGTGTCGATCGGCCACCCAGTGAGGATGGCCTCGTCACCCAGGGTCTTTCGAAGTAAGGTCGGAGCAGGGATCCCGCGATGAAGCCGCGACGCGCGAAGGGGTTGGGCCTGGTTCTCGGGGCGGGCTTCGCCCTCGGGCTCCTGCTGCTGTTCGAGGCGATCCTGACGTACCGCTACGTCGCCAGCGATCTTGTCGTCGATCACCTCACCGCGGAAGCGGGACGCATCGTGTCGCGTCTCGAGCAGCGAGCGCGCGACGAGGCCGAGGCCGGCCCGGACGCACTCCAGCAGCTGCTCGAAGGTGAGCGACGGCGGCGCGGGGGCCTGATCGTCTGGATTCGGGTCGCCGGACAGGACGGCGAGGTGATTGCCGCGGCGGGAGAAGCTCCGGCCGGGCCGGTGGAGGCGGAGACGCGAGGAGAGCTCCTGGACCGCCGGGCACTGAGCGTGCACCGCATGCTCCCACCCCGCTGGGCACCGGGCCTCGTCGTCGCGCTCCCCTTTCGGTTCCAGTTCCTCGACGAACGCCCGGCCCGCTCGCCCGGGTTCGGAGCCCAGAGCCGACCACGGTTCAAGGTGGTCGAGCTCGCGCTCGACCCCCACGGCCCCCACGATCCGTTCTGGCCGCTGGTGCGCAACCTCGCGATCAGCGCCGCGGCCGCCCTCGCGCTGCTGGCGGCGATCGTCGCGCTGGCGTTCCTGATGCCGCGCTACGTGCGCGCCCGACGTATCGAGGGCCAGCTCGACATCGCCCGACGCGTCCAGGAGAGGCTGCTCCCAATCGAGACCCCGGCCCCGAAGCAGCTCGACATCGCGGCACGCTGCATCCCGACGTGGGGAGTCGGGGGAGACTACTACGACCTCTTCGAGAGCGACGGGAAGGTCGACATGATCGTGGCCGACGTCTCCGGGAAGGGGTTGCCGGCGGCCATCATCGCCGGTGCGGTTCACGGCGCGGTGCGCGCCACCGCCGGCATCGAGGGTGCCGGCGGGCTCGCGGGCCTCGCTCCCCGGCTGAATGCGATGGTCGAGGCGCGGACCGACCCAAATCGCTTCGTCAGTCTCGTCTGGGGTCGGTACGACCTCGCGTCTTCTCAGCTCGAGTACGTCAACGCGGGCCACCTCCCGCCGCTGCTGGTGCGATCGGGGCACGACGGAGAGGCCACCGTGGAGCCCCTGACGGAAGGCGGACCCGTGCTGGGCCTGCTGCCGGACGTCGAGTATCGGGCCGGGACGGTGACGCTGTCGCCCGGCGACCTGTTGCTGTTGTACTCGGACGGAGTGACCGAAGCCGAGGCCCCGAGCGGCGAGGAGTTCGGAGACGAGCGCCTGCGACGGACGCTCTCGTTGGCCCTTGGGCAGCGCGCCGACGAGGTCGTGAAGCGGCTCCTGGACCACATCCACCGTTTCACGAAGCGCGCCGACTTTGCCGACGACCTGACGCTGGTCGCGGTGTCCTTCCGCGGTCGGGATGACCGGCTCGACGAGGCCGCTCCGGCCTGAGTCTAGGTCACGCCGGCTCGTGCTGGCGCTCGCCGATCCACTCCCGTCCCCGGCCGTGCTACCTTCGCCGTGGCATGCGCGACGGGATCCTGCGGCGCACCGTGAAGCGCGTGGCGCGCTGGCTCTTCGACGTCGATCTCCTCGTGCACCGCACGTGGCGCCGTTCGCGGGGCGAGCGACCGCACACCCTCGCCGGACGATGCCAGCGCTCCGGGGGCTGCTGCGAGGCGCCCACCATAGCCGTCGGGTCTCTCGTCTGGTCCGTGCCCTCGTTGCAGCGGCTGTTCCTCGGCTGGCAACGGCACGTGAACGGCTTCGATCTCGTGAGACGGGAGCCCTGCGCGCAGACCCTCGTGTTCTCCTGCACGCACTTCGATCGGGACACGCGCTCCTGCGACAGCTACGACTCTCGCCCCGGGATGTGTCGCGACTATCCGCGACTCCTGCTCTGGCAGCCGAACCCGGAGCTCCTTCCCGGCTGCGGCTACCGGGCGATCGTCCCGAACGCGGACGGCTTGCGGGAGTCGCTTGCGCGCCTCGACCTCACGCCCGACCAAAGGGAGAAGCTTCGCAAGGGGCTCCGGCTCGACGGATGAATCGGGGGCAAGGGCGATGAAGACGAACGACGTGAGGCTGGCTTTCATCGGCTGCGGCCGGATGACGAGCTGGCATCTCGAGGGTGGTCTGGGCGAGTTCGACGACGTCGAGTTCGTGGGCTGGTGTGACGTCGTCGAAGAGAACGCCCGCGCTCGCCGCGAGCAGGCGGGGGGACAGGGAGGTGTCTTCAGCGACATCGACCGGATGCTCGACGAGACGAGGCCCGACGCCGTCTATATCGTCCTCCCCCCCTCCGTCCATGGGCCCGCGGAGGCCGCGGTCCTGAAACGGAAGCTGCCGTTCTTCGTCGAGAAGCCGGTGGCCCTGGACGTCGCCACCGCCAGGACGATCCTGGACGGTACCAGGAGGACCGGGGTGCTGAACGCCGTCGGCTACATGACGCGGTATCAGCGCCCCGTCCGGTACGTGCGCGAGCTTCTCGAGGGGCAGACGCCGGTCATGCTCCACGGGGGCTGGCTGGGCGCGGGCCCCCAGGGTTTCGACGGGACATGGAGGTGGTGGGTCCAGAAGGAGCAGTCGGGTGGCCAGTTCTTCGAGCAGACGACCCACACCCTCGATCTGGCCCGCCACCTCTTCGGCGAAGTCGTGAGCGTGTACGCCACCGGTGTCCGGGATCGACGGGACGTCCCCGACATCTACACGATCGAAGACGCGTCCATGGTCCAGCTCACGTTCCGGTGCGGCGCGGTAGGGACCCTCTACAGCGCGTGCTGCACCCCGGTGGGGGGAGGCGTCTCCCTCAGCCTCTGGACCACGGAGATGCGAGTCGACTTCGCAGAGAGAGAACACACGGCCACGATCCAGAGGGCGGACGGGATCACGAATGTGCCCGGCGACCCGAAGCTCTTTCGCGCCCAGAACCGGGCCTTCATCGACGCCGTGAAGACCGGTGACCGCGGCCTGGTCCTGGCGACCTATGAGGACGGATACGAGGCCGTGCGGATCGCCGCCGCCGCCGACACCTCCATGCGGACCGGAGAGGCGGTCGCGCTGGACGCTACCCCACCGCCTTCCGCATCTCCACGGCCACCTCGCTCTTCGTGACGCCCGCCTCCTGGAGCTCGGCGTCGTGGAGCAGGCAGAAGGCCTCGACGCCCTGGTGCACGACCATGCCCACGCCGTCGAGCGTGGGGAACCCGAGCTCCTGAGCCAGGGTGAGGGTGGGCGTCGGCCCGTTCCGGAGCACGACGTCGCTGATGATCGTGTTCGTGGAGACGGAGGCCAGGAGGTTCCGCGAGGCCTCTCGGTTCTGCTCGACGTCCTCCGGGGTGACCGGCACCGGCGCTTCGGCCAGCGCGCAGTACCGTTCGAGCGGGCCTGTCGCCCCTTTCGTCGACGTGTTGACGATGACGTCGACCCCGGGGGCGTCGGCGCGAAGCCGCTCCTCGCCACCCGCTCCGCAGGCGGGGCGGCCGACGAAGCGATTGACGTGAGTGGCCAGGGTTGCGGCTCGCTCCACCGTGCGGTTGAGAACGACGATCTCCGCACCCTGTCGGGCCAGGGCCAGCGCAATGGCCCGGCCGGTTCCCCCGGCTCCCAGCACGAGCACCTTGACTCCGGCGATGCCTCTATTGGTTGATCCGAGAGCCTCTTCGAGGCTCCGCACATAGCCGTCGCCGTCCGTGTTGTGTCCGGTCAGGCTGCCCTCCCGGCTCTTCTGGATCAGGTTGACCGCACCCGCGGCCTCGGCCAGAGGGTCGATGTGATCGAGATGCCGCAGCGCCTCGGCCTTCAGACCGACGCCGACGCCACCCCCGGAGTAGCGATCGTCGGCCCGCAGGGCCCCGAGGACCTCCCCCAGGTCGGCGGCCGCGCAGACCATGGCCACGTTGCGGACGCCAAGGCCGAAGCGCTCGTAGCACGCGTTCCACAGGGCGGGGGTCAGCGCGGGGTAGTCGTGCGCCAGCAGCGGCAGCGTGTAGCGGGGAGAGTCCAGCCGATGCGGGTTGCCCCTCGGGAGGGTCGCGAACGCGAGCAGCGAGCCCACGAGCTCCGATGCGCCTCGTCCTGCCATTCCCAACCTTGCCTGCGCCCCTGGTCCCCGCGGCTCCAGCCGGCCCTCGTGCGCCGTCACCCCCCGAGGGTGCCGGCCGCCGATCGGCCGCTGATCCGCCCCGACACCATCGCCCACAGGATGTGGAGGCCGTGTCCGTTCAACACGAGGCCGCTCTGGCCCGTGCTTCCGGCCGCCCACAGGCCGGGTATGGGTTGGCCGGCGGGGTCCACCACCCGGCATTGCGCGTCCACACGCAGGCCCCCCTCCGTCGTCACGAAGATGCAGTGGACCGGCCCCATCGCGTAATAGGGCCCTTCCGCGTAGTGGGACGGCTGTCCACTCTGTCGCGCGCGATCGATCTCGCCCTCCACGGTCGCGGTCAGGGCGTCCGGTGGCACGGACAGCTTCCTCGCCAGCTCGGACACGGTCGCGGCCCGCGTGATCAGGTCCGGGCGTCCCCGCCGGTAGTCGTTCCAGTGGGCATAGGCGATGCCGGGGGCGGTCGAGATGTGGTTGTCTCCGCTCGAGAAGCGACGCGCCAGGGCCTCGCTCACGATCAGGAAGGCCTGTCCTTCCGGCTCCCCGGCCACCGCGTAGGGAAATCCCTGACCGCGGTCGTCGACGCGTCTCCCGTCCCGATTGACGATCAGCACCGCCTGCAGGAACCCGACGGCCGGGGCCATCCACGCGGTGAGCAGCTGCTTGGCGAAGAACCGGGTCACGCGTCGCGGCAGGGCGTTCCCCGCGCTCGCGTAGAGCGGCCAGAGGAGTCGGCCGCCGGGCAGCCGCGCCAGAAACGACGGCGCCGGCGGAGGGGGGAATCGCAGCTGAGGTCCGTCGGTGATGTCCATGTTGACGAGGTCGCCCCCCGCCTCGGCGCCCATCGTGTGACCGTCTCCGGTGCAGAGCGGGTTGATGGCGGCCACCGGTCCCGCCTCCGGTCGTATGAACCTCGCCTTCATCTCGGCGCTGCTCGAGAAGTCCCCGGTGGCGAGGATGACGCCACCTCTGGCCGCGAGCGTGGATCGTGCGCCCTCGGCCGACTCGACCTCCACCCCCTGGACACGGCCCTCGGTCTTGACCAGGCCCGTCACTCGAACGCCGGTGCGGATCTCGGCGCCCCGGCGCCGGGCCTGTCGAGCGAGAGTGCTCACGTAGGCGTGCGCCCCCGGGACCACGTTCAGCATTCTCGGAACCCGGTGCGGGGGCTCCGGGAAGGGACCCACGAACGCCACCCCCAGGGACTCCAGCCACGCCACCGTGTCCCCGGCCTCGGCGGCCATCGTCGCCCGCAGGGCGGTGTTGTCGCGGGGAGCGAGATCGCCCGTGAACTTCTTGCTGTCGACGGCGAAGCTCTCGACGTCGTCGGTGATTCCGCGACGACGCTGCCGTCGTGTCCCGGGCGCGCTGATCGACCCCACCGCCAGCCGCGTCGAGCCGCCCAGGATCGGCGCCTTCTCCAGGAGGACCGTTCGTGCCCCGGCCGCAGTGCTCGCCACGGCGGCGGCCAGACCCGCGCCTCCGCCGCCCACGACGATGACGTCCCAGGGTTCGCTCGGCATCGCCAGATCTCCTTCT
Organism: uncultured Acidobacteriota bacterium; assembly: GCA_963700695.1. Taxonomy (GTDB): domain Bacteria; phylum Acidobacteriota; class Vicinamibacteria; order Fen-336; family Fen-336; genus JAJDNS01. The sequence continues at coordinate 64,538 of CAVOYO010000017.1, read as the reverse complement.
TCCCCCCGGTGGGGCATTGTATGTGGCTCCCCGCCCCGGTGGGACCCGCGGTGTGGACCGGGCGCATCGTGGTGCGCGTCGCGGTGACGCGTGCTCCTCAGCGGTCCAGCGGAACGCGCCCGAGCCTCTCGATGATCTCGGCGTTCGGCTCACCCAGCGTCTGGCGGAGCTCCACCCCCTGATCGATCAGCCGGGAACGAAGCGCGGCGACGTCCAGCTGGCGCGGTGTCACGGCCTGGCCCACCGCCAGGGCGGCGGCGGTGCCCGCGGCCTGGCCGAGGGCCATACAGACGGGGATGACCCGCGTCGAGGAGATCGCCTCGTGCGTCGCGGAGATGCACTTGCCGGCGACGAGGAGCCCGTCGACGCCCCGGGCAACGAGGCTCCGGAACGGGATGTCGTAGGTCTCCAGGTTGCGGAGCTCGACGGAGCCGTCGGGGCGGTGAATGTCGATCTGGTAGCCGCAGAGAGCCACCGAGTCGTCGAACTGGCGGGCGCTGAAGAGGTCTTCGGCGGTCAGCACGTAATCGCCCATGACCCGCCGGCTCTCCCGCACGCCGAGGAGGGGGGCGATGTCGATGAGCCGGGCCTCCGCGAACCCGGGGACCCACTTGCGGAAGAACCGGATCAGCTCCGGGACCTGCCGATACGCTTCCTCGTAGGCGCGGCTGAGGCTCGAGACGTCGGTCGGATCGACGCCGGCCACCTTGGTCATGATGATGGAGAACTCGTCGTCGCGGTGGAGCTTGATGAGATTGACCCGCAGTTGCGGAATGTCATACTCGCCCTGCTCCCGGGCCCGGTCGACGAAACCCCTGAAGCCGTTGGCCAGGAACACCGGCATGGAGTCCAGGTGGCGCAGGACCTTCTCCCGGATCTCCGGGTAGGGGTTGATCATGTCCCGGAAGGAGTAGCGAGGGTCCTTGCAGGCCGCGACGAACGCCCGTCGATCGGCTCCGCCCAGCCGGAACACCAGGGTGGGGGCCTGCAGCTCCCCGGTGGCGGTGCTCCCCTTCTCCCACTCGACCCCGCCCCGAGCGGCGACGTCCCCGTCGCCGCTGCAGTCGATGGTCACGTCCGCCTCGATCGGCTGCCTCCCCGACTTGTGCTCGACGACGACCCCGCGGATGCGGTCGCCCTCGCGCAGCGTGTCGACCATGCGGGTGTCGAGCAGCACCTTCGCGCCCGCGTCACGCACCATCTGCATCGCGAGGCACTTCCAGTAGTGACCATCCAGGCTGAGAACCGAGCCCACCCTGGGGTCGAAGGCGAACTCGGCGGCCACCCCCGCGTCCTGCAGCCGCCGCGCGATCTCGAGAGGAAGCCCCTTGACCGCCAGACGGTAGTCCTGATCGTGAAAGCCCAGCCAGGTCAGGGTGGTCGACACGCCGCCCAGGAAGCCGTGGCTCTCCACGAGCAGCGTGGCCGCGCCGTCGCGGGCGGCGGCGATGGCGGCGTTCACCCCGGCGGCTCCCGCCCCGACGACCAGTACCTGCGTCTTGATGGCATTCAGCATGACAGAGACTCCGAGAACGTGAGCGGGAGGCACCCACGGTGAGCGAGGTGCGACCCGGGCCGGGGAACGAGCGAATCGACGCCGGCTGCCTCCCCGAGTGGGGCCGCGCCGACCTCCCCGAGCCCCCGGCGTTCACCCTGCGCAACGCCCTGAGGATGATCGGACCGGGCATCATCGCCATGGGGCTGGCCCTCGGCGCCGGGGAGTGGCTGTTCGGGCCGGTGGTGACGGTGCGCTACCAAGGGCGCCTCATGTTCGTGGTCCTCCTGGTGATCTTCTTCCAGTCCATCCTCAACACGGAGTGCATACGTTACACGCTCTACACCGGAGAGCCCATCTTCAGCGGCTACATGCGGCTGAAGCCCGGCTCCCGTTTCTGGGGCGCCTTCTTCATCGGGATCGACGTCGGCACCAACTTCTGGCCCGGGCTGGCGCTCACCGCGGCCACCGCCCTGGCCGCGCTCTACCTGGGCGCGATGCCCACCTCCGCGGACAAGGACCTCGTCACCGTCCTGGCCGTCGCCGTCCTGCTGCTGGCGGCCAGCGTGATCCTCTTCGGTGGAAAGGTCTACAACTCCGTCGAGAGGGCGATGAAGATCCTGGTGTCCCTGGTCTTCGTGTACCTCCTGTTCGTCGCGGTCACGATGATCGAAGGGGCGATCTGGAAGAAGATCGCTCTGGGCACCATCGACGTGACCGCGATCTTCGAGCTCGCCGGCGGCGAGGAGTTCCTCATCGTCGGGGCCTTCGTCGCCTACGCCGGGCTCGGGGGGTTCGGCAACGCCACCATCTCCAACTACGTGCGGGACAAGGGCTGGGGAATGGGCTCCCGGGTCGGCGCGATCCCTTCGGCGGTGGGGGGTATCGACCTGAGGCTGTCACACGTCGGAACGATCTTTCCCCCGACCGAGCCCAACCTGCAGCGGTGGAGAGCCTGGTGGAGGTACGTCCGTCTCGACCAGTACGCGGTCTGGGCCTTCGGGTCCTTCCTCGGGATGCTTCTGCCGTCAGTCATCGCCCTGCAGTTCATCGAGCCGGGATCGGCGGTCAGCGAATGGGGGGCGGCGGCGGTCCAGGCCGAGGGGATCGCCCGTGTCGCCGGCCCCGTCTTCTGGTACCTGACGATCCTGTGCGGCTTCTTCGTCCTCTTCTCGAGCCAGATCGGGGGCATCGAGATCCTGCCCCGGAGGTGGAGCGATCTTTTGTGGACCGGGTTCCCGCGGTTTCGGGACCTGGACGAGCGATGGATCCGCCAGGTCTACTACTCGGTCGTCGGCCTCTATCTGGTCTGGTGCCTGATCATCGCCGGACTCCAGCTCGACAGCCCGCTCTACATCGCGGCCCTGATGGCCAACCTGCGCCTGTTTCCGATCATCCCGACGTTCATCCTCACCGTGTTCGTCAATCGGCGCTTCCTGCCCGCCGAGCTGAGGCCGCCGCTGTGGCGAGAGGTCGTGATGCTCGTCGCCGGTGCCTGCTACACGGCCCTGCTGATCGCGACCCTGTTCCTGGATTCGCGCGGGGTCGGCCGAAAGCTCCTGGAGGTGCTGGGCCTCTGGTGAGGAGGCCCGAGCGCGGCTCGTGCACACCTCGTGGCGCGACGCGGCCGTCGTGGCTCGCGAGGCCGGGCCCGCGCTAGCGGGTCAGGTACAGGCCGAGTCGAAACGTGGGCCCCTGGGCGATGTTCCGCGTGTGTGTCGCCCCATCCACGCTCGCCTGGATCCCGAGACCGGGACGCAGGGTGAGGAAGGCGGAGGGACCGAAGGCCAGGTACGTGACGCCGTCGCCGAGGCCCGCCGCGGAGCCCGCCGAGACATCTCCGGGCGTCGTGTCCCAGGGCTGGACGCCCCGGGCGTTCCAGGCCAGGGCCAGCCAGGACGTGACCTTCACCCCCACCTGACCGTCGTAGACGAGTCCGTCGCGAAGCCCCCCACCTCTGAACTGGGGCCCGGCCTCGATGAACGCCCAGCCGCGCCCCCCGGCGAAGGAGCGACCGACGGAGAGGTAGACCTCCCCTTCCCACACCCCGCTGCCGGTGGGAAGCAGACCCTCGCCCTTCTCCACGCCTCCGGTGGGGACCTGAATGAGACCCCGCGCGGCGAACAGCCACGGGCCCGAGCGGCCGAGCCGCGACTGGGCGCCGAAGCGAAAGTCCCCGACACCTCCGGCAGACTCGAAGCCCTCGATGCTGGATTCGCGGTAAAGGACGGCGCCGAGGGTCAAGGTGATCGTGTCGGTCAGCCCGTAGGCCCCATACAGGGTCACGTCGTGCTTCTGGAAGGCGGGGATGGGGACCACATTCCCACCGGGGGTCGCGAGCTCTGTGGCCCTCAGATAGCCATATCCCAGCTTGGCGTAGAGTCCGCCCCGCGGCCGTCCCCAGGGTCCGGCCTGGACGAGAGCGGGAAGCACCACCAGGGCCAGAACCGCCGTCGCGATCCGCCTCTGCCTCACTGCAGCTCACCGAAGCCGAAGGGAAGGGCCACCGCGCGGCACCAGATGACCACGTAGGCATAGCCCGAGCCGTCGTCGGGGAGTGGGTAGCTCTGGGGACCACTGAACGCCTGGACCGAACCCAGGTCGAGATCGGCGTCGGTGCAGGTGGTGTCGCGGCACAGGCGCACGTCGAGGGCGCCGGAGCGGCTCGTGCGGAAGTCCTCCATGAGCTCGAGTCGGTGGGCGCCGCCGTCACGGACGATGGCGGCGCTGCCCTCGGTGAAGTATCCGTTGGCGCTCTCGAACGAGGCCGTCCTCAGCACACCGTCCTCGGGAGGTGGCGTCGGTGCTGGTGCAGGTGTCGGTGGCGGTGGCGGGCTCGGACCCGTGGGGGACGAGCCCCCCCCACACGCGGCCAGGAAGGTCAGTCCGGCGATCAGCGTCAGAGCCGGGATTCTCGTCGACATGCGGTCCTCCTTTCGTCACTCTCGGTCGGGCGTCTCGACGGCCCCGTCCCTCCTCCGCGAGGAGGGACGGGAGCCGGCCGGCGATCCCTAACGACGGGATCCCTTCACGGGGAGCAGCGGGCACTCGAAATAACGAGGGGGGCCGCCATTGAACGAGCCCGGGGTGATCACCAGGTGCCCGAGACGTTCAACCGTCCCCACTACCCGGAAGAACGCCGCGTTCCTCACGAGACCTTCACGATGCTGTCAAGAATGGTGAACGGACGACATCACGTTCGGCCGCGGACGAGCGCCGGTGACCAGCGTGGCCCAGCTCGACGACAACCTCGATTCCCTGAAGGCCCCCGCCCTCACCGACGACGAGCTCACCCGCATCGACGCCATACTGAAATAGGGGTCAGGTCCCGAATGTGGACGGCTGCCCCATCCAGGAGACACGGTTGGCCCTGATGCTTCGTTCCGGACCTGGCCCCTTGCAGGAGCTGCTGGACGCGCAGGGTCTGGTGGTTCTCGACGGAGGCCTGGCCACCGAGCTCAAGGCCCGGGGCCACGACCTCTCCGACGCCTTGTGGTCGGCCCGTCTGCTCCTCGACGCCCCCGAGAGCTCGCCGGCGGCGAGGAGTTCCTCATCGTCGGGGCCTTCGTCGCCTACGCCGGGCTCGGGCTCCCGGGGCGCTGTCCGCAGCGGCGACGGCCGCGGCGATGCGGTCCACGTCGTAGACGCAGCCGCCCCAGGTGCCGCCGCCGAGTCGCTGCAGGGCGGCCCAGAGCCGGGTGTCCGCGGGCAGGTCCGGGTCGGGCTCGAGCTGCGGTGCCGCCCGAGCCGCCAGGACGCGCGCCCCCTCTTCGGCCCCGAACTCGCGCTCCCCTTCCCCGACGAGGTCCACGCTGCCGACGAGCCTCTTCGGGTCGACGACGATGCGGACCCGGTCGCCGTCGCGGAGCTTCCCGATCGGCCCGCCGGCCAGGGCCTCGGGGCTGACGTGGCCGATGCAGGCACCGGTGCTGACGCCGGAGAAGCGGGCGTCGGTCAGGACCGCCACCTGGTGCCCCCAGGAGATGTAGCGCAGCGCCGCGGTGATCTGGAAGATCTCCTCCATGCCCGAGCCCATCGGACCCCGCGCCATCAGGACCAGCACGTCGCCCGGCCGCACCGGGCGCTCGCCCTGCCCCTTGACGGCGGCGATGGCGTCGCGCTCCCGGGTGAAGACGCGCGCCGGGCCGGTCTTGCGGTAGACCCCGTCGGCGTCGAGCAGCGCGGGGTCGATCGCCGTGCTCTTGATGACCGAGCCGTCCGGGGCGAGGTTCCCGCGCGGGAAGCACACGGTGCTGGTGAGGCCGGCCGCCCGCGCCCGGTCCGGCGTCATGATCACGTCGTCGGGATCGACGCCGTCCTGCTCCTGGAGCAGGCGGCGCAGCGCTCGGCGTCGGGCCGATCCCCGCCACCAGTCGAGCACCTCGCCGAGCCGAAGCCCGGTGACGGTCAGCGCGTCGAGCTCGAGCAGGCCCATGTCGCGGAGCTGGAGCATGACCTCGGGCACGCCGCCGGCCAGGAAGACCTGAACCGTCGGGTGCCCGACGGGGCCGTTGGGCAGGACGTCGACCAGACGCGGCACGCGGTGGTTGACCCGCTCCCAGTCGTCGACGGTCGGCCGGGGCAGGCCCGCGGCGTGGGCGATCGCCGGCAGGTGCAGCAGCAGGTTCGTCGAGCCGCCGAAGGCCGCGTGGACGACCATGGCGTTGCGGACCGAGGCCTCGCTCAGCACGTCGCGCGTGGCGATCCCCCGCGTCGGCCAGCGTCATCAGCGCCTCGGCGCTCCGCCGGGCCATGTCGACCCAGATCGGCTGGCCGCTGGGGGCGAGGGCCGCGTGGGGCAGCGAGAGCCCGAGCGCCTCGCCGACGACCTGCGCGGTGGCGGCGGTGCCGAGGAACTGGCAGCCGCCGCCCGGCGACGCGCAGGCCCGGCAGCCCAGCTCGGCCGCCTCGGCCAGGCTCAGCTCGCCGAGGGCGAAGCGGGCGCCGATCGACTGGACGCGCCCGTGTCCTCGCCGTGCTCCGGCGGCAGCGTGACGCCGCCGGGAACGAGCACCGAGGGCAGCGTCCCCGAGCCGGCCAGCGCCATCATCATCGCCGGCAGCCCCTTGTCGCAGGTGGCGACGCCGAGGACCCCGCGCCGCGTCGGCAGCGAGCGGATCAGCCGGCGGAAGACCGATCGCCGCGTCGTTGCGGTAGGCCAGGCTGTCGAACATCCCCGGCGTTCCCTGGGTGCGTCCGTCGCAGGGGTCGGAGCAGTACGCGGCGAAGGGGATGCCGCCCGCCTCGGCCACGACCCGGGCCGCCTCGCGGACCAGGAGCCCGACCTCCCAGTGTCCGGTGTGGTAGCCGAGGGCGATCGGGGTGCCGTCGTCCGCCCGCAGCCCTCCCTGGGTGCTGAGCAGGAGGAACTCGGGTCCGCCGCAGCCGGTCGGGGCTCCAGCCCATCCCGGCGTTCTGCGAGAGCCCGAAGAGGTCGCCGCTCGGCCGCTCCCGCAGCATCGTCTCGTCGAGGGGCAGCGACCCGGACGGCCCGGGCGCCCGCGTCACGACGTCGAAGGGACCCGCGTCGAGTCCGGCCAGGATCTCCTCGGGGCGCTTCATGGCGTTCGCGGCGAGAGCGGCGGGGGTACTCGACGGCCCGGATCGCCGAGGGCTGGCCGGGCACGTCGATCCGTCGACCGGAGTCCTCGAGCCGGTCCCCGACGACGGAGAAGACGGCGATCGTCCGGTCCGGGTGGTACTGCACGAGCAGCTCACGGCCGTCCGGCGTGAAGGTGACGCCCTCGGGGATGCGGCCGACCGGCAGCTCCTGGACCCTCTGCAGCGTCCTGTCCTTCAGGCTGCAGCAGGACGAGGCGCCCCGCGTCCGTGCGGCGGGGATCGTCCGGGGCCAGGTTCGAGCCGTTCATCAGGACCGCCGCCACCAGGCGACCGTCCGGGCTGATGCGTGAACGACTCCGGCCCGGTACCGATCATCTCGACCTGAACGATCTCGATCGGGATCGGCGCTCGAGATCGACGACGGTGATCGCCCCCGCGCCCCACCCGGAGCCATCCCCCGCGGCCAGGGCCAGTGCCCCGTCGGGAGTGATCTCGCCGTGGTAGAGCCCCCCGTAGCCGGTCAGGGCCTCGGAGGTCACCTCGACCTTCCCGCCTTCGACGTTCAGGAGATGGATCAGGCTCCGCGTACGGTTCGTCGCGATCGCCCTCCGCCCGTCGGGCGTGAAGGCCACGTCGCAGATCTCGTCCCCGACATCGCCCACCTGAAGGGTCGTCCCGCACCGTGACGGTCGTGCCCTGGATGGCCAGCACCGACACCGTGCCGTCGGCCCGGTTCGCGACCAGGGCCAGGTCCCCTGGCCCCGCGGACGGAGATCCCCGACGGCTGCCGGCCGACCGCGACGCTCCGCGACCACCGAGGGCGGGTCGGTCTCGATGTCGACCACCCGGACGACGTCGTCGGGAACGAACCTGGTGGGGTCGCTGGCGTCGATCTTGACCGAGCTGGCGACGAGGACCCGTCTCTCGTCCGGGAGTGAGGGCGATGTTGGTGGGCGGGCCGATCACGCTGTTCGGGATTCCCTCGACGTGCCGCACCCGGGGCGGCGTGACGCTCAGATCGATCACGGTCAGGCTGTCGGGCGCAGCGTTCGGCACGACGCGGGCGGCGCCGCTCACGAGGTCGATCTTGTTCTCGTTTCCGGAGACCACGATCTGGGCCATCGCCGCGCTCGCGCACACCAGCGGGGCGCCGGCCAGACAGCAAACCTGCATCAGCTTCATTCGTCTCCTCCTCGGCTCACGATGAGCCACGCACCGGGTGCGAGGCCCAACGCGCGAAGGGCCGCCGGCGCCCGTCAGGACGCGCTCACCGGTGGTGGCCATGCTCGGCCGCGGTGTCGAACGCGGCGACGGCTACGTCTCGCCGTGACCCTCGACGACCAGGCCCAGAGCCGGGCTGATCGAGCCGACGGGCACGGCGAGCGTCAGCTGGTCCATCTCGTTGCGGACGAGGCCCGGCTCGCTCAGCTCCTCCCAGATCGGGAAGAGGGCGAGGACCGCGGGGTGCGGCGTGCCGGTCGCGGGGAGGCTCTTGCCCACGAGGTCGTCGGGGCTCCACGACACCTCGACGGTCGCGTCGTCGGAGACCGGGATCAGGAGCAGGAAGTCACGGTAGAGCGAGACCCCCATGTGGTTCCCGTCCGCGGGCTCGACGGCGTAGCGCAGCGTGTAAACCCCGGCGGAGATGGGGTTGTCCTTGTAGTCCGACCAGGACTCGCCGAGGCGCACGACACCGAGCAGGGTGCCCTGAGCGAGCTGCCCGAAGCCGACACCGAGCTCCTCGGAGGCGGGCTCCATCACCGGCACCTCGTCGCGGAGCCAGAACTCCGCCAGGGTCTTCCCCTCGGCGGTGACCAGCAAGGCCCCCCCGCCCAGGACCTTGCCGATCTCCACGCTCACCGCCTCCGGGGGCGCGGTGTCGGTCTTCGCGAGCTGGGGCTCGGCGGCCGGGAGCGTGGCGGCCAGGCCGAGAGCGAAGACACAAGTGGCGACTCTGTTTCTCGAGCTCATACGCTTCTCACCTCTCGACCTCGGAACGTCACCGACCAGGCGGCGACGGCCTCGGCGAGGAGCATGCCCCGCTTGTTAGAACGACTCGAAACAGCTCCGCCCCGGCCGGCAGCTTTCGGGGTCCGCCACATCCCCGTCGGGACCCATGCAGTTCATCGAGTGCGTGCACCAGCAGGAGTTGTCGTTGGAGCGGGGAACCGTCGGTTCCGGCTCGGACTGGTAGAACATCCCCTTGTAGCGCAGGCGACGACACAGCTGCTTCGACGAAGAGAGCTCCGTGCCCATGGCTCAGACCTCCTTGCCCGCCGCCCGCAGCGTGGCGCGCTTGACCGCCACCTGGGCCAGCCGAATCTTGTACTTGTTGCCGCTCAGGGCCCGGGCCTGCTTCACCGCGGCCCGCCCCGCGGCCTCGGCGGCGGCCTCGTCCGGCGCCTTGCCCCGCAGCGCCCTGGCCGCGTCCGGTGCCACCCAGGGCACCGGGGCCACGTGGCCCAGGACCACCCGGGCGGACTTCACCTTGCTTCCGCTCATCTCCAGCGCCACCGCCGCCGCCGCGAGCGGCCAGTCGAGGGCCTCCTTCTCGCGCACCTCGTAGGTCGCGTTGGGGCCGGCGGCGGCCGGAACCAGGATGTCGGTCACGATCTCGTCGGCGCCGAGGTCGTGCTCCCGCTCGCCTTCGGTCGCGGGGATCCGGAAGAACTTCTCGAGCGGCAGCTCCCGATCACCCTTCGGCCCGAGCAGACGGACCTTCGCCCCGAGGGCCACCAGGGCCGGGCCCAGGCTCGAGGGGCTGACGAAGTAGGCCGGGCCGGAGTTGCCCAGGATGGCGTGGTAGCGGTTCTCGCCCCCTGTCACCATGGACTTGCCGTTCTTCCGGGCCAGCAAGCCGAAGCCACCCCGGTAGTACCAGCAGCGCGGGCGCTGGCAGAGCTCGCCCCCCACCGTGCCCATGCTGTGAAGCTGGGAGCTCCTCACGCCGAGGGCGGCCTGGACGAGGGAGGGATAGGCCTCCTTCACCCGGGCGTGACCGACCAGCTCGCCGAGGGTGACGAGGGGACCGATGCGCAGGCCACCTTCGACCTCCCCGATCCCGCCGAGGTCGGCGACGGACTTGATGTTGACCACGCGCTCCGGGGTCTCGACGTCGTCCTTCATCAGGCTGAGAAGGTCGGTGCCGCCGGCCAGCACGACGGACTGGCCGGGCTTCTCGGCCAGCAGCTCGACGACGTCCTGCCGGCTCTTGGGACTCGCGTATTCGAAGGGTCGCATCAGCCTCGCCCTCCTTTCTCGAGTGCGGCCAGCACCCGATCCGGTGTCAGGGGCAGCTCCGGCACCCGGACCCCGATGGCGTTGGCCACCGCGTTGGAGATCGCGGCCCCGGGCGAGATGACCGGAGGCTCGCCGAGGCCGATCACCCCGCGCTCGTCGTAGCCGGGGCCGGTCATCATGTGCACGACCAGCTCTCCGATGTCTCCGATGCCGGCGAGCTTGTAGAACTCCATGTCCGCGTTCAGCAGTCTTCCGGTGGCCGGATCGAAGACCTTCTCCTCGGTGAGGGCGTAGCAGATGCCCATGATCATCCCGCTGTACATCTGGCTCTCGGCCGTCTTCATGCTGACCACGAGGCCGCAATCCTGGACACCCACGAGCTTGTTGAGCTTGACGAGGCCGGTCTCGGTGTCGACCGAGACGTCGGCCATCTGGATGCCGCCCACGCCGCCGTCGATCAGGTTGCCCGGCCCCGGGTTCGTGCCGGTGGCGGTGACCGGGGTGACGCCCAGGCGCGCGGTGGCCTGCTTCCAGGTCAGGCTGCGGGAGGGATCGTCCTTGACGAAGATCTTGCCGTCCTCCGCGACCAGGGTGTCGGCGGTGGTCTCGAGATGAGGGGCGATGCGCTCGAACAGCTGATCCCGGGCGTCGACCGCGGCCCGGCGCGTGGACGCGCTCACGCCGCCCACGGTGGTGCTGCCACCCGAGGCACCGGAGGCCGGGTAGCGGCTGTCACCGATGCGCACCTTGACGGAGTCCATCCCGATGCCGAGGCTCTCGGCGAGCACGATGGCGATGACGGTCCGGGTGCCGGTGCCGAGGTCCTGGCTTCCGATCCGGGCCTCGGCGAGGCCGTCGGGGTAGATCACGACCTCGCAGTTGCTCTGGTGGCCCCGGCCGCCCCAGGTGTGGAGCGAGAGCCCCAGGCCGTGCCGGACGGGACCCTGACCCGCGCCGCGAGGGTGCCAGCGCTCCTTCCAGCCGATGAGCTCCGCGCCCTTCTCGAGCTCCTCGGTGTAGTTCTGGGCCCTTGGTCCCGTCTTGTCGATGTTCTTCAGGAAGAGGTCCAGTGGGTCCATCTTCAGCTCGGCGGCCAGGTCCTCGAGGGCGGCCATCGTGACCAGGCACGCCTGGGGATGGTTCGGCGCGCGCCAGGCCCGGGACGGACCCACGTTGGCGGGCACCGAGACATGCTCCTGTCGCTGGTTCTCGAACTTGAAGACGTAGGGCAGCGGCGGGCTCCCGGAGCCGCCGGGTCCGCCGGAGCCCCAGGAGCGTGACGTCCAGGCGGTGACGGTGCCGTCCTTCTTCGCCCCGATCTCGACCTCGGCGAAGACGGACGGGCGGCCACCGGCGATCGCGACCTCGGGGCCGCGCTCCAGGAAGAGCTTGACCGGGCGGCCCGTCGTGCGGGCGAGCTCGGCGCAGAGGATGCCCCAGCGGTCGGGGCCGAACTTGCTGCCGAAGCCTCCGCCCATGTGCTGGCAGATCGTGCGGACGTTCGCGGCGGGGACGCCCAGTCCCTCCGCGATCTGGCCCGGAATGCCGGAGACGTTCTGGGTCGACATCCAGACGGTGAGGTTCTCGGGATCGTCCCAGTCGCTCACCGAGCCGTGCGCCTCGAGGCAGCAGTGGGCGATGGTGGGCAGGCCGTAGTAGCCCTTGTTCCGGACCTCGGCCGCTCCCATGGCGGCGTCGGGGTCGCCCTCGACCGCGGGCTCGGCGGGCTTGGACTCGGGGGCGGTGTCGAGCTCTCGCTCGTTCACGAAGTGGGGCAGCAGCTCGTACTCCACCTCGATGGCGCGGAGCGCATCACCGGCCTTCTCCTCGCTGGTCGCCGCCACCACCGCAACCTCGTCGAGGGCCCACTTGATCTCGGCCCCGACGTCCTGGATGACCTTGACCGCCTTCACCTCCGGCATGGCCTCGGCGGCGCTCACGTCGATCCGGGTGATCTTGGCGCGGGCGTGGGGGGAGCGCAGGATCTTGGCGAACAGCATCCCGCGCCGGTTCACGTCGTGGGAGTACTCGGCGGCTCCGGTGACCTTGATCGGGCCGTCGATGCGCGTCAGCGTGGCGCCGAGCTGGTCCCGGTCCTCCGATGCCGGCCAGGTGTAGTCAGGCATGGCTCACACCCCCTTCCCGGCGGCGGCCTTGACGGCCTTGCGTATGCCCACGTAGGTGCCGCAGCGGCAGAGGTTGCCGCCGAGGCCCTCGGTGATCTGCTGGTCGGTGGCGTCGGGGTGGCCGTCGAGAAACGCCTTGCAGGCCATCACGAAGCCCGGGGTGCAGAACCCGCACTGCTGGGCGTCGTTCTCGACGAACGCCGCCTGGATGGGATGGAGCTCGTCCGGGGTCCCGAGCCCCTCGATCGTCTGGATCTCGCGGCCCTGGGCCTCGATCGCCAGCATCGAGCAGGCGTAGACCGGCTTGCCGTCGAGGATCACCGTGCAGGCCCCGCAGGTCGCCCGATCGCACACCCTCTTGGCTCCGGTCAGGTCCAGGTGGTTCCGGAGGGCGTCGAGCAGCGTCACTCGCGGCTCGAGCCGTGCCGTGTAGGCCTTCCCGTTGATCCGAAACGACATGGGGAGCGCGTCGGGGCCGACGACCCCGGCTCCGGAGCCCGCCTCGGCGGCGGAGGCGTCCTTCACGAGCCCTTCGGTGACCAGACCCGTCGCCAGGGCACCGGCCGCGCTCCCCTGGAGGAAGCTGCGGCGAGTCACCCCTTTACCGAGTCTCGTCTTCTTGTCATCACTCGCCATGAGTGCTCCTTGGGATTTGGGGACGCTCAAAGCTATATCAGAGAGCGGAAAGGATCAACGGGTTTTCGTGTCGGCGCTTGGAGTTGTCAGACGACCGCTCGCTCGGGGAGACTCGGGGTGCCGGAGGGGCACCCTCACGCCTTTCCGCTCGGCGCCGAAATGCGGCCGCCGCTGCGCTAGCGCTCACGCTCGTCGGCCTCTGTGGTTTCTTGTTCCGTCCACATGGGGTCATGAGGCAGAATGGCGACCGTCGGGCCGTCGGGGCGAATCGCCACCGCGGCACTGGAGGAGTCCCATGACAACTCGATCATTCGGCGCGGCGGTGCTGTCATTCTTGACCTTCGTCCTCCTCGCCCCGCTTTCCGGAGGGGATTGGCCCTCCTTCCGCGGCCCCGGGGCCCGGGGAGTGGCGGACGGGGAGGGACTCCCCGTCTCCTGGGACGTCGCCAGCGGGAAGAACATCCACTGGACGGTCGCGATTCCGGGAGTGGGTCACGCCAGCCCGGTCGTCTGGAAGGACCGCATCTTCCTGATCTCGGCTGTCGGCCCGGAGAACCCCCAGCAGCTCCTCGGGAAGCAGGGGGGCAGCGACATCGCCGGCGACATGACGCCCCACTCCTGGCGGATCTTCTGCGTCGACGCGGGGAAGGGCGAGATCCTCTGGGAGAAGGAGGTCTACTCCGGTGTCCCGCGGGCCGAGCGCCACGGGAAGGGGAGCTACGCCAACGCCACGCCGGCCACCGACGGAAAGACCGTGGTGGCGATCTTCGGGTCCCAGGGCATGGCCGCCTTCGATCTCGACGGCGCGCTCAAGTGGAAGACCGATCTCGGGGTTCTTGACGGTGGGCTCCACCGTGACGTCACGTCCTCCTGGGGGCACGGCAGCTCGCCCGTGATCTCCGACGGACGGGTCTTCGTCCAGATCGACCGTCACAGCGACTCCTTCCTCGCCGCCTTCGACGTCGAGACCGGAGAGCGCATCTGGACCGTGTCCCGCGACGAGTGGCCGGTCTGGGCCACGCCCACCCTCGTCGAGACCGCTGACCGGACCGAGCTGATCGTCCAGGGCGGCCGCTACGCGCGGGCCTACGACCCTGCCACCGGGAAGGAGCTCTGGCGGCTCGAGGACGACGCCAAGGTCAAGATTCCCACCCCCTTCGTGAGCGATGGCGTGATCGTGCTCGCCGGCGGATTCCGGGGCCGGCCCATGTTCGCCGTGCGGCCCGGGGGCAGCGGGGACATCACCCTCGCCGAGGGAGCCACGGGCAACGACTTCGTGGCCTGGCACAGCGAACCGGGCGGACCCTACACCTGCACGCCCCTGGCCTACCGCGGACTGCTCTACACGATCCGCGACACCGGCGTTTTCCATGTGCACGACCTGAAGACCGGCGAGCTGATCCACAGCCTGCGGACCCAGGCCGCCCACTCGGCCTCGCCCGTGGCCAGCGACGGCCACCTCTTCGTCACCAGCGAAGACGGCGAGGTCCTGGTCTACCGCGCCGGCCGCGAGCCAGAGCTCCTCGCCCGGAACGCCATGGGAGAGCCCTGCCTGGCCACCCCCGCGATCGCCCAGGGAACCCTGTTCGTGCGGACGATGAGACACCTCTTCGCCATCGGAGAGAAGAAGTAGGCCGGGGTCGTCGGTGAGGCCGGCCCGGCCTCAGCTTCCCCTCGAGGCCGGGTCGCCGATCCTTCTCATCGCCGCCGCGAGCTTCATGTCGAGCGCGCGCGTCGCCTCCTGCACGACGGGGTCTGCGGATCCGAAGAGATTGCGGGCCTCGCCTGGATCGTTCACACGGTCGTACAGCTCGTCCCCGCGCTTGCCGCGCAGGAAGCGGACGAGCTTCCACCTCTCGGTCTGATAGCTGCGCATGTCCGCGCCCTCGGCGTGGTCCTCGCGCATCCGGAACTGGGCGAAGAAATCGCCTCCCCAGGGCGGCGACTGTCCCCGGAGCAGGGGCAGGATGTTGCGTCCCCGCGGGACCGCGCTGGCCGGGGGCTCCACGCCGGCCATCGCCAGCAGGGTCGGGAACCAGTCGAGGTGCGAGGCGGTCTGCGCGACCGTCGATCCGGGCGCGATCACCCCCGGCCAGCGCACCAGGGCGGGCACCCGCAGGGACTGCTCCCACATGTTGGCCCGGCTGCCCCGGTCGTTGACGAGCAGCCAGCGTCCGTTGCCCTTGTGCCAGATCCCGTGGTGCCCGAGGTTGTAGCCGTGGTCGGAGGTGAAGACGACGACGGTGCTCTCCGTCAACCCCAGCTCGTCCAGCACCCCAAGGAGGCGGCCCAGGTTGCGGTCGACCGAGTGCACGCTCCCGAGGTACTCGCGCAGCATCCGCTTGGCGCGCGGGGTGTCCAGGTCCGGGTAGTCGGGCTCGGGCAGCGACGGGTCCGCATCCTTGAACGGCTCCCAGTCCGCCGGGCTCAGCGGGAGCCACGTTCGATCCCCCGCCTCGTTCGTCCCCTGGTTGGCGTGGGGCGCCCAGAAGTGCAGGGAGAGCGCGAACGGCCCGTTCTTCTTCCGCCGAACGAAGTCGATGGCGTGGTCGGTCAGGATGTCGGGGGTCCAGCCCTCGACCTTCACGTTCCTTCCGTCGATCTCGACCACGGGGTCGCGGGACACCATGCCCCCGTGGATGAAGCCGGTGAACTCGTCGTACCCGATCCTCGTCGGATGAGACTCCGGCTGCTGCCCGCAGTGGTACTTGCCCACCAGGGCGGTTGAGTAGCCGGCCTCCGACAACGCGCGCGGCCACGTCGGCACCCCCGGATCGAGCCCCGGCAGGTCCTCCCTATTCAGGGACAGGAAGTCGGTGATGCCGAGCTCGGTGCCGTAGCGACCGGTCAGCACGGAGGCTCGCGCCGGGCTGCATACCGGGGTGGGGGCGTAGAACCGCGTCAGCATCGCCCCTTCTGCGGCCACCCGGTCGAGGTTGGGGGTCAGGGCGTCCTTCGTGCCCGCCGCTCCCAGGGCCCACGGGCCCTGATCGTCTGTCATGACGAACACGAAGTTGGGGCGTGCGGCCGTCGTCTTCGAGGCGGACGTGTCATGGTCTCCGGGCAGCTGCCGGCTCAGCACCCCCGCCAGACCCCGGACCGTCTCTTCCTGTCCCGGCGCGTCGACGAGGTTCCCGGTCTCGCGCGGATCCACGCCGTGGTCGTAGAGCTCCCGGGCCACGACCTCGCCGTCCTCGATGCGACGCCACTCGGTGTAGCGGTGGCTTTCGGTTCGCACGGAGTAGCCCATGACCGTCGGCTTCTCCCCCCGGGGCGGATACGCGGGACGGGGATGCTGGGTGAAGGCGGCGTCCTTGACCGTTGCCGTCGGGTCCTCCAGGAGCGGGACCAGGCTCCGTCCCTCCAGGTTCTCCGGCGCGGGGAGTCGGCACAGCTCGGCCAGCGTCGGGTAGATGTCCAGGAGCTCGACGAGGGCGGCCGTGCGCCGGCCGGCCGTCTCCTGCCCGGGCACGGAGATGATGAACGGCACCCGGGCATCGAGCTCGAAGTTCGACGTCTTGCACCAGAGGTCGTGCTCGCCCAGGTGGAAGCCGTGATCCGACCACAAGACGACCACGGTCTTCTCGCGCAGGCCAAGCCGGTCGAGCTCGTCGAGGACCTTGCCGATCTGGGCGTCGACGTAGCTCGTGGCCGCGTAGTAGCCGTGCCTCAGGGTGCGAACCTGCTCGTCGGTGAGACCCTCGGGGAAGGCCCCCAGAAGCTCGCGGCCGTCGTGCAGGGCGATGGCGGGCACGTTCCGGGGCGCCTCCGGGTTCACCGGAAGCGTGATCTCGGAGGGCTCGTAGAGATCCCAGTACTTCTTCGGGCGCGTTGAACGGGAGATGCGGCTTCCAGAACCCCACTCCCAGGAAGAAGGGCTGGTCCTTCAGCTCCCGCAGCGCCTGGACCGCGGCGGCGGCGATGCGACCGTCGAAGTAGGCCTCGTCGGGCACGTCGCGACGTTCCGTGCTCGGGAGCCCCGAGAGATCGGGGGGCAGCTCCCCCTCGACCTGTGGTTTGTCGCTGCCGTGGGTCGCGTAGTGCATGACGGCGGGGACGCTCCACGACTCCGCGTCCCCCTTGAAGTCGTCCTGACGCCAGTTGTGGAAGATCTTGCCGATGCCGCGCGCGTGGTAGCCGTTCTCCTTGAACAGCTGCGGCAGGGTCACGACGTCCGGGTGGGTCTGGCGGAAGTGGGTCGGCAGGTCGGTCACGCCGAGGGTGTCGGGACGCAGGCCGGTCAGCAGAGAGGCCCGCGAGGGGTTGCAGAGGGCCTGCTGGGTGTAGGCCCGGTCGAACCGCAGCCCCTGCCGGGCGAGTCGATCGATGCTGGGGGACCGGACGATCGTGTCGCCGTACGTGCCGAGCTCGACCCGAAGGTCGTCCACGGCGATGAAGAGGACGTTCAGCGGCCGGCCGTCTTCCCCGCCCGCGGGCGCAGTCGACTCCGTTGCGCACGCGGTCAGGCACACGGCCGCCGTCAGGACGAGCCCCAGCAAGCCGGCTCGAGAGAGGTGCCGAGACGACGGGGGGACTCTCATGTCACTGCTCCCTTCCGGTCCCGCCGCGTGGCTGGAGGCGGCCTCGCTCACTCAGGGGTCACGATGGCTCCCGGGAACTGCATGCAGCGGTGGGCGACCGCGAGTCTAGCGCAGGCCGTTTTCTCCCACCAATGCCCGGCCCGATCAGCCTCCGAGCTTCTTCTTCCACATCGCGATTTCTTGGTACGCGGCCTCCCGTGAGAGGACGGGGGCTTCGCATCCCCCGGGGCGATCAGTGGCCGGCGGCCTCGAGCGCGTCCTCGGGCGGATGAGAGCGCGAGGCCAGGAGCGTGTCCTCGGGCACCTTCTCTCCGGCGAGGGCTCGGGCCAGGAGGTCCACCGCCGGTCCGCCGGAGGAGGGCAGAATCACGGTGGCCGCCAGCCACCCCTCACTGACGAAGCGCTGGCCTTCTTTCGGGGTGCCGGCGCAGCCGGTGATCGGAAGGCGGGCCAGCCGTGGGTCGCCCAGCTCGGCGGCCGCGGCCTGGAGCGCCCTATGGGCGCCCGCGGCCATGTTGTCGGCCTGACAGGACACGAGGTCCAGCTTCACGCCCGTGGGCAGCATCAGGCGCAGCCACCGGGCCACGGCCTTCTCGGCGAGAGCCTCCTTCCAATGACCGTCGACCACGCCCGTGACCTCCACCTTCGATCCCTCGACCGCCCGCCGCAACCCGGCCAGCCTCTCCCCCGTCGAGGCGCTGGAGGCGCTGCCCTGGACGCAGAGCACCGAACCGCCCTCCGGCCGCAGCTTCTGCAGCTGACGTCCCTGAATCGCCCCCACCTCGACCTGGTCCGGACCCACGAACAACATCGGGACCGTGGGGAACTCCCGGCGGAGGTCCGCGAGCCCCTCCGGCCTTCGATTCAAGAAGGCCCAGGCGATTCCCGCGCGGGCCCCGGCTCGCACCAGGCGGCCGATCGCGGGGTGGACCGGCATCATCATGATGGCCTGGCTCGCGTCCGAACCCTCGGCCCGGATGCTCTCGAACAGCTGCGAGATCTGGTTCATGGCCTCCGACTCGGCGAAGAGGCCGCTCAAGCGGAAACCGGCGCGTTCCGCGGCCTCGCGGGCGTCGGCCAGCACGAGCTCCTGGTACTCGTTCTGGGCGTCCGGAAGACTGAGCGTGATCAGCTTTGTATCGGCCATGGCATCCCTCGAACAACGGCTCGCGACCCTGGTGTCGCCCAACCCGCGGCAGCTCCGATCTGCCACGGATCTAGTGGTTCGGCGGAGCGAGGTCGTCTCGCTCACCCCGGATAGATGATAGCCGCACCGGATCCCGATCTGGCCACTTTCCGGGTCAGCGGTGTCCAGGTCGAGATCGCGCTCCACGGCGAGAGGCCTCCGGAGGGGGCGGGCTCGAGAACGCTGCCTCGTTGATCGCGTCCGAGATACTCGAAGGCCGAGGTCGATCGGCCGTGGCGGAACAGGGCAATGAAGACGGCCGAGCACTCAGCTCCCGGGGGCCGGCCGAGGCCCCGCGGCCGCCGCCGGCAGCTCGAGGGACTTCGGCATCTCGAGCCGATCCAGGTCGGCCAGGCGGATCCTGAGCACCTCGACCGTCTGTTTTCCGCCGGCGAAGGCGACCAGCAGGTGGCCGGCGTGCTCTATCACGTGCGGGTAGTCCACGTGTCGGCCGCCCACGAGGTACCCCATCCGGGTGAAGACCATGCCGTCGTCGCTGATCGCGACGACGAGCGGATCGCGCCGCCGCGGATTGGCGTTGGACACCAGCACGTAGCGGCCGTCGCTCAGCCGGAGGCCGTGGAGCTTCGACGTGGCATCGGGGTAGTTCGTCCGGACCGGCCGGCTCCAGGTACGGCCCTCGTCGGTCGAGAACGACCGGTAGAGGTATCCGCTGCGCCGGTTGTCGCGGAAGAGGGCCATGAGGTGGTCGTCCGGCAGCACCCACCAGAGCGGCTCCTCCGCCGCGAGCTCGCTGCTGGAACCGAGGACGGGGAACGACTCCCACCGGTCGATCCCCTCGAGGCCGCCGACGAGGAAGTGGACCCCCACCTTCTTGTAGTCGTGCGGCCGCCGCGACATCATCCAGTCTCCTCCGGGCAGCCTCTTCGGTGGGAAGTTGTTGATCGCGTCGTCGAAGACGAGGCCGGCCTCCTCCCACGACTCCTCGGCCGGGTCGAGGCGGAACGCGCGCAGCTCGAGGCTCGGCCCGAAGAACCCGGCGGCCTCGTCCAGAGAAGCCAGCG
The DNA here is from genome assembly GCA_963700695.1 of uncultured Acidobacteriota bacterium. GTDB lineage: Bacteria > Acidobacteriota > Vicinamibacteria > Fen-336 > Fen-336 > JAJDNS01. The sequence goes on along the minus strand of CAVOYO010000017.1, from coordinate 44,727 downwards.
CGAGCAGCTCCCCGTCTCGCGGCCAGAAGCCGCGGGAGATCCAGCGAAGGCCCCGCCCGTCCCGCGTCCCGTAGTGCTCGCTGTCCGGCCCCGAGGCGGGGGGCTCGGGGGTCAGGAAGCGCGGCGTGCTCCAGGTCAGGCCGTCCGGGCTGGTGGCGAACTTCACCCGTTGACCGACCCGGTCCTCCCGGCCCGGTCCATCGCTCCACATCACCCAGAGCTTTCCCGTCGTGATGCACCAGGTAGTTGTGCTGGTTGACGCCGTTCGTGGCGACGACGTCGCTGACGACGGCGTGCTCGCTCGGCACACGCGGCAGGCGGGCGAAGTCGATCCGATGCGGATCCGCGGGCACCCAGTCACCGGCCAGCATGAGGGGAGACTGGGGATTGTCGGCGGGGTGGGGCGAGGGGCCCGCGGGCTGGGTCGGAGGCTCGAAGGCGAGGACCGACGATGCGACGAAGAACGACGTGACCAGGGCAGGAAGGCGGAGCTCCAGCAGCGTCAGAAACCGGCGACTCGGATTCATGGCGACGATCCCCACGTGGGAACGGCCTCGGCGCTCACACGGATCCCAGTGTAGGGCCAGTCGGGCCTTCGTGGCCCGTCGGGGAGCTTCGTCTCTCGGCGGGGTCGCCCACGCGACCCCGGCCGACGTCACGCCTACTTCTTCGGGCGCTTCAGCTGCAGCCGGACGACGCGGCCATCCCAGTTGTTGAACTTGACCTGGACGCGATCCCCGCGCTGGAAATCGGTGAGGTCGAGGCCCTTGATCCCGTGCAGGCGCGTGCGCTTGTCGGCCGACATCTTGAACCCCGCGTCCAACGGGAACCGGACCGGACCCTGGGACTCGATGTCGAGGACCAGGAAGCCCTCGTTGCCGTCGGCCTCGACGAGCGTGCCCGCGGCACTGTAGTAGAAGTCCGCCGAGGGGGCCCCGCCGACCGGTCCGACCGGGCTCTGGGATTGGACTTCATTGCGCGGACATTCGTCGCTCACCGCGACTCCCGACGCCAACACCAACACGCAGACACAGACAGTGGCTCCCCACGCCGACTTCATGGTCACCTCCCCCGACAGAACCCGTTGGGACGATCCTAGCACAGGCCCCCTCGGCGCGGGGCGCCCGCCATCGAGAGACGGGTGAGCGGGCGGCCCCGGCAGGACGGGCGGGAACACTCGGCGGAGGACGCATCTGTGCCAGAATCCAGCCCGATCGGCGGCGACACGCTGCCGCTCGGCATTTTCCCGATCGAGCCGTGAAGACGGGGTCGATCCCGCGAGGAGGACTTGGATCGATGGTCTCGCAGACCTCCCGAACCGGATCCCGCTCCTTGCGGCGGCGCGCGCTACGCGGGGCGCTCCTGGGGGTCGCAGCCGCGCTGCTCGCTCTCGTGTGGCGTGCCGCCACGGGCGCTCGAGTGGCCCGCGACGAGCGCCGAGACCCGCCCCTGGGCCTACTGGTGGTGGATGGGCAGCGCCGTCACCCGCGAGGACCTGACGCAGGTCCTCGAGACCTACCGGGAGGCCGGCCTCGGCGGTGTCCACGTGATCCCGATCTACGGGGTCCGTGGCCAGGAGGATCGCTTCATCCCCTTCCTCGGCGAGGAGTGGGTGGAGATGCTGGCGCACACCGTGTCCGAGGGCGAGCGCCTCGGGCTGGGCGTCGACGCGACCTGCGGCACCGGCTGGAACTTCGGCGGCCCCCACGTGGACCTCTCGGACGCTGCGGCGCGCCTGGTGATCGAGTCGTACGACCTGGCCGCGGGCCAGCGCCTCTCTCGGCCGATCGCGCACCAGGGAAAGGAGGGCCCGTCCCGACTCGCCGCGCTCGTCGCCTACGCGGAAGACGGAGCGATCGAGGACCTCACCGAGCGGGTCGACGAGCCGGGTCGCCTCGACTGGACGCCGCCCGGTGGGACCTGGCGTCTCTACGCGCTCTTCGACGAGCGCTTCGGTCAGAAGGTCGAGCGCGCGGCGCCCGGCGGCGAGGGCTACCTCCTCGACTTCCTCTCCGAGCCGGCGCTCGAGCGCTACCTCGCCCGCTTCGACGACGCGTTCGCCCGCCACCCGGGCCTCGCCGTCCGCGCCTTCTACAACGACTCCTTCGAGGTCCCCGACGCGAACTGGACGAGCGCCTTCTTCGAGGAGTTCGCGGAACGGCGGGGCTACGACCTGCGGCGGCACCTTCCTGCCCTTGCCGGCGAGGCCGACGACGACGAGACGGCGCGGGTCAAGTCCGACGTCCGCGAGACGATCTCGGACCTGCTGCTCGAGCGCTTCGTCCGCCCCTGGGTGGACTGGGCCCACCGGCCGCGGGAGCCTGACCCGCAACGAGGCCCACGGCATGCCGGGCCACCTGCTCGACCTCTACGCGGCCGCCGACATCCCGGAGACCGAGCAGTTCGGGCCCACGCGGCCTGCCGATCCCGGGGCTGCGGCGAGGATCCCGCACTTCTCCGAGGAGCAGTTCGGCCGTCCCGACAAGCTGCTCTACAAGCTCGCCTCCTCGGCGGCGCACGTGGCCGGGCGGCGGCTCGTCTCCTCGGAGTCGGCGACCTGGCTGGGCGAGCACTTCCAGGTGTCCCTGGCCCAGGTCAAGCCGGAGTTCGACCAGCTCTTCCTCGGGGGCATCAACCACATCTTCTTCCACGGCATCCCCTTCTCGCCGGCCGCACGAGCCCTGGCCCGGGCGCCTCTTCTACGCCTCGACCCACTTCGGTCCCACCAACTCCTTCTGGCGCGACCTGCCCGCGCTGAACGAGTACATCTCCCGGGTGCAGTCGTTCCTCCAGTCGGGCGATCCGGACGCCGACCTGCTGCTCTACTTCCCGATCCACGACCTGTGGCACGACCCCGAAGGGCTGCAGGCGTCCCTCTCCGTCCACAACGCCGAACGCTGGCTCTACGAGCGGCCCTTCCACCGGACCGCGCAGGAGCTGGACGCGGCCGGGTACGCCGTCGACTACGTCTCCGACCGCCAGGTGCAGGAGCTCGAGTGGGCGGGAGACCGGCTGAAGGCGCCGGGAGGACGCTATCGGGCGATCCTTCTCCCGCCGACGCGCCTCATCCCCGTGCACACGCTCGAGCGGTTGATCGCCCTCGCCGAGCAGGGGGCGGTGGTGCTCGTCGGCGACGAGCTCCCCTCCGACGTCCCCGGTCTCGGGGGCCTCTCGCGAACGGCGCGAGCAGCTCGAGCAGCTGCGAGGGCGTATCGCCTTCGACGGCGCACCGGAGGACGGCATTCGGGCGGCGCGCGTGGGCCGGGGGCGCTGGCTCGTCGGAGCCGATGCGCTCCGTCTGGCCGAATCGGCGGGAGTGCCCCGCGAGCCCATGGTGGAGGCGGGCCTGCAGTTTGTTCGGCGCGCGACCCCCGACGGCCGCTCCTACTTCGTGGCCAACCTCGGCGCGGTTGCGGTCGATGGCTGGGTCCCGCTCTCCGGGGATCCCGAGTCGGTGGCGGTCTTCGACCCGTTGACCGGACGGGCGGGCGTGGCCGGTGTGCGGCGCAACGAGAACGACACGGAGATCCACCTCCAGCTCCGACCCGGTGAGTCAATCATCCTGCAGACCCGACACCGGGGGCAGCTCGAGGGCGATCCCTGGCCCTTGCTGTTCCCGAACGACGGGCAGGCCCAGACGATCACGGGCGAGTGGACCGTCTCGTTCCTCGAAGGCGGCCCGTCGCTGCCCGGAGAGCAGACCCGGTCGGATCTCGTCTCGTGGACAGACTCCGACGGCACCGACACCGAGTGCTTCTCGGGGACCGCGCGCTACGGCGTCGACTTCGAGGTGGCCGCAGTCCGCCGAGGCGTGGATCCTGGACCTCGGGCGCGTGGCGGAGTCGGCGCGGGTGCGCCTGGACGGCGAGACGCTCGGGACGGTGTTCGCGATCCCGTTCCGGATCGCCGTGGACGCCGAGCGGCTGACGCCGGGGCGCCACCGGCTGGAGGTCGACGTCACGAACCTGATGGCGAACCGCATCCGCTGCCTCGATCGCGCGGGTGTCGAGTGGCGGAGGTTCTACGACATCAACTTCGTGACCATCCAGTACCGCCCGTTCGACGCGAGCGGCTGGGAGCCCCTCGAGTCGGGGCTGCTCGGACCGGTCCGGCTGATCCCCGCACGCCGGCACCGGCCCGAGTGAGCGGCGGCGGCGCGCCTCAGCGCTTCAGCTGGCGCCGGACCTCGTCGGGGATCTTCGCGAAACGCTGAAAGCAGGCGGCCTGGGCCTGCCGCAGCCCGTCGACGGTCGGGGCGCCGGCCTTTGCGTAGTCGAGGACCAGGGCCTCGGCGTCCATGAACTTCTGGCAGGCGAGGGCCACCTCGGCCACCAGGTCGCGGGGGATGGTGGTGACGCCGTTGGCGTCGGCGTGGAGGACGTCCCCCGGCCGGATCTCGATGCCGCCCACCCTGACCGGCACGTTCACGTCGATGGTGCGGCTGTAGCCGTGCGACGCGATCGTCGAGGACGCGAAGCAGGCAAAGCCGAGCTTGTCGACCTGCTCGAGATCCCTCGCCGCCCCCGAGGTGATGAGCCCCACACACCCGAACGCCTGGTAGACGGTGCACATCACCTCGCCGAAGGTGGCGGCGGCGGGCGGGTCGTCGAGATCCTGGAAGACCACCATGCGGGGGGCGGGGACCTCCCCGAGGATCCTCTCGACCTGGTCGACGAGGCTCGCGTACACGTCGCCCTTCTCCCCCGGTTGAGCGCTGCGGAAGGTGGCGGTGGTGGCGTATCCCACGACCGGGGGCAGGCGGGGGAAGCACGCCTTGATGCTCCGGTCCATGAACCCCTCGTTCCGTGGCCTCACGTCCAGGAGCTCGATGACGTTGCACACGGTCGGCGTGTCGAACCGCCGAAGAAGGCTCAGGTGTTGAAGATCGGTCGTGGACTCGGACATGTGCTTCTCCTCGGGCGTGTTTCCGGCTCCTTGCGCAGACTTCCCAGAGAAGTCGCGCGTGTCCTCAGGGCGCGGGGCCTTCCCACCGCGCCCTGCCGCATTGACACGATTCCGGTGACGTGACTCCAGATTGTCCTCACACCTGATCCGGGATCGCCCAGGGCTCGCGTCCCTTGCGCTTCATGAAGGCGTTGGCCTCCGGGTCGTCGCGGATCCAGCCCGTCTCCGCGTCGTACTCCAGCTTGCGGTTGCCCGACCGGTACGAGGCGTTCGCCAGGTGCGCGAAGAGTGTCGAAGGGAACGTGTCTTCGATGTGCGCGTTCGGCCTCTGGCGGCTCCGCACGCACTCCAGGAAGTTGGTCATGTGCTCCGAAGAGACCTGGCGGCCGTAGGAGGAGTCCACGATCTTGCTGTCGTTGTCGAATGCCTGCCACCCGCCGCCCATCCGTCCCACGAGCATCATGCCTTCGCTGCCGAACAGCTCGACCTTCGTCCCGTTGAACAGCCAATCCGGGAACTCGTCTCCGTCCCTGATGACGGACGGGGTCTCCCGGACGGACTCCGCCCACATGGTCGCCTGAAACAGCAGCGTCAGCTCCGGGTACTCGAAGGTGGCGAGCATGGTGTCGGGCGTGTCCCGCCCGTCCTTGAAGTGGTACACCCCGCCGGCGTTGACGACGGTCTGGGGCGGACCGAGCCCGGTGACGAGCCTCATCACGTCCAGCTGATGCACGGCGTCCTCGAAGACGCTGCCGAGGGAGTAGTCGTACCGGGCCGCGTACCACGGGCCGGGGCTGTAGGGCACCACCGGACCGGGCCCGCACCACATGTCCCAGTCCAGCGTGGCCGGCACCGGCTGTGCGGGTCCCTTCCGCCGCATTCGCCCCTCGTTCATGTTCAGCACACGAACGAGGTGCAGGTCGCCCAGCTTCCCGGACTGGACGTACTCCCGGGCTTCCTGAAGGTAGGCGGCGCTTCGATTCTGGAGGCCGACCTGGACGACACGCTCGTACTTGCGGGCCGCCTCGATCATCTGGCGGCCCTCCCACGCGTTGTGGGAGCAGGGCTTCTCGACGTAGACGTCCTTGCCCGCCTGGCAGCCCAGGATGGTGGGCAGGCCGTGCCAGTGGTGGCTGGTGGCCACCACCACCGCGTCGACTCCGGGATCATCGAGGATCTTGCGGAAGTCCTGGGTCTGCTTCGGAGCCCGGCGGCCGGCGGCGTCGAGGATGCCCAAAGAGCGCTCGAAGCGCGTGGCGTCGACGTCGCAGAGCCAGGCGACCTCGGCGTCGTCTCGGCGGGCGAGGTCCCTCACCAGGCTGGTGCCCCGGCTTCCCAGCCCCACGACCCCGACCGTGACCCGGTCGGCGGCGGAGAGGACACGGCCCCGGGAGACGGCGACGGCGGCGGCCGTCCCCAGGGAAGCGGTCAGGAAACGGCGGCGTCCCGTGCTCTTCATCGGATCCCTCCTCGGCTCTTCGGCCTTGGATTCGGCTCGTGCGACGCGATCCAGTGTCGTGTCACCGAAGCCGTGCGCATCGCTGGCACCCGGAACCTTCGCGGGGCTTGGCGTGCACCCCGTCTGCGGCGGGGTGCTTCGGTTGCAGAGCGCTGGTCCAGTCGCGGGGAGAGTATCCTAGCTTCCGGGCGAGAGCCAGCACAACGTCTCCCGGTCTACACTTCGTGAGCGGGCGACGCGACACGTCAGGCGGTGCGGGAGAGACGAAGGAGACGAGGGCGATGTCGATCAAGGGCGACATCCTGGCCGTCCTGGCCGGCGAGACGCCGCAGCGCGTGCCCTGGAACATCCACCACCACCTTCTTCCCCAGGGTGAGCTGGAGCGCACCATGCGGGATCGCGGCCTGGGGATCGTCGAGAAGAGCGTTCACCCCTATCGGGCGGTGTCCCGCCGGGTCTCCGTCGAGGAGCGACACACCTTCGAAGACGAGCGTCGGACGCTCCACATCACGCACCACACCCCCGTCGGCGACCTTCACAGCAAGAAGGTGATCGGGCCCGACGGCAGCCCCTGGGTGATCGAGTACCCGGTGAAGGAGGTCGGCGACTTCCGCATCCTGGAGTACATCAGCGAGGACACGGACTACCACTCCAACGACCCGGAGATCCGGGCGCGACAGAAGACCCTCGGAGAGGACGGGGTCGTGCTCTGCCGGATGATGCGCTCACCGCTCCAGCGCCTGCTCATCGAGTGGATGGGCACCGAGGCCGTTTGCTACGCCCTGTTCGACCATCCCGCAGAGGTGGAGCGCCTGCTCGAGCGCATGGCCGCCACCGATGCCCCGGCCCACGCGATCGCGGCCGAGTCGGCGGCCGAGGCGCTCTGGAGCGCCGAGAACATCACCGCCTGGATCACGACCCCCGACCTCTTCGAACGGCACTGCCTGCCCTACTACGAACGCGTGGCCTCCCTCCTCCGCGATCGCGGCACGCCGTACGGGGTGCACATGGACGGACAGCTCCGGGCCCTGCAGGACCTGATCGCCCACAGCGCGCTGGACTTCGTCGAGGGCTTCACCCCGCCCCCCATCGGAGACCTCGAGCTGGAGGACGCCCGGCGGGCCTGGCCGGAGAAGGTGCTGTGGACGAACTTCCCCGGGAGCGAGCTCCACCGCCCGGACGAGGAGGTGGTGCAGTACACCGTCGACCTTCTGAAGACGGGCATGGCCGGCGGTCGGTTCCTCCTCACCCTCACCGAGGATTTCCCGGAGCCCGAGCGAACCCTTCCCCTGATCGCGGAGGGAGTGGCCCGCTACGAGGCGGGTGGCTGAACGACACGTCGTGTCATCAGAGTCGTGTGCGCCTTCAGGGGCGCGGGGTCCCAGGGGGCTCGGCGTGCACCCCGTCTGCGGGCCCGAGAGCTTCGAAGTGGAGCAGGGTCCTCGTCGGGGCCCCACCCGCCTAGCCCTTCGCCTGCGCGGTCTCCCGCTTTCACACTACTCCGGTGCCCTTCGCTACGAGGGCCGGAAGTTGCGGACCAGGTCGAGATACCGCTGGTAGCTCTCGAAGGAGATGTCCGGCATGATGGCGTCGTCGACCGCGGGGATGTAGCCCCCCTCCTTCATCAGGGGCGGCACCTTGGCCTGGAACTCCTTCTCCACCGCCTCCGGGCCGTCCATCAGCGCCTGGCGAGAGATGTTGCCGATCAGGAGGATGTCCTTCCCGAAGCGCTTCCGCAGCTCCCGCGCGTCCACCCCGGCCGCCACCTCGAGCGGGAAGTAGGTGTTGACCCCGATGTCGAGGAGCACGGGCATGAGGGGGATCTGGTTCCCGCTCGAGTAGTGGGCGATGACGTTGATCCCGTTCTCGTGAAGGAAGTCCGTGACCTTGCGCATCGCGGGGATCCAGAGCTCGCCGTACATCTCGGGCGACACGATGGAGGCGTTCTTGTAGCCGATGCCGTCCTCGGTGAAGTAGACGAAGTCGATCTGGCACTGGGTGACGAGATCACGGGCCGTCTCGATGACGAAGTCGGCCCAGAAGTCGTGCATGTCCTTGATGAGGCCGGGGTCGTCGATGAGGGCGACCAGGAACTCCTCGAGACCCATGGCAAAGCCGTTCTTGATGCCCCGCCCGGGCCCCCAGTCGATGCGCAGCCCCACCGGGAAGGTGGCTGTGTTGTAGTAGTCGATCAGCTCCGGCCCCCAGGCTCGGGGCTTGCGGCGCGGGTCGGCGGGGTCGTATCGCTTCTTGAGCGTCTCCCAATCACGGCGGTCTTTGACGGTTCCCCCGAGGTAGTAGTAGATCGTCGGCCCCACGCTCTGTTCCTTGAGCGTCTTGACCGTGAACCCGTAGAGGTCCGTGGTGACCCGCCAGGTCTCGTCGTCCTCGAGCTTGCGGCTGACGAAGTTGGGCAGGGGCTCGGTGTCGAGGGTGACGATCTCCCTCGGGTCGAGCTTGAAGACGTCCTTGAGGTCCATTCCCAGGGGGAAGTGGCCCTCCCGGACCCACCGCCGGATGGCGCTCTCGTAGACCGCCTCGACACCCCACAGCGGGGGGCGGTCCACGGGCTCGAACCGCATGATCCGGTTGAAGCGCTCCCGCGCGTTCAAGGTCTCGGTCATCTCTCACCTCGGCTCAGCACGCCCTAGTTTCTACCACGCCCGGGTCGCCAACAGCCGTCGAAGGCGGCAAGGTGGCGCCGGGACGTACGAAACTCCTTGACGGTGGCGGGAACGCGGGCGTAGCCTCCCGGGAATGCCGGCCCCAAGGGCGCCGGCGTGAAACCCCCAGTACGCCGGCGCGGCGGGCGTCGCGATCGCCCGCGACCGTCGCCGGCACACGGAGGAGGCGCATGAAGAGAATGGACCGCAGGGATTTCCTGGTCGCGACCGGGGCGCTGGGCGCCCTCGCTTCGGCCACCGCCCGCGCCGACGAGAAGATCCGCGTCGGGATGCTGGGCACGCAGCACGGCCACTTCCAGGGGAAGCTGGCGGCGATACAGGCTTCCCCGGACTACGAGGTCGTGGCGGCGTGCGAGCCCGATCCCGGGGCTCTCGCCAAGTTGAAGGAGGACTCGCGCTTCGCGGGGCTGCGGTGGGTCTCGGAGAAGGAGCTTCTCGACGATGGGTCCATCCAGCTCATCGTGGTGGAGTGCAAGTTCTGGGAGGCCATCCCCTGGGGCCGCAAGGTCATCGACGCGAACAAGCACCTGCATCTCGAGAAGCCCCCGGGCGACGCGATCGAGCCCTTCCGGGACCTGGTGAACGACGCCACGAGCAAGAAGCTGCTCCTCCAGATGGGCTACGTCTACCGCACCCACAAGGGGCTGAACGCGGCCTTCGACGCCGCCGGCAAGGGCTGGCTGGGTGATGTCTACCTCCTGCGCGGGACGATCGACAAGGATCTCGAGGTCGAGCGTCGCAAGGACTGGGGACGCGCCAAGGGCGGCACGTTCTTCGAGCTCGCCAGCCACTACGTCGACCTGATGGTGAAGTTCTGGGGCAAGCCCACCGGGGTGAAGAGCTGGATGCGGAACGACACCCTGCAGGATGGCCTGGCCGACAACACCCTGGCCGTCTTCGAGTACCCCCAGGGGCTGGCCATCATCACGTCCGCGGCGACCATGGCCGGCTCCGGGCCGCACCGCTCCTTCGAGGTCATCGGCACCGACGGCAGCTTCGTGATCAAGCCGATCGAGCCCGGCGACAAGATGCAGGTCGTGATGCGAGAGCCCCAGGGTCCCTACCGCGCCGGCTGGCAGGACGTCGAGCTGCCCAAGCACGTGCGCTACGTCGAGGATTTCGAGCAGCTCGCGCAGGCGTTGAAGAGCGGCGAGCCGCTGAAGTACTCCTACGATCACGAGCTCCTGGTGCAGGAGACGCTCATCCGCGCCTGCGAGGCATGAACGCCCCGACGTGCTCACGGAGCGACCGGACGTCGGAGGAGGAGGGACGACGATGAAGAGACGGAGCTTCATGGGAACGGTGGGCGGAGGGGTCGCGGCCTCCATCGCAGCGCGGAGCGCGGCGGGACGCACCACGGCCTCCCCCAACGACAAGATCGCGGTGGCCATGATGGGCGTCCGCACTCGGGGGAAGGACCTCACCCGGCTCTTCTCCTCGATGCCCGACGTCGACGTCCGCTACATCTGCGACGCAGACCGGAACGTGGTGGGCCCGGCCCTGGAGATCGCGGAGAAGGCCCAGGGGCGCAAGCCCGAGGTGATCGACGACATCCGCCGCGCCCTCGACGACCAGGGCGTGGACGCGATAGTGATCGCCACCCCCACGCATTGGCACACCCCGGCCGCGGTCCTCGCCTGCGAGGCGGGCAAGGACGCCTACGTCGAGAAGCCCCTGTGCCACAACTACCGCGAGGGGCAGGTGCTCGCGGAGACGGTGAAGCGGACGAAGCGGGTGGTCCAGGTGGGCACCCAGAGCCGGAGCCGCCCCATCACGCTGCGTCTCGTCGAGCTGCTCCAGTCCGGCCGGATCGGCACCGTCCACATGGCCAAGGTGGCCAACATCGAGTACCGGCCGGACATCGGCCACCTCGCGGACGAGCCGGTCCCGGAGGGCGTGAACTACGACCTCTGGACCGGACCCGCGCCGATGCTGCCCTTCAACCGGAACCACTTCCACAACACCTTCAAGTGGCACTGGAACTACGGCACGGGCGAGCTCGGGAACAACGGTGCGCACTGGCTGGACCTGTGCCGATGGGTGCTGGGGGTCGGCCTCCCCACCCGGGTCAGCGGCATGGGGCGCAAGCTGGGCTTCCAGGACGACAAGCAGACCCCCGACACCGACAACCTGCAGTTCGACTACGACGACAAGCTGATCATCTGGGAAGAGCGGCTCTGGACACCCTACGGCTTCGACGGCTCCGAGAACACCATGGTGTTCTACGGGACCGAGGGCATGGCCCACGCGGGCCGCTGGGTGGGCGGACGCTACGCCTTCAAGATCTTCGACCCCAAGGGCAAGCTCGTCCACTACGAGGAAGAGGACACCTTCGAGATGGGCATCGTCCCCCACATCCGGAACTTCCTCGACTGCATGCGCAGCCGCGAGACACCGATCGCCGACGTGGAGAGCCAGCGCATCTCCACCGGGATCTGCCACCTCGGCAACGTGGTGGTGCGGACCGGGCGGAATTTCCAGTTCGACCCCGCCACGGAGACCATCGTCGGGGACGACGAGGCCAGCCAGTACCTGAAGAGGGAGTACCGGGACCACTGGTCCAGTGAGCCGTTCCGACGGGCCTAGTGTCGTGTTCGTGAGGTCGTGCGCATCGTCAGCGCGCGACGCCTTCTGGGGGCTCGGGGTGGACCCCGTCTGCGGGCGCAGAGCTCCGAAGCACAGCGGCGCTCTTCATCGACCCCGCGCACACCGAGGAGCTGGCCCAGGGCCTCCTCGCCCTCGAGGAGAACCCGAACGGCGTCAGCCCCGAGAACCGCAGGACCACGGTCCGAGGTCCTGTTGATCAGAGAGAAGGCCCCATAGGGGAGGCGCAGCGCAGGGTCCACTGCGATGGCCAGCCGGAGGTGCTTTGTGAGTGTCAAGACGATGGCTCTGATGGCTGCTTCCTCACTGCTCGTGTGCAGCCACCTCTCCGCGGAGGAGTTCCCTCTCTGGGGCGGCGACGCAATCCCCAAGGCGGCGGACATACCCGTGCTCCAGAACGTGTGGTTCTCGGTGGTCAAGCCGAATGAGCCGGAGCTCGACGGCTATCGGTTCCAGCACGAGCCCTACATCGAATGGCACAAGGGGAAGCTCTACGTCTCATGGGTCAGGAGCAAGGAGTTCGAGTTTCATCGTGCCCAGGAAGCCGGCTACCGGTTCAGCGAGGACGGCGGCCGAACATGGAGCGAGGTCATGCCGATTGGCAGCAGTGACTACGCCTATGTGACGGTCGTTCTGAAGTCGATGGGTGACCAGCTCTGGGCTTTCGCGGGCACCAGTACCCAGGAAGACGAACCCACCGCTCCCCAGGCCTATGTTCTGGATGAGGCGACCGGTGAGTGGCTTCACCGGGGAGCACTCTGGGAGGGAACCGACACCTTCTGGCCGGAGAGCCGTCCCATGAGGATGGCCGATGGCAACTGGATCATGTCCGGGCACACATTCGTTCTTCCATCTCAAGACAAGGGGCACGAGAACTTCACCGCACGCACGGTGATCGTCGCCATCAGCCACGGAGACGACCTGACCCGTTGGGATCGCGTGGTCGTGCCGGCCGCATCAGATGGCAGGCAGGTGGGCGAATCGACGGTGATGGATCTCGGCGAGAGACTGATGCTGATCATCAGATACCACCCGGGAAACCGGGTGGCCCTCGTGTCCTTGAGCGAGGACTTCGGGCGCACCTGGTCGACTCCCGTGCCGAGCAACCTGCCGATGACCCCCGTCCAGCCCTCTTCGGGCCTGCTGGAGACGGGACAGCACTACCTGCTGACCAGCGGAACCTGCGGTGACAACGACGGCCAACGCCGTCCATTGACCATCTCGCTGACGCGGCCCGGAGAGAGTCGGTTTTCGAAGCTCTGGGTGATCCGGCACTCCCTATTCCCGGAGGGACCCGGCGAATCGCCCGCCGCCACGCTGCATCACGGCACGGGAATCGAACACGAGGGCAAGCTGTGGGTCGTCTACTCGAACGGTGGCAATAGTCGGATCGGTGAAGGGAGGCAACTCTGGAACAACAACAGCATCGAGATGGCCGTCATTCCGCTTGAATCGCTCTTCGCGACTCAATAGTCGCTTTCGGGCCTGGTCGTTGACGGCCGTCCACCTCCCCTGACGGGCTCGAGCCGAGGTCCGGCTGATCCGAGAGAAGGGACCCTAGCAGCCTTGGTTTGAGGTCGTCGAGGATGTAGGCTCACCCGTCGGCACCTGGCCGGAGGTCAATCATGCAAGTGAAGGCGCTGTCCCTGTCCGTGCTCTGCGCGACCCTGCTTCCGTCCGGTCCGGGGGGCGCGAGCGACTCTGCTGGACTTCTCGAACGCCACGATCGTCGCACCCTCCGACTCCCCGGGCCTCCGGACGAGATCCGTCGAGGTGCTGAGCGAGGAGATCGAGAAGCGGACCGGCCTCGAGCTCTCGCTGTCGAGCCGGTGGCCCGACGGCGCCGGACCGATCATCGTGGTGGGCACTCGAGAAGAGCTTCCGGCTCTCCACACCTCGCTCGGGTTCCTGCGCGATGCGCCCGCCCCGGGGGCGGAAGGGTTCACGCTGGAGACGCGGGGGGAGAGCCCGGCCGTCGCCGTCGTGGCCGGGGAGGACGCCCGAGGTGTCCTCTACGGGGTCGGCCGGCTCCTGAGGAAGGCGGTCTGGTCACCGGGTCGCTTGCTGATCCCCTCGGACCTCGAGATCTCCACCGCTCCCAAGTACCCGATCCGCGGCCATCAGCTCGGCAACCGCGACGTGAACAACACCTACGAGGCCTGGACCGCGGAGCAGTACGACTCGTACATCCGCGACCTGGCCCTCTTCGGGGCCAACAGCATCGAGATCATCCCGCCGTTCATCGGCGACTTCCTCACGGATCGGCCCCAACGGGTCCTCCCCTCCGACGAGATGATGCCCCACATCATCGAGGCCATCGACTCGTACGGGATGGACGTGTGGGCCTGGTACGCCAACCAGGAAGAGGGAATCGACGAGCACATCGATCCCGGGGACAAGGCGTTCACCGACCCGGCCTTCGTCCAGAAGATGCTGGACGAGAGGGACCGGCGCTTCGGGCAGATGAAGAGGCTCGACCACCTCTTCATCCCCGGGGGAGATCCGGGCAACATGTCGCCGGACGTCATGTTCGCCTGGATCGAGAAGCTGGCTCCGGTTCTCCTGAAGCACCACCCCGACGCCAAGATCTGGATCTCCGACCAGTTCGAGGCCGCCCACCCCGCCTGGTACGAGCTCTTCTTCGAGGAGATCAACAAGAAGCCCGCGTGGCTGGGCGGGCCCATCATCGGTCCCTGGGGGAAGACCTCGTTTGCCGAGATGCGACGGCGGGTCGATCCGTCCATCCCCATCCGCCGTTATCCCGACATCACCCACTCCATGGCGTGCCAGTACCCCGTGCTTCGCTATGACCGGGCCCTCGCCCTCACCCTGGGGCGGGAGCCTCCCAACCCCCGGCCACGGGACTTCAAGCGCATCCACAACCTCTTCGACGAGTACGCGGTGGGGAGCATCGCCTACTCCGAGGGGGTCAACGACGACCTCAACAAGTTCGTCTGGCTGGACCAGGACTGGGACCCGGAGACGCCGGTCGTCGAGACGGTCCGGGACTACGCCCGGGTGTTCATCGACCCCGGGCACACCGAGGAGCTGGCCCAGGGCATCTTCGCCCTGGAGGAGAACTGGAACGCCGTCCTGGCCGAGCACCCCCAGATCGAGACGACACTCCAGCAGTGGCGGGCGCTGGAGGCCGCGGCCACGCCCGAGGTGCTCGCCAACTGGCGCTTCCAGATGGCGCTTCTGCGGGCCTACTACGACGCCCTCATCAAGATGCGCCTCTTCCAGGGAAAGGACCTGGAGAGCCGGGCCCGGGAGGCCTTGGCCCGGGCCCCGGAGGACGGGGCCGCTGAGCGCGATCGAGCGGGCCGAGGGCCTCTTGAAGAAGTCCCAGACCGAGCCCGTCGGGGAGGAGCTGGCCGCCAGGTGTCTCGAGCTCGCCGACCAGCTCCGGGAGAACATCAGCATCCAGCTGAGCGTCGAGCGGCACGGGGCGGTGGGATTCGACCGGGCCGCCATCATCGACGCGATGGACGATCCCCTGAACGACGCCCCCTGGCTGCTCGACCAGCTGGAGCAGGCCCGTCGCCTCGAGGGAGACGCGGAGCGCCTGCAGGCGATCGAGAGGATCCTGAACCGAACGGACCCCGGTCCCGGGGGCTTCTACGACGACTTCGGAAGCGAGGCCAGCCTGAGGAGGGTCGTGGCGCCGGCGCAGGACTGGGACTCCGATCCCGGCCACCTCGCGTCGGTCCGGCGGGGCTTCGAGTACGGCGGGCGGTGGCTGGACGAAGAACGTCCCACCCCCCTGGCGTGGTTCTCCCACCTCTCGAGCCTCTTCACCCAGCCCCTCAGCGTCCGGTACGACAACCTGGATCCCGACGCGTCATACCGAATCCGGGTGGTGCACGGCCGGCCCCGGGCGCGGCGCAACCGGCCGCGCCTGGAGGCCGACGGCCACCTCATCTACGACTTCGTCGTCGAGCAGCCAGGGCCCTCGATTCTGGAGCATCCGATCCCCCACGAGGCCACCCGTGACGGCGAGGTGGTCTTCACCTGGACCCCGAACCCCCACAGCAACAGGAACCCGGTCGCCGAGCTCTGGCTGATGAGAGAAACGGAGCCTTAGGGCGAGACCGGTCTCGAGCCGTCTCAGTGGCCTTCCCCGGGCGGCTGGGGGGTCGATCGCCATCGGGAGGTTTGCGATGTCCGCGAGAGCGTTGCTCGCCATCGCCATCGGCGCGATCCTGCTCCCTCCGCCAGGCGGACGCAGGCGACGTCCTCGACTTCTCGAGCGCGACGATCGTGTCGCCGTCGGACGCAAGTGCCCCTCGAGACGAAGGCCGTCCAGGTCCTGAGGGAGGAGATCGAGGAGCGGACCGGCCTCCAGCTCGAGCTGTCCAAGCGATGGCCTGGTGGCTCGGGGCCGATCGTCGTTGTCGGGACCCGCGAGGCGCTTCCCGCTCTTCACACCTCGCTGGAGTTCCTGCGAGACACGCCGGACCCGGGGGCGGAGGGGTTCACTCTAGAGATCCGGGGAGGGAGCCCGCCCGTCGTCGTCGTGGCCGGGGCGGACCCCCGAGGCGTCCTCTACGGGGTGGGCCGTCTCCTGAGGAAGGCCGTCTGGTCACCGGGCCGACTGATGATTCCCTCGGACCTCGAGATCTCGACCGCTCCCATGTACCGCTTCCGCGGCCATCAGCTCGGCAACCGCGACGTGAACAACACCTACGAGGCCTGGACCCCCGAGCAGTGGGACGCCTACATCCGCGACCTGGCCCTCTTCGGGGCCAACAGCATCGAGATCATCCCGCCGTTCACCGCCGACTTCCCGACGGGGGGACGGTCGAATCGGGTCCTCCCCTCCGACGAGATGATGCCGCACATCATCGACGCCATCGACTCGTACGGGATGGACGTGTGGGTCTTCTATGCCAACGTCGAGGAGGGAGTCGACGAGTGGATCGATCCCGGGGACGAAGGGTTCACGGACCCGGCGTTCGTCCAGAGGATGCTGGACGAGAGGGACCGGCGCTTCGCCCAGATGAAGAGACTCGACCACCTCCTCATCCCCGGGGGGGATCCGGGCGAGATGTCGCCGGAGGTCCTGTTCCCGTGGCTGGAGAAGCTGGCGCCGGTGCTCCTCAAGCACCACCCGGATGCCAAGATCTGGATCTCGCACCAGTTCGGGGCGGGCGATCCGGCGGTGTACGACGTCTTCTTCGAGCACATCAACCGCAAGCCAGACTGGCTGGGCGGGACCGTGTTCTCGGTCTGGGGAAAGACCTCCGCCGCCGAGATGCGACGGCGGGTGGATCCGTCCCTCCCGATCCTCCGGTACCCCGACATCACCCACGCCCTGGCGTGCCAGTACCCCGTGCTCACCTACGACCGGGCGCTGGCCCTCACATTGGCCCGGGAGCCTCCTATCCCCCGGCCGCAGGCCTTCAAGCACATCCACAACCTCTTCGACGAGTACACGGTGGGGAGCGTCGCCTACTCCGAGGGGGTCAACGACGACCTCAACAAGTTCGTCTGGCTGGACCAGGACTGGGACCCCGAGACGCCGGTCCTCGAGACGGTCCGCGACTACGCACGGGTGTTCATCGATCCCGCGCACACCGAAGAGCTGGCTCAGGGCTTCTTCGCTCTCGAAGAGAACCTGAACGGCGTCCTCGCCGAGCACCCCCAGATCGAGACCACCCTTCAGCAGTGGCGGACTCTGGAGGCCGCGGCCACCCCCGAGGTGCTCGCCAACTGGCGCTTCCAGATGGGGCTCCTGCGGGCCTACTACGACGCCCTCATCAAGATGCGGCTCTTCCAGGGCCGGGACCTGGAGACCCGGGCCCGAGAGGCGTTGGCCCGCGCCCCGGAGAACGGAGCACTGAGCGCCATCGAGCGGGCCGAGAGACTCCTGAGCAAGGCCCAGACCGAGCCCGTCGGGGAGGAGCTCGCCGCGAGCTGCCTCGAGCTGGCGGACCAACTCCGGGAGAACATCCGCATCCAGCTGAGCGTCGAGCGGCACGGTGCGGTCCGAAAGGACCGGGGCGCCATCATCGACGCGATGGACGATCCCCAGAACGACGCCCCCTGGTTGCTGGACCGGTTGGCGGATGCCCGCCGGCTCGCGGGAGAGGCGGAGCGCCTGGAGGCGATCGAGGCGATCCTGAACCGCACGAACCCCGGTCCCGGGGGCTTCTACGACGACTTCGGGAGCGAGGCCAGTCTGCGGAGGGTCGTGGCCCCCCCGCAGAACTGGGACTCCGACCCCGGAACCCTCGCCTCCGTCCGGCGGGGCTTCGAGTACTTCGGGCGGTGGCAGGATGACGGACGCCCCGTGCCTCTCGCCTGGGTCTCCCACCTGTCGAGTCTCTTCGACCAACCCCTGAGTGTTCGGTACGAGAACCTGGACCCGGACGCGTCCTATCGGATCCGGGTGGTGCACGGCTACCCCCGCCCGCGGCCGCGCCTGGAGGCGGACGGCCACCTCATCTACGACTTCGTCGACGAGCCGAAGGTCTCGATCCTGGAGCATCCGATCCCGCACGAGGCGACCCGTGACGGAGAGGTGCTCTTCACCTGGTTCCCGAATCTCGCTCGCTTTAGAAATGCGGTCGCCGAGGTCTGGCTGATGAGAGAGGCCTATTCCGGACCCCGCGACAAGCTCCACGTCTACCTTCTCATCGGCCAATCGAACATGGCCGGCCGGGCGCCGATACCGGACGAAGACAAGGGGCCCATGGAAGGCTGCTTCCTCCTCGATCAGGAGAACCGGTGGCGGACGGCGTCGAACCCGCTGAATCGCTATTCCACGATACTGGGCACTCTCGAGAACCAGCGGCTGAACCCGGGCTATATGTTCGCCAAGACGATGCGGAAGTATGATCCGAACGTCTCGATCGGCTTGATCTCCAACGCACGCGGCGCGACGGCCATCGAGGAGTGGATGCCGGGAACCGAGTACTACAACGAGGCCATCAAGAGGGTCAGAGCGGCGGGGGATTCGGGTGTCTTCAAGGGCGTACTCTGGCACCAGGGTGAGGGCAACGACACCGACACTGACTATCACGTCAAGCTCAAGAAGCTGATCGCCCAGATGCGCAAGGACCTGGGGAACGAGAACATGTTCTTTGTCGCGGGTGGGATCGTCGACAGCGAAGAGTACCCGCGAGGGAAGATCATCAACCCACAGATGGCCAGGCTTCCCCGCGAAGTTCCGTTCACGGGCTTCGCCAGCAGCGAAGGTCTCGAGACGTTCGACAGGGCGCACTTCAGGGCCGAAGATATGAAGATCCTCGGGAGACGCTACGCCGAGGCCGTCATCGCCCTTGAGAGAATGGCCAAGGCAGACGAATACTAGTCTCTCGTAGAGGTGAACTTCACCTGGACCCCGAGCCCCCACGGCCGCAGGAACGTGGAATAGGATAGTCCCCAGGCGCCAAGAGTCAGGAGGATCCCATGAAGAGCGGACTGATCGACCGTGAGGACCTGAGAGCGCTCGCCTTGCTCGTAGCCGCCGCTCTCCTCCCCGCTTCCGCCTGGGCGTCCGAGCTCCAGGTCGGGGTGGCGCGGGCGGACATCACCCCGCCGATCGGGAGCCAGATGTACGGCTACAGTGCCCGCGGCACGAACGTCTCGACCGGCGTTCACGACCCCCTGTACGCGAAGGCGATCGTCCTCGACGACGGCAGGACCCGGGTGGCGGTGGCGACGCTCGACCTGGGCACCGTCACCGAGGAGAACACGGCGAACATCAGGGCGATCGTGAAGGAGAAGACGGGCATCGAGAACGTCCTCTGCGTGGCCTCCCACACTCACTCGGCACCCTTCCCGGCCGCGGACTTCCCGTCCGAAGCGGATCCCTGGATCCGCGACGCAGAGCGGAAGATCGCGGGCGCCATCGTCGAGGCCGCCGGCAAGACCGTCCCCGCCCGCCTCGGCATCGGCTGGGGGGAGGTCGCTGAAGGACACAACCGCCGCCGGGTGCACGAGGACGGAACGGTCGAGATGCTGTGGGAGAACCGGGAGCGTGTCCCCACGAGCCCCGTGGACTACCAGCTGGCGGT
Source organism: uncultured Acidobacteriota bacterium (assembly GCA_963700695.1). Classification (GTDB taxonomy): domain Bacteria; phylum Acidobacteriota; class Vicinamibacteria; order Fen-336; family Fen-336; genus JAJDNS01. The sequence continues at coordinate 25,054 of CAVOYO010000017.1, read as the reverse complement.
CGTCCGCGTCGAGGATCTCGACGGCCAGCCCCTCGCCACCCTGGTGAACTTCGCCTGTCACCCCGTCGTCCTCGGCCCCGAAAATCTCCAGATCTCGGCCGACTACCCCGGGGTTCTGACCCACCTGCTCGAGGAGGAGATCGGGGGACAGGCGATGTTCCTGCAGGGTGCGGCCGGCGACATCAACCCCTTCTGGGACAAGACGCCCCCGGCGCAGGGGGCCTTCGAGCAGACGGAGAAGATGGGCGCCGCCCTCGCCGCCGAGGCGATCCGCGTCTACCGCGAGATCGCGGACCTCAGCTCCGACCGGCAGCCTCTCTTTCCACACCGAGATCATCCCCCTGGCCCACCGCGACGACGTCGAGCGCAAGGACCTCGTGTTCGACGCCGAGATCAACACCGTCCTGATCGGCGACGACCTGGCGGTGGCGACATTCCCGGGCGAGTTCTTCGTCGAGCACGGCCTGTCGCTCAAGGAGCGCAGCCGGATCGAGAACACCCTCTTCGTCGGCTACTGCAACCGCCGGTTGCGCTACTTCCCCACCATCAAGGCCACCACGGAGGGAGGCTACGGCGCCGCGCACTTCGGCACGAGCTCCGCGACACAGGTGGAGGTCGGCGCCGGAGAGCGGCTCGTCAACCGGGCGCTCGTCAACCTCTACTACCAGGCCAAGATGATCGTGCCGTAGAGAGCCTGAGATCTATTCCCCCGCACACAGGAGGAGACCCATGCGCTTTCGTGCCCTGATCCCGATCCTGGCCCTGCTCGTCTGGCCCACCGCCGCCACGGCCCAGGAGCCCTTCCTCGAATCCGAGCTGATCTTCCCGCTGGAGCACTGGCACAACCACTCCTCGTCGGTCGTGGAGCTGCCGAACGGGGATCTCTTCGTGGCCTGGTTCCACGGCTCCGGCGAGCGCACCGCCGACGACGTCGTCATTCAGGGGGCACGCTGGATCAAGAAGACCGGCACGTGGACGAAGCCATTCCTGCTCGCCGACACCCCCTTCTTCCCCGACACCAACTGCGTGGTCTACCTGGACTCGAAGGACCGCCTGTGGCTCTTCTGGCCGGTGATCGTCGCCAACCGCTGGGAGTCGGCGCTGATGAAGTACAAGGTCTCGACCGACTACATGCAGCCCGACGGCCCGCCCAACTGGGACCGCAGCGACAACATCATCCTCATCCCGAAGAACATCGCCGAGCGCATGGAGGAGGTGTACGGTCGCCTGGTCGGCCAGCCCGGGCATCGGGGCCCACGCCTCGATCCAGGTGGCCAAGGCCAACGACACGTTCTTCTCGCGGATGGGCTGGTTCACCCGCAACCACCCCATCGAGCTCGCCTCCGGGCGCATGCTCGTCCCCATGTACTCGGACGGCTTCTCCAACAGCATCATGGCCATCAGCGACGACGGCGGCGAGACGTTCTACGCCAGCGAGCCCATCGTGGGCTTCGGGAACATCCAGCCCGCCCTCGCCGTCCGCAAGAACGGGGAGATCGTCGCGTACATGCGCGACGCCGGACCGCCGCCGAAACGGATCCACACCTCGGTCTCCACGGACGACGGCCTCACCTGGTCGACCGCCGTCGACAGCGACCTCCCCAACCCGGGCTCCTCGTGCCAGGCGCTCACGCTGAAGAACGGGCTCTGGGTGCTCGTCTACAACGACACCGAGCGCGGACGCCACTCTCTGGCGCTGTCGCTCTCCGACGACGAGGGCGAGACGTGGAAGTGGACGCGCCACGTCGAGCGCGACGACGCGGAGGAGAAGCCGACGACCTTCCACTATCCCTCGCTGTGGGAGGCGAGGGACGGGACGCTCCACCTCACGTACAGCTACTTCGTCAACAGCCTACCCGACCGACGCCCCGCGCAAGTCCATCAAGCACGCCCACCTCAACATCGAGTGGATCAAGCAGGGGGATCAGTAGGCGGAGAGTTCCGAGAGAAGTACCTTTCACGAGCCTGAGATCGACGACACGGTTGGAAAGGAGGGCGAGCAGTGGGGGTCTCGTTTCGCTGGGTGCGACGCGCCGCGGCCAACTACCTGCTGCGGCAGCCCTACTGCGTGTCCTTCGAGCTCACCCACAACTGCAACGCCCGCTGTCGACACTGTCACCGTGGGGACACCGTGGAGGAGGAGCGCGCGACACCGGCGCGCCTGCTCGAAATATGCAGGCAGCTGCGCCCCCTCGTTGCGATCATGTCGGGGGGCGAACCGCTCCTGCGCCCCGACATCGTCGAGATCATCCGGACCCTGAAACAGGGTTGCGCCCCGCTGCGAGTCTTCGTCAACACCAACGCGGCACTGATCACGAAAGACCGCTTCGAGGAGCTGTGCCAGGCGGGACTCGACGAGCTCCTGATCTCTCTCGACTACCCTGACGAGCGCCACGACGAATACCGCAAGATCCCGGGGCTCTTCAGGCGCATCGAGGCGCTCGTCGCCGGGCTCGATGCCGCCGGCCGCGAACGGATCGTCCTGACGTGCGTACTCCAGAGAGACAACTTCACGGAAGCGTTGGACATGGCGTCCCTGGCCAAGAGGTGGGGCGTGTCCATCAACTACAGCGCCTACTCCTCGCTGCGGACGAACGACCGGGATCTCATGATCCCCCCCAGCCAGGTCGACGAGCTCCGCGAGATCATGGAACGACTGGGCGACTTCAAGAAGGCAAGTGACACCGTCATGACCTCCGATTGGGTCCTGCAAGGCATCGTCAGGTTCTTCGAACGGGGAAGCCTGGGTGGCTGTCGGGCGGGCGAGCGCTCCCTCGTCGTCAACCCCGACGGCACACTGTCGCCCTGTGGTCTTCACATCCGCCGGTATGCAACGCGAGATCAGCTGCTGGCCCAGTTCACACGCGGCAACAACTGCGCAGACTGCTACACGAGCACTCGCGGGAACTCTGAGCGCCCCTTCAAGTACCTTGTCCTGGACAGCGCGGGCTTCATCAAGGGCCGAGATGTCAGCTGACGCCTCGTGTCGTCGGCTCGAGGCCACGGCCGCGATCCCGGTCCGACGGCAGCGGGCAGCGGCGTCGTCAGGCGGCTAGGACCGTTCGACGGCCTTCCTGAGGTGCCCTCGCAGGAACTCCAGGTCTCGAGCGGCCGCTTCGTGAGCGCGCTCGAGCTGCTGGGTCTTCGTGTCTCCTCCCGGGTCGTACTCGATGTGCAGGCTCAACGGCCCGGCGAAGTCCGTCTGGACCAGCAGAGGCACATAGTCGTCGAACCGCACCATCCCCTGGCCCAGAGGCACCCAGCGCGTCCTCCATTCGCCTTCGACCCTTTCCCAGACATAGTCCTTGACCACGGCCATCGTGACGCTCGGCCGAGCTCGGTGGAAGCCGATCTCCCAGCCGAACTTCCCGCCTTCGATCGTCGCGTGGGCGATGTCGAAGAAGACACCGAGCCAACGCCGGTCCAGAGGCTCGACCAGGTCCAGACAGTCCCAGAGCGTGCCCCCCACGATGGGGCCCGAGTGGTTGTGGAAGCCGGCGTGAATGCCGATCGACCGACCCAGCTCGACGAGACCGGCCAGGTTCTCGCGCGCCCGCTCGCGCCGTTGACGCCAGCGCCCCATGTCCTCGTAGCGCATGTAGCCGAGCCTGTAGTAGTCGATCCCGACCTCTTTGGCCGTGACCAGGATGTCTCCGACGTCGGCCCGCGACGTGATGGCCGTCGTGATCATCGGGATCGTGAGCCCGTGATCGGCGAAGACCCGCGCCGCCTTCGGAAGGTCCTCCGCCACCCGTTCCGGCTCGATCACTCCTCCTGGACGAACCGTCAGGTCGGGCCCGGCGACGCCGAGCTGCGCGAACATGCGTGCGATGTCTGCGTACGTGATGCCCGGGATGTGGTCGAGGTGGTCCGTGAAGACGCAGATCCTCTGATCCAGAGGCACCGAGGGGGCCGGCGTGGCGCGGCGGGATGGGGCCAGGCTGCTCAGCGCAGCGAGGCCACTCGTCGTGACGAAGCTCTCCGCTTCATGGCACTCGCTCTCACGGTGCGGGCGGATCCCAGATGGTGGCGCCGATGTAGCGCTCCGGACCCGTCTTCAGGTCGGTGAAGTAGTAGAGGGCCACGATCTTGCCGTCTGGACGCTGGACGACCCGGGGGTAGCCGACGTCCCGGCTGGCCCCGTCGTCCCGCAGGACGTAGTCGTCGCTCCAGGTCCGCCCGCCGTCGCTGCTGAGCCGGGCCCGGATGCTGTACGGCTCGCCGCGGAACCCGTAGATCAGGCAGATGCGGCCGTCCTTCAGCTGGATCATGGCCGGGGGGTTCCCGATGCCCGCGTCCTCCACGGGGTCGTCCAGCTTCTCCCACGTCTCGCCGTTGTCCTTCGAGAGGTAGGCGGAGATCCATCGCCGCGGCCCCTCCCGGTTCCGGCCGGTCACCAGGATGTCCGTCTCGGAGAGCCGCACGGAGGCGGGCATGATCTCGAAGCCCTTCGGCTCGGGACCGATCCAGGAGACGCGCTTCCAGGTCTTGCCGCCATCGGTCGTTCGAGCACACAGGAGTCGGCCCTCCTCGCCGTCCTCCTTGGCCGCGGTCAGGAAGAGCGTGCAGTCGTTCTTGCCGTCGACGATGTAGTCCGTGCGGGCCGCGATCCCGGGCGCCCCGAAGTCGGGGAGACGAAAGGGTCCTTCCCAGTTGTGGCCACGGTCGTACGAGTAGAAGAACCGGGAGATCCCGGCCCCGGTGCTGTTCGTCCGCACGGCCATGGCGAAGTCGGGGTGCGTGAAGTCGATTCCCCCCTCGGGCTCCTTCATCTCCGGGATGGCGACACCTGGCCGCGGGATCCCGTGAAGGAATCCTCCCTCGGTGAGAAGCTGACCCCTGGCGCCAGGATCCTCGACGGACCAGGTCTCCCCTCCGTCGAGGCTGCGGGCCAGCATGTGGAACTCGGGCTTCTCCCGATCGATGTGGTGCCGATCGCCGAGGTCCTTGTAGTACCCCTTCGAGAAGCCCACAAGGATCTCGTTGCCCCAGGACCAGATCCCGTGGTTGGCCGGCCAGCCTCCGAACATCCCGGGCTCGTAGTAGACCTTGACGTGTGTGACGGCGGGCGGTTCTTCAGGTGGGGTTGGCCCTTCCTGTCCGGCCGGGGCCGGTGCAGGCGCGCCCAGCAGCCCGAAGAGCATGACACCGATCAGAACGAGCAGGTGTCGCATGATTCCCTCCAGTTTCGCGGGATTCTACTGTGAGAGGGTGTCGTCCGCGAAGTCGAGCCCGGGAGAGCACCCCGCTCGGCGAACACCTCGATCCCTACTCGACTCCTTCCGGATCCCAGATCGTCGCCGCAATGTGCAGATTCGGCTGTTCCTCGCTCGACCAGTAGTAGATCGCGACGAGTCTGCCGTCCGCTCTCTGCACCAGCCGTGGATAGCCCAGATCCTGATTGCCGAACGAGTCCACCCTGTACTCGTTCCGCAGAACCGTCACGGGTCCCCACGTCGCGCCGTCGTCCTTGCTGAACTGGGCGAGCATGCTGCGCTCGGAACGACTCCCGTAGACACAGCACAGCCGCCCGTCGCGCAACCTCGCCAGCGCCGGTGGATTCCCGTTCATCAGGCCGGTATCGTTCAACCGGCTCGAGAGCGACCAGCTCTTTCCATTGTCACTGGAAGCATACACATCGATCCAGTTTGTGTTCTCCGGAACCGCCCTGCGCCTCACCGCCGTCACCAATCTGGTCGGCGAGCAGCGAACCGTCGAAGGCATGACGGCTCGGTGCGGATCGTCGGGCCCGACAACCCAGGAGACGAAGTCAAAGCTCTTCCCCCCATCGCTGGTGCGGGCCACGAAGACCTTGTCCTTGAGGATGGTGCCCCTGGACCCCGGTGTCCGGACTGACATGAAGAAGACACATCCATCGCGTCCCTCGGCCAGGTAGTCGGTCCTTGCCGTGAATTCCTGCCCGGCGAGCTCCGGTTCGCTCATCAGGTCGCCGAAGTGATAGGCGCCCCTCCAATTGCGCCCACGGTCGTACGAGTAATAGAACGACTCACCCTCCCCGCGCATGGCACGCAGGACATGGGACTTCACGGTCATCACGAAATCTGGATGGGTGAAATCGATACCGCCGGGCGGATCGCCGATCGGTGCCGGCTTGTCGTCACCGGAGAAGTTGCTCGGATTCTCCATGGCCCAGGTCTCGCCCCCGTCGAGGCTCCTGGCCAGAACGCTGTAGATGGGTCCGTCCTCGACGATATTGTGCCCGTCCCTCAAGGTCGGGCTGCCGTATGTGAATCCCACGAGTATTTCGCCGTCATCCCACGACCAGACGCCATGATTCGCCGGCCAGCCGGCGGCGACATCCGCCCCTCCGAAAACCATGACGTGCGTCGTCCCCGGGGCCGCGGCCACACTCTGGCGATCGGATCCGCCTCGAGCGGACTTCGGCAGCTGCCCACCGCCTAGAAACATCATGAGGCCAGTCATGGTGAGACTGATCATTGCCTTCATGTGGGTCTCCTTGTCTTCAAGTGTGGCTTCGTCTCCGGTTGCCCGTCATCGCCCCGGTTGCCACTTTGACTCCGACCGCGGGAGGGCTAGGATGGGGGCCGACTCAGCCCCACGGACCAGACCGTCATGATACAGAAGAAGAACTACCGCATCGCAGAGTTGGACGAGATCCCCGCCATCCCGTGTCCCTGCGGCAGCGCCAGGCGCGCGTTCACAGAGGATCCCGACCGCACGGCCTCGATTCATCTGGTGGAGATCAAAGATGAGTCGGAGGTCCACTACCACGAGCGGCAGACCGAGGTCTACTACGTTCTCGAAGGGGAGGGGTCCATCGAGCTCGACGGCGAGCGGCTACCGCTGCGTCCCGGTACCAGCGTACTGATCAAGCCGGGGTGCCGGCATCGGGCGGTGGGGAAGCTTCGTATCCTCAACTTCGTCGTCCCGGCGTTCGATCCGGCGGACGAGCACGTCGATTGAGTTGAGCCGCCGGCGTTCTCCTATGGCTCGGGCGCCGGCTTCCCGGTGGACGCATGCTGCTGGGCGAGGTACGACTCGATCCCCTCGAGCTGCTTCCGGACCAGCGGGGCGGCGTCGGAGTCGGGGGCGATCTCCAGGTACCGCTTCAGGTGGACCGTGGCCTCCTCCAGGTTGTCCTGGTGGCCGAGCGACAGCGCCAGCAGGTGAACGACCTGGGGGAACCGGGCTTCGGCACCCCGCGCGATGGCCTCCCGGGCGCTGCGCTCCGCCGCCGGATGGCGGCCCAGGTTGAAGTTCGCCACCGCGCTGTAGAAGTAGGCGTCCGCGAAGTCGTTGGGGTTCAGGGTGAGGATCCGATCCGTCGTTTCGGCCACGTGCTCCCATTCCTCCTCACCCGCATCGAGCCGCGCGAGCGCGATCAGGGGAGCGACGAACCTCGGATCGGCCGCGGTCGCCTTCTCGAAGGCCTCCCGGGCCTCGGCCGGCTTCTGCTCCTGCTCGTGGACGTGGCCCAGCGCGAACCAGGCATCGGCGTACTGCGGGAACACCGTGACCGCCTTCTCGAAGTGCTCGCGAGCGGTCTTCCACTTCCGCTTCTCGAGGTCCTTCGATCCTTTCATGAAGGACTTCCGTGCCTCCGTGGGCGCCCGGAGGCTGACGATGCTGTAGACGAGGCCCTCCACGTCGGCGATCGGGTGCAGGACGATCGCCCCGACATCCGGGTTGTCGAAGCGGCCGCGATCGGCCAGGGGCACCGCCGTCGAGCGGAAGCCCGGAAGCACGGCCCGCAGCATGCAACCCGTGATGCTCGTCTCGTTGAGGAGGTCGGGGAACGACCGGGTCATGAAGCCGCTCATGGGGCTGGCCTCTTCACCGGACCGGCCGGGCGCCCCCCCGGTGCCGAAGCCGGTGGTGGCATCGGGGGTGAAGCCGGTCATCCTCCCGCTCCCGATCTCGAAGCTGAACCAACCGTCGGGGCCGGTGTGGGTCTCGGGGATGGCGTTGCCCGACCCGCAGAAGCGCTCGATGAGCACGTTGGGAGGCCCGGGCGTTCCATCCTCGAAGACCACCTGACCCTGGACGTTGACCTGCCGCGGGGGCGGCTTCCACTCCTCGCGCTCCGTCTGGGCCGGCGGGCGTGGCGTTTGAGACCCGCCCTGCTGACCGGAGCACGTCCGACTGAAGACCGGCAGGATGGCGAACGCAGCCGCTACCACCGAGATCAGGACACCCCGCCGCAGCCGTGAATGCCGCATGGCTCCCCTCCCCTTGAGTCCCCGTGCCCCGATCATCCCACGGTCTCCCGGGATCGGGGCCCCGAATCGGGAGCCGGCCCGCGCTCACCCGCCGGGGGTTGCGACCAGGCGGCCCCCCTCGTATCGCCCGTAGCGCTCGGCCGCCCGCCGGAGGACCTGGAGGTTCTCCTTCGGGGCGGCGCGCGGGACGACGCAGCCCGAGCCCAGGACGTAGCCGCCCTTCTCTCCGCCCCCCCGGATGCAGGTACGGGCCTGCTCCTCGATCTGCTCGGGCCGGGCCTGGATGAACGCGAGCGTGTCGACGCCGCCCATCAAGGACACGCGGTCGCCCACGACCTGGCGCACCGCCCCCGGTTCCATGGCGCCGAGAGGGTCGAGCGGCGCGATGCAGTCGAGGCCTGCCGCGACGAGGTCCTCGAGGATCGGCGTCACGTTCCCGCAGATGTGGCAGTAGATCCGCACGCTCGGGTCGTAGCGGTGGATCTCGTCGCAGACCGTCTTCATGTGGGGGAAGACGAACTCGCGCCAGGACTCGGGCGAGATGAGCGACATGTTGCCCACCGAGTCGTTGAGGCGGAGCACCTTGTGGCCGAGGTCGATGGCGTACCGGCCCCGCTCGATGGCGATCTCCACCCCCTTCTCCAGGATGGCGTGGACGAGACGGGGGTTGTCGAGCGAGGTCGAGCATGGCCGTCTGCAGGCCGCGCAGGACCACGAGAAAGGCGATGGTGGCCGAGTTCATGTCGCCGATCAGGGCGATCCGATCCCCCACCTCGGCCTGGACGCGTCTCTGGCGCTCTCCCCAGCCGTCCTCGTCGTAGAACGCCCGCGTGGGCACGGCGATCCGGCGGGCCTCCTCCACCGTCTTCACGTAGGGCTCCCCGAAGCAGGCCCAGTAGTTGTGGAAGGCCATGGTGTGGGGATCTTCGATGTCGAACTCCCCGGGGTCATCGAGGTGCGTCGCCCAGCCGCCGTCGATGTCGATGCTCCCGCGGCGCCGGCCTTCGGCGTCGACCTCGACGAGGGTGTCGCCCTCCCGTGCGATCCGCCGCCTCGGAAAGGGCCACTGCCGCACCGCGTCCACCCCGACGAGCTCGCCGGCCTCGACGACGACGCGCAGGGCGAGCAGGGGGTCCTCGAGGACATCGACGAAGGACGTGCCGGTCAGGTTGGCGGCGAGGTCCACCCAGATCTTCGGCACCACTGGGACGCGGTCGGGGACGCCCCCGGAGACCGCGGTGTACAGCCTCTCCGACGGCGTCATCGGGCTCACCGTTTCCTCGAGCTCCCGGATCGCGTACTCCGGCACGTCCGTGCGGGCCTCCTTCATGAGCTCGTCGATCTGGGCCACGACCTGCGGGTGCTCGGCGGCAACGTCCTTCGTCTCTCCGAGGTCGGTCCGGAGATCGTACAGCTCGATCGGCGCGCGGGCGCCGTTGCGAACGCCCTTCCAGTCGCCCATCCGCACCGCCTGCTTGTAGGTCTCGCGCACGTGCCCGTAGTCGAAATAGAGATACTCGTGGTCGGGCTGCTGTCGACCCAGCAGGGCCGGCAGCATGGAGATCCCGTCGATCCCCTTCGGGGGAGAGAGTCCCACGAGATCGGCGAGGGTCGGCATGATGTCCCAGAACGTGAGCACCTGGTCGCTGACCTCGCCGGCGGGGACCCTCCCCGGCCAGCGCGCGATGAAGGGCACGCGGATGCCTCCCTCGTAGACGTCGCGTTTTCCTCCGCGCAGCGGCCCGTTGCTGTCGAAGAACTCGATGGGCGTCGGCACGCCCTGGTAGGGCCCGTTGTCGCTCGTGAAGATCACCAGGGTGTTCTCGTCGAGGCCCAGCTCGCCGACCCGCGCGATGAGCCGTCCGACGTCCCGGTCCAGGCGGGTGATCATCGCCGCGTAGTTCTTCGCGATCTGGGGCCAGTCACGGTCGGTGTAGGGCGCGTCGCTCGGAACGATGTAGTGCTCGGGGGTGTCCTTCGGGTAGTCCGAGAAGTGAGGGAGGGTGTAGCAGAGATACAGGAAGAACGGACGCTCCCGGTTCTCCTCGACGAAGGCGAGGGCCTTCTCCGTGAAGAGGTCGTGGGTGTAGAAGGCGTTCTGGCCCCCGCGGTTGCCCTGCATCTTCCCCACGTCGCCGACCATGACGACCTTCTGGAGCAGCGCGACCTTCTCGTCGTCCCAGAGGTAGTCCGGGTAGTAGAAGTGGGCCTGGTCCTGGTTGAGGTGGCCGTACCAGTGGTCGAAGCCCTGGAAGAGCGGGATGCCCCACGAGCCCGGGTTCCCGAGCGACCACTTGCCCATTCCCCCGGTGCGGTAGCCCGCCTGCTTCAGCATCTCCGCGACGGTGAAGTCGTCCGGTCGCAGCCAGACGTCGTGGGGGAGGTTGTCCCGGATGCGGTTGTGGCCGTTGTGCATCCCCGTCATGAGGCTGCTGCGCGAGGGGGCACAGACGGTCGAGCCCGCGTAGGCCTGGGTGAACCGCAGGCCCTCGGCGGCCAGCCGATCGAGGTTCGGCGTCTGGATCTTCTCCTGCCCGTAGGAGCCGAGATCACCGTAGCCGAGGTCGTCGGCCAGGATGAAGACGACGTTGGGTCGTGGCCCGGATGCCGGTGACGAGTCGCTGGCCGCGACGGAGCTCGCGAGCCACGCCGTGACGACACACACGAGACAGACCATCCCGAGACCCCTGTAGAGACTTCGCATCATCATTATTTAATGTGCTCTCTCACTTGGACTTGCGCCGCGCCCTGGCATACCAGATGTATACTACAGCCGTCCGCAAGTCACGTCCCCGACGGGATCTCGCGGGAGGCGTTGTCGCCCTCCGACGCGTGGTGGTATTTTCGCCGCCGAGTCCCGATCGGGAGAGCGAATCGCAACGAGGCAGACCAGACCCATGAGCACGGCCCCACCCCAGCAGCTCGTCAGCTACATCGCCCACGCCGCGCCCGCCACCCGTCGGCCCGCGCGGGGCGACGAGCCGTTCCTCCGCCCCGAGATCGGGTTCACCCCGAAGTGGTTCCGCGACGCGCTGGGGATCGAGTTCGGCGATCGGTGGCACACCGACCCCGCCTTCCGGCGCGAGACGATCGCGGCGATGTCCGCGGAGACGCGCAAGCGCTACGGCACCCGGTCGGACCTGGGCATCCTCCAGGACCCCGACGAGCCGGTCGACCTGCTCACCGGCACCTACGGAGCCCTGCTGGTGGCCGGCGTCTACGGCGTCCCCATTCAGTACCAGGACATCGACTGGCCGTGGAGCCAGCACGGGCAGTTTCTCGACGACGAGGCCGCCGACTCCCTCGAACCCCCCGACCTCGACAACAACCCCTTCTGGGATCGGTTCATGGCGCAGCTCGACTCCATCGAGAAGCAGGTCGGCCGGATCGAAGGCTTCATGAACTGGCAGGGTGTGGTGAACAACTCCTACCGCCTGCGGGGAGAGGAGCTCTTCTCCGACATGATCATCGAGCCCGACCGCGTCAAGCACATCTTCGACTGCGTGACCGAGACGATGATCGACGGCATGCGGCGGCTGTACGCGCGCCAGAAGAAGAGCGGCGTCGAGATCACCCACTGCACCATCAGCAACTGCATGGTGAACCTGCTCTCGCCCCGACCAGTACGAGGAGTTCGTCCTGCCCCGCGACGGGCGCGTCGCCGAGGCGTTCAGCTCGGTCGGTGTCCACAACTGCGCCTGGAACGCCGACGCGTACGTTCCCCACTACGCGACCCTGCCCCGGGTCGCCTACATCGACATGGGCATGGAGTCGGACCTGGTCGAGGCGAAGCGGGCCTTCCCGACCGCGCGCCGCGCGTTGATGTACACCCCGATGGACCTGAAGGAGAAGACCCTCGAGGTGATCGAGCAGGACCTGGACCGCATCGCCCGCGAGTACGGACCCTGCGACCTGGTCTGCGCCGACATCGAGTCGGGGACCCCGGACCAGAAGATCCTCGATCTATTCGACCTGTGCGACCGGTTGTCCGACAAGTACGCCGGCGCCACGACGGAGTGACCCAAGATGCCAGACTACGCGCTCATGAACCAGCTGCTGTACGAAGGGAAGGCCAAAGAGGTCAAGGAGATCACCGAGAAGGCGATCGCCGACGGCGTCGCCGTCGAGGAGATCCTCAGCGAGGGTCTCATCGGCGGTATGAGGGTCGTCGGTGAGGACTTCAAGCACATGAAGCTGTACGTGCCGGAGGTCCTGGTCGCCGCCCGTGCGATGAAGGCCAGCATGGCGGTCCTGAAGCCCCTCCTCACCGCGGGGGGGAACACCACCCGCGCCGGGGTCCTGGTCATGGGAACCGTGAAGGGCGACCTCCACGACATCGGCAAGAACCTGGTCTGCATGATGGCGGAGGGCGCGGGCTTCGAGGTGCACGACCTGGGGGTCGACGTCCCGGTCGAGCGGTTCGTCGCCGCGGCCAAGGAGCACAAGGCCGACCTCGTCGGAATGAGCGCGCTCCTGACGACCACGATGGGCTACATGAAGACGGTCATCGACGCCTTCGAGGAGGAGGGCCTCGGCCACGTCTCCCTGCTCGTGGGCGGGGCGCCGGTGAGCCAGATGTTCGCCGACGAGATCAAGGCCGACGGCTACGGCGCCGACGCCGCGAGCGCGGCCGGCCTCTTCAAGGAGCAGGTCGAGAGCCGGGCGGCCGCGAAGGGCGACTGATGGCACGCTACCAGGTCCTGTACTGGCGGGACATCCCGGCCCAGGTGCGGGCCGAGACCGATCACGACGAGGTCACCCTCGAGCTCGACCCGCGCGCCCAGCAGCGCATCGACGCGGTGGCGATGCAGCTGGGCCTTCAGGGGACCGACGAGTACCTGGACCACTGGAAGTGGAGCGACCCCGAGGAGCGACCGGGCTCCGCGCAGGAGGTGGCGGACGGCCTCAAGCGCGAGCTCGAGGAGCAGCTCGACGCCGCCGAGTGAAGGCCGATGGAGGGTCTTCGGGACAAGCTCCTCGACGCGTCGGGCTTCTTCCGCGGCGTCGAGCTGGTCTCGACCCGGGGCACGATGGGAGAGGCCGACGCGGTGAAGACCCGCCGGCTCGCCGACGACGTCGTCGCCTGCGGCCGGATCGACTGGCTCTCGATCACCGACAACGCCGGCGGCAACCCCATGATGTCGCCCACCACCCTGGGCAAGCCCATCCTCTACGCGGGCCAGGAGGTGCTGATCCACCTCTCCTGCAAGGACCTCAACCGCAACAGCCTCGAGAGCACCGCCTGGCAGCTGGCCAGCGAGGGCTTCCACAACATCCTCGTCCTGAGCGGTGACTATCCGGGCGCGGGCTACCACGGCCACGCCCGGCCGGTCTTCGACCTCGACTCCGTGGGCCTGCTCGCGCTCCTGCGGGAGATGAACGCCGGTCTGGGCGTGGGCCGGCGGCGCAAGGACGGGTCGGACCGTCACCTCGACCGCACCCGCTTCTTCCTCGGGGCGGTCACGACGAACTTCAAGCTCCACGAGAACGAGGTCGTCCCCCAGTACCTGAAGCTCGAGAAGAAGATCGCGCTCGGGGCGCAGTTCATCATCACCCAGGTCGGCTACGACGCGCGCAAGCAGCACGAGCAGCTCCTCTACCTGAAGCGGCGCAACCTCGCCCACGTCCCCCTGATCGGGAGCGTCTACCTGCTCAACGCGAGGACCGCCCGGTTCTTCAACGGTGGCAACGTCCCCGGCGTCGTCGTCTCGGACGGGCTGCTCGAGACGTGCGAACAGCAGGCCAGCTCCCCCGACAAGGGCCGCGCCTTTTTCCAGGAGCTGGCGGCGAAGCAGAGCGCGATCCTGAGGGGCCTGGGCTATCGCGGCAGCTACTTCTCCGGCATCCACCGCTTCGCCGACCTCGAGAAGATCCTCGAGATCGAGCAGACCTTCTCGCCGGACGACTGGAAGGGTTTCGCCCGCGAGATCCGCTTCTCCCGCCCCGGGGAGTTCTTCCTGCTGGCGGAGGACCCCGCCACCGGGCTGGCCGACGCCGAGCGGCTCAACCCCGAGTACGAGGCCTCACGGAAGAGTCGCTCGGGCGGCGTCCACCTCGGATACCGCTTCTCGAAGTGGGTGCACGACGTGGTCTTCACGCCGGGCCGGGGTCTGGCCCCCCTTGCCACGAAGCTGTACTCGCGCGCGAAGGACACCACCCAGGGCCCCCGGGTCCTGCGCGTGGTCGAGCACCTGAGCAAGAGCGCCCTCTTCGCCTGCAAGGACTGCGGCGACTGCTCGCTTCCCGAGACCACGTTCCTGTGTCCCGAGTCGCAGTGCGCCAAGAACCAGCGGAACGGCCCCTGCGGAGGGACGCGGGACGGCTTGTGCGAGGCGGGCGAGTTCGAGTGCATCTGGGCCCGCGCCTACGACCGCCGCAAGTCCGAGGGTGCCGAGCTGACGCTCGTGGACCACGCGACGGTGATCCAGGACCACGCGCTGCGCGGGACCTCGAGCTGGGCCAACACCTACCTGGGCCGGGACCACATCTCGGCCCGGAAAACCACCTCCTGAGGAGGCTCGCGATGGAAACGACACGAAAGCTCCGGCTCGGAGGGGACCTGATCAACAACGCCTACGGGCGGGCCCGCCGCGCCTGGACCGCGCGCGATCCGGGGGCCTACCAGAAGCTGGCCCAGCTCCAGGTCGAGGCCGGGGCCGAGTTCCTGGACGTCAACCTGGACGCGACCCAGAACCTCCAGGTCAAGCGGGAGGAGATGCTGGCCTTCCTGCCGGAGGTGATCCCGGCCCTGCAGGAGGTGGCGAAGGTTCCCCTCTGCTTCGACAACCCGCGGGTCGACTACCACCGGGTCGCCCTGGAGCACTACGACCCCTCGATCGGCGGGCCCGCCATCATCAACTCGCTGGCCGCCTCGCGGGAGCGGCTCGACGAGATGATCGAGCTCGTCAAGCACTACGAGACGTGGGCGCTCGTCATGGCCTCCGAGCGGTTCGTCGACGGCGGCAGCGTCCAGTGCTTCACGCCCCAGGACGCCCACGAGGCCGCCCGGGAGTTCGTCGAACTGTTGCACCGCAAGGCCGACTGCGAGAACGACCGGATCATGATCGACCCTGGCCTCCCTCCGGTCGGGGCCGACACCTACGGCCTGGTCAACCTGGGCCTCGACGCGATGCGGCTCTTCCGTCAGGACCCCGATCTCGCCGATGTCCACATTTCCGTGGGCCTGACCAACTTCTCGTGGGGCATCCCGAAGGAGTTCCGGGGCCCCATCGAGGACGCCTACCTGACCCTGGCCACGGACGCGGGGCTCGACATGGCGCTGGTCAACCCGGAGAAGAACCCGCACCCGCTCCCCCCCGACGACCCCCTGGTCGGCAAGCTGCGGGACGCGCTCGAGAGCGGCCGACCGCGGGAGGGCGAATCGCAGGAGGATGCGGGCTACCGCCAGGCCGAGAGCGTCATGGCCATCTTCACGGACGGTGAGTGAAACCCGCCCTGACGTCCCCTTGACGATCTCGGATCGGGGTGGAGGCCGTCGGCTCTCCGAGGTCGCGGTCTCTTCGTGAAATCATGTCGGTGAAGCTGGTCATCAACTCGCAGACGATCGAGGCGGCCCCGGGGCCGTCGCTCTTCGACTACGCGGAGCGGCTCGGCGTCCGGGTGCCGACGTCCTGCCGCAAGCAGGGCAAGTGCCGCGAGTGCCTCGTCGAGGTGGTGGAGGGCGGAGACCTCCTCTCGGCGCCCTCCGAGCAGGAACGACACCTCAAGGACGACTTCCGCCTGTCGTGCCGTGCTCGAGTGATCGCCGAGTCGGGCGCGATCGTCTGCCACACGATGCGCCGCGGGGCGATGCGCATCGAGGTGGAGGCCGCCCCCGACACGCTCGCGACCGGATGGACCCTGGAGCCCGCGGTGACCCGAGACGGCGACCGCGTCCTCCTCGACGGCGTGGAGATCGATCGCTCGGAGGGGCGCCTGCACGGGGTGGCGATGGACGTGGGCACGACCACCGTGGTTCTTCGCCTGATCGACCTCGAGACCGGTCGTCAGGTCACCACGACCTCGTTCGAGAACCCGCAACGCTTCGGCGGGTCGGACGTCATGGCCCGCATCGCCTACGACACCGAGCACAAGGGTCGGCTCCTCCAGCGAACGCTGCTCGGCTACCTGACCCACGCGATCGAGGAGTTCCCGGTCGACCCGCGCTCGATCTACGAGGTGGTCGCGGTGGGCAACCCCACGATGCGCGACCTCTTCTTCGGCCTCGACGTCTACAGCATCGGCCAGCGCCCCTACCGCTCGCTCACCGAGCACGAGTGGCTCGAAGGAAAGCGGGAGACGACCCGGCTGGAGGTGGAGGCGCGGCGGCTGCGCCTGCCGATCCACCCACGAGCCCGGGTCGTGGGGCTGCCCCTCGTCAGCGGCCACGTCGGGGCGGACGCGGCGGCGTGCCTGCTGGCGATCGACCTGGCGCGCGAGGAGCGGCCTGGTCGCGCTCATGGACATCGGCACGAACACCGAGCTGATCGTCGGCAACCGGCACCGGATCCTGGCCGCGTCGTGCCCCGCGGGCCCGGCCTTCGAGGGGGGCGCGATCAGCTGCGGGATGCCCGCGCTGGACGGGGCGATCGAGAGGATCGCCCTCGGGGAATCGGGCGCGGTTGAGACCCGGGTCATCGGGGACGGGCCGGCGGAGGGGATCTGCGGCTCGGGCCTGGTCGATCTGCTCGGCGAGCTGCGCCGCACGGAGGGGATGAACGTCCTGGGCCGCCTCCAGGGGGGAGACGGGCGCTTCACGGTGGACGAGACGCGGGACCTCTCCCTGCTCGAGAGCGACATCAGCGAGCTGGCTCAGGCCAAGGGGGCCAACGTCGCGGGCCTGCGCATCGTCCTCGCAGCAGTACGGCATCGCAGGGCGACGACCTGGAGCGGTTCTACCTGGCCGGCGGGTTCGCCCGCCACATCGACGTGGCGGCGGCGCGGCGGATCGGCCTGATCCCCGACCTGCCCGACGAGAAGATCGTCAAGGTGGGCAACGCGGCGATCGAGGGTGCCACGATCGCGCTCCTCTCCCGATCCCGCCGCGCCGAGCTGGAGGAACGGTGACGCGGATCGAGCACGTCGAGCTCGAGACCGACCCCGACTTCTTCGACCACTTCGCCTTCGGCTGCCAGTTCCGGTCGCTGGAGCTGTCGACGGGGACCGCGTGAGGCTGCTCGAGACACGTCCGCCACTGGAGGTGGAGGAGAGCGAGTACACGCGTCTCCTGGGGCTCCCGCGCGGCCACGTCCTCGAGGACCCCCTGGCCGGTCTCGCCCGCTGGGCGCGAGAGTGGTACGAGGAGAACGGCCGGCCCTGGACCTACGCCCGGAGGGTCGAGCGCCTGGAGCTCGGGGACGGGACCACCCGGGTCGAGTCGGCGGAGCTCAGCAGCCCTCACCTGACCGCGAGGCTGCGAGCGCGCCGAGGCCACGACGGCGGTGGTGGCGGCGGTGGGCGCCGGCCCCGAGGCCGAGGACGAGGCGGGGCGGCTCTGGCGAGCCGGGCACCCGGACAGGTACTTCTTCCTCGAGACCTACGCCTCGGCGGTCGTCGAGGGCCTGCTCCGAGCAGCTCTCCGGCCGGCTGTGCACGTGGGCGGACGAGCAGGGGCTCGCCGCGCTCCCCCCCTACAGCCCCGGCTACCGGGGCTGGCCGCTCACCGATCAGCACACGCTGCTCGACCTGGTCCGCGGTGCCGGGACGACCCGCTGCCGAGCCCGCTCGAGGTCCTCACCTCCGGCCAGCTGCGGCCGAAGAAGTCGCAGCTCGCCCTCTTCGGCCTGGCTCCCCGGAGCGAGGCAGACGACGCGGCTCACCGAGCTCATCCCCTGCACGGCCTGCAGCTACTCGCCCTGTGCCGGTATCGCCGGGCGCCATTCGACCGGCTGGAGTATGATCTCGATGACACGCGCCCGACGAGCCCGATCGAGCCGACGCCCAGGCGAGAGGGATGATCGTCGAGGTTCGAGACCCCGAGTGCCCGGAATGAAGACGACCCTTCAAGACGCTATCCGTCAGCGCCGCCTCGTGAGCGACGGGGCCATGGGCACCCAGCTCCAGGAGGCGGGGCTGGAGCCCGGGGGCTGTGGTGAGGCGTGGAACCTGACCCACCCCGACCGCGTGCTCGCCATCCAGCGCCGCTACGTGGAGGCCGGCGCCGACTGCCTCACCACCAACACCTTCGGCGGCTGTCGCATCATGCTGCGGCGCCACGGCCACGGCGACGACGTGGAGGCCATCAACCGGCGCCGGAGCGCAGATCGCCCGCGAGGCCTTCGGCGACCGGCCCGGCTTCGTCCTCGGGGACATCGGCCCCTTCGGGGGGGTGATGGCCCCGTACGGCGACGTCGAGCCCGACGAGGTGCGGCAGGCCTTCGCGGAGCAGGCCCGGGCCCTCGTGTCCGGCGGCGTGGACGCCATCATCGTCGAGACCCAGACGAGCCTCGACGAGCTGGGCCTGGGGATCGACGCCGCCCGCGCGGCCGGGGCCCCCTGCATCATCGCCTCCCTCGCCTTCGACGTCTCCCCCGACGGCGAGCTGTTCCGGACGATGATGGGGGTCGCCCCCGAGCAGGCGGCCGCGTTCGCGAAGGAGCACGGCGCCGACGTCGTGGGCCTGAACTGCGGGACCGGCATCGACATGGTCCGGGCGCGGGAGGTCGTGGACCTCTACCGCTCCGCGTGCGATCTCGTCACCATGGTCCAGCCCAACGCCGGGCTGCCCGTCCTCGAGAAGCTCAAGGCGGTCTACAAGCAGACCCCCGAGCAGATGGCGGAGGGCGTCCCCGAGCTCCTCGAGGCGGGCGCGGGCATCGTGGGCGGCTGCTGCGGGAGCACCCCGGAGCACATCCGGGCGCTTCGCAGCGCCGTCGATCGGTTCGAAGGACTCGGAAAGGCAGGGCTTCGATGAGCGTCAAGATCTGTGACGAGAACACGGCGGCGGAGGAGAAGCTTCCGCCTCAGTTCGCCGACAACTCGGGCATCGGGCTGCACTACGTCGATGCCTACGTCAAGCCCATGAACGTGACCCTGGAGGACGGGCGCAAGGTGACCTGCAAGCGGCGGGGGCTCAAGCTCACGCTGGCGGTGGGCGACAAGACCGGCACCGGGCTGATGCGACGGCTCGACGTGAGCCCGGACCCGAAGGTGATGCTGCAGGCCGCCCTCGCGGAGGCCGCCGAGGCCGCCGACGTGAAGCTGGTCGTCGCGGACGGCGCGATCCAGCTCGACGAGTAGGCGGGAGCGGAGGTCGGCGGTGACAGCAGCAGGAGAAACACCGGGGAATCGTCGTCCCGATGATCTCGCCGGTCACGACGGAGGGCGACCTCGACGAGGCAGGGCGTCCGCCGGGTCGTCGACCACCTGGTCGAAGGCGGCGTGGCACGGGTTCATGGTGCTGGGGACGAACGGGGAGGGGCCGTCCTTCTCCGTTCCCCAGCGCCAGCGCATGGTCGAGATCGGCGTCGAGCAGGCGGGCGGCCGGGTCCGCGTGTACGCGGGCATCGGCGGGACCTGCGTGAGCGAGTCGATCGCGTTCGGGCGGGACGCCCTCGAGCGGGGCGCCGACGGGGTGGTGGCCCACCTGCCCCCCTACTTCCCGCTCGCCCCCGGGGAGATGGTCGCGTTCTACCGCCACCTCGCGGAGCGGATCGACGGGCCGCTGTTCGTCTACAACATGCCCCCGACGACCCACATGTCGATCCCGGTCGAGTCTCTCGAGGAGCTGAGCGACCGACCCCCGCATCCTCGGCGTGAAGGACTCCGAGAACGACATCGAGCGGCTCGAAGAAGGTGATCGACACCTTCCGCGGGCGCCCCGACTTCTCGGTCTTCGTCGGCCCCGCGGTGCTCGGGGCGGAGGTCCTCGCCTACGGGGCCGACGGGCGTCGTCCCCAGCTCGGGCAACCTCGTGCCCCAGCTCTGGCAGCGCCTGTACGACGACGGCCGCGGCCGGGCAGACCGACGAGGCCCGCGAGCTCCAGGAGAAGCTCGACCAGCGTCGCCCGGGCCTACCAGCGCGGACGCACCCTCGGACAGGGCATCGCCGCCCTCAAGGCCAGCATGGCCGCCAAGGGGCTGTGCGGGCCGGGGGTGCTGCCTCCGCTGCGCCCCCTGGACGAGGACGGAGCAGGACGCGCCTCCGCGAGGAGCTGGCCTCCCTCGGGGTGGTCTAGCCCGGCCACGCGCCATGGAGGGCGGGAGCCGTCGCCGCCGTCGCCGACGACCTGACCGGTGCCGCGGAGCTGGCCGCGGTGGGGTGGCGTCGGGGGCTGGAGGCCGAGGTCCACACCGAGACCGGCCTCGCCCCCGGGCGTCCCTCGTGGTCCTCGACACCGACAGCCGCACCGCGCCCGGAGGCCGAGGCCCGCGAGAGGTCCCGGGCGGCGGGAGACTGGCTGGCCGCCCGGCGTCCCGACCTCGTCTACAAGAAGGTCGACTCGGTCCTGCGGGGCTGGGTGCGGGCGGAGCTCGAGGAGCTGCTCGCGAGCCTCGGGTGGGAGCCGCGCGGTGCTCCTGCCGGCGAACCCGGGGCTGGGCCGAGTGATCCGCGACGGGCGCTACTTCGTCGAGGGACGGCCCGTTCACGAGACCGACTTCGCCCGCGACCCGCTGCACCCGATCCGCTCGTCGGACGTGCTGGAGATGCTGGGTGCGGGCGGCGCGCAGGCCGGTCGCGGTCGGACGCGCCCGGGGCAGACCGCGCTCGCCGAGGGCCTCACCGTCGGCGAGGCGGCGTCCCGCGAAGATCTCGTGGCCTGGGCGCGGCCGGGTGGACGAGGGGCTCCTCGCCGCCGGCGGGGCGCGAGTTCTTCGACGCCCTGCTGGAGGCCAGGGGGCTGGGCCTGCGGACGCCCGCCCCCGCCGCCGCACCGGGGCCCTCGCGAGCGACGGCTGTTCGTGTCCGGCACGACCTCCGACCGCAGCCGGCGAGCCCTGCAGAAGGCCCGCGAGCGCGGCGTTCCCGTGCTGCCCATGCCCGACGCCCTCTTTCACGACCGCGGGGACGCCGGCGGAGCTGGTCCAGCGGTGGGCGGACGACGCCGCGGCGGCGCTCGACCGCGTCGCCGACGGTGGTGGTCACGATCGACCGGCCGGTCTCGAACGACCCCGCCGACGCCCGCCGGCTGGAGGGTCTCCTGGCCGACGTCGTGGAGTGCGTGCTGCGACGGCGGGCGGTGAGCGGCGTCTTCGCGGAGGGAGGGGCCACCGCCGCCGCCGTCATCCGGCGGCTGGGGTGGACACGGCTGACGGTGGTGCGCGAGCTCGCCCCGGGCGTCGCCACCCTGGACGCCGACGGATCACGCGGGCGGCCGCGATCACGCTGAAGCCGGGCAGCTACGCCTGGCCGGAGACGATCTGGGGCTGAGTGTGCGATGATGTCGGACTCACGCTGCACTCATCGGAAGGGGAATCGATGACCGACGCGAAGAAGCCCCTGCTCGCGATCACGATGGGGGACCCGGCGGGCAGCGGTCCCGAGATCGTGACGAAGTCCCTGGCCGAGGCCGAGATCCGGGAGGTGTGCCGTCCCGTGGTGATCGGCGACGCCGCCACCATGAAGGAGGCCCTCGCCATCACCGGAGATGCCGGGCGAGGTCAAGGCCATCGCCGACGTGTCCGAGGCCCGCTTCGACCCCGGTCTGATCGAGGTCGTGGACCTCCAGAACGTGGACCTGGGCAGGCTGGAGCGCGGCGCGCAACAGCGCCATGTGCGGCCAGGCGTCCTACGAGTACATCAAGATGGCCACCGAGCTGGCCCTGGCGGGCACCGTGGACGGCATGGTGACCTCCGCGATCAGCAAGGAAGCGCTCAACAGCGCCGGCCACCACTACGACGGCCACACCGGTCTGCTGGCCCACCTGTGCGACAGCCCCGACGCGACGATGATGCTGGTGGCGGAGGGCCTGCGGGTCGCCCACGTCTCGACCCACGTCTCGCTGCGCGAGGCCCTCGAGCGGGTCCGCCCCGAGCGCATCGTCAAGGTGCTCGAGCTCGCCGACGACGGGCATCCGGAAGCTGGGGATCGAGAAGCCCCACCTGGCCGTGGCCGGCCTCAACCCCCACGCCGGCGAGGGCGGCCTCTTCGGCGACGAGGAGCAGAAGTACATCGTCCCCGCCATCGAGGAGGCCAGGCGCCGGGGCCTGACCGTGTCCGGCCCGTACCCGGGAGACACGGTCTTCTTCCGGGCGCTCCAGGGACGAGTTCGACGGCGCCATCGCCATGTACCACGACCAGGGGCACGTGGCGGCCAAGATGCTGGGGATCTGGCTCGGCGTGAACGTCACGCTCGGCCTGCCCATCATCCGCACCTCGGTGGAGCACGGCACCAGCTTCGACAAGGCGGGCAAGGGCACGGCCGACCCCCGGAGCATGAACGAGCGCGCTGAAGCTGGCGCAGCACGATGGCGGCCAACCGCCGGCCCGCCGCCGAGCGGCTCGTAGGGATCCGGCGCGTCGAAGGGCTCGGCCCGCCGACGCCGCCGCGGCGTCGAAGTGGACCGGGATTCCCCGTCGGGCTGTGGATCGGCGGGGCCTGGCGAGCGGCCGCGGACGGCGAGACGTTCGCCGTCACCGATCCCGCCACCGGGGAGCGGCTCGAGGACGTGCCGCGGGCGGGCGCGGCGGAGACCCGCCTCGCGGTCGAGGCCGCGGCCGCCGCGTTCGAGGGCTGGCGGGCCGAGAGCTCCACCCGTCGAGCGGACGTGCTGTGGCGCGTCCACGAGCGGCTGCTCGAGGAGCGCGAGCGCCTGGCCGCGCTGCGCACCGCGGAGCAGGGCGGTCCCCTCGCCCAGGGGCGCGGCGAGGTCGACTTCGCCGCCGGCTTCTTCCGCTGGTACGCCGAGGAGGCGCGGCGCGTCTACGGGCGCACGATCCCCCACCCCGACCCCCGGCGTCGCCTGCGGGTGGAGTACGCCCCGGTGGGCGTGGTGGGGGCCATCACCCCCTGGAACGCCCCGCTCAGCGCGCCCGCCCGCAAGGTCGCGGCCGCCCTCGCCGCCGGCTGCACCGTGGTGCTCAAGCCCTCGGAGCTCACGCCGCTCACCGCCCTGGCCCTGGCCGGCATCGCCGACGAGGCCGGGCTGCCCGCCGGGCGCCCTCAACGTCGTCTGCGGCGACGCCCCGGCCATCGGAGAGGTCCTCCTCGAGCACGAGGCGGTTCGGGTCATCACGCTTCACCGGCTCGGCGCGCACCGGGCGCCACCTGATGAGCGAGGCCGGCCGGCGGATGAAGCGCGTGGCGATGGAGCTGGGGGGCAACGCCCCCTTCGTCGTCTTCGCCGACGCCGACCTGGAGCAGGCCGCCGACGACCTGGTCGCCCTCAAGTGCACGAACGCCGGCCAGGTCTGCGTGGCCGCCAACCGCGTCCTGGTCCAGCGCCGCCGTCCACGGCCGCGTTCCTGGAGAAGGTCAAGGAGCGCCTCGCCCGCCAGCGGCTGGGCCACGGCCGCGACCCCGAGACCACCATGGGCCCCCTGATCCACGCCGAGGCCGCGCGCGAGCGTCGCGGAGCGCGTCCGAGGAGGCGATCGACCAGGGGGCCCGCCTCGTGTGCGGGGGCGAGCCCGAGCGGGCCGGGCTGGCGGAGTGCTTCTACCCGCCGACGCTCCTCGACGGCGTGACCGCCGTCCATGCGGATCGCGAGCGGAGGAGAGCTTCGGCCCCGTCGTCCCGGTGCTCGACGTTCGACGGGACGAGGAGAGGCGCTGGGCCTGGCCAACGACACCCCCTACGGGCTGGCGGCCTACGTCTACACGCCGACCTGGACCGCGCCCAGCGCTTCGCCGACGGCGCTGCGCGTCGGGGTCGTCGGCATCAACGACCCGCGCCCCATCACCCCCGAGGCGCCGTTCGGGGGCGTGGGACCGAGCGGGATGGGCCGCGAGGGAGGAGTGGAGGGCCTCCTGGAGTTCATGGACGCGCGCCTCGTCGGCCAGCGGCTGCCTCGATGACTCGAACCCGGACCACCCTCCTCGCCCTGATCGTCGGGGGCCTGACCGGGGCCGGCCTTCGGGCCGCCGACGACACCCCCGTGGCCCACTGGGCCTTCGACGAAGCGGAGGGACCGATCGCCCGGGACTCCGCCAGCGGGACCGAGGACCCCATCGTCGGCTTCGTGGAGCGACTCCCCGGCGTGAGCGGCCGCGCCCTCCGCTTCGACGGCGCCACCACCCACGTGCGGCGCGGCGGCCTCGCGAGGCGCCGACGCTCGACCAGTCCTTCACCATCGAGGTCTGGGTGGCCCTGCAGGCCTATCCCTGGAACTGGACGGCCCTCGTGGAGCAGGCGGGCACCGAGGTCCTCCGGCGCCCGGGAGAGCTCGAGCCGCGCGTCTCTCTCGGCGTGGACGACCAGGGCCGCGTGGGGCTGAAGGTGGCCGTGGCGGGGGCGCTGCGTGAGTGCCTCGCGAGCGCACCCCTGCCCCACCTCGAGTGGACCCACGTGGCCGGGACCTTCGGTCGCGAGGATGGCCTGAGCCTCTTCGTCCACGGCGAGAGGGTGTGCTCCCTCCCCGAGGGCGGGACGACCGCGCCCGGCGCCGGCGGCGACCTGCTCCTGGGTCGAAGCCACCGGCAGCGGGGGCCCACCGGGTCCGAGCGCGAGCCGAGCGCCCGGACCGTCTCTCCCATGGTCTTCTACGGAGCCCTCGACGAGGTGACGATCCACGCCCGCGCCCTCTCCCCGAAGGAGGTGGCCACCCGGGCCGCGGTCGCCACGCCCGCGTCCCCTCTCGAGTGGCCCCGCATGCCCTCGGGACCGGCCGGCGTGACGCCGAAGTTCGTGGCGTCCTCCACCCGCCTGCGCTACACCGACGCGTGGGAGGCCCAGTGGCGGGCGGACGACGTGCT
>CAVOYO010000016.1:0-148731 GCA_963700695.1 uncultured Acidobacteriota bacterium | reverse complement strand
CTGCTACGAGCGCCTGAAGCGGGAGGGGGTGAATCCCCACGCCTTCACCTTCGGTGCGATGGCCGACGACATGGCGATGGTGATGACCGCCCTGGGCTACGAGAAGTTCAACGTCTACGGCACCTCCGCCGGAACCGTCCTCGCCCAGCATCTCCTTCGCGACCACCCCCACCGGCTCCGCAGCGTGATCATCGACTCCACGGTCCCGCTGGGAAGGAAGACCCTTCAGGCCGAGATGCCGGCCAACGCGGCCCAGATCATGCACGCGCTCTTCGAGGCCTGTGCCCAGGACGCGGCCTGCGCCGAGGCCTACCCGGACCTCAAGGGCCGATTCGACGGCGTGATCGAGAAGCTGAACGAGGAGCCGGTCACGGTCCCCGCGACCCACCCGCGCACGGGCGAGGAGATCGGCGTCGTCTTCAACGGAGACCGCCTCGCCGGGGCGCTGTTCATGGCCGCTGCGCAAACGCCGGCGATCCCGCATCTACCCGGTCTCATCCACGGCCTCTCCCAGGGAAGCCACGATGGCTTGAAGGAGATGGCCGGGGCGGCGATGCCGCCCTTCGGAGAATTCGCCCACGGCCTCACCACCGCCGCTCTCTGCGCGGAGTCCAACACCTTCACCAAAGAGGACCTCGTGTTCGACGGGCGGTTCCCGGCCTACGAGGCCGCCGTCGCCGAGCTTTCGTGGGGACCGCGGATGCTCCTCGAGAACTGTGCGGCCTGGGAGTACGAGAAGCAGGATCCCGGCGCGCGGGAGGCGGCGAGCAGCGACGTCCCGACGCTGATCGTGGCCGGACAGCTGGACCCCATCACTCCGCCCGCCTGGGCGTACGATGCGGCACTGACCCTCCCCAACGCATATGTGTTCGAGGTCCCCGGCTACGGCCACTCGCCGACGTTCGCCGGTCCCTGCCCGGCCTCGATGGCGCTGGAGTTCTGGGAACCCGACCGGGCCCCCGGACGACTCCTGCCTCGCCGAGATGAAGATCGACTTCGCGGTGCCGCAGAAGGAGTAGGAGGGTGGTCTGAGCTCGAGGACTGCCAGTTGGAAGCCGTGTTGAGCGCCACTCACCGGGCCGAAGAGCTGGAATCCGAGCTTCGCGCCGTCGGCGACACGGAACGTGCGGCCGGCGCGAAGGCGTATTTGAAGAGCGATCTCGAGTTCATCGGGGTGGCGGCCAAGGCGCTGCGCGCGGCGGCCCGCGCCTTCCTCGCCGATCACCCCGAGGTCGATCGCGCCTCCCTCATCGAGCTCGTGCAGACCCTCTGGCTCATGACTGGTCTTCGACCTCAAGGCGGTGGCGGTGGCGCTGCTCGAGCGGCGGACGAAGGACCTCGCCACCGGCGACCTCGATCTGATCGAGGACCTCTTGCGCCGCTCGCACACCTGGGCCCTGGTGGACTGGCTCTGCACCAAGGTCGCCGCGCCACTCGTTGAAGCCAACCCCAAAGCGGCCACAGCGGTCCTCAAACGCTGGTCTCGCGACGAGGACTTTTGGATCCGCCGCTCCGCCCTGCTCGCCCAGCTTCCGGGGCCCCTGCGCCGGGGGAGGCGATTCGGATCGCTTCGCTTCGCTCGCCGACGGGATGGTGGAGGAGAAGGAGTTCTTCATCCGCAAGGCGATCGGCTGGGTGCTCCGAGACGTCAGGTTCAGAGGAGCTTGAATTCCTGAATGCCGCCCTGTTGCGGCCTGGAGGGCGCCCCCGCGAGTCCCCATCGCCGGCCTGTGGGGTCGTGGTGAGCGCATAGCCCGGGTGAGTCGAGCACGAGGACTGAGGCTCGCGATCTGCGGGACGGCCCCCGGCCGACAACTCCCCCCTCGCTGCGCGGTGAATGCAGGTTCGGAGCTGGCTCTCAAGCGATGTGTGCGACGGCGGGCTGGGGGTGTGGGGGAGATCGAGATAACCTGTTACGCTTGCGGATGTGATCGAGGATGCGCCTGACGAGTGACGGTTCGGTGATGAAGCCGATGACCCGCATCTCGGCCCCACACCGGGACACACCAGCGGGTCTACCTCGTACACCCGCCGAATCAGATGCGCCCACCGGCGCCTCAGCGCCGCCCGCTCCGGCGGAGGGGGGACAGGCTCCTCAGCCTCGCCGGAGCCGTTCCCCTCGAGCTGACCTGTGCCTTTCGCGCTGACCCCTGGCCCGGTTCGAGTACGCCCCGTAGTACGCGCACCAGGTGGCGTCTGGGGTCCGGGATCTGCACCAGGACCCGTGCGACGAATTCCTCTGCGTCGACCCGCTCGTCTTCCCCTGGCTCCGACGCGTCATGTCCGCCCTTGCGGGTGTAGATGACCTGCTCCGCTCCTGGGATGAAGCGCAGCCGGGACAGGCTGACGGGCGAGCGCATCATGTATCTCACCAACGCCTCGAAGTCCCGGCCATCCCCAGGGTGCGCACAGACCCGGTTGTGGACGGAGAAGCCGCTGCGCCGCCACGACAGGAGCAGCTCAATCCGCTCCTGACTCAGCAGCCCCCGGCCCCGAAGCAGCCCCAGCACCTTGTGGCGGAACAGCTCCTCGGCGGCCCGCTCGTCCACATACGGCACCGGGATCCACTCTCCGGAGACCGTCCGGCCTCCTCGCGTGGACCAGGGCGTGGACGTGGGGGTGGAAGCTTCCCGATCCCCGAAGGTCTGAACCACGGACACGATACCGGATCGGGAAACCCTCCTCCTCCCCGGCGGCCGCCGCCAGGAGCTCGCACCGTCTCCGCCGCGGCCCGCGACAGCTCTCCCAGCAGTTCACGGTGGTAGAGGAAGTACACCCGCAGCATCTTCGGCACCGTGAAGACCCACTGGGCGTGGCCCACATCCTCCACGACCTCGTCCACGAGGAACGCCGCAAGCTCCGCGGCCCGCTTGGCCCCGCACGACGGGGACAGACCGCGCCCCTTGCAGGAGAAGGCCACCAGGGACTCCTGCGGGCACTTCCGGCACTTCACCCGCGCGAAGCCGTGGTCCCAGACGCCGCAGTCGAGATACCGTGCCACCGCCTCGTCCGCCAGCCCCCGCCAGAGGCCGTACCTGCGCTCGAACCGCTCCTCCCACGATCCCTTCACTCGCTCGTAGAGGGTGTCGAGAAGACCCCAAAGCGTCGTCTTCCGGGGATCCCGTGGCCGGTAGATGCGACAGGCGCTCTCCACGTCCCGCCCGAGGCCGGTTCGGGGAGAGACGCCGGCGGGTCACGCCGGTGGACCCTCCGCCGGCGCGGGGACGAGTCTGGATCACGGGGATGCCGGGTGGGGTCCGTCTCGGCGGCCCGAGTCTGTGCTCAGGCGCCGGCGGGCTCGGGGAGCGGCTGGCGGGCCCAGAGGCGGGCGAGGCTGCGGATCCTCCGGGCGGCCTTCGGGACGGTTCGCCCTGCTGTACGCGGTGCCCTTCACCTTCTGCAGCCTCATGCTGGGCTTGCTCCTCTCGGCCCGGCAGTTTCCCACGCGGCGGGTGTACTTCTTCGACCTGGCCGGCTCGGCGGTGGGGGCCTTTGCGGTCCTCCCGGCGATCACCCACCTCGGGGTCGAGGGTGGCCTTCTCCTCGCCGGTGGCGCCATGCTGCTGGGCACCCTCTCCTTGCCCCGCCCCGCCGGACGGGGTCCCGGGTGGTGGCGGCCCTCGCCGGCCTGGCCCTCCTGGGCGCCACCGGCGCGCGGGAGACGGTCTTCGACCTCAACTACCCGAAGGGCTCGATGGCGACACGGACGTTGATCCCTTCCACCGACTTCGTCTGGGCCGAGATGGTGTCGAACGACGCCGTCCGGCAGCCGAGCCGAAGAGGGCCGTCTCGGGTCCACCCCTCGGCCCGGACCGAGGCCTCCGTCAGCGGGCCAGGCTCGGGCGGGGCATCGGAGCACCTATCCTCAATGACGAGGGGGCCCTCGAGCTCAATCGGGCTTGACGGCCACGACGTTCACGCCCCGTACGGCGTAGCGACGGGCGGTCTTCTCCTTGCGTGTGCCCAGGAAGGGATCGAAGCTCTGCACCTCTCGCACGCCCGAGAAGCCCAGCGCTCCCAGCACCTCGACCAGCTCTCCCGCCGGGAGAGCGCCGCCGATTCAAGCGGCCCAGAGCTCGTAGTCCTCCCGGATCGCATCGCTGAGATCGTCCTTCACAACGATATCGGCGAGCTGGAGCCGGCCCCCGGGACGCAGGATCCGGAAGACCTCGGAGAAGGCCCTTCGCTTGTCGTGAGCCAGGTTCAGCACTCCGTTGGAGATCACCACGTCGACGCTGGAATCCCCAGCCGGGAGGTCGTGGATGTCGCCCTTGCGCAGCTCCACGTTGTCGAGCCCCGCCTCCCTGGCGGCTTCCCGGCAGGCCAGGATCATCTCGTCGGTCATGTCGACGCCGATGGCCCGTCCCTCGGGGTCCGACCCGTTGCGCGGCGAGCAGGAGGTCCATCCCCGCCCCGCTGCCCACGTCCAGCACCGTCTCGCCGGACTGGACCCGTGCGATGGCGTGGGGATTGCCCACGCCGGCAAACGAGCGGGTGCTCCGATCGGGGAGCGCGTCCAGCTCGCTGCGGTCGTAGCCCAGGGCCCCGGCCGCGTACTCCGCACCCCGGTGAAAGTGGAAGTCCCCTTCGGGGTCCCGGGCCACCCGGGTGTACATGTCGAAGACGGCGGTCCTCAGCTTCTTCGTGTCCAGCTCCACCGGGGCAGCTCAATGACGACATGGGTTTCTCCTTCCGTCTGAGGCGAGGGCCGTGGCGTCGAGCCCCGGGAGTCCTCGTGTTTACAGCCTCTTGCGAACGATGTCCTGCGCTGCCATCCTGCCCTCTGCTCTCATTCACGCAGTGGAGCCGGAAGCCACTGGGGGCCGCCATTTGACTGTCCGTGTGACTCGGTGTGGACGAAGGTGGCCACCTGCTCCCGGGCGATCTGCTCCTCGAAGAGCGAGTGCATGACGATGGCGGCCGCCCCCGCGTCCTCCGCCGCCGGACGGTATCGAGGTCGTCCACCATCGGTGAGGCTCCCGGCATCAGCGGGTGGGGCAGCTTCATGCCGAGGTACGTGGTGCTGAGGTCCGCGCCCGCGCGAGTGCCTGTCGCCGGTCTATGGGGTGATGGGGAGCCGATGGCCTGGGTGAAGCGAGAGGAGTTTGAGGTTCGCGGTCTGCGGGAGGGCCCCCGGCCGACAACTCGCCCCTCGCTGGGTGGGTGCTGCGTCTCATACTGCTATACCTCACAGACAGAACGGTCGAAGAGAGTCGGCTGATCGTCGTAACTCGTTGAGAGAAGACGGACTCGCCAAGCGGTCCGGCGACCGGTCTGTACCCGCACCCCCTCGAGTTGTCCCGACTTGAGTCTCTGCAGGACCGTCTGCTGGCTGACGCCGAGGGCCGCGGCCGCCGCCTTGAGGGTCAGCCAATCCTTCGGCGTGTCGGCGGTCGTGAGTCTTCGGACATCGTCTTCGCTCACCTGGATCCTCCAGGGAGCTCCTGGAGTGACCTGAGCGCCCTTGAGGAGCCCGGCTTCGACCCAGCGGATCACGGTCCCCCGATCGACCCCGAGCCGCTCGCCGGCTTGCTGCGCGGTGTAGATGTCGTCTCCGCTCTGGGGCACCCGCGGCCCCGGAGCGATGCCGTGGGTCTTGCGGAGATTGGCGACGCGATGGGCGGTGTACGGAAGCCCCTTCGGAGTCTGGATCCGTTTGCGGTGCAGGATGTATGCGACCTGAACGTCGGAGAACTCGCGAGCCAGGCGGCGCACGAGCTCGATCAGCTCCGGCTCCGCGACGTGTCGATGCTTTCCGCTCCGGCCTCGAGGAACCTCGAGCGTCGAGATCTCCCCTCCGTACCAATGCACGTCGACACTGACGTGGTTTCCCTCCTCGGGAACGGTGACGACCACGTGATCGATCAGACAACGCACGACACGCGTCCGATCCTGGGGTCGTGTCGTCGGTGCGCGCCACAGACGGGGAAGATCCCGAGCGAGCTCCATGAGCCGGGCCTCTTCCTCGGGAGTGAGCGCGTCCGGCAGTTGCTCGATGTGGGCCTCGGCGTCTTGTCTCACCGCCTCGAGATCCTGAAGCGCCTTCTCGAAACGCCGCTCCAGCTCGCGAGCGACGAGGCGATTCTCCGGATCGATGGCGTCGTACTGACGCCGCGCCAGCTTCACCTCGTACTCTGCTCGCTCTATGCGTTGGTGCCAGTGCCGCCGCTCCGCCTCCGCAGCGTCGGCATGGGCCTGGGCCGCCTGGATCATCGCCTCGAGGCCCAGGGGCTCCACCGCTTCGAGCACCAGGCCCTCCAGGGCCTGCTCCAGACGGCGAGCCCCCAGGCTCTGGCACACCGGAGATCCCTGGTCCTGGCGCTTGCGGACGCAGTGGTAGCGTGTCGGACGGGACCCTTTGCCGTAGGCGACCTTCATCTTGCGGCCGCATCGCCCGCACAGCAGCAGCCCGTGGAGCAAGGACTCCCCCTCTCGTGGTGCGCCGGTGGTCGCGTCGCCGCGTCGGTTCTCCGTAATCCGTTGCCGGTTGCGCTCGAAGCTTGCCAGAGTGATGTAGCCGGGATGGTGGTCTTCGATGAAGGCGTGCCACTGCTCCCGCTCCATCTCACGCTGTCGTTTGATCGGGTTGTGATTCTCGTCGAGGCTCTCCTGCGTCTGCCGGCGACCGTAGGCATAGACACCCGCATAGGTCGGGTTGGTGAGCAGGGAATGGATGTTGCGATAGCTCGGGACCTGCCAGCTCACCTCGCCCCGGGCGCCCCTCTGGACGGGGAAGACGATGCCGTCTTCCACCAGCGAGACATGCGTCTGCTGAACCGTTCCCAGCTGGTCGAAGCGCTCGAAGACCAGACGGATCGCCTGCACCACCTCGTCGTTCGGAGTGATCTGCGTCCGTCCGACTTCGTCCCAGGTGTATCCCGTGGGAAGCCGTAGGCGCAGCTCTCCCCGCTTCGCCTTGGAGCGGACGGCCTCGACCAGGCGCTGCTTGATGACATGAAGCTCGGCCTCGCTCATCGTGGCCTTCAGCCCCAGGAGCAAGCGGTCGTTGTAGGAGCGGGGATCGTACAGACCCTCGCCGTCGGCAATCAGCGTGAGGGTGACCGCACAGATGTCGAGCAGATGATACCAGTCACGATTGGAGCGGGAGAGGCGGGAGACTTCGAGCGCCAGCACCAGGCCGATCTTGCCCAGCGCCACGTCCGCGACCATGTCCTGGAAGCCGACCCGTTGGCGACTCGTCGCGGGCGGCGGAGACGCCGAGGTCTTCGTCGACCTCGACCACGCGCTCCCGGGGCCAGCCAAGATCAACGGCGTGATGCGCCAGGGCCCGCTGTCGCTTCTGGGACTCGAGGTTCTCGCGGACCTGGCGGGGAGAGGACTGACGAACGTACACGTAGGCCAGCCGGGAGCGCTGGCTCGGGGTGATCTCCTCACGATTCATGATTCTTGCCCTCCCTGCTGAGTGGGCTCAGAGCGACCAGATCGTCTCGGGCCATCTCGGCGAGAATCGCGAGGACCTCCCGACGCTTCTCCGGGTCGATCGTGTCCCACAGCCGTACGACCCAGGGAGCGGTCCCTGTCTCGAACAGGCTCCGCTGCTGACTCATCTCGGCCTCCTTGCACGGGGTCAGCAGGAGCATCGGTGGAAGCTGGGCCGCTCACAAGGGTCTCGAGGAGGCACACCAGATCGCGAAGGGCCTGAGCGGGGGCCTTGGAGGGTCGGTGAGGGATCACCCCTCGACCGATCGGATGATCGGTCCAAGACGAGCGCACTGCGCAGTGTGAACGGTCAGGAAGAACGACGACCCAGTGGAGCTCGCTGCGATAGCGGATCGATCGGAGGACCTTCAGCTTGCGGCGGAAGAGGGGATGGGGCGGGTAGGTGATGCAGATCTCGGCGGGGCATTCATGATTCGCATGAGCATTCTGTGACTCAACAGGGACACACGAGCGGGTCCACCTCGTACACCCGCCGGATCAGATTGGCCCAGCGGCGCCTCAGTGCCGCCCGCTCCGGCGGAGGCGGGACAGGCTCCTCGAGCCTCGCCTGAGCCGTTCCCCTCGAGCTGACCCTCCGCCTTTCGGCGCTGACCCCGTGCCCGGTTCGAGTAGGCGCCGTAGTAGCGCACCAGGTGGCGTCTGGGGTCCGGGATCTGCACCAGGACCCGCGCCACGAAGTCCTCCGCGTCGATCCTCTCGTCCTCCGCCGGCTCCGCCGCGTCATGTCCGCCCTTGCGCGTGTAGACGACCTGCTTCGCGCCTGGGGTGAAGCGCAGCCGGGAGAGGCTCACGGGCGAGCGCATCATGTACCGCACCAGCGCCTCGAAGTCCCGGCCGTCCCCAGGATGGGCGTAGACCCGGTTGTGCACGGAGAAGCCGCTGCTGCCTCCACGACAGCAGAAGCTCGATCCGCTCCTGGCTCAGCAGCCCTCGGCGCCGAAGCAGCCCGAGCACCTTGTGGCGGAACAGCTCCTCGGCCGCCCGCTCGTCCACGTACGGCACCGGGACCCACTCCCCGGAGCCCGTCCAGCCTCCTCGCGTGACCAGGGCGTGCACGTGGGGATGGAAGTTGGCCCGGTCCCCGAAGGTCTGGACCACCGCCACGATCCCGGGGCGGAAGCCCTCCTCCTCCCCGGCCGCCGCCGCCAGCAGCTCCTTCACCGTCTCCGCCGCCGCCCGCGACAGCTCTCCCAGCAGCTCCCGGTGGTAGAGGAAGTACACCCGCAGCATCTTCGGGATCGTGAAGACCCACTGGGCGTGGCCCACGTCCTCCACGACCTCGTCGACCAGGAACGCCGCGAGCTCCGCCGCCCGCTTCGCCCCGCACGACGGGCACAACCCCCGCCCCTTGCAGGAGAAGGCCACCAGGAACTCCTGCGGGCACCTCCGGCATCGCACGCGCGCGAAGCCGTTGTCCCAGATGCCGCAGTCGAGATAGCGCGCCACCACCTCCTCCGCCAGACTCCGCCAGAAGCCGTAGCTGCGCTCGAACCGCTCCTCCCACTGCCCCTTGACCCGCTCGAAGAGCGTGTCGAGAAGACTCCATAGCGGTGTCTTCCTGGGATCCCGTGGCCGGTAGACGCGACAGGCGCTCTCCACGTCCCGAAAGCCGGGGGGAGAGACACCGGCAGGAAGCGCAGGCTGACCATCCGCCTACGCGGGGCCGAGTCTGGTTCCAAGGTGTGCCGGGCGGGGTCCGAGGACTGAGGGCCGGCTGGTCCTCCCCAGCCTGGCTGAGCGGGCCAGTCGTGGCTCTCCCGCACCAGCTCATCGCTCCAGGAGAGGTACAGTCCGGTCCGGCCGGAAGCTCGAGTACCAGATGGCCAACAACAACAGGAGCTCGGGGGCTAGTTTCCAGAAGATTAACCAGGCGATGCGGTGGGCGAGCACCTCGGTCGCGGGAAGGTGCGCGACCAGCTTCCAGTAGAGGGGGACCAGGCCCCAGAAGGCGAAGGCCCCCGCGGTGGCGGCCACCCCCCCCGTAGTATCCCGGCTGACGGTCAGCTCTCGTCCTCGTCCCGCAGGACGTGGGCCTCGAACTCCTTGATGAACGTGAGGCTCTTCATGTCGGACATGCGGTCGAGGTACACGTGCCCGCCGAGGTGGTCGCACTCGTGCTGGATCACGCGGGCGAAGAAGCCGGAGGCTTCGAGTGAGAAGCGCTTCCCGTCGCGGTCGAGGGCCTCGAGACGAAGCTGCTTGAGACGGGGGACGAAGCCCCGCAGGTCCGGGATCGAGAGGCAGCCCTCCCACCCGTTCTCCCCCTCGTCCCCGAGGGGCGTGATCGTCGGGTTGACGAGGACGGTGAACGGGACCTCGGCCCGCGAGCGGTCGTCCGAGCCGGGGATCTCGAGGACGGCGAGCTGGATGCTCTCGTGGACCTGGGGTCCGGCGAGGCCGACGCCCTCGTACTCGTACATGGTCTCCCGCATGTCGTCGATCAGCTTCTGGAAGCCCGGGTCGCGAAAGGCGGCCTTGGGGACCGGCCGGGCCGCGGTCCGGATCACCGGATGCCCGATGCGCGCCACCTTCAGGATCGACATGCGCTCTCCTACTTGTAGAACTCGTAGCGGTCGCCGGCCACGATCTCGAGGACGTGGATCGACTCGTCCCTCATGATCTGGAGGCCCACGGGGTCCCCCGGCCCCTTTCGCCACAGGGCGTTGTAGAGCTCGCGCAGCGTCGTGACCACGTCGCCGTCCACGGAGAGGACGAGGTCGCCCTGCTGGAGGCCGGCCTCGTCGGCGGGGCCGCCCGCCACGAGCCCGGAGACGGACACCGTCTCTTCCTGGACCTGCGCGTAGAGCCCGATCCAGGCCCGTCGCTCCTCGATCGGCATTGGATTCTCGCTCTCCAGCAGCGCCCGACGACGCCCGAAGAGGCGGGCGGGGATGGCGAGGCTGTACCGTGCGACGGCGGCGAGCCCGAGCGAGACGATGCCAACGACCCGGGCCCGTCCGTCCAGAAGCGGGCCGCCGGCCAGTCCCGGGTTCACTGCTGTGGTCATGATGGCGTCGTCCAGCATGTACTCCCAGAACGCCTCGAACGGCTCGACCGAGGACACGAAGCCCGTCGCGCCGCGTCTCTCCTGATCTCCGGTGCAGGTGAGCAGGAATACGGGCAGTCCGGGTCGCAGCCTCGGCGTCCGAAATCGCCGCCGGCTCGAGATCGGACCGCTCGAGGGACAGCAGGGCGAGGCCGGTCTCGTGGTCGACGGCAATCGTCTCGGTCGGGTTCGTACGGCCGTCGATCGCACTCACCTCCACCCGGGACGCCCCGAGCACGAGATAGTGGGCGGTGAGGACGCGATCGGGGCTCACCGCGACCCCGGCCCCCATCCGCTCCTCGCCAAGAACCGCGGCCGAGGGGTGCGTGGCCGGGATCTCCGCGCGCAGGAACACCAGCGACGCAGCGGCCTGGCGCGGGATAGAGACGAGGGAGTCCGTTTCGGGGCCTCCGTGGAAGCGAGGCTGTGATTATAGGCCGCGTGGCGCCGGAGGCCGCAGCCAGGCGGCCAGCTCGTGCAGGCTCTCGACCCGACGGCGGGGGCGGCGGCCACGGGTGGGCCGCCCGTCGTCGACCCAGCAGAACCGCATTCCGGCCGCGCGGGCGGCTCCGCCGTCGGTTGCCGGATCGTCGCCCACGTAGAGGGCGCGCCTGGCAGAGACCCCGAGCCCGTCGAGGGCCACGTGAAGGATGCGGGGATCGGGCTTTGCGTAGCCGCAGCCCTGCGACGTCACGACGACGTCGAAGAACGGGTCGAGACCCGCGACGGCGAGGCGCGAGCGCTGCACGCGGTCGATGCCGTTCGTCACGACGCCGAGCCGATAGCGCTTCCGAAGCTTCTGCAGGACGGGTCGGCAGCCGGGCAGCCGGTCACCCCGCTGCGAGAGGTGGTCGAGGTACGTCTCGCCGAGCCGCCCGGCGATCCGGGAGGAGCCTCCGACCTCCCGGAGGAGCTGGCGGAACCGCTCGCGGGCGAGCTCGGGCTGGTTGATCTCGCCCCGGCGATACGCGGCCCACAGCTCCTCGTTGATCCGGCGGTAGGAGGCGAGCGTCGAGGGGGTGTACGGCAGCCCCAGCGCGAGAAGCGCCCCCTTCAGGGCGATGCGCTCGGCCCGTTCGTAGTCGAGAAGGGTGTGGTCGACGTCGAAGAGGACGGCGCGGAGACGGCTCCAGGGAACTACTTGGCGCGGTAGGTGATGAGGCCGCGCTTGAGGTCGTAGGGAGACACCCCCACGGTGACGCGGTCGCCCTGGATCACGCGGATACGGAACTGACGCATCTTGCCGTTCAGACGGCCCAACACCTCATGGTTCTCGCTGATGCGGATCTTGTAGTTGCCGCCAGCGAGGACGTCCGTCACGACTCCCTGCAGCTCGATCAAGTCATCCTTGGCCATTCACGCTCCTTGGGAACCACCGGCCGTGCCGACCGGCCGTCCGCCAACTCCCAATTATCCGCTCACTTCCCGGCGCGCGTCCAGTCCACGAACCCCGGTCGCGACGCGGGCTGGCAGTGCGGGCAGAACCAGGCGTCCATGCCCCGCACCCCGGCGGTCCGGATCTTCGCCCCGCAGCGCGGACAGGTCTCCTTCCGGCGCACCTTGAGGAAGTCGCGGACCTTGACTTCGATCGGCTCGGCTCGGCCCTCGACCTCGGCGACCGCCTCGCTCATGACCTTGACGATCGCGCCGTGGAGCCGCACCCCGTCCTCGTGGGAGAGGACACGGCAGAGGGTCTTGGGGTGGATACCGGCCTCGAAGAGCACCTCGTCCGCGTAGGCGTTGCCGAGGCTGTCGAGGGCCTTCTTGTCGAGGAGAAACACCCGCACCTGGTCACGCCGGTGCTTCAGGAGGCTCACGAACCGCTCGCGGGTGAACTCGGGGGAGAGGATATCCACCCCACCCGCCTGCAGTCCTGGGATCGCCTGCCAGTCGTCGGTGGCGATCAGGTAGGCCTTGCCCATCTTCTTGTCGTCCAGGTAGCGAAGCTCCACGTCGCCGAACCCGAGGGCGAAGCCGAGCGACTTCTGGTCGGGCTCACCCGGCTCGGCCAGTCGGAAGCGGCCCGCGAGCATGGGGTTCACCGCGAGATCCAGGCCCTCGAAGCGGAAGACGACGAAGTGCGACTTGCGGAAGGCGTCGGCCAGGGCCCGCCCGAGGAGGAGCGACAGGTTGCCCCGGACGGTGCAGCGCAAGACGACCGGCTCGCGGACGCGCTCCGCCGTCACCTCCCGGCCCAGCAACCGCTCCCGCAGGCGGGCCAGGACGTACAGCAGGTCGGGGAGCTCCGGCATCGCTCGTCCCTCCCGAGGCCCCGGATTCTAGCTCTTTGAGGGCCGCTCCGATAGAATGAGCGCTGCGGCCAAACCCGCCTTCCAGGAGAAACCGTGAACCAGCACATCTGCCTCTCTCGAGCAGCGCTCGCTGGGCTGTTCCTGCTTGTCGTGGCTCCCACCGTGACCCTGGCACAGGAGGGCGCAGAGCCCTCCCGACCCCCGAAGACTCGGACTGCGGTGGCCGGTGAGCAGTATGGGGCGGGGGGCATCAAACGTTTCCTTGTCGGCAGCGACTACCGCAACCTCTGGACGATGCCCACCGAGGTCGAGGTCCTCGACATGGCCTCCTACGCCGGCGGGCTCGCGCCAGTGATGCGGGTGGGAGGCCAGCAGTCACTGGGGCTCGCGTTGAAGGGGGCGGACGGACGCGACTATACGTTCCGCGCGGTCGACAAGGACCCGTCCTCCATCCTGCCCGAGGATCTCCAGGACACCGTGGTGGACGAGTTCGTCCAGGACCAGATTGCGTCCTCCCATCCCGCGGGCGCGCTCATCGCGGAGGGGCTGTCGCGCGCGGCGGGGGTTCCGGTGGTGGAGACCCACCTCGTCGTCCTGGGGGACGATCCCGCCCTGGGGGAGTTCCGGCAGACCTTCGCGGGCACGCTCGGCACGATCTCGGTCTACCCGCAGCCCGTGTCCGAGACGAACCCCGGCTTCGAGGGCGCGACGGAGATCCTGGACCACCTCGAGCTCTATGCCCGGCTCCGGGCCGGCCCCTCCGACCGCGTCGACGATCGAGCCTACCTGCGGGCGCGGCTCTTCGACGTCTTCATCGGGGACTGGGACCGTCACCGCAAGCAGTGGCGCTGGGTGAAGGTGCCAGGCACCGACGCCTGGCAGCCCATGCCCGAGGACCGCGACCAGGCCTTCAGCCGCTACGATGGCATCGTGCTCGGTTTGGCTCGCCCGCGCCAGCCCCGTTTCGTGGTCTTCGGTCCCGACTACCCGAACATTCTCGGGCTCACCTGGAACGGCTGGGAGCAGGACCGCGTGCTCCTGACCGGCCTCGAGTGGCCGGTGTGGGAGGAGACGGCCCGCGATCTCCAGCGGCGACTCCCCGACGACGTGATCGAGCGCGCGGCGCGCCGGATGCCCCCCGAGTACTTCGAGATCGACGGTGAGCGTCTGATCGAGGCTCTCCGGCAGCGGCGAGAGAAGCTGCCCGAGGCCGCGCGGAAGTACTACGAGCTGCTGGCCGGGAAGGTCGACGTTCAAGGGACCGACCAGGCCGAGGCGGCCCAGATTAGTCGGCTCCCCGACGGCGACCTGGAGGTGAAGCTCGCCGCGGCCGCCTCCGACGGGGCCCCCGCCGGCGAGCCCTACTACACGCGCCGCTTCCATCCCGATGAAACCAACGAGGTGCGCGTCTTCCTTCGCGGCGGCGACGACCACGTGACGGTGCGCGGCGGCGCGCGCGGTCCGATCGGCCTCCGCGTGGTCGGCCGGTGACGGTCGGGACGTCCTCGACGACTCACAGGGCGGGGGGACCCGTTTCTACGACGCCTCCGGGGACACCGATCTCAGATCCGGCCCCGGCACGCGGCTCGACACGCGGGCCTACGAGGCCCCGGTCCCGGTCCCCCGCGTCCCGTGGCTGCCCCCGCGCGACTGGGGGCACCAGACGCTGAGCGTGCCGTACTCGGGCTGGAGCGCCGACTACGGGTTCTTCCTCGGCACCGGGATCGACTGGAAGCGGTACGGCTTCCGCAAGAATCCGTACTCGAGCCGGCACATCATCCGTGGGGGCTATGCCTTCCGGGCCAAGGCCGCCCGCCTCGACTACCGCGGGGAGTTCCGGCGGGAGAATTCGGATGCCTACACGACCCTGCACGCCTTTGCCTCCGGCCTCGAGCTGCTGCGCTTCTACGGATTGGGAAACGAGACGAGGGACGACCAGCCCGACGATTTCTACAAGGTGGAGCAGACGCAGTACCTCCTCGCTCCTTCCTACACCCTCCCGCTCGTCGGGTCGCTCGAGGCGTCCCTGGCCCCGGTCGCGAAGTACGCCGCCACAGACGACGAAGACGGCCGGTTGATCGGCGCGCTGGAGCCCTACGGGTCCGGGACGTTCGGCCAGGTCGGGGGCGCGGTGCGCCTCGAGCTCGACACGCGGGACAACGAGGTGGCGGCGACGAGCGGCCTCCACCTGAGGGCCACCGGGGCCGTCTATCCCTCGTGGTGGGACGTGGAGGAGACCTTCGGTCAGCTCTTCGGCGACGTCTCCGGCTTCCTCACCGCCCGGGGGCGGTTCGAGACGACGCTGGCGGTCAGGGTCGGGGGGCACCAGAACTGGGGCCGGTACCCGTTCCAGGAGGCTGCATTCATCGGAGGTGGAGGGTTCTTCGGCGGTTCCCAGACCGTCCGCGGACTCCTGCAGAACCGCTACGCCGGCGACGCCGCGGTGTATGGCAACGCGGAGATCCGGACGCGGCTCGGCCGGCTGACGCTGATCCTGCCCGCGGAGGTGGGCCTCTTCGCTCTCGCCGACGTCGGGCGGGTCTTCCTCGAAGGCGAGGACTCGGACGAGTGGCACCCGGGCTTCGGCGGTGGACTCTGGCTCTCCTACCTCAACCGGAACAACACCTTCTCGATCGCGGTGGCCGAGAGCGAAGGGCGCGTGGCGCTCTACATCCGGCTCGGGTTCGCGTTCTAGCCGGCCGACCCGACGAGCTCCCTGAGCTCGTCCTCGAGGAAGGGCGCGCAGACGACGGCGTTGCCGCCGTGGATCGAGCGGCCCCCGTCGAAGTTGAAGAAGCGGCAGCCCGCTTCCTCGGCCAGGATCAGGAACGGGGCGAGATCCCAGGCCTTCGCGGTCAGCTCGATCCAGGCCTCCGCCCTTCCGGAGATGACGAGGATGGCGTCCTGGCAGCCGCCCATGCTCCGCACCGCCCAGTAGCCGGACATGTAGTCGACCATGCCGTCCCCGAGTGGGGTGGCGGCGAGGTCGGAGAACGCGGTGAGGGTGAGGACGGCCCGATCGCGCCGGTCGACGGTCGACACGCGGACGGGCGTCGTGTTCATCCACGCGCCCTCGCCCCTGACCGCCCAGTACAGCTCTCCCTGGGCGGCGAGGTTGCAGACGCCGAGGACCACCTCGCCGTCCGCCTCGAGGGCGATCAGGGTGCTCCAGGTGGGGAGACCCCTCAGGAAGTCTCGGGTCCCGTCGATGGGATCGACGATCCAGCGCCGGCCGCTCCACCCCGGGTCGATCGCACCCTCCTCTCCGAGGAAACCGTCCTCGGGGAAGGCCTTGCCGAGCTCGGAGACGATCAGCTGCTCGCACGCCCGGTCGGCCTCGGTCACCGGGGAGTCGTCAAACTTGTCTTCGCGCTCGACCCCGCGCCTGGCGTGCTCGAGGGCGAGCTTGCCCGCGCGACGCGACACCCGCCGGCAGACCTCGATCTCCCTCTCCCAGGCCACGGCCGCATTCTGACACCGAAAGAAGACCCCGAGAACTCGGGCGGGGTGTCCCCGGAGCGGTCAGGGGAACCCTGTCCACGCTGTCTCCCGCCCGTCGGCCATTCCTGCCGCAGCGACCCTGCCGCGGCGACCCTTGACAGTGCCCGCGGGTGCCATTAGCGTCGGGCCGGCGGCGCTCCGGGAGGCGACCATGTCCGGCGCGTGGCGCCGGGGCACCAGGGGAGGACGAGTGGAGTTCTACTACCACGACGTCGAGCGGGACGTGCTCATCCTGAAGGCCGACGGGGGGATCGACGCGACGAACGCCGAGGAGGTCGTCGCCGAGCTGACGCGCCTGGTCGAGGCCGGCATCCGGAAGCTGATCATCGACTGCTCGCGTCTGGGTTACATCTCGAGCGCGGGAGTCGGAGTTCTCGTCCGGCTGAACAAGACTCTGCTGACGGTCGGCGGCCAGGCGAAGGTCGCGGCGGTGCACGGGCCGGTCTTCCGCCTGCTGGAGCTGACGAAGATGGCGGACGTGTTCGAGATCTACCCGACCGTGACCGAGGCGCTGGAGGCCTTCCGCACGGACGCCTGAATGTCCCCGTCTCTCGTCGTCGGCCTCAACGCGGTCATCGTCGCGGTGACGGACGAGGCGCCTCGCCTGCTGACCGTGGAGAGGGCCGAGCACGGTCTCGGGGCGGCTGGCGCGGGCGAGCCGGCACTGCCGTTCGGTCCCCTGGATCCCGCGGGTCACCACACGCTCGAGCTGGGTCTGAGGGGCTGGGTGAGCGAGCAGACGGGCCTGGAGCTCGGCTATGCAGAGCAGCTCTACACCTTCGGGGACCGCCACCGTGACCCCCGGGAGCGCGCCGGGGGCCCGCGAGTCATCTCGATCGCCTACCTCGCCCTGGTGCGCGAGGGACGAGTCTCGGGGGCCGGTCGTGCGCGTTGGCGGGGTTTCTACGAGTTCCTGCCCTGGGAGGACGGACGCGCGGGTCGGCCCGCGCTCATCGATGCGGTGATCGCGCCGGCCCTGGCCCGCTGGGTCCGCCAGCCGGCCGACGCGAAGGGCCGGCGCGCCCGACGCGAGCGGGCCGACATCACGTTCGGGCTCCGCGGGGCCGCGTTCGACGCCGAGCGCGTGCTCGAGCGCTACGAGCTGCTCTACGAGGCCGGTCTCGTCTCCGAGGCCGGGCGGGACCGGGCTCGCACCTCGCGCCGGGGGGCGGAGAGGCTGGGGGAGGTGATGGCTCTCGACCACCGGCGGCTCATCGCCACCGCGCTCGGTCGCCTCCGCGGGAAGCTCAAGTACCGGCCGGTCGTCTTCGAGCTCGTGCCCCCCACCTTCACGCTGCTGCGCCTGCAGCGCGTGGTCGAGGCCCTCGCCGGCGTGAGGCTCCACAAGCAGAACTTCCGCCGGCTGGTCGACAAGGGTGGCCTGGTCGAAGGGACGGGAGTGGTCGAGCCCCGGGGGGTGGGGCGCCCGGCCGAGCTGTTCCGCTTCCGGCGCGAGGTCCTCCGCGAGAGGCGGGCCCCCGGGGTCGGCCTCGGCCGACGGTAGACAGCCCCTTGACTTTTATGCTCTAAAGTAGCATATTGGAGGCGGTTGGGGCGGTATGGCCGCCCTTTCTTGTAACACCTGTTATGCTCACAATGAGCATAAAGGAGGGCCGAAGATGAGCACGATTCCCCGAACACCGGCGGGTGGGGAGCTCAGCTACACGCCGGCCGTGGCACGCCGCACCGCGGACGTCCTCGAGCGCGTGCGCCGTGTCGTGCCGGAGATGGAGTGGCCGGTCCACGCCCCCTACGTGGACGCGATCCGCGAGTGGAAGCTGAAGCGCAACGCGGTCATCCTCGCCCACAACTACCAGACGCCCGAGATCTTCCACGGGGTGGCTGACATCACCGGCGACTCGCTCGCCCTGGCGCAACGAGCGGCAGAGACCGACGCGGACGTGATCGTGATGGCCGGGGTGCACTTCATGGCCGAGACGGCCAAGATCATCAGCCCGGAGAAGACGGTTCTCATCCCCGATCTCGAGGCCGGGTGCTCCCTCGCCGACTCGATCACCGGCGCCGACGTGCGCCTGCTTCGCGAGCGCTACCCGGACGCACCTGTCGTCACCTACGTCAACACCTCGGTCGCCGTGAAGGCGGAGTCGGACGTGTGCTGCACGTCCGCCAACGCGGTGGAGGTCGTCGAGTCGCTGCAGGCCGACCGCGTCATCTTCCTGCCCGACGAGTACCTGGGCCGCTACGTGGCGTCGAAGACGAAGACCGAGATCATTCTGTGGAAGGGCCACTGCGAGGTGCACGAGCGGTTCACCGGCGAGGAGATCGCGGCCTACCGGCGGCAGCATCCCGACATCGCGGTCCTCGCACACCCGGAGTGCCCGCCGGACGTCCTGGCCGCCTCCGACTTCGTGGGCTCCACGTCGGGGCTGATCCAGCACGTGCTGGAGCGCCGGCCGGGAAAGGTCGTGCTCATCACCGAGTGCTCGATGAGCGACAACGTGGCCGTCCAGTTCCCCGAGGTCGAGTTCATCCGTCCCTGCAACCTCTGCCCCCACATGAAGCGGATCACCCTGCCGAACATCCTGCAGTCGCTTCAGCGGATGGAGCACCGGGTGGAGGTCGAACCGGAGGTGGCGGAGCGGGCCCGCAAAGCGGTCGAGAGGATGCTCGCCGTGGGTCGGGGAGCGGGACGATGAGCGGGCGACTGCACGCGATCCGCGACGCGGACGTCGTGGTCCTCGGCGCCGGGGCCGCCGGCCTGAGCGTCGCCCTCGGCCTCGCCGGCCGCCGAGTGGATCTTCTCGCAAAGGGTCCCCTCGCGAAGACCGGAAACAGCCCGCTCGCCCAGGGCGGCGTGGCCGCGGCGGTCGGCCCCGGTGACACCCCCGAGCAGCACGCCGCCGACACCCTGGCGGTGGGCGGA
This sequence comes from uncultured Acidobacteriota bacterium, assembly GCA_963700695.1. GTDB lineage: Bacteria > Acidobacteriota > Vicinamibacteria > Fen-336 > Fen-336 > JAJDNS01. The sequence goes on along the minus strand of CAVOYO010000016.1, from coordinate 129,587 downwards.
GCGATCGGCGACCCGGAGGCGGTCGCGCGGCTGACCACGGAGGGCCCGGCCCGGCTCGCCGACCTCATCGAGCGGGGTGCCCGGTTCGACCGCAGCGCTGACGGGGAGCTCGACCTCGCACGCGAGGCGGCTCACTCCCGGTGCCGCATCCTCCACGCACGCGACGCCACCGGAGCCGAGATCGTCCGCGCCCTCCGGGACGGCATCCGGGAGACGAGCGGCCTCAGCGTCTTCGAACGCAGCTGCGCGCTCGAGCTGGTGACCGACGCCCGCCGGGTGGTCGGGGTCCTGGCCCGGCATGCCGACGGTGCCCTCGTCCTGCATCGCGCCGCCGCCGTCGTACTGGCCACGGGCGGGGCCGGCCGGGTCTATGCGCGCACCACGAACCCCGCCGAAGCCACCGCCGACGGCCTCGCCCTGGCCTGGCGGGCGGGGGCCCGCCTCGGCGACCTCGAGTTCGTGCAGTTCCACCCGACCGCGCTCGACGTGGGCGAAGACCCGATGCCGCTGCTCACCGAGGCCCTGCGCGGAGCGGGCGCGCGGCTCGTCGACGAGGACGGTCGGCCGATCTTCGACGCCCCGGGCGGCGAGCTGCAGGCCCGCGACGTGGTGGCGCGGGGCATCTGGACGGCGCTGGAGGAGGGCCGCCGCCCCCTCCTCGACGCGCGCGAGGCGGTGGGGGACGCCTTTCCCGAACGTTTCCCGACGGTCTTCGAGGCCTGCCAGAGGCACGGGCTGGACCCGCGGTCCGAGCCCATCCCGGTGGCCCCCGCCGCGCACTACCACATGGGAGGCGTTCTCGTGGACGTCGATGGGTGCACCTCCCGGCCCGGGCTCTGGGCTGCGGGCGAGGTGGCCTGCACCGGCGTGCACGGCGCCAACCGCCTCGCGAGCAACTCCCTTCTCGAGGCGCTCGTCTACGGCGGGCGTGTGGCCCGGTCGGTGGGAGAGACCCTCTCCCGGGAGCCGCGCCGTGCCCGGCTTCGGGACGTGGCGTCGGTGACGTCGCCGGTGGAGTCGTCGCCCGACACCTCCGAGCTCGAGGACCGCCTGCGGCGGCTCATGTGGGAGAAGGCCGGCCTCGTCCGCACCGGCGAAGGACTCCGCGCGGCCCTAGACGGCATCGGCGAGATCGAGCGGCGGACGCCCGCCGGCGCGGCGGAGCTCCGCAGCCTCGTCACGGCGGGCCGGCTCATCGCCCGCGCCGCGCTCGCCCGGCCCGAGAGCCGCGGGGCGCACTTCCGTCTCGATTTCCCGGAGGCCGACGCCGCGTGGCGTGGCCGGCTCGTTCTGGGCCGCGTCGGAGACCGCGAACAGGTCGGCTTCGATCCCGCCTCGCTTCCGACCGGGAAGAGAGAGGAGGTCTCGGCATGAGCCCAGTAGCGCCCTTGCCGCCCCTTCTGTACGAGCACATCGTGCGGCGGGCCCTCGCCGAGGACCTCGGGCGGGCCGGCGACATCACCACCGACGCCACCGTGCCCGCCGACCGGTCAGGAGAAGCCGCGATCGTGGCCCGAGCCGCCGGCCGGGTGGCGGGGCTCGACGTGGCTCTGTTCACCCTCCGCGCGCTCGACCCCGCGGTGACGACCGAGATCCTGCGTCCCGACGGGACCGACATCGAGGCGGGCGAGGCAATGGCCCGCGTGCGCGGCCGGGCGCGTGCCCTCCTCACCGGGGAGCGCACCGCCCTGAACTTCCTGGGCCACCTGAGCGGCATCGCCACCGCGACGCGTGATGTGGTCCGGCTCCTCGACGGCCTGCCCACGCGGGTGGCGTGCACCCGCAAGACCACGCCGGGGCTGCGCGCCCTCGAGAAGTACGCGGTGCAGGTCGGCGGCGGAGAAAGCCACCGCTACGGCCTCGACGACGCCGTGCTCATCAAGGACAACCACCTCGCGATCGCCGGCGGGATCACCCCCGCGGTCAAGAGCGCGCGGGAACGGGTCGGTCACATGGTGAAGCTCGAGCTGGAGGTGGACACCCTCGAACAGCTCGACGAGGCCCTGGCCCTGGACGTCGACGTGGTCCTCCTCGACAACATGGACCTCGAGACGCTGCACAAAGCGGTGCGGCGCGCGCGGGGCCGCGTGTTGACCGAAGCGTCCGGGGGCATACGCCCCGAGGACGTGCGCGCGGTCGCGGAGACCGGCGTGGACATCATCTCCCTCGGCTGGCTCACCCACAGCGCTCCCTCCCTCGACGTCGCCCTCGACATCTCTTCCTGATCCCGAGGGCCCCCCGGACCGCATGGCCTGGGGTACGATGGATCAGTACCTTTTCCGGCGGACCAGGATCACCGGACCTCGGGCTTCTCCGAGCCGGCTGTCTGCCCGCTGGTGCGGGCGGCCGGCGTTGGGGCTTGCGGGGAGCTGACCGCTCGCGGCGGCGCGAGCCGGAGATGGGGGCCTGTTCGAGGGAGCCGTGCGAACTCGCCGAATCGAGACAAGGAGCGAAGATGGCTGACAAGAAGATCATTGCAGTGTTGGGGGCAACCGGGGCCCAGGGTGGCGGCCTCGCGCGTGCCATTCTGGCCGACCCGGAGGGAGGCTTCGCGCTGCGGGCGATCACGAGGAAGGCGGGCTCCGACAAGGCCCGCGAGCTCGCGAAGCTCGGAGCCGACGTGGTCGAAGCCGACGTCGACGACGCCGAGAGCCTGAAGAAGGCGTTCGCGGGGGCTTACGGGGCCTACTGCGTCACCTTCTTCTGGGAGCACTTCTCGCCGGAGAAGGAGGTTGCGCACGCCCGGGCGATGGCGGAAGCCGCGAAGGACGCCGGGCTGAAGCACGTCATCTGGTCGACCTTCGAAGACACGCGCCAGTGGGTGCCCCTGAGCGACGACCGCATGCCCACGCTCATGGAGAAGTACAAGGTCCCGCACTTCGACGCCAAGGCCGAGGCCAATGGCGCCTTCACCGACCTCGGAGTGCCCACGACGTTCCTTCTGACGTCCTTCTACTGGGAGAACTTCATCTACTTCGGCATGGGCCCGAAGAAGGGCCCGGACGGTGTCCTGGGCATCACGATGCCCATGGGGGAGGGGAAGCTGCCCGGCATCGCCGCGGCCGACATCGGGCGAGCCGCCTACGGCGTCTTCAAGAAGGGCCCGGCGCTGGCCGGGCAGACCATCGGTGTCGCCGGGGAGCATTTGACCGGCGCCGAGATGGCCGCCGCCCTCGGGCGGGCCCTGGGCCAGGAGATCCGTTACAACGACGTGCCCCCCGACGTTTATCGCGGCCTCGGATTCCCCGGGGCGGAGGACCTCGGGAACATGTTCCAGTTCAAGCGCGACTTCCAGGATGTCTACTGTGGCGCGCGCAACCTCGACACGGTCCGGGAGCTCAACCCATCTGTGCAGAGCTTCGACGCCTGGCTGGGTGACAACAAGGGCCGCATCCCACTCGAATGACGTCGCCGTCGGCATAACGGAACGGGCGTTCGACGCCCTCCGGTCGACCGTTTGCCTCAGAGCCCCGGGCCTCGGACAGGATCGAGGCCCGGGGGCGAGCGGGCGGCTGTCCTTCCCCGCGACCCCACCAAATCTCCTATGCGGAATTGAGCCAAACGGCTCATGAAATACCCATGGGAATAGTAGGAGATTAGGGTGAGGCGCGCGATGAGACTTTCGACCCGGGCTCGATACGCACTGCGGGTGATGCTCGACGTCGCCCGACACGGCGGCGGGGAGACCCCGGTGCCTCTGGCCGCGGTTGCGACCCGCACCGACCTCTCTCACGGCTACCTCGAGCAGCTGGCCATGGGTCTGCGCCGGGCCCGTCTCCTCAGGGGGGTCTCCGGCCGCAAGGGGGGCTACCGGCTGGCCGCGCGCACGTCCGATATCAAGGTCAGCGACGTGATCGAGGCCTCGATCGGTCCCGTCTGCATCGTCAGTTGCGTCCGCGACCCCTCGATCTGCAAGAGGGCGCCGCGCTGCGAGACCCGCGCGCTGTACTGCCTGGTGAACCGACGCATCGCCGAGGCGCTGGAGGCGCTCACGCTGGCCGACCTGCTCGATCCAGCCTTCGTGGCGCGGCACGGCGGCTTCGATCTCGAAGCGGCCGGGCCTGTCCCCGACGGAGCCGACCCCTGCACTGCGCCGCACGGGCCCCGGCGCGGCCGCCCACGCACCCGCGGCCGGAAGGTCGCGGCACGCTGAAAGGAGCCGTTCGGAATGACCGCGACGATGGTGGAGCGAATGGTGGAACGAAAGATCGGAGACAAGGTCATTCGGATAGTTCGCGACGACATCACCGACATGGAGGTCGACGCGTTCGTGTTCGACATCACCGGGGACGTAAAGCTCGGCTCGGGCCACGGGAGCGCGATTCAGCAGCGTGGGGGAGTCAAGATCCAGGAGGCGCTCGACGCCATCGGGAGCTGCCCGGTGGGCGAGGCGGTGATCACGACCGGCGGGCTGCTCAAGGCGAAGCACATCATCCACGCCAACGGGCCGAAGTTCTGTGAGCCGGACGAAGAGGGCAAGCTCCGGCGGGCCACGCAGGCGAGCCTCGCCCTTGCCGAAGAGAACGGGGTCACGACGTTGGCGTTTCCGCCGATGGGGACGGGGCTCTACCAGGTGCCGGTGGACCTCTGCGCCCGGGTCATGGTCGACACGGTGACCGCGCATCTCGCCGGCAGCACCGGCCTGAAGGAAGTGCTGTTCGTGATCCCGGACACGCGCGAGCGCGGGGCCTTCGAGGCCCGGATCCAGGAAGGAGCCTGACGATGGAGCACCACGAGCCGAGCACGCTCCTGGCCGTCGCGGAGACGATTCACTGGATTGCTCTCGCCATCATGACGATCGTCTACACCGTGCGCCTCGTCTGGCTGCACCAGTTCCGCAACGCCCGCGAGCGGCAACCTGCCGGCCAGCCCGACAAGACGAATGCCACAAGAGGGGGCCTTTACTCGCTGGGCAACGTCCTGATGCCCTGGGCCATGGAGAGCACCCGGGACGGCCTGCCCTTCTACTCGACGTTCATCCTCTTCCACCTCGGGGTGGCCGCCGGCATCGGCCTCGCCTTCGTGAGCTCGCTCTACCGGCCCGCGGTCGAGATCCCGGTGGTGGGCCTGACGGTGATGGGAATCCTGGGCGTGGCGTTCCTGATCGGCCTCTACCGGATCAGGCGGCGGTTCACGCTCCCGCACCTGCGGCTGATCAGCTCGCCCGACGACTACTTCTCCGTGATCATGCTCACCGGCTGGTTCCTCTCCGGCCTGCTCGCCCAGGCCTACTTCCTGGGCTGGCTGAGGAGCGACCTCTTCCTCGTTGCGTTCCTCCTCGCGACGAGCTTCTTCCTGATCTACGTACCGTTCTCGAAGATCTCCCACTATCTCTACTACCCGTTCACCCGCTACTGGCTCGGCCGCAGCCTCGGCCACCGGGGCAGCATGCCCTACGTCCGCGGGTGAGGAGGCCAACTTGAGCGAGCAAGCAGCGTCCCACAAGGTCGAGAAGATCCTCGAGCAGCTCCCCAAGAAGCTGACCCGTCAGGTGGTCGGGTCGCTGGTCGGCTGCGTGCATTGCGGCATGTGCCACGAGGCGTGCCACTACGCGCTGGCCTTCCCCGACGACCCGAAGATGACCCCGTCCTACAAGGCGGATCAGCTGCGCAAGATCTTCAAGCAGCACCACGACTGGACCGGACGAGTCCTCCCGAAGTGGGTCAAGGCCGACACGCCGGTGACCGACGAGGATCTGGAGGAGCTGAAGGACATCGCCTTCGGCACCTGCACCAACTGCCGGCGCTGCACGTACAACTGCCCCATGGGGGTGGACACCGCGACCCTCAACCGCATCATGCGCGGGCTGCTGTCCCGGGTCGGCGTGATGCCCGAGGGCGTCCGCGTCGTCAGCAAGGACCAGTGGGAGATCGGGAACCAGATGGGGGTCCTCAAGGAGGACTACCTCGACACCCTCGAGTGGATGTCCGAGGAGCTCGAGGAGCAGCTGGGTCACGATCGTGCGAAGATCCCGGTCGACAAGCAGGGCGCGAAGGTGATGTACGCGATCAACCCGCGCGAGGCCAAGTACGACCCACGGACGATCAAGGCCGCCGCCCTCATCTTCTACGCCGCCGGCGAGGACTGGACGATGCCGAGCGAGGGCTGGGACCAGACCAACTTCGGCCTGTTCTCCGGCGACGACCAGCTCGGCGGAGTCTGCGGCAAGCGCGTCTTCGAGAAGGTGGACGAGCTAGGCTCCGAGCGGCTGGTCATCTCCGAGTGCGGCCACGGCTACCGCTCGACGCGCTGCGAGGCCCCGAACTGGGCCGGGGTCGACGTGAGCTTCACCATGGAGAGCTCGGTCATGACGATGCTCCGCTACATCAAGGAGGGGCGGATCAAGGTCGACAAGACCCGCAACACCGACCGGGTGACCTTCCACGACTCGTGCAACAACGCCCGCAGCTGCGGCTTCTACGAGGAGCCCCGAGAGCTGCTGAAACTGGTGGTCACCGACTTTCAGGAGATGTACCCCAACCGCACGGAGAACTACTGCTGCACGGGCGGGGGCGGGGCGATGTCGATGTCGGAGTACACGCCCCGCCGGCTCGAGTCGGCGAAGATCAAGGCCGACCAGATCAAGGCGACCGGGGCGAAGATCGTCGTCACCTCCTGCCACAACTGCGTCGACGGGCTCGGTGACCTCATCAAGCACTACAAGCTCGACTGCGAGGTGAAGCAGCTGGTGGACCTCGTGGCGGAAGCCCTGGTCCTCGAGGAGGTCGAGATGCCGGAGAAGCCGGCCGAGGTGCCGGTCGAGGTCGCGGTGCCCGCGGCCGAGCCGATCGTCGAGCCCGCCGCCGCCCTGGCCGGCCGGCGCATCCTCATCGTCGACGACGAACCCGACGTCCGGGTCTTCCTCTCCACCGTCCTGGAGGACGCGGGGGCCGAGATCTTCGAGGCATCGGACGGCGACGAGGCCCTTGCCATCATGGCCCGGGAGAAGCCGGACCTCGTCACCCTGGACCTCTCGATGCCGGGCAAGGACGGCGTCGAGACCTTCGGCGAGATGCGGAGGCACCCCGACGTCAAGGAGATCCCGGTGTGCGTCGTGACCGGTCACCCAGAGTTCCGGAAGGTGATCTACGACCGGGCTGTCCCGCCGCCCGAGGGCTACATGGACAAGCCGGTGAACGAGGAGGATCTGGTCTCCAACCTCCGGCGCATCCTCGAGCTTCGCGACAAGAAGGCCTAGGAAGAAGGGGACGCCCGGGCGGGAGGCACGAAAGCGATGGCCGAGGCCGCTGACCGCGAGGTCCCGATGGAACCGGTGGGGAGCTCGGAAGGTCTCTATCACCGGTACTTCGAGGACATGCCGTGCTACCTGTCGGTGCACGACCGGGACTTCCGGATCGTCGACGGCAACCGGCGCTTCCGCGACGATTTCGGAAGCCGCATGGGCGACCCCTGCTACCAGGTCTACAAGGGACTACACGAGGTCTGTCCCGGGTGCCCGGTCGAAGCGACCTTCGTCGACGGAAGGAGCCACGGCAGCGAGCAGACCTTGACCACCCTTCGGGGCGAGAAGGTCCCGGTCATGGTGCACACCACACCCATCTGCGACGAGGCCGGTCAGGTTGTGGCGGTGATGGAGATGCACACCGACGTCAGCGAGGTCAAGCGCCTGGAGGCCCTCCTCGAGCACAGCCAGAAGCGCCTGGCCCAGCTCTTCGAAGAGGTTCCCTGCTACATCACCGTCCAGGGCCCCGATCTCGTCGTTCGCCACGCCAACCGGAAGTTCCGTGAGACCTTCGGGCCCGCGGTGGGAAACCACTGCTACCGCGTGTACAAGCACCGCGACGAGCAGTGCCTCGTGTGTCCGACCCTGCGGACCGTCGCCGACGGCGAGGTGCGACACCACGAGGAGGTCGTCTTCTCCGCCGACGGCGAGAAGATCAATGTCCTGTGCACGACGGCTCCCGTCCACAACCCGAAAGGGGAGATCGAGGGCTGCATCGAGATGTCCGTCGACATCACCGAGATGCGCCGGCTTCAACCCCAACTCGCCTCCATCGGGCTCCTCGTCGGCTCCATCTCTCACGGGATCAAGGGTCTACTGAGCGGCCTGGACGGCGGGATCTACCTGATCAACACCGGTCTCGAGAAGAAGCGCCCCGAGCGCGTCGAGAAGGGCTGGGACATGGTCCAGCGCAACGTGGCCGGCATCCGCAGCATGGTTCTGGACATCCTCTATTACGCCAAGGACCGGGAGCTGATCGTGAGCGACGTGAACGTCGAGGCTCTGGTCTCCGAGCTCCGGGAGGTGGTGGCGAAGAAGGCGGGTGACCTCGGCATCGAGCTCGAGATGGACGCGGGTGTCGAGGCTGGCACGTTCCAGGGCGACCACAAGGCGATCCGGTCGATGCTCGTGAACATCCTGGAGAACTCGCTCGAGGCCTGCCGGAGCGAGCAGCAGAAGAAGGCGCACCGCGTGAGCTTGCGGGCGCGGCGCACCCCGCCCTGGATGGTCCTCGAGATCGAGGACAACGGAATCGGCATGGACCGCGAGACCCGGGAGAAGATCTTCTCGCTCTTCTTCTCGTCCAAGGGCATCAAGGGCACGGGGCTCGGGCTCTTCATCGCGAACAAGATCGTCGACCGGCACGGGGGCAGCATCGAGGTCGAGTCGGAGCCCGGCCGCGGCACGCGCTTCCTGGTGCGCCTTCCTCTCGAGGCGCGGCCGAGCACGCCGCCGCCCGAGCCGAAGCCGGAGTTGGAGGCCGGGGCCCCTCCGGGCCCGGCCGTCTGAGCGACGCGAAAGGCGCCGGACCAGGGAGGGGCGATGCGAGTTCTCCTGGTGGACGACGACCCGGACGTCATCGACTACCTCTCCTCCTTCCTGGAAGACGAAGGCTTCGAGGTCCAGGCCGCCGGCGACTCGGAGACGGCGAGGGCGCGGCTCGACGGCTTCCGCCCCGACGCGATCCTCATCGACGTGATGCTCCCCGGGAAGTCGGGCCTGGAACTGCTCGTCAGCCTCCGCCGCGACCGGCGATGGTCCGGGACCCCGCTCGTGCTCGTGACCGGCGACGACAACGTGCTGAAGGACGACTGCCGGTCCTATCTCGAGTCCCATCAGGGTGTTAGAGGCCCTGACCACGTGCTCGGAAAGCCCATGGATCGCGACCTGATCCTCTCCGTCTTGAGGGCCATCGACGTCCCGAGCCCGGCTACCGGATGAGGCGCCGGGACGGGCTCACGGTGCTATGCTTGGCGCACGAACGACATCGCGGTCGGCTCCCCCGGAGCGGCCGCAGGGAGGCGACATGCCCCAGCTCCGCGCTCTCGTGATCGACGACGAGCCCGACCAGACGACGTACCTCTCCACGCTCCTGACGGATCATGGGTGGGAGGCCCGAACCGCCAACTCGGCCGACGAGGGCCTCGCCCTGGCTCAGGCGGACGTCCCCGACGTTGTCCTGCTCGACGTGATGATGCCCGAGCGCGGGGGGCTCAGCACCCTGGTGGCCCTGCGCAAGGACGAGCGGACGAAGTCGGTGCCGGTGGTCCTGGTGACCGGGATCCAGGACACGCTCACCCATGACTTTGGCGCCTTCCTGGAGCGCTTCAAGAGGCACCACCCGGACGCGTACCTCGAGAAGCCCATCGATCCCGAGAAGCTCCTGAAGACGCTCGACGAAGTCTGCAGCACCGCCGCTGGCTGATCTCCAGCTGCGGCGCCATCTACGCGCCAATCGGAGATGCCGCCGCTATATGCCGTAGGATTTGATCTTCTCCCAGAGGGTCTTTCGGCTGATGCCGAGGATCTCGGCCGCTTCGTTGCGGCGGCCGTCGGTGGCGGTCAGGGCAGCCCGGATGGTCTCGACCTCGGCTCGCTCCACCGCCCGGCGCAGCGGCTCCGCCGGCCGGGCCGCGGTTGCCTGCGCCGGGGCGGTGGGCGCATCGCGCAGGCTGGGCGGGAAATGCTCGGGCGCGATGTGCGAGTCCCGACAGAACACCACCGCTCGCTCGACCACGTTCCGGAGCTCCCTCACGTTTCCCGGCCACGAGTGGCTGTCGAGGAGCCCGAGGGCGTCGTCCGTGAAGTCCCCGATCTCCTTGCCCCGCTCACGGTTGAACTCCCGCAGAAACGCCTGGGCCAGCAGCGGGATGTCCTCGCGTCGCTCCCGAAGCGGGGGCAGGTGGATCGGGACGGTGTTGATTCGGAAGAACAGGTCCTCACGGAAGCTGCCCGCCGCGATCTCCTCCTCGAGGTGCCGCAGGGTCGCCGAGACGATGCGCACGTCGACGTCGATGGGCCGGTTCGAGCCGAGACGCTCGATCGACCGCTCCTGCAGCACCCGAAGCAGCTTGGCCTGAACCGCGAGCGGCAGGTCACCGATCTCGTCGAGGAAGAGGGTCCCACCGCCCGCCGCCTCGAAGCGCCCGATCCGTCGCTGGTTCGCGCCGGTGAATGCCCCCTTCTCGTATCCGAACAGCTCGGACTCGACCAGGGACTCGGGAAGCGACGCGCAGCTCACCCGGACGTACGGCCGAGCCCGACGCCGCGAGTTGAAGTGGATGGCGGAGGCCACAAGCTCCTTCCCGGTGCCGCTCTCGCCCTGGATCACGACGGTGGCGTCGGAGTCCGCCACTTCCCGGATCAGCCAGAAGACCTCCTGCATCCCCTTGGATTTGCCGATGATGTTCGAGAAGGAGTAGCGGCCCTCGAGCTGCTCCTGGAGCCGCACGTTCTCTTCCTGGAGCCGGCGACTCGAGCAGACGCTGTCCAGGCGCACCATGAGCTGGGCCATCGAGAAGGGCTTGGTGATGAAGTCCGACGCGCCCTGGCGCATGGCCTCGACCGCCTTGTCGACCGACCCGTGGGCGGTGACAAGAACCACGGTGGTGTCGGCCTGGACCGCCTTGACCCGCCGCAGCAGCTCCATCCCGTCCAGAGACGGCATGACCAGGTCCGTCACGACGACCTCGTGCACGTACTGCTCGAACAGTGCCATCGCCTTGAGCCCGTCCCCGGCCACGTCGACCGTCCACCCCTCCTTGCGCAGGGCGTCGGCCATGCTCACGCGGAGCAGCGGCTCGTCCTCGGCGATCAACAGACGCTGGCCACAGGTGGCGGTCACGCGTCCTCCTCTTCGCCCTGATCCTCGTCCGCGGGAAAGAGGACGCGGAAGACCGACCCCTCACCCTCTATCGTCTCCACCTCGAGGCCGCCCCCGTGGGCGGCGGCGATGTTGTAGCTGACGGCGAGGCCGAGGCCCGTTCCCTGGCCCACCTCCCGGGTCGTGAAGAAGGGGTCGAAGATCCGTTCGCGGATGGCCTCCGGGATCCCGGATCCAGTGTCGCACACCTCGACCAGCTCCCAGGCCCCCTGCCGTCGGGTCCGAAGAGTCAACGTCCCGCCGTCGGGCATCGCCTGTAGCGCGTTGAGAACGAGGTTCAGGAAGAGCTGCTCGATCTGGAAGCGGTCTCCGACGATCCAGGGGTCCCGGGGATCGAGCTCGAAGCGGGGCTCCACTCCGCTCTTGCGGAGCTGGAACCGCACGAGGTCGATCACCTGGGTCAGGCTCTGGTTCAGCGAGGCCGGCCCGAGCCGCATGGAGCGGGGTCGCGAGAAATCCAGCAGGTTGGCGACCGTGCGCTCGATCCGCTTGACCCCGTCGTGGATGAGCCCGAGGTACTGCTCGCGCATCTCGCTGTTCTCGGGGTCGTCCCGCATGTTCTCGATGCAGGTCAGGACGCCGGCGACCGGGTTGTTCACCTCGTGGGCGACGCCGGCGGCGAGGGTGCCGACCGCGGCCATCTTCTCGGTGTGGGCGAGCTGTGCCCGGCGGACCTTCTCCTGCTCCCGGCTCTCCTCGAGCTCGTCCATCATCCCGTTGAACGCCTTTCCGAGCTCGCCGATCTCGTCGTGGCGCTGCGATGCGGCCCGCACCGCAAGGTCGCCCCGGCCGGCTCGCTGCATCACCTGGTGGAGGGCCAGGATCGGCCGGATCAGCCACTCCATGGAGATCGCGCTGATCACGGCGTTGACCGCGAGCACCAGCAGCGCGATCACGACGAGCCGCGAGGCCATGAGCTCGATCTCCCGCTCGACCGGCTCCAGCGAGAAGCCCACGGCGAGGGAGCCCCAGAACTTGGTCGAGATGTGGAGCGGCTCCCGGACCTCCAGGATGCGCTCCCCTCCGTCCTCGGTCCGCCTCTGTGCGTCCGGATGCTGCATGACCGAGGAGCGATCGAGGGCCCGCTCGAAGGGGCGACCCACCATCGACCAGCGGTTGGAGTGGGTCACGGTGCCGTCGACGTTCGTCACGATCACGTAGAGCATCGCGTCGCGGTTGCTGGCGAGGATCTCGGAGATGTAGTTGTCGGTCAGGCCCGTGCTGGAGGCCCGGCCGAGGTCCTTGTTCATGAGGGCGTCCGTGATCGGGACGGCAAGGGCGGCGGCCACGCTCCGGGCCCGCGCCTCGATGGCGTCGTACTGCTGCTGGCGCTCGTGGGCGACGACGAGGAGCGTGACGAGACCCATCGTGGCTGCGATCGCGATGTTCGAGAAGAGGAAGATCTTCGGCCTCAACCCGAGCCGCAAGCCGAGCGCCTCTCTCACTGACACTGCAGGTCTCCCCCGGGTCGTGTCAGCGCGCCGGGCCCGAAGACCCGCTCCGCGAGGCGGCGCACGATGTCGTAGTCGGCGTCGGCGGCGGTGGTGAAGCCGCCCGTCAGCTCGAGGTCCCACCTCTCCTCGTCTCGGCGCGGCTGCGCCTTGCCCGGGAAGCGGAGCAGAGCGGAGGTCAGGGCCTGGCGCTCCGTGGGGGAGCTGTCCGGCGGCACAACCCAGGGGTAGGCGGGGATGGGGCCGGACCGGGCGAGGCGGCGCAGCCCCCGGTGCAGGAACACCTCGCCGATGATGTCGCGGACGCCGCAGGCCTCGACCTCGCCCATGAGCACCGCTCGCGCCGCCCGCTCGTGCTGCCCGTAGTATCGGCACGCGAAGTCGCGTCCGGCCTCGAGCCCGGCGGCCTGGAGCATGGCCCGGGGGACGAGGTGCGATGAGGTCGACAGCGCATCGCCGAAGCCGATCCGGTGTCCGGCGAGGTCCTCGAGTCGCTCGAAGGGGCTGTCGGACCGCACCAGGACGTCGCTGTGGAAGACGTCGGCTCCTCGTGTCTGGAGCCGCAACAGCGGCTCGACGGCGCACCGGGCGTGGGCCCGGACGTAGCTGAGGGGGCCGAGGTAGGCGAGCGCCACGCGTCCCGCGCACAGCTCGTCCACCGCGTCCTGGTAAGAGGCGCTGACCGCCAACTCCCAAGACTCGCCCGTCTCCTCGCTCAGGTAGTCGACCAGCGGCTGGTACTTCAGGTACATGGAGCGTGGGTTGTAGAAGCTGACGACACCGAGCCGAGTCGGCACGTCGTCGCCGGCCGCCGGCGTCCCGGCGGTGGCCGGAGGCAGCAGGGCGAGGGCCAGGGGCGCCAGCAGGCTTGCCCCGATCCGACGGGCACGCCGCGGGGGGGGCGGGTCCGAAGGCACGTGCCGCAGCGAGAACCTCGGATCGGGGCTAGGAGCCGCTCGTCCGTGCACGGATCCGCTCCACGAGGTCGGAGCCGCTCGAGCCCGCCTCGACCTCCTGCACCCCGGGCCAGCGCCGGGCCTCGGCCCGCCGCGCGGTCTCGGCGCCCAGGCACCAGACCGCGGCGCCCTTCCTCCACTCCAGGCCGTCCCTCTCCTCGTCCAGCGCCTCCACGTCCTCCCGGGAGCGCATCACGCACCCGGTGAGAGGAAGCGCCTTCATCACGATCCGCGCCGCCGGCGTCATCGGGCGGGGGACCGCGATCACCTCCGCTCCCGCCGCGTCCAGAGCCTCCGCCAGGCCGGGGGCGGAGGCGGGCACCACGAGGCGTTCCCGCGCGAGCGCCTGGCCGCCCACCCAGTCCAGCCTCTGCGCATGCTCGACCGTCGGGCCGATGACGAACAGCGCGGGCGGGCCCAGCCCCGCTCGCTCCACCGCCGCCGGCAGCTCGGCCAGGGTCGACACGACCGACCGCTGGGCGGCAGTCGTCCCGTGCTGGATCATGGCCGCCGGCGTGGTCGGAGACATGCCTCCGCCCAGGAGCTGCGTCACGACGTTGGGGAGGGACGTCACACCCATGTACCCCACGAGCGTGGCGTGGGGGTCCTGGGCCATCAGGTCCCAGCGCACCTGGGGGCCGCCCCGCTTGGCGCTCTCGTGCGCGGTGACCAGCGTCAGCCGGACGGCCTCACGGCGGTGGGTGACGGGTACCCCGATCCACGCCGGGACGGCCACGCCCGACGTGACGCCGGGGACGATCTCGAAGGGGATCCCGGCCTCGGCGAGGGCCTCGGCCTCCTCCCCGCCGCGGCCGAACACGTCCGGGTCGCCCCCCTTCAGCCGCACCACGCGACGGCCCTTCCCTCCGAGGCGGACCAGAAGGGCGTTGATCTCCTCCTGGGGGGTCGGGTGGTTGCCGGCCTGCTTGCCCACCGGGTGCAACCCCACGCCCTCCGGAAGGTCGCACGGAAGGGCGGGGGCGGCGAGGCGGTCGTACACCACGTCGTGCGCCGCCAGGAGCCGCTGGCGGCCGCGCAGGGTGAGCAGGCCGGCGCAGCCGGGGCCGGCACCGACGAGGGAGACGAAGCCCCTTGGGCCGTCAGTGTCCGGTGTCGTCGCCCTTTCCGGGGTGAAGGCAGGGCTCTCGGTCCGCCCCTCGCCGGCCGCCTCGATCCACGCGTCCTGCTCCTCGACGGAAGGCACCCGGACGCGCAGGCCCTGCGGGTCGACGGTCTCCCCGAAGAAGCGGTCGAACGCCCTCTCCCGCTCCGCGACCGGAAGACCCAGCTGCCTCACCTCCTCGCGAAACCGCGCCGCGGTGTCCGCCCAGGGCTCCCACTCCGGTCCGAGGCGCCGCTCGAGGAGCTGCCGCACGCGGCGCGTCGCGAAGGGCGCGCGCCCGCCGGAGCCGATCGCGATCTCCAGCGAACCGCGTCGGAGGCGCGCGGGCAGATGAAAGCTGCACAGGTCGGGATCGTCGGCCACGTTCACCCAGATCCCGGCCGCCTCGCGCGTCCTCAAAGACCCGGCGGTTCACGTCGCGCCGGTCCGTGGCCGCGAGGACGAGGGCGAACCCGGCGGTGTCTCCGGCTCGGTACTCGCGCCTCTCCAGAACCAGCCGCCCGGTCCGCGTCTGCTCCTCGAGATCGGCCACGACGTGAGGGGCCACCACCGTCACGACCGCCCCCTCCTCGAGCAGGCCGAGGATCTTGCGCAGGGCGACCGACCCCCCCCCAACGACGAGACAGCGCCGACCCTCGAGATTCAGAGTGACCGGGTACAGGAGATCCTCCTCGGCCGCCGCCTCGCGGCCGTCAGGGGCCCGCGGCGTGAGCCGGACACAAGGTCAGTAGGAGCCGAGCTTACACGACCTCGGGGGTTCCCGCCTCTCGCCGGCGGCGGGATCAGTCTTCCGCGCGGGTGGCGCGGCTCTCGCGTCGCGCCGTCCGCCTCGGCCGGCGGTTTGGGCGGGTCCTGCCGGTCTCGGGCACGGCCGCGTCCCGCCACTGGAGGCCCCCGCCGAGATAGCGGGCGCCCCCACGGTCCAGAAGGAGCCGCGCGGCCTCCGCCGAGCGCGTTCCCCGCTCACAGACGATCAGTCCCGGCAGGGGCGTGCGGGACCTGCGGTGCGTCGCGCAGCTCCACCACCGAGAGCTCCTCCACGTGGGCGGCGTCGGCGGGTCGCTGCCGTCGCTCCTCGGGCAGGCGAACGTCGACGACGTCTCCCAACGGGGCCGTCGGAGGCACTCGGCCTCGACGCCGTCCTCCTGGTTCTGGGCGGCGCAGGCGGCCACGGCCAGGGGCTCCACCGCCGGGGCGTACGGCGGGGCGTAGGCGTGTTCGATGTGCGCCAGCTCGTCCAGCGTCGCGCCGCGGGCGACGAGCTGGGTGGCCACGTCGACCCGCTTGACCACATCGCCCTTTCCGACGGCCTGCACGCCGACCACCCGCTGCGAGCCCCGCTCGTAGACCAGCTTCAGGTGGATGTTCTCGGTCTCCGGCCAGTAGTGGGCGCGGTCGTCGGCCGTGATCCACACCGAGCGCACCTCCACGCCTCGCGCCCGGGCCTGGCCCTCGGTGCAGCCGGTCGCGGCGACGTTGAAGTCGAAGACCTTGACCGCGGCGGCACCGACCACCGGGGGGAAGGCGTCCGGCCGGCCGGCGAGGATGTTGGCCAGCGTGCGCCCCTGGCGATTGGCGAGGGATCCCAGCGGCCGGAAGACGGGCACACCGGTGACCGCGTCGCGGACCTCGACGCAGTCGCCCGCAGCCCACACGTGGGGGAGGCTCGTGGCCAGCCGCTCGTCGACGGCGATGGCCCCCGTCGGTCCGATCCGGGCGCCGACGCTGCGGGCCAGCTCGACCTCCGGCTCGACGCCCACCGCGACGACCGCAAGGTCCGCGGTGACCGTCCCCTCGTCGAGGAGCAGCGTCACGCCATCGTCTCTGGCCTCCAGCCGTCGGACCGGCGAGTCGACCCGCAGCTCCACTCCGCTGGACTCGAGATGGCGGGCGACGCACGCCCCGACCTCCGGGTCGAGCAGCTCCGGCAGGGGCGTCGGATCCGGCCTCCACCAGGGACACCTCCGCTCCCCACAGGTTGCCGAAGGCCTCGGCCAGCTCGCAGCCGACCAGACCGGCCCCCACGAGGGCCACCCGCCCGATCTCGCCTCGACGCAGGCCCTGGAGGAGCGGATCGAGGTCGTCCCAGCGGTGGAAGCTGCGCACCCGCGGATGGTCCGGCTGGCCGGGCAGTCGCCGTGGTCGCGCGCCGGTGGCGAGCACGAGCTCGTCCCAGCGCAGCTGCCGTTCGCCTTCCGGGCTCTCGACCTTCAGCAGGCCCTCGGCGAGCCGAACCTCAGTGGCCCGCCAGCCGGCCAGCACGGTGACACCCTTCTCCTCCGCAAAGAACCGCGCGTCCCGGACCGCCCGGTAGGTGGTCTGGCGCAGGGCCGCCGGGTCGGTGATGTCTCCCGAGAGAGCGTAGGGGAGGCCGCAGGCCGCGTAGGAGAAGACGGGGCTCGCCTCGACGACGCCGACCTGCCAGCCCGGCTTCAGGCGGGCGAGACGACACGCGCAGCGCAGGCCCGCCGCCGAGGCGCCCACGACGACAACCGCGCGGTCACTCGGGGTCACCGCTCACGCCTCTCAGGCCACCTCACCCCGAACGGAGAGCGCGGTCTTGTACAGGACCGTCACGATGAGGGCGCCGATGCCGTAGACCCCGAGGCCGATGAGCACCTCGGGCGCGGAGGGCACGTACTTCGTGACGTGACCGAGGGGCGAGGGATTGAAGCCGGCCACGATCATGCCCAGGCCCTTCTCGATCCAGACCGAGACCACCACCGCCACGCAGGCCACCGCCAGCCAGGCGGTCTGGTTGCGCACTGCGGGACGAAGGAGGATCGCCAGGGCGACGACGGCCAGGGCCAGGCCGGTCCACATCCACGGGACCAGCTCGGCGTGGCCGTCGAGACCCAGGAACAGGTACTGGAAGTGGGCCATGTGCTCGGGGATCCCGCTGTAGACCGCGGTGAAGACCTCCATCAAGACGAAGAAGAGGTTGGTCAGCATGGCGTAGGTCACGATGGTGGCGAGCTTCTGGATGGCCTTCTCGCCGGCGTCGAAGTGCGTCGTGCGCCTGAGAACCAGGCAGATCAGGATCAGCAGGGCCGGTCCCGAGGCGAAGGCCGAGGCCAGGAAGCGCGGGGCCAGGATGGCGGTCATCCAGTAGGGCCGAGCGGCGAGGCCCTGGTAGATGAAGGCGGTCACGGTGTGGATGCTGATGGCCCAGGGAATCGACAGGTAGATGACGGGCTTGACCCAGCCGGGAACCGCGGTGCCCTGATCCTCCGCCTTGAGGGTCTGGTGCGCGATCAGCGCGTTCAGCAGCAGGTACCCCGAGAGGACGATGCCGTCCCAGAACAGGATGGAGCGAGGGCTGGGGTGCAGAAGCATGTTGAACGCCCGGGCCGGCTGCCCGAGATCGACCATGATGAACAGCACGCACATCACCACCGAGCCGATGGCGAGGAACTCCCCGAGGATGGCGATCCGCCCGAACACCTTGAAGTCGTGCAGGTAGTACGGCAGCACCACCATCACCGCCGAGGCGGCGACGCCGACCATGAAGGTGAACTGGGCGATGTAGAAGCCCCAGGTCACGTCCCGGCTGAGGCCGGTGATGGTGAGGCCCACGGTGAGCTGGCGCAGGTAGAACAGCGACCCCACGGTGATGACGCCCAGGAGGGCGACGATCCAGCCCCAGTATCTGCGGTCTCCGGTCAGTGCTCTCTCGATCATGGGTGCCTCACAGCAGGTAGAAGACCTCGGGTTGGGTCCCCAGGGCGACCTTGCGCCGCACCGAGGGCCGCTCCCGCAGGACCTTCCGGATCTCGGACTCCGGGTCCTCGAGGTCGCCGAAGACGAGGGCCTTGTCCTTGCAGGCGGTCACGCACGCGGGCATCTCCCCGCGGGCCAGACGCTCCTCGCAGAAGTTGCACTTCTCCACCACCCCGCGGGTACGGGTGGGGAAGTCGGGGTTGACCTCGTCGATGTGGGGACGGGGATCCCGCCAGTTGAAGCTCCGGGACCCGTAGGGGCAGCCGGCGACGCAGTACCGGCAGCCGATGCAGCGGTGCCAGTCCATCATCACGACGCCGTCGTCCCGCTTCCAGGTGGCCTGGGTGGGGCAGACCTTGGTGCAGGGCGGGTTGTCGCAGTGGTTGCAGAACACCAGGACGTGGGCGTGCTGGAGGTGCTCCGCCTGGAACGCGCTGCTCTGGTCGTGCAGCGCCTCCTCGAAGGGCTCCTTCCAGATCCACTTGACCTCGTCCTTCTTGTTCTCGAAGTGAGGCACGTTGTGGACCTTGTCGCAGGCGGCGATGCAGTCCTTGCAGTCCTTCTCCTCGCGGCACTTCCCGACGTCGATGGCCATCGCCCAGCGCTTGCCGACCAGGGGCTTCTCGGCCGGCCGGGCCGGCCCCGAGGGCCTCTCCTCGCCCTTGGCCGGGAGTACCCGCGCGCCCGCCACTCCCAGGGCGGTGGCGCCGGTGAGCTGGAAGAACCGTCTCCTGTTCACGGTCATCGCAGGCCCTCCTTCGGGTCCACGTGGCACTCCCAGCAGTACGGCTGCACGTCCAGGTAGTCGTGGCAGCGGTCGCAGGAGTTGGCCTTGCTCTGGTGGCAGCCCAGGCAGGTGCGGGTGAGGCTCTTGTCGTAGCGGCGCCCGTCGGCGGTGACGTACACGCGGTCGCTGCTGCGGACGACCTCGTCGCGCCACCCGGAAAGCAGCTGCATGTGCTCGCGGCGCATGAACTCGGCGTCGGCCACGCACTGCGTCTCGCCCTGCGGCTTCTCGATCTCGGGAACGACCGCTTCGTGGCCGCTCGCGACGTTGTACCAGACGGGAGCGGTGGCCAGCACCAGGAAGAGGAGCAGCCCCGGTATGATCTTGCCGGCGTTATACATGGTCGTCCTCCGCGCCCGCCAGCGGGTCGCCCCGCAGGTCGGTCGTGCGGTCGTTCTCGCCCTCCATCACCAGGGCGTTGGCCACGAGCTCGTGGACCCCGGAGATCTCGACCCCCGGCGCCCAGTACTCGGCAAGGGGCGGCAGCGTGGCCCGGTCGATGGCGCAGACGCAGGCCATGAGGTTGACCCCGTGCTCGTCGCGGACGTGCCGCAACGCGTTGCCGCGGGGCAGCCCGCCGCGCATCCGCATCTCGATGTTCTCGTCGTTGCCGAGCCCGGCGCCCCCGGCGCAGCAGAAGGTCTCCTCCCGGATGGTGTTCTCGGGCATCTCGTAGAAGTGGTTGCAGACGTTGCGGAGCACGTGGCGGGGCTCCTCGAGCAGACCCACCGCGCGGGCGGGGTTGCACGAGTCGTGGAAGGTGACCGTGCGGTGGTCGTTGCGGCTCGGGTCGAGCTTGAGCTTGCCGTGCTGGATGAGATCGGAGGTGAACTCGCAGATGTGGACGATCTTGGTCGAGACGGCGTTCTCGAATCGCGGTCCCGGTGAGCGGCGAGACCGGCACCTCCAGGAAGTCCGCGGGGCCGTTCATGGTGTCCATGTACTGGTGGAGCACCCGCCACATGTGGCCGCACTCGCCGCCGAGGATCCACTTCGCGCCGACGCGCTTCGCCTCCGCGTAGATCTTGTAGTTGAGCCGCTTGATGGTCTCGTGGGAGGTGAAGAGGCCGAAGTTGCCGCCCTCGGAGGCGTAGGCGCTCAGCGTGTAGTCGAGGCCGATGTGCTCGAAGAGGAGCAGGTACCCCATGAACGTGTAGATCCCGGGGTCGGCGAAGTAGTCGGCGGAGGGGATGACGAACAGGATCTCGGCGCCCTTGCGGTTGATGCTCGGGTTGACCTTGATCCCGGTGACCTCCTCGAGCTCCTCCGCGAGGAAGTCGACGTTGTCCTTGAAGGTGTGGGGCTGGATGCCCATGTGGTTGCCGGTGCGGTGGCAGTTCGCGACCGGCTCCATCACCCAGTTGATGTTCAGCCCCACGAGGTTCATCAGCTCGCGGGCGAAGGCGGTGATCTCGGCGGTGTCGATCCCGTAGGGGCAGAAGACCGAGCAGCGCCGGCACTCGGTGCACTGGTAGAAGTAGTAGTACCACTCCTTCAGCACGTCCTCGGTCAGCTTCCGCCCGCCGGCCAGGCCGCCCAGGATCTTCCCCGCGGTCGTGAAGTCGTTGCGGTAGATCGAGCGCAGCAGCTCGGCCCGGAGCACCGGCATGTTCTTCGGGTCGCCGGAGCCGAGGAAGAAGTGGCACTTGTCGGCGCAAGCGCCGCAGCGCACGCAGGTGTCCATGAAGACCTGGAGCGAGCGGTACTTGCCCAGGCGCTCCTTGAAGCCCTTCTGGATGATCTCCTTCCAGTTCTCGGGCAGCTTCCAGTCGGCGTCGGTCGGCGACCACTCGCGCGGGTTGGGGAAGCCCATGTACTTGAGGTTCTTCGCGCCGCCGGGATAGCTCCACGAGCCCTTCCGGGCCTCGAAGTCGACGTGGGGGTCCCGCCAGTCGCGCGCGGGCGGCCGGTAGGTGATCTGAAGCAGCTCTTCGGGTGTCTTTGTCGTCATGTCGTTAGCCCCTGTCGAGCGGGATTCCCGCCGCCTCCATCTTGTCCTTGAACTCCTCTTCCCACTGCGCGTAGGTGTGAACCTCCACCTCCGGGTTGATGGGGTTCACGTGCCGGCGCCTCCGGTTGTCGTTGGGCATGTTCCGGGTGGGGCTCAGGAAGACGCCGCCCAGGTGCATCAGCTTGCTGAACGGGAAGTAGGCGAAGAGGACGCTGACGAAGAAGACGTGGACGTAGAAGGCCAGGCCGATGCCCTCGGGCACCGCGGGCCGGAGGGTCACGAGGCCGAGCGCGAGCTGCTTGGCGGCCAGGAGATCCACCTTGGTGAAGTAGCGCATGAGGATCCCGGAGAGAGCCACCCCGAGCAGCAGGTAGAGCGCGAGGTAGTCGGCGGCCAGCGAGATGTAGCGCACGAGCGGGTTGAGGAACCGGCGGCCGAGCAGGTACAGCAGCGCCGCCACGATGGCCACGTCGGTGAGGAACAGCGTCGGCACCGCGACCTGGAAGAGCTCGTCCACCCGCTCCAGCCCCTGAACGAAGGCGGGGACCGGCTCCAGGAAGAACCGCAGGTGCCGCAGGAAGATGACCAGGAAGCTCCAGTGGAAGACCAGGGCCCCGAGCCAGAGGAGACGATCGGACTGCTGGATCAGCTTCTGTTCCGGGGCGAGCGAGGCCTTCGTGTTCCGGAAGAGCGACCGGAAGAAGAGGATCTCCAGCGCCATCCGCCCCACCGTCCACTTCGCGTCGGGCGGGCTCTCGAGACGCTCGGGCCTGATCCAGGGCAGCGACGTCTGCTGTCCGCTGGACGAGGTGATCTTGAACGGGACCGGGGCGCGGGCCCAGCGGAGGACCCGGTAGACGAAGCCGGCCAGGAACACGGCGATGGCGGCGTAGGGGATGACGACGCCGAACAGGGTCTCCTGCCCGGCCACGCCGGCCCCCAGCCAGACGGTGCCGAGAAGCACCACCACGACGATCAATGCGGAAAGGCCGTTCATGCCTCAACCCCCTTCTTCCGGCGGTCCGCCTCTTCCACGATGTCCTCGGTCCCACCCTCCGGGCCCTCCCGGCCGAACCGCTCCAGCAGGACGGCCACTCGGCGCTGCGACGCGCGCAGGCGGATCTCGAAGAGCTCCTCCCGACAGCGCGCGTAGGTCTCGAACGCGGCCAGGGCCAGGGCGTCGACCCGCGACTCGAGCTCCGACAGGGCCGGCGCGGGTGGCCCGTCCGCCGAGGCCTCCTCGAGCACCTCCCGAACCGCGCGCTTCAGCAGGAAGACGAACGCGACGGCCTCCGAGGGCGAGAAGTCCTGGACGGCGCGGATGCGCACGAGAGTCTCGAGCGCCTCGGGCACCCCTTCCGCGTCCCGCTCCAGGAGAACCCCGTCGAGGATGGCCTCGGTCGCCCGGTGGATCGACTGGCCGACGGGGTTCTTGAACTGGTCCTTCTCCTTGCGGAAGAACCGCGCCGCCTCCTCGGGGTAGGAGCCGAGGACGAAGCCGCGCCACCGGTCGAGAGCCTCCGACCGGTGGGGCTGGAGCACGTCGCGCAGGACGAGATCGTGAGCCGTCATCTGACGCTCGAGCGAGTGGCCGGCAGGGTTCGGCGGGGCCTCGGAGGCCGATCGGCCCCCGGATCGCCCCCGCCGGAGCCCGGATGATCCGAAACTAGACGCAGCCGGTGGGCTTGGGGAGGCCTGCCACCTTGCAGGCGCCCTTGGCCGGACCGGACGGGAAGAGCTCGTAGATCTTGTTGAGCTTGAACCCGGTCTCCTTGCAGAGCTTGCGGATCATCGGGGCGACGCCGAACTTCAGGTAGTAGTCGCGCAGGTAGTTGACGACCTTCCAGTGCTCCTCGGTGAGGCCATCCTCGATGCCTTCGGTGGTGGCGATGGCCGCGGCCACCGTCTCGTTCCACTTGTCCGGCTCGGACATGAAGCCGTCCTCGTCGACCTCGATGGAGACCTCTCCGTGAGTGAAGGTGGGCATTTTCTACTCCTCCTTTGCGTCCCCGTCGGCCTCGGCCTCGGGAGAACTGCTCTTGGTGACTGTCTGCGCCTTCTCGGCGCGTTCGAGACTCTTGAGAAACTCGGGTCGGGGCTGGTAGCCGAGGCTCGCGGCGCGGGCGCACTCGCCACGGGCCTCCTCGACCCGATCCGTCGCGAGGAGCCCCACCGCCAGGAAGTAGTGCGCGGCGGCGTGATTCTCGTCGAGCTCCAGAACCCGGCGGTTGCAGCGAACCAGCTGCTCGGCATCCTTGAGGTACAGGTGGGCCTGGCCCATGTTGTAGTGGGCGACCAGGAGGTCGTCCTGTCGCCGGATCGCCTCCTGGTTGGCCTCCAGGCAGCCCTGGAAGTCCCACTTCATCAGGAGGGCGCCGCCGAGGTTGACCCAGGCCTGGACGAGATCCGGGTCGAGCTCGAGCGCCCGGCGGTACGCCTTCTCGGCGGCGATCATGCGTCCGCGCTCGGTGTGGGCCAGGCCGAGGTTGAAGTGCGCCGCCGCCGAGTCCGGCGTCTCCTCGACCCGTTTCTGCCAGCGGGCGACGCGGTCCTCCCTGGTCTCACTCATGCGTCTCAATCTCCTCCGACCGCGTTCTTGAGATTCCGCCAGGCCTCTTGCTCGCCGGGCTGGGAGACGTCCACGTGGGGCTCGATCGCGTCCAGCTCCGGAGCGACGAGCTCGGGGGCGGTTCGGCGACCTCGGCCAGCGCCTCCAGGATCGCGAGGCGCAGCCCGTGGTCCCACGCCATGCGAGCGAGGGCGGGGACGTGGACGCTGACGAGCTCCGGCGCCTGGCGGCCGATCTGGCCCAGGGCCGGAATGCCGTAGACCCCGTTCGTGGCCGACTCGTCGTTGAGCGCCCAGATGAGGCGCCGGGCGACCTCGCGTCCCAGCTCGGGGTGGGCGGCCGCGGCATGGCCCAGGACCCGGGCCGCGCGGCCGCGGATCGGGTCGCTGGGGTCGTAGAGGCGGGCGAGCAGCGGGCGCACGAGCCGCGCGTCCGTGGCCGCGCGCTCGGCCAGCTCCGTCTCTCGACCCTGCCGCAACAACTCCATCACCTCCTCGCTCAGCCGCATGCGGCCGAGATCCCCGGCCTCTCGTGCTGGCGCGTGCGCGCCAGATCGACGAGGCCCGCTGCCCACTCCGGTGTGCCGAGGGCGTGCAGGTGCAGGTACGAGGCCCACACGCGACCGACGACGATCCCGTCCCGGCCGTCGCCGATCCCCGGTCCGCGACCCAGCCCCACCACCGTGGCCGAGCGGTGCTCTCCGCCCCGGACCTGCGAGTAGTGGAACTCGTGTCCGCGCAGACGGGTGCCCGTCTCGAAGAACGGGTTCGTCCGCTCCACCGTGCCCTCCGCGTAGCCGTGCCCGCGGGGCCTCGAGGTCTGCTCGACGACCAGGTCCAGGACGCCGGCCATCGGGTACGAGGCGCCGTCGGTGACCAGCTCCTTCGACAGGTACATCAAGCCCCCGCACTCCGCGTAGACCGGCATCCCGGCCGCGACCGCATCGCTCAGCGCCCGGCCGAGCTCCCGGTTCTCGGCCAGCCGCGCCGCGTAGAGCTCCGGGAAAGCCGCCGCCGATGTAGAGCGCGTCGACCTCGGGCAGCGTCGTCGCCGGCCAGCGCGGAGAAGAAGACGAGCTCGGCCCCGAGCTCCTCCAGGGCCTCGAGGTTCTCGGGGTAGTAGAAGCTGAACGCCTCGTCCCGGAGGACCCCGATCCGCACCGGAGGACCGCTCGTCGGCCGGTCGCGGTCGGGGAGCTCGATCGGCGGCGCCTCTCCCGCGATCTGCTCGAGCCGCGTCCAGGTCGATGTGGGCCTCGGCCAGACGGGCGGCGGTCTCGATCGCCTCCTGCGTCCGCGGGTGCTCGGCGGCGGTGACCAGGCCCAGGTGTCGGCCCGGCAGCGGATCGTCGTCGATGCGAGGGAGGGCGCCCAGCACCGGCGGTCCCCCGGCCTGGGCGAGGGCGTCGCGGATGACACGCTCCTGGCGGGCCGTGGCCACGCGGTTGAGCACCACCCCGGCCAGCGGGACGTCCGGGTCGAGCGCGCGGCACCCGAGCACCAGCGCCGCCACGGTGCGGGTCGTCTTCGTGACGTCCACGACCAGCACGACCGGCGCGCCGAGCCGCTTGGCCAGCTCCGCGGTGGAGTGGGTGCCCGCCGCGTCGAAGCCGTCGAACAGACCGCGGTTGCCCTCGATCAGCGCGAGATCGGCGGACCGCCGCGCGCCCCGCGGGTCAGGGCCTCGCCGAGGGCCTCGGGGCCGTGAGGAACGTGTCGAGGTTGCGCCCCGGCCGCCCGGTGGCCGCGCCCAGCCACGCCGCGTCGATGTAGTCGGGCCCCTTCTTGAAGGGGGCCACGTCGAGGCCGCGCGACTTCAGGGCCGCGGCGATCCCGAGCGAGACGAGGGTCTTCCCGCTGTCACCCGAGAGACCGGCTACGACGAGGCGGGGCGTGGTGAAGAGCACTCAGCGGCCATCCCTTGACTGGAGCACCTACACCAGGTCCAGGAAGCCGCAGGGGCACTCCGGGCCGCACTTCTTGCAGCCGTCGCAGGTGCTCAGATCGATCTTGTAGTAGTGGCCCTGGGTCGGCTCTGGGATCTTCTTGAAGCAGTTGCTCTGGCAGTACATCCAGCAGCGCTCGCAGCCGAAGCAGTTGCCGCAGCTGAAGCAGCGCGTGGCCTCCTCCAGGGCGGCGTCCTGCGGTGATGCCGAGGTCCACCTCGTCCATCGGCTTCGCGAGACGCTCCTCCGGCGGACAAGATCTTGCGCTCGGCCCGCGGCTTCTCCTCGTAGTAGTCCAGCTTGATCCGGTCGGGGCCGATCGTGGGCTTGGACGACCACGGCGCGCGGCTCCTCGCCGCGCAGCGTGGCGTGGATGCTCTCGGCGGCCTTGCGGCCCTGGCCGATCGAGATCGTGGCCAGGCCCAGGGTCAGCGTGTCGCCGCCGGACCAGACGCCCTCGATGGCCGGTGCGGCCCCAGTCGTCCACCTCGAGCCACGAGCCCTTGGTCTCGATGGCGCCGAGGGTCGACCAGTCGGGGGCCTGGCTGACGGCCATGATCACCGTGTCCGCCTCCATCTCGTAGACGTCGCCCTCGATGGGCACCGGGCGCCGCCGGCCGGAGTCGTCGGGCTCGCCGAGCTCCATGCGCTGGACCGACAGCTTCTCGATCTTGCCGTCGCCGCCTCGCTCGATCCGGGCCGGGGCGGCCAGGAACTCGATCTTGATGCCCTCCTCGAGGGCCTCCTCGATCTCGCGCGCGATGGCCGGCATCTCCGCCCGGGTGCGGCGGTAGAGGATCGTGACCTCGGCCCCCATGCGCCGCGACATGCTGGCGGCGTCGGAGCTGAGGCGCAGCGACACCCGGGCGGCGTCGATGGCGGTGTCGCCGCCGCCCACGATCACCACCTTGGCGCCGAGCTCCAGGGTCTCGCCCGCTGTTGGCCTTGTTGAGGAACTCGGTGCCGGTGAAGACGCCGGGGCCCTCCTCGCCGGGGAGGCCCATGGTCTTGCCCTTGTGGGCGCCGATGCCCACGAAGACCGCGTCGTAGTCCTTGCGTCAGGTCCTCGAGGGTGATGTCCTTGCCGATCGTGACGCCGGGCTTCAGCTCGACACCCAGGTCGAGGATGCGCTGGATCTCGGCGTCGATGATCTCGCGGGGCAGCCGGTACTGGGGGATCCCGTAGCGCAGCATGCCGCCGGGCTTCTCGAAGGCCTCGAAGACCGTGACCTTGTAGCCGCGCCGGGCCAGCTGGTAGGCGCAGGACAGCCCCGAAGGGCCCGAGCCGACCACCGCGACCTTCTCGTCGTAGGGGCCGCCGTTGTCGAGGGGCTTCAGGGCGAGCTTGCGCTCGATGGCCCAGTCGCCGATGAAGCGCTCCACCGAGTTGATGTCGACCGCGCCGTCCTTCTCCTTGCGGTTGCACTCGCCCTCGCAGGGGTGGGGGCAGACCCGTCCCATCACCGACGGGAAGGGGTTCGTCTCGACCTCGAGATGCCAGGCCGCGTCGCAGGCCTCCTCGAGGCTCATGCCCGTCTTCTCGCGCTGGGCGATCGCGGTGAGCCAGCCGCGGATGTCGTTGCCGCTGGGGCAGTGGCCGATGCAGGGGGGCAGCTTCTCCACGGCCTGGGGACGAAGCGAGGAGATCTCGGAGGGGGAGCCGCCGCCCCCGGTGGAACGGGCCGTGAAGGGCTTGGCGTCCTTCTTCTTCTTCAGCAGGCCCATCTCAGTGGCCTCCTCGCGCTTCGTCCCCGTCGTCGTGAACGTCGAGCTACGCGTACGGATACAGGTTCTTCTTGAACTTCTCGAGCTCGCCGAGGAGCTTGTCGTGCTTCTCCTCGTCGTAGATCAGGTAGTCGAGGAGCGTCTTCTGGACGAAGAACGGGCAGTCCTTCGCCAGCTCCTTGCCCAGCTCGATGGTCTCCTTCTCGACCTCGTCGTGCTTCTCGATCTCGTCCCAGATGACCGCCAGGTCCTCGGGCGTCAGCTGCACCGGGGTCTTGGTCAGGCTGTCGATGATGAACTGCTGCACGCGGTGGTGCTGCACGGAGTCGTTGCGGATGATCTCCATGATCTGGCGCACGAGGAGGTTGTCGGTCTTCTCCATGAGCTCGGTGCAGGTGTCGATCGCCTCGCGCTCGATCCCCTGCCACTGCCGCATGGCGTCGACCATCTCCTTCGTCCGCTGCGGCCCCGTCTTCTTCTTCGCGGCCTTCTTCCGGGTCGCCTTCAGCTTTGGCATTTCACTCTCCGTTGGGTGTTCAATTCCCAGGCACGGGGGCCGGAAGGCTCCGGCCCCCGTGCGCTCGGCCGTCCCGGCCGCTCGCCGAGCGGCCGGCCCTCACGCGTTGTCCGGCGGGAGCGTGACGTAGCTGCCCCCGACGTAGCTGTAGATGCAGCGGCCGGAGTCGATCAGCTGGCGGATCGCCAGCTTGCACATCTTCTTGTCGCAGGCGTCCCCGAACTTCTCGATCATGGCCTTGGTGAGGTCCATGGCCTTCAGGTTCTTCTTGCCATGGGTCGACTTCACCAGCTCGAACATGGCGTTGGCGACGTCGTCCACCGACGGCTCGGTCATCGGTCTCTCCTAGTGCTTGAGCTGCGCCGAGCGCTTGTAGGTCTCGCCGGCGTGGGTGAAGTCGTCGATGTGGTACTTGGTGAACGGGAGGTCGGCGATCTTGAAGAAGCGCGGCCAGCCGATGCGCTCGATCCACTCGCCCATCCGCTCGTGCTTGCGGGCGTTCTTGGCGTAGACGTCGACGAGGTTCTTGACCGCGTCCACGACCTCCGGCCAGCGCGGCGGGTTGTTCGGCAGGAAGGGGATGGCCAGCTTGGAGAACATCGGCTCGTGGCGGGCGTTGGAGACCTTGCCGCCGACCCAGATGGAGATGCCGTCGGTCTTCGGGTTGTTGATCTTCACCGAGGGGCAGACGGTGTAGCAGTTGCCGCAGTACATGCACTGCTCGTCCTCGATCTCGACCGAGGGCTTGTCGTTGACCGTCGCCGGCCGGATGGCGCCGGTGGGGCAGGAGGCCACCAGGGTCGGGATCTCGCAGACCTTGGGCAGCTCGTCGTGGTCGATCTTCGGCGGCGCGGGTGTGGACGCCGAGGATGGCGATGTCGGAGCAGTGGACGGCGCCGCACATGTTGAGGCAGCAGGCGAAGGCGATGCGCAGCTTGGCCGGCAGCTCCATGTTGACGAAGTGCGGGTACAGCTCGTCCATGACGGACTTGACCACGCCGGAGGCGTCGGTGGCCGCCGAGTGGCAGTGCACCCAGCCCTGGGTGTGGACGATGTTGGAGATGGCGTTGCCGGTGCCGCCCACGGGGTAGCCCAGGTCCTGCGAGCTCCTTCTTCAGCGGCTTGATCTTGGACTCGTCGGTGAGCAGGAACTCCACGTTGTTGCGGCTGGTGAAGCGCAGGTAGCCGTCGCAGTACTTGTCGGCGAGGTCGGCGAACTGGCGGATGGTGGTGATCGCCAGCAGGCGCGGGGTGGCCGCGCGCACCGAGTACAGCTTGTCCCCGGACTCCGCCACGTGCAGCAGCACGCCGGGCTCCGGGATCTCGTGGTAGGCCCACTTGCCGTAGTTCTTCTTGACGATCGGCGGAAGGAACTTCTCGTAGTGGGGGGGCCCGATGTCGGTCTTTCGTTCAGGGGTTGCCATGAATAGTCCTCCTCGGGCCGCGCTACTTGGCGCCCTGCTCGACGATCTTCGTCCTCGAAGAAGATGTAGGGGTTGGTCCGCGGGTGGCTGATCATCTCGGGGACCGGGTCGAGACCGATCTGCTCCAGGAACGTTGCCCAGACCGACGCGCTGGATGAACTCCCCGACGCGCTCGCGGTTCTTGCCGTGCTCGCCCCAGAAGTCCCAGATGGCCTCCGCCAGCTCCTTGAGGTCCTCGTAGGGAGGCTCCATCTCGAGGAAGGGGACGAAGACCGAGGAGAGCAGCGCCCCGCCGATGATGGGGGCCTTGGCCCCGATCAGGATGGTGGCGCCCCTCTCCTTGCCCGGCCTCAGGGCCTTGGGCATCACGTTGATGCAGTGCATGCACTTCACGCACTCGCTGTTGTCGATGTCGAGCTTCTTGCCGTCCCAGGCGATGCACTTCGTGGGGCAGAGCTCGCAGACCTCCTTCTCGATGTCGATGCCGGCCTTGGCGTACTCCTGCACCTTCGCCTGGTCGACCTGGATGTCGTCCTTCCAGGTGCCGATGATCGACATGTCGGAGCGGGCCACCGAGGCCACGCAGTCGTTCGGGCAGCCGGCGAACTTGAACTTGAACTTGTAGGGGAAGGCCGGGCGGTGCAGCTCGTCCTGGTAGTTCTGGGTGATGTCGTAGCAGGCGTTCAGGGTGTCGTAGCAGGCCCACTCGCACCGGGCCGGGCCCACGCAGCAGCTCGGGGTGCGCATGTCGGAGCCGGAGCCGCCGAGGTCGAAGCCCTTCTCGGTCAGCTTCTTGAAGACCGGCTCGAGGGCCTCGGTCTTGGAGCCGAGGAAGATGATGTCGCCGGTGGAGCCGTGCATGTTGGTGAGACCGGAGCCGTGCTCGTCCCAGATGTCGCAGATCTCACGGAGCGCCTTCGAGGTGTAGAACCAGGCGGACGGCTGGTTGACGCGGTAGGTGTGGAACTCGGCGACCTCCGGGAACTCCTCCTGCAGGTCCGAGTACCGGCCGATGACGCCCCCGCCGTAGCCCAGGACGCCCACCAGGCCGCCGTGCTTCCAGTGGCCGATGTGCTCCTCGTAGGACCGCTCGAGGACGCCGAGCAGGTCCTGCACCATGGGGCGGTCCGCTTCCTTCTTGATCTCCTTGACGAAGCTGGGCCACGGCCCCTTCTCGAGCTCGTCGAGAAGCGGTGTGGCCGGGGTCTTCTTCTTGCTCATTGATACTCCTTTCGACGGCTAGATCCGCGCCCAGTAGTCCGAGAAGACGATGGTGGAGAGGACGTATCCGAGGGGCACGTTGACCAGAACGCCGATGGTGAAGGCCCAGAAAGGCCGGAGCCCGAATGTCGCCAGCTCGGCGAACCGGGTGGAGAGGCCGATGCCCAGGAAACAGAGCACGAAGGCCCAGGAGCGGAGCTTCTTGATCGGGGAGATGAGGTTCGGGGTGAGCGTGCTCTGGAACCAGTCGGCCTTGTACTGAAGCTGCTTGAGGGCCGCGATCTTGTCGTCGCGGTTCGGGTCGGCGGGACCGGTGGCGTCGCGAAGGACGACGTACTCCTCCGGGCTCATCTCGCCCTGGAAGTTGATGACGCCCGCCTCGGGGTCGTATTCGAATCTGCCGGCCACCGAGGCCGGAGGGGTGAAGTCGGAGAAGTCGGCGGAGTAGTCGATCGTCTCCGCGTTGCTCTTGAAGGTCCCGATCGTCGCTGCGCGGCCCACGTGGTCCTCGGGGCCGCTCGCCGCGACCAGGCTCATGATCACCGACGCGGCGAAGAAGCCGATGACGAACTTGGGGAATCGCTGCCAGATGACGCCCGCGCCCACCCGCCGGCTGCCGCCCTCGCCGCCCTCCCAGAGCGTCACGGAGACGATCGACAGGATGAGGCACCAGATGCCGATCCAGATGTCCCGGCCGATGACCTTCATCAGGGTGAAGGTGTTGATCGCCGAGTCGCCGTGGCGGTTGGCGATCTCGGCGACGACGGCGAAGCCCGCGGCGTCCGCGAACTCCGAGGTGCCGACCCAGGCCCCGGCCTCGCCCGGGGTGACGATGTCCGGCACGAGGAACTTCAAGCCGACGGTCAGGACGAGGATCATCACGATGGCCCAGACCGACACCACCCCGATGCTGATGGCGATGTGGTCCTTCTTCGCCTTGACCGCGCCGCCCACGGCGATCGAGGCGGACACCCCGCAGACGGCACCGCCGGCCCCCAGCACGGCCCCGAACTGCGGCTCGAGCTTGAAGAGGCGCGTGGCGGCGAGGTAGATCGTGAGCCAGGTGCAGACGGACACGATCGTGGCCTGGAGGAAGGCGATGGGGCCCGCCTGGGCGATCAGGGTGAGGGGCAGGGTGGCGCCGAGGAGGACGATGCCGGTCTTGATGTAGTACTCGGTGCGAAGCGCGGTCTTGAACCACTCCGGCATCTTCACGAGGTTGCCGACGATCAGGCCGATGACGAGGGCCAGAAGCGGCGCGCCCAGGTCGTAGCGCTTGGCCACCGTCCAGCTGGACAGGTACATCAGGGCCAGGGACCCGAGGAACAGGATCACGAAGCCGGGCACGTACTCGGAGACCCGGCGGCCCATGACCGCGATCGAGAGGGTGAAGACGACGCCGAAGAGCAGAAAGACGACGGCATAGCCCGTCAGGTGGCCCGCGAAGTCGGCGCCCAGCTCGGAGGCGCTGGCCCAGGTCCCCGGGGTGACCGCCCAGCCCTTGATGGAGCCCCCGGTGAGGAAGACCCCGAGGGCCAGGAGAACGATCCCCAGCCCGAGCCACACCGCCCACCAATCCTCGGTTTTCCAGAGTGCCTCGAGCTTCCTGCCCATTGTGTCGTGCTCCCGGCGGTCGGACTTCTTCCAGCCTTTGGGTGTTCCATAGCAACCCTTGGGCCACTTCCGGGCACACCAATGCACTAGGTCTAAGGCTATGAAAAACAATGAGTTGGGGGGGTGTGTCCGGTTGTCCCGACCTCGGGCCCGGCGCGACGTTTCTGCGCCGTAACATCGCCTGAGCTCAGGCCGCGACGTCTGCGCCACCCCCTCCCCGGCGGCAGGCACCGTCGACCCAACTCCGCCAAAGCGAGATGTGGTGCGATGGAAGGTGGTCAGCCCGGATTCAGCAGGCCCGGGTCGAGGAGGGTCCCCCGGGCCGTCTGCCCGCGAAGACCCTCCCCCCGAGAGGCGCCGCGTTCCCGCCGTAGCGGTGCTCGTCAGGTGTGTTGGCGGAGTCTACAGACGCCAGCCTTCCCGGTACTCCCGCCTGACGTAGGCGTTGGCGTCCTCGTCGTTGGTCACTTCCATGGCCTCGCCATTCCAGAGCAGCTCACGGCCCGGGAACCGGACCGCCAGGTTGCCCATCAGGACCGTCTCCGACAAGGGGCCGGAGTACTCGAAGTTGGAGATGGCGGGCTTGCCCCCTCTGATGGCGCGGAGCCAGTCCTGCTCGTGGCCGTCCGGGCCCATCGGGATCCGTTCCAGGGTCCGGCGAGGCGGCCTGTACCTCCGCATCGCTTTCTCTGGAACGAGCCTCGGAGACTCGCCGTAGCAGTTGCCCATGATGGCGCCGTGGTCCCCGATCAGCAGGAACCCGCCGTCCAGGTCGCCCATGCGGCGGCCCGGCTCGAGCCCTTTCGGCCGCGCCGGCATCAGCCCGCCGTCCCACCACGTCAGGCTGACTTCGGGCATACCTTCCCGCGCCGGGAACCCGTAGCGCACGATGGTGGACCGGGGGAACATCTCGTGCTTCGGCTCCGCCCTCTCCCAGAAGTCGGGCCAGTATTGCGAGACGTTGGCCTCCACGCTGACCGGATACTTGAGCTTCAGCGCCCAGAAGAGCGGATCGATGATGTGGCACGCCATGTCGCCCAACGAACCCGTCCCGAAGTCCCACCAGGCGCGCCACCGGCCGGGGTGATAGGTCGGGTGATAGGGGCGGGCCCGGGCCGGGCCGAGCCACAGGTCCCAGTCGAGGTCGGGAGGAACCTCGGGCGTCTCCGTGGGTCGGTCCACCTCGCTGCCCGAGGGCCACACCGGGCGGTTGGTCCAGGCGTGCGCCTCACGAATGGGGCCGATGGCGCCGTCCCACACCCACTCGCACACGATGCGGGCGCCCTCCCCCGAATGCCCCTGGTTGCCCATCTGGGTCACCACACCCCGCTCGCGGGCGGTTTCGGTCAGGAGCCGGGCTTCGGAGACGGAGTGGGTCAGCGGCTTCTGCACGTACACGTGCTTCTTCCGCTCCATGGCCGCCATGGTGATCACGGCGTGGCTGTGATCGGGTGTCGCGACGATGACCGCGTCGATGTCGGGCTCCTCGTCGAGCATGACGCGGAAGTCCTTGTACCGCTTGGCGTTCGGGTACTTCTCGAAAACCTCGGCCGCCTTGTTGTAGTCGACGTCGCACAGCGCGACGATGTTCTCGGTCTCGACGCGCTTGAGATTGCTCTTTCCCATTCCGCCGACGCCGACTCCGGCGATGTTGAGCTTGTCGCTCGGGGCAGGAGTGTTCTGGCCGCCCAGGACGTGCCGCGGCACGATCGTGAATCCCGCCGAGACTGCGGCTGCGCTCGCCAGGAAAGCTCTGCGGGGGACTGCTGCGCCGGCTTCGGGTTTGGGATTGCGGGGGTCGTTCATCGAATTTCTCCTGATAGCGGTTCGCCGCGACTCCGCGTGGCTCGTCCGTCTTCTTGCAGCCGAGCGGCGCGAGAGTAGCCCCCTCCCCGGTGTGGTGTCAAAGGTGTTCCTGTCGAACTCCTTGATGTTGGAGGATAATGCGCCCATGACACGACACACGGAACCCACCCGATCCTCCGGCGGGCCTTCGCCCCGCCGCATCGCGGCCATCGGGATCGCCGCGGTGTGCCTCTGCACCTTCCCCGGCACGTTTCGCGCCCAGGGGGCCGACGAGCTGGTCCCGATTCCCATCGAGCTGCCGAAGCCGATGTTCGAGGGGACGCCCCAGAACCTCGCCGTCCCCAACCTCCAGAAGCCTCTCGGCCGGCCGCGCGATCCGTTCCTCGCCCCCGTGGGCGTCACGAACGTCGCCCCGGATAAGGCCGTGACCAGCAGCGACACGGAGCCGATCATCGGCGAGCTCGAGCAGGTCAACGACGGCGACAAGATGGGGTCCGAGGGCAGCTTCGTCGAGCTGGGCCCCGGGGTGCAGCACGTCACACTCGACCTCGGGGCGCCGCACGAGATCTACGCCATCTTGTTCTGGCACTTCCACAAGGCCGCGCGGGCCTACCTCGACGTCGTCGTCCAGGTGGC
This sequence comes from uncultured Acidobacteriota bacterium, assembly GCA_963700695.1. Classification (GTDB taxonomy): domain Bacteria; phylum Acidobacteriota; class Vicinamibacteria; order Fen-336; family Fen-336; genus JAJDNS01. The sequence goes on along the minus strand of CAVOYO010000016.1, from coordinate 95,016 downwards.
CGACGATGCCGAGTTCACGAAGAACGTCCGCACCCTCTTCAACAACGATCACGACAACACGTCGGGGCTGGGCGCGGGCCAGGACATGAACTACGTCGAGACGGCCGAGGGCAAGCTCGTCGACGCCAGGGGCTCGCGGGCACGCTACGTCCGGCTGTACAGCAGCGGCAACAACGCCAACGACCTCAACCACTACGTCGAGGTCGAGGTCTTCGGCCGCCCGGCGAAGTAGGGAGGACCGGGGGCCCCGCCGGACCTCGGCATCGCGCGCAGGCGCGTGGCGAGGGGAGCGACGCGTAGGGGACGTGCTCAGGGGAGCGGAGCGCGGGGGCGATCAGGCGGCGTGGTCAGGGAACGGGAGAGCAGGGGAGTGGGGAGCAGGGGACGGGTCGGGGGAGTGGGAGGAACGGATTCCGAGGGCGTCGGCCAATGCGGCGCTCTCGGAATGTGGATCAGTGGAACTCCCACTCCAGGAAGCCCTCGGGCACGTCCACCATTGCGTTGACGATGAGCTCGACCAGGCCCCCGTAGAGGATCCGGCAGCGGTCCCAGCCCTCGTAGTAGCGGATGACGTCGCGGAGCTGGCCCTTGCAGTTGGAGCAGGGGGCGCAGACGTACTTGTTGGTCTCCGGGCCGATGGAGTCGGAGAACGCGTTCAGGATCTGGCGGAACTTCATCCGGCCCGCCACCCGCGTCCGCCAGTCCGGGAAGTTCACGGAGTTCCCGACCGCGAACCCGGAGCCGCCGCCGCAGCAGTAGTTGTCGACGCCGTGGGGGGTCATCTCGCGAAACTGGGGGCAGATCTTCTTCAGGATGTTGCGCTGGGGTTGGATGATGCCCATCGAGCGCGTGATGTTGCAGGGATCGTGGAGGGTCACCGGAAAGTCGTTCCGTGAGGGGTCGAGCTTGATCCTGTCGTTCATCACGATGTCCTCGAGCAGGACCAGCGAGGACTCCGTGGGCACGTGCATCTCCGGGGGGACGACGCGGTCGGCGATGGGCATCGAGGCCTTGTGGGCGTGGCCGCACTCGCCCTGGAGCATCTTCTGAACGCCCAGCTTCTTCGCGATCCCGAAGTGCTTGAGCGCGATGCGCGAGTACTGGATGTCGTCGTAGAAGAGGCCGTAGTTCACCGAGTCGTAGCCCACGGGCTCCGAGGCCATGGTCCAGCTCACGCCCGCCTTCTCGAGGATGATGACGAAGGCCTGGAGGTTCTCGGGCCAGGAGAGGAACTCCCCGGCGTTGTGCATGACGAGGTACTCGGCCCCCTCCTTGTTGAAGGGGATCTTGATTTCGAGGCCCGCCTTCTCCTGGATGTCCTCCTCGGCAAACTCGATGATGTCGGCCACGCCGGCCGGGTTCAGGCCGGTCGACGAGCCCGTCTTGAGCTGCTTCACCGTCCCCAGGTTGTGCAGCTCCGGCATCTGGATGCCCAGCTCCTGGCTGAAGAGCTTGCGGATCTCCCGTGTGATGAGGCCGTTGTCCACCCCGATCGGGCAGGTCTGGGCGCAGCGCCGGCACAGCGTGCAGCGGTACGACAGCTCGGCCAGGTTGACCAGCAGATCCCAGTTGACGTCGATGTCGTGTCCCCGCAGCTTCGGGAGGATGCCGCCCCCGGGCTTGATGTGGCGGTCGATGATCTTGCGCAGCACCTCGCCCCGGAAGGTCGGGCGGTACATCTCGGCGCGGCCGGAGTCGGTGTAGATCCCGCAGGAGTCGTTGCAGGTCTGGCACTTGACGCAGTTCTCCAGCGACAGCATCAGGGGCTGGAGGAACGTCCAGTTGTTCTCCTTGTCGAGGAGCTTGGCGAGGCCGGCCAGGAACTGCGCGACCTTCTCTTCCTTCTCCTCCTCGGTGGCGGGCTTCGGGATCTGGAGCGCGCTCACCCCGTCCGGTCCGGCCTCGAATCGGCCACGCTGCTCCTCGCTCAGGGTGGGGATGGGAGTGTCCTTCCAGTCCTCGTAGGGAAAGGGCAGGGGGACCAGCGTGTCGACATCCTGCGTCTGGTCCTTCTCCATCATGTGGATGATGTCGTCGGGCGTCTGGTGCGCTCTCGCCTCCGGGGCGGCCTGGGTTCCGGAGCCCGCCGACTCCTGCGGCTCCACGCCTGTCGCTCTCTGCTGCTCCACCTTCACTCTCCCGTTGTGCCCTCTTCAGGCAGCTTCGTGGCCACCTCGGCCCATGTCTTCCCGGTGCGAGTGTGCGCCGCTGACCAGTCTACGCCGAAATTCAGGGCCTCGCGAAGCCGGCGATCGAGGGCGCTGCCCGCCTCGCGGGGTCGGTCGTCCCAGCGGACCTCGTGGTAGGTGAAGTACTTCGAGAAGAAGTGCACCATGCGCGTGGCCGGGAGATAGAAGAGGAACAGTGTGGCGATGGCCATTTGCGCTGCCAGTAGAGGTGAGACCTCGAGCGGCCGCACGCGGATCAGATCGCCGACCGCGGCCGCCACCATTTCCATTCCTCCCAAGGCTACCAAAAGGCTCAAGATTCCCATTATCACCAGGAGCGCCAAATTGATGAGGTCGACGGGTGCCGTGTACGGTCGGAGCTTCGGATCCGCGGCACGCAGGACGAAGAGGATGACCGATCCCACGGCCACGAGCGCCCCCGCGAGACCGCCGAGGATGGCGAGGGCCTGGAGGAGGGCCGGACCGCCAACGCCCAGGGCGGCGACCGCGAGGCCGAGGGTCGCCAGGACCATGAGGTAGAAACCCCAGTGGAACGGGAATGAACCCCACCACAGCCGGCGGTTGTGCTTCCATACACCGGCGAGGAAGAGGATCTCCTCTCCCATGACCACGACCTCGCCCAGGAGGCTGCTCTTCCGGGGCTTCGTCCACCAGTCCTTCTCTTCGAGATAGGACCCGCCGTGGTCGTTCGGCTCGTGGGCCACGGGGTAGAGGTCCCACCGCAGGTGCGGCGGGGCGCTGGCGTAGCGATAGGCGCGGTAGGCGCAGCCCAGGACGAAAACGGTGCACCCGAACCACACCCACACGAGCAGAGCCATGTCGTCTCTCCTTCCCCGTCCGCCGGAGACCGGGCTCGGCTCGGCGGGGGGTGATGCCGAGCCGGACGGCGAATCATCGGCCGCCGGCTCGGGGCGCAGAGCCCCGTGCCCGCCGCAGGCCCCGTCGCTCCGGACGGGACGGGACCCCCGGTGGGCACGCGGGAGAGACCGCCTGAGGGCGGCCCCTCCCGCCGGAAGGGGGCTACTTCTTGGCGGCGTCGCCGGTCGCGGCGCCGTGCAGCTTGACCTCCACCTTCTCCTCGAGGTTGTCGTAGTACTCATTCAGCACCGCGATGACCTCGGGCTTGGAGAACTCCTTCGGAACGGGCTTGCCCTCGCTCATGAGCTTGCGGAGCAGGGTCCCGGACAGCAGGAGGCGGGCACCGCCCTGGTACTGGCCGTCGTCGTCGATCTTGGCCTTGCTCTCGTGCGGGCAGGTCTTCATCGAGGCCATGGTGCCGCAGTCGTAGCAGTAGAACGTCCAGTCCATCGCGAGAGGCTGGAGGACCAGCGAGCCCGCCGGGATCTCGGCGAAGATCTTCTGGGCGTCGAAGGGGCCGTAGTAGTCGCCCACTCCGGCGTGGTCGCGGCCCACGATCAGATGCGAGCAGCCGTAGTTCTGGCGGAAGACCGCGTGCAGCAGCGCCTCGCGCGGGCCCGCGTACCGCATCTCCATGGGGTAGCCGCCCTGGACCACGCGCTCCTTGCGGAAGTAGTTGTTGACCAGGGCGTCGATGGCCTTGACCCGCACCTCCGCCGGGATGTCTCCGGGCTTCAGCTTGCCGACGAGCTGGTGGATGTAGACACCGTCGCAGACCTCGATGGCCACCCAGGCCAGGTAGGCGTGCGAGCCGTGCATCGGGTTCCGCAGCTGCAGCGCGGCCACCGTGGTCCAGCCGCGTTCCTCGAAGATCTTCCGGGCGTCGGCCGGACGCTGGTAGATGGTGGCGAACATCTCGGGGTAGTAGGACTCGGAGAGGACCTTGACCGGCCCGGCCAGGTTGACCGGTCCCTGGGCCATCACCTTCTGCACGCCCGGGTGCTTCTCGTCGGTGGTGGTGAAGACCTTCTCGCACTCGTGCTTCTTGTCGATCGTGTACTTCTCGGTGACCTTCATGGTCCCCATGAGGGTCCCGGTCTCGGTGTCCTGGAGCGCGACCTCCTCGCCGATCTTGATCGAGTCAGCCAGGGCCTTCTCCGCGGACAGCGTGATGGGGATGGGCCAGAACGTGTTGCCCATCGACGGCATCTGGAAGCTGTCGCAGACACCCTGCCAGTCCTTCTTGCCCATGAACCCGTCGAGGGGGGTGAAGGCGCCGATCCCCATCATGATGAGGTCCGACGTCTCGCGCGAGGTCATGGGGACCTTCTTCAGGGTCGCCGCCTTCTTCGTCTCGTCGGCCAGCGCCTGGCCTTCCAGCAGCAGCGGCTTGAGCTCCGCGCTTCCGTGGGGTGGAACGAGCTTGGCCATTGGGTCCTCCTTGTCAGGAACGTCCGTCAATCAATGCTTCGCGCCCCCCCTGAACAGGCTTCCGGCGAGGAAGCCGGCCAGGAGTGCGATGGCCACCGTGAAGCCACCGTAGGTCAGCGCATGTCTCTCCGCGAGGCGGCTCAGCCACGCGATGACGCCGGACTGCCGCACGAACAGGTCGTTCCGGGCGACCGCCACGAGCGTCTCGTCACGGAGAAAGTGGGTGAGGATGCGGTATTTGCCCTCGGGGGCCTCGGCCGGGAGATCGAACACGTGGTAGAGGACCCCATCCTCGGCGACCCGGATGGCGTTCTCGCGCAGCCCGTAGATGCCGTGGCTCTCCTGCAGCTTCCAGAAGCCCTCGACCACCTGGGCATGCTCTCCCTCTTCCGGCTCTCCGCCCAGGACCTCCAGGGAGGTCTCGGCAAGGATCGCGTCCGGGCCGATGTGATCGGCGGCCGAGCCAAGGGCCCGGTTGATGGCCTCCAGGTCGGTCGCGTGGGTGCAGTGGCCCTGGCCGTTGCAGAGCGGGCAATGGAGGTTCACGAGGTACAGTCCCGGAGCGTGGGCCAGCTCGTACTGGCGCACGCCCATCCAGAAGAACACGACCTTGCCCTTCTTCATCAGGCGGGCCTCGCCCAGGCTCGGCCCTTCCATGACCGCGAAGACGCCGTTGGTGCCGGGGGGCAGCTGCCCGTAGAGGAAGACCTGGTGGCCCGAGAAGCTGTAGGAGATCGGCACGCGCCGGGTAGCGACTCGGGCGGCGGTCTCGGAGACGACCGGGGGCGTGGCCCCGAGGAGCGTCAGGACGAGCACCAGCGCGCCAGGCATCAGTGACCTCCCCCGGATCGGGCAAAGTCGATCAGCAGGCCGGGTGTCGCCAGGAGCTGGTAGAGGAGCGCTCCCATGACGACGAGGACGATGATGGCCAGGAAGACGCGGATCTGCTCGCCCCTCAGGCGGCGGCTCGCCATCACCCCGAAGCGGGCCCCGATGACCGAGCCCACGAAGAGCGTGACCGCCAGCAGGACGTCCACGGTGTGGTTCGTTATCGCCTGCTGCAACGCCACGTTTGCAGAGGTCAGGACGATCTGGAAGAGATCCGTCCCGATCGCCACGCGCGTTGGGATCCCGATCACGTAGATCATGGCGGGCAGCATGATGAAGCCGCCGCCCACACCGAGGAACGCGGCCAGGACGCCGACCAGGAAGCCGGCGGTGATCGGGAGAAGGACCGAGGTCGTCAGTCCCGACTTCGGGAAGTGCATCTGCAGCGGCAAGCGGGAGAAGAAGAGCGAGAGGCGGCCCCGCTTCGGCTCTGAGGGGGCCTTGCCCCTCAAGGTGCGGACGCCCTCGAGGAACATGGCGGTGCCGATGAAGCCCAGCACGAGGACATAGACCGCCTTGAGGTAGAAGTCGAAGTTGCCGAGATGGCGGAGGAGCGCGACGAGCTGGACCCCGGCGAAGCCCCCGCTCCAGCCGCCGGCCACGATCGTCAGCCCCATCTTGAAGTCGACGTTGCCGATGCGCGCGTGCGACAGGGCCCCGGAGCTGGCGCCCGCGGTGATCTGGGCGGCATCGGTGGCGGCGGCCACCGCGGCCGGGATCCCGATGAAGATCAGGAGCGGCGTCATCAGGAACCCACCGCCCACCCCGAAGAGACCCGAGAGGAAGCCGACCAGCGCCCCCATCCCCGACACGAACAGCGGGTTGAGCGCGGTGCGAGCGACCGGGAAGTAGAGGTTCAGGCTCTTCAGCGCTCCCCAGAAACCGGGCCATTCGCTCGGGTGGCTCACGCGGTCGACCGTGGCCGGGTCCACCTGGGCGTGACAGGCCGTGCACGTGGTCTCGATGCGTGAGGGGTGTGTGCGTGCGTTCGGGTCGCTCGAGGGAAGGACGTCGTGGGCGCCGTGGCAGGACACGCAGGTGGCGATGTCGGTGACACCGTGCGCGTAGGCGATCCCGTGGAACGTCCGCTCGTAGCTTTCGACGACGCCCCCGTCCAGGCCGGTGCCGCGGGTCACGGCCGGGTCTTCGTGGCACTCGGCGCAGGTGAAGACGACCCTCCCCGCCGATGTGGAGGCCGCGCCCCCGCCGGCGGCCTGGATGCCGTGGACCCCGTGGCAGCTCGTGCAGGTGGGGACGAAGGCCGAGCCCTCGGCGAGGCGCACCCCGTGGATGCCCCCGGTGAAGGCCTTCAGCTCCCGGGCGTGGCAGGCGCCGCAGGTCGCGGCCACGCGGTCACGGTGCACCGGGGAGCCGGGATCGTCGGGCGGGAGCACCGCGGGCAGCCCCCCGTCCGGGGAGGGGATGGCGTCGGTATGGCACGACTCGCAGGAGAGCGCCGCGTGGGGGGGGCGATCGTCTCGGTGGCGAGAGAGGGACTCGCCACCAGGACGATCCCGAGCAGGAACGCGCTGCAGTGGAGAGTGCCCCTCATCGCCTCTTTCCTAGGCTCCGTCGGTGGGCGGGCCCGCCTGCTCGTGGATCATGGCCAGCGTCCGGTAGAGCATGTGGGCGAACTTCGAGTAGGGGAACGTCACGAAGAGGGTGGTGACGACGCCGAGGTGCAGGACGTAGAGCCCCACCGCAAGCCCCGGCGTGCTGGCGGCGAAGAGGCGCACTAGCTCCACCAGCACGCCGGTGGCGATCACGAGGGCCACCACCGTGGTGAAGAACGAATCGAACGCGGTCGAGTTCCCGGCGCGGTCGCGGTCCGTGAGGCGCACGGTCACGAGGATGCCGGCGCCGGCCATGAGCGCGACGGCGGAGATGTTGCCGAGGAGCTTGTACGGGTGGAGGAGCGGAAGGGGCATCTCGTACCCCTGGATGTAGATGGCGACGATCAGCAGGCCCGACGTCACCGCCGCCCCCACGAAACCCCAGAAGAGGAGGAGGTGTCCCAGGCGGCGGAAGTGGGCGGTCCCGCAGGCGCCGAAGCGCTTGTGGGTGGAGATGTCCATCGTGGTCGCCCAGAGCCCCGAGAGGAAGGATCTCGAGCGTGGTGCCGCTTCTCCCATGGTCTGCCAGTAGCGGCGGCCGCTGATGAATGCGGCCAGGGCCACCAGCCCGGTCATCGGGAAGAACACCGCGTAGAGCATGGAGTGCGGCACGATCTGCTCGTAGGCGTGGAAGTCCGCCGGGGGCTGGAGCAGGCCGCTCACTCCCAGGAGCACGAGCCAGAAGAGGATCGGCACGCCGAAGAGGATCGGCCAGGTGGTACGCGCGCCTGCCACGAGGCGGCCGAGGGCCTTCGGGTACGCCAGTCCCTCCACCACCAGGCTCCGAACGGTCTGCAGGACGTCGCCGGGGCGGGCGTCGCGCGGGCAGTGCGCGGTGCAGTCGTTGCACTGATGGCAGAGCCACACCGCGGGATCGGCGGCGAGCCGGTCGGCCAGCCCCCACTGTGTCCACAGCATCTGACGGCGCGGGAAGGGGGCATCGGCCGGGGCCAGCTCGCACACGCTGGAGCAGGTGGCGCACTGGTAGCAGCGCGCCGCGGTCTCCCCACCGCGCTTCAGCACCTCCTGGCGGAAGGCCGGGGAGGACACGATCGCTGATGTCGACGCCATACTCCCTCCCTAGACTCACGCCGGGAACGCAGCCCTGAGCGACGTTCCCGGAGTATTCCGTTTCGACGTCGATGAGCGTCAGAAGCTGCAGACCATGACTCTTCATCGTCCCCTCACCGCTGACGCGCGCGTCAGCAGTCAGCTGGACCTCCACGGAACGGCACTAGAAGCCCTTCAACGGGCTCGCCCCGAGCTCCTCGAGCTCGTCGGAGAACTCGTCGAGGATCTGCGGAATCCGGCCGCTCTCGTCGTGGGCGAGCTCCACGACCTTGACCCGCTCCGGCTCGACGGCCAGGCGGGTCAGCGTCTCCTGGAGGTTCCCGAGACGGGTGTTGGCGAGCTCGGAGCCGCGGACGTAGTGGCACTGGTAGTCGTCGCCGTGCTTGCAGCCGATGAGGATGACCCCGTCGATCCCCCGCGAGAGCGCGTCGGCGATCCACACGAGGTTCATGGAGCCGAGGCAGCGCAGGGGGATGACCCGCACCCACGGATTCCACTGCGTCCGCGCGAGCGCGGCCGCGTCGAGGGCGGGCAGCGCGTCGTTCTCGCAGAGCAGCGCCAGGATTCGCGGCTTCTCGTCGAACTCGTCGGGGACGGACATGGCCTTGATCGCGGCCGCGGTGGCGTCCACGGAGTAGTCCGGGAAGCTGATGATGCGCTCGGGGCAGGCGCCCATGCAGATGCCGCAGCGGCGGCAGCGCAGGACGTTGAGCTGGGGGGTGCCCTTCTCGTCCTCGTTGAGGGTGCCGAACGGGCACTCCTCGGTGCAGCGCTTGCACTGGGTGCAGCGCTGCAGGAAGAAGTCGGGCACGCCGAGGTCGCCGGAGCGCGGGTGCACCGCCTCGCCGTGGCGGGCCTCCTCGATGCACTGCGCCGCCTTCATCGCCGCGCCCCAGCCGTCCTCGGCGGCCTGGGCCCCGTCCATCGGCGCGCGCAGCGTGCCGGCGGCGTAGATGCCCGGTGCGGCGGGTCTCGTAGGGGAAGCAGATGAAGTGGGAGTCCGGGAAGCCGTAGCGCAGGACCGGAAGATCCGGTCCCTGCCGGTAGGCGAGGTTCAGGATCTCCGTGCCCTCGTGGCGCTTGAGCTCCTCGACGACCTTCAGGGCCTCCTTCTTCTGGATCTCGGAGTCGCCCTTCTCGGACCGCGCCCTGGGCGTCGTGCAGGGCCCGGATCGCCTCGCCGTCGGCGGAGTTGGGGACCATGCCCACCGCCAGGACGACGAGGTCCGCGTCCAGGCTGACGTCGTCGCCCAGCAGCGACTCCTTCAGGTGGACCTTCAGGTTGCCGTTGCCCTCGACCGCGCTCACCTCGCCGCGGGTAAACAGGCTTCCGGGCTGTGTCTGCACGGCCTGGTAGAAGCGCTCGAGCTGGCCGCCGGTCCGCATGTCCTTGTAGACGGTGACCGTCTCGACCTCGGGATGGTCCTTGTGGATGACCGCGATCTGCCGGAGGGTGACGCCGCAGCACTCGGACGAGCAGTAGGGCAGGTGCTCGGGGTCTCGCGAGCCGGCGCACTGGACGAAGACCACGCGACCCGGGAGCTTCCCGTCCGAAGGCCGTCCCAGCTCCCCGCGGGAGAGCATGGCCTCCAGCTCGTGCGAGGTGATGACGTTCGAGGACGAGCCGTACCCGAGGTGTCCGAGCTTCGTGGCGTCGTAGGGACGCGCGCCGGTGGCCTGGACGATGGCCCCGGACTGGAAGCTCTCCACTCCGGACGGGGTCTCCACCTCGACGCTGAACTGGCCGGGCTGGCCCTTGATGGCCTTGACCCGCGCCTGGGTGAGGACCTTGATCTGCGGGTCGTCCTGGACCGCGGCGACGAGATCCGGAAGCCGGCTGGGCACCAGGGTGTCGTAGGGAGGACGTCCCGGGGTCTGGAAGCGGAGCCCCTTCGTGCGGCCTCCGAGGGTCTCGTCCTTCTCGACGAGGACGACGGCGTGCCCGAGCCCGGAGGCGCCGCGGGCGGCCTCGAGTCCGGCCACGCCGCCGCCGACGACCAGCACGCCGGTCTCGATCGGCTCGGAGGTGGGGGTCGCGGCCTTCGCTCGCGTGACCCGGGCCATGCCCATCTGCAGCAGGTCCTCGGCGAGCATCTGGGTGTCTTCTTCGTTGGGCGGATGGGACCAGACGACCTGCTCGCGCAGGCTCACGCGCTCGACCATGGTCGCCGGCGCGATCGAGCTGCAGCTCCTGCTGCTTGGCGCGGGACGAGCACGCGGCGAGGATCACGCCCTCGAGCTTCTCCTCGTCGACGGCCTTGCGGACGCTGTCCATCCCCTCCGGTGCGCAGAGGCACGGGTGGCTGGCGGTGCAGGTGGGTTTCGGAGCCTCGGCCGCGGCGTTCAGGGCCTCGATGTCGAGGGCCTCGCCGATGCCGCAGCCGGTGCAGGTGAAGACGCCGACTCGCTCCATCACGCCCTCCCCGATGCCAGGGCGCGCGCCGCGGCGCCGGTGGCGTCGCGCACGCTGGTCGCCACGTCCGCCGGGCGGCGGGCGACACCCGCCACTCGCGCCTTCGTTGCTGTCCAGGCCGAAGCCGTCCTCGTCCCGCTCGAGCCCCAGGGGCAGCACGCCGTCCTTGAGGTTGGGCACCATGCCCGTGGCGAGCACGACCAGGTCGGCCTGGTCCTCGATGAGTCGCCCGGCCTCCACGTCCTCGGCCCGGAGCTTCAGGCCGCCGCCTTCGCCGGCCTCCACCTGACCGACCTTGCCCTTGACCAGGCGCACGCCCTTCTGCTCGGCGAGGCGGGCGAGGAGCTCCTCGTTGCGCCCGAAGGCCCGGCGGTCGATGTAGTAGATGATGACCTCGGCCTCGGGGTCCTGCTCCTGGACGTAGAGGGCCTGCTTGAAGGAGCCGAGGCAGCAGACCGACGAGCAGTAGGGCAGGTGGTTGACGTCGCGCGAGCCCGCGCACTGGACGAAGGCCACCTTCTTCGGGGCCTCTCCGTCGGAGGGGCGCTGGATCTTCCCGCCGGTGGGCCCGCTCTTCGAGGCGAGGCGCTCCATCTGGACGTTCGAGATCACGTTCGGGAGCGTCCCGCCGCCCAGCTCCGGGAGCTTGTCGAGCGGGTACGCGTGCCAGCCGGTGGCGACGACCACCGAGCCGACCTCGAGGGTCTCCTCGCGCTCCTTCGCGTCGAGGTCGATGGCGTCGTACTCGCACGCGTCGACACAGGCCTGGCAGCCGTCCGGGCAGGCCTCCCGGTCCAGGGTGTAGCGGTAGGGCCAGGCGTTGGGGTGGGGGAGGCGGATGGCCGGAGCCTCGCTCATCCCGAGGTTGTGCGGGTCCTTCACCTTCGCCGGGCAGACCTCGCTGCACTTCCCGCAGGCGGTGCAGCGGTCGTTCACGTACGCCGGCGCCTGCCGGATGGTGACCTTCCCGTTGTCGGCCGCCTTGATCTCCCCCTGCGTCAGCACCCGAACGCGCGGGTTGCGCTCCAGGCGGCGGGTGTTGATCTCCATCCCGCACGAGGGAGGACAGAGCTTCGGGAAGTAGTGGTGGAGCTGAAGGACCCGGCCCCCGATGGAGGCCTCCTTCTCGAGCAGGACGACGTCGCGGCCGGCCTCGGCCGCCTCGATCGCGGCGGTCACCCCCGCGATTCCCGCTCCCACCACCAGCAGAGGCCGGGGCGTGGGTTCACTCATGCCGTTCTCCGTGACGAGCTCGCGGAGTCCTTGACCTTGAGGACCGGCTCGCCGAAGAGGGCGAGCTTCAGCCAGTGGAAGGCGAAGCGGAGGAGCTCGTCGTCGTCCTCGCGCATCTTCTCCACCAGCGCGGGGTCGAGGTCGAAGCGCTCCAGGAAGGTCGATTCGAAGACGAAGATGCGGAACTTGTCGAGGTCGTAGCAGGCGGTGAAGAACATGTCCAGCCGCTTCGGATCCAGCTTGCGCGTGCCGCCGATGAACCAGGGATGCGACACGATCTCGCGGAAGCCCGACTCGAGCTCCTCACGCGCCGACACGTCCTGGTCCTGGCGCCACTCGGGCACCGTCCACTCCCGCGGCTCCTCGTGGCCCTCGCAGAAGTCGTCCTCGAGGAGGAAATAGAGCGGTTCCGGCTCCACTCCCGCACGGGCCGGAGGCACGGCCATGGCCACCGGGTACATGCGGCAGGACCAGGGCCGGTCCTCGTAGACGCCGCAGCCCTTCTCGGTCACGAAGGAGCAGCGCTTGTCCTCCTCGTCGCTCATCCTGAGCATGACGGTCGGGAGCTGGAGGTCCTTCGTCATCGGCAGGAGGGTGTGGCGGTCGATGAACTCGGTGGTGCTCATTCCCAGACGACGCGACAGGCGAAGGACGTCGACCGGGGTGAGCAGGATGTTGACGTTCGCGCAGCAGCGCGTGAAGCAGGGGAGCTCGGAACGGCAGCCAAAGCAGAAGCTCTCGTCCCCGGTCAGACGCCGCTTGTCGGCCAGGTCGGGGGGCGCGTCAGTCGTGGTCTGGCTCATGGCGTGGCCCCCTTTGCCGGCGCCTCGTCGGAGGCCGCGACCTCGCTCGTGATCTCGGCGTCCAGGATGCGGTCCTTGAGCGCGTCGCGTGACCAGACGGCCAGGGGCGAGGACTGCCCACTGGCCGGATCGATCCGATAGCGATAGGACACCTTGACCCCGTAGACGTCCTCCATACGCTGCCGGCCCCGAACGAAGTACGGACACTCGTCGTTGAAGCAGGCGACGTGGAAGGTGGACTCCCAGCCTCCCTCTTCGGGCAAGGCGAACGCCTGGAGCGGCGCGCCGCAGTGTGGACATTTCGGGCTCATGCGATCCCCCTTCGAAGAAAGCCCGGAAGAAAGCCCCAGGCGCCCTCGGGGACGAGAACGCCTGGGGCAGGAACGGAGCGGAAGCTAACCGCCGAGCTGCTCGTGCTCGTCGGCCGGCTTGAAGGTCGGGATGATGTCCCGCTTCATCAACTCCCACTTCCCGGTGGCCGCGTCGTACTTGCAGTTGACGAAGCAGTGCCAGTTGTCTTCGTCGATCTTGGGGAAGTCGGAACGGAAATAGTAGCCGGGCCAACGCGTCTCCTCACGATGGAGCACGGTGCGGACGTGGGCCTCGGCCTGGAACATGCGGTGGTAGTTCTCCCAGCAGCGCATCAGCTCGTGGAGATCCTCGGCCCCCAGCTTGTCGGAGTCTTCCCGGAGGAAGTCCAGAAGCTCCAGGCCCCGGTCCAGCATGGGCTTGGAGGTGGTGAACTGGGCGGTCACTCCGCCGGCGTACTCGTCCATGATCTTCTGCAGACGGCGCATGAACATGTCCGGCCTGATGTAGTTGGGGTTGACGTCGGTCTGCGTCGACGCACCCTTGTGCTCCTCGAAGGTGGCCATGGGCTTGAGGGTGAGAGCCTTGAGCTTGTCGATCTCGGCGTCGCTGACGTTGGGCTTGGCGGGTTTCTCGTTGACCAGGTACCGGATGGCCGCCTTGCCGGAGATGCGCCCCTCGGCGTGAGAGCCCGAGGAGAACTTGTGCGAAGACGCGCCGGAAGCGTCACCGGCGCAGAAGACGCCCTTGACGGTGGACATCGTCTCGTAGCCCCAGAAGTACTCGTCGGGGGCCAGGTCCTTGGGACCGCTCACCCAGGCGCCGGAGGCGCCGGAGTGCGAGCCGATGAAGTAGGGCTCGGCGGCGGCGATCTCGGAGGACCTCTCCTCGGGGGAGGTGTTGGTGGCCGCCCACAGGATGGCCTGTGAGATCGTCATGTCGAGGAAGTCCTCCCACGCCTCGGACTCCAGCTCCTTCATCTTCTTCTTGTAGGCCTTGGGATCGGGCGTCTGGTCGGCGATCTTCTTGATGGCCTCCTCGGTGCGCATGTAGATCGGGCCCTTGCCCTCGAGGACGTCCAGCATGCCGAGGTAGTTCCGCAGGTTCGCCGGGATCGGCTTCACCTGACCGTAGGGGCCCCAGTTGGCGAGCTCGGAACGGCGCTCGACCATGTACTCGCCGCCGAAGGCGTTGGTCGCCCGCGACTTGAAGAGCAGGAACCAGGCGCCGACCGGACCGTACGCGTCCTTGAAGCGCACCGGGATGAAGCGGACTTCCTGGCAGGTCATCTCGGCGCCAGCGGCCAGCGTGAAGTAGGCGGAGGCACCCGCGTTCCACGGCGGATACCAGGCGCGACCCGCGCCCTCACCGGACGAGCGGGGCTTGAACACGTGAACCGCGCCACCCATGGACACCAGGGTCGCCCGGGACTTGAACACGTAGAACTTGTTCTCGCGGACGGAGAACCCGTAGGCGCCCTTGCACACGTCACCGTCCATGATCGGACCGGTGATGAAGACGCGCTCGTAGATGTTCTCGGCGCCGAGGGCGTTCTTGGCCGCCTCCGCCACGACGACCTTGTAGGACTCGCCGTTGATCATGAGCTGCCAGCGTCCCTCGTGGACGTAGCCGCCCTTCTCGTCCTTCCAGATCGGCAGGCCCCACTTCTCGAAGAGGTGGACCGAGGAGTCGACGTGGCGGGCGATGTCGGCGACGAGGTCCTCGCGGGTGACGCCCATGAGGTCGTTGCGGACGTAGTCCACGTAGTTCTTGACGGTGTTCTGGCCGTCCTTGAGCCCGACGTACTGGTTGATGGCCGAGAGGCCCATCGCCACGGCGCCGGAGCGGTCCACCGCGGCCTTGTCGACCAGGGTGACCTTGAGGTTGTGCTTCTTGGCCCAGTAGGCAGCCTCGACGGCCGCGCCGCAGGCGGCCATGCCGCCTCCGAGGATCAGGAAATCGGTCTCGACGACAACGGTTTCGAAGTCTTTCATGCCTCTCTCCCTCTCCTACTTCCGTGCCCAGACTTCGGGGAGACCGAGCGCCTCGGGCTCCGAGTACAGCACGGGGCCTTGGAGGTCGGCGGTTTCAGCGAAGCCTCCAGAGGGCTCAGCCTTGCCTTCCGGGGTGGTGCGGATCGGGAACTTGAACCGCTTGAGTGTCCCGTTGCGGAACTTCACGGTCCACATGATCGAGTCGGTGGACCGCAGGGGCACGACCGACGCCCCCATGGGGACGAAGTCGGCATAGCCGCGGACGTCGACCGCCTGCGTGGGGCAGATCTTCACGCAGTTGTAGCACTCCCAGCACATGTCCGGCTCCCGGTTGTACGCCTTCATGGTGTCGGCATTGAGCACCATGAGGTCGTTCGGGCAGATGTACTGGCAGGCGGTCTTGTCCAGCGCCTTGCACCCGTCACACTTCTCAGGATTGACGAAACTTGGCATTGACACCTCCGTGGCATCGGCATGTCGATCGGCAGAAACGCCCAATCTCCGGCGCCGCCCGATGGCGGCACACCTGGGCGGCGCAGTCAGTACGTGGCGCCGGGTGAATCAGGGCGGAGATCATCAGAGTCGTTCTATCCGAGGCAGCGCCTCTCGTTGCAGTCCGATGCCGCTGCTCGGGAAGGAAGAAAGCAAGCTCTACGCCACCTTCTCTGAAGGAGGCGAGCGGCTCACTCGTCCCGTTTGGACGGGTCCCCCGGGCCGGCGGGGGGCGCGAATCGGCAAGATCGGCGGGGGGAAGGGCCGACGTTACGGGATCGAAACGACGGAAGGACCCCTCTAGAGAGGCTCCTCTCGCGCCCCCAGCCACTCGGCGCGGACGTCCCGGACCTCGGGCAGCTCCCGGCAGGTCTTGATGACCTCGTCCAGCAGGGCGTCTCCCGGGAGGATCCCGGAGAGATGGACGACGCCATCGTGGGCCTTCACGTCGATCTTCGCCGCCGCCGCCGCCACCTTCGGGTTCAGGAACAGCTTGGCGTGAGTGTGCGAGGCCAGCTCGAGATCGGCGAGCTGGCGGCGCGTCTCGTCGGTGACCTCGAACTCCTTCCGCTCGACCATGGTCGCGATCAGGTTGCAGGAGGAATCGATGGTCAGCTTCTCGAGGTTCAGCGTCACGTCGTAGAGCACCGGGTCCAGCCAATCGATGCCGTAGAGAAAGCGCGTCCACGAGGCCCGCTCCTCGTCCCGCTTGCGGATGAAGCCCTCGGCCGCTCCCTCGGCCAGCCCGTGCTCGCGGACGGCCAGGGGGATGCGCTGGTTCATCGGCATGATGATCCTCACCCGGAGGACGTGCCCGACCCCGCGCAGGAGAAGGTGTCCGGCGTGCCCGTGGTAGACGACGTTGTCGCTCTCGACGAGGTGGCACAGCGTGGCCTGAGCCACGCTCACGTATATGCGCCGGTCGACCCGGAACCGGTCCCAGAACCGCGGCCCCTCCTCGAGGCCCTTCTGGAGGCTCTTCTCGTCGACCCCGTACCGCTTGGCCGCCTCCTGCACCAGCTCCTCGCGGCTCACGACCCGATAGCCCAGGTTCGGCCCCAGACACCGCGCCAGGCTCCGGCCCCCGCTCAGCGACCCTCGCGAGATCGTGATGATTGCCATGGCTTCCTCCTGGACTCGAGGCACGACCATACGCCCCGTCGGGTCGACCGTGCCGCGCCGGCGATGTTATGCGAAGCCGCGTGCACTTGCCATGCCAGAGCCGCCCCGACTGCGCGCCGACCGGCTGAGGGGGCAACCCGGCGGGCTCCGGCTAGTGTTCCATTCACCGAAGTCGTGTGTACATCCTCAGCGCGCAGTCTTGCCGGGGGCTCGGCGTGCACCCCGTCTGCGGGCCCGCCAGCTTCGAAGTGAAAGCAGGGTCCTCGCCGGGGCCCCGCCCGCCGAGCCCCTTCGCCGCGCTGACCGCCTCATTCACTCGACTTCAGTGACACGACACTAGCGACGGAAGATGAGGTTGTCCGTACCCTGGTCGAGCACGACGTCGTCGTGGTCGACGACGGCCAGGCACTCGCTCGTTCCGGGTCCCAGGTTGAGATCCGGGCCAGCGTCGGTCTCCAGCTCCCGGAGTGCGTTGCCGAAGACCCGGCAGCCCCTCGTCTCTTCGACCCTGACGCCGGTCCGGACCCAGCCCCGCAGGACGTTGCCGTACACCCAGAGCCGGCGAGCGCCCCAGGCCTCCAGGCCGCTCTCCGCAGCGTTGCCGTCCACCCCCACCGTGAGGCGGTTGCCGGCGAGGAGGACGGTCGAGCTCCCCGGGTTCCCGTCGAGGGTCCCCGGATCCCAGAAGAAGAGGCCGGAGGCGAAGCTGAACAGGGTCCCGATCGAGCCGCGGTTGTCGACGATCAAGAACGTGTTGGCCTGCGAGGGCTCCCCGTCGATGTTGAGTATCACCTCGGCCCCGACGAAGTCGACGTCCCAGTGGTTGCCGTAGATCGCGACACGTGAGCGCGTCGCGTCGAGGACGTCCATCCCGAGGATCGCGCGGTAGCGGTTGTGGGCGATCGTCACCTTCGCGTCGGCGAGCTCCCACAGGGGAGTGCCGCTCAGCATCCCCACGAGCTCGCTGTCCGAGACGCGGAAGCGGCCCCTCACCGGATACATCGGGTAGGCGCTGTCGTCGGCCGGGTTCACCAGAAGGCCCTGGAAGTGGATGCCGGACAAGAGCGTCGTCCCGAAGTCGCTCTCGGGATGGGGGTCAGGACCAGCGGTGATCCGGACCCGCCTCACGTCGAAGTGGACCGGGTCTCGGCCCGTGAGCAGAATGGCGCCGGCCAGCTCCGACCTCCAGCTCCACCCGTCGTTCCAGCCCAGAGTCGGCCTCTCGCCCGGCTCCGGTGAGGGGATCTCGACGGCCAGGTCGCGGATCCCCGCACGGCCCTCGACGAACTGGAGCAGGAAGGGCCACGGCTCCCCATCCGGGTCCAGGGGCTCGTCGCGCCAGTAGCCGCGTGGGTTGACGTTCACCGCGAGGGCGGGCAGCGCCCGGATCACGGTCCTTTCGCGCCCCGCTCCCCGCAACACGCCCCGGAAGTCTCCGACCCGAACGGGGGCGATCCGAAAGACCCCTTCGCACAGGGAGACCTCACACTTGCCGCGCGCCCGGTTCGCGCAGCGGTCGAGCGCCGACTGGAGTGCCTCCGTGTCGTCGGTTCCGTTCGGGTCGAGACACTCGTCGGCACTGCGGCCGTGTGCGCTCGCCGGAGAGGCGAGCATGGCGGCCGCGGCGAGCGACGCCACGACCCACAGAATTCCCTTCAGCACGGTTTGGTTCATTCAGTTGCCTCGCGAGAATGAACCCCCGGGAGGGACGGGGCTCAAGTCAGAATGCTAGCACTCGGCGATCACGGCGATCCAGTGGTTTCTGGCGTTTGATCCGCGCCGCCGGCTCTCCTTAGACGCAATGCGTAGAGGAAGGATCCAGAAGGCGCGTGTGAGTGCGGTCAGGAGATCCTTCGCGCGACGACTCGATCGGCGCGCTCAGGATGACCGCGCCGTCCGACGACGGGCGCGATCAGCTCTCGTACAGACGTGGCACCCGGTCGTTGATCGCGGTCAGGACCTCGTAGGGGATCGTGCCGGCCCAGTCGGCCAGCTCCTCGACGGTGACGCGCTGGTCTCCCTGCTCGCCGATGAGCACCACCTCGTCACCGTTGTACCCGGTCTCCCACTCGATGTTGACCATCATCTGATCCATGCAGATCCGTCCGACCTGCGCGGTAGCGCTGGCCCCGCAGGATCACCTCGGCCCGGTTCGACATGCTTCGGAAGTAGCCGTCGCCGTAGCCCACGGGCACGGTGACGACCCTCACCTGGTGGTCGCTCGACCATGTGCCGTCGTAGCTCACCGGGCTCCCCGCCTCCACGACCTTGAAGTAGACGACCCGCGACCTCCATGAGAGGGCCGGCCTCACCTCCACGGTGCGGGGCACACCGGGCGAGGGGTAGACGCCGTAGACGAGGATCCCGGCGCGAACCATGTCCATGCGGCTCTCGGGCATCGTCAGCATCGCGGCCGAGTTCGCCATGTGGCGCTCGGGGCGGGGGAGCGAGTGCCGCTCGTAGAAGCTCAGCACTTCCTCGAAGCGGGCCAGCTGCCGTCGCGCCTCGGTGGGGTCCTCGGCGTCGGCGCTGGCGAAGTGCGAGTAGATCCCCTCGACCTCCACGTGGCTCGAGCGCGCCGCCGCAAGGAGCAGCTCCTCGGCGTGATAGTGGTGCACGCCGATGCGCTCCATTCCGGTGTCGATCTTGAGGTGCACCCGGGCCTTGCCGTCCCGGGCGGCCGCCGCCTCCTCGATGTCGCGGAGGCGGGCGAGGGAGGGCACGGTGAACGTCAGGTCGTGCTCCAGGAACAGGGGGATCTGCCGTGTCCAGATCCCACCCATCACCAGGATCGGGCTCTCGATTCCGAGGTGGCGCAAGGTCGATGCCCTCCTCGACGAGCGCCACTCCGAACGCATCGGCCTGGGGCGCGAGGCACCGGGCCACCGCCTCGAGCCCGTGGCCGTAGGCGTTCGCCTTCAGGATCACCATGACCCGGGCGGGGGCGACGTGGGCCTTCACCGCGGCCAGGTTGTCGCGCAGTCGCGAGAGGCTCACCACCGCGTAGGTGGGCCGCAGCCGTTCGTCCTCGGCGTTGCGCGGCGGCTCGGCGGGCATATGGAGCAGTGAAGCACACCTCGGGAGAAAGACGAAGCGACCGGAACGACAAGGTGCGACAGCGAGCCGTCGCGCCGGTGGCGGCGCCTCAGGATTCGCCCGTGAGCAGGTCCTTCGCCAGGCGCGCGTAGGTGTCGGCCGCCGCCTCCAGTTCCGCGATCTCGACGCTCTCCTCGTCCGTGTGGGCCAGGGTGATCGATCCCGGCCCGAAGAGGAGCGGGCGACCCCACGCCGGCAGAAGGGGGATGTCCGTGGTGAAGGCGAACACCGCGCTGTCGAAGCCGGGCACCGTGTGCAGCCGCACCGGAGGCACCTCGAGCACGGGCTCGATCGAGACACGAGGGCGCAGAGAAGAGAGCCGCTCGACGACATCGGCGCCCGGGCCCACCGTCCGGAAGTTGAGCTCGGCCTCGGCGGACGGGGACACGACGTTCGGTGCGATGCCGCCGGCGACGAGCCCCACGATGTAGAACGTCGACCCCAGGTCCGGGTCCTCGGGCAGGGGCAGACCTCGGAGCTCGACGAGGGCGTCCACGAGGGTGTCGATGGCCGAGACCCCACGCCCCGGCTGCGACGAGTGGGCCGCCCGACCGGTGGCCTTGAGTTTCAGTCGCAGGACGCCTCGCGTGGCCCGCCCCAGCCGGCCGTCCGTGGGCTCGCCGTCGATCAGGTAACGGGAGCCTGGTGGGATCGCGTTCGCTGCCGCCGCCCCGTCGCTCCCGCGCTCCTCGCCCACGACGAACAACAGCCCGACCCGCTCCTCGCCCTCCGCCCGAAGCCGCTCTACGGCGTTGACCTGGGCGGCGATCGCTCCCTTTGCGTCGCACGCCCCCCGGCCGTGGAGACGGCCGCCGGCGATCCGGCTCGGGAAGAAGGGAGGGACGCAGTCGATGTGGGTCGAAAGGACGACCGTCGGGCGTGGATCCGCGAACGCCAGGATGTTGGTGCGGTCCCCTACGACCGGCTGCTCCCTGACGGCGTAGCCCAGCGCCCGCAGGTGGTCGGCGAGCCAGCGGCAGGCCTCGCCCTCGCGCCCGGTGGTCGAGTCGATGTCGATGAGGCTTCGGGCGAGGTCGAGGAGGCTCATCGCAGCCACGTCTCGAGCTCGGTGCGGGCGTCGGTCTTCTCGTCCCGGTACTTCACGATGACGGGGGTGGCGAGGGCGAGCCCCCATTCCTTGCCCGCGCCCACCGTGACGGCCCGCGCCCCGGGCACGACCACCGCGCCTTCGGGAACGACGAGCGGCACCCCCGGCTCGGGTCGCAGTATGCGGCCGCGAGGCAGGTCGTAGACGGGCGTCGAGCCCGTGAGCACCGTCCCCGCCCCGATCACCGCCCGGCGCCGGACCACCGCACCCTCGTACAAGCCGGTGTTGCCGCCGATGAGGACGTCGTCCTCCACGATCACCGGCATCGCCCCCACCGGCTCGAGGACCCCCCCGATCTGCGCCGCCGCACTGACGTGCACGCGACGACCGACCTGCGCGCACGAGCCCACGAGCGCGTGCGAGTCGATCATCGTGCCCTCGTCCACGTAGGCGCCGACGTTGATGTACATCGGCGGCATGCAGATCACGCCGCGTCCCACATAGGCCCCGTCGCGCACCGCGGAGCCGCCGGGGACGACGCGGACCCCGGAGGAGAGCTCGAGCGGCTTCAGCGGGAGCGTGTCCTTGTCGAAGAAGCGGAGCCGGCCGTGGTCCATCGAGGCATCCGTCAGGTTCCCGTGCCGGAACCCCAGCAGGATGCCCTGCTTGACCCACTCGTTGACACGCCAGCCCGTGGGAGATCCCGGGTCGGGCTCGGCGGCGCGCGCCTCGCCACGTGAGAGCGCGCCCCGCAGGTCGCCGAAGGTCTCTCGTGCGTCCGCCGGCTCGACCTGCTCTGCCCGCCTGCCAGAGCTCCTCGATCCTCTTGCGGAGCGCCTCCAGCTCCGCGTTCATCGCGGCGCTCCCTCGGTCTGGATCCCGAGCTCGGCCAGCACGTGGGCCAGCCGCGCGCGCGTCTCCGGCTTCGGAGGCACCATCGGCAGCCGAAACACCTCTTCCAGGAGACCCATCTGCGCCATCGCTGTCTTGACCGGGATGGGGTTGGACTCCGCGAAGTTCACCGTCATGAGCGGCAGAAGCCGATGGTGTCGCTCACGCGCGTCCGCGTAGTCGTCCTTCTCGGCGGCCTCGACGAGCTGCACCATCTCCGCCGGGGCCTCGTTCGATGCCACCGAGATCAGGCCGCGGGCCCCCACCGCCATGGCGGGCAGGGTCATGGCGTCGTCTCCCGACAGCACGATGAAGTCGGCGGGCACCGATCGGCAGACCTCGCTGATCTGGTTGATGTTCCCCGAGGCCTCCTTGACCGCGGCCACGGTCGGGATCGAGGCGAGGCGGAGCAGCGTGTCCGGGGTGACGTTGCAGCCGGTGCGTCCGGGCACGTTGTAGACCACGATCGGCAGCGGCGTGGCCACCGCGATCGCCTGGTAGTGTCGGTAGAGGCCCTCCGGAGTGGGCTTGTTGTAGTACGGGGTCACCGAGAGCAGGCCCTGGGCGCCCGCGGCCTCCATCGCGCGGGCCGCCTCGACCACCTCTTTCGTGTCGTAGCCCCCGGCGCCGGCGAGCACCGGGACCTCTCCCGCCGCCTCCTCGACGACGAGCTCCACGACTCGTCGTCTCTCCTCGGCGGACAGCGTCGGGGTCTCCCCGGTGGTGCCGCACGGCACGAGGAAGTGGATGCCGGCCTCGATCTGGCGCCGGGCGAGCCGCTTCACCGCCGCCTCGTCGACGGCACCCGACGAGTCGAACGGCGTCACCAGCGCGGTACCGCAACCTGTGAATGGAGTTCGCATGACCACCTTCCTCTCTCGCTCCTCAGCGAGCGCTCGGTCCGAGGCCGAGAACGTCCTGCATCGTGTACCAGCCTTTCCGACCCGACACCCAACGGGCGGCCTCCAGCGCTCCGTGAGCGAAGGTGGCGCGGTCGCGCACGGTGTGGGTCAGGGTCAGGCTCTCGGCGGGACCGTCGAAGCCGACGGTGTGCGTCCCCGGGATCGATCCCGCGCGGGTCGACGAGACGTCGACCCCCTGACGGTAGCCCGCGCCCTCCAGCGCGCGCTGGAGCATCAGCGCCGTGCCCGACGGGGCGTCTCGCTTGGCCTTGTGGTGAGCCTCGTGGATCCAGGCGCCGTAGGACTCCTTGTCACGGAGGAGCCGCCCCATCGTCGTCGCGAGGGCGTTCGTCAAATTGGCCCCCAGCGAGAAGTTGGCCGCCACCACCGCGCCCACGCCGGAGTGCTCGACCGCCTCCCGGACTTCTGCTTCACGATCCGTCCAGCCGGTCGTGCCCACGACCAGGTTCACCCCGACCGCGGCCAGCCGCGGCACCGTGGCCAGGGTCGCCTCCGCCGTCGAGAAGTCGACGGCGACGTCGACGTCACGGCATCTCTCCGCGGTCACCCCACCGCCGTCGGGGTTCGAGTCGATCTCGAGGATGCCCGCGACCTCGAAGCCGTAGTCGGGGGCGAGCCCCTCGATCAGCCGTCCCATCCGTCCGTGACCGACGATGAGCAGTCGCATCGTTCCCTCCTCAGGCGGTTGCCGCGGCCGCGGCGTCGACGGAGGCGTGGTCGCCCTCGAAGAAGCGTCGGTGGAGCCGCCCCATGGCGCCCGCCACGTCGCCCTCGCGCACGACGACCGTGATGTTCTGCCGAGACCCGCCCTGGGACACCATCACGAGGGGAAGGCCCTCGAGGGCCCCGAGCATCTGGGTGGTCAGTCGGGGATGCCGGCGCAGGCCGTCCCCGACGGCGCAGACGATGGCCATCCCGCCCTCGCTGGCGACCTCGGCGAACTCGGAGAGGTCGGTCACTATCGCATCGAGAGCACGCCGCTCGTCGATCGTCACCGAAACGCTGACCTCGGAGGTGGTCACGACGTCCACCGGCGTCCGGTAGCGCTCGAACACCTCGAACACCCGCCGCAAGAAGCCGTAGGCCATGAGCATGCGGGTGGAGGTGATGTCGAGGCGGGTGAGTCCCCGCTTGCAGGCGATGGCCGCGGGTCCCTCTTCCCCGTTGGCCGGGCTCCGCGTGATGCGGGTTCCGGGCGCCTCCGGCTGGTGCGAGTTGAGGATCCGGACCGGGATATCGCGCCGCACCGCGGGGAGGATGGTGCTCGGGTGCAGCACCTTGGCCCCGAAGTAGGCGAGCTCGGACGCCTCGTCGAACGAGAGATGCGGCACCACGCGGGCGCCGGGGACCAGTCGCGGGTCCGCGGTCAGCATGCCGTCGACGTCGGTCCAGATCTGGATCTCCTCCGCCTCGAGCCCGGCGCCGAAGAGCGCGGCGGAGAAGTCCGACCCCCCCCGGCCGAGCGTCGTGGTGAGCCCCGTGGGGGTCGCGCCGACGAAGCCCCCGAGCACCGGCACCACCCCCTCGGCGAGGAGCGGGGCCACCTCCCGACGGAGGCGCTCGTCCGTCGCCTCGAGATCGGGCTGGGCCGTGCCGTGCTCCGAGTCGGTCACGAGGACAGAGCGGGGGTCGACGGTGCGGGACGGGATCCCCGCACCCACGAGAGCGGCGGCCACGATGCGACTGCTCGTGATCTCTCCGAACGACACGATGGTGTCCCGCGAGCGGGGCGAGACCTCCTCGACGACCGACAAGGCGTGCACGATTGCCTCGAGCTCGTCGAAGCGCACGTCGAGATCCGCCAGCAGCGCCGCCTTTTCCTCCGGCCTGCCGACCAGGCCGGCCATGTCCTCGTGGCGCCGGCGGAGTGCGCGGACCGCCTCCCGGGCCTGCGTCTCCCTCACCGCCCTCGACGAGGCGGGCGATGTCGAGCAGGCCGTCCGTCACCCCGGCCAGCGCCGAGACCACCACGAGCCGCGGCCGCTTCCTCGCGACCGACGATCCCGATCACCCGTCGTACGGCGTCCACGTCCCGGACCGACGTGCC
Organism: uncultured Acidobacteriota bacterium; assembly: GCA_963700695.1. Taxonomy (GTDB): domain Bacteria; phylum Acidobacteriota; class Vicinamibacteria; order Fen-336; family Fen-336; genus JAJDNS01. The sequence continues at coordinate 70,595 of CAVOYO010000016.1, read as the reverse complement.
CCCGAACTTCATCACGACCATCCCGAGATCCCTGTCCTTTCCGCTCACCTCGTTCCGCTCCGCCTCCTCCGCCTCGGCCGTTCCAATACACGAAACCCGCCGGCGGCTTCGGGCCGCGTCGGCGGGTCGTGGTGGCCGCTACTGCTCTGGCTGAGGCCGTCAGGTGCTCGAGGCCACACCACCGCCGAGGCGACTCGTGCGCTTTCGAGAGGCCCGCTTTCGATTGGCGGTGTGATCGGCGACCCGACGCATGCTGGGCGGAGTATAGGTTTCGCCCCGCCCACCGTCAATGGGCGCGGGCACCTCTCTTCCCGATAGAGGGAACCGCCGCCCGCCGTCACGTCCACGCGCCGAGCAGGCGCCGGATCTCGACCACCTGGCCGACGTGGTAGGCGTTGTGGTCGGCGACGAGCAGGACCTCGCGGAGGTAGCTGCGCCCTTCCCCATGCGGGATCTCGGCGGTGAGGTCCCGGGCCGGGTCACGGACGAGAGCTTCCACCCCCGCGAGGTCGCGACGGAAGCCCTCGAGCGCCGCTCGCCACTGCTCCTCGGTGGGCGTCTCGACCTCCGGCCAGTAGCCGTCGGGCCACGCCGGCGATGTCCACCCGGGCTCGAGGGTGTAGCGCAGGATGTCTTCCTGTGCGATCCGCAGGTGCTCGAGCAGCTCCCAGATCGTGTGGCCGTCCTCGTTCGGGCGCGCCGTCCGGTGCTCCGGTGCCAGGTCGGCGAAGGCGGTGTCCGCGCCGACGTGTGCCGCCTTGCCCGTCAGCAGCTCAGCCAGGTCCCGCCGCAACCGAGAGTCGTCCATGGCTTCCTCCTCTGGGCCGAGAAGCTATCGGATTCCCGCGACGAAGGCCAGGCTCCTGCGGAGCCACAAAAGGCGCCTTGACGACCCGCCGGGAGGCGCCGAGAATGCGGCCAACCGATTCGACCTCAGGTCCGTTCGTCGCCCGTCAAGGAGGCTCGACCATGCGCTCCGCGTCCCGCTGGACCCTCGTTCTCGCGCTCGTGGTGTCCGCCGCCCTTGCGGGCTGCATGATCTCCGACCAGACCGGCCAGATGCCCCAGAAGCTGCCCGGCATGGGCAGTGGCTACTCCGCCCCTGAGGACATCGCCTACCACTTCGACAGCGGCTTCAATTGGGCCATCGTGCTCGGTCGCTCGCTTCTCCTCCTCGGCCTCGGCCTGTGGCTCTACTTCTCGGTGGGCGGCACGGTGCCGAAGGTGCTGGCCGCGGTTCTGCTCGCGGTCGCGGCGTGGCTGCTCTACCAGGGCCTCGTCACCGTGACCGGGTACCGCGTGGAGGTGCGGATCGACAGTGGCCTGCACGTCAGCGTGCCCCCGGCGGATCCGGAGGACATCGCCTGGGGCACGATCGACACCCTCGAGGTCAGCGGATTCGAGTGGCAGAGGGCCCAGGTGAAGCCGGGTTTCGGCCCGAACCCGCAGGCTCAGAAGCTGCACTTCACGGAGCTGCCCGACTGGCGCACGATATCCTTCGTGCTCACCGATGGCCGGACCCTCGTGCTGGACGTGGGGCGGCTGAGCATCGAGCAACGTCAATCGTTGCTCAACGCCATCGTGCGATACGGTCAGCTCACCGAGGAGAGATAGCCGAGCCCTTCAACGCGTTGTCTTCGGGTTTCGCACGACTTCGGTGCGTACCGCTACGGCTGACGCTTCGCCTTCAGCGTCCCGTTGGCCTCCATTCCGGACCAGGTCCCCTCCATCGTCTCGCCATCCACCTTGAGCTCGACGTCGTAGGGGACGCCGTCGTAGCGCACCGTCATGGTGAGGATGTCGCCGTCCAGCTTCTCCTTGCTGACGTCCCTCTTCATCCCGTTCAGCACCATGTCGACCTCGAGGGTCCCATCCTCCTCGGTGATCGTCATGACCGAGGACATGTCGCCGTTCGGCGTCGAGGCCACGGCGTCCCAGACACCGACGACCTTCGACGCATCGCCGGCGAGGGCGAGCGTGGCGGCGAGGGCGACCGCAGCGAGCAGGATCGTGAGAGTGCGTGCGGAGCGGATCTTCATGTGTTCGGGTTTCCTTCGTTCAAGGGTCACGCGACGTGCGGCTGATGAATGCGTCGAACCGCGACCCGCCGCGAGAGGACGAGGGCTCGCTGCGGTCGCCCCGTGATTCTGCCACGCATCCGTCCCCGGGCTCCAGCCCGGGCATCCTCGGGCTCGACGAGCGCTGCACAGAGCCTCCGCCCCGTGGAGCGAGCGGGGCCGGAGGCCCGGGTCCGCCGCTCGGCCTCATGGCGGCGAGGCGCCGGGTGCCGTTCGCGCGACCACCTCGAGCAACCCCGGGCCGTATTTCTTCGCCTTCGCGGGGCCGATGCCGTACAGGGCGCACAGCTCGTCGAGGGTGGTCGGCCGCGTGGCCGCGATCTCGCGGAGCGTTCGGTCGCCGGCGACGACGTAGGGGGGCACACCCTGCTCCCGGGCCAGCCGGAGACGGTGCCGCCGCAGGGCCTCGAACAGCGTCTCGTCGACCGCGCTCTCGTCGAGGGGCGAGGCGACCGTGCGGGCCCGTGGCGCCGGCCCCGGCGAGGCGGCGGTCGGCGGAAGGAGCAGGCGCACCGGCCTCTGCGCCTTCATCACCGCCCGGCCCGCGCTCGTCAGCCGCACCATGGGCCGGTCCCCGGAGGTGAAGTCGACCCAGCCGGCGGTGACGCACCGGCGCAGGAGCCGGAGAAGCCACTCCTCGGAGTGCTCCCTGAGGACTCCCCACGTGGGCGTGCGGTCGAGGCCCGCTCGCACGAGGCGCTCGTCCTTCGCCCCGCGCAGGAGCTTGACCGCGGCGGTCAGGCCGAAGCGCTCGTGCACCCGCGCGACGGCGCTCAGCGCCTTGCGCACGATCACCGTCACCGCCTCCGGGTCCCCGGCGTCGGCCCCCTCGGCGAGCCTTTGGCAGGCATCGCAGCGGCCGCACCCCGCGAGCGTCTCGGCCTCGTCTCCAAAATAGCGCAGGATGGCGTCGTGGCGGCAGCTCCCGCCCTCCGCCCAGCGCATCAGCTCGAGGAACAGGTTCCACTTGTGCTCCAGGATCGCCGGCTCGACCCTCTCGCCGTGCTCGAGCAGGCGTCGCCGCAGCCCCATGTCTCCGGGTGACAGGAGGAGCAGGCCCCAGGCGGGGGCGCCATCGCGTCCTGCCCGTCCGACCTCCTGGTAGTAGGCCTCGATCGATCCGGGTGGCGCGAGGTGGATGACCGCCCGCACGTCCGGTCGGTCGATCCCCATGCCGAACGCGACGGTCGCCGCGATCACCTCCACGGCCCCCTCGGCGAAGGCCCGACTCGCCCGCGCCCGCTCGGCCGCCCCCAACCCGGCGTGGTAGGGCGCCGCCCGCCAGCCTCGGCCCGCGAGGCGGGCCGCTTCCTGCTCGGCGCCCCGGCGGGTCGGCGAGTAGACGAGGGCGACCCCCCGGCCGGCGCCGGGCCGTCCCAGGGCCTCGGCGAGCTGTGCATCGACGTGTGGTGACCGGTCGCGGGCGTGGGCCAGCTCGATCGCGCGGAGGGCCAGGTTGGGGCGCGCGAAACCGCGAACGATCTGGGGCGTGTCCGCCGCGAGGCCGAGCCGCGCCAGGATCTCGTCGCGGACGACGGGCGTGGCGGTCGCGGTGCAGGCGAGGACGCGCGCCCCTCGAAGCTCCGCAACCAGCTCTCCGATCTGCATGTAGTCAGGGCGGAAGTCGTGGCCCCACTCGCTGATGCAGTGGGCCTCGTCCACCGCCAGGAGCGGGATCTCGATGTCCCGGAGCAGACCCCGGAAGCCCGGAAAGGCGAGCCGCTCGGGCGCCACGTAGGCGATCCGAAATGCTCCCGAGGCCAGCCGCGCCATGCGGCGGCGCACCTCGTCGCCCGCGAGCGTGGCGGAGAGGAAGGTCGCGGGTACGCCCCGGCTCTCGAGCGCCTGGACCTGGTCGTTCATCAGGGCGACCAGAGGTGAGATGACCAGCGTCGTGCCGGGGAGGAGCGTGGCCGGCAGCTGATACACCAGGCTCTTTCCTCCCCCGGTCGGTGCCACGAGCAGCAGACGCCCGGTGTCGAGGAGCATCTCGATCGACTCGCGCTGCCCCGGGCGGAAGGCGGCGTAGCCGAGGTCCGCCAGGGCACGATCCAGGTCGGCGGCCGTGAGCTCCGCGGGCGAGGAAGGGGGCGGGGTGGGGCGCGCGATCATGCGACAGACATTCTAGGGACGGACCCGGGCAGGGGAGGACCGGGACGGCATGTCGCCCGGGAGCGGCGAGCGGGCGCTTTCAGGAGAGGAGCGCGCGCAGCCAGGCGCGCCAGAGCGGGGCGAGCGCGGCCTGGAGCACCCAGCCGGCGAGGATTCCGGTCAGGGCGGCGATGTAGTAAGGCATCCGGCCGACGACCTTGAGGTTCCTCCGAGCGGTGGGGAAGATCCGGAAGACGAGCGGCTCGGCGAGGACGACACCGAGTGTGCTGAAGGCGGCCATCCGCGAGATCGTCCAGGGCTGCCACCCGAGGAGGGCCACCGCCCACAGCGGGGCGCCCGCATCCAGGAGCGAGGCCACGTAGAACGACATGTAGTTGAGGAGCGCCGCGCCCATGACGATGGAGAGGGCGCTCGCCGTGGCCAGGCTCAGCGCGGCGAAGACGGCGAGCTGCAGGAGCTGCCGCGGCAGGAACAGGCTCAAGCTGCCCTCGGTTCCCCGGCCGGTGCGGACCCACTCGAGCATCTTGTCCCGAAACGCCGGGCCGTTGAGGACGAGCGCGTCGGTCTCTGCCGGCCAGACCATCAGGCAGACCGTGCCGGCGATGGCCAGCGCCGCCGCCCACCAGATCGCCGTCCGGACCGCCCCGCCGCGCTCGCCTTTTCGGAGGCGGTGCACGAGCACGACGTAGGCGGGGAGCGCGTTGAGCACGGGCAGCAGCCACGGCTGCCCGATGGCGAGGCCCAGCGGGAACGACACCACGGTGGCGAGGATCAGGACGATGATGTCGTTTCTCACTGGAGCTGCTCCGCCACCGCGATCTCGACCGCGGCACGCTCGACCGAGCCGGGGGCGAAGGGGTCGGGATGCCTCCGGCCCGGCTCCGGACAGCCCCCGAAGGCCACGTGGGCCTCGACCGCGTCGGAGAGACGCCGCGCGAGCCCGGTGGCCACGGCGGCCGCGGCGCGGCAATGTGCGCAGTAGCCGTGACCGGACATGAAGCCGGCGACGTCGCCGAGGTCGCGGAGATCACGTGGCCGCGCCCCGCCCCCCTCCAGCCCTCGCAGGATGCGGGCGAGGCTGGCGGTGCCGACCGCGCACGGGGGGCACTGCCCGCAGTTCTCCCGCTCGTAGAAGCCCGCGACCGACGCCGCGACGGCGAGCGGACACGCCGAGGATCCGACGACCAGGACGGCAGCGGTGCCGAGAGCGGTGCCCGCCTCGCGCAGGGTGTCCGGATCGAGGGGGGCGTCGAGCTCGCCGGGGCCGAGGGGCGGACCCGCGGGGCCACCCGGGAAGACGAGGCCAACCCCGTCCGGGGCCCCGCCCCCCTGCTCTTCGATGAGCTCCTCGAGCGGTGTCCCGAGAGGCACCTCGTAGACGCCAGGCCGGCGGACATCACCCCAGATCGTCACCAGGGTCGTCTCCCTCGCGCGGAAGCCGTCCGGGTCGTCCAGGGCGGCGGGGACGAGGGCCAGCGTCTCCACGTTCTGCACGAGAGTGGGGCGCCCCTCGAAGCCGACGGCCGAGGGCCGCGGCGGCTTGGGCCGGGGCCAGGCCCGCCGCCCCTCGAGCACCTCGAGGACCGCTGTTTCCTCCCCGGCGATGTAGCTGTCGTCCCCCCGCCGGAGCGAGACCCTGAGCCCGTCGAGCCGCGCCGCAGCGAGGGCGGCCTCGAGGGCGGCGGCCGGCCCGTCGAACGAGCCCTTCAGGAACACGATCGCCTCGCGTGCTCCGACCGCGTGGGCCGCGAGGAGCAGCCCACCCACGACGTCGTCCGCCCGGTGCGTCATCACGTAGCGATCCTTGAACGAGCCCGGCTCCCCTTCGGCGCCGTTGGCGATCACCACCGGCTCGCCCTGCTCCACACGAACCGCCCTCCACTTGAGGCCGGCCGGGAACCAGCCCCCGCCTCGCCCGCGCAGGCCCGAGGCCAGGAGACGATCCAGGAGCTGGTCAGGGGGCAGGTGGACCTGGCTGATCGGGGGCAATAGGGTCAAGGCTCCGAAAGGCCCTTCATTGTAATGGACTTAGGAGCCCAGGCGGGCGTTGGCGGCAATCCTGCTTGAATCTTCACAAATTAGTCCAGATGGTCTAGGATAAAGGGACTAGTCGAAGGCTTGGCCGTTCGGGTCGGGTCGACGGCACGACGCGGTAGAACAGGAGAGACGCAGGCATGATCACGCTGACCACGAAGGCGGCCGACAAGGTCAAGGGGATTCTCGAGCAGGAGAAGGAGAACCTTCCCGAGGGCGGGCTCCGGATCTACGTGCAGGGGGGCGGCTGCTCCGGCTTTCAGTACGGGATGGTCCTCGACGAGATCAGCGAAGGCGACCAGGTCATCGAGGCCGAGGGCGTCAAGGTGATCATCGACCCGATGAGCCTGCGCCATCTCGACGGCGCAGAGGTGGACTACAAGGAAGACATGATGGGCGGCGGGTTCGCCATCAAGAACCCCAACGCCCAGTCGACGTGCGGTTGCGGCCACTCGTTCACCCCGGGGGAGGGCGAGGAGCAGCCGGAGGGCGAGGCGAAGCACTGACGGACCTCCGGTCCTCGTTCGTCATCCGTCGAGGAGCAGGGAGAGCCCGACATGCCTGAGGGCCCATCCCTGCTCCTTCCTCTTTTCCCCCTCCCCGACACCGTCCTCTTTCCGGGGATGCCGCTGCCCCTCCACGTCTTCGAGCCGCGCTACCGGAAGATGGTCGCGGACGCGCTCGGCACCCACCGCACGATCGGGATGACCCTGCTCAAGCCCGGCTGGGAGGAGGGCTACGAGGGGCGGCCCCCGATCTACCTCGTCGGGTGCTCCGGGGTCATCGCCCAGCACGAGCGTCTGGAGGACGGCCGGTACAACATCGTCCTCCGAGCGCAGTCCCGCTTCCGCGTGCTCGAGGAGCACGAGGGGGAGCCGTACCGCCTCGCCACCGTCGAGACGCTGACCGACGGGACGGGCGACGCCGCGGCTCTCGATGGCCTGCGCAAGCAGGTCCTGGCGACCATCGCGCGAGCCGCGGACGGCCCGAAGAGCCTGGTGCTGCAGGGCGAGCTGCCGCACGAGCTGCTGGTCAACGCCCTCAGCCAGAGCCTCGGCCTGCGCCCGGTGGAGAAGCAGTCCCTCCTCGACTGCGAGACCCTCGAGGCGCGCTACGCCCGCCTCATCGAGATCCTCGAGTTCCACATCCTCGAGGGGCCCGCCGGCCGCAGCACCTTCATTCACTGACGTCACGTCCTTCAGTTCATGTCCTCCGCGTGTTCCCCGGGGAGGGGACACGCGGGCGAGAGCCTAGGCCTGGTGGCCACCGGAGTCCGACCTTCCGGGCTCCGGCTGCGTCCAAGGGGTGTCAACGGCAACGTGAAGGAGGTCTCATGAAGCGTTCGGCCGCGCTGGCACTGGGTGTCTGCTCTCTCCTGCTGGCCGGGCTCGCGGTCGGCACGGGGGGTGTCCGGGCCGGAGAGAAGGATGGGGACGGAGAGTGCGTCGACCGGAAGGTCGAGAAGAGGATCGAGGTCGTCCGCTTCGGAGACGGTGGTGGCGGCTTCCTGGGGGTCGGCCTCGAGGACGTCGACGGCGACGCACGGGGGGCGAAGGTCCGGACCGTGGAGCCGGACAGCGCGGCCGAGAAGGCCGGTCTCGAAGACGGCGACGTCATCGTTCGCTTCGACGGGGTGGACGTGCGGAGCGCCCGCCAGCTGGCGCGCCTCGTGCGCGAGACGCCCAGCGGCCGCGAGGTCGACATCGAGGTGATGCGCGGCGGCGCCACCCGGACGCTGACCGCGACGCTCGGTGAAGGCCGCCATCTGCCCCACGACGGGGGGGGGACCCATCGGCTCCACGCCGGACCGGGCGACGTGTTCATGCCCGAGATGGAGGACCTCGACATCGAGATCGCGCCGGAGCTGCCGCACGGGCCCCACGTCTTTCGTTGGCACGGCGACGACGGCCGCGACTTCACGATCGGCTGGCCCCCTGCGCGGCCGCGGTTGGGCATCCGCTTCATCGAGATCGGAGACCAGCTTGCCGACTACTTCGGCCTGGCCGCCGACGAGGGCGTTCTCGTGACCGCGGTCGAGCCGGACACCCCGGCGGCGAAGGCCGGGATCAAGGCCGGTGACGTCATTCTCGAGTTCGACGGAAAGGCGATCCGTGACGGCGCCCAGCTCCGGCAAGAGGTTCGAGAGACCGAGGGCGGAGCCGCGGTGGCCATGAAGGTGCAGCGGGACGGAAAGGCCCTGGACGTCCAGGTCACCTTGCCCCAGCCCGAGACGCCGAAGAAGATCCGTCGTCACACGACCGGCGTCAGCTTGTAGGCCCTATTTGTTCAAGGACCCCCCTCCCTATTCATTCATCGAACCCCCACCCTATCCCTCCCCGGCTCCTCAGGGGAGGGGAAGGCTTGAGATAGGCCTCGGACACCCGCGTGTCCCCGAGGACGGGACACGCGGGAGGGCCTGGCCTGGCGCCGACCGCGCCAGGCTCCTGGCTACCAACTACTCAGGGCGCTCTTTCGTTGGCTCGCCTTCACCCACCTCTTCGACCGGGCTCGCCCCCGCCTGGGTGGTGGCGGTCGAGCCGTCGGTCGAGCCCAGCGGCTCCAGGGACAGGACCAGCAGGGTTCCGCCGGCGACGAGGGCGGGGCCGAGCAGCAGGTTGGCGAAGGGCACGAGCAGGCCGATCATCCCGGCGAGACCGAATCCCTGGCTCTCCGGCAGCCACTCCCGGTGCCAGCGCCAGCGTTCGCGCAGCGGCAGACCCCGGCGCGTCAGCGCGGCATCGGTCATCTGGAGGGCCACCGCCCGTCCTCCCCACAGCACGGAGAAGAAGGGCCCGATCACGGGGATCAGCCCGAGCAGGAAGACCCCGGGGGCGGCCAGGAGGAAGTAGAAGCCGCCGCGGAGCGACTGGGCGAGCTCCCAGGCGAGGCTGCGGCTGGAGTCGACCGGCGTGCCCCGGACCCGCGCCTCGACCTGTCGCGAGAGCTGCTCCAGGGCCGGGGTCGCCAGCAGCAGGGCGACGCCGAGGCCCAGGAAGACGCCGGTCCCGACCATCGCCGTCCACAGGAGGAGGCCGGCCGGGAGCTCGATCCAGACCGGATGCTCCCCCGGGGTGGGGCCGAACTGCGCTTCGACCCGGGGGATGAGGAAGACGCCGAGGACTGCCCCCAGGAACATCAGGATGACCGCGAGGGCCACGGGCAGCACCGCGAGGGGCCAGAGCCGCGGGTTGCGCACGAGGATGGCGAACCCGGCGGGCACGTGCCAGGCGCCCGCGGCAGCGCGTCGCACCAGGCCGGGGCGGTGGCGTAGCTCCGGGCTCGGCTTCGACATGGGGCGCCCAGCCTACCAGAACGGAGGTTTGCTTGACACCGTGACGCGGCTGCGTGGGAGAATGCGCCCGCCATGGACGACGCTCTCGCCGTCATCCTCGGGGGCGGCCGGGGAAGCCGGCTCTTCCCCCTGACCCACGAGCGCTCGAAGCCGGCCGTTCCCATAGGCGGCCGCTACCGGCTGATCGATATCCCGATCAGCAACTGCCTCAACTCCAACCTGCGGAGGATCTTCGTCCTCACCCAGTACAACTCGGAGAGCTTGAACAAGCACATCTCGCTCACCTACAACTTCGACATCTTCAGCCCGGGGTTCGTCAGCATTCTCGCCGCCGAGCAGACCGAGGAGCGGTCGGAGTGGTTCCAGGGCACAGCCGACGCGGTGCGCCAGGTCCGGCGTCACCTGCGCACTCACCCCTCGAAGGAGGTCCTCATCCTCTCGGGTGACCAGCTCTACCAGATGGACTTCCGAGAGATGCAGCAGACGCATCGCGAGAACACGGCAGACGCCACGGTGGCGGTGATCCCGGTGCCCGCCGAGCAGACCTCCGGCTTCGGCATCCTCAAGGTCGATCCCGACGGACGCATCGTGCACTTCGAGGAGAAACCCGGTCACGACCGCCTGGGCGAGCTCGAGTCCGACGTCCCCGGCCACGGCAAGGCCTTTCTGGCGTCGATGGGCATCTACATGTTCGGGCGCGACCCGCTGGAGCGGGCGGTGGCCGATCCGAAGCTGGTCGATTTCGGCGGGCACGTGATCCCGTGGGCGATCGACGAGATGCGGGTCCAGGCGCACTTCTTCGAAGGCTACTGGGAGGACGTGGGGACGATCGGGGCCTACTATCAGGCGAACCTGGATCTCTGCGAGGCCGTGCCCCCGTTCGATTTCCACGACGCGAGACGGCCCATCTACACGCACCCCCGCTTCCTGCCCTCGACCAAGATCGAGGACTGCACCCTGCGCAGCGCGCTCGTGTCGGAGGGGTGCATCCTGATGAACGCGGAGATCGAGCGGTCTGTGATCGGGATTCGCAGCCGCATCGGGCGCGGGACCCGGATTCGCGAGAGCCTGGTCCTTGGCGCCGACTTCTACGAGTCGATCAAGGAGATCGAGCGCTCCGAGGGTCGGGGCCTTCCCCCGGCGGGCGTCGGCGCGGATTCCGTCATCGAGCGGGCCATCGTCGACAAGAACGCCCGGGTCGGGAGCGGCGTGCGCATCGTCAATGAGAAGGGCGTCCAGGAGAAGGACGGGGACGGCTACTTCATTCGGGACGGCATCGTGATCATCCCCAAGGAAGCCGTCGTCCCCGACGGCACCGTGATCTGACGAGCCCAGTCTGGGACGGGCGTCTCACCCTGAGGAGCTCAGCCTGGACACGCGACGAAGGATCCGGCGAAGCCCTGGACCGCGCGCCCAGGGTCGCGACGACCCTGTTCCCGGGGTCCTATGCTCCGGCCTCAGGACTCCACGGCCCGGATCTTCTCGATCTTGCGGTCCCGCTCGGACCCGAGTCGCTCGCGGTCGCGTCGGTACTGCTCCTCGAGAATCTCCCGCTCGCCCGGGTCGTCGGTCTTGCGTAGCGATGACCGGTGAAGGATCTCGCGCTCGGCGAATCGGGCCTCATAGCTTCTCCGGACGTCAGCGATCTTCGTCCGCTGCTCGTCGCTCAGGGGGCGGTCCTCGACTCCCTCGTCCCGGTCTTTCTTGCGGAGGCGCTCGAGAACGATCTCGTAGGCGCTCTTCGGCGCGTCGTCGTCGGCCACGCTGTCCTCCCGGATCGTCAGTCTAGCTCAGACGGGACCGGTCCACGCGGGCTACCATGGTGCTATCCAGACACGTCGGGGGTTCGGGAGGCCGCCACCGCTCGGAGCGGGTGGCGTGCCAGTGGAGAGATAGGGAGGAGCCGATGACGAACGGATCTTCGTGTGGCCGTGTGGCCGCCCGCGTACTCGCAGGTCTTCTTCTCCTCGCGGTGTCCCCCGTCCGGGCCCAGGAGACGGGAGCCGCACCCCCGCCGCCGTGCTCCGGCCCCGAGCACCGCCAGTTCGACTTCTGGGTGGGCGAGTGGAACGTGAGCCAGCCGGACGGGACGCCCGCGGGGACGAACCGCGTCGAGATCATCCTGGGTGGCTGCGTCCTCCGGGAGAGCTGGGCGTCCGCCGCCGGCCCGCACGAGGGCCACAGCTTCAACCTCTACGGTCGTGACGGGAAATGGCACCAGACGTGGGTCGACAACGGCGGTCTGTTGCTCGAGCTCGTCGGCGGCCTCGAGGACGGGCGCATGGTGATGGGGCAGGACATGACGCGTCCGGACGGCAAGAAGGTCCGGCACGAGATCAGCTGGGAGAAGCTCCCGACCGGTCAGGTGAAGCAGCACTGGCGTGCCTCCCCCGACGGCGGCCGGAGCTGGGACGACGTCTTCGTGGGGATATACACCAGACAATGACGGCGGCGCCGCCCTGGGCGCCGACCCGGCCGAAGGGTCATTTCCATTCGCGACGCTCCCGGCTCACCGGCCGGGCCGGGTCAGAGCGGCGGGTGTGCGCGAACGAAGCGCCGCAAGTGCGCGATGCCGAAGCCGACGATCACCAGGCTCAAGAGGCCGAGGGCCCAGGCGCGTGGCTGGGGGCCGGCGATGGGCTCGAGGAGCAGGCCCACCACCGCGAGGCCGGCCCACGCGACGAAGCGGGCGGCGCGGAGGCGTGCCGCCAGGAGGCCCGCGAGGACGGCGAGGGCGAGGATCGCCGCCGCGGCGATGCCGGGTGCGGCCGAGCGCGCGGGCTCGAAGGCCTCGCGCCCGTCACGGGCCATCGCGCCGATCACGACCGCCCCGACCAGGACGAGCAGGCACAGGAGCCCCATCGGCCCGAGCTTCAGGGCCGACAGCTGCCGACGAAGGGCATCGGGCCCGATGCGTGGACGGGTGATCACCCACCGAAGGAGGCCGGCGGCGACAGGGACGGCCAGCATTGCGAGAATCGGCATCCGGCCCTGGTCGAGGGTGACGGCGAGAGGGAGGATCAGGGCGCCGAGGGCCAGGTCCCACACGCCGTCATCGACCGGGGAGTCGGTGCCCGGGTTGGCCCCAGCCTTCCTGTCATCGATCATGGTCAGCGGATCCTTCCGGGTGGCGTCCACTCGGTCGCGAGCCGATCCTCAGGCCGGCCCCGGGTGGTCGTCGCCCTCGTCTCCGGACCCGCAGGCGGCCACGCGGGACGCGAAGCGGTCGATGGCCTCGAGCCGTTCTCGCAGACGGATCCCCCAGCGGTCCCAGTCCAGGCGCGGGCTCGCCGAGTCCAGCGTGTCCAGCGGGGGCAGCGAGTCCTCGTCGCGGACCGAGGTGGCCGGGGATCGACCCAGCACCGCCTCGATGTAGCGCAGCCCCTGCTCGCACTCCGCCCGCAGCGCGGCCAGCCGATCTCGCAGCGCCACCTGCCGGTAGCGCACGACGAACGCCGCCACGGCCTCGGACACCGCCTGCTCCGCTTCGCGCACGCACTCCGCGCAGACGCCGTCGAACACACATCCCATCTCGCTGGCGTCGCCCGACCAGCGCCGGGTCAGCGGCCGCACGGCCTCCAGCATCTCGTGCTCCAGCCAACCCACCGCCTGGCGCGACTCCTTCTCGTACCGGCGCCACTCGAAAGGCGGCTCGATGTCCGGAGCCGGGAAGCGGGGCAGGGCGGCGTTGAGGCGGGCCCAGTGGGTGCGGTCGGCGGTCTTCCAGCCGGGGCAGAGCACGCTCCAGTCGAGCGCGGCGTGCCAGTACAGGCGGCGCGGGTCGTTGTGTCGGTCGCAGAGGGGACGGCTGCAGGCACGGCACAGGCTCTCGGCCGGGTGCGAGCAGAAGCCGCCTTCCGCGTCGGCACACAGCGTGCCCGGCTCGAGGCGAGGGACGATTCGAGCGCCGCAGAACGCGCAGGCGAAGGCGGCCTGGCGGCGGACGAGCTCCTTGCCCCCGCAGGATGGGCACGGCTGTCCGTGAAACGGCACGACGCGACGCTAGCCCGAGCGAGGTGCGGAGGTCAAACCGCCGACGGGGCACGCCGAGTCCGAGCCGGTGCCGGGGAGCCGTTTCGGAGGGAGACCTGGACACTAGTACGAATGGCTCAATCGTCCTCGCGGCAAACTTGCTACACATAGGCTCGGCCCGCTGCTGTCACGGCGGCGAGGGTTTTGGACCGCGACGGCGTCCGTTCGCGGCAGATCAGAATCGCGACCGATTCCGGAGGAGGATCTCTTCATGCGTAGTCACACTGCACTCAAACTCATGTTGGCGGCCACGGCCCTGGCCCTCGCGCTCTCCCCGAGCACCGTCCTCGCATCGGGCTTTCAGCTCCAGGAGCAGAACGGCAGCGGGCTCGGCAACGCCTACTCCGGACAGGCCGCGGGCGTGAAGGACGCCAGCGCCATCTACTTCAATCCCGCCGCCCTCACCGGGCTCGAGGGAGGCAACCTCGTGGTCTCGGTCGAGCCGATCATCTCTTCCTACGAGTTCAGCGACGGCGGATCCACCGCTCCGTCGCTTCCTCCCCTCCCCGGGGTGCCGCCGCTGGGGATCCCCCTCGGCGGGCTCGGCGGTGACGCCGGGGGCGTGACCCCGGTGCCGAACGGCTACTTCTCCTACCAGGTCGGCGAGACCTGGTGGGTCGGCCTGGGAGTGAACATCCCCTTCGGTCTGACCACCGAGTGGGAGAGCGACTGGATGGGCCGGTTCCACGGGATCAAGTCCTCGATTCACGCGATCAACGTCAACCCCACGGTCGCGGTCAAGGTCGGGTCCCTCTCGCTGGGCGCGGGCGTCAACTGGCAGCAGTTCGACGCCGAGCTCACCCAGAACACCGCCTACGGTGGGGCCGCGTTCGGCGCGGCCTTCCAGGCGGGGGGCGCGGCGGCGGCGGGCGGCATCCTGGCCCAGCTCGGCGGACCCGCCGGTCTGGCCCTGGAGGGGCTGACCACGCTGGACGGCGACAGCACCGCCTGGGGCTGGAACGCCGGGGCCCTGATCGAGGTCGGAGAGGGCGCCAAGCTTGCGGTGAGCTACCGGTCGAAGATCGAGCACACGCTCGAAGGCACGATCGCCTTCCAGGACGCGCCTACCTTCGTCGAGGCGGGCCCGATCGGGCCCATCGGCGCCGCCCTCAACGCGGCCTTCGCCACCCGCCCGATCACCGCGGAGGTGAAGCTGCCGGACACCCTCTCCGTGGCCCTGGCCTGGGAGGGCGAGAGCGTGGAGGTCCTCGCCGACTGGACGAGGACCGGCTGGAGCTCGATCCCGTCCCTCGACGTCGTGGACGACGCCGGGGATGACGTCACCAGCCTCAACCTTCAGTTCGAGGACACCTGGCGTGCCGGCCTGGGTCTCAACTTCAAGATGAGTGACGCCTGGAAGCTGCGTCTTGGCACCGCCTACGAGACGTCGCCAGTGCAAGACGAGTTCCGCACACCGCGGCTTCCCGACAACAAACGCATCTGGGCCGCGGGCGGGCTGGAGTGGAGGCTCAACGAGAGGAACCGCCTCGACTTCGGCTACTGCCGAGTGTTCATCGACGAGGCCTCGAGCAGCCTCGTGGCCGATCCTGCCGACGCCACGGAGCTCCTCAAGGGCAACCTCGTGGGGACCTACGCGGGAACCGTGAACATCCTGAGCCTCCAGTACACGCTTTCGTTCTAGTCGGGCAAGAGTCGAACCCGCCGGCGCGTGTCGCCCCGTTCGGGCGGCGCGCGACGCGGGGTGCTCCCAGGCAACGGAGAGCTCCACCGGCTGAGGTCTGCATCGAGCCGGTGCTATGCTCCGGTCGCGTCGCCGGGGTCGGGTGGCCGGGCGGGAATACCGGAGCCGGTAGAGGAGACCACGATGGGACACGCTCGAATCCAGACGTGGCTCGTGGCGGGACTGCTGGTGGCAAGCGTCGCGTCGGCGGGAGACAGAGGCACACCCGAGGAGGCGCAGGCCCTGCTCGACCGGGCGGTGGCCCTGGTGGAAGACGAGGGTGAGGAAAAGGCGCTGGCCATCTTCAACGACCGGCAGGGCCCCTTCGTCGACCGGGACCTCTACGTCTTCTGCATGGGCCGCGAGTACAAGATCACCGCTCACGTGGACGTCGGCATGCGGGGCGTCGACGTGGCGACCCTCAAGGACCCGGACGGCAAGCAGATCGGTCGGGAGATGATCGAGATCGCCAAGAGGGGTGGGGGGTCGCTGGAGTACCGCTGGGTGAATCCCGTCTCCAAAGAGGTCGAGGCGAAGATCAGCTTCCTGAAGCCGGCGGGCGGGCAGGTCTGCGGCGTGGGCGCCTACAAATGACCGCGCGGGCCGCTGTCTTCCTGTTCCGGGATGGGGTAACCTAGTTATTCCGCTCCGAGCGAGCGGGTCGCTGCCTTGCCCTGGCCGGCGCTTCGCATCCGAGGCCACCCCTGGGGTGAGGCGACGTTCCGAGATGAAGGGAAACCGGGCCCCGCCACGGTGGGGCGCCCTGGCCACGGCGGCAGCCAGGAACAGGGAAGGGGGAGCGGATCAGCTCCAAGGTATTCGTTGGGAATCTGAACTTCGACACGACGTCGGACGAGCTCCAGGATCTGTTCGGGCCGGGGGACGAGGGGGTGCAAGTCGTCCTCCCGACCGACCGCATGAGCGGTCGCCCGCGTGGCTTCGCGTTCGTCGAGTTCACGAGTGACGAGCAGGCGGCCGAGGCGATCCAGAAGTTCGATGGCTTCGAGCTGGGCGGACGCAAGCTGCGCGTGAACGAGGCAACGGACGAGCGCCGCGGTCCCGGTGGCGGATTCGGGGGAGGTCGGGACTTCGCGAGCCCGCCGCGGCCCGGCAAGCGCCCCCCGCGGCCGAAGGGCAGCCGCCGCAACGCCCGAGCCCGCAAGCGCAGCATCTGGTAGGCGCCGCCCGGCGGCGTCTTCGCCGCCGGGGCGGACACCGGCCTCGTGCCAACCTTCTCGCCCTCGCCCTGTGGGCGCGAAAGTGCTACCGAGCCCGAAGAGACGCGATGACCCCTGCCGGACGCAGCTGGTTTCAGTCGGCCTCTGAGGACTGGTCACCGGCCAGTGAAGAACGCCGTCAATCTCGGGAGGGGGAACAACGTGAAGCTGCGTTTGGCGTGCTGCGCGATCGTCATGGGGGTGCCGTTTCTCGTCGACACGGTGTCCGGCTGCACCATCATCGGTGTGGGGAAGCGAGCCTCCGTCGACGGATCCGTCATCGTCTCGCACAGTGACGCGGGCCTGAACTCGCGGATCCACGTCGTGCCGGGCCGCCAGCACGAGCCCGGCGAGATGGTGGCCGTGCACTGGGGGATCCAGGAGCCGACGCGCCCTCTCGACGACCTGGGCGAGGTCCTCGGCCACATCCCACAGGTGGAGCGGACCTACACCTACTTCCACTCGGCCTACTCCCACATGAACGAGCACCAGCTCGCGATCGGCGAGAGCACCACGAACCAGCGCCCCGAGCTGGTGGTCGAAAAGGGTCAGGGCGGGCAGATCATGACCATCGAGCAGGCCCAGATCTTCGCCCTGCAACGCTGCAAGAAGGCGAAGGACGCCGTGCGGCTCATCGGCACGCTCATGGAGGACTACGGCTTCCTGCCCTCGGCGGGCGACGGCTCCGAGACGCTGCTGATCGGCGATCCGCAGGAGGCCTGGGTCTTCGAGGTGGTGGGGGTCGGCCCGGGGTGGTCGAAGGCGAGCGGGACGCCCGGTGCCATCTGGGTGGCGCAGCGGCTGCCCGACGACCACGTCTGCATGATTCCCAACTGGAGCATCATCAAGGAGATCCACCCCGAGGACGAAGATCGCTTCCTGGTCTCGGCCAACTACATGCAGGAGGCGATCGATCGCGGCTGGTACGACCCGGCATCCGGCAGGCCCTTCAGCTGGCAGGAGGCCTATGCCCCGCTGCCCCAGGAGTTCGCCACCGGGCGCTTCTGGCTGTTCCACACGACCTTCGCCCCCGACGCCGGGCCCTGGCCCGAGCGCAAGCTTCACGAGGACGTCTTCGAGACCCTCAACCCCTACTTTCAGTACGTCGAGCCCCTCTCCATCTATCCGTTTTCGATCCCGCCGGAGAAGAAGCTCTCGGTCCAGGACGTCATCGCGTTCCAGCGCTCCGTCTTCGAGGGCACGATCTACGACGTGACGGCGCAGCCCCAGTGGCTGGTCCCCGACGGTGAGGGGGGCATCGAGAAGAGCCCCCTGGCCACCCACTTCCCGGGCAAGGACCTGCGCACGCTGCTCAAGCTCTCGTACCGCCGCCCGGTGGCCCGGCACCGGGGCCACTACGGCATGGTCACCCAGCTGCGTAGCTGGCTGCCGAATGCGGTGGGGGGCGTCTACTGGGTCTACCTGGACAACCCCTACTTCAGCCCCTACGTGCCCATCTACGCCGGCGTGACCGAGACCGCGGCTGGTTACCGGGTCTACGACCCCGAGCACTACAGCGAGGATTCCACACGCTGGGCGGTCGACTTCGTGGACAACCTGGCCAATCTCAGGTTCCAGGAGGCTGTCGAGGACGTGCGCGCGGTGCGTGACCCCTTCGAAGCCCGGCTCTTCTCCGACCAGGCGCGGATCGAGAAAGAGGCGGTGAGTCTCCATGCGAAGTCACGCGTGGCCGCCGCCGAGTTCCTCACCGCCTACACCCAGCAGGCCATGAAGCAGGCCCACCAGATGCTCCTCGACCTTCGCGGCACCCTGATCACCAAGTACACCAACAACCGCGAGTAGCCGGAACCTCCGCTGCCGCCCGCCCACTGTCGGACCGCCGCATTCCGCTCATTGCCCGGTGCGCGCGACTGCTGCTAGCCTGAGCCCCTGATGCTGGACATCGCCGCCCTCGTCGGTCTTCCCATGCGCCTCACCGTGGCGCTGGCCCTCTCCCCGCCTCCGGGGCCCGCCCGCCAGGTCTTCGTCCCGACGACCTACGTCATCGTGCTCTTCTCGATCCTCGTGCGGGGTCTCAGCCTGCGCTCGCTCGTGCAGCGCACCGTCGGCGCGCCGACCCAGGCTCGCCTTCCGGATGAGCCTTGAAGAACGACCGCCGCTGGCTCCTCCTGTCCGGCGTCCTTCTCATCGCGCTCCTCGGCGTGATGCTCGCCACCGTCCTCGACTACGGGATGACCGCGGACGAGCCGGTTCAGAACCGCTACGGCCGCCGGCTCGTGCGCTGGTACGCGAGCCTCGGTGCAGACCGATCCGCGGTCGAGCAGCACGACACCTTCTACTACGGGGGGCTCTTCGAGCTCGCCGCCCAGGCCGCCCGGTGGGTTTCTCCGCTGGGGATCTACGAGACGCGGCACGTGGTCAACGTGCTGTTCGGCTTTGTGGGTTTCGTGGCCGTGCTCCTCGTGGGCCGGCGGCTCGGCGGCCCGCTCGGAGGCGTCCTTTCGGTGGTCTTCCTCGCGCTGACCCCCGTGTACTACGGCCAGGCCTTCGGCAACCCCAAGGACATTCCGCTCGCCGCCCTTTTCGCTCTGGGCATCGCCGCTATCCTTCGGGCCGCCGATCGCCTTCCTGGTATCGGTGCGCGAGAGGTCTTCGGCGTCGGCGTCGTGATCGGCCTGACCGCCGGCGTCCGCGTGGCCGGCCTCGTCCTCATCCCCTTTGCCGCAGCGCTCTGGCTCTCGGTCCTCTGGCTCAGGCTCGGGCGGCGTCCCCGGGCGCGTGAGCTGGTGCGGCCCGGGCTCGCCCTCGCCGGAGTGCTCGTGACGGCCTGGGTGGTCATGGTGGCCTTCTGGCCCTGGGCCCAGCTCGACCCGCTCCGGAACCCGTTTCGGGCCTTCGCGATCTTCTCGCGCTTCTGGAGCGCGATGCCTGTTCTGTACGACGGGCAGATCGTCGCATCGGGCAAGCTCCCGCGCACCTACATCCCTGGCTGGTTCGCCCTCACGCTCCCCGCCTTCTACGTCGTGGCGTTCGCGATGGGCGGGCTGCGCCTCCTCGCCCTGTGGCGGGAGAACATCCGAGACTCGGCCGCGCTCGAGAAAGCCCTCGCATGTGCGTGGCTGGCCGCGACCGTCGCCGCCCCCGTACTCTGGGCGGTGGTGAACCATACCCCCTTCTACAATGGCCACCGCCATTTCCTGTTCGTCGTGCCCGGCCTGGCCGCCCTCGCGGGGGTGTCTGCCGCGGCCTGGCTGCGCAGCGACACTCGGCGGCCGGCCCGAGCCGTGGGCGCGGCGGTGCTGGGCGCCTCGCTGCTGGTCACCCTCGTCGACATGGTGAGGCTCCACCCGTATCAGTCGGTGTACTTCAACCGGCTGGTGGCGGGAGGCCTGGCCCAGGCCGTGCAGCGGTACGAGACCGACTACTGGTGCAGCACCTATCGCGAGGGCCTCGACTGGATCGTCGAGAGCTACTCGCGGCCCGACGTGACGGAGCGGGTCCGGGTCGCCGGGCACGCGACGCTGACGCAGGTGTCGTACGATCTGCGCCGGACCGAAGAGCGGCGGCGGCGCTTCCGCCCCGTCACCATCCACGGCGACCCGCATCTCGTCCTGGCGACGACGTCGAGCGGAGATCACCGGAGGACGCCGGGCCGCGTGGTCCACGTCGTCGAGCGGCTCGGGGCGCCGCTCCTCTACGTCTTCGAGGTGAAGGAGCCGCGGTAGCGGACCCCGGCCACGGAGGAGTTTCGGACCCATGGCAAAGATCTATCCCAAGCGCGTGTTCTGCATCGAGGGCAACTGGGAGGAGAAGCTCAGTCGAAACGCCACGGTCAAGCCCGTGCTGGAGCTCCTCCGGATCAACGCCGACCTCAAGTACATCTACCGCGACTGCTCCACCAAGGCCGAGATGCAGTACCTGATCGAGAAGTGGCAGCAGAAGGGCTACGCGGAGTACAAGATCCTCTACCTGGCCTTCCACGGACGGCCGGGGGAGCTGCTGCTCGACAGCCGCACGACGGTGTCCCTCGAGGAGCTGGGGGACATGATCACCCTGAAGCCGCGACAGCGGATCGTGTACTTCGGGGCCTGCTCCGTCCTGCGGGGCGATGTGCGCCCGATCAAGGCCTTCCTCCGGAAGTCGGGGACGAAGGCGGTCTGTGGCTACACGACCGACGCCGACTGGATGAAGTCGACGGCGCTCGACCTCATCGCCATCAACGAGCTGCAGCGGTTCTCCGCGACCCGCCGCGGTCTCGAGGCGGTGGAGAGCAGCATCCGTGAGAACACCCGCGCGCTCTCCGGCCAGCTGGGCTTCCGGATGGTGTACCTCTGATGGCGCGGGGACGCCCCGATTGCCCCGCGCCGGAAGGTCGGCTGCCCGCGGGCCGGGGTCGCTCGTGAAGGCCCTCACCTTCGCCGGCCGGGAGAGCGTCCGCCTCGAGTCGGTGGCGGAGCCCGTGATCACCGCCCCCTCCGACGCCATCGTCGACGTGCGGCTGAGCGCGGTGTGCGGGTCCGACCTCCACGTCTATCACGAGCGCGAGAAAGGGCTCGATCTCGGCACCACGCTGGGCCACGAATTCGTGGGCGAGGTCGTGGAGGCCGGCCGCGACTTGACGACGCTGAAGCCGGGGGACCGCGTCGCGAGCCCCTTCACGACCAGCTGCGGGCACTGCTTCTACTGCGCCCGGGGCCTGACCTGCCGCTGCACCGAAGGTCAGCTCTTCGGATGGGTCGAGGGGGGGAAGGGGCTCCAGGGGACACAGGCGGAGCGGGTGCGAGTGCCCCTGGCCGACACGACGCTCCTGGTCCTTCCCGCCGACGTCTCCGACGAGGACGGGCTGCTGCTCGGAGACGTGCTGTCCACCGGCGGCTTCTGCGCGGACCTGGCCGAGGTCGACACCTCCGGCGTCTACGCCGTCGTCGGGTGCGGCCCCGTGGGCCTCATGGCGATCCTGGCCGCCCGTCACCGGGGAGCCGAGCGGGTCTTCGCCATCGATTCGGTGCGCGAGCGCCTGCAGCTGGCGCAGACCTTCGGAGCGGTGGCGTTGAACCACGAGGTGAGCTCACCCCTCGAGGCCATCCGCGAGGTGACCGAGGGCCGGGGTGCCGACGCCGTCCTCGAGGTCGTGGGAAGCCCGGCGGCCACGCGCCTGGCGGTGGACCTGGTACGGCCCGGGGGAATCGTGGCCTCGGTCGGCGTCCACACCGAGGCGCAGTTCGCGTTCGCTCCGGTCGAGGCCTACGACAAGAACCTCACCTATCGGAGCGGTCGCTGCCCCGCGCGGCGCTACATGGAGCGGCTCCTGCCGCTGGTTCGACAGAGGCGCTACCCTCTGAGCTCGGTGATCTCGCACCGGCTGCCTCTGAGCGATGGTCCTCGGGGCTACGCGCTGTTCGACGCGAAGCAGGACGGCTGCACGAAGGTCGTCTTGTTCAATGACGCCCCCTTCATTCAATAACCCCCCACCCTATCCCTCCCCACGTAGGGGGAGGGAAAGGCATGAGATGGGCCTTGGACACCCGCGTGTCCCCAGGGAAGGGACACGCGGGCGAGCCAGGCCTGGTGTCCAGCCGCACCTGTTCTTCGACCCCCCGCCCTGATCATTCAATAACCCCCCACCCTACCCCCCCACGTAGGGGCTCGGGGGACGCGAAGTCGAGCTTGCGAGACGAGCGTCGACCCCGAGTGTGAGTTGCGACGCGCGAGCGTCGCCTCCGACAGGCCGGGAAAGGCTTGAGATGGGCCTTGGACACCCGCGTGTCCCCAGGGAAGGGACACGCGGGCGAGCCAGGCCTGGTGTCCAGCGGCCACCTAGTGTGCTCGGGCCAGGCGACGCTCGCGGGCCTTGCGGGCCTCTTCTTCGCGCGAGAGCGGCGGCGCCGAGGTGACCAGGCGATCGACGAGCCGCCGTGTCGCGGCCGCCACTTCCTCGACGGCGTCGTCGAACGCCGTGGTGTTGGCCTGGGAGGGCCGGGTGGACCCGCTCACCTTGCGCACGTACTGCAGCGCGGCCGCGCGGATCTCCGCGTCGGTGACCGGGGGAGAGAAGTTGTGGAGCCGTCGGATGCTGCGGCACATGAGACCATCGTAGCCGAGGCGGCCCGGGACCGGGCAGGGGCGTAGTACACTCGCCGCTTCAACACCATCCCGAGGCCCCAGGAGGAGATGAGCGTTTCCGAGAGAGGCGACCGCGACGCGGTCGCGGCCGCGACGATCGCCGCCGGCCTGCTGATCGCCCAGCAGGTGGCCGGGCGCACGACCCGCGACGCCTTCTTCCTCTCCGAGCTGCGCATCGAGTCGCTGCCGCTGATGATGATGGCGTCGGCGGTGCTGGCCCTCGCCGGCGCCGAGGTGATGTCCATCGCCCTGGCCCGCCGCTCGCCGTTCCGGGTGATGCCGGTCGCGGCGGCCGTGTCCGCGCTGCTCTTCGTCGTGGAGTGGGTCGTGAGCCAGTTCACACCCCAGGTGGCGGCCGTGGCCGTCTACCTGCACGTCGCCACCTTCGGCGGGGCGCTCGTCTCCGGCTTCTGGTCCCTGGTGAACGAGCGCTTCGACCCCTACACGGCGCGGCAGGTCGTCGGTCGCATCGCGGCGGGGGCCGCGGCGGGGGGGGTGGCCGGCGGTCTGCTCGCGCTGATGGCGTCGCGGGCGCTGCCCATTCCCACGACGTTGCTGCTGCTCTTCCTGCTGCACGGCCTGACCGCGG
Source organism: uncultured Acidobacteriota bacterium (assembly GCA_963700695.1). Classification (GTDB taxonomy): domain Bacteria; phylum Acidobacteriota; class Vicinamibacteria; order Fen-336; family Fen-336; genus JAJDNS01. The sequence continues at coordinate 47,476 of CAVOYO010000016.1, read as the reverse complement.
CGGCGCTCGTCCGCGCGCGCGGATCCGGCCCGGCCACGGCCGTCACCGGGGAGAGGACGCCCGCCCTGGCCCTGCCCATGCTCGCGCGCGTGCCGTACCTGCGCACCCTCGCCCTCGTCGTGCTGCTGGGCGCGGTGACCGACGCTCTGTTCGACTTCCTCTTCAAGGCAAAGACCGTGGAGCGGTTCGTGGACGCGGGCGACATGATGATGGTGTTCGCGCTCTTCCATACCAGCTTGAGCCTGGTGAGCCTGCTCGTCCAGTGGACGCTGGCCCGGCCGGCCCTGACCCGCCTCGGCCTCGCCGGCACCGTTGCCCTCCGGCCCGCCGTCGACGTCGTGACCGGTCTCCTCGGTGCCGCCGTGCCCCGTTTCGCAACGGCCACCATGGCGCGAGGCGCCCACGAGACGCTGACGAACTCTCTCTACCGATCCGGGTACGAGCTGCTCTACACGCCGCTGCCGGAGGCCGAGAAGCGACGCGTCAAGGCCGTGGTGGACGTTGCCGTCGACAAGGCGGGGACGCTCATTGGAGGTGCGGTCGTGGCGGCGGTGCTGGCGGTGGCGCCGGTGGGAGCGGAGCCCCGACTCTTCGCTCTGGCCGCGGGTGTCTCGCTCGTCGGCCTCGTCCTGTCGCGCCGGCTTCACGTCGGCTACATCCGAGCGCTCGAGCAGAGCCTCCTCGCCGGACGGGTGCGGCTCGATCCCGCGGACGTCCACGATCGCACGACGGGGCTGACGCTGGCTCACACCGGCGTCATCGAGCGGGGCGCACTGCTCAGTCAGATCGAGGCGTTGCGCGGAGAGCAGGCGGGTCCGGACGCCGCGGTCTCGGGGGAAGCAGTGGCGGATGGCCGGCCCCCGCCACCGCCCGGACCGCCGGAACCGGGGCGTCCCGCCGACCCCCTCATCGCGGACCTGCAGGCCCTGCGCTCCGCCCGAAGGAAGCGGGTGCAGCCGGTGCTTCAGTCGAATCCCGAACCCGGCCCGCTGCTGGTCGCGGCGCTGATTCCGCTCCTGTCGAGGGACGAGCTCTACCCCGAGGTCGTGCGCACTCTTCGCCGCGTGGCTTCCCGGGCCACCGGTCAGCTCGTCGATGCCCTCCTGGATCCACGCGTGGATCCCGTGGTGCGCCGCCGGATTCCCCGTGTGCTCAAGGCCTGCCCCGGCTCGCGCTGCGCCGCCGGGCTGCAGGCCGCCCTCGACGACCCCGGGTTCGGGGTGCGGGCTTCGGCGGCCGCCGCGCTGGCCGCCCTCCACGAGGGGAGCGAAGAGATCAGCGTGCCCCGCGAGAGGGTCTTCGAACGAGTCCGGAGCGAGCTCGAGCGGCCCGCCGGCGGCGAACGCCAGCTCGCGCACATCTTCACCCTGCTGGCGCTCGCCCTCGAGCCCGAGCCTCTCCGGATTGCCTGGGCGGCGCTGCGCGGCCGGGACCGTGCGCTGCGCGGCACCGCGCTCGAGTATCTCGACACCGTGCTTCCCGACGAGATCTTCCTGCCGCTTCAGGAGCGGTGCGGTGGCGATGTGGCGGCGAAGGCGATCCCGCGTCCGGCCGCAAGGGTCGCGGCGGACCTGCGCGCCTCGTCGGTCAATCTCCGCCTCGAGCAGCCGCCCTGGGGAGGCGGCGAGGGTGAAGGGTCGGGACCCGACGGCTAGAGCCCGCACCACTCGCCAGGCTCGCGTGACAGCAGAGGCTCTGGTGGATTGTCTGGGCTAGTAGCTCGAACGCATGAGCGCGATGCCCACGGCGAGCGTCTCGCGCCACCCCACTTCGATCTCGGCCGAGAACGACGGGTCGTGCCGGCGGGCCGCCTTGAGCAGGCACTCCAGCCACTGATCGTAGAGCTCGGGGCGGATGTCGAGCTGCGACCGGCTGTGGAGCTTGGCGAGACGGGGGAGGTCGCCCCAGGCCGGGCTGCCCGCCTTCCCCTGGGCCGCGACCGCCATCGCCCAGAGCGAGTCGGCGAGGACCCGGGTCTGAAGCTTGAAGTCCGTGTCCTTGAACTTCTCGCGCACCTCATCGGACGAGGCCATGAAGAAGCCGTAGAAGTCCAGGAGGAAATCGGGCGCGGCGAGGCAGCGCTTGAGGCTGGCCCTGAACGTCTCTATGGGATCCACTGGCCGCATCTTAGCACCCGCCCACCGAGACGGCCCCCGTCCCTCAGAGCTCGACGACGACCGGGGCGTTCACCGGACGATAGCGGGCGTCCACGACCGCGGCGTTCACGAAAACGGTGCCGTCGATCGCCTCGCGGCCGTACCCCTCGTGGATGTGCCCGAAGACGTGAAGGGCGGGCCGACGGCGGGTGACCGCCTCCCGCAGGTCGTCGCAGCCGGCGTGGGGGCCCTGTCCGATCATCCGCCCGAGAAGCTGGGCGACCGGCCCCTCGACGCGGTCCCGGAGCCCCCGTGGCGGTCCGTGGGTGATGAGCACGTCGGTTCCCTCCGGGATCAGGTCCCACTTCGCCCGCAGGGCCTCTCCACGGCGGAGGTTGAACGCGTAGTTGAGGAACCAGGGCTGCCACGGGCTGCCCCAGAAGCGCTTCCCCCCGATCGTCGTGCCCGCGTCCTGCAGGTAGACGATCCCGTCGCCGAGTAGCCCGCGAGCCTCCCCGGGCGCGTCCTCGAACAGCCGGTCGTGGTTCCCGGCTATGAAGAGCTTCTCCCGATGGGGCAGGGCGCGGAACCACGCCGCGAACGCCGTCACCTCCTCGCCGGTGCCTCCGAGCGTGGCGTCCCCGGCGTGGACGAGCACGTCGCCCTCGGGGACGTCCAACGCGGCGTGGTGGCCGTGGGTGTCGGAGAGGCAGACGATCCGCACGGGCCGACTGTGCTCCCGGGGGCCAGCCCGGGTCAAGGAGAGGGCGCATCGACTGGCCGCCGGACGCGGAAGGCACCGGGGCGCCCGATCCCGGCAAGTGGGTCCTGCCACGGGGCTTGGGGTCCCAGGTGACGCGGACGTCACCCTTGCGTGGCGAGAAAATAAGCAACAAAGCACACTTGCGGCCCGAGGGCTGAGAACCTACACTAGGGGTGTCTTGAGCGAGTCACCCGGGCCAAGATCGGCTCACTCGCGTTGCTTCCCTCCTCTCTTTTCTCTGGTCGTGCGTCCCGAGCCATCGGCCGGGCATCGTGCGTCCGCATCCCCGATTGGGCGAGAGTCAACGAGGAAGAATGAAGAAGCTCTTCGTGGTCGACACCAACGTGGTCCTCTTCGATCACACCTGCATCTACAACTTCCAGGAGCACGACGTCGCGCTCTCCGATCGTCGTCCTGGAGGAGCTCGACCGCTTCAAGCGCGGTAACGACCTGATCAACATCGAGGCGCGCGCAGTTCATCCGCGAGCTCGACCAGCTCGCGGGCGACGGCCCGCTCACCGACGGGCTGCCCCTGGGCGAGGGGCGGGGCCGTCTCTTCGTCGAGGTGGGGGAGCCGAGCCGCTCACGCGTGGACCAGGTCTTCTCCCGGAGCAAGCCCGACCACCGCATCCTGGCCCTCGCCGAGGAGCTGCGGAGCGCCGGCAGCCGGAGCGCCAGGTGATCCTCGTCAGCAAGGACGTCAACCTCCGCATGAAGGCCAAGTCGCTCGGCCTGCGTCGCCGAGGACTACACCACCGGCAAGGTCCAGCACGTGGACCGGCTCTACACCGGAACCGCCTGCTTCGAAGGCCTCCCGAGCGACGCGATCGCCCGCCTGCACAACGAGCCCCACACCCTGCCCGTGGCCGAGGTGCCGTTCGGCGGGCCGCTGCCCAGCTCTACCCGAACCAGTACCTCGTCATGAAGAACGGCAGCCTCAGCGCGCTGGCGCACCACAACCGCGGCCAGGGGCCGCTCGAGCGCGTCGTCAAGCGCCCGGCCTACGGCGTCGAGCCGCGCAACGCCGAGCAGATCTTCGCGCTCGACGCCCTGATGCGCCCCGAGGTCCAGCTCATCACGCTGACCGGCCGCGCCGGCACCGGCAAGACGCTCCTGGCGCTGGCCGCCGCCCTCGAGCAGCGCCGGAGCTACCACCAGATCTACCTCGCGCGCCCCGTCGTGCCGCTGGGGAACCGCGACATCGGCTTCCTCCCCGGCGACGTCAAGAGCAAGCTCGACCCCTACATGCAGCCGCTGTGGGACAACCTCTCCGTGATCCGCCACCGCCTCTCCCGGGAGAGCCGCGAGCACAAGGCGCTCGCGGAGATGATCGAGCACGAGAAGATCTGCATCGCGCCGCTCGCCTACATCCGCGGCCGCTCGCTCGACCACGTCTTCTTCATCGTGGACGAGGCCCAGAACCTCACCCCCCACGAGGTGAAGACGATCATCACGCGCGCGGGCGAGGGGTCGAAGGTGGTCTTCACCGGGCGACATCCACCAGATCGACACGCCCTACCTCGACAGCCAGTCGAACGGCCTCACCGTGCTGATCGACCGGATGAAGGACCAGGAGCTCTTCGCCCACGTCAACCTGGTGAAGGGCGAGCGCAGCCGCCCTCGCCGAGCTGGCCAGCACGCTGCTCTAGGAAGGATCCTGATGCCCACGATCGAAGAGGCCTCACCGGACTGCGAGTTCTGTGCGAAGCCCGGGGGCGAGATCGTGTGGGAGGACGAGCTCGCGCGCGTGATCCTGGCCGGCGAGGAGGACCATCCCGGTTTCTGCCAGGTGGTCCTGAACCGCCACGTCAAAGAGGTGACCGACCTGCCGGAGGCCGACCGGACGGGGCTGATGCGCACCGTGTTCGCGGTGGAGACGGCGCAACGCGCGCTTCTCGCGCCGGACAAGGTCAACCTGGCGAGCTTCGGTAACATGGTGCCGCACGTGCACTGGCACGTGATCCCGCGTTTCACTGACGACCCCCACTTTCCCAACCCCACCTGGGGTGAGCGGACGGGCGGGACGGTGCACCCGATCCCTGCCGACTACGCGGACCGCCTTGCGGTCGAGCTCGCGCGCTCGCTGTCCTGACCAACCACCACTCTCCGGAAGCCCACGAGATGGCCGCATGCCAGGTCGACACCGACGGTCCCCGGGCGGGGATCGCGTGACGCCGCCGCCGCTCGGGCGGCAGGTTCCGCCGTGCCGGTCCTGATCGCGGTCCTCGTCGGGGCGGCGATCGCCTTTCTCGCGCCGCCGCTGGTGCTCTGGATGCGGCCGGCGCTGCAGCCGTCCTGGCCTTCCTGGCCGGCACCGCCCTGCGCTGGCCGGCCGTCCAGCGCCGGACGCTCGTCATCGAAGTCGGGATGCAGAACGCGGGCCTGGGCTCGGTCCTCGCCCTGGCCCACATCGGAGAGGCGGGCGCCGTGCCGAGTGCCTTCTACACCGCGCTGTGCGTGGTGACCGCCGCGTGTGCCCTCCCGTTCAGCGCACGTCTGAACGCGGCAAACCGGTCAATGGGTCCAGATTCATGAGAACGCAGCGGGCCAGTCAACGGCTTTGCCAGCCCCATCTGTGGATGGAGCGGAATGCTCGGATTCCGTTCTCAGAGATGACGTTCGTGGACGACAAGGTGAACCACCTCGACGCCGTCGCTCCGCTCGGTGTCCGCCGCGCCCTCGCCGGCTGGGGCTACAACGGCGCCCGCGAGCACGAGCTGGCCGAGCAGCGGGGCTACGTCGTCTGCTCTCTCGAGAACGCCGAGAGGCGGCTGTTCGGCGACAAAGACTGATCCGACCCGGCTCCGACTCTACAACCCCTTCGGGACGGGCCGCATCCTCCGGATGCTCCATGGCCCGTGGGGAAAACGGCGTAGACTGGGTCGCTGCGGGAGGTGGATATGCGACGGGGGAGGAGAGGCCCCACCCGGCCGAAGAGCGATGCACCGGTCGACGATCTGATCCAGGAGATCCGCCAGAAGCGGATGGCGTCGACCAACTACCGGGACCGCTCGCTGGCGATCCACGGCCTGGTGTGCGCCCGCTGCGCCCGGAGCTTCGACCACACGAACCGACAGCTGCTCACCGTCCACCACAAGGACGGCAACCACGACAACAATCCCCCCGACGGCTCCAACTGGGAGAACCTCTGCGCGTACTGTCACGACGACGAGCACAGCCGCCGCCTGCTGGGCGACTACTACTCCGAGGAGAAGTAGGGACGTCAAGGACCGCGGCGATCGCGATCAGGGGCGGCAGACCGCTCGGTAGCGTTCCCCCTCGAGCGGCTGATCCGGGTCCTGCCGCGAGTCCCGCCGCCAGAACCCGTGGTCGCGGACCCGACCCAGCGAGTCGATCGTGCAGTACTCGAAGCGGTCGCGGGTCAGCACCGCGGTGACGAAGTGGTGGAAGCCGCCCCCGGCGGCGGTGGGCGTCGAGTCGGTGTCGGGCTCGTAGACGCCGATGCCACCGCCGCCGCTCACGAAGTGGCGGATCCGGTCGGCGTCGGGAACGAGCCGGGCGTAGAAGTGGTTGTGGCCGGCGAAGACCGCGTCGACGGCGCCGCCGGTGAGCAGCGGCTGGAGCTGTCCTCCCAGCACCTGGTCGGGCGCGTCCTCTTCGCGCCCCAGCGTGTTCTCGATGGCCCGGAGGAGCGACGGGTCCTCCTGGTGTCCCCCGAAACCGAAGAGGTAGCCCCGGGCCGAAGGCGTGCGGATCGGGTGGTGCAGCGTGACGATGCGCCACGGCTCGACGGCGTGCCTTCGCGCCCGCTCGCGCGAAGCGCGGATCGTTTCCGTCAACCAGTCGAGCTGGGCAGTGTCCTGTCGATCCGGGTGCTTCTCCGAGGGCAACGTGTTCGAGTCGAGGACGAGGACCTCGGCGATCAGATCACCTGCCGGTCCGCTGCACGTCCACCTTGTAGTAGCGCCTCTGGTCGAGATAGCCGAAGGCGGGCTCGGCGAGCTGCTCCTCGACGTCGCACCCTGGCTCGCGCCAGTCGTAGGCCTCCCGGTCCCGGCGCGAGGGTTCCGTCGTCGCGCGGTGCGAAGCGAACAGGTCCGGAGGACATCGTGGTTGCCGAGGGCGGAGTGAAACGCGATCTGGCGCTCGCCCGTTTCCGTGCGGCGCTCGAGGAATCGGCGGTAGGGCTTCAGGAAGGCGCCTTCGAACCGCTTCGCCTGGCCGGTGAAGTAGACGTTGTCGCCCAGCGGGAAGACGTATCTCAGGTCGTCCTCGACCCGCCGGAGCTGGCGGGCCACCGCCTTCTGGTCGGCGGTGCCCGAGCCGGAGTCGCCGAAGATGGCGATCCGGATCGCCCCCGGTATCGCCGCGAACATCCTGTCCGGCCGCGGCACTCCCCGTGGCGACGAGGGCCAACGCCACGGCGCACACCGTTCTAGAAGACCTGTCGAACACCGATCACCCACACGTTCGAGGGTTTCCGTGAGATCCACGCGACCTCGACGGGACCGTAAGCGACCCCGAGGCTCCACTCGGTGCTGCGCTTGCCGCCGGGGAACCGCGCCTGCTCGGCCGGATCCGACCCAACGTACTCGAGGAGCCCCCGGGAGCGGAAGTGCAGCCCGAGGCGCAGCACGGCACGGTTCCAGAGGGGCGACTCGCCGTACTCGGCTCGCAACTCCAGGCCGAGCCGCCCGTCGACAGAGTCGTCGAGGGCGAAGTCGGAGACTGGCGGCCGATCGTCCGGGGACACCAGCGCCGAGCGCACCTGGGACCAGCGCACCCAATCGAGCTGGCCCGTCACCCAGACGACGCTGCTGGGCCGGAAGAGCAGGCCCCCGGCCAGACGGGCCGGGGCGACCAGCTCGTGATCGCCGGACCCGGTGTCACCAGTCCAACGTGCTCCCCAGCTCGTCTGGCGGTCGTAGGTCAGGCTCGTGTGGAGGCGCTGGTCCGCGACAAAGAGGAGGCCGATCCCTGCGCTCGGCTCCCAGGTCTCGGCGGTCGACGCGGCCGTTCTCTCACTCCCCTCGGCGGGTTGCGTCGAGACGAGCCCGTCGAGGTCGAGACGGGCGGCGCCGAGGCGGAGCCCCACGCGCAGGCGCGGCGTGAGCGCGGTCCCGAAGGCGACCCCGGTTTCCCGCACCGTGGCCCCGAGGCGACCCTCGTCGACCGACCCATCGGGGAGTGGACTGGCCTGGATCGTCAGCTCGAGCGAGCGGGGGCTGCGATAGTAGGCGGCGAGGCCGGAGCGGAGGCCGAGGGGAAAGGCGACGGCTCCCTGTGCCAGCGTCCAGCCCGGCTCGACGCGGTCCGACGCGATGGAGCCCGACCCGGTGTGGCGCACCGAAAGCCTGACGTCGGTCTCGCTGAAGAGGCTCAGCGAGGCGGGGTAGAGAGCTGCGGACGAGGCGTCGGAGGCGGCCGCCGCGACCGCGCCGCCGAGGGCGGCGGCTCGGGCAGACTGGGGTTCCACGTCCCACTCCCAGGAGCGATAGAGAGGATCCGTCGTCTGCGCTGCGACCGGGAGGGCGATAGCCAGCGCGAGGAGTGTCGTCGGGATGATTCGGGCAACCACTCCGGTCGAGGTTAGCATGGCTCGGATTCGGGCTTCGTCCGACGCCTCTTTGGAGACTGGCCGATGAACTGCCCCAGATGCGGAAGTTAGCGTGTCGATCACCAGGGACCCGGCCCCGGGCAAGGGGGACTCTTCCGTTTCTGGTGGCTCGCGTCCTGAGATCGGTCAGGACGCTCACGTCCCTACTCGTCCGGCTGCTCCCACCTGCGCTGGATCGCCTCGATCATAACGCCGGCGCTCCGATCATGGGGTATCCTCTCCCGGCCCGGGTGCACGGGGCCGTGAGGTGAGGAAGTGATGAGCTACACCGCAGCCGTCGATCGCTACGAGCAGCTGACCTACCGCCGCTGTGGTCGCAGCGGGCTTCAGCTGCCTCCCATCTCCCTGGGGCTTTGGCACAACTTCGGCGGGGTGGATGTCTTCGAGAACGGCCGGGCCATCGTGCGCCGGGCGTTCGACCGCGGTGTCACCCACATCGACCTCGCCAACAACTACGGCCCGCCTCCGGGCTCGGCTGAGCAGGCCTTCGGTCGGATGCTGGACCTCGACCTGCGCCCCTGGCGAGACGAGCTGGTGATCTCCACCAAGGCGGGATTCGACATGTGGCCGGGGCCGTACGGCGAGTGGGGCTCGCGGAAGTACCTCCTGGCGAGCCTCGACCAGAGCCTGCGGCGCATGCGCCTCGACTACGTGGACATCTTCTACTCGCACCGCCCCGATCCCGACACGCCCCTCGAAGAGACGATGGGGGCCCTCGACCAGGCGATCCGGCAGGGCAAGGCCCTCTATGCCGGGATCTCCAACTACACGGCAGAGGGCACCGCGGAGGCCGCGTCCATCCTGCGGCGCCTCGGGACGCCCTGTCTCATCCACCAGCCGCGCTACTCCATGTTCGAGCGCTGGATCGAGGACGGCCTCACCGACGTGCTCGAGCGCGAGGGCATCGGCTGCATCGCGTTTTCGCCCCTGGCCCAGGGTCTCCTGACCGACAAGTATCTGGACGGCATCCCGGACGGTTCCCGGGCGTCCAAGCCCCACGGGTTCTTGCGCCCGGAGCACGTCACCCCGGAGAGGATCGCGAAGGTCCGGAAGCTGGACGAGCTCGCCCGGGGCCGCGGGCAGAGCCTGGCTCAGATGGCGCTCCGGTGGGTCCTGCGACGCTCCGTGGTGACCTCGGCCCTCATCGGGGCGAGCAGCGTGCGCCAGCTCGACGACAACCTCGACTCCCTGAAGGCCCCGGAGCTCTCGTCCGAAGAGCTCGAGCGCATCGAGGCCATCCTGAAGTAGGGACTGACCCTCACTCCGGCGACCACGTGGGCACGCGGCCCGGCGTCCAGGGCGCGCCCGCGGCCTCCGCCTTCGCCTCGAGTGCCTGCACGTCGTCCACCAACGTCTGGAGCTTGGCGAGGGCGTCGCCGAACTCCTCGCCCGCGATCTCGTACGCCCGCCGGTGGGTGGCGGTCGGGGCCTGGGTCGTGGTCCAGTGGCCCGAGACGATTGCCTGCACCCGCGACACGATCGAGAGGGGCGTCGGCTCGTTGTAGCCGCTGACGACCTCATCACCGGTCAGGGCGACCTCGAGATCCTTCAGGCGTCCTTCGATCGCCCGGGCCTCAGCGGCGAGGGCCGGGTCCGCCGCCGGGGTGTCGTCGAGGGCCTGCTTCAGGTGATCGAGCCGCTTCTGCGCCTCTCCCGCGGCCTCGACCGCGCCCAGCACGGCGCGCTGCAGGCGTCCCGTCTTCTCCTGGAAGGCCAGGAGCGCCGCGCGGTCGGGAGGAGGCAGGCTCCCCGTGCCCAGGGCCTCGGTCGAGAACGTGTGGGGCTCTCCGAGGGTCGTCACCTCGCCGTCGACACGCCTTGCGAGGGAGACGCGGTAGGAGCCCGGGGCGGCCAGGGGACCGATCGGGGAGTCACCGTACGGGTCGTACTCGGTCGACGGCTCGAGGTCCGTAGGGTCCAGCGCCGGGTAGCGCAGGTCCCAGGCCACCCTGTGGACGCCCGCGTCGACCGGCCCGGTCAGCCGTCGGACCACATTGCCATCCGAGTCGCTGACGGTCAGCACGACGGCCGGCTTCTCCTCCCGCGCCTCCGCCCGCAGCTCGTCCCAGCTCGGGTAGAAGACGTTGCCCCCTTCCTCGGCGATCTTCTTCTCGGCCTCCCGCCGCTTCTCCTTCCGGGTCTGGACCTTCTCCTTCAGGTAGTAGGTGAAGACCGCCCCGAAGGGCGGGTTCGGTGCGGTGAAGAAGGCGTCTCCCATGTTCGCCTTCTCGGGCAGGCCCCGGGGCGTGGACGGGATGAACATCCAGGCCTTCTTGACGGGGAAGAGCGTGGCCTCACCCTCCAGCATCTCCTGGCTCACCTCGCGCAGCGGGGAGTAGTCGTCGAGGATGTAGAAGCCGCGACCGAAGGTGGCCAGGGCCAGGTCGCTCTCGCGCCTCTGGATGTCGAGATCGCGCACCGCGATGGGAGGCATCCCCCCCTTGAGCTGGATCCAGCGGGTGCCGCCGTCGACGGAGAAGAAGACGCCGAACTCGGTGCCGGCAAAGAGCAGGGACGACTTCTCGTGGTCCTCGGCGAGCGCGTACACGCTGCCGCGCTCCGGCAGGTCTCCGGTGACCGAGGTCCACGTCCGGCCCCGGTCGGCGCTCTTGAGGACGTAGGGCTTGAAGTCGCCCATCTTGTGGTTGTCGAAGGAGGCGTAGACGGTGCCCGCCTCGTGCAGCGAGGTCTCGATGTCCGACACGTAGGTCATCGCGGGGATGCCGGGGAAGGTGTCGATCTTCCGCCAGGTCTCGCCCCCGTCCTCGGTCACCTGGATGAGGCCGTCATCGGTCCCCACGTAGATGAGCCCTTCGACCAGCGGCGACTCGGAGAGCGAGACGATGTTGCCGAAGAACGACGTGGACGCGTTCTTGGACACCGCGTCCACGCTCCACACCCGCCCCATGACCTCGAGCGTGTTGCGGTCGATCTGCGCGCTCAGGTCCGGGCTCACCGCCCGCCAGCTGTCGCCGCGATCGTCGCTCCGGAAGAGCCGCTGGGCCGCGAAATAGAGCCGCGTCCGCGAGTGCGGGCTGAGGATCAGGGGGGAGTCCCAGTTGAACCGGAGAGGTGCCTCGCCCGGCTCGTGCTTCGGCTTGATGTCGATCGTCTCGCCCGTCCGCTTGTCGAAGCGCACGAGCCCCCCGTACTGCCATTGCGAGTAGACGATGTTGGGGTCCTCGGGGTCCACGACCGTCTCGTAGCCGTCGCCCCCCACCGTCACGATCCAGTCGGCGTTGGTGATGCCGTGGGCGGTCGTGGTGCGGGACGGGCCCCCGAGGGTGTTGTTGTCCTGGGTGCCCCCGTAGACGTTGTAGAAGGGCTCGTCGTTGTCCACGCTGACGCGGTAGAACTGCGTCACCGAGAGGTTGGACTTGTAGCTCCAGGTGGAGCCCCGGTCGAAGCTCTCGTAGATGCCGCCGTCGCAGCCGACCAGGAGGTAGTCGTTGTTGTCGGGGTCGATCCACAGGGCGTGGTTGTCGACGTGTTTGAACTTCTCCCCGACCTTCTTGAACGTCTCGCCGCCGTCCTCCGTCACGTGCATCCAGGTGTCCATCGAGTAGACGCGGTCCACCTTCACCGGGTCGGGGATGATCTCGTTGTAGTACTGGGGGCTCTGCGACATGTAGTCGCTCATCTTCTTCCAGTTGACGCCCCGGTCGGTGGACCGGTAGAAGCCTCCCTCCTCGGCGGCCTCCACTATCGCGTAGACGACGTCGGGATTCGCGGGGGAGACGGCCAGACCGATGCGGCCCATGTCCGCCCCGGGCCGCCCATTGGTCGTGTCGCTGGGCAGGCCGTTCGTCATCTCCTTCCAGGTGGCGCCGGCGTCGGTGGACTTGTAGATACCCGACTCGGGCCCCCCGTTGATGAGGGTCCAGACGTGGCGTCGCCGCTGGTAGGCGGCGGCGTAGAGCACGTCGGGGTTCCGGGGATCCATCCAGACATCGGTGACGCCCGTGTTCTCACTGATCTCGAGCGAGGGGCTCCAGGTCCTGCCGCCGTCGGTCGTCTTGTAGAGCCCCCGGTCGCCGCCCGGGTTCCACAGCGGTCCCTGGGAGGCCACGTACACGACGTCGGAATCCCGTGGATCCACCAGGATCCTCGCGATGTGCTCCGACTCCTTCAGTCCCACGTTCTCCCAGCTCGTCCCGCCGTCGACGGACTTGTAGACACCGTCGCCGTAGGAGACGCTCCGTTGGGAGTTGTTCTCGCCGGTGCCGACCCACACGACGAGGGGGTCGTTCGGATCCAGTGTCACGCAGCCGATCGAATAAGAGCCTTGCTTGTCGAAGATGGGTGTCCAGGTCGTCCCCGAGTTCACGGTCTTCCAGACCCCGCCCGAGGACACGGCCACGTAGTAGGTGCCGGGTTTCGTGGGGTGGACCGCGAGGTCCCCGATGCGGCCCGAGGCCACCGCGGGACCGATGGCCCGCAGCTCGAGGCCCTTGAACGTCTCGGCCGACAGCAGCTCCTTCTTCTCGGCGCTCGCCTTCTCGGCGGCGTGAACGCCCACTGCCGCGAAGGTGATGGTCAGGAGAACGGCTGCACTCTTGTGGGCCATTGGTGGCTCCTTTGCGGGTTCTGTCGGGCGGGTTCCGCGTGTGTGCTGTTGGCCTCCGGCGCCTCGTTCCTGTCGTCCGCCGCCCCGGGCGGGGCCGAGGTTCCGGACAGACGACTCACGCGCGGAGCGATGCTATCACTTCGTCCGGCGAGAGATCACGCGGTGTTCCCCGGGCGCCGTGCTCCCGAGCGGGGCGGGAGCGCCGAGTTGCCGAAGTGAGTCGTTGCCGGGTACCCTGAAGCCACGCGTGACAAACAGGGCTGGGTCAGCGTGTGGGAGGCGAGAGCCTGCGGCATACGGCGGCCACGGCCGAGCGAGGAGGACCCTTATGGACTACACATGTGAGAAGTGCGGGATGGGTGTGACCGGTATGAAGTGCGCCAAGTGTGGCAAGGACCTGGTCCACGCCACCATCGACAAGGACGGCGTCGACATCCATGTCTCCAAGTGCCCGGATGGCCACGGGATGATCAAGTCGCCGATGTGCTGTGGCCAGGACATGGCCTGCCCCGTCTGACGGGGCAGCCCCGGCCCAGGAGTCAGTCGGTCAGGGGCTCCTGGAACACTTCCCAGTCATCGAGCCGTACCGCGGTCAGCGAGCTACCCCAGACGCAGCCGGTGTCGAGCGCCATCACCCCCGGCTGAATGCGGAGCCGGAGGGCGGCCCAATGTCCGCAGACGACGGTCACGCCGGCCGACGCGTCGTCGCGGAGCTCGAACCAGGGGAGGCAGCCCTCCGGCGCCTCCTCCGGGGGACCGGTGAAGCGTTCGCAGACCCGGCTGTCGGTGCGGCAGGTGCGCAGGCGTGTGAAGGACTGCACGGCGACGCGGCGGCGGTCGGTCGCGTCGAGGCCCCTGCGCCAGGCAGGAGGCTTTCGCGTCGCGAGTGCCTTCAGCAGTTGCCGGGGCCTGGGGCCTCCGAGCGCCGCCTCGACCTCGCGGGCGAGCTCCGCCGCCTGCTCGAGAGTCCAGGAAGGGAGGAGCCCCGCGTGCACGAGGACGAAAGGACCCTCGCGGTGGAGGAGGGGGCGCCGCCGCAGCCAGTCGATCAGCTCCTCGCGGTCGGGCGCCGCAAGGACTGAGTCCAGCGTGTCGTGCCGCTTGGGTGGCCGCGTCCCGAAGGCCCGTCCGAGCAGGTGCACGTCATGGTTGCCCAGCACGACGACAAGCCGCTCATCCAGGGAGCGGGCCCACCGCAGAATCTCCAGCGACCGGGGGCCGCGGTTCACCAGGTCCCCGACGAGCCAGAGGCGGTCCGCATCGGGGTCGAAGCGGATCCGGTCCAGAAGCCGCTGAAGCGTACGGTAGCAGCCCTGGACGTCGCCGATGGCGTAGGTGGCCACGACCGTCATCCTACGATGTCCCGCGTGAGCTCGGGATGCTGGTGCCTGCCCGAGAAGCGGACGCCGCCGAGCCGCTCTCAGGACCCTGCGCCGTCGACGCGCCTCATGTACTGCTCTTCCAGGAAGTCGAGTCGATCCTTGACGATCCCGGTTCGGACGACCGGCGTCTCGCCGATCACGAGCCAGCGGTCGGTGGCCGGGTCGTAGGCCGGCCACTCGGGGAGGCCGGGTCCGTTGGGGTTCCCGGTCCGGGCGAAGTTGACCCAGTAGGCCCGCATCGTCTCACCGACCTCCTTCACCTGCGGGGCGCCTTCGCCAACGACCCCCATCACTCGTCCGAACAGAGGACCGATCTCCGCCGCGTGCAGGGCTCCGGGCGACGCGCGTCGCTGAGCGGCGGGGACGAAGCTGAAGTAGTAGAGATACCCCGGTGACGAGACGCGCGACATGTACTTGGTGAGGACCCGACCGGAGAGGAGGTACCGCCGGTCGCCGAACAGCCGGCTGGCCCCCAGCTGCGTGCTCACCGCGAAGTCGTCGGCGTAGAGAGCGCGAAGCTGACTCTCCCGCTCGCCCCACGACGCGAGAAACTCCCGTGGCGCGAAGCCGGAACCCATCATGACAGACCCGTCGTAGCTGTTGCCGCCCCCGATGAAGGGCACATCGTGCTGCTCGCCCCGGGCGAAGAGGATCCCGGGCTCGTCCGGGACCACGGTGCCGTCCACCATCGGCAGATGGAGGGGTGCCACCGCGACGGCGAGGCGCTCGGCAGGAATCGCACGAAGCGCAGAGGCCGTGCGGACGTCCGAGCCCGGCGCGGTGGCCCTCTCCACGATCGACTCGCCGACCTCCTCGGCGCTCGGGGCGCCGGGGGGGCCGACGGCGGAGCCCGTGGCGCGGAGGCGGGGGAGTGGCCACGTTCCGTAGCCGCTCTGGGCGATGGCGCGGTGGAACAGACCCTCGGCCTGCGGAGCGACCATCAACAGGTGAACGGCCATGGCGCCCGCGGACTCCCCGAAGATCGTGACCCTCGAGGGGTCGCCTCCGAGCGCCTCGATGTTGCGCTGCACCCAGCCCAGCGCGGCCACCAGGTCGAGCAGGCCGTAGTTCGCCCGGGGTTCACCGGCTTGCTCCGCCTCGAGCGCGGGGTGGGCCAGGAAGCCGAGGGCGCCCAGCCGATAGTTGAGGGTGACCAGCACCACTCCCTCGCGGGCAAACTGATCGCCGTGGGTCCCCGGATCGGAACCCGTGCCGGCCCGAAAGCCGCCCCCGTGGATCCACACCATGACCGGCCACCGCTCCGCCGGCGGCAGGTCGGCCGGGGCCCACACGTTGAGGGTCAGGCAGTCCTCGGCCGTCGACTCGGGCGCCGCCGGCTGCGGGCACGGGGGCCCGAAATCCTCCGCGGCCCTCACGTCGTCCCAGGACGGCGCAGGTTGGGGGGGGCGCCAGCGCAACGGCCCGACCGGTGGCGCGGCGTAGGGGATGCCTCGGAACACCCGGATCCCCGGCTCGCTCACTCCCCGAACGAGACCGCTCTCGACCCTCACCGAGAGCGCGGGCGCTGTCTCGACGAGCTCGGCTTTCCCGCAGGAGAGCGGCCCGCTCAAGAGGATCACGCCGAAAAGAGCGGACCGCCGCGCCCGCTGTCCTGTCATCTTGCCTCCCAGGGGCAGACTGCGCGCTGCTCCGCCAGGTGCCTCGAGTCCATGAGCTGACCCCGCCGCCTCATCGGGCTCCCGCGTCCTCGGACTCGGTGCGATGGCTGCTGCGGCCTAGAAAGTGATGACGAGGCCCCCGGTGGCCTGGAAGAAGCCGTACTGGAACTCGATCGGATCCAGGGCGGCGGCCAGGGCCTCCTCGATGGGTGACGGCGTGCCGCTGCCCGATCCCCACTCGACCTCGCGCGTGGGGAACCCGAAGGCGCGCCCCTCGAAGACCAGCGCCACCTCGGGGCTCACCGCGATCCTCAGGCTGGCGCCCAGGTTGCCCCCGAAACCGCCCTCCAATGTGGCGGCCGCGGAGACGCTCAGGCTGGGAAGCGTGATCGGGGGTAAACCGGGGATATCAGGCAACCCGAGGCGGACACTGACCGTCGCGGCCAGCGTGGTGGCGGGAATGTAGCTCGCCCCACCCGAAACCACGAAACGCACCTGGTCCCCCACTCCTAGCTGCAGGTTCAGGGAGAACGGCGTGAGGCGGTCGATCTGCGTTTCGCCCGAGAGCTCACCGGAAAGCGGGATCGACGGCAGCCCCGGGATGAGATCGCCCAGGTCGCTGCTGACCTGGCCCCCCGTGACCTCCAGATCCACCTTGGCGCTGTCTACCCGCGCCTCGAGGCCCACGACGTCCGAGAACCGCCACGCTGCGGCCCCGGACACCGTCACTCCGCCACTCAGCTCGAGGTCGAACCCCCCCGAGGTCTCGACGGGGTAGCCGGGGGGCAGGATGTCTTCCGGGTTGAGGGCGAACGACTGCTTGTAGAAGGGGAGGGACCTTCCGATCTGGACGGCCAGCTCGACCTCTCCGGCCGACGTCGGGGCGCCCGATGCGCTCACCACGACCGCCAGGACACCGAGAACGGCTCCACGGCACACCCTGGACTCGACGATTCTGCGATCCATGTCGCCCATTCTAGCGTCGTAGGGAGTCCCCCCGGCTCTGCCGGGGAGGTAGCCGGAGTCCTACTCTTCCGCCAGCTCGGCCGTCCAGCTGATGACGACGGTGGTGGGCGGGGTGCTGTCCTCGACCAACGAGCTCAGGAGCAGGAAGCGCTGGCCGTCCCGGGGGCCGGCTGCGTTCAGCTCGGCGGCCCACGCCTGCGACAGGGCTGGTCTCGTCGTCAGGCTCGGGGTGTCAGCGGTCCTCGTCCGAGGGCTCGTCCTCGTCGGACTTCTCGCCGGCGATCAGCCCGGCGGAGAGGAGGGCCTGGTACCAGTTCGGGTGGTGGTGGCGCGCCCACTCGCGGGTCACCGACCCGTCGACCAGCACCCGCCAGGTGCCGGGGTTGGCCACCGTGCCCAGGTAGGCGTGAGCCAGCACGCCGGCGATCAGGAAGAAGCCGATCAGGTTGTGCACGGTCGAGGTGAGGCAGATCGTCGACAGCTCGAAGGAGTCCTTGAACACCAGCATCACCCCGGTGACGGACATGATGATCCCGAAGACCGCGGTGTACCAGTAGAACATCTTCTGGCCGGCGTTGAAGCGGCCCGCCGGCACCTCGCCCTTGTGGCCCAGGTAGCCGCCCAGCTTCGTGACCCACTCCTTGTCGTAGGCCTCGAAGACTGCGTCCTCGAGCCAGAGCCACAGCGCCGAACGCGGTCGTCACGATGAACACCACCCCGGACCAGATGTGGAAGTCGAGCAGCCGCTGCGGCGAGCCGAAGAGGAGCTGCTGCCACAGGTGGAGGTTGAAGGCCAGGATCAGCCCGGTCACCGCGAGGATGACGAACGCGATGAGACGGAAGAGGTGCACCCCGCGCTCGAACAGCGAGAAGCGGTGGATCTCGTCCGAGTAGGGGTCGAAGGTGATCCGCTTGGGCCCGTAGCTGTGGTAGTGGAGCACGATCAGGAAGACGACGAGCATGATCAGCGGGCCGATGTAGGGGCTGACGATCTGCTGGTGGAACGCGTTGACCTGGAAGGCCCATGGCCGACACCCGAAGAACTGGCCGTTGGACACCGTGATCGGGGTGCCGTCGGGCCCGTGGAGATCGATCGTCCGCTGTCCCTTGAAGAAGTGCGCCTCCTCGACGTGGCAGTCGGCGCAGCCGTTGGCCCCGAGCGCCATCCGTGTGGGGGCCACGTTGTGGTTGATCGTGAAGTTGACCTGGGAGGCGCCCTCGAGGGGTGTTCCCTCCAGCGAGGCGCGCACCAGCGCCCCGGATTCGTCGAGCTCGTACGAGGTAGCCGGCCTTGATGAAGACGGGCCGCACCCGCTCGAAGCGCTGGTTGCCCTCGAGGGTCGTGGCGAGCGCCTTCAGGCCGGCCACGATCTCGTCCTCCCGGTTGACCTCCTGGTGGCCGTCGCCGTCGTCGTCCTCCACCTCGTCGGCGAAGAGCTCCCACCCCGCCGCGTGCTCCCGCAGGAACAGCGGGTGGATCAGCCCGTCGGCGTCGCGGTTGCCCCACCACACCGCCAGGAAGTGGTTCATGGGGTAGATCCGCTCGTCCTCGCGGCGCTCGTAGTCGGGCATCCACACCCCGACGTCTCCGGGCTCGCCTGCCTCCGGCGGGCGGGTGTGGAACTCGAGCTGTCCGGTGGTCGCCTCGTGCCCGTGCGCGGCGGCGCGACCGAGCTGCGGGACGTGGCAGCTCTCACAGGCGATCTTCTCGAGGTGGGAGGGCCGGATCGACACGTGCTCCGGCACCGGGGCCCCGCGGTAGCCCACCTCGTGGCACTCCCGGCAGCTCTTGTTGCTCCCCACGAGCTCCGGGGCCGCCGAGAACTCCGGCTCGGTGCCCTTGGCGATCTGATGGTCGAGGCCGGCCGGATGACACCCGGTGCAGCTCATCCCCTGGGCCTGGTGGATGTCCGCGTTGAACGGGTCGTTCCAGGAGAAGCCGCGCTTGCGGACGTCGGAGCTGCCGTGGCAGTAGACGCAGTTCTCGTCGGGGGGAGGCCACGACATGTCCAGGGTGATCGTCCCGTCGGCGTTGAACAGGCGCTTCTCGTAGAGGACCGTCGGCGTGCGCCCGGCCCGGACCGTCCCCTCCACGATGCCGATCCGCGACCCGGCCACCACCGCCCACTTGTAGTTGCCGGACGTGAGCTGATCGACGCGGTCCTCGAAGCGATAGCCCTCGAGATGGCAGATCAGGCAGTCGGCCTCGACCACGCCGCTCTTGTCCCAGCGGCTCGCGTGGTAGTCGCCGTCGAGGGTTTCGGCCAGGTCGGGGTTCTCCGCCGAGGTGCTCGTCGTAGCGGTTCCCGTCCCGGTCGAACTCGAGCCCGCCCCCGCCCGGGTGGCACGCCCCGCACGGAGGCTGTCCGGGGCTCACCGGCGAGAAGCCGACGAAGTCGTACACCGTCAGGTCGATCTCGTCCGCCGAGTCGTTGTGCTTCTTCGCGAGCTGCCGGAAGGCGTAGGGGTACCACCGGCCCATCAGGCCGTTCGAGAGGCTCCACGGCCGGCCCTCCGCCACCCCGTAGTCGTCGGAGATCACGTCCCACCCCATCTGGAAGTGATAGCCCTTCGTGATCTCGTCGTAGTCGTGGCACATCCCGCAGGTCATCTTCGTGGAGAAGGGCGCCTCGGCGTTCTCGTCGTGGATCGGATCGATGACGTTGCCCTCGACGTCCATCAGGTTGATGGCCGGGTGCTGGGCTGACGCGAAGCCGGTGGTCGTGAGCACCGCGACGGCCGCGAGGAACAGAGGGCGCGCGAGTGTCGAGCGAAGGGAGGTGGTCATACTGGCGACTCCTTGGAACCGGGGAGGGTGAGATCTCAAGGTCTCGGTCCAGGAGGTAGGGTCGCCGCTCTCCGCAACTCGATCAATGGACCAAACGGTCCATTCGGATCGAACGCACGCTCGAAGAAACCAGCCGCCGCCCGTCGGGAGGTCGCCCTCGGGCAACACACCGCTGGAAGAGACTCAATGAGCCGGTCGGCCTTCTTCCAGCCACTCCTGTCGGGGGATGGCCTCGGGGCGTTCGAGCGCCCATGGCGGGGTGGGAAACCAGCGCAGGGGGCTGTAGCGCGGGTAGGTCTCCCAGACGTCTCCGTTGCCCATGACGCGCGGGTCGCCGGTCTCCCTCAGGTAGCCCATCAGCCGCTCCCGCAGCCGGGTCGTGATTCCAGCGTGGTCGGGATCCGCGGCGAGATTCTCGAGGCAGCCGGGGTCCCGGCGGATGTCGTAGAGCTCCTCGGCCGGACGCTTGTCGACGGCCAGGTGAAGAAAGCGAGCCACCGCCGGGTCGTCGTGATGTTCCACGAGGTACGTCAGGGTCGGACAGGCGTCGATGTCGTGGTAGCCGTCGTGCATCGGGCCGAGATTGCGGGCCAGGACGTCCGCTTCTTCCGCGTAGCTCCCCGTGCCGTACTTCTGCGGCGCCCCCGCCGGCCAGCGCTCGGGCGTGAAGTTGTGGATGTAGAGGTACTCGTGCGTGCGGAGACCGCGCTGCGGGTAGCTCAGGGAGTTGAAGCGGGATGACGAGTGCCGCTCGCGCGCCACGAAGACCGCGTCGCGGCTGGGGTCAACGACGCCCTGTCTCTCCGAGAGCAGGATGTCCTCGAAGCTCCGCCCGGCCAGGGGATACTCCTCCGATGGGTGCGCGACGCCCGCGAGGTCGAGGATCGTGGCGGTGATGTCCACGAAGCCGACGAGGTCGTCGACGACACGGCCTCCCGGCATCCGGGCCGGCCACATGATGGCCAGCGGCATGTGGACGCCGTACTCGTAGACGTTGGCCTTGGCCCGCGGGAACGCCATCCCGTTGTCGCTGGTGACGATGACCACGGTGTTGTCGAGCTCGCCCGCCTTCGCGAGCGAGTCGAGCATCCGCCCCAGGTGCTGGTCGAACCACTCGATCTCGTAGAGGTAGTCCAGGATGTCGCTCCGCACCTCCGGCACGTCGGGGAGAAAGGGCGGGACGGCGACGTCTTTCAGTCTCTTGCCCGATTTCAGTCCGATTCCCGGGGCGAACGCCCGATGGGGCTCCGAGGCCCCGTACCAGAAGGCGAAGGGGCGGCCCTTCGGCTGCTGCTTCAGGAAGTCCTCGAAGTTGGCGGCGTAGTCCGTAGGTCTGATGCCCGCGGCCGGCGGCGTCAGCTCCTGGCTCGACCAGTCCGGACCCGCCGGGTTGCGCTCCCAGCCGCTGATCTCCCAGTTGCCCGGTCCCCAGAGCTTGCCCGTTGCCCCGATCACGTAGCCCGACTTCTCCAGGGTGTCGGGCCACACCGGGTACTTGCGCGGAAAGGACGATGCGTGGGTTCCCGCGTGCTCGATCATCCAGCTGTGCCGGCCGGTGAGAAACGCGGCCCGCGTCGGCGAGCACCCCGGGGTGGGGGAGAAGGCCTGGGTGAAGAGCACCCCCTCCCGCGCCACACGGTCGAAGGCTGGCGTGGAGATGGCCTCGTAGCCGTAGGCCGAGGCGTGCACCCAGGACTGGTCGTCGCTGATGGCAAACAGGATGTTGGGTCGCGGGCCCTTCGCGGCGTGGGCGCTCGTGCCCAGCAGCAGGGACGCCGCAAGTAACAGCGTTGTCTGGCGCATCGCTCGACCTCTATGCCCGAACACGAATGCGGTCCCGCTCCTCGCTGAGGTCGGGCCGACCCAGCTGACCCTCGGACGCGGCGACGATCGTGGCGACGCAGGCGTCCCCGGTGATGTTGGTGATCGTCCGCGTCATGTCGAGGATGCGGTCGACGCCGAGGATGAGGGCGATCCCGGCGCTGGGGACGCCGATGGCCTCCAGGATCACGACGAGCATGATGACCCCGGCCCCGGGCACCCCCGCGGTCCCGATGGAGGCCAGCACCGCGGTCACCACGATCGTGAGCTGGGCGGTCACACCCAGACCCATGCCCAGGGCCTGGGCGATGAAGACCGCGGCCACCGCCTGGTAGAGCCCGGTGCCGTCCATGTTGATCGTCGCGCCGAGGGGCAGCACGAACGACGAGACCTCCTCCGACACCCCCAGCTTCTCCTCGCAGCGCTCCATCGTCACCGGCAGCGTCGCCCCGCTCGAGCTCGTCGAGAACGCCACGAGCTGGGCGGGGGCGATCCCGGTGAAGAACGTGCGGATCGACATCGGGGTGAAGACCTTGAGCAGGATCGGGTACGTCACCAGGGTCTGGATCGCGAGGCCGACCACCACCGCGATGCAGTAGTAGCCGAGGGCCCCCATCAGCTGGGCGATCCGCCCCGGGTCGTCCCCGGCCACCGAGGTGATCGTGCTGGCGATGAGGGAGAACACCCCGATCGGCGCGATCAGCATGACCAGGTCCACGAGGCGGAGAACGAGAGCGGTCGCGCTTTCGAAGAAGTCGAGGAGCGGCTTCGCCTTCGTCTCCGGCAGCTGCACGAGGCCCACCCCGAGGAGGATTGCGATGAACACCACCTGGAGCATGCTCGCGTTGCTCGAGGCGGCGGCGAAGAAGTTGTCGGGCACCAGGTCCACGAGGAGCTGCAGCGGTCCGCGTTCCTTCGCGGTGTCGGCCATGGCCTCGCTGGCGCTGGCGTCGGCGGCGTAGGTCTCCTGCAGCTCGAGGCGCATCGCCTCCGGCACCTGGTGCCCGGGCTGCAGGAGGTTGACGATGACCAGCCCCAGGGTCACGGCGATGGCGGTGGTCACGATGTAGATGCCGATCGTCTTGCCGCCGATCCGCGAGAGCTTCTTGAGGTCGCTGAGCGAGGCCACGCCGGTGACCAGGGAGGCGAGGATCAGGGGGACCGCGATCAGCTTGAGCCCATTAATAAAGATGATCCCGAAGGGCGCGATCCAGTCCCGGGTGAAGTCCGTCCACCCCTGGGCCGCGGCGACGGCGCCATAGACGACGCCGAGGATCAGGCCGAGGATGATCTGCCAGTGGAGCTTACGGTACCAGCGCATGGAAGACCGCCTCCCTGGGGAAGATGGCCCCGAGCGTGTGGCGAGGCATCCCGAAAGGGTACCGGCGAGGGCGTCCAGGGGCAAGGAACGCCCGCGCCTCGAGGTCTTCGGCCCGCGGGACGCGATCGGCTAAGATCCCGAGGGCCTCTGGAGCGACACATGGACTCTCGGCAACGCGTGGATGCGACCCTGGAGAACGTCCTGGCCGTCTTCGAGGCGGTGAGGGAGGGGGCTTGAGGCAGGCCTTCCCGATCCCGGCGACGGTCCGGGGGCACTACGTCGTCGAGAGCCCCGACGCGTCTTCGGGACCGCTCCCGCTTCTCGTCGGCTTCCACGGCTACGCCGAGACCGCCGAGCGTCACCTGGAGGCCCTGCGCCGGCTCCCCGGGATCGACGACTGGCGGGTGTGCGCGGTCCAGGCCCTTCACCCTTTCTACCGGGGGAAGACCGGTGAGGTCGTTGCCAGCTGGATGACGCGGTTCGGCCGCGAGCAGGCGATCGAGGACAACGTCCGCTACGCGGGCGAGGTGGTGGCGCGGGTCATGGGCGACTTCCCGACGCGCGAGCCGCTCGTCTACGCGGGCTTCTCGCAGGGCACCGCGATGGCCTACCGCGCGGCCGCCGGGGCGGGGCACCGCAGCCACGCCGTTCTCGCCCTGGGCGGCGACGTCCCGCCCGAGCTTGCCGAGCGCGACCTCGAGGGGTTCCCCAGGGTGCTCATAGGACGGGGATCGAGCGACCCGTGGTACAGCGCGGAGAAGCTCGCCGCCGACGTGGAGCTGCTGGAGCGCAAGGGCGTGGCCGTCGACGTGTGCCGCTTCGACGGCGGCCACGAGTGGAGCGACGCGTTCTACCAGGCCGCCGGAGACCTGCTGCGGGGTTGCCTCTGATCCGTCCCACCCCGGCGCACTCTCCCGTCGAGGCCCCGCTCGGCGTCTCGGCGGCGGCCGGCAGACAGAGGCCCGCTGGCCGTGCCATCATCGTCGACCGGACGCCGGGCCTGATCGAGCGCCGTCCCGTCGGGACGCCCACGGCGGTCGCGAACCCGGTGGCCCAGCAAGAAGGAGTCTCTCGATGGCGGCCACAGAGAGGGTCAGCGTCCGGGTCACGAGGTCAAGTGGTCAGGCATGGTCATGGTCATGGTCATGGTCAGGGGGTCAGGTCTCAGAATGGTGATTCGACCTGGTCTTGCCGCTGCAGACGGTGCTGAGCCCCCCAAACCTGTCGCTTGAACGCTGGATCCCGATTCTCTAGTGCCTCCGCGGCTGACAGCAAGGAAGACGCCGAACGTGGCGACAGGCCAAGTGGTTTGGCGATCTCCGCCAGCCGAGAGTCCGCCAAGCGGCGCGCCAGCAGAGCAAACGCCTTCCTCGCAGGATGTGGCGATCGCCGGGCCAAGTCCGCCTCGGTTGCGCCAAAGGCGCGTCGGACCTCGCTCTCTATGGCGTCGAGGCTCGGCCGCGGCGCGAGGTACCTCTGGGAGCGTGGTACCTCGGGACTGATCGTCGCCTCCTGGGCCCGCTCCGCCAGCGACTCGACAAAGCGCTCGCTGCCTAGACACATGCGTCCTCGGAGTTCATCCCACGGGCGGTAGCTGGCGTTCCGCCCCTCGGAGACGAACTGCCGGAAGCGGCGGCGGGCCTCATCGCGCCGGCTCGCGAACTGTGCGAGCGTCCAGTCCACGTCCAGCCAATCCGCCGCCTCCCGGAGCCCCCCGGTTTCGGCGTAGCTGCTCCACGGATGTTCCGCTGGTGTCCTGACCATGGCGGCTCGCACAGGGTTGAGGACGACGTACCGCACCAGCTCCAGCAGATGGCCCTCCCGCTCGACCAGAATCCCCCTGTATCGACCCTGAAACAGGTGGCCGACCCGCCCATGGCGCCGGTTGAAGACCTGCGAGAAGACGCCGTTGAGGTGCCGCATCCCGCGCGCGAGGTTCGGGTCCGGCGTCTCCACCAGCAGGTGGTAGTGATTGGTCATCAAGACCCACGCATGGAGCCGCCAGCGTACCGTCGGGATTACGCGGCCGAGCGTGTCGACGAAGCGAGCCCTGTCGACATCGTCGACGACGATGTCCTGCCGGGCGTTGCCCCGACTCGTAACGTGCCAGATCGCGCCTGGGTGCTCGATCCTGAGCGGGCGTGCCATGCCCGGGATGTTGCACTGTCAGACTGAGACCCGACACCCTCGTTGTGACACTTCCTAAACTGAGACCTGACCCCCTTGCCACCCCCTTGCCTTGCCTTGCCACCCCCTTGCCCCCCTTGCCCACCCTTCGAACGATAGCGGGCTCCGAACGACCCGTGGCGAATCCCTCGAAGATCCGGAGGACGACTGTGGCCTCCGCCGGCTCCACGACCTTCCCGTAGCCCTCGGGGCCCGGGCAACTCTTCTTGCTCCGTGCAGACTGGCTCAGATGCGGAGCGGGAGGCGCTGGGATATGAGCAGGTTGGAGAATGCCGGGGGGAGGCATCGTGCGCCTCCCCTCGGCAAGAGCCAGGGTCTCAGTGAGAAGATGCTACTGACAGCTGTTGAACCGGAATGATCCGACGTAGCTGCCCCAGTTCGCGAACGGATTCGGCGTGTTGGGTCGGGCGTACTCTCCGACGTGCCAGAAGGTCTTGCCGTCCGGGTCAGTGGCCAGCCCGCTGTAGTCGCCCCAGCGCACAGGAGCGACACCGCCGTTGTCCTGGAAGGAGCTGTAGTCGACCTTGCCCTTCTTCAGCAGGCGCTCTCCTCCGACCTTGCCCGGTGCGTCCGCGGCCGCCCGGCCGTTGACGTACAGGGACGGGTACCACGTACCACCCGAGTTGGCGGGGGCTGCGCTGTAGGAATAGCCAACCGCCATGTCGCCGCAATCGTTGACGGCGACCGACGGGAAGGTGCGGTAGCCCCAATCGCTGCCGAAGACGCCGGCCTGCAGCACGCCGTCCGTACCCGAAGTGAGCGGGAAGCCGCTGGGGTCCAGATCGCCGGGCTCCACCCGTGTCGGGTCGATCTGCGCCCAACGGACGCAGTCGCGGACGCCCTTGCCCGGGTTGCACGAGACGGTCTGCGTCGTCCACAGCAGGCCGTCCCGGTACTCCGTCTCCTGCCCACGGAAGTCGTTACCCTCCAGGATCTCGACGGAGCCCTTCTGCGGCCAGGGGATCGGGAAGCAGCTGAAGTTCTCGCAGGGGACACCCGAGGCGGCGGCCAGATCCACGTCACCAACGATGTCGAAGTCATTGGCGCCGAACGGGTCGTTCCAGGCGTAGACCGCGTGCGACTTGCCATCGAAGAACTCGCCCATGATGTAGTGCGGCTCTCCCGAGGGGAAGGCACCTTGGATGTGCGCCGGCTGCGGTGTGCCGTCGAGCTTGAAGTTGAGCGGTCCCTCCTGGCCGGCGGCCGCCAGCTCCCGGGTCACGACAGTGAGCAGGTCGCCGTTGTACATCGCCGCCTTGTCCATCGCGAACACGCGGCCCTCGAAGCCGATACGGCAGGGCGCCGCCGAACTGGTTCGAGCCCATGTAGATCGCGTCGACGCCGACGCCCATGTGCGGGAAGTCGAAGAAGGCGCCGTTCACGTCGGCGGCGAAGCCATAGCGATACCAGGACCCGGTGGGATCGCCGGTCTGCGAGGCGGCGACACAGTAGCTGTCGCCATCGCCGTCGATGCCGATCACGAAACGATCCTCGGCCTCGTCGTACACGACGTCCGGATCGAAGACCGCGCCCCGCTGTGCCCCGAACTGGAAGGCGAAGGCGGTGCAGCCCGGGGTCGGCGTGCCCGGGTCGGAGTTGGTGCCGCCCTGCGTAGGATCGAAGAACGTGGCGAACTGGACGGGCCCGGTCAAGGAGTTGCCCTGCTTGTCGAAGACCTCGAACGCCGAGTTGACTACGACGATCACGTGGCCCGGCCCCACGGCGAGATCGGGGTCCGGCGGCACGGTGGCCGGGAAGCCGGTGCCCTGGCAGCAGTCACTGGCGTCGATCGCGTCGAAGCTCGAGTTGAGCTTGATCTTCGGCCCGACGGGCTTCTGTGAGCCGTCGAAGTTCTGCACTCCGGCGCTCTTCTTCTGCTTGGCGGCCGCGGCCATTGCGGCAGCGACCTGCTCGTCGCTGAAGCGGGACTCGATGCGGTCACTGCCTCGGACCGGGAGATCGGCGGCGGCGGCTTCGGTCACGCGAGGAACGTCGCGGAGCTGGATCGGCGAGGGTCCCTCGGCCTGGTAACGGATGGTGCCGTGTCCGTTGATCTTTCCCTTCGCCTTGCCCTTCGCCTCCTTCGGCGCCCGCGGTGCGGGCCGGAGGCGGGTGTGCGAGGGCACAGCGTCGGATTCGTGCGGTTTGACCGAGAGATAGAACAGGACGCCGCCAACCAGGGCGAGCACAGCGGCCCCGGGCACGAGACGAGTTCTTGACATCGGACCTCCTTATTGCCGGTCCCAAGGGAACAGCAGTGTGTTCGTCTGAGCGGCGGCAAGTCTATCCGAGGGTGGAGTCTGGCGGCAAGGCTCGAAACAGGGGGAGTGTGACTGACCGGAGGAGAGTGGGACTGCGCTCCGGCCCGGCGACCCGGTGTCAAGCGAGACGTGGACTGGGCCTTTGCCGTCAACGGGGCCGCCTCGGTCCCGGGGGCGACCGCCATCCTCCTGGTGGCCTTCGGCGCGGCGTTCTCCGCCGCCCTCTCCCTGGCCGCGGTCCTGTACCTGGTCGCCTTCGGCCTCATGGGCTGGGAGCGCGCCTGGTAGCCGGCCTCACCAAGCCGGGACGCAGCGCGTCTCTCCCGTCGAGGCCCCGCTCGGCGTCTCGGCGGCGGCCGGCAGACAAAGGCCCGCTGGCCGTGCCATCATCGTCGACCGGACGCCGGGCCTGATCGAGCGCCGTCCCGTCGGGACGCCCACGGTGCTCGCGAACCCGGTGGCCCAGCAAGAAGGAGTCTCTCGATGGCGGCCACAGACCAGCAGATGATCGAGGCGTTCCGCGCGATCGACGAGGAGGCGAGCTAGTTGGCGGAGGGTCTTCCGGTCGTCGATCTCGTCGCCGGCGCGCGGCCGAACTTCATGAAGGTGGCGCCGATCCTGCGGGCGCTCGAGGCCTCGGAGCCGGCCTGTCGGCCCGGCTCGTCCACACCGGGCAGCACTACGACGACGGGGATGTCGGACGTCTTCTTCCGGGACCTCGGGATCCGCGCAGCCCGACGTGTACCTCGGCGTGGGCTCGGGGTCCCACGGGCGCGCAGACGGCGCGGATCCTGGCGGCGTACGAGGAGCACCTGCTCTCCGCCGTCCGCCGCCGGCGCGCGGTGGTCGTGGTCGGCGACGTGAACTCGACCATGGCCTGCACCCTGGCGGCGGTGAAGCTGGGGATCCCCGTGGCCCACGTCGAGGCGGGGCTGCGGTCCTTCGACCGCGGCGATGCCGGAGGAGATCAACCGCGTCGTCACCGACGCGGTGGCGGACCTGCTGCTGGTGAGCGAGCCGGCGGGGGAGGAGAACCTGCGCCACGAGGGGATCGCCGAGGCATCGCGATTGGTTACGTGGGCAACGTGATGATCGACACGCTCGTCTGGCGGAGCTGCCGGCGGCTCGAGGCGCTCGGGGCCGCCACGGGCCCACGGTGCTCGAGGCCGAGGGGTCCTACGCGTACGTGACGCTGCACCGGCCGTCGAACGTGGACGAGCCGGGGCGGCTGGGCGAGGTGCTGGGGCCTTCCTCGAGACGCTCGCGCGCGGCTGCCGGTGGTGTTCCCGGTGCACCCGCGGACGACGAACGCGGCTCGAGGAGGCGGGGCTGTGGGACGGGCTCGGGCCGGCCTCGGGGCTGCGGCTGCTGGAGCCGCTGAGCTACCGGGAGTCGCTGGGGCTCATGGCCGGCGGCGCGGTTCGTGCTCACGGACTCCGGGGGTGATCCAGGAGGAGACGAGCGTCCTGGGCGATCCCGTGCCTCACCCTGCGGCCGAACACGGAGCGGCCGGTGACGGAGCGGCTCGGCACGAACACGGTCGTGGGGTCGGACCTCGAGCGGGCGTGGACGGTGACCGAGGAGGCGCTCGACGGCCGCACCCGGGAGCCGAAGCCGATTCCGGGCTGGGACGGAAGGGCGGCCGAGCGGATCGCCGAGGTTCTCGCCTCGCGCTACGGCACACGGGACGGCTGAGGCTCCTCGCGCTCCGCACCGCCCGACCCGAAGCGGACGATGCGTGCTATCGTTCGCTCGCACACACGCCACGAAGAACGGCCGGCCCTCGGGCCGCCAGGAGGTGTTCCATGTCGAGCTGGGAACGGGACATCGCCTTTCGCTACGCGCCGGTGGTCCTCCAGAAGGCCCACGCGGAGCACTTCCGAGCCGACTACATCACGCGCGTGGACTTCGCCCACGACTGGCCCGAGGTCTGGAGGAACTGGTCCGCTCCCTGGGAGAAGAAGGCCAGCGGAGCCTACGCGCACCGGCTCCGGGCCCACGCGTACTACTCCGTCGTTGCCACTCACACCCATTTCTTCCTGGTCTACGCCTTCTACCACCCTCAGGACTGGTCGGCCTTCTGGGGAAGCCCTGCTCGCAGCAGTCCGAACAAGCCCGACCAGCACATCCACGACATGGAGGGCTGCCTCGTCATCGTCCCGCGGGCGGACGACGCCGACCTCAGGGGTCGTGGTGTCGTGGGTGTCATCACGATCAGCCACTGGCACTTCTTCTCCTTCGCGGGCTGGGAGGGCGTCGACGTCGTTCTCCCCTTCAACGTAAGCGGCTGGGCGGAGGACGTCGACGGGCCGATCCTCCTGAGCGATCGCCTCGCGCACGAGCGGGGTGAGCCGCCCTACCGCTTCAAGCTCTACGTGCAGTCCGGCGGGCACGGCATCAAGGGCTCGAAGGAGGGCTGGGGCGACAGCGAGCTGGTCGTGCGCTACCGGCCGACCCCGGGAGCCGCCGGGGAGCCCGGCGACACCTTCACGAGGGAAGGGGACATCTGGACCCAGACCGTGCCGTACAAGCTCCTCTCCGTCTTCGATCGGGGCGGGCTCTGGGCGCAGCGCGAGAACGCAGGAGTGATGCAGACGAACGACAAGGGCCGCGACACCTTCGTCGTCCGGAAGGGGAGCGGGTTCGAGCCGGGCGCCGCCAACCCACCGTGGGGGTGGGACGACACGAACGACGCCCACAAGCCCGGGGAGTTTGCCTGGGACCCGGCCCACCTCGCAGGCGGCTACTTCGTCGGCCTGCGGGAGTATTCGGGCCAGTACGTCCACAATCCCTACGTGGGGATCGCGTTGAGGGCCCCTCGCTGACGCTCGACCTCCCGGATCGCCGGCGCGCGCGGTTGCGCCACCCGGGCGGCCCGACGTAGCATCATCGAAACCCCGAAACCACGATCGTCCGGGTGATTCCACACCACCGGTCGGACCGTCTGAGCGGATGGCAGGATCTCTCGTGACACCTGCGCCAGAGGAGAGCAACCGACATGGAACGAAAGAAGGCCAGCGACTTCGATCCGGGAGTCCTCGAGCTCTTTGATCGCTACGTCCACGGGGGCATCAGCCGCCGTGAGTTTCTGGATTCGGCGAAGCGCTATGCGGTCGGTGGCCTCACCGCCGCCGCCCTGCTCGAGAGCCTGAGCCCGAAGTACGCCGAGGCCCAACAGGTTGCACCCGACGACGACCGTCTGAAGACGGGCTACGTAGAGTACGACTCGCCGGAAGGTTACGGGAAGGTCAAGGCCCTGCTCGCGCGGCCGGCAGAGGCGGAAGGCAAGCTCCCCGGCGTCGTCGTCATCCACGAGAACAGGGGTCTCAACCCCCACATCGAGGACGTGGCCCGGCGCGCCGCGCTGGCCGGCTACCTGGCGCTGGCGCCCGACGGGCTGACGTCCCTCGGGGGCTACCCCGGAACCGACGACGAAGGCCGCGCGATGCAGAGGACGCTCGACAGCGACAAGCTCCTCGAGGACTTCGTCGCCGCCGTCGGGTTTCTCCAATCGCATCCCGAGTGCACCGGACGCGTGGGCTGCGTGGGTTTCTGCTACGGCGGCAGCGTGTCCAACATGCTGGCGGTGCGGATTCCCGACCTCGCCGCCGCGGTTCCGTTCTATGGCGGGCAGGCGCCGGTCGAGGACGTGCCGAGCATCAAGGCAGCGTTGCTCCTGCACTACGCCGCCAACGACGAGAGGGTCAACGCCGGCTGGCCCGCCTACGAGGAAGCGTTGAAGGCGAACGGGATCCGCTACACGGCGCACGTCTACGACGGCACCAACCACGGCTTCCACAACGACACGACGCCGCGCTACGACGAGGATGCCGCCCGGCTGGCCTGGGAGCGCACGCTCGCGTTCTTCGAAGAGCACCTGCGCTGAGGGGGTGCCGGGCCGCGAGGGCCCGCCCGGCCCCGGAGACGAAGGATCTCTCCGTTGGGCCGACGGAGAGACTCTTCGCGCGGAGCTCGCGCAACCGCACTCAGAGTGACACGCGTGTTCTCTGACTGACTCAGAACTCGAACTGAAGGTTCGCGTAGACGGTGCGGCCGAGGGGGTCGTACGTGCCGTAGAAGCCCGGCCCGTAGTCGTTGGCGGCCACCTCCGGTGCGAGCGGAGGATCCTTGTCGAGGATGTTGTTCACCCCGAGCGTCAGCCGGAGGCCGTCCCGGAAGGAGTAGGTGGCCGCGAGGTCGAAGAAGTTGTAGGCGGGGATCTCGTAGGCGCCGTTGATCTTCCAGGACTCGACGAGGTCCGGATCGGCCAGGTCCGGATTCGTCGCTGGCATCGTCGATTCAGGTCGAGCCGATGAAGCGCCATCCGAGAGAGATCGTCGTATTGAAGTTGGTCTGCCACGAGGCGCGGACTCGATGACGCCACCGGGCATTGGGCTGACCACACTGGTTGCCGTAGTAGCCGACACAATCGTACTCGATCACCCGGTTCGTGAAGCTGTTCTCCAACATGTAGGTGCCGAGGAGCGAGAAGTTGACGAACCCGCTGCTCCCCGAGGTTCAAGGGGTAGCTGGCGCTCACGTCGACACCCCTCGCGCCAAGTGCGACCGATGTTCTGATTCCTCGCGTCGACGTACCCGTCGCAGGAGCCACAGTGTGCCGGCCGAATCGCGGTGGATCAGGCCGCAGAGGAGGGGGTCACCGGTGTTGGCACACGTCCGGATGATGTCCTCCGGCCCAGAGCCACCCGATCGTGTCTTCGAGCTGCGATGTCGTAGTAGTCGATCGTGGCCGAGAGGCCCGTGATCGCCTCCGGCGTCCACACGAGGCCGACGGTGAGGGTGTCCGCCGCTCTCGACATTCAGATCCGGGTTTCCGCCCCAGAGGGTGTTCATGCGTGCCGAGTCCCGGGGAGGTTGCCGTACTGCGACGCGCTCACGCCGGTCCGCAGACACTGCTCGAGGGTGGCTGACGGAACGCCCGTCGCGGGATCGTTCGCGCAGATGTCAGTGCCATTCCATAGCCCGTGCCTGCGGTGCGAACAGCTCCTGCGCATTCGGCGCGCGAACGGCACGATTGAAGCCCGCGCGGAGCTTGAGGACCCTGGATCGGTGCCCAGGACAGCAGCGCCTTGTAGCTGCTGTTGCCCCCGGACAGGTTGTAGTCGGCGTAGCGGTAGCCCAGCTCCAGGGTCAGATCCTCGGCCCCGCGGGTGTCCTGAACCACGGGAACCAGCGCTTCCACGAAGAGCTCTCTCACGTTGAAGCTGCCGTCGACGCCGGGGCGCTCCACCTCGAAGCCGGCGGCACCCTGCTGCGTACACCTCGTCCGGATTGATATACAGGCTCTCCTCCCGGTACTCGGCGCCGAGAGCGACCTGGACGCCCTCGGAGGCGGAGGGAAAGGCGACACCGTAGCCTCTCGAGGTCGCCCCTCAGGGTGAGCGTTGACCATCTGCGTCCTGGGTCCCGGACAGCACAGAGGGCGATCACCGACATGTAGTCGAGGGCCTCCTGGGTCACCCCTCCGGCCTGGAAGATGTTCCAGGGAACGCAACCCGGGTTGCCGGAGCGACACCGCCACGTGCTCGGATCGTTCGGGTCGCCGACGACGTCCAGGGCATCACCCGATGCGGTCGATGTGGAAATCGTTGATGAACGACTGCGGGCTGGAGACCTCGGCGTGAAGGCCATAGACGTCGTAGCTCCAGGCGGGGCTGATGTCGCCGCGAAGACCGGCCAGAAGACGCCAGCTGGTGTGACGGAGCTGGCTCGACCCGAGGACCGCCCTCGACGTTGCGGCGAAGAGTGATCACGTTCGCGTAGTCGTTCGGTCCAAACCCCGCCTGCGTGCAGAGGAGATCGCGCTGCTGAGGACTGAGCATCGGGTTGTCGCAGTTGACGACCTCGGTGCCGCCGAAGTTGCCGGTGGGCGCGATCTGCGCGTCCGTAGTAGTCGTCCATGAACATGATCTTCGGCGTAGGGCTCGAAATGCCGATTGACGGTGTACCTCGCGAAGGCGCCGCCGCTCCACTTCCGGTCCGGACGCTGCATGTGGTTGTAGGGGCCGTAGTTGAAGACGTTCGTCCGTCGTGCGGGGCTTGAAGGTGTTGCCCGTCGACCAGTCCAGCACGTAGTCGCCGACGAAGTTCCAGCTCGGGTCGAACGAGAGGAAACGACCCTGCGCGGATCGTGGAGGAGCCGCCGCAGACGGGACCGTCCGGGCCTCGCAAGGCGGAGCAGTTGGTGTAGTCGCGTCTCTCCTTCCAGATCGCCGCGATGTTGCGGTAGTCGACGTAGGCCATGGCATGGCCCCGGCCGTCGGCGAACTTGCCGCCGACCGCGACGTTGGCGTTGAAGCTCCCACCGATCCCAGATGCTGCCGGTCGGGCACGGGAAAGCCCGCGGCTGCGTTCATGGCCTGCGCGGTGGCGTTGCGGTTGTCGTGCTGGAAGGCGTTGTACGTGGATGCCGCCCCGGACGCCTTCGAACTCGGTGTCCAGGACGAAGTTGACGACGCCGGCGACCGCGTCGGCGCCATAGACGGACGACGCCCCTCCGGTGAGGACGTCCACCCGCTTGCACGAGCGCCGACGGGATGAAGTTCAGGTCGGCGGACGTTTCCCACACGTCACCCGATCGCCATTCGGCGACCGTTGATCAGGACCAGCGTGCGGACCGAGCCCAGGTGACGCAGGTCCACCGTCGCCGTACCGGACGCCTCGTTGCGATCGGTGGAGTTCTGCGACGGAAAGACCTGCGGCAGGCCCTGGATCAGATCTTCGATACGACCCGTACCCTGGTAGGTGACCTCTTCGGGATTCACGACCGCGACAGGGCTCAGGGATTCCAGGTCCTTGCGAGGAATCAGCGAGCCGGTCACGCTGACTTCCTCGGCCAGCCGCACCACCCCCTCTTCTTCGGCTCGGGCGACGGCCTCGGCCGCACCTTGCGGCTGCGGGGTCTGCTCCTGTGAGGGCTCCTCCCGCGCGGCGAGCGGCGGCGACGAGCCGAGGAAGAGTGGCACGACCAGCGCAAACGACAAGACCGCGCGTGCACACCGACCACAGTTGCAGGTCATCACTCTCCCCTTTCCACCTCCTCGCAAGGCCTCGAGGGAATCCGGCTGGCCAGGCCCCGTCTCGAAGACGGTCGATGGCGGAGTGGAAGTGCCCGTTTGACGACAAGTCGGCGAGAGAACGGGATCCAAGTCAATGAACCTCTTGGACCAGTCGGTTCCAGTCCCGCCGAATCGACCGAAACCGCCAACCGGCACGCGGCGCACGGCATGGCCTCACAGTGAAATATCGGCAGAGAGGCGAGATGGAGGGACGTGCGACAGCGATTCCAAGGCAAATCCAAGAGAAAGCTCGCGGTCTGAGAGCTGCTCAGACCCTTCCGGCGGTCGCCGGATCGACCACCAAAACCCTTTGGAAAAGAGCTCGCTTCTCTCTCGATCGGTCTATAGTCTGCGCAGCGTCCAGACTCTCGGAGCGGCCATGACCCTGGCTGCCGGCTCGACGCTTGGACCGTACGAGGTGATCGAGCTCCTCGGTGCGGGGGGCATGGGGGAGGTCTACCGCGCGCGGGATCCCCGCCTCGGACGCGACGTGGCGATCAAGGTCCTCCCCGAAGAGGTGGCCGGCGACGCACAGCGCCTCGCCTTCTTCGAGCGCGAGGCCCGCGCCGTTGCGGCACTCAACCACCCCAACATCCTCACCGTCCACGACGTGGGGACGCACGACGGGGTCCCCTACGTCGTCACCGAGCTTCTGGAGGGTGAGAACCTCCGAGAGCTCGGGTCACGGCGGACCCCCACTGTTCAGCAGATCCTGGCCTACGTCCTCCAGGCGGCACGCGGCCTCGAGGCGGCCCACGCCAAGGACATCGTCCATCGTGACCTCAAGCCCGAGAACCTGTTCCTGACGACGGACGGCCGGGTGAAGGTGCTGGACTTCGGGCTGGCAAAGCTGGTGCGTCGGGAGGGGGTCCAGACGGACGCGCCGACGCCGTCGCGGTCGACTGCCGCGGGTCAAGTGGTCGGGACGGTGGCCTACATGTCCCCGGAGCAGGCGCGGGGGCATCCGGTCGATCCGCGCTCGGACGTCTTCTCGTTCGGGGTGGTTCTCTACGAGCTTCTGGCGGGGAGGCACCCGTTCCGTCGGGACACCACGGCGGCGACGCTGACCGCGATCGTGGACGAGACCCCGGCGGATCTGGAGTCCTTGGGTCGGGGAATCCCGCCGGCAGTCGGGGGAATCGTCCGCCGTTGTCTGGAGAAGGTCCAGGAGGACCGTTACGGCTCCGGTCACGACGTGGCGATGGTTCTCGAGGCGGTTCTGGCGGCTCCGTCGGAGGCGGTGTCGCTTCTGGAGGTGGAGGAGCGGAGCCCGTATCCCGGACTGAGTTCGTTCACGGAGAAGGACGCCTCCATGTTCTTCGGTCGCGAGCGCGAGGTCGAAGAGCTGTGGGGTCGCCTCCAGAACCGGAAGCTCCTGGCCGTCATCGGGCCTTCGGGGACGGGGAAGACCTCGTTCGTGCGGGCGGGGGTGGTGGCGAATCGTCCGGAGGGATGGGCCGCGATCGTCTGTACGCCGGGCGCGGCACCGGAACGAAACCTCGCGCACGCACTCGCGCCGGAGATGGCCGGTGACACGGAGGCGGTGCAGGAGCTCCTTCGATTCGACGATCCTCAGGTCGCAGTCTCCATGCTGGCGCGATGGCGCCGAGGCCACGGCGAGGCTCTCTTGGTAGTCGACCAGTTCGAGGAGCTGTTGACCCTGAACCCGCCCGAGACCCAGGAGCGCTTCGCGACGCTGCTCGCTCGTCTCGCCTCCGAAGCCAACATCCACGTGCTGCTGTCGCTACGGGACGACTTCCTGATCCGCTGCTGCGAGCAGGAGCCTCTTGCTCCGGTACTGGAGGGCCTGACCGCGCTCCTGGCGCTGAAGCCGGAGGACCTGGGGCGGGCGATCGAGGAGCCGGCGAAGAAGGGAGGCTACCGGTTCGAAGACGAATCGCTCGTGGACGAGATGGTCGAGGCGGTCGAGGGGGCGCGGGCGGCGCTTCCACTTCTGGCCTTCGCGGTCTCGCGTCTGTGGGAGAAGCGGGATCGCGAGAGGAAGGTCCTGACCTCTGCGGCCTACGAAGAGATAGGAGGCGTGGCCGGGGCGCTGGCCCAGCATGCCGAGGCCACGATGGACCGGATCGGCTCCGAGCGCCAGGGTCTGGTCCGGGAGATCTTCCGCAACCTCGTGACCGCCCAGGGCACGCGAGCCGTCATCGATCGCGACGAGCTTCTGTCCGCTTTCCCGGGACGCAAAGCGGCAGAGGAAGCCCTGGCTCACCTCATCGACGCACGGCTGCTGACATCCTACGAAGTCGAGGGGGAGGAGGACGAGCCGAGCCACCACCGGATCGAGGTGGCGCACGAGTCCTTGTTGAAGGCGTGGCCGCGGCTGGTGCGCTGGCAGGCGCAGGATGAAGAGGGCGCGCTTCTCCGGGACCAGCTCAAGCAGGCGGCACACCTGTGGGAAGGGAAGGGGCGAACGCCGGATCTTCTGTGGAGCGGGACCGCTTTTCGGGAGTTCGAGCTGTGGCGGGAGCGCTACCCAGGGAAGCTGACCGCGCTCGAGGAGGACTTCTCGCACTCCATGGTCGAGCGCGCCCGGCGGCGGAAGCGGCTGCGACGCGGCGCGGTGGCGGCCGTCATCGTGATTCTGGCCGGGGTCGCGGGGGCGATCGCCGTGTCGCGTCATCAGACGGCGCGGGCCCGGGATGACGCCCGAGCCGAGGCCCGGCGCGCCGAGGCGTCGAGACTCGTCACGCTGGGACACGTGGCCCTCGGCGAAGAGCGCACCCGCGCCCTCGCCTACGCCATCGCCAGCCTCGAGCGTGCGGACACGCTCGAGGGACGCAAGCTGGCCCTGCGCGCGCTGTGGGCCGGACCGCCGGCGACTGTTCTGCCCCACCAATACCTGGGCGGCTGCCCCATTGGGCTCGCCTTCGCGCCCGATGGAGCGCATCTCGCCGTCGGCTACGGTCAGGAGGCCAGGGGTCACGTTCGCGTGTTCCCGCGTCGCGGCGGCCCACCCGTGCGCTTGAGCGGCTTCGAGGGCCAGGGCCCGGTGTGGCACTTAGCCTTCTCCCCGGACGGTCGGCACCTCATCGGATCGGCTGGCCTACCCGCGGTCCGGATCTGGGAAACCGAGGGGTGGCAGACCGAACGTGTCCTTCAGGTGCCGGGCGTGCCCGAGGCGGTCGGCTTCTTCGAGCCCGGCAGCGAAGCGGTTGTCACTGTCAGCTTGCCGGGACTCGGGGGAGCCTCATCGAGCTCCCGGCACTACCGATGCCTGGTTCACCGCTGGCCGTTGAGTGGCGGGCCTCCCCAGCTCGTCGGTGGCGTGACGGCGACGGAGCACCCTGGGCCGCTACCGGACCTCTCTCTGGGTGTGATGCCGGTGGGGAGAGGGAGCTCGGTGGAGCTTCACCGGATCGAGACCTTGGGCACCGAGGCGGGGCGGGTGATCGCGCGGTACCCCGAGGCGCTTGGAATATCCTCTTTTCCGGCCTTCGATCCGTCGAACGATCGGATGGCGCTTGCCGATTCGAGTGGCCACCTCTACCTGTGGCCGCTCGACGGCGACGGACGCCGTCCGGGGCGGCGGATCGAGGCGCCGCAGGACGCTTCCTGGACCGCCTTCAGCCCGGACGGCTCGCTCCTCGCCCAGGCCGGGGCCGACGAAGGCGGCTGGCTGTGGGACCTCGACGGGCCCAGCGGAGCCGAACCGTTGCGCTTCGAACGCGAGGGGTGGACGATGAACCAGCTCGCTTTCAGCCCCGACGGCCGCTGGCTCGCAACCTCGGGCTGGGGATACGGCACTGCGGTGTGGCCGTTGACGGACCGCTACTGTCGAATCCTGCGCGGACACGAAGGCGGTGTGATCGGGTTGGCGTTCTCCCCTGACGGCTCCCGGCTCTTCACCCAGGGAGTCAACGACGGAAAGGTCCTGTCGTGGGATCTGTCCGGCGGGGCTGGCCTCGATCCCGTCGTCGTGTTTCAGACGAGCCCGGCTCTGGGGATGGGTCTCTCGGTGGATCCACGCGGGCGTTTCGTCATCTGCTCCTCTGCACTGGGGGTCTGGAAGGCTCCGCTGAGCGGCGCTGAGCCGAGCCTCCTCGAGGGCTTTCCCACTCCACCGTCGGCCGTGGATCCCGCCGGCCGCCTTCTGGCGAGCAGCGACGTCGTCTCGCTCGACCGCAGTCACATCGTCGTCGTGCTCGACCTGGAGACCGGCGAGCGGTGGGAGCTCGAAGGTCCCGGGGAGGAGCACGTTTCGGGCTGGAGTTTCGACCCGCAGGGACGTTTGCTGGTGGCCCGCGGGGGCGTCCTCAGCCGCTGGGACGCGGCCACCGAGAAATGCGAGATTCTGCTCGACGCGGGAGACTCTCTTGTCTCCCCCAGCGGATCTGTCTTCGGCGGAAACTCGGTTGTCCGGTCCATCGGTGACGGCCGCCGTCTCTACCTCGGGGACTTCAGCGGCAAGGCCTCCTCGATCCTGGATCTCGAGACCGGCTCCCGCACCCTGCTCCCCCCTCGCCCGCGGGGTGCGGTCGCCATGGACGCGACCGGCTCCATCCTGATCAGCGGACCGTCCGACGGAGAGATCCGCGTCGGACCGATCTTCGGGGAGGAACCCCACCTCCTCCTCGGCCACGGGCGGGCCTACACCGATTCAAAGGTGTCGCCGGACGGACTCTGGATTGCCTCGATAGGCCACAAGAATAAGGAGGTCCGCCTGTGGCCCATGCCCGACCTCTCCAAGCCACCGCTTCACACCCTGCCGTACGGGGAGTTCATGGCCAAGCTCCGGGCTCTCACCAACCTCCGCGCCGTGCCCGACGAGGAGTCCCACACCGGTTACGCAATCGAGCCCGACTTCACCGCCTACCGCGGCTGGGAGACGGTGCCGACATGGTGAGGCCCGTCATTCCGAGCCCGTCAGCTCGGGCGTCGGGCGAGGAATCCACCGTTGACGGCGGATTCCTCGTCGCACGTCCCGGACGGGCTTCTGCTCGGAATGACACCCACTCTGGGAGCTGGCCATGACAGTGTCCTCCGGTACCCGACTCGGACCCTACGAGGTCGTCGAGCTTCTCGGGGCCGGTGGCATGGGGGAGGTCTACCGCGCCCGGGATCCCCGCCTCGGACGCGACGTGGCGATCAAGGTCCTCCCCGAAGAGGTGGCCGGCGACGCACAGCGCCTCGCCTTCTTCGAGCGCGAGGCCCGTGCCGTTGCCGCCCTCAACCACCCCAACATCCTCACCGTCCACGACGTCGGGACTCACGAGGGCGTCCCCTATGTCGTCACCGAGCTCCTCGAGGGTGAGAACCTCCGGGAGTTGGCCTCGCGGCGGACTCCCACCGTTCGCCAGATCCTGGCCTACGCCCTGCAGGCCGCCCGGGGTCTGGAAGCGGCCCACGCCAAGGACATCGTTCACCGCGACCTCAAGCCCGAGAATCTCTTCCTGACGACGGACGGGCGGGTGAAGATCCTGGACTTCGGCCTGGCGAAGCTGGTGCGTCGGGAAGAGATGGCGACGGACGCGCCGACGCCGTCGCGGTCGACGGCCGCGGGTCAGGTGGTGGGGACGATGGCCTACATGTCCCCAGAGCAGGCACGGGGGCATACGGTGGACGCCCGCTCGGACGTCTTCTCGTTTGGGGTGGTTCTCTTCGAGCTTCTAGCGGGGAAGCACCCATTCAGGAGAGACACAGCGGCGGCGACGCTGACCGCGATCGTGGAGGAGACGCCGGCGGATCTGGAGTCCTTGGGTCGGGGGATCCCGCCGGCGGTGGGAGGGATCGTCCGACGGTGTCTGGAGAAGGCGAAGGAAGACCGCTACGGATCGGGCCACGACGTGGCGATGGTCCTCGAGGTGGTCCTGGCCACTCCGTCGGAAGCGGTGTCGCTTGTGGAGGTGGAGGAGCGGAGCCCGTACCCGGGGCTGTCGTCGTTCACGGAGAAGGACACGGGGATCTTCTTCGGCCGGGAGCGCGAGGTCGAGGAGCTGTGGGGCCGGATTCGGAACCGGAAGCTCCTGGCCGTCATCGGACCCTCGGGGGTGGGCAAGACGTCGTTCGTTCGTGCGGGAGTCGTGGCGAGTCGCCCGGAGGGGTGGACTGCGATCGTCTGCACACCGGGGACGGCGTCGTTCCGTGGCCTGGGCCAGGCGCTCGGGCCGGAGCTGGCGGGGGACGCGGAAGCGCTCGGCAGGCTCGCGGGCTTCGAGGATCCGGAGATCGCGCTCGAGCTGGTGAGTCGGTGGCGCCGCGGCCATGGCGAGGCGCTTCTTGTCGTGGACCAGTTCGAAGAGCTGTTCACCCTGAACCCGCCCGAAGTCCAGGAGCGCTTCGCGAGTCTTCTCGGTCGGATCGCCAGCGAGGCCGACGTCCACGTGCTGTTGTCGCTGCGAGACGATTTCCTGATGCGCTGCCACGACCAACAACCGCTCGCCCCTGTCTTCACCGAACTCACACCCCTTGGTGCTCTCACCGCCGGCGGGCTCACGCGCGCCCTGGTGGAGCCGGCGAAGAAGCGGGGCTACCGTTTCGACGACGACACCCTCGTCGAGGAGATGGTGTCCCTCGTGGAGGGTGTGCGGGGCGCGCTGCCTCTCCTCGCCTTCGCGGTCGCGCGTCTGTGGGAGAAGCGCGATCGAGAAGCGAAGCTCCTCACGCGCGAGGCCTACCAGGAAATCGCAGGGGTCGAGGGTGCCCTGGCCCAGCACGCCGAGGCCACGATGGACCGGATCGGCGCCGAGCGTCAGGGTCTGGTCCGCGAGATCTACCGCAACCTCGTCACGGCGCAGGGCACGCGGGCCGTCATCGACCGCGAGGAGCTGCTCTCCGCCTTCCCCGAGCGCCCTGTCGCCGAAGACATCCTGCGCCAGCTGATCGACGCGCGGCTTGTCACCTCCTACGAGGTCGAGGGCAAGGAAGGCGAGCCGAGCCGACACCGGATCGAAGTGGTGCACGAGTCTCTGTTGAAAGCCTGGCCTCGCCTCGTGCGCTGGCAGGCGCAGGACGAGGAGGGGGCGGTTCTCCGGGACCAGCTCAAGCAGGCGGCGCACCTGTGGGAGGAGAAGGGGCGAACGTCCGACCTGCTGTGGACGGGCACGGCGTACCAGGAATACGAGCTGTGGCGCGGACGGTACCCTGGGGCGCTCACCGCGCTCGAGGAGGACTTCGCCCGCTCCATGGCGGACAAGGCGAGGCGACGCCGAAGGCGGCTCCAGCTCGCCGCCGGAGCGGCCTTCCTGGCCCTCACCGTCATCGCCATCACAATTGGCGTCTCGCGGCAACAGGCCGTTAGGTCCCGCGACCGTGCGGAGACCGAGGCCCTCCGGGCCGAGGCCGGGAAGCTCCTCGCCCTGGGCCGGACGCAGCTCGACGCCGACGCCACCGCCGCCCTGGCCTACGCCCGCGCGAGCCTCGAGCTCTTCGACACGCCCGAGGCGCGGCGCTTCGCCGTCGAGGTCCTCTGGCGCGCGCCCGTGGCCCGCATCCTGCCCGTGGACCGGGTGGTCCGGGAGCTTCGACTCCCGGAGGACCCGAGCGCCATCGGGGTTATCGCGCTCAGCCCCGACAGTCGCTGGCTCGCGACGCGGAGCGTGAGCAACCAGCGGATCCTGATCTTCCCGCGGGATGGCGGTCCGGCGCGGGCCCTGCCGCGCCCCCCCGACGGGAAGACGAGAGTGCTCGAGTTCGGCCCCCAGAGCG
Organism: uncultured Acidobacteriota bacterium; assembly: GCA_963700695.1. Classification (GTDB taxonomy): domain Bacteria; phylum Acidobacteriota; class Vicinamibacteria; order Fen-336; family Fen-336; genus JAJDNS01. The sequence continues at coordinate 5,386 of CAVOYO010000016.1, read as the reverse complement.
ACCTCCTCATCACGGGAGGATCGGACGAGAGTCTGCGCTTCTGGTCGTTGCCGGAGCTGCGGGAGATCCGCAGCGCGGAGCTCGGTGGCCTTTCTACCGGTGGCTGGATTCGAGACGGGAGATTGCTGACGTGGACCCGCATACACGAGGAGGGACATGAATACCTGCTGCGAGCGTGGCCCCTGCCTGACGGTGAGCCGAAGGTCCGGGGATTCTTCGCCGCTCCCGGAGTCCCGAACGAGTTCGACCCCAGCGGCACCACGATCGCGTTCACGCGGGGCCGGACCGTCCTCGTGCGCCCGCTCCCCCCCGGCGACCCGTCGGCGGAGCGGATCCTGGGACGGGCCCGTGACGAGGTGCCGGACATCGCCTTCGCCCCCGGGGGTGACCGCCTGGCGTCCCTTGATCGGTCCGGCGAGATCCGGGTCTGGTCCACTGCGGGGGGCGCTGCCCGTCCCCTGCGCGTTCTCCAGGGTCCCCCGTACCAGGGTGCGACCCGTCTCCTGTTCGGCCCGGAGGGTCGCCTCCTGACCCAGCCCGGCCCAAAAGGCACCTTCCTTCTCTGGGACCTGAACGGTCCTCCCGACAGTCAACCGGTCGTCCTGGGCCGACCCGAGACGGGGGTCATGCCCCTGGATGTCTTCGATCCCACCGGCCAGTGGCTGGTCACGTCCGCGGCGACCAACACGATCGAGTTCTGGCCACTCGCGACGCCGTGGGCCCGTGTGCTCCGCGGATTCGGTTCGAGCACCTGGTGCGTGGCCTTCACGAACGACGGCCGTTGGCTGGCGACCTGTGGCGTGGCGCACCCGGCGCGCCTGTGGCCTTTGAGCGCGGCGGACGGCGAGTCCGCGGGATCTCGCCCCCCAGGAGAATTGTTGGTCGCTCGCGATGGACCCCAGAGCGAACCGGATCCTCCTTGGAACCTCGGATGAAAAGGTCCTGCTTCTGTCCACCGCAGAGGGGTCGTCCGGACGGCTTCTCGGGAAGCTGGGTGACTGGCCTTTCCCGGTCGCCTTCGATCCGGCGGGCGGCCGAGCATTCGTCATTCGCGGCGAGCCTCACCCCCTTCACGGATCCGGGGCATCGCGTGTTTCGGGTGTGGGATCTGGCCTCGGGCGAGGAACGAGTCTACTCGCTCGCCCACCTCACCGACTCCGACTGGATGGGGTTCGCCACCGTGGCGTTCGCACCGGATGGCAGCCTGTACGCGGCGGGACAGGGAGGTGTCCGCCACCTCGTCCTCCCCGACGAGCCCGGAGGCGCCGTCTCGAGCGAGACGGTCTTTGCGGCCGGGTCGACACAATCATTCCTGAGCCGCGACGGACGGCTCCTTCTCGTCTTGGCAAGCGAGACGGGAGGCTCTAACCAGCGATTCGAGGAGCTTCTCCTCTTCGATCTCATCGGACAGACGTCGCGCCGGATCACGACCCACGGCCGCCGGTTGGCGGTGGCGGCCCTCGACCCGTCGGGCCGTGTGATCGTCACCGGAGACATCGACGGCGTCGTTCGGGTCGGCCTGATCACCGGCGAGGAGCCCCACCTGCTGCTCGGCCACATCGGCCAGGTCCAGAGCCTCACCGTCTCGCCCGACGGCCGCTGGATCGCCTCGGCGAACGACGAGTCGGTCCGCCTCTGGCCGATGCCCGACGTGTCGAAGCCACCTCTTCACACGCTCCCGCACGAGGAGCTGATGGCGAAGCTCGACGCCCTCACCAATCTGCGCGTGGTCCGCGACCCGACATCGTCCACCGGCTGGACGCTGGACGTCGGCCCCTTCCCCGGCTGGAAGGAGGTGCCGGAGTGGTGAGCTCTGTCATCCCGAGGAGCCCAACTAGGGCGTGCGACGAGGGATCTTTCCGTTGGGCCGACGGAGAGACTCTTCGGGCCACGGCCTGGATGGGGCCCTCAGAGTGACTGGCCTTGGGAGAGCTGGCGATGACGCTGTCTCCCGGCACGCGACTCGGACCCTACGAGGTCGTCGAGCTTCTTGGGGCCGGCGGCATGGGCGAGGTCTACCGCGCGCGGGATCCCCGCCTCGGGCGCGACGTCGCGGTCAAGGTGCTCCCCGAGGAGGTGGCCGGCGACGCGCAGCGCCTCGCCTTCTTCGAGCGCGAGGCCCGCGCCGTCGCCGCCCTGAACCACCCGAACATCCTCACCGTCCACGACGTGGGCACGGCACGAGGGCATCCCCTACGTCGTCACCGAGCTTCTCGAGGGCGAGAACCTCCGGGAGCTCGTCTCGCGGCGGACTCCCACCGTGCGGCAGATCCTGGGCTACGCCCTCCAGGCCGCCCGGGGCCTGGAGGCGGCCCACGCCAAGGACATCGTCCACCGGGACCTCAAGCCCGAGAACCTGTTCCTGACGACGGACGGTCGGGTGAAGGTCCTGGACTTCGGCCTGGCGAAGCTCGTGCGTCGCGAGGAGTTCCACACCGACGCCCCGACGCCGTCGCGGTCGACCGCCGCGGGTCAGGTGGTGGGGACGGTGGCCTACATGTCCCCGGAGCAGGCGCGGGGGCAGCCGGTGGACGCCCGCTCGGACGTCTTCTCGTTCGGGGTGGTTCTCTACGAGCTTCTGGCCGGCAAGCACCCGTTCAAGCGGGACACGGCGGCGGCGACCCTGACCGCGATCGTGGAGGAGACGCCGGCGGATCTGGAGTCCTTGAGTCGGGGGATCCCCCCGGCGGTGGGCGGAATCGTCCGACGGTGCCTGGAGAAGGCCAGAGAGGACCGCTACGGATCGGGTCACGACGTGGTGGTGGCGCTGGACGCGGTCCTGGCCGCTCCGTCGGAAGCGGCGGCGCTCCTGGAGGTGGAGGAGCGGAGCCCGTACCCGGGGCTCTCATCGTTCACGGAGAAGGACGCCGGGGTCTTCTTCGGGCGGGAGCGCGAGGTCGAGGAGCTGTGGGGACGGATCCGCAACCGGAAGCTCCTGGCCGTGATCGGCCCCTCGGGGGTGGGCAAGACGTCGTTCGTGCGGGCGGGGGTCGATCCCGTCGCGGCCGGAGGGATGGGCGGCGGTCGTCGCCACGCCCGGCTCGAACGCCGGCCTGCGGGCCTCGCGCGGGCGCTCGACGCCCGAGCTCGCCGGCGACGCGGAGGCCATCGGCGAGCTGCTGACCGGTGTCGACGAGCTCTCGCAGACCGGCGAGACCGAGCGCGTGGTGAGCGCCGCGAAGCGCTGGCGCTCACGGCACGGCGAGGCCCTGCTCGTGATCGACCAGTTCGAGGAGCTGTTCACCCTGAACCCGCCGGAGACGCAGGCGCGCATCGCGGCCCTCCTCGGGCGGCTGGCCTCGCGAGGCCGACGTGCACGTCGTGCTCTCGATGCGCGACGACTTCCTGATCCGCTGCTCCGACCACGCGCCGCTGGCGCCCGTCTTCTCCGAGATCACACCGCTCACGGCCCTGAGCCGCGACGGGCTGCGTCGTGCCGTCGTCGAGCCGGCGAAGAAGCAGGGCTACCGCTTCGAGGACGACGGCGCTGGTCGAGGAGATGGTCTCGCTCGTCGAGGGCAACCGGGGCGCGCTGCCGCTGCTCGCCTTCGCGGTGGCGCGGCTGTGGGAGAAGCGGGACCGGGAGAGAGAAGCTCCTCACCCGCGAGGCCTACCAGGAGATCGCGGGGGTCGAGGGCGCTCTGGCCCAGCACGCCGAGGCCACGATGGACCGGATCGGCTCCGAGCGTCAGGGCCTGGTCCGCGAGATCTTCCGCAACCTCGTCACCGCCCAGGGCACGCGGGCCGTCATCGACCGCGAGGAGCTCCTGTCGGCCTTCCCGGAGCGGGAGGTGGCGAGGAGGTCCTCGCATCAGCTCATCGACGCGCGGCTGGTGACCTCGTACGAGGTCGAGGGGAAGGAGGACGAGCCGAGCCACCACCGGATCGAGGTGGTGCACGAGTCGCTTCTCGAAGGCCTGGCCGCGCCTCGTGCGCTGGCAGGCGCAGGACGAGGAGGGCGCGCAGTCCTGCGTGACCAGCTCAAGCAGGCGGCGCACCTGTGGGAAGAGAAGGGACGGACGCCGGACCTTCTGTGGAGCGGGACGGCGTTCCGGGAGTACGAGCTGTGGCGGGAGCGCTACCCGGGGAAGCTGACCGCGCTCGAGGAGGACTTCTCCCGCTCGATGGTGGAGCGAGCGCGGCGGACGACGGCGGCTCGCGAGCTGCCGCTCGCCGCCGCGAGCGGCGTTCCTGGCCCTCGCCGCCGTCGCGATCGCGATCGGCGTCTCGCGGCAGCAGGCGGTCCGTGGCCGCGACCGGGCCGAGGCCGAGGCGCTGCGGGCCGAGGCGAGCAAGCTCCTGGCCCTCGGCCAGCGCTATCTCGAGGACGACCCCACGGACGCGCTGGCCTACGCGCCGCCAGCCTCGAGCTGGCCGACACGCCCGAGGCGCGAACGTTCGCCCTCGAGGCCCTGTGGCGCGGGCCCGTGGCCCGGATCCTACCGGTCGACACAGCCCGGACGAGCTCGACCCGCCGGACCCGACCGGTATCTCGGAATCGTGCTAGCCCCGACGGTCGTTGGCTCGCGACGCGTAGCCGGGACAATGGCCATCCTTCTCTTCCCGCGCGACGGCGGGCCCGCACGGGCCCTGCCGCGCCGCCCGACGGAAACACTCGCGTGCTCGAGTTCGGCACGCTGGGCGACATCCTCATCGCCGGGGGATCGGGAGAGAGCCTGCGCTTCTGGTCCCTGCCCGACCTGCAGGAGATCCGCAGCGTCGAGCTCGGGGGGCTTTGGTCCTTTGGCTGGCGTTCGAGACTGGACGCTGTTCACGTTCACCCGGACGACGAGGAGAAACCTGAATACCTGGTGCGAGCCTGGCGCTCTGCCCGACGGGGACCCGAAGGTCCTGGGGGCTTTCACCTCCCCCGCATGGGACATCGACCCCGGCGGCACCACGTTCGCGTATGCCAGGGGCCGGACCGTCCGCGTGCGCCCGCTCGAGACCTCGTCTCCGGCGTTGCCGCGCGTCCTGGGCGCGAGCCGGGACGATGTGTTGGGGCTCAGATTCGCCTCCACGGGCGACCGCCTGGCCTCCAGGGACAAGTCCGGCGAGATCCGGCTGTGGTCTCTGGCCGCGGGCGCCCGAGCGCCGTTGCGCATCCTCGAGGGGCCGGAGGGCGATGCCAACGACACGTTTCTCGTCAAAGGCGACGGATCGGCTGTGGCCACGGGCATCTGGACCGACGGTGCCCTGTACGTCTTGGGATCTCCATGACCCTCCCGACGCTCAACCCGCCATCCTGAGGCGACCCGACGAGATCAATCTCTTCTCCGCGGCCTTCGACCCGAACGGTCAGTGGCTGGTCGCGAGCGGCGGCCGGGCGGTCGCTTTCTGGCCCCTCTCGAGCCCTCGCATGCGCGCGCTCCACGGCGGCCGCGGG
>CAVOYO010000015.1:0-228465 GCA_963700695.1 uncultured Acidobacteriota bacterium | reverse complement strand
CAACGCGTCGATGCCAACCAGCCGGCTGGCGGCGTAGACGAGGAGCAGACCGGCCAGGACGACATGCCGTTCTCGGGGCGTCACGGTGCTCCCGTCACCGGCTCCGAATCGCCGCGGCGATGCCGTTCGAGATCCGGCTCTCGAACACCGACACGGAGCCCTCGAGCTCGGCGAGCTTGTCTGGCTCGGCCTCGAAACGGTGGAGGGCCACTCTCGGCCTCCAGAATCCCGCATCACCCGACGTCGACCCGCCGGGTCGGGCCCAGTAGTCCACGCCCGCCCCCACGAGGAGGAACAGCGCGAGCGGGAGGCCGATCCCGCCGAAGGCCCGGTCCGCCCAGGCCCGTGAACGCGAGACGGCGTCGAGGAGGAGGACGAGCCCCAACGCGGCCAGCCAGAGGGCGGCGACGCGGCCTTCGGCGGCGTCGGGGTGTGTGAGCGACGGAAGGTACCGCCCCACGTCGCCCTCACCCGAGAGGGCCGTCCACAGCCGGGTCGGTCGATTCCGGCGGTTGAGCAGCATGAGTCGGCCGGGATCGTAGATCGTGAAGGCCACGATCGCGAAGCCGACCGTCACCAGGGCCGCGCGCCAGCGAAGGAGACCCCGAGGGGCCTGCGGGTCACGTGCCGCGCGCAGGGCGACGAGAGGGCCCAGGACCGCCAGCAGGGGCACGAGGAAGCGCCCCGGCGGACACTGACCCCCCCACCACATTCTCCACGTCAGGACGGGAGCCAGCACCGCGGCGAGGACGAGGACGAACGGCCAAGCCTCCCGCAACGGACGCCGCAGCGCGAGAGGCACGGCGGCCAGGGCCAGGACGAACGCCGGCGCATGGGGGAGGAGACCGAACGACCGATCGAGGAGGAGGCCCGCAGCCGCCCGCAGGGGCGCGCCGCTCACCTGCGGTGGCAGGTGGCCGCCGTAGACGGCGAGCGGCGTGGGTTGGCCGTACACCGACTGGTAGAAGGCGACGTACCCGAGGGCGGCCAGAGCGGCCACCGCCAGGAACGACCAGCGCGCACGGCCCTCGAGGCGGACGACGGCGATCAGTCCGAGGGCGGCCGCTACCGGGACCATCTTCACGTGCAGCCAGGGGAGCAGCGACACCATCAGCGCAGCGGCGATCGCGGAGACGGTCCCGGAAGGGGGCTTCCTCAGCAGCAGATACAACGCGGCGGCAATGGCGAACGCGGAGGGCAGCTCGGTGTAGATGTGAAATGCATAGAACGCCGCCGGCGGGCCGAGAGTCACCACCCACGCGAGATTCGACGCCGCCTGGTCTCCCGTCGCGCGGAACGCGAGAGCGCGTGAGAGGAGGGCCAGGCCCGCTCCCAGCGCCGCGAGAAGAAGCACGCAGGCCCGTCGGCCACCCAGGGCGTATGCGGGAGCGAGCAGCGCGGGGAGACCGACAGCGTGAGCCGGGAAGGGCCGGCCGTCGGCGCGGGGCGCGCCCCAGTGCGGTCGAAGATCGGCCGGCGTGTACTCCGTCGTCTCGCCGCGCCCCAGGTTGTCGCGGAGCTCGAGGTCGCCATCTCGCCACAGGCTCTGTGCCATCAGCAGGTAGTGCGGCTCGTCGCCCGAGACGCGGAGACGCCCCGTGTAGTAGAGGCCAATGGTGGCGAGGAAGAGAAAGCCAACAACAAAGAGAAGCGATGCCGGCACGTTTCGGCGCAGGATGGGCCCCAGCCGATCGCCGCGTTCACCGGCCAACGCAGCCAGCACGGCGAGCACGCCGAGCACGACGCCCAGCGGGCCGCGCAAGACGTCGAGGACGGGGAGCGCCGCGGCGAGAGGCGGAACGTGGGCGGCCGCCAGTACGGCACCCGCCCAGACGAGGGGGCCGAGCCGGATGGGGAGGCGGCGCATGCGGGGGATGCTAACCCGCGGCCAGGCAGGTGGCCAAAGAAGGCGGCGACAGGACTCAGGAGCCAGAGGATTCCGAGCGCGAAGCTCAAGGCGCCGCGCTGACGGAGAGATTCCTCGGGCCGCGGCCTGGCCGAGGCCCTCGGAATGACAGGTCAGCTGGCGACGGCGGCGGGGGCTTCCTTGCGGAAGGCGAACGTCTCGCCGTCGGGCTCGACGATGATGTGGTCGCCCTCGACGAAGTGCCCGCCGAGGACCTCCACCGCCAGCGGGTTCTCGATCATCCGCTGGATCGTCCGCTTGAGCGGCCGGGCGCCGAAGACGGGGTCGTAGCCGCGCTCGGCGAGCTGGGCCTTCGCGTCGTCGGTCAGCTCGAGGGTGAGCTTCCGCTCGGCCAGGCGCTTCTGCAGGTCGCCGAGCTGGATGTCCACGATCTGGGCGATCTGCTCCCTGCCGAGCGAGTGGAAGATCACGATCTCGTCGATGCGGTTCAGGAACTCCGGCCGGAAGGTGCGCCGGAGCGCCTCCATGAGCTGGCCCTTCAGCTTGTCCTCGTCCCCGGCGTCGCGCCGCGCCATCTCCTGGATGAGGTCGGAGGCGACGTTCGAGGTCATGATGAGCACGGTGTTGCGGAAGTCCACGGTGCGACCCTTGCCGTCGGTGAGGCGCCCCTCGTCGAGCACCTGGAGCAGCACGTTGAAGACGTCGGGGTGGGCCTTCTCGATCTCGTCGAAGAGGACCACCGCGTAGGGCCGGCGGCGGATGGCCTCGGTGAGCTGGCCGCCCTCGTCGTAGCCGACGTAGCCCGGGGGCGCGCCGATCAGGCGCGACACGGTGTGCTTCTCCATGTACTCCGACATGTCGAGGCGGACCAGCGCCTTCTCGTCGTCGAAGAGGAACTCGGCGAGCGCGCGCGCGAGCTCGGTCTTGCCCACGCCGGTGGGGCCCATGAAGAGGAACGAGCCGATGGGCCGATGCGGGTCGCCGAGGCCGGCGCGGGAGCGGCGCACGGCGTTGCCGACCAGGAGCAGCGCCTCGTCCTGGCCCACCACGCGCTGGCGCAGGCGGTCCTCGACGTGGAGCAGCTTCTCGACCTCGCCCTCCAGGAGGCGGGAGACGGGGATGCCGGTCCACTTGGCCACGACCTCGGCGATGTCCTCGGCCTCGACCTCCTCCTTGAGCATCCGCTTCTGCTTCTGGAGCTCGGTGAGCTTCTGGTTCTCGTCCTGGAGCTCCTTCTCGAGACCGGGGAGGGTGCAGTACTGCAGCTCGGACGCCCGGGCGAGATCGCCCCTGCGGGTGGCCTCGTCCTCGTGGAAGCGGGCCTGCTCGATCTGCTCCTTGAGGCTGCGGATCTTCTGGATCGCGTCCTTCTCCCGCTGCCAGTGGGCCTTCATGCCCGCGGACTGCTCCTGGAGGTCGGCGATCTCCTTCTCGACGCCTTGAGGCGCTCCCGGGAGGTCGTGTCCTTCTCCTTCTTGAGGGCCTGGCGCTCGATCTCGAGCTGGATGATGCGGCGCTCCACGTTGTCGATCTCGAGGGGGAGCGAGTCGATCTCGATCCGGAGCCGGCTCGCGGCCTCGTCGACGAGGTCGATGGCCTTGTCGGGCAGGAAGCGGTCGGCGATGTAGCGGTGGGAGAGGGTGGCCGCGGCCACGAGGGCGGCGTCCTGGATGCGCACGCCGTGGTGGACCTCGTAGCGCTCCTTGAGCCCGCGGAGGATGGCGATCGTCTCCTCGACGCTCGGCTCGCCGACGTACACGGGCTGGAAGCGCCGCTCGAGGGCGGCGTCCTTCTCGATGTGCTTCTGGTACTCGTTGAGGGTGGTGGCGCCGACGCAGCGCAGCTCGCCCCGGGCGAGCGCGGGCTTGAGCATGTTGGAGGCGTCCATCGAGCCCTCGGCGGCGCCGGCGCCGACCACGGTGTGCAGCTCGTCGATGAAGAGGATGACCTGGCCGTCGGACTCCTGGATCTCCTTGAGGACGGCCTTCAGGCGGTCCTCGAACTCGCCGCGGTACTTGGCGCCGGCGATCAGCGCCCCGAGGTCGAGGGCCACGACGCGCTTGTTCTTGAGCGACTCGGGGACGTCGCCGTTGACGATCCGCTGGGCGAGGCCCTCGACGATCGCGGTCTTGCCCACGCCCGGCTCGCCGATGAGAACGGGGTTGTTCTTGGTGCGGCGGGAGAGGACCTGGACGACGCGGCGGACCTCGTCGTCGCGGCCGATGACGGGGTCGAGCTTGCCCTTGCGGGCCAGCTCGGTGAGGTCGCGGCCGTAGCGCTCGAGGGCCTGGAAGCGGTCCTCGGCGTTGGGGTCGTCGACGGTCTGGTTCCCCCGGATCTCCTTCAGGGCCTGGAGGAGGCGGTCGCGGGTGACGCCGGCGTGCTTGAGGGCCTCGGCGGCGGGGGTCTTCGAATCGACGAGCGCCAGGAGGAGGTGCTCGGTCGAGACGTACTGGTCCTTCAGGGCCTCGGCTTCACGCAGCGCCTGCTTCAGGCTGGCGTCGAGCTGAGGGGAGACGTGGGTGGCCGAGCCCTTGGCCTGGGGGAGGGAGGCGAGCTTCTGGTCCACCTCGGCGGCGACGCCGGCGGCATTCGCGCCCAGCTTGCCGAGCGCGGAGGGCACGACACCGCCCTCCTGGGCCACCAGGGCCTTTAGGAGATGCTCGGGGGACACCTCGGGGTGGTCAGACCTCTCTGCGTCCGTCTGAGCGGCCGCCAAGGCCTCCTGGGCCTTCACCGTGAACTGGTCCATCCGCATCTGTGCCGTCACCTCCGTACCGCAGAAATATAGTGACTTATGCGTCTGCTGTCAAGTAAATTGAGTCTATATTTATCAGATATTGGCAGAGAGGATCCGCCAACTACTGTATTTGGAACAATCTATTGATGACATCGATTCTCAGCACCGTCCGCCTGCCTCGCAGAGTTCAGAACGCGCTGCGCGGGGACCGGAAGTCGACGGGTCGGGCCAGGACGTCCCCTCGTTTCCCCCGGAGCTTGACCTCGAGCTCGTGCCAGCCGTGCATGTCGCAGTAGCCTCTGCGCCCCCATTCGATCCAGGCCGGCCCCCGGGTGGAGAGCTCGCGTCTGGCGTCCTCACGGACGCCCGAGCGGGATTCCTCCACGAGCCCGTCAATCGGAGTCGCGGTCGGAGGACCTCCCGGTCCATGCGGCCTCGGGGCGCTGCACGGCCAGCTTGCCCCCGCTGATCTCCAGGACGGCGCCGGAGATGTAGGAGGCGCGCGGGGAGACGAGGAACACGAGAGGGGCGGCCACCTCTTCCGGGCTTCCGAACCTTCGCAATGCGATCTGATCGGTCATGGCCGGCCGGTTCGTCTCGACGACCGGGGCCGTCATGTCGGTCAGGATCACGCCGGGAACGTAGGCATTGACGCGGATCCCGTGGGGTGCGTACTCGCCGGCGAGGGTGCGGGTGAGGCTGAGGACGGCCGCCTTGGCCGCGGCGTAGAGCCCCCTTCCCACGTTGGGCACCACCGCCGCGTAGGAGGAGGCGTTCAGGATCGCCCCTCCGCCCGCCTCCTTCATGCGCGGCAGGGCCTCGCGCGCGCCGAGCTGGACGCTGCGGAGGTTGACCCGCAGGACGTCGTTCCACTCCTCGTCCGTCACCTCGGCGACGGGGGTCGCGTAGCGGAGGAGCCCGGTGTTGCTGATCAGGATGTCGAGCCCGCCGAGCCGCCGGTCGGCCTCGGCGAAGAGGGCCTCGACGCCAGCGCTCGTCGAGACATCGGCCGACTTCGCCCAGACGTTCGGGGACACCTGGCGGAGTTCGGCCAGGGCCCCCGCCAGGCGCTTCTCGTCGAGGCCGTTGACGAGGACGCGCGCCCCCTCCTCCAGGAGAAGGCGGGCCGTCGCCAGGCCGATCCCTCGGCTGGAGCCGGTGACGATCGCGCGTTTCCCCGTGAGCCCGAGGTCCACGTCAGACCCCGCGCCCCCGGGAGGGGGGACTCGTCGCCTCGAACACGATGCCAATCTCCGGGTCGGTCAGCACCCCCTCGACGCCATCCGTCGACACGGGACCCCTGCGACCCTCATGGGGTGCCTACCGTACCACCGGCCCGGCGAGTCGTGCCATCCCGAAAAGACCAGCCGTGGGTATGAAGGAGCTGGAGGGCAGAGCGGACCGACAGGCTGCGGCGCGAGGGGCGCGACGCGCGAGAAATGCGTGACTCCCTGGCGCGTCGTGAGCGAAGGCCGGACGATGCCCGCGCTCGTGAAGTTCGCGGCGGGGGAGGGCCACGCCGCGCGCGCTCCGACTGAGGAAGAGGGCTTGAGGGCTTCGGAGGCTGGGCCGTCCTCGAGAGGGAGTGCTGCCTCGAGAGCCCGGAGCAGGGGGCGCGGGAGGGAGCGCCCGGCGGTCGCTCAGACGGCGTCCGGGAGCCAGGCCCCGGCAGCGGAGGCCGCCCCGGAGAGATCCCGCTGCAGGGCGATAGCCTCGGAGCGGTCCAGGTCGACGACGTGGGCCGCGCCGGCGGCGGTGGAGACCGTCATCGTCGCGATTCCGAGCCGCCGCTGGGGCGGGCTCTCGGTCAGGCCCACCCACTGGACCTTGCTCTCGGGAACGATCGTGAGGCGACGGTGGACGACGCCGGTGCGGGCCAGCAGGTGGCCGGCGTGGCGCGCGTGGGCGAGGACCCGGTAACGGCGCCTCGCCAGCGCCCAGGCCGCGAGCCCCGCGGGGGCGATCCCGGCCCACGCCCAGGGGCCGAGGCCCGCCGAGGCCGCCCCGACCAGGACGAGGGCGACGACGGCGTAGCGGATGAACCCGCGGCGGATGGTCGCTCGGCTCACCGGCCGCCACGCGACGGCGTCCAGGTCGAGCCCGGGAAGCAGGCGATCGCAGAAACCAGCGAGATCGGCCTTCCGCAGAAGAGGGCACAGCAGCGCTGTCCCGCCGCCCTGTCCCTCCCAGGCCGCCCCCGCCGTGTGGGCGGCCACCTCCCAGAAGCCGAGGCGTCGCCGTAGCCACGAGGCGCCGAGGCGCAGCAGCTGGATCCGGGCCGGGTTCACCACGGTCTCGAAGCGCGACAGCAGCCCGTAGCGGCGCCGCAACCGGCCGTCGGCCTCCCGGGTGACCGTGAAGCCGTAGTAGCCGACGACCGTGAGCCCGATCGAGAGCAGCCACCCGAGAAGCAGCAGGGTGACCATGAACACCGTGGCCGCGGCCACCGCGCTCACCGCCCCGACGAGCCCGGCCAGGCCGCGCTGCAACGTCTCGAGGTGCCGCGGAAGCTCCTGTCCGACGAAGAAGAGCAGCCCGGCGATCGCGCCCACGATCGCTCCCGCCCGGTTCGAGCTGGCGCCAAGGAGGAGCAGGTCGCCGAGGCTCGCCTGCCAGATGACCCGGGAGACCGGAGCGGCGCTGGAGTCGGCGGCGGCCGCTCCACGCCCACCCAGAAGCTCGGCCTTCAGCCGCTCGGCCGCGTCCCGGGAGAGCACCGCCAGATGGGCCTCGGCCTCGGGGCCGGCGGCGGTCTCGATCCGGAAGTCCACGACGCCGGCAAGCTGGTGGATCGCGCTCTGTCGCAGCTCCACGTTCTGGATCTTGTCGAGGGGTATGGTGCGCACCTGTTGGGAGACGATTCCGCTGCGGATGACGAGCCTCCCGCCGTCGATCCAGTAACGGAGGCTGAGATAGCGGGCGAGGGCGACGAGGATGCCGGAGCCGGCCAGGAGGACGAGCCACGTGCCCGGGTCGGCCTGTCGTCCTCCGAGGGAGCCGACGACGACGACGAGGACGAAGAACCAGACGACGCGCCCCAGCATGCGCCCGACCTCGAGCAGCACGGTGAGGGGGTGGAGGCGGTGCGTCTCGACGCCCTCGCCCGGGCGGACGTCCGGGGCGCTCACGTGACCTTCGCCGACTCGAGCAGCGCCTCCCGCAGCGTCTCCGCCTCCGCCGGGGCGAGCCCGGGAATCGTGAGGACGGCTCCCGCCGAGCCCGCCACGTGGAGCGAGACGTGGACGAGCCCGAGGGCGCGGTCGATCGGTCCGGAGGTGACGTCCACGTGCTGCACGCGGACCCGCGGGATCGCACGGGTCACCCGCCACACGACCCCGTAGCTCGCGTAGACATCGTCGTCCCGCAGGGCCCACCTCCAGCTTTCGAACAGCAGCCGCGCGTGCCATAGCCCGAGAGCGAGGGTCGCCCCGAAGACGAGCGCGCCGAAGAGCGGAGGCGGCCAGGGCAGCCATCGCGCGAGGCTCGACTCCGCGAAGAAAGCCATGATCCCGAGGAAGAAGGCGTTGACGACCCGTCCCACCACCCACCCGATCTGGACGGCGGGGTGAAGGCCCCGCTCGCGGGGGGTCGGGCTCGGCCGTTCGGACGCGTCGTCATCCGCGTCACGCGTGGGCACGGGGTCCGTCATGCTCAGCGCTCCTTCCGGAGGATGAAGCACTTCAGGTAGTGGGTCTCCGGCACCCCGAGAAGCACGGGGTGATCGCGGGACTGCCGTCGCTTCTCGACGAGTGACACCGTGGCCCCGGCGTCGACCGCGGCGTCGGCCAGGAGGGCCTCGAAATCGTCCTCATGGACGTGGTACGAGCACGAGCAGGTGATGAGACACCCGCCGGGCTCGAGGACCTTGAGGGCCCGGAGGTTGATCTCCTTGTAGCCCCGGAGCGCCTTCTCGACGGCCTTGCGGCTCTTGGCAAAGGCCGGCGGGTCCAGGATCACGGTGTCGAACCGCTCGCCGGCGTCGTCGAACGAGCGCAGGAGGTCGAAGACGTTGGCGTCGCGCGGGGTCACGTTCTCGAGACCGTTCAGGGCGGCGTTCGCCCGGACCCGCTCGAGCGACTCGGCCGAGAGGTCCACCGCCAGAACCTCCTCGGCCTCCCGCGCCACCTGCAGGGCGAAGCCACCGTCGTACGTGAAGCCGTCGAAGACACGCCCCCGCGTGTAGGCGCGGGCGGCGAGGTGGTTCTCGCGCTGGTCCAGGAAGAGGCCGGTCTTCTGCCCCTTCCGGAGGTCCACGTGGAGGCGGACGTCACCCTCGTTGACCTCGACCGTGTCCGGCACCTCGCCGTGGAGGATCGAGACCGTCTGCTCCAGGCCCTCGAGGGTCCGTACCTTCGGGTCGTTGCGCTCGACGATCCCCTTGGGCTGCAGCGCCTCGACGAGGGCGTCCACGATCTCGGCCTTCGCGCGCTCCGTGCCCTGCGAGAGCGTCTGGACGACCAGGTAGTCCCGGTAGCGGTCGACCACGAGCGACGGGAGACCATCGCCTTCCCCGTGAACGATCCGATAGGCCTCGGCTCCCGCCGCCACGGTCTGGCGCCAGGCGAGCGCCTGCGCGATCCGGTCGCGCAGCCAGGTGTCGGGGAGGATCTCGCCCCGCGCGATCATCCGCAGGCGGATCTCCGAGCGGCCCGACCAGAAGGCAAAGCCCAGCGGCGTGCCCCGGACGTTCGCCACGCGCACCAGGGCCCCCGGGGTCGCGCCTCCGTCCTTCGTGACGTCGGAGCGGTAGATCCAGGGGTGCCCCCGCGCGATGCGGGCCTCGCCCCGACGCTCGACGACGACCGGCCCCTCGATTTCCACGGTGCCAAAGAGGATATCGCCAAATAATAGGGGATGCCGCGCCGCGCCCTCCGGCTCCTGGCGTCGGTGGCCCTCATCCTGGGAGTCCTCTGGATCATGATGCCGTTTCTCCTGAACTCGCTTCTCTACTTCCCGTCCGGGCAGCTCTTTCTCGAGCCCGAGGCGCTCGGCCTCCACCCGACCGACGTCACGTTCGAGACGGAGGATGGGGAGCGCATCCACGCGTGGTGGTTCCGGGCTGGCGAGGGTTCGCTCGGGCACGTGCTTCTCTTTCACGGCAACGCCGGAAACATCGGCGACCGCCTCCTCCACGCCCGGCTCCTGACCGACGCCGGTCTCGACGTCTTCTCCTTCGACTACCGGGGCTACGGGCGCTCCACCGGCAGCCCCGACGAGGAGGGGACGTACCGCGACGCCCGAGCCGCCCGCGCGGCCCTGCTGCGGCAGGAGGGCGTCAAGGAGGACGTCGTCTTCTACGTCGGGGAATCGCTGGGAGGAGGGGTAGCCGTGGCGCTGGCCATCGAGGCCCTCCCGCGCGGCCTGGTACTGCTCTCCACGTTCACGAGCGTGCGCGACATGGGGCGCGTTCACTACCCGATCATCCCGACCTCCTTCGTGCCCGACGCCTACCCGAGCCTGCGACGGATCCGAAAGATCGAGTGCCCGGTGCTCGTGATGCACGGCGACCGCGACGACATCGTCCCCGTCGAGCAGGGTCGGGCGCTCTTCGATGCCGCACCGGGGCCGAAGCGGCTCCACCTCTTCGCGGGAGCCGGCCACAACGACCTCCTGAACCGGGCGGGTCGGGAGTGGGCGGAGACGATCGCGGAGTGGGCGCGGGACATCGGAGACTCGCCCGACCCCCGTTGACGTGAAGAGCCCGAAGCCCGGGCCGGGGGCGAGCCGGTCGCTCGCGCTATACTGGGGCCGCGCGGGTCCCCCGCGCGTTCCCGTCCATGCCCGACCCCGTCATCCTCGGATCCGACCACGCCGGCTTCGCACTCAAGGAGAAGCTGAAGACCGCGTTGGACCGCCTCGGGGTCCCCTGGGAGGACGTGGGGACGGGCTCCGAGGACTCGGTCGACTACCCCGACTACGCGCATAGGGTGGCGGAGGCGGTGGCCTCCGGGCGTTTCGCGCGCGGGGTGCTGCTGTGCGGGACCGGGATCGGGGTGTCGATCGCCGCGAACCGCCACGCCGGCGTCCGGGCCGCCCACGTCTGCGACGAGGACGGCGCGCGCCTCAGCCGCGAGCACAACGACGCCAACGTGCTCGCCCTCGGCGGCCGCACGACCGACCCCGCGCTCGCCGAGCGCATCCTCGAGACCTGGCTGAAGACCCCCTTCGCAGGCGGGCGGCACGAGCGCCGCGTGGCGAAGATCGAGACGAGGTGAAGTCGATGGAGAACCTGGCCCGCGTCGACCCCGAGGTGGCGGAGGCCATCCGCAACGAGACCCGCCGCGAGGGGAGCCAGCTCGAGATGATCGCCTCCGAGAACTTCGTGTCCGAGGCGGTGCTCGAGGCCCTGGGCACCGTCCTGACCAACAAGTACGCCGAGGGGTACCCGGGTCGGCGCTACTACGGCGGGTGCGAGTTCGTGGACGTGGCGGAGACCCTGGCCATCGAGCGGGCGAAGCAGCTGTTCGGGGCCGACCACGCGAACGTCCAGCCCCACTCCGGGGCCCAGGCCAACACCGCCGTCTACCTCGCCACGCTCCAGCCCGGGGACACGCTCCTCGGCATGGACCTCTCCCACGGCGGCCACCTGACCCACGGGCACCCGCTCAACTTCTCGGGCAAGTACTTCGAGGTCGTGCCCTACGGCGTGCGCAAGGAGGACGAGCGGATCGACTACGACGCGCTCGAGAAGCTCGCCGTGGAGCACCGGCCGAAGGTGATCGTGGTCGGGGCCTCCGCCTACCCGCGGACCATCGACTTCGAGGCGGTCCGCAGGGCGGCCGACGCCTCCGGGGCGGTGGTGATGGCCGACATCGCCCACATCGCCGGTCTCGTGGCCACCGGCCTCCACCCGAGCCCGGTGCCGCACTGCGAGTTCGTCACGTCGACGACCCACAAGACGCTGCGCGGTCCGCGGGGCGGTCTCATCCTCTGCAAGGAGGCCTGCGCAAAGGACCTCAACCGGGCGCTCTTCCCGGGCGTGCAGGGCGGTCCGCTCATGCACGTGATCGCGGCCAAGGCGGTGGCGTTCAAGGAGGCCCTGGCCCCGGAGTTCGCGACCTACCAGAAGCAGATCGTGGCCAACGCGAAGGTCCTGGCCGCGACCCTGGCCGGCGAGGGCTGGCGGCTCGTCTCCGGTGGCACCGACAACCACCTGATGCTGGTCGACGTGTTCTCGAAGGGGCATCACCGGCAAGGTGGCGGAGAAGGCCCTCGACGATGCCGGGATCACGGTCAACAAGAACACGATCCCCTTCGACACGAACAAGCCGATGGTGGCGTCGGGGATCCGCATCGGCACCCCCGCCCTGACCACACGTGGGATGAAGGAGCCGGAGATGGAGGAGATCGGCCGGCTGATCTCCCGGGCCCTCGGCCGCGTCGAGAACGAGACCGAGCTCGCCGCGGTGAAGCGGGACGTCCGGAAGCTCTGCGACCGATTCCCGCTCTACGCCTCGCGGCTCGAGGCGTACGAGACGTCGCTCGCCAGCGCCTGAGCGATGAGCTAACCTCCACGCCATGCGCGTGCTCATCTGCGGGGGCGGACAGGTCGGAGCGCTCACCGCGCGCCGCCTCGTCCGCGAGGGCAACGAGGTCACCATCGTCGACCCCGACCCCGAGCGGTGCGAGGAGCTCGAGGCCACGCTCGACGCCCACGTGGTGGAGGGCAGCGCCTCCCGCGTCCTGACCCTGCAGAAGGCAGGGATCCGCGACGCCGAGATGGTGATCGCGGTGACCGACCAGGACGAGGTGAACATCCTTGCCTGCCTGATCGCCCAGGTCGACTCGCACGCAAAGGTCAAGGTGGCGCGCATCCGCACCCACGAGGTCGACGAGTGGAGGCGCGTGGCCGCGGAGGCCGGAGTCAAGATCGACCTCGTCATCCACCCCGAGCAGGAGCTGGCGAAGAAGATCATGCGGGTGATCCGGCTCCCCGGGGTGTCCGATATCTACGAGTTCGCGGACCGGAAGGTGCGCCTGTTCGGCATGTACGTCGAGCGCGACTCCCGGCTGGCGGGACGGACCCTGGTCCAGCTGCAGCAGGACGGACCCCCGGAGAACTCCCTCGTCGCCCTCATCTTCCGGGGCTCGGAGGTGATCATTCCCCACGGCGCGGTGGAGCTTCGGGTCGGGGACCACCTCTACGTCCTGGCCACCGAGGAGAACCTCCTCGACGTCGTCGAGTTCATGGGGCTCCAGCGGACGATCAAGCTCGAGCGCGTGTTCATCCTCGGGGGGAAGCAGCTCGCCATCACCTGCGCGGAGCTGCTCGAGGAGAAAGGCACGAGCGTGAAGCTCTTCGAGAAGGAGGCGAAGCGCTCCGCCCGGATCGCCGAGATCCTCGGCAAGACCGTCGTCCTCCACGCCGACGGGACCGACCAGCGCATCCTCGAGGAGGAGAACATCGAGGGTGTGGACGCCTTCCTGGCCCTCACCAACGACGACGAGGACAACATCATCGCGGCGCTCCTCGCCCGCCGGCTGGGGGCGCGCAAGGTGGTGGCCCTCATCAACCGCCTGAACTACCTGCCCCTCGCCCAGCGGCTCGGGGTGCACACGACGGTGAGCCCGCGCCTGGCCGCGGTGGACCGGATCCTCCAGTTCGTGCGGAAGGGGAGGGTACTCTCCGTCACCACCTTCCGCGAGGAGGAGGCGGAGGCGATCGAGCTGGTCGCCACCGAGAAATCGAAGTACGTCGGGCGGAAGCTGCGCGACATCCGCTTCCCCCGGGGGTCGATCGTGGGGGCGATCGTGCGCCCCGACGGCGAGGCGCTCGTGCCCCGCGGGGAGGTGGAGATCCGGGCCGGCGACCGCGTCCTGTTCTTCGCCCTCGAGAGCGTGGTGCCGGAGCTCGAGTCAGCCTTCCTCGTGGAGTCCGGAAAGGCCTGAGCCTTGCTCATCCGCTGGGCGGCCCTCGGCTTCATCCTCGGACAGTTCCTCCTTGCCCTCGCCGCCACCATGCTGCTGCCGATCGCCTGGGGGCTTCTTGCCGGCGGTCCGGGGCGCTCCGGCCGATTCGTCGGGGCGGCGCTCCTGACCGCCGCCTGCGGTGGCTCGCTTCTCGCGGTCCTGCCGCGTCCGGAGCAGGAGCTCAAGCAGCGCGAGGCGCTCCTCCTGGTCGTGCTGGCCTGGGCCGCCGCCGCCAGCTTCGGCTCGCTGCCCTTCGTCTGGTCGGGCTACTTCCGCGGCGTGACCGACGCCGTCTTCGAGACCGCCTCCGGCTTCACCACCACCGGCGCCACCATCCTCACCAACGTCGAGGTGCTCCCGGAGCCGATCCAGCTCTGGCGCTGCTTCACCCACTGGCTCGGGGGCATGGGGATCGTCCTCCTCGGCCTCGCCGTTCTGCCCCTGGTCGGGCACGGCGGGATGTCGCTCTACCGCGCCGAGTTCTCGGGGGCGAAGTCCGAGAAGCTGAAGCCGCGCATCGCGGAGACCGCGCTCTCCCTCTACAAGCTGTACATGGCCTTCACCGTCGCCGAGCTCCTGGCCCTGCGCCTGGCCGGCATGACCTGGTTCGAGGCCCTCTGTCACGCCTTCTCGACCCTCGGCACCGGCGGGTTCTCCACCCGCAACGCGAGCGTGGGCGGCTTCCACAGTCCGGCGATCGAGTGGATCGTGATCGTCTTCATGCTGATCGCGGGTGTCAGCTTCGTGCAGCACTACCGGCTGTTCGTGGAGCGCCGCCCCCGCAGCTTCCTCTCCGACTTCGAGGTGCGCGCCTACCTCCTGATCGCCTTCGCCGCCATCGCTGTCATTACCCCCACCCTCGTACTGGTTCAACGGCCATGACCTGGGTCGGTCCATCCGTGGCGCGGCGTTCCAGGTGAGCTCCATCCTCACGACCACCGGCTTCGGCACCGAGAACTTCGAGCTCTGGTACCCGCTGGCCCAGATGATCCTG
This sequence comes from uncultured Acidobacteriota bacterium, assembly GCA_963700695.1. Lineage (GTDB taxonomy): Bacteria > Acidobacteriota > Vicinamibacteria > Fen-336 > Fen-336 > JAJDNS01. The sequence continues at coordinate 213,954 of CAVOYO010000015.1, read as the reverse complement.
TTCAGGTCTCATGTTCGTCGGGGGCTGCACCGGCTCCACCGCCGGCGGCATCAAGATCGCGCGCGTCGTCCTCCTGGCGCGGGTGGTGGGCCGCGAGTTCCGGAGGATGGTCGAGCGGCACGGGGTCTTCACGGTGAGGCTGGGCGGGCGCGTCGTTCCCGAGGTGACGATCCAGAGCCTCCTCAGCCTGATCTACCTCGCCCTCGTCGTGCTCACGGTGAGCTGCCTCCTGCTCGCCGCGCAGGGCGTGGACCTTCTCACCTCGATCGCGGCCAGCGTGGCGTGCATGTTCAACATCGGTCCCGGCTTCGGCGCGGTCGGTCCCGCCGACAACTACGCGCATCTGCCCGCGCTCTCGAAGTGGGTCCTCATGGTCTGCATGGTGGCGGGGCGGCTCGAGTTCTACACCCTCATCGTCATCCTCACCCCGGACTTCTGGAAGAAGTAGCGCGCGTGTCCTTCTTCGGTCGCGACGGGCTCCTCGCCCGTGTTCTCCCCGGCTACGAGGAGCGCCCGGCCCAGCAGACGGCTCTCGGAGGCGGTCGCCGGTGTCCTCGAGAGCGGCGGCCTGCTGCTGGCGGAGGCCGGCACCGGGACCGGCAAGACGCTCGCCTACCTGCTGCCCGCGGTCGAGCTGGGGCGGCGGGTGGTCGTCTCGACCGGCACCAAGAACCTCCAGGAGCAGCTCGTCACGAAGGACATCCCGCTGCTCGCCAGGGCCCTGGGGCGCGACCTCTCCGTGGCGGTGATGAAGGGGCGGGGCAACTACCTCTGCCTCCTGCGCCACGCCGTCCTTCGCCGAAGGCCGGGACCTTCCGGCGGCTCGACGAGATCCCGCTCTTCCGCGTCCGTCGAGGCCTGGGCGACCGACGACCGAGACCGGCGACCGGGCCGAGATCGCGGACCTGCCCGACTCCGTCGACTTCTGGCGCGAGATCTCGGCGGCCAGCGAGAACTGCATCGGCCAGTCGTGCTCGCTCTTCGACGCCTGCTGGGTGACGAAGATGCGCCAGCGCGCGCTCGAGGCCGACCTCGTCGTCGTGAACCACCACCTGCTGTGCGCCGACCTCGCGGTCAAGGACGGCAGCTACGGCCAGGTCATCCCCCCCTACGACACCGTGATCCTCGACGAGGCGCACCTGGTCGAGGACGTGGCCACGCAGTACTTCGGCGTCCAGGTCTCGTCCTACCGGGTCGAGGAGCTGACGCGCGACGTCGAGCGCGAGCTCAAGGTCGGCCGAGCTCGACGCTCGCGAGGTGCGCTCCGAGGTCGCGAGCGTGAGGATGCGCGCGGAGCGTCTGTTCCGGCAGCTGGCCCGGGGCACCGGGGCGCCGGCTCGCGCCCGAACTGGATCACGACCGCGGGCCACGGAGGAGGCGCTGGCCCTCCTGCAGCGGCTCGAGGGTCTGCGCACCGCGCTCCTGGCCCTCCCCGATCGGCCCGAGTCGATCGGCGGGCTCGCCGGCCGCGCGCTGACCCTGGCCGGCGAGCTCGCGTTCCTGTTCAAGGCGGAGGACGACAGCCACGTCTACTTCATCGAGACCCGCGGTCGCGGCGTCTTCCTGCGCGGCGATGCCGATCGACGTCTCGGAGCGGCTGAAGGAGCTGCTCTTCGACGAGCGTGCGGGCCGCCGTCCTGACCTCGGCCACGCTGGCCGTCGACGGCGGCTTCACCTACGTGAAGGACCGCCTCGGGATCGAGGCCACCGACGAGCTGCTGCTCGCCGTCGCCCTTCCACTTCCCGGAGCAGGCGGTTCTCTACGTGCCCTCGGGCGATGCCCGGAGCCGCCCGTCGCCGGGCTTCGTGGACCACGCCGCCGAGGAGATCGTCCGCCTCCTCGAGCTCTCCCGGGGCCGCGCCTTCGTCCTCTTCACCTCCTACGCCAACATGAACGCGGTGGCGGAGCGCATCGCGGGCGAATCGACTACCCGGTCCTCATCCAGGGCGAGGCGCCGAAGCCCGCGCTGCTCGAGACGTTCCGCGAGACCCCGCACGCGGTGCTGCTGGCGACGACCTCCTTCTGGCAGGGCGTCGACGTGGTGGGCGAGCAGCTGTCGTGCGTGATCGATCGACAAGCTGCCGTTCGCCTCGCCCGGCGACCCGGTGGTGGCGGCGCGCATCGAACGCCTGCGCAGCCAGCGGCGGCAACCCCTTCGGCGAGTACCAGGTGCCGGTGGCGGTCCTGATGCTGAAGCAGGGGCTCGGGCGGCTCATCCGCTCCGCCTCGGACACCGGCATCCTGGCCGTCCTCGACAGCCGGCTCGTGCGAAAGGCCTACGGCCGGCGCTTCCTCGAGAGCCTGCCCCCGGCCCGCCTCGTCCACGACCTCGCCGAGGTCGAGCGGTTCATGGCCTGACGCTGTCTCGGCTCCCGTTGACGGTGTGATCCGGGCCACAATCTGAAGGGGAAGGGGTCCCGTTCGACCCCAACATGGAGTATCCTTTCCGGTGCAGGCAGCCAGCCGTGTGCGTGGATGCGGGGCTGCCTTCCCAGCGAAGCAAGGAGGATTCGATGAACGTCGCTGTCCGACCGCGCGCGCGCCTGGCCCTGCTGGCCCTGGGGCTTCTGGCTGGCCCCCCTCGACCGGCAGATGCCGCCGGCTTCGAGATCTACAACCAGGGCGCGCGGGCCATGGGCTTCGCCGGGGCCTACGTGGCCCAGGCCTATGACCCCTCCGCCATCTACTTCAACGCCGCGGGGGTGGGTCTTCCTCAAGGGCAAGCACATCTACCTGAGTGCCGGGTTCGGAGACCTCACGACGGACTTCACCGGCGAGGGCCCTATCCCCCGGTCGGGCACCCTCGAGACGAGCGACGACGGCCTCGGAATCCTCCCGAGCCTCTACTACACGCAGCAGGTGGCGGAACGCTGGGTCGTCGGTGTGGGCTTCTACAACCAGTTCGGCTTCCGTCAGCAAGTGGGAGAACCCCGACGAGTTCACCGGCCGCTACATCTGCACCGAGTGCCGCGATTCGCGCCCGGAACCTCAACCCCACCGTGGCCTTCAAGATCGCGGACCGCCTCGCGATCGGCGCCGGCGTCAACCTGCTCTTCGCGAGCTTCGACCACCAGCAGCGTCTGCTCGCCGAACCCAACCCCTTCCCCGAGCCGACGGACGTGGCGGAGCTGACGATCGATGGGGCGAGCGACACCGAGCTTCGGCTGGAACGTGGGCCTGCTGGCGAGCCCGTCCGAGAGCTTCTCGATCGGGCTGCACTACCGGCAGCAAGGTCAGCGCGGAGTACTCGGGCACCGCCGACTTCAACCAGATCCTGACCGGGGACGACCTCGTCGACACGATCGTGGCCGCGAACCTGCCGCCGCGGCAGCCGGTGCTGGTGAGCCACTACTACCCGGCCACTCTCTCCGGCGGGATTGCCATTCGCGGGGAGAACTGGACGGTCGAGGGCGACCTGATCTTCTCCTTCTGGTCGAGCTTCGACAGCATCATGTTCAGCTATCCCAACGGCGAGGGAATCGCGACGACCGAGCTCGTGCAGGACTACGAGAACATCTGGGAGGGCCGGCTGGGCGTCGAGTACCTGCTCAGCGAGACCTGGGCGGTGCGGGGCGGATACGCGCTACGACCACAGCCCCCAGCCCACGCCGACGATCTCGCCGTTCCTCCACGACGAGGACCGCCACATCTTCGGTCTCGGGGGCACCTACCGGTACGAGAACCTGGAGCTGGACCTCTTCGGCCGCTACCTCCTGTTCCGCAACCGCTCGACGGACGGGCTGAGCCAGTACGGCTACGAGGGTCTCTTCCAGTCGAGCTCGTTCCAGCTGGGCGCGGCGATCGGGTATCGTTTCTAGATTGTTCGTTGACCCCCCAATTGTTCATCGACCCCCCACCCCTATCCCCTCCCCACGTAGGGGCTCGGGGTACGCGCAGTCGAGCTTGCGAGACGCGCGTTCACCCCGAGTGTAAGTCGCGACGCGCAAGCGTCGCCTCCAACAGGCTAGGGAAGGCCTGAGCAGGGTTGCTCGTCCACGTGCCCTTTGCTGAAGGGCACGTGGACGGACCTGCCTCAGCAGCGTTCGGCTACCACTCCTCCCGCTCGACCCGCATTCCGCGTGCCTCCGCCACCCGGCGGACGTCCTCCATCGCAGCGGGGTTTCCGCAGGTGAGGACCACCGTGGACTCGGGGTCGAGACGTTTCCGGAGGCGAGCGAGGTCGATCTCCGTCGGGAGCTGGGGAGCCACCGCGCGCTTGAGCGCGGCCTCCGAGGCCTCGGCATCGCGGCCGGCCTTGCGCGCCTCCTCCAGCGCCGCCTCCTCCGCCATCGGCAGACCCAGGGCCAGCCGGAGCACGTTGTTCGCCCGGCCGCGACCGATGGCCTCCCGTCCCTGCTCGTCGCCGGGGCGGCTCACGGTCGGCAGGTAGACGAAGTCGAAGCGTCCGGCCGCGGCGATGCCGGCGAGCTCCTCGTGGAAGGCGAGCTCGGGTCGCGTGCGGTTGGCGAAGAGGAGGGTGACGCGCGCGGGAACCGGGCGTCCGGCCGAGGCGTCGTGGTCGATCTGACGCACCATCGACGCGAGGGGGGCGAGACCGGTGCCGGTGGCGACCATCAGGATGTGGGCCGCCCCCTCGGCTCGCTTGGAGACGGTGAAGTCGCCCACGATCCGCTCCACGTACCGCATCTCAGCGCCCTCGCGTGGCTCCATGTCGAAGAGCGACTCGGTGAAGCGGCCCAGGGTGCTGGCCATCTCGAGCGCGACCAGGAACTCCACGTACCTGTCGCGCTCGGTCTGGAAAGGCGCGGAGGCGATGGAGTAGGCGTGGGTCACCGGCCCGCGCTTCTGCCGACCCGTCTCGTCGAGGTCGGGAAGGAAGCGAGTCCTCCCGTCCGGGCCGCTCACGCGCCGGGTGAGCCGGCAGTCCTCGCGACGCAGGGCCATGTACTGCCCGGCCTCGTATCTCGGAAAGCGACGTCTCTTCTGCGGAGCGAGGCGAAAGGTTGCGAGCACGGGCGACAGCTGCCGCCAGACGGTGACGGTACCGCTGCGGACCTCGGGCATGATCGGCCGAGGTTAGCCGCTGCGGAGCGACGGATCAACGACACCGGGGGTCATCACGGGGGACCCGCCGCGGATCCGCAGGGTCAGCGAGGCCGCCAACACGACGAGGACCGCGCCCGCGACGAAGAGCGCGTCGGGCAGCCGCCCCCAGATGAGCCAGTCCAGCAGGCCCGCGAAGATGGGGCCGGTGTAGAGGAAGGGACCGATGCGCGTGGCCGGGGCGTAGACGAAGGAGCGGGTCAGGGCGAGCTGACCCGCGGTGGCGAGCACCGCCATGAGCAGGAGGACGGCCCAGGTGCCGCCCGACGGAGCTCGCCAGGTGAGGGCGGCGGGCGGGGCGGCCACGATCGACGCGACGAGGCCGTAGTAGAAGACGATGCGGGTCACGGGCTCGGTGCGCGTCAGGCGGCGAATCCCCACCTGCCCGATGGAGGCGAACACCGCCGAGGCGAGGCCAACGAGGGCGACCGGCTCGAAGACCCCGATGCCCGGGCGCAGGATCAGGAGAAGGCCCGCGAACCCGAGCAGGAGAACGCGCCAGAGCCTCCGGGGGATGCGCTCTCCCACCCAGACCCGCTCCACCAGGGGGACGAAGAGCGGGATCGACTGATTGAGCAACACCGCGTCGGCGAGGCGCAGGTGGGCGATGGCGTAGAAATAGCACGCCGCCGCGGACACGCCGGCGAGCCCGCGCACGAGGTGTCCCCGGAGGTCCTTCGTGCGAAACGCGTCCCGCCCTTCCCTCACGAGCCAGGGGGTGATGAGCAGCAGCATGAGCACGTGGCGGTAGAAGACGATCGGGGCGTTGGGGAGCTCCTGGGAGGCCACGCGAATCGCGGCCGCCATGCCCGCGAAGAGGAAGGCGGCCACGATGACGAGGATGGCGCCACGACGAAGATCGTCGGGTCGGGCGGCGGGGACATCGTCCATGAGCGCCGACAATCTTAGTGTGAGCTGGACACGGACCGGTGGGGGCGGCACCATGGCGGTCTGGAGGGCCCTCATGTTCGAGGTCGCCTACGAAACGACGTTCTGCGCCACCCACGTCCTGCACGACGCCGGCACGCCCATCGAGCCGCAGCACGGCCACGACTGGAGGATCGAGGTCGTGGCGGCGGGGCAGAGCCTCGACCGACTGGGGGTCGTCGTCGACTTCGAGCACCTGAAGAAAGCGGTCGGTGAGATCTGCGGGCGCATCCACTACGGGGACCTCACCTCCCACCCCGACTTCGCCGGCCAGAGTCCGTCCGCCGAGGCGGTGGCCCGCCACTTCTTCCGCGAGGTGAGAGCGGCCATGGGACCGGAGGGCCGACACCTCTCGCGCGTCCGTGTCTGGGAGGCCCCGGGGTGCAGCGCCACGTACACCGAGTGACATGCTGACGGTCAACGAGATCTTCTTCTCCATCCAGGGGGAAAGGAAGAGGCCGGGGCCGTGGACCCGATGGCCTATCGTCCCTGACGCCCCGGCGTGAGACACTAAGAGCTGATCGTAGAAGGAGGTACCAGCCATGAAACGTGCGTTGATCGCGGGCGGGCTCCTGCTCGGCCTCGCCATTCTCACCGCCCCGGTGGAGGCCCAGGTCGGCACCGCCACGGGCAAGGTCGTCGACTCCGAAGGCAAAGGGGTGGCCGGGGCCACGGTACGACTGGAGTTCCTGGGCGACCTGAACCGCAAGTACGAGGTCACGACGTCCGAGAGCGGGGCCTACGTCCAGGTCGTCATGCCCGCGGGGCGCCACCGGTTCATCGCGAGCAGGGAGGGCTACCAGCCCAACTTCGTGGACCATCCCGTGGCGTTCGGCGACCGGACGCTGGTCCCCGACATCACGCTCAAGTCGAACGACGAGTTGGCGAGGGAGCAGGGGCGGCTTACGGAAGGGCTGACGGCGAAGTTCACCAAGGCGGTCGAGCTCACCAATTCCGATCAGTTCGACGAGGCCGAGGTCCTGTTCAAGGAGATCCTGGAGGAGGCCCCCGAGGTTCCCGAGGCGTACAACAACCTCGCATACATCTACGCCAACCGGGAGGACTGGGCGAGCGCGGAGGCGAGCTACCTCAAGGCCCTCGAGCTGCGCCCCGGAGACTCCGCCACCACGTCCGCCCTGGCCCAGGTCTACATCAAGTCTGGCCAGCAGGAGAAGGCCGAGGAGCTCGTCAACCAGGCCACCGGAGAGAACCCGGAGGACGCCGACGCGCAGTTCAACCGCGCCGTCTTCCTCGTGAACAGCGGCAAGACCGAGGAGGGGCTGTTGGCGTTCGAGGCCGTCCTGGCCGCCGACCCCTCGATGGCCGAGGCGCACTACCACCTGGGAACCCTCCTGGTGGGCCAGGGCAGGGTTCCGGAGGCGATCGAGCATCTCGAGACGTACCTCTCGATGGACCCGCAGAACAAGCAGAACATCGCGACGGCCAACGGGTTGATCGCAGCGCTCAAGTGATCGAGGATCGCGTCACCGCCGTCCGGCAACGGATCGCCCGGGCGGCGGAACGCGCCTCGCGCCCGCCGGAGGAGGTCACTCTCGTCGCGGTGAGCAAGACGTGGCCCGCGGAGGCGGTGCGCGCCGCCTTCGCCGCCGGTGTGCGACACTTCGGAGAGAACCGGGTGCAGGAGGCGGACGCGAAGATCGCGGGGCTGACCGAGCTGCGTGCGGACGGCCTGCGGTGGCACCTCGTCGGCCACCTGCAGTCGAACAAGGCACGAAAGGCGGCAGCGCTGTTCGACGTGATCCAGTCGGTCGATTCCGTGGAGCTGGCCGAGCGGCTGGCCCGCGCCGGTGCGGAGTCCGGGCGCACACTGCGCGTCCTGGTCCAGGTGGACCTCGCGGGCGAGACGGCCAAGTCCGGCCTGGCCGAAGACGCGGTCGAGGGCGCGCTGCAAAGGATGCACGACCTCGACGGGCTCCGTATCGACGGGTTGATGGTGCTGCCCCCGTACCTCGACGATCCGGAGGAGGTGCGGCCCTACTTCGCCCGACTGCGCGGCCTGCGCGACCGGGCGGCGGAGGCGGGGCTGCTCGACGGGAACGAGCTGTCGATGGGGATGAGCCACGATTTCGAGACGGCGGTGGAGGAGGGCGCGACCATCGTGCGCGTCGGCACCGCCATCTTCGGGGAGAGAACGGCCGCCGCCTGAGGGGCCGGGGGAGGACTTCGAACGGATGCTGGCGCTGTCCCACCTGCTCAACGGCCTGGCCATGGTGCTCTACGGGTTCCTCTGGATCTACAAGATCATCCTGATCGCCCGCGCCATCACCTCGTGGGTCAGCGCCAACCCGCGCAACCCGATCGTGAGCTTCCTCTACCTGGTGACCGAGCCGGCGCTCCGGGCGGTCCGTCGGAGGCTGCCCTCGAACCTGCGCTACTTCCCGCTCGACATCGCCTTCCTCGTGCTCTTTGCCCTCGTTCTGTTTGCCGAGTACGGGATCGTCCCGCTGATGATGGACTACGCGGCCGAGCTGAGGCGCTCGGCGCTCAGCGTGCCCAGCGAGATCTACTAGTGCCTTTGTCATTCATTTGTCCGCAGGATGCGAAGGGCTTCGTGGACGACGTCTCTCGCTCCGACAGCTTCTGATGCTTCTCGAAGACAGGACGGAATACTCCGGGAACGTCGGCCAGGGCGGTGTTCCCGGAGTGGTCTAAGGGGGGAACGATGAAGATCACACCGATGGACGTCCAGCGGCAGGCCTTCTCCCGCCGCTTCCGGGGCCTCGACCCCGACGAGGTGCGCGGCTACCTCACGCTCGTCGCCGAGGAGCTGGCCGCGGTCGAGCGCGAGCGCTCGACCCTCGAGCAGCAGGTCAAGCACATGGAGGGGCTCCTCGACGAGCACCGTCAACGCGAGGGGATCCTCAAGAGCACGCTCCTCACTGCCCAGAAGGCCTCGGACGACATCCGCGAAGCCGCCCACCGGCAGGCGGAGGCGTCGGTGAAGGAGGCCGAGCTCCAGGCGGACAAGCTCCTCGAGCTGGCCCAGGGGCGGGCCCACGAGGTCGAGAGCGGCATCCTCGATCTACGCGCCCTGCGCACCGCGCTGCGCACGGACATCCGCGCCCTCATCACCCGTCTCACCAGCCTTCTCGATCTTCAGGAGGAGGCCGAGCTCGAGGACAATCTCCGGTTCCTGAAGCGGCGTGAGGACTCGGGGCGGGGCTAGACCGGGCGTGACCGCCCGTCGGGAGCTCCAGCCGGCCACCCCGGAGGGGACGGAACGTGGTGAGACAGCCCCGGAAGCACTGAGGAAACCCGACATGAGCTCACGAGGCCGAGGGCGAAGCCCAGAGCAACGGGATCTCGGGGATGATCCGGGCCGTGGGCTCGGGCGATCCCCTGAGGGGCTCGACCTTCGCGAATGCCCGGGACGGGGGCATCGCGCCGAGGCGCTCGACCTTGGAGAGAGCGCCGAGGGGCTGAGCCTCCGCGTGCGCGTGCAGCCCCGGGCCTCACGCGACGCGCTCGGCGGTGAGCGGGAGGGCGCCCTCGTGGTCCGCCTCACCGCGGCCCCGGTCGAGGGGGCGGCAAACAAGGCACTCGCCCGATTCCTCGCACGCGCGCTCGGGGTCGCGCCCTCCGCGGTCCGGATCCTCAGTGGCGCGGGAGGGCGCCAGAAGCGCGTCGCCGTCTCCGGCCTCGACGTCGCCACCGCTCGCGAACGGCTCGGCGCCCGGATGGGCGGGTGATGCGCCCCTCGGATCTGCGCCCGTGATCGGTGCCGACTTCGCGGTGCGCCGCATCGGGCTCCTGGCCACGATGGCCGGGGGCACGCCCCGCACCGGCCCGGCGATGCGCGATCTCGAGACGCAAGCCGACGCCGCCGTTGCCGCCTCCGAGGGGCGCATCGTGTGGGTGGGGCCCGACGCCGCACTCGAGCGAACGGTGAGCTTCTCCTCCGACGCCACCGTTCTCGATGCCGACGGGGCGGCGGTGGTTCCCGGCCTCGTCGACCCCCACACCCACCTCGTCTTCGCCGGGGACCGTGACGACGAGCTCCGCCGTCGGCTCGCCGGGGCCTCGTACAAGGAGATCGCTGCCGGAGGAGGGGGGATCGTGCGCAGCGTGGAGGCCACGCGGGCGGCGAGCGTCGAGGAGCTGGCCCAGGGGGTGGAGGGCCGGCTCGACGAGATGCTCCTCTGCGGCACCACCACCGCGGAGGTGAAGAGCGGCTACGGGCTCGAGACGGGGGCGGAGATCCGCAGCCTGGAGGCGATCGGTCTCGCCGCCTCCCGCCACCCGGTGACGGTCGTTCCCACGTTCCTCGGAGCCCACGAGGTCCCGCTCGACTTCCGAGACCGGCGCGGGGAGTACATCGACCTCGTCGTCGAGCGGATGATCCCGGCGGTGGCGGAGCGAGGGCTCGCGGAGTTCGGCGACGTGTTCTGCGAGGAGGGCGTCTTCACGGTGGAGGAGAGCCGCCGCATCCTGCTCGCCACGCGGGAGCACGGGATGAAGCTCCGGATCCACGCTGACGAGCTGGTCTGGACCGGCGGGGCCGAGCTCGCGGCGGAGCTGGGGGCCCGTTCCGCGGACCACCTGGGGTTCGTCTCGGAGGCGGGGATGGCGGCGCTGGCCGCCGCCTCGTGCGTGGCGACGCTGCTTCCCGTGGCCACGTTCTACCTCCGCCTCGGGCACTACGCCCCGGCCCGGGCCCTCGTCGAGGCCGGGGTCCCCGTCGCGCTCGCCTCCGACGTCAACCCCGGCGGCGGGCTCTCGCCGTCGCTGCCCTTCGCGATGGCGGTGGGCTGCTTCGCGATGGGGCTCGCCCTCGAGGAGGCGCTCGCGGCGGTGACGGTGAACGCGGCCTACTCGCTGGACCGCCACGACGACGTCGGCACGATCGAGGTCGGCAAGCGCGCCGACCTCGTGCTGCTGCGCTCCCGCCGGCTCCTCGATCTCGTGCGCGTGGGCGTGGGGGCGGTCCGGACCGTCGTGAAGGACGGCCGGGTCGTGGTCCGCGACGGGCGGCGGGTGGGGGATTGATCCGCGTCCTCTCGATCCACGCCGACTACGGGTGCCGCAACACCGGGGTCTGCTGCTCGTCGGGCTGGGACGTGCCCGTCGAGCCCCACGTCGAGGACGGGCTTCGCGAGGCGCTGGACGATGGGGCGCTGCGCGCTCCCGGGGGCTCCGACACGCCCTTCCGAGCGGTGGCCGGCCTGCCCCACGGGGCCCGGGTCGTCTTCCGGGCCGACGCCCGGGGTCGCTGCGTCTTTCTCGAGGCCGGCCCCCGGCCGCTCTGCGCGGTGCACCGCCATCTCGGGTTCGACCACCTGGCCTCGGCCTGCCGGGACTTCCCGCGCATCGTGACGTTGGGCCCCCTCGGCGTCTCGATCACGCTCTCGCACTACTGTCCGACGGCTGCCAGCCTGCTCTTTCGCGAGGACCGTCCGCTGGCGATCGAGAGTGACCCGCCCGCCTTCCCGTCATCCTGGCCCTACGAAGGTCTCGACGCCCGGGGATCGGTTCCCCCGCTGCTCCGCCCCGGCGTCCTGATGGGATGGGAGGCCCACTCGCGGTGGGAGGCGCACACGGTCGCGACCCTCGCCCGAGAGGACCTGTCCCCGGACGAGGCCCTCGCCCTCCTCGCGTTGCAGGCCGAGGCGGTGCGCGGATGGGGTCCTGAAGACGGGGACTTCGACGTCCACCTGGGGCGCTGCCTCGAGACACCGCGGAGAGCCGACGCCGCCGCGGTGCGGCCCGGGGAGTGCGCCCGTGCCTGGCGCATGGTCGCGGAGTGCGTGCCGCCCGGCCATCCGCTCCCGCCGCCGGTCCGAGACGATCTCGTCGACGAGGGGTGGGCCGCCCTGGTTGCACCCGTGCGCCGCTGGCTGGCCGCGAGGGCGTTTGCCAGCTGGCTCGCCCTGCAGGGAGAGGGTCTGCGCACCACGGTCCTCGGCCTGCGCCTCTCCCTCTCCGTGCTCCGCGCTGAGGCCGCGCGCGGTGCGGGTAGGGAGCGGGGGCCCGATGGCCTGCGCGAGGCGATCCGGAGGGCCGACCTCCTTCTGATTCACCTCGCGAACCCCGAGGCCCTCGCCCGGCGTCTCGGTCGTGCCGAGGGCCTTTCGGGGGATCCCCTGCAACCGTGGTAGCATCCACGACTTCGACCCCGTTCCAGATCCCATGAGCCTCCTCGTCGTCGACGACCTCGCGAAGACCTATCCCGGCGGGCGCAAGTCCCCGCCGGTGGAGGCGGTGCGCGGCATCTCGTTCTCGGTCGAGAAGGGAGAGCTCTTCGGTCTGCTCGGCCCCAACGGCGCGGGGAAGAGCACGACCATCGGGTGCATCAACAGCCTCGTGCGTCCGACCGCGGGGCGCATCCTCGTGGATGGGGTCGACATCACGCGCGCGCCTCGGGAGGCCAAACGACGGATCGCGGTGGTGCCCCAGACCCGCAACCTCGACTCCGACCTGACCGTGCGCGAGATCCTGACCTACCACGGACGGTACTTCGGTCTCCCCGCCGCGGAGCGAGAGACCCGCGCCGACCGGCTGCTCGAGGAGCTGCAGATCGCCGAGAAGGCCCGCGTGAAGCCCAAGACCCTCTCCGGAGGCCAGCAGCAGCGGGTGATGATCGCGCGGGCGCTCATGCACGACCCGCAGCTCGTGCTCCTCGACGAGCCCACGACCGGACTCGACCCCCAGGCGCGCCGGCGGCTCTGGGACATCCTTCGCGCCCTTCACCAGCGGGGACTCACCCTCATCCTCACGACCCACTACATGGAGGAGGCCGACCGGCTCTGCCAGCGGCTGGCGATCGTCGATCACGGGCGGATCCTCACCCTCGACACCCCGGCCGCCCTGAAGAAGACGCTGCCCGGGGCCCAGGTCCTGGACCTCTGGGTGCGTGCCCCCCGGCCTCTGGCCCCGCAGCTGCAGGCGATCCCGGGGGTCGAGAACATCGAGCACGTCGAGGTCGAGGGCGACGAGCACGAGCGGCTGCGCCTCTTCGTGGACCCGAAGGACGGCCTCCTGGACCGCGTCCTCCACGCGGTGCGGGACGGCGGGGCCGACCTGCACCACGTGAACCTCGGCCAGCCGAGCCTCGAGGACGTCTACATCCACCTCACCGGGAAGGAGCTCCGCGAGTGACCGCGTTCATGGCGCTCCTGCAGCGCGATCTGCTCGTGGCCCGGCGCGAACGCGGGCCCCCTGCTCGTCGCCACCCTGACCCAGCCGATCCTGGTGATTCTCGTCTTCGGGAACCTCCTGCCGCGGATGGACCTCGTCGCCGCCGACTTCGGGACGGTCATGCTGCCGGGCCTCATGGCCATCACCATGATGATGGCGGGCGTGCAGGGCGTCCTGATGCCGCTGGTGCAGGACCTCTCGGGCAGCCGCGAGGTGGACGAGCGGCTCCTCGCCCCCGTCGGCGTCAGCGGGGTGGCCCTCGAGCGCATCGTGGCCGGGGCCCTGCACGCGGCGGTGGCGGGCCTGATCGCGCTGCCCGCGATGATGATCCTCATGCACCGGGTGAGCGGGATGGAGGTGCGCCCGGCCTGGGCCGCACTCCTTCCGCTCGCCGCCCTGTGTGGGCTTCTCTCGGCCGCCTTCGGCCTGACCCTGGGGACCAACGTCCAGCCGCGCTTCAGCGGGCTCCTCTTCGCCGTCGTGCTCGGGCCGATGATGCTGTTCGGCTGCGCGTACTACCCCTGGTCCGCTCTCGCCGCCCTGGGGCCGGTGCGCTACCTCTTCCTGCTCAACCCGCTCACCTTCATGAGCGAGGCCATGCGCCTGGCCGTCACCCCGAAAGCGCCTCACATGGCGCTCCCGCTGCTGGCGGCTGGCCTCCTGGGCTTCCTCGCGCTCTTCACGATCCTCGGCGCGCGGTCGTTCGAGAAGCGGATCATTCATTGACCCCCCTTGATCGTTCAATGACCCCCCTCCCTAACCCTCCCCACGTCGCCGCGTGTCCCCAAGGACGGGACACGCGGGCGATTCTGGGCCTGGTGGTCAGTCGCATTTGTTCATTGACCACCGGCTTGCGATGCCTGCGACTTCGGCGTAGAAGCTTGGGAGCCTGGCGCGAGCGAGCGCGCCGCGAGGAGGGTTCATGCCGAGGAAGCGTCCGCCGACCATCCGAAGAGTTGCGATCAACACCGGCGGGGGCGACGCGCCTGGCCTGAACGCGGTGATCCGGGCCGTCGTCCTCTCCGGCCTGAACCACGGGTGGGAGATCGTCGGGATTCGGGACGGCTACAACGGCATCTTCAGACCGCAGGAGTATCCCGACGGGGGCCTCGTGCCCCTCACCCGGACCCGGGTCCGTGGGATCACCCACCTCGGCGGGACGATCATCGGCACCACGAACCGCGGCAACCCCCTGAAGTACCCCACCCCGATGCCGGACGGGACGATGAAGGAGATCGACCGAACCGACGACCTCGTCCGGGGCCTGAAGGAGAACCAGATCGACGCGGTCGTGGCGATCGGGGGGACGGCTCGCTGACGATCGCCAACGCCCTCGCGAAGAAGGGCGTGCGGATCGTGGGGGTCCCCAAGACGATCGACAACGACCTCTCGAAGACGGTCATCACGTTCGGGTTCGACACCGCGGTCTCTTTCGCGACCGAGTGCCTCGACCGCCTTCACTCCACCGCCGAGGCCCACCGGCGGGTCATGGTGGTGGAGGTCATGGGGCGCTACGCCGGCTGGATCGCCCTGAACGCGGGCATCTCCGGCACCGCCGACGCCATCCTCATCCCGGAGATCCCCTTCGATCTGAACGCGGTGGCCACGAAGATCCGCCAGCGCGTGGGGGCGGGACGCAACTTCGCCATCGTGGTGGTGGCCGAAGGGGCGAAGCCCAGGGGCGGTGGCCGCTCGGTGCTCGAGAAGCGCCTCGGTGCGGCGGAGCGCCTGGGTGGAATGGGCGAGAAGGTCTCGAAGGCGCTCGGTGACATGACCGGGCGCGAGACGCGCACCGTCGTCCTCGGCCACCTGCTGCGCGGCGGCACGCCCACCGCCTTCGACCGGCTGCTGTCGCTGCGCTTCGGAGCGGCGGCGGTTCGAGCACTCGCGGAGGGACGGAGCGGGCGTCATGGTCGCCCTCGACCCGCCGACCGTGCGCTACGTCCCCCTCGCGCAGGCCACGAGGCGGATGAAGACCGTCCCCCTGGACTGCGACACCATACGCACCGCCCGCGAGCTGGGCATCTGCCTGGGGGACTGAGCATGTCCGTCCTCGAGTCCCACCTGGACCCCGCCTCGGCCGAGTTCGAGGAGAACCGGGCGCACATGGACGGGCTCGTGGCCGAGCTGCGCGGGCGCCTGTCCGACGCGCGGGCCGGGGGGGGTGAGGCCGCGGTCCGCCGTCACCGCGACCAGGGCAAGCTCATGGTGCGAGAGCGCCTCGAGCGCCTCCTCGACCCCGGCACGCCTTTTCTCGAGATCGGGGCCCTCGCCGGGTTCGGGATGCACGACGGCCAGGCGCCTTCGGCCGGAATCGTCTGCGGGGTCGGGCGGGTGCGGGGGCGCGAGGTGATGGTGGTCGCCAACGACGCGACGGTCAAGGGCGGCACCTACTTCCCGATCACGGTCAAGAAGCACCTCCGGGCGCAGGAGATCGCGCTCGAGAACCGCCTGCCCTCCCTGTATCTCGTCGACTCCGGGGGGGCGTTCCTGCCGCTCCAGGCCGAGGTGTTCCCCGACCGGGACCACTTCGGGCGCATCTTCTACAACGAGGCCCGGATGAGCGCGGCCGGCCTCGCGCAGGTCAGCGTGGTCCTCGGCTCCTGTACCGCGGGCGGGGCCTACGTCCCGGCGATGAGCGACGAGACGATCATCGTGAAGGGTCGGGGCACGATCTTCCTCGGAGGGCCGCCGCTCGTGAAGGCGGCGACCGGCGAGGAGGTGAGCGCGGAGGAGCTCGGCGGGGCCGACGTCCACACCCGCACGAGCGGGGTGGCCGATCACTACGCGGCCGACGAGGAGGAGGCCCTGGCCCGGGCCCGCGACGTCGTGGGAACGCTCACCACGCGCAAGGAGCCGCCCTGGGAGGTGGAGGAGCCGGAGGATCCCCTCTATCACCCGGAGGAGCTGGGCGGCGTGGTGCCGGTGAGCGTGAGGAAGGGCTACGACGTGCGCGAGGTCGTCGCCCGCATCGTCGACGGCAGTCGCCTCTCGGAGTTCAAGGCCCTCTACGGGACGACCCTCGTCTGCGGGTTCGCCCGCATCATGGGCTACCCGGTCGGGATCCTGGCCAATGACGGCGTGCTCTTCTCCGAGAGCGCGCTCAAGGCGACGCACTTCATCGAGATGTGCTGCCAGCGCCGGATCCCGCTCGTCTTCCTCCAGAACATCACCGGCTTCATCGTCGGGAAGGAGTACGAGCAGCGGGGGATCGCCAAGGACGGGGCCAAGATGGTCCACGCGGTGGCCAACGCCCTGGTGCCGAAGTTCACCGTGATCATCGGCGGCAGCTTCGGTGCCGGCAACTACGGCATGTGCGGGCGGGCCTACCAGCCGCGGCAGCTCTGGATGTGGCCGAACGCCCGGATCAGCGTGATGGGGGGCGAGCAGGCGGCCTCGGTCCTGGCCCAGGTGAAGCAGGAGCAGCGCGAGCGGCGGGGCAAGCCGATGAGTGACGCGGAGGTCGAGGCCCTCAAGGCCCCCATCCTCGCCAAGTACGAGGAGGAAGGGAGCCCGTACTACTCCACCGCGCGGCTCTGGGACGATGGGATCATCACCCCGGCCGACACCCGGACCGTGCTCGGCCTCGGCCTCTCCACCGCCCTCAACGCCCCCGTTCCCGAGACTCGCTTCGGCGTGTTCCGGATGTGAGTGGGATGCGCCGTGGCATACTGCGCGGCGCGTGGCCCACTTCATCCTCGTCCTGGCGGTCGTGGCCTGGTCGTTCTCGTTTCTCGGCGCGGCCCGGCTCCGGCAGGACCTCGGCCTGACCGAGGCCCTCGCCGCGAGGTTCGTGCCGGTCCTGATCGGAGCGGCCCTCGTCCTCCTCTGGCGCCGCCCGCTCCGCCTTCCGCAGGGCTCATGGACGAAGATCGCGGCCATGGCCCTCCTTGGCGTCCCCGGCTACCACCTCTTCTTCCTTCATGGAATGAAGACGGTGCCCTCCGGCACCGCGGCCCTGATCGTGGCCCTGAACCCCGTCTTCACCGCGGTCCTGGCGCGCGTCGCGCTCGGCGAGGAGTTTGGCCCGAGGAAGGTCGTCGGCCTCGTCCTCGCGCTCGCGGGTGTGTTCGTGGTGATCCGGTACGGGACCGACCGGGCCGTGGACTGGCCGTACCTTTCGAGCGCTCTCCTGCTGACGCTCTCCCCGCTCTGCTGGGCGATCTACACCGTGATCGGCCGGCGTGTCCCCGCCGGCGCCGACCCCTTCGACACGACCTACGCAATTCTTCTCCTGGGCAGCGTTCCCCTCGTCCTCCTCTTCGCCCGTCCCGCGGTCGGCCGCGCCCTCGTCGCGAGCCCCGGGGCCCTCGGCGCCGCGCTCTACCTCGCGATCCCGTGCAGCCTCCTCGCCTACGCGGGCTGGATCTGGGCCCTGAAGCGAGTGCCCGCGGGGGAGGTCGCAGCCTTCGTCTTCCTCAACGCTCCGCTCGCGAACCTCTGGGCCTGGTTCCTCGAAGGAGCCACCCTGCGCCCGCCCTTCGTGCTGGGAGGCCTGGTGCTGCTCCTGGGCGTGGCCTCGATCGTGCTGCCCGTGCCGCGCTGGCCTCGGGCCCGCCTCTCCGGGAGGACCTCATGACCCTCGTCCGTGCCGCCGGCATCGTGGCCTGTCTCCTGCTCGCCCTCCCCGCGGCCGCGCAGGAGTACGATCTGGTCATTCGTGGCGCCCGGGTGGTCGACGGCACCGGCGCGCCCTGGTTCCGGGCGGACGTCGCGGTGAAGGGCGACACGATCGCCGCGGTGGGGCCCCACCTCGAGGGAGCGGCCGCGCGCGCGCTCGACCTCAGGGGCCAGGTGCGTCGCCCCCGGCTTCATCGACGTCCACACCCACGCCCGCCACGGGATCTTCGAGGTGCCCACCGCGGACAACTACGTCCTCCAGGGCGTCACCACCCTCTTCGAGGGACAGGACGGCTCCTCCCCGCTGCCCGTTGGCGAGTTCCTCCAGCGCGTCGGCGCGCTGCCCCCCGCCGTGAACTTCGGCACCTTCGTCGGGCACGGCTCCGTCCGCGAGGCGGTGATGGGCCGTGAGGATCGAGCCCCGACGTCCGAAGAGCTCGAGCGGATGGTCGCGATCGTAGCAGACGTCGATGCGCGAGGGCGCGTTCGGACTGAGCACGGGCCTCTTCTACGTTCCGGGGACCTTCGCCCGCACCGACGAGGTGGTGGAGCTGGCCCGGGCGGCCGGCGATGGCGGCGGCATCCACGTCTCCCACATGCGCGACGAAGCCGCGCGGGTGCTCGAGAGCGTCGAAGAGACGATCGAGATCGGGGAGCGGGGCGGGCTGCCCACCCAGATCACGCACCACAAGATCATCGGCCGCGCCGGCTGGGGCCGCAGCGTCGAGACCCTCCGGATCGTCGAGGAGGCCCGTCGCCGCGGAGCGTCGACGTGACGATCGACCAGTATCCCTACACCGCCTCGTCCACGTCGCTTCGCGGCCGCGCTCCTCCCCGCCTGGGCCCTCGAGGGCGGAGCCGAGGCACGAGCGGCCCGGTCTGGCCGATCCGGCAACCCGCTCCCGGGCCCGAGAAGCGGTGATCGGCAAGATCCGCAACGAGCGGGGCGGAGGCGACGCCTCACGCCTCCAGATCGCGGCGTGTCCTCGACGATCCGTCGCTCGACGGCAAGGACCTGGCCGCCGTGCTGCGCGATCGGGGCCGGGAGCCCACCGTCGAGAACGCCGCCGACCTGGTGCTCGAGATCGTCGAGCGGCGGCGGGGCCACCGGCATCTTCCACGCGATGGCGGAGGAGGACGTGGAGCGCATCCTCGCCTCGCCCTTCACGATGGTGGCGTCGGACGGCGAGATCCCGATCTTCGGAAAGGGATCCCCTCATCCCCGCAGCTACGGGACCTTTGCGCGGGTGCTGGGAGTCTACGTTCGGGAGAAGCAGCTCCTGAGCCTCGAAGACGCGGTGCGGAAGATGACGTCACTCCCCGCGGCGCGGGTCGGCCTCGCCGACCGAGGTCTGATCCGACCGGGGATGAAGGCCGATCTCGCGGTCTTCGATCCCGCGACGATCCGCGACCGGGCGACATTCGACGAGCCCCACGCCCACGCCGAGGGCGTCTCGTTCGTTCTGATCAACGGGGTCGTCGTCGTCGACGCGGGCCGTCTCACGGGGGCGCGGCCGGGGCGCGTGCTTCGAGGGTCGGCGGCGCGTCGGGAGCGGGTCGGAGAGGAGAGTGTCGCGTTGAAGCTGGAGCGCCTGGAGCTCGAGACCGACGGCGGCGTGGCCCGCGTGTGGCTGAGCCGACCCGAGGTGCGCAACGCCTTCGACGACGTGATGGTGACCGAGCTCCGGAAGGTCATCGACGACCTCGGCGCGCGACGACTCCGTTCGCGTCGTCGTCGCTCGGGGGGCGGGGCAAGGTCTTCTGCGCCGGGGCCGACCTCGAGTGGATGAAGGCGGTGGCCGCCTTCGGCCGCGAGGACAACCTCCGCGAGGCCCGAGCGATGGCCGACCTCTTCTTCGCGATCTCCGCGCTCCCCCAAGCCCATCGTGGCCCGCGTGCACGGGGCGGCCCTCGGGGGCGGGGCCGGGCTGGTCGCCGCCTGCGACATCGCGGTGGCCGCGCTCGGAACGCGCTTCGGCTTCACCGAGGTCCGCCTCGGGCTCATCCCCGCCGTCATCTCCCCCTACGTCGTCGGCCGGATCGGGGAGTCCGCGGCTCGGGAGCTCTTCCTGACCGGTGAGCGCTTCGATGCGGGCCGGGCACGGGAGATCGGCCTCGTCCGGGCCGCGGTGCCCGAGGCCGACCTCGACGCCGCCGTCGACGGCCGCGTTCGCGAGCTGCTTCAGGCCGGGCCCCGACGCCATCGCCGAGGCCAAGGCCCTCCTCCGGACGGTGGCGGGCCGGCGCCCGGAGGACGTCCGGGAGCGACACGGTCGAGCGCATCGCCCGCGTGCGCGCCTCCGCGGAGGGGCAGGAGGGCCTGCAGCGCCTTCCTGGAGAAGCGAAAGCCCGACTGGCTCGACTAGACGCGGGGGCCGACGAGCCTCTCGGTGCGCGACCCTCGTCGCGGTCCTTCATCTGCTGCGGTCCTGAGCGGGCAGACCCTTTGTTTCCGCGCAGTCTTTGTGCTGAACTACCCGCGTGCCGCTCTTCGGCAAGGTCCTCGTCGCCAACCGCGGGGAGATTGCGGTCAGGATCGTCCGCACCTGCCGGGCGATGGGCATCCCGACGGTGGCGGTCTACTCGGAGGCCGACCGCTCCGCCCGTCACGTCCTCGAGGCGGACGAGGCGGAGGCCATCGGTCCGGCCGAGGCCCTCCGCTCGTACCTCTCCATCGACGCCCTGATCGACGCGGCGCGGCGGTCGGGCGCGGACGCGGTCCACCCCGGCTACGGCTTCCTCAGCGAGACGGGCGACTTCGCCGATGCCGTTCGCGATGCCGGGATGGCTTTCGTCGGTCCCCCGGGCGACGTCCACCGGCGCATGGGGGACAAGAAGGAGGCCCGCCGACTCATGACCGCCGCGGGCGTTCCGGTGCTGCCCGGCTACGACGGTGACGACCAGTCCGACGCCCGCCTTCTCGCCGAGGCCGAGGCGGTGGGCTGGCCGGTCATGCTCAAGCCCTCGCGGGGCGGAGGCGGAAAGGGGATGCGCGTGGTGCGGCGCGCCGCGGACTTCGCCTCGGCGCTCGGCGCGTCACGTCGGGAGTCGAAGGCCGCCTTCGGCGACGACGCGATGGTGATCGAGCGGTTCGTCGAGCGGCCGCGCCACGTGGAGGTGCAGGTCGTGGCCGACGGGGGAGCGAGCGTCCTCCACCTCGGCGAGCGCGAGTGCTCGGTGCAGCGCCGACATCAGAAGGTGGTCGAAGAGACGCCGAGCCCGGCCCTCACCCCCGACCAGCGCGAGGCGTTGTGCGCGGCGGGCGTCGCCGCGGCCCGGGCCGCGTCCTACGTCAACGCGGGCACCGTGGAGTTCCTGCTCGCGCCCGACGGCGCCTTCTCCTTCCTGGAGATGAACACGCGCCTGCAGGTGGAGCACCCGGTGACCGAGGCGGTCACCGGGATCGACATCGTGCGGCTGCAGCTCGAGGTGGCGGCGGGGCGGGGGCTCGGCCTGACCCAGGACGACGTCGTGCGCCGCGGCCACGCCCTGGAGTGTCGGCTCTACGCCGAGGACCCGGAGAGGGACGATCTGCCCTCGCCGGGCCGCATCGTCCACCTGTCGGAGCCCGAGGGCCCCGGGATCCGCGTCGACTCCGGTCTGGCGAAGGGAAGCGAGGTCACCGTCCACTACGACCCGCTCCTCTCCAAGGTCGTGACGTGGGGCTTCGACCGACGGGAGGCCATCGAGCGGATGCGGGAGGCGCTCCGGAGGACGGTCGTCCTCGGTGTGGTGACCAACCTCGCGCGTCTGCGGGCCATCGTCGAGCACCCTGCGTTCGAGGAGGGGGCGCTTCACACCGGCTTCATCGAGCAGCACCTGGGCGAGCTGACGCCGAGCCCCGGCCCTCCGATCGAGGCGGTGGCGGCGGTGGCGGCGGCCCTCTCGCGGGTCGGCCCGCGGGCCCCCGGGGGACGTGAGTCCGGACGAGCCGCGCCCGACCCGTGGACGAGCCTCGGCCCCTGGCGGCTGGGAGGGCCCTCGTGAAGGGCCTGCGCTTCGGTGACGAGAGCTTCGCCCCGCTCGTGCGGGAGACCGGCGACGGGGTCGAGGTCACGGTGGCCGAGCAGACGTTCCGCTTCACGCTCGAGGAGGAGGAGGCACCCGGCGTCTTCATCCTCCGCGACGGAGCCCGGGTCGTGCGCTTCCACCTCGCCCGCGAGGGCGGCACGATCCACCTCTTCTGGGATGGTGCCGCCTGGTCCCTCCAGGTGGAGCACGAGGGTGCGCGGCCGGCCCGCCGGCACCACGCCGGCGCCCTCGAGGCGCCCATGCCGGGGCGCGTGAGCGCGGTGAAGGTTGTCCCCGGGCAGCGGGTGGTGCGGGGAGAGGAGCTTCTCGTCGTCGAGGCGATGAAGATGGAGAACGCGCTCCGCGCCCCGCGGGACGGCGTCGTGCGCGCGGTGCACGTGAGTGCGGGGGAGATGGTCGCGCCGGGCCGAGCCCTGGTGGAGCTCGAGGCCGAGGGGTGAGGCTCCCTTCCCGGGTCACCGTGGTCGAGGTGGGCCCTCGCGACGGTCTCCAGAACGAGGCGACGCCTCTCTCGATCGACGAGCGGGTCGCATTCTGTGACGGCCTGAGCGCGGCCGGCCTGCCCGTGGTCGAGGTGGGGGCCCTGGTTTCGCCGAGGTGGGTCCCGCAGATGGCGGGCTCCGAGGAGGTGCTGCGGCGGGTGGAGAAGCGTCCAGGCCTGCGGCTGAGCGTGCTCGTGCCCAACCGGAAGGGCTTCGAGCTCGCGCGGGCGGCGCAGGCTCGCGAGATCGCCGTCTTCACCGCGGCCAGCGAGAGCTTCAACCGCCGCAACATCAACGCCACCATCGACGAGTCCTTCACGCGGTTCGCCGAGTTCGTGCCCGAGGCGCGGCGGGAGGGGCTCCGGGTGCGGGGCTACGTCTCGACGTGCTTCGGCTGTCCTTACGAAGGGATCGTCCCGGGCGAGCGAGTGGTGGACGTGGCCACCCGCCTCGTCGAGGCCGGCTGTGACGAGGTCTCGATCGGCGATACCATCGGGGTGGCCGCGCCCACGCAGGTGAGCGACCTCGCGGGTCGGCTGGGGGAGGTGCTGCCGGTGGCGAAGCTGGCCGTTCATTTCCACGACACCCGGGGCACCGCTCTCGCCAACGTGCTCGCGGCGCTGCAGGAGGGGGTCACGATCGTGGACAGTGCGGCGGGGGGCCTGGGTGGCTGCCCGTACGCCCCCGGCGCTTCCGGCAATCTCGCCACCGAGGACCTCGTCTACATGCTTCACGGGATGGGGATCGAGACCGGGGTGGACCTGGCGGCGGTGGCGGAGGCGTCGGGCGCCATCGCCCACCGCCTCGTGCGGGCGCTGCCCTCGCGTTACCTCCAGGCCGGCCCGGCGCCGGCGCAGGGAGACGGGTCGTGAGCGAGCGCCCCGCCTCCATCCTCGTCGTCGACGACCTGCCCGCCAACGTCGAGCTGATGGCGAGGCGACTCGAGCGCTCCGGCCTCGACGTCCTCACCGCCTCCGACGGCCCCCGGGCCCTCGAGCTGCTTCAGAGGCAGGCCGTCGATCTGGTGCTCCTCGACATCATGATGCCGGGGATGACCGGCCTCGACGTTCTGAGACGCATCCGTGAGACGTGGTCGCCGGCGGTCCTGCCGGTGATCATGGTCACCGCGAAGACGGACAGCGAGGACTACGTGGAGGCCCTCGGCCTCGGGGCCAACGACTACGTGACCAAGCCGGTGGACTACCCGGTGGCGTTCGCCCGCATCAAGGCAGCCCTTCGCACGCGAGAGGCGGCGCGGGCCGTGGTGCCCCTTCCCGACGCCGAGCCCCGCACGCCCGCCCAGGCGGGGCCCGGCTGCATTCTCGGAGGCCGGTACCGGCTGGAAGCGATGATCGGGGGGGGGAGCTTCGGCACCGTCTTCCGGGCTCACCACGTCGAGCTGGACCGTGCGGTCGCGGTGAAGGTGCTGAGCACGAGCGCCGGCACCGATCCCGAGGCGCTGGCCCGCTTCCGTCGCGAGGGCGCCTCGGCCTGTCGCGTACAGCACCCGAACGCGGTCCAGGTGCTCGACTTCTGCGTCAACGAAGGTGGGGTGGCCTACCTCGTCATGGAGCTGCTCCAGGGGCGCTCGCTCGACACCCTTCTCGAGGAGCGGGACCGGCTCACGCCCCGACGTTCCACGGAGATCCTCGAGCCGGTGTGCCGCGCCCTGGCCGCCGCCCACGCCGCCGAGGTCATCCACCGGGACATCAAGCCCTCGAACATCTTTCTCCACATGACCGACAGCGGAGAGACGCCGAAGATCCTCGACTTCGGCATCGCCAAGATCGCGGGCGCGGCCGCCCTCGGTCAGAACCTCACCATCGACGGGTCCCTCCTCGGGACCCCCGCCTACATGGCCCCGGAGCGCTTCCGTCGCGGGTCCTACGGCCCGAAGTCGGACATCTACAGCGTCGGCACCGTGCTCTACGAGATGCTGTCCGGCCGGCTGCCGTTCGTCCCGTCCTCGCCCGACCCTCTCGCGCTGGTGGCGATGCAGGTCGAGGACGAACCCCCACCCCTCCGGCCACTGTGCCCCGACATCTCGCCTGCGCTCGAGGCCCTCGTCCAGACCACGCTGGCAAAGGACCCGGCCGCACGCCCCAGCGCCGAGCTGCTCGCCCGGCGGCTCGCCAAGGTGTCCACCGAGCTCTACACGCCGCTGGACGGCGACATCGGCTAGTCAGAAGCCCACGCTGAGCGTGGCCATCAGATGGAATCCCCCGGCGTCGAGCAACGTCTCGTCCTCGCCGGGCGGGGCGAGATCGACGCGGGCTCGCGTGTAGCGCGCCAGCAGGCCAAGGGCCACTCGGCGCCCGAGGGCATGGGACACCTCGGCCCCGGCGCTCCATCCGACGGCGGCGTCCGACCGGGCCCGCTCCGTCACCGCGGCGCGGAACGAGATCTCGTCGTAGGGGTACTCCTCGTCGTACTCGACGCGCTCGACGAGGTCGGCTTCGACGCGAAGGAGGCACACTCCTCCGAAGACGATGATCTCGGTCCGCCCCACGAGGGGCCGCCACTCGAGATCGAGGTGGCTCGCCAGCTGACGGTACTCGAGGCCGGAGACACTGGCCTCGACGGGACGGGGCCGGTCGAAGAAGAAGGGGTGCGGGATGCGGGCCTGAACCGAGGCGTCGGCATCCCGGCGCGACCAGCTCACGGACGCCCGCAGGCCAAAGCGCTGCGTGACGCGGACGCCGAGCCCGGCCTCGAAGACGGGGCCGAGGGCCGCTTCGTAGTCCGCCTCCAGCTCCACCGTCTCCCGGTGCTCCTCCCAGGTCGAGGAGGCACTCCACCCGATCGTGCCGAGAGCGGCCCCGCCGCCCACCGAGATCCGGAAACGGTGCTCGTTCGCGTTTGCGGGGCGGGCCGGCAGCGAAGCCGCCACGAGGACGAACGCGAGCGTCGCCAGCCGCGAGCGCTTCACTCGACGCCCACCGCGGTCCAGGACGTTGCCACCTGGGCCGCCTCGGCCTCGCCGAAGAGGTCGAGTGCCGCTTGCACGGTGGCGGCCCGGGCGTCGGCGAAGGTGGCGGAGGGCGTCAGGTACGCGGTGAAGCCCCGGTAGAAGATACGCTCGGCATCCCCGCGGCGCGCAGGCCCGAGGCCGCCGACCCGAACGCCCGACGTGCGGTTCACACCGCCCTCCACGAGCAGGTAGAAGGCCTGGTTGGCGATGCCGCTGTTGTGGTGGACGCCGCCGTTGTCCTGCCGGCCGCGGTAGAGGTTCGCGTAGTGGTCGGGGTCACACCCGGCGATCCTCTCCGAGCAGAACCGCGACGGGTTCTCCATCGAGCGCACGGCCAGCCGCGGCGGGTTGAAGAGAAACGTCAGGTCCTCGCCGAGGTAGTAGTCGGCGTGGTGCCGCGCCACGCCCGCCGGCTCGTGGAAGAACTCCGCCCCGGTGGCCATGATGTCGGAGAAGGCCTCGTTGAGCGCCCCCGACTCGCCCGAGTAGATGCCGTCCCAGGTGTATTGGGTGACCCCGTGCGTCATCTCGTGGACGACCACGTCGAGGGCGCCAGAGAAGGCGGCGAACTCCCTGTCCCCGTCTCCGTAATACATCGCGTTCTGGAACGGGTCCCAGAAGGCATTGGCGAAGCGGGCCGAGCGGGGCAGGAAGTGGGTCACGCTCCGAACCGGCAGGTTCTGACCGTCGATCCCACGACGCTGGTGCCGCTTGAAGTAGTAGTCGTACGTCCAGCCCGCGTAGACGTGGGCGTCGACGACCGCCCCGTCGGCCCAGGTGTTGTTCGTGCTGCGCGCGATCCAGGAGGGATCGAGCTGCCCGTCGGCGAGAGCGGATCCGGCCGCGGCGAGGTCGTAGCGCAGGTCGTACGTCGTGAGCGCGGGCGGGCGCAGCTTGTCGTCGGCGCGGAAGCCCTCCGGGGTGGAGTCGGCCGAGACCTTCTTGCGGTCGCCCCACACGCCGGTGCCGAGCCCGACGGTTGCTTCGGTGCGCAGGTCGTCGTAGCGCCACACGAGCGCCCCGGACCGGGCATCGACGAACACGCGGTCGAGGTGGTGGTCGAACCGCATCCACAGCATCCACGTCAGCACCGTGACTCCGCCCCGGGGGAGGAGGACCAGCTCCGGCTCGCCGACGGCGAAGGCGCCCGGCGGGAACACCGGCTCCGCGGCCCGCACCGCCTGATCGGCCGAGAGCGCGGGGGCGACGTCGGCGGCGAGGCTCTCGTCGATCCGTCCGAAGACGCTGAGGGTCTGGCCCTCCGTGTCCACCTGCCGCACGAGCTGGGCCCCAAAGACGCGCACGTCGCCCACGCGCTGGTCGTAGCGTAGGTGACGCCGCCCCGGGAACTCCGCGTCGTCCTGGACGCGAACCAGGGCGACCGTTCCCCGGCGAGCGAGGTCGTCGATCCTCGCGCCGAGGTCCGCCCGCTCCGCATCCGGGAATCCGGGATGCTCCCCGCAGGCGAGGACGGGCAAGGCGAAGGCGAGCGCGGCGAGCGAATGGCACGAAAGAAGGCGCATGGTGCTTCGGCGACTATAGGGGTGCGTGTCGGGAGGCGTCAAGGACGCGTGGTGCGCCGCCGGCGCCCCTTCTCCCTGTCGCCTCCGGTCTCCATCAGCACCGGCATCTGCGTCTTCGGCACGTGCTCGAAGATGAGGTGTGTCTCGATCCGCGACACCTCCGGCCGGCTCGTGAAGGCGTCCATCGCCAGGTCACGCAGGTGGTTGGCGTCGCGGACGCCCACGTGCACGAGGAAGTCGTGCTGGCCGGCCACGTGATAGACGCCGATGGCCTCGTGCAGCGAGAGCGCGTGGGCGCGGAAGCTCCTCACCTGCTCGCGGGCGTGACGAACGAGGCGAACGAACACGAGGGCCTGTATGGCGATACCGAGCGCCGTCGGCTCCACCTGGGCGCGGAAGCCGGTCAGGACTCCGCTCTCCCTCAGTCGCCGGACCCGCTCGAGGCAGCTCGAGGGGGCGAGATCCACTCGGGCGGCCAGCTCCTTGTTCGACAGCCGAGCATCATTCTGCAGGGCGGCCAGTATCGCGAGGTCGATTCGGCTCAGACGTGTCTCCACGGGCCTCCTCCGAAGTCAATTCGGTTGACTCGGATCATTCCGAATTGACACCATCTTGTCATGGTGAGGCCGAATCCTATGCAAAGCAAGCGGCTCTCTTTCGACACTCTCACGGTGCACGCCGGGCGCGAGGACTTCGGAGAGATGGGGATCCACGCCCCCCCGATCGATCTCTCCACGACCTATCCCACGGGCCCGCTCGCCGAGGCCACGGCCTCGATCGACGCGCTGGCCGCCGGCGGGCACCCGACCGGCAGCCCCATCTACGCACGCCTCCACAACCCCACCGTGGCCAGGTACGAGGCGGCCCTGGCGTCACTCGAGGGGGCGGAGGCGGCGGTCGCGTTCGCCTCCGGGATGGCCGCCCTCACCGCGGTCCTCCTCGCCGCGCGAGAGGACGGGAAGAACCACGTGGTTGCGGTTCGGCCCCTGTACGGGGGGAGCGACGCCCTTCTCGACAACGGCCTGCTCGGCCACGAGGTGTCGTTCGTGGCCCCGGACGGGATCGGGGCCGCGGTCCGGTCCGACACCGCCCTCGTCGTCCTCGAGACCCCGGGCAACCCCACGCTGCGCCTGGTCGACATCGAGGACGCCGTGCGCCAGGCAGGTGGGGTCCCGGTCGTGGTGGACTCCACATTCATGACGCCGGTGCTTCAGCGGCCGCTCGAGCTCGGGGCGGCGATGGTGCTCCACAGCGCCACCAAGTTCCTGGGCGGTCACGGTGACGTCATCGCCGGGGTCGTCGCCACCAGCGAGGCCTGGGCCATGAAGCTGCGCCAGGTTCGAGTTGTCACCGGGGCGCTGCTCCATCCGATGGCGGCGTTCCTGCTCCACCGGAGCCTGCCCACCCTGGCGGTCCGCGTGAGGACCGCGCAGGACGGCGCGCGGATCATCGCCGAGCGTCTGACCCGCCATCCGCAGGTGACCTCGGTCCACTACCCGGGTCTGCCCGGCCACGATCCCCGCGGGCTCGTCGGGCGACAGATGGCGGGTCCGGGCAGCGTGCTGGCGTTCGAGGTGGCGGGCGGCCTCGAGGCGGCCGGGCGGATCCTCGAGGCCGTGCAGATCATGGTCTCCGCGGTGAGCCTCGGGGCGACGGACACGCTGATCCAGCACCCCGCCGGCCTCACGCACCACTGCGTGACGAAAGAGGCGAGGGCGTCGACCGGCATCTCCGACAGCCTCGTCCGCATCTCGGTCGGCCTCGAAGACCCCGAGGACCTCTGGGCGGATCTGGAGCAGGCCCTCGAGAAGGCGGGCGCGGCGGAGTCGGCGAAGAAGCGAGCGGACACGCCCACGCTGGCCGGCTGAGGCGCCAGCCCCCTCGCGGATGGAGTAAGCTCCCCTGACCGGGGCCGACCTGGCCCCGCAGTGTCCCGGGGGAGCAGCCATGGCGTACACGATCCGCCGCGTCGAGTACTTCCACGCCACCGTCGTCGATCAGCCAGGCGAGGCCTACAAGGTGCTCTCCGCCCTGGCCGGCCTGGGTGTGAACCTCCTGGCCTTCACGGCGGTGCCCGTTGGGCCGGACCGCACGCAGATCACCCTTTTCCCGGCCGAGCCGTCGAAGATGGCGAGCGAGGCGGAAAGGGCCAAGATGGAGCTGGACGGGCCCCACCCCGCGCTCCTCCTGCAGGGGGACGACGAGCTGGGCGCGCTCGTCGAGGTGCACGAGAAGCTCTACCGGGCGAAGGTCAACGTGTACGCCTCGACCGGGGTCTCGGACGGCCAGGGGAAGTACGGCTACGTCATCTACGTTCGCGCGGAGGACTGCGAGCGAGCCGCGAAAGCCCTCGAGGTCTAGGCGTCACAAGAGCATCGCGCGTCGGTCCCCGCAGCGCGCGCGCGGCGTGGCCTGAACGGCCTCCATTCGCCGTTCAGGCCACTATGCTGCGTCGGCTCGCGTCGAGGCGGCGGTCAGCACCTCGAGAAGCTCGTCCACGCTCTGCCAGCGCTTCGCGGGCTCCTTCACGAGGCAGCGCAGGACCGCCGTCTCGAGTTCCAACGGGAGGTCCGGCCGGAGGCTCCGCGGTCGCGGCGGCGGCTGCTGGATGTGGGCGATGACGATCTGCGTCACCGTCTCGCCGCGGAACGGGAGCGTGCCGGTCAGGGCCTCGAAGAGGACGACGCCGAGGGAGTAGATGTCAGACCGAAAGTCGGCGGGAAGCCCCTGCGCCTGTTCCGGCGACATGTAGTCGGGAGTCCCCATC
Source organism: uncultured Acidobacteriota bacterium (assembly GCA_963700695.1). GTDB lineage: Bacteria > Acidobacteriota > Vicinamibacteria > Fen-336 > Fen-336 > JAJDNS01. The sequence continues at coordinate 184,412 of CAVOYO010000015.1, read as the reverse complement.
ACCGTTCCCGCGGTGGTGAGGGACGGGTCCTGCTTGTCGACCTTGGAGGGCCGCGCGATCCCGAAGTCCATGATCTTCAGCTCGCTCGACTCCGGCAGGATCAGCATGTTGTGGGGCTTGATGTCGCGGTGCACCACACCGCGCTCGTGGGCGGCGGAGAGCCCCCGGCACATCTGCTTGGCGAAGTTCAGCGCCACCCCGAGCGGCAGCGCACCGCGGCCTCGCACGAGCTGCTTCAGGGTCACCCCCTCGAGGTACTCCATCGAGATGAAGGGGACCCCGTCGGCCTCCCCGAAATCGTGGGTTCGGAGAACGTTGTGGTGGGTGATACGGCGCGCGAGCTTGATCTCCTGCTTGAAGCGGTCGAGCAGCGTCGGATCCTTGGTCACCGCCTTGGCGCGCAGCAGCTTGAGGGCCACCTCCTCGTCGAGCTGGCGGTCACGGGCGCGGTAGACGACGCCCATGCCCCCCTCGCCAACCGAGTCCAGGATCTCGTAGCGATTGGCGAAGACCTCTCCGTGTTGAAGCGCCCGGCCCATCGCGGGCATGCGAACGGTCTCGTCGCTCGTGGCCAGGGTCTCGTCGGTCGGTGCGGCTTCCGCCGGCCGGCTCGCGGTGGCCTCGCGCAGCGCGGTCAGGCCCTCGCGCAGGTACTGGATCGCCTCGTCCTTCTCCCGCAGGTCGGCGAGGAGCCCGTTGAAGGCCCGGGCGAGCACCCCGATCTCGTCCCGCGTCCCCACCGCGACCGCCCCGCTGAACGAGCCGTCGCGGGCCCGGTCGACGAGGCCTACGAGCGTGCGGACGGGCCCGGTGATGCGCGAAGCCGCGAACCAGGCCACGAGCAGCGCGAGCACCATCACCCCGAGTGAGACCGCGATGAGGCTGTCGCGGAACTGCCGGAAGCCCGCCGTCTCCGCGGACAGGCTGCGCAGGGCGAGGGCGGCCCCGATCTCCTCGTCGTCGGACGTGAGAAGCGGAATCCGCACGCCGATGAACCGCTCGCCGCTCAGGTCGATCTCGAAAGGCTCCTCGCCGGCGAGGACGATCTCCGGCTCGTCGAGAAGTGCGCCGAGGGCCCCTTCTCGGGGCCCGAGCGACGAGACCACGAGCCGGGGCTGTCCCAGCTCCTGCGCCACGTAGGCGATCTCGCTCCGGGTGAGGCGACGGATCTGGGCGGCCACCTCCTCGTCGATGACGTATCCAGCGACGAGGACACCGACGAACTCCGGGCCCGTCAGCATGGGCACCGCCACTGCGGTCGCGATCCCGTCCCCCACTCGCCACAGCGTGGCCGACTCCTCGCCCTCGAACGCCGCCCTCACGAGGGGGGCCTCGGAGAGGTCGTCACCGGAGGCGCTGGGGTTGTCGGTGCGGGCGACCAGGACACCGTCCCAGTCGGTGGCGAGCATGAAGTCGGCGTCGAGGTCCATCCCGCGCTCGGAAAGCGAGTCCAGGGTGGTGGCCTGGTCGAGCTCGGTGAGGGCCGCCTTGAAGTAGGGGTCGTTGGCGAGCACGCGCACCCCGAGCCGCAGCTTGTCGAAGCGGTCGGCCTGGATGGCCTTCCAGACCTCGCGGGTCTCCTGGAGACCCTCCCGGATCGTGTCCCGGGCGAGGCGGTCGGCCTGGACGGTGGTGAAGGCCAGGGTGATGCCGACGAGCGCGACGATCAGCAGGCCCGTGAAGAGCAGGATCTTCTGTGTCAGGCTCAACGCCGACCCCTTTCAGTAGCGACCCTTCTTGTACTTCTTGCCGTACTTGTTCTTGTGCTTGGCGTGCTTGTAGCCCGAGGCGTCGAGGGTCAATCCGAGATCGACCGCGCCCTCCTCTGCGATCACCACCTTCTGCGAGATCTCCGGGGCCCGGGGGTGCCACGCCTTCACCACCCAGCGGCCGGCGGGCACATCGGCGATCGAGAAACGGCCCTCGCGCGAGGCCTGCGCCCAGAAGGGGTTGTCCCGCACCACGACGAAAGCGCTCATCTGAGGGTGGATGTTGCAGTAGACGCGCACGACCCCGGGGTGCTCGAAGGTCTGGGCCTTGCTCTCGGGCTTCTTGTAGAGCTGAAGATCGAAGCGGTTCTTCTCGGAGACCGAGAAGGCGTTGTGCAGGATCGGATCCATGTTGGGGAAGGCTCACGCTCCCGCCCACCGGCACGACGACCAGATGCGGCTCGAACTGCTTCTTCTCCATCCTGATGGTCGCCTTCGTGGGCTCGGGGGTGACCTGCGGTCCCTCGACCCAGACCACGACCTCGGAGAGGTCTCTCGCCTTCTTGCCCTTCCGCTCCAGCATCTCCACGCGCCCGCGCAGGGTGCCGGCGGCGAGGGGAGTCGCCGAGCCCAGCGCGAGAGACACCGAGACGGCCCACACGACAACTCGACGCATGAAAACAACGCCTCCTTGGGGATTCGCGGGAGTCTAGCACAGGCCCCGACCGCTATAATCGCCCCCCGATGAGTCTCCTGCTCGGCCTCGTCCTCGCCGCCTCGATCGACGGCCAGGCCGCCCTGCAACACGCCTCGGCGCTGGCCGCCCTCGGGCCCCATCCGTGGGGCTCGCCGCGCAACGTGGCCGCGGCCCAGTACGTGGCGGCCGAGCTCCGCGAGGCGGGCCTGACGGAGGTCGATCCTCAGGGCTTCGAGCGGCACGGGATCCGGGGCACCAACGTCATCGCGACCCTGCGCGGTCCGAGCGAGGAGATGGTGGTCGTGTGCGCTCACCACGACACCGCGCCCGAGACCCCCGGCGCCTACGACGACGGCGGGAGGGGTCGGGATCCTGATCGAGCTCGCCCGCGTGATGGCGCAGGAGCCGACGCGCACCCGGACGATGGTGTTCGCCTCCTTCGACGGCGAGGAGGCCTGGGCCACCGGCCAGGGTCGGACCGCCGGCTCGCGGGCGTGGATCGAGAGGCTCGGGCCGGAGGCGCGCCGCATCGTGGCCGTGCTCGACATCGAGATGGCGGGCTGGAAGGGCGGAGCGCCCGTCCTTCACCCCATCGCCTATCCCGACCCGCGACGCGCGGGGCGCGCCGTCGTGGCGCCGGGGTGGCTCGTCGGCTGCGGTCCTCGCGGGGGCGAGGGACGGCGGGGCCCCCCTCGGGGTGGGGGACCCCTGGCTGTCCTGGGTCTACCAGCCGACGGTCCGGACCTTCCGGGCGCGCTTGTACGGCGACGACCTGTCTTTCCTCCAGGCCGGCCTGCCCGCGGTGATGGTGTCGGACTCGTCCTTCTCCGCGTTCTACCCGCACTACCACACGTCCGCCGACACCGCGGACAAGCTCGACGCCGCCGCGCTCCAGCGAATGGGTGACGGCCTCCTCGGCGCGGTGCGGGCCCTCGACCGCCGCCCCCGCGGGCCGTCGGAGGATCCCCACTGGTTCTCCGCCTTCGGGCAGGTGATCGGCTCGATCCGTGCTCCTCGCCCTCGCCGCGGCGAGTGTCCTGCCCGGGCTCCGAACCGGGCTCGCCGGGGGCGGGCCGGTGCTGCTCGCCCGCGTGCTCCAGGCCGCCTTCTTCGGCCTTCTCTTCTGGCGCTATCCGGTCCCGGCCTTGTGGATCTTCCTGCTCCCGAACCTCCTGCTCCCGCAGGGGCGGGCGCGGTGGGCGAGCGCCCTCGCGATCACGCCGGCGCTGACCCTTCTCGCCCTCGGCGCCGCCGGTTGGTACCGGGGGGTGGTGAGCGGGGTGTGGCTCGCGCCCTGGGAGATCGTCGTGGCGATCCTGACCTTCGCCCTCGCCTTCATCCGCCCCGCCCGGGTGAAGACAAAGAAGAAGCGCCGCCGCTAGCTGGCGGCCTCGTCGAGCGGGAGATTATGTACCATGGGCGCCTCGCCCTGGAGGTCGACCACCCGTGCCCGAGATCCGGCCCTTCCGCGGAATCCGCTACGACGACACGGCCGTCCTGACCCGTGTGCTCGCCCCACCCTACGATGTCATCTCGCCTGCCCAGCGCGACGAGCTCTACGCGCGCGACCCTCACAACGTCGTGCGCGTGGTCCTCAACCGCACACCGGGCGACGCCGGCTACGCCGAGGCGGGAGAGACGCTGCGGAAGTGGATCGCCGAGGGTGCGCTGAAGCGCGAGGAGACCCCGTCCCTGTATCTTCTCGAGCAGGGCTTCGAGGTCAACGGGCGAACCCACCAGCGGTGGGGGCTGCTCGCCCGCTTCCGCGCGGAGGATCCCGAGCGCCGCATCATCCTGCCGCACGAGCAGACCCGCAAGGCGCCGAGGGAGGACCGCTGGCGCCTTCTCCAGACCACGCGCGCCAACTTCAGCCCGCTTCTCCTCATGTTCCCCGACCCGGAGGCGGGCTTCTCCGCTCTCGCGGCGGACACGATCCGCCAGCCGCCACTCGTGCAGTTCGACGATGACGGTGGGGTGAATCATCGTCTGTGGCGAATCGACGCCCCCGGGCGGATCGCGGAGTGGCAGGGCCTCCTGGGTGGCTCGAAGGCGTACATCGCGGACGGGCACCACCGCCACGCCACCGCGCTGCGCTGGCGCGACGAGACCGGACCCGAGGGTGCCTGGACGCTCGGCTACCTGACGCCGATCGAAGGGCCGGGGCTTCTCGTGCTGCCGTACCACCGCATCCTGTCCGAGGGACCCTCGCTCGACGAGGCGGCCACCCGGCTGGGCGAGCACTTCCGGCTGACCCGCGTGGCCGACGCCTCCGCATCGGCGGCGGCGGTGGCCGAGTCGAAGGCCCCATGGGCCTTCGCCCTCGCCGAGCCCGGCCGCGGGGGCCTCCTGGCCGAGTCGAAGAGCACGTCGGAGTCGCTTCTTCCGACGGAGGCGCCCCCCTGCCTGCGTGCGCTCGACACGTACTTCCTCCACCACGCGGTTCTCGGGCCGCTCCTCGGGGTGCCCGACTCCGCCGTGAGCTACGTGCACTCGCAGGGGGAAGCCGAGGAGGCGGTGGCGAAGGGGGCTTGCCGCCTGGCCGTGCTCCTGCGCGGGGTGCCCGTGCCCCAGATCGTCGACGTGTCCGAGGCGGGCGAGTCGATGCCGGCCAAGAGCACGTTCTTCCACCCGAAGCTGCCGTCGGGCCTGGTGATCCATCCCCTGGTCGGGGCCGAAGGATGAGCCTGCCGACGCCTCCCTTCTTCGATTCCTCGTCCGCGGCCCGGGTCTTCCGGGTGCCGTACGAGGACCGCGCGCGAGAGGCGCGGGAGTGGGCCACCGCCCATGGGATCCCGGCCGCAGCAGAGGACCGCGCGCGAGCCGCCCTTCTGCTCGTCGACGTGCAGAACACCTTCTGCCTCCCGGAGTTCGAGCTCTTCGTGGGTGGCCGCTCGGGTCGGGGCGCGGTCGAAGACAGTGCCCGCGTCTCGAGCTTCCTCTACGAGAACCTCTCGCGCGTCACCCAGGTGGTCGTCACCCTCGACACCCACACCGCGGTCCAGATCTTCCACCCCGTGTTCTGGCTGGATGAGGCGGGCGAGCACCCGCCGCCCCACACCGTCCTCTCTCTCGGAGACATCGAAGCGGGGCGCTGGCGAGTGAACCCCCGTGTCGTGGCCGCGGTGGGGCCCCGTCCCGGCTTCGACGTCGAGGACTGGGCCCGGCACTACGCTCGCCGTCTGCACGAGGGGGGCAAGTACCCCCTCGTGATCTGGCCGTACCACTCGATGGTGGGAGGCATCGGCCACGCACTCGTGTCGGTGGTCGAGGAAGCGGTGTTCTTCCACTCGATCGCGCGGCAGTCCCCGAGCCGGGTGGAGATCAAGGGGCAGAACCCCCTCACCGAGAACTACTCGGTCCTGCGCCCGGAGGTCCTCGAGGATTCCGGGGGTGAGCGCGTCGGCACCCTCAACGCCCCCCTCGTGGACCACCTGCTCTCGTTCGACGCCGTAATCGTGGCCGGCCAGGCGAAGAGCCACTGCGTGGCCTGGACAGTCGAGGACCTGCTCGCGGAGATCCAGACTCGGGACCCGCGGCGGGCCGAACGCGTCTTCCTGCTCGACGACTGCAGCTCGCCGGTGGTCGTCCCGGGGGTGGCCGACTTCACCGCCCCCGCGGAGGCGGCCTACGCCCGCTTCGCCGCGGCCGGCATGCACCGCGTCCTCTCCACCACCCCCATGAAGCACTGGCCCGGCGTGCTGAGCTCGCGGTAGCGACCGGGGGGTGCCTTCCGTTCCCCCCCCGCGAAGAACTGGCCGGGCGTGCTGAAGCTGCGCGCTGACCGCCGAGGGGGTGTACGACTCTGTCGGACGTGAAACTAGGACAGCGATACGGCGCGGCCCAAAGGCGCGCCAGGGGCCCTCGTAGCGGGGCGTGGAGCCCCCCAGCATTAATGAAGTGTTCGTGGCGCGTGGGGGGCGATTCGAGCGAGGGAGGGCGCACCTTCCTGTTGAAGAGGCCGATGCCCTCCCGAGCGTCCCCGCGAGAGGGCCCCTGAAGCGCCCCCCGGCCGCGTATAGCAGGGTTCAGTCGTCGAGCAACCCGTCGGCCAGCGCCTGGAGCAGCACGCCCGGGCAGTTCGAGCCCACACCGTAGAGCCCGAACCGGGCGAGCGCCTTCAGCTCGCTCGGCTCGTCCACGACCCACGTGGCCAGCCGGAGGCCGGCCCCGTGGACCTCGTCGGCGATCGCGTCGCTCAGCTGTGACTTGTGGGGCATCACGATGCCGCAACCGGCGTCTCGCGCCGCCGGGATCACCTCCTGCGGCGGCGTCCGGCCGAACAGGTGGCCGCGCGTGACTTCTGGGGCCAGCTTCCGGCAACGGAGGAGCGCCCGGTGCTCGAAGGAGATGAAGGCCACCTGGTCGGAGAGGTTCTGGCGTCGGACCTCGGCGATCGTCCGGGCCTCGATCCCGCCCTCCTCGTCGTCGGAGACGGACTCCTTCTTGATCTCGATCATGACCCGGGCCCGGCCCTGGAGCAGCGCCAGGGCCTCGGCGAGCGTCGGCACCCGCTCGCTCGTCCAGGCCTCGCCGAACTTCTCGTGGAAGCCGGCGGACAACGCGCGCACCTCGGCGAGGGTCATCTGCCGGAGGTCGCCTCGACCGTCCGTCGTCCGATCCACCGACGCGTCGTGCAGGACCACGACGTGGCCGTCGCCGGTGAGCTGCACGTCGAGCTCGACCATCGATGCCCCGACCTCGAGGGCACTCGCGAAGGAGGCCAGGGTGTTCTCGGGCCGGTGCGCGGAGTCGCCCCGGTGGGCGATCACCAGCGGGGGAGTGGTCACCGGGGTCGTGTCTTTCCCTGATGGCCCGAGTTGTGCAGCAGGTCTTTGTAGTCGTCGCTGTCCCAGATCTTGGACTCTCTGAAGACGGTGAGGAGATCCCGGTCGAGCTTCCCCTGCTCGGCTTCGTCGGCCAGGATGTCGAGAGCTCGCCTCGGCGGCTGTTGCTTCTTGTAAGGACGGTCCCAGGCCCGGAGGGCGTCGAAGATGTCCGAGATGGTCATCATGCGCGACTGCACCGGGATCTGGTCCGGGCCCACGAGCTTCCTCGGGTAGCCCGAGCCGTCCAGCTTCTCGTGGTGGGCCCAGGCGATCTCCGGGATCCGGCGGAACTCGCCGGTCCAGGGAATCTTCTGCAGGAAGTCGTAGGTGTGCTGGACGTGGCTGTTGATCCCCCACATCTCGTTCTCGCGCTCGTCGTCGGTCAGGCTGCCCCGGGGGATGAGGAGGGCATCCCGCTCCCGCGCGGTGAGGAGGGGCCCGTTTCCGCCCCAGAACTCGACCGGCATCAGCTGCTCCTCGGCGGTCGTGTCGAACTCCCGCACCGGCAGGGCGCGCACGACGGCGAAGCTCGCATCGAGGACATCCTTGCCTTGCGCTTCCACGACTCGGGGCTCGTTCGCCAGCTTGATGGCCTTGAGGGCCTGCTCGAGCTCGCGCCGCTTCTCCTCGTATTCAGCATCGAGGGCGGCCAGCTCGTCGGCGCTGCTCTTCGAGTCGATGGCCTCCATCTTGCGCCGCAGGTATGCTGCCTCGAGAGAGCGGGCCCGCAAAGCGAAGCGCAGCTCGATGTTCTTCAGCTCGCTTCCCAGGAGCTTCTTGCCTTTCTTGAGGACCTTCTCCGGAACCGCCACCTTGCCGAAGTCGTGGAGGATGCTCGCGTAGCGTAGCTCCTCCATCTGATCCCGGGTGAACCGAAGCCCAGCGAGCGGCCCGGAGGACAGGGCATCCACCCGCTCGGCCAGCCCCACCGTCAGGACCGCGACCCGCCCGGAGTGCCCGGAGGTGACCGGGTCCCGCATCTCCACCGCCTTCACCGCGGCGGTCACGAAGTTCTCGAAAAGCTTGCGGATGTTCTCCAACAGCGCCGCGTTTTGAAACGCGACCGCGGCCTGGCTGGCGAGCGAGCTGGCCAGCTCCTCGTCGCCAGAGGTGAATGGGATCACCTCCTCCTCCACCATCTTCTCCATCATCGCGAGCGGTTTCAGGACGGTGGCGGGATCCCGCTTCTTGTTGATGAGCTGGACGACCCCGATGACCTCGTCCTTGTGATTGCGCATGGGGACGACCAGGAGCGACTTCGTCCGGTACCCCGACTTCTCGTCGAACGAGCGGCTGATCCGGTAGGGAGAGTCGTCGGGGAGGCGGTAGGCGTTGTCCACACGGACCGGCTCTCCCGTGTGGGCGACGTAGCCGGCGATCGAGCTCTTGTCGAGGGGGAAGGTCGACTTCTCGAACGGGAAGTCCAGGGAATCGTTCTGGGCGAGCTCGAAGCGCAGCTGGTCGACACCAGGGTCGCCGTTCTCGGGGGCCCGCTCCACGATATAGAGGCTGCCCGCGTCCGCCCCCGTCACCCACCGACTCTTCTCGAGGACCAGCTCCAGCAGCGTGTCGATCTCCCGCTCCGCCGAGAGCGCGACCCCGATCTTGTTCAGCTCGCTGAGCTCCTCGCCTCGACGTGTCAGCGTCTTCTCAAGCTGGCCCACGACCCGCCTGTTTCGGACCGCGTCGAGCGCCCGCTCGATCTTTCTCTTCAGGCGGCTGGGCGTCAGGGGCCGGGAGACCACGTCGTCCAGGAAGGAGAAGCGCTCGAGGATGCCGTCGCTGTCGCGTGAATCGGACACGGCGACGAGCACCACCTGGGATTTGCCGCCTCCCTTCTCCCACCACTCCTCGACTGCCTGCTGCTCGGCCGCGAGGCGATCGACATCGGCGAGGACCAGGGCTGCCCCCTTGCCGTCGAGCGCCGCCTGCAGGGCACCGAGGGTGTGGACCTCCTCCACCGGACCGGTCGTCACCCGGCCCGTCAGAATCTCGCGGGAGTTGCCCCAGATCAGGAGTTGCGCCATGGGATGCACCGCAACAGTGCCGGGAAGCGTAGCACAGCGACTCCGACCGGCGCGCTCATTCCGTGGCCAGGGCGAGGAGCTCCCGGGGATCGTCGACGAGTCGGTCGGGCCCCTCGCGGCGCAGTCCCTCAGGGTTGAGACCCCAGGTGACCCCGGCCATCCGCACGCCGGCGGCCCGGGCGGTCTGGGCATCGACGGGAGAGTCCCCGATCATCCAGGTCGCGTCCGGACGGGCGTCCAGCTCGGCGATCAGCCCGCGCAGGCCCGACGGGTCGGGCTTGCGCTCGGGGACATCGCCGGCGCCCCAGACCCGAGCGAAGCGGGACACCACACCCAGGCCCTCCAGGATCGTGCGGCTGAACCCGCCGGGCTTGTTGGTGAGGACGGCCAGGGTGGGGCCTTTGAGCCCCTCGAGGGCGGAGAGGATCCCGGGATAGAGGCGAGTCGTGTCGAGAAGACACTGGCTGTAGCACTCGAGGAAGATGGGGAGCACGTCATCGACGGGCCGGTCGATGCCGGCGTGGCGGAGGCTTCGCTCGATGAGGACGCGCGCCCCGTCTCCCACGAAGGTGCGGACTGTCTCGACGGAGATCGTCGGGCGATCGGGGGCGACGCGCTGGACTGCCGCGTTCGTGGCGACCGCGAGATCGCGCGACGAGTCGACGAGGGTCCCGTCGAGGTCGAAGACGAGCAGCCGGGTGGTCGACATGCCTAGGGTCCCAGGTAGCCGAGGGCCCGCAGGCGCTCGCGCGCCTCGTCGTCGAGCTCCATCAGCGACTGCCCCGGGGGCAGCGTCAGCCAGACCCGCACGCCCGGCGCCTCCGCCGGAGGGGGGTTGAAGAGATCGATGCCGGCCTTCTGCTCGGCCTCGGACTCCACGTCGGGGAGCCGGCCGGGCAGCGACGGCGGGTGCCATCCGGACTTCCCGACCGCGACCGCATCGGGCGGCAGCTCCCGCCCGTCCCGTGTGCCGGACAGGGTCACGGGGGCCCCGAGCGGACGCACGGTGAAGCTCACCTGGCGGGGTGTCTCCGGGCCGGGCTGCGCGGTGAGCTCCAGCCAGCGACCGTTGCCCCCCAGCGTCCAGCGTTCGTCGGGCCCAAAGCCCGTGGCCTCGACGGCCTCGATCCAGCCGTTCGTCTCGAGCTGCAGCCGGACGTGTCCGCGACCCGAAACCTCCACCACGTAGCGGAACGGGTTCGGGGACATCGCGTCCTCACCCTGTGTCCTGAGGAAGCTCACCCGCTCCGGGCGCTCCTCGATGATGTTCGCCTTCTCCAGCGGGTCCCGCTCGAGGTCGAAGTACAGCTCGTCGTGGTCGGGGCTGAAGCGCTGCACGAACTTGTCCTTCGCGCTCCGGACCCCGTGGGCTACGAACCCGCGGTGACTGATCTCCGACAGGGCCGTGCGGTCGGGGGCCTCGGCCTCGATCACCCGCTGGAGGGGGAGGCCGACCAGGCCGTCGGGCAGGGGAATCTGCACGGCCTCGAGCACGGTGGGAACGATGTCGACCCCCTGGACCTGCCCGGCCACCCGGCGGCCGGCGTGACGGCTGCCGGGGAGCTTGAGGACGAGCGGAACGCGGATCAGCTCGTCGAAGACGCTGCGACCGTGCAGCCAGCGTCCGTGATCGAGGAACTCCTCGCCATGATCGGCGACGAAGAGGATCAGCGCGTCGTCGTAGACCCCGGCCTCCTTCAGCGCGCGCACGAAGCGACCGAACTCGCGGTCACCGTAGGCGATCTCCCCGTCGTACTGGGCGATCAGCCGCTCGCGGTCGAGCGGCTCCAGGTAGTCGGTGCGCGGGTCGGCCGCGGGGTGACCCTCGGTGGGGTGGGGCCCGAACATCCGGTCGAAGGGTGGCGGAGGGCCGTAGGGGACGTGCGGGTCCATCGTGTGCACGTAGAGGAACGTGGGCAGTCCCGGGCGCGACCACGCCCACCCGAGGGCGGCATCGACCACCACGTCGGCGTTCACCAGCTTGCTGCGACGGTCGTCCTCCCCATGAAGGCCGGCGAAGAAGTCGAAGCCGCGGTCGAACCGCGACTCCGCACCGTAGATCACCGAGTTCGCGATGGCGGCCCCGGTGGCCCAGCCCCGCTCGTCGAGATGCTGGGCGAGGGTGACGTTCGACGCGTCGAGGGCGTCTCGAAGCTGCACCGCGCGATGCTGGGAGGGTAGCCGGGAGGTGAAGATGGAGGCCACGGACGGCTTGGTCCAGGAAGAGTGCATGATCGCCTGCTCGAACACGACCGCGTCCTCGGCGAAGGCGTCGAGCTCGGGAGTGGTGCCCCGGACGTATCCGTACACGCCGGTGTGATCGGCCCGGAGGGTGTCCACCAGGTAGATGACGGCGAGGGGCGCCCGGCGGCCCGGGACGGTCACCGCGGGGGTGCCCCACCAGGCCCGCTCTGGCTCGCCCGTCTCCTCGTAGCCCCGGGTTCCGAGCACCAGCTCGCGTCCCCTCCCCGCGAACTCCGACAGATCAACGTCGACCGGAATCCAGCTCTGGTCCTCCGGGCGCGAGATCGGGTCGAGCAGCCGCGTCCAGACGACGTCCTCCCGCCCGTCCCGCTTCACCGCGACGAAGAACTCGACGGCGGGACGGTCACGGAACCGTGGGTCGATGGCGCATGCGAAGGTGAGCCGCGCCCCTCTGGGGATGTCCAGGTCGAACCGGAGCCGGCCCGGGGGACCGGCCGGGAAACCCCGGCGCAGGACATCGTTGACCCGCACGCCGCGTTCCGCGGCGTCGAGGACGCCCTCCCGGCCCTGCCCGGCCGCCCGGGCCGCGACGAGCCGATCCCCGACCCCGAGCAGATCGACGGGGTCCGGACCGCGCCCGCAGGACAGGAGCGCCAGGGCGGCGAGACCGACCAGGGCGGTGGAGAGGGCAGTTCTCATCGGGGCAACAGGGGACCGTAGCACGTGCCGTCGGGCCCGGCCAAACCCCTCCGGGGGCACGCCCGAGGCGGCCGTGGCAGGTGTGCTAAGGTCGCTTCCGTGTCCGGCTCCTTCAGCCGCGGCCTCGTTGCCCTGACCCTGGCCGGCCTCGTCACCCGACTCCTCTTCATGCTCCTCGAGCCGGCAACGGCGCCCGCGGGTGACGAGCGCATGTGGGTGGTCTGGGGCACGGAGGTCCTTCCGTCAGAGAAGATCGCCTTCTCGCCGCTGCGCCTCCGCTTCATCTTCCACCCCCCCGTGTATCCCTACTTCATCGGCGCCCTCTTCGCTCTGTTCGGGACCCTCAGCTCGGTCAAGCTGGCCCAGTGCCTCCTCGGGGCGCTCCTCGTGCCCGCGGTGGGCCGCATCGGTGCCGGCGCCCTGGGCGAGCGCGCGGGGCTCTTCGCGGCCGTCGTCACGGCCTTCTACCCGGAGCTCGTCTGGTTCAGCGTTCACTTCTGGGCGGAGACCGTCTTCGTCGTCCTCCTCTGGTGGGGCTTCGAGCGCCTGCTTCAGGCCGACGATCGCCGTTCTGCGGGTGTGGCCGCCGCCGCCGGCCTGCTCTTTGGCCTGGCGGTCCTGACCCGGGAGACCGTCTTCTACTTCCTTCCTCTGGCCGCGCTCTGGCTCGCCTGGCGCCGGCCCGGGGGAGGACGGCGGGCCGCCGTCCTGCTCGGCGCCGCCCTCCTCGTGATCCTCCCCTGGACCCTCCGGAACTGGATGGTGTTCCAGGCGTTCGTGCCGGTGTCGACCGCCGGTGCCCTCAACCTCTGGCAGGGCAACACCGACCTCACGCGTCAGGAGGTGTACGAGGAGTACTGGGCCGTGCGGGGTCGGATGCAGAAGTATCGCTACACGCGGGAGAGGGCGCTCGAGGCGATCCGGGACCGCCAGCCGCTGTGGCTGTTCGAGAAGCTCCGGGACGAGATGCCCCAGTACTGGGCGGCCCACGGCCAGCCCATCGTCCATCTCGAGCGGGGGGCCTACGGCGACGTCGCGAGGCCTCGGGCCCTCGCCGCCATCGCGGTGGTGCTCGCGCCCTACCTGGCCGTGCTCGGGCTCTTCGTCGTCGGGATTGCCGCGCTGCCTCGCAACCGAGCGGTCCTGCTGCTCCTCGGCTTCCTCCTCTTCTACGTCTTCCTTCACGTCGCCGCGCACGGATATCCCCGATACCGGCTGCCCTCGCTCCCGGTGCTGTTCCTGGTGGCGGGGCAGGGGTGGGCCCTCCTTCGGACCCGTCCGCGCCCCCGCCTCGATGCCCGGCAGCGCTGGTCCGCCGCCGCGGTGGCACTCGTGCTGGTGCTCTCCGTCGGCCCGAGCCTGGTCCGGTGGGCGACCGAGCCGTGGCCGCCGGAGTGGGCCCGCACCGGAGAAGAGGAGGCGCTCTCGGAGACACCGAGCCCGGACGACGGCGCCGGACACGGGGGAGCGGTGAGGCCCTCGCGCGCCCTCCCGCTCGCGCTCCTCCTCGCGGTGGTGGTGCGTGTGCCGTTCTGGATCGAGGCGCTGCGGACCCCGGTGGACGGGGACACCGCGATCGTCGGGCTCATGGCCCGGCATCCCGGCGAGGGAACGACGTTCTGGGGTCAGCCCTACGGCTCGCCACTCGACTCCTGGGTGGCCATCCCGTTCGTCGCGGTCTGGGGGACGAGCACCGAGGCGCTGCGTCTGCCGTACTTCCTTCTCGGGCTCGCCCTCGTCCCCCTGGCTTACGGCCTGGCACGGGCGCTGCACCCCGCGGCGGCCCTGCCCGCGGCCGTCCTCGTGGCCTGCGGACCCCCCTACCTGATCCTCCTCTCCGCTCTCCCCCCGCCGCTGTATCCCACGACGCTGGTGCTGTGCGGGCTCGTGCTCCTCCTCGCGGCACGAGCCGGACGGGAGCTCGACGAGAGCTGGCGCCCCCGGGGCGCGCTCGTCCTGCTGGGGGCGCTCGCCGGCCTCGCCCTGTGGACGCACCTCATGTCGGCGAGCACTGTCGCCGCGGCCGGCCTCTGGCTCTTCTTCCGGGCGCGAGGCCGCCGGAGTCTGCTCGTCTTCGCCCTCGTTCCCCTCCTGGTCGCGAGCGCACCGCTGTGGCTCCGGGCCCTCCGTGGAGACCAGGCGACGCGGATCGTCCGGGTCGCGTCGCGCGACAGCCCGGCGCTCGCCCATCTCGCCGAGGTGGCGCCGCGCCTCCACGAGCCGCTCGGGGGTCTGCTGGGCACACACGTCCCGGTGGTGGCCGACGCCCGGGACTTCATGCTCCGGATGCCGGGGTGGCAGGCGGCCGGTCTCGTGCTCCTCTACGGAGCCCTCTTGATCCTGGCCGGACGGGCCGCCCGGACCGGCCATCCGGCGGGTCTCTATCTCCTTGCCGCCGGGCTCGCCCTGCTGGCCTTTCCCTTTCCCACGCGTGCCGCGCCACACACAATACGCTTCCTGACCCCGCTCTACCTTCCGGTGGCCGCGCTGGTGGCCTGGGCGGCGGCGCCGCGGGGCGGGTCGCGCCGGGCGTGGGTGGCGGTGCTGGCCCTCGCGGTGCTGCACCTCGCCGGCGCCACCCGGCTGCTCGGCGCCTGGCGCAGCCTCGACCGGGCCGAGGCCCCGTTCCTTCTCCCCGACCTCTCGCCAGTGCGCGACGTGCTCGACGCCCGCGGCGTCCGCCGCGCCTACGCCTCGTACGGACCGGCCTGGCGACTGACCTGGGAGAGCGGGGAGCGTATCGTCGCCTCGCAACCCTGGAACGAGCGCTTCCGCCACTGGCCCCTGCCTCTTCTGGACGAGGTGCGCTTCGCGAAGAACGTCGCGTGGGTGCTGACCCCGACGATCCCGACCGACCTGCCTCCCCCGGAGGATCTCGAGGAGACGCTGCAAAGCCTCGGCGGGCGCTGGCGTCGCGTCGAGGCTGGCCCCGCCCTGGTGTTTCTCGATTTCGTGCCGCCCCACTCGCCACGCGTGAGCGCATGGCCCGACGCCGGCGCGGCCGGTGACGGCGATCTTCGGACCTTCCTGGCCCCCGATCCGGTTGCCCCCTTCGAGCTGGGTCTGCCGGAGCCGACGCCGCTCGCCGGGATCACCCTCGTCGCCGCGCTCGAAGGACCGCGGCTGCTCCGCAGCATGGACGTGGAGGTGAGCGCCGACGGAGAGACGTTCGAGACGGTGGTCCGCCGACGGCGACGTGACGAGCGGGGCGACATCCGGTGGCGTGGCGGGGCACCGCAGGCGGTGCTGGACCACGACGTGATCTCGATCCCCCTCGGAGGCCGAACGGTGTCGGTGCTCCGCATCGTTCCGTACGTCTCCTCCGACCCGTGGCGGCTGGGCGAGGTGCTGGTGCACACCGAGCCCGCACGGCAGGCCTGGGACGAGTGGCTCTCGCCGGATCTCGACTGGCTCGCCCGGCGCCGGGCCCTCCTCGAGAACCCTCGTCCCGATCGCGAGGACTGGTACTCGCGTCTGCTTCTCGCCGCGTGGCACCGCCCCCCGCCGTAGCGGGGTCGGGAACAAGCGGTCGGTCTGGGGAATGGACGGTCGTCCTGGGGAATGAGTGGGACAATGGTCCCATGCGCGAGCTCGAGCCGTTCTTCGTGGGTCGGACGTTCGACGACTTCCTCTTCCGGCCGCAGCACAGCCCGGTGCGGCGACGCCGTGACGTCGATCTCGCCATGCCCCTCGTGGGCGGGATCGACCTCGCCCTCCCCGTGCTCGGCGCCAACATGGACACGGTCGTCGGCGCGGAGATGGCGAAGACGCTCGCCCTCGAGGGCGGAATCGGCTTCCTCCACCGCAACTGCTCGATCGCCGACCAGGCGGCGCACGTCCGCTACGTGAAGACACGTCACTCGTACGTCATCGAGGACCCCGTCGTCCTCGAGCGCACCGCCACCATCGCTGCGGCGCGCGCCGCCATGCTCCGGCACAACGCGAGCAGCTTTCTCATCGAGGAGGAGAAGGGGAGCGGCACCCTCGCCGGGATCTACTCACACCGCGACGTGCCCCTCGACCAGGCGTCCGACGCGCGAGCGGTCAGCGACTTCATGACGCCGCGAGACCGACTCGTGACGCGCCCGCCCACGGTCTCGCTCGAGGAGGCGGAGCGGGCCATGTTCGACCACCGGGTCGAGAAGCTCCCGCTCGTGGACGAGGAGAACCGCATCCGCGGGCTCGTCACCATGCGCGACCTCAAGCTCTACATGCAGAAGCCGCACTCGACCAAGGACGCGCGCGGGCGCCTCCGGGTGGGGGCCGCGGTGGGCGCCGCCGGCGACTTCCTCGAAAGGGCGGCAGCCCTCGCCGACCAGGAGGTCGACGTGCTCCTGCTCGACGTGGCCCACGCCGACTCCGACATTGCCGGAGTCGCGGTCTCCGAGCTGCGGAAACGTCAGGACGGGCTGCCCCTGCTCGTGGGCAACGTCGCCACCGGTGAGGCGGCACGGCGGCTGGCCGAGCGGGGCGCGGACGCGATCAAGGTGGGCGTGGGCCCCGGGCGCGGGTGCCGGACGCGGCTCGAGACGGGGGCGGGCGTCCCCCAGCTGCAGGCGGTGCGCGAGACATACCTCGCAACCGAAGGGCGCGTGCCGATCATCGCGGACGGCGGCGTAAGGGACGACAAGGACATCTTCCTTGCGATCGCCTGCGGGGCCTCCACGGTGATGCTCGGCAGCCTGCTCTCGGGAACGGACGAGGCCCCCGGGCTCCTGGTCGAAGACCCGGCCACGCGCCAGAAGATGAAGCTCTATCGTGGCATGACCTCGCCCGAGGCGGTGGTCGACGGCTCGGAGGGCGACGAGCTCGCGGAGGCCCTGCGCACGCCGGCCGAGGGGCAGTCCGTCCGGGTTCCCTACGTGGGCAGCGTCGTGGAGATCCTGGCCCGCATCCGCGGGCACCTCCAGTCGGCGGTCAGCTACGCCGGCGAGTCCACGCTGCGCGACGCCCACAGTCGGATCGCCCGCGAGCCCGAGACGTACCTGATCCCGCTGTCCGAGGCCTCCCGCCGCGAGTCGTACGTGCGCTGAAGACCCTGGTTCTCGATCAGGACGTCGCCACGGTCGTGACGACGCAGCCTCGGCCCAGAAGTGTTGCCCCACGAAGCCGCGTCGTTGCTCCTAGCCCACCCTCACGTCGTCCAGCGTCCACGCCCCATCGATCCGTCGCCACAGGCCTCCGGGGTTGCGGTTGCGGAGCTCCGCCGGAAGCCGCGGCTCGCGTACGTTGTCGTAGCACTCGAGCATTGCGAATCGGCGGATGGAAGCCGGGATTCCAACGGCGGTGAAGCCGGGGTGACCCGTGGCCGGGTACGGCCCGCCATGATTCATGGCGGGGGTCACCGCGACGCCGGTGGGCATCTTGTCGTTGAGGAGGCGCCCGACTCGCCTTCGAAGGTGCCGTTCCACACGAACGTAGAGTCCGTCGTCCGCGCCCCCTGTATCCGTGTAGATGCATCCGGTGAGATTGCCTTCGAAGCTGCGGGCCACCTTCTCGAGCTCATCCGCGTCCTTGGCCACCACGAACAGGTTGGAGTTTCCAAACGCCTCCGTCTGCAGCCTCTCGGAATCGCCAATGAACGCCTCGCCCGAGGTCCTCAGGAGCGTGTTTTGGAAGCGACAGCCGCTCCCATCGGCCTTCGAGCCTCCCGTCATGAGAGTCGCGCCCGCAGACTGGAGCGCTTCGACTGACTCGCCCAGGCTCTTCAAGCCTCCGAAGCCGAGCAGGGGCGCCGGATTGGCTTTCTCGAAGCGGCCCTGCATCTCGGCGATGAACTGCTCCGCCTCCTCGCCCTCCTGGAGCACGACGATGCCGGGATTCGTACAGAACTGTCCCGTCCCCATGAGCGCAGAGGCTTGAAACTCCTCCGCAATCTGCGCACCGCGCTCTTTCAGGGCGCCCGGCAAGATGAAGACCGGGTTGATGCTGCTCATCTCCAGGTAGATGGGCTTTCCCGCGGCATCTGCGGCGGCTTTCAAGGTCAGCGCCGCCCTGCGCGAGCCGGTGTAGCCGGTCGCACCGACGAGAGGATGCGAGACGAGGTACGTGCCATCCTCGTGGTCGGTACGGTAGACCATCTGGACGGTAGCGGCGGGAAGCCCGATCTCCTGAACCGCGGCAAAGGCCTCCTCCGCCAGGAGCTGGCTGGTTCGCGGATGACTCGAATGCGCCTTGGCGATGACCGGGTTTCCCGCGGCGATGGCTGCCGCAAAATCGCCTCCCGAGATCCCGTTGAAGGCCAGCGGGAAGTTGTTCGGGCCGAAGACCGCCACCGGAGCGCCCAGCGCACCGAGCATCGAGCGGATATTGAGATTCGTGTCGATCGTGGGCTCGGTCCAGCTCCGCTCGCGGGCAGCGGCGGCGGCCTGCCGAAGCTGGTTGCTGGTTCGGGGCAACTCGACGTCGGCGAGCCGAGGTGAGAGAGGGAGAGCCGTCTCCAGATGTGCGGTCTCCGCGATCTCCCCCGATCGTTCGTCGATGCGGTCGGCGTAACGATCCAGGAACTCCCCGATCTTCTCGGGAGGCACGTCGAGCAGCGCGTTGGCCGCGGCGCTACCCGCGACCAGCGCTGCGTCGACATCGTTGCGGCTGCTGACCGGATAGACGGGACCTGTCGTCTCGCCCGTCGTGGGATTGATCGCTCGAAAAGTGCCGGTCGCGTCTGCGGGCCGCCACTCGCCACCAATGAGGACGTTCTCTGCCTTCGCCATGTTCATGCTCCCAGTCTTTCTCGGCATGTGCCGCCAGCCCGGTGGCCGCCGAGTCAGCCTCTCCACCGCGGCGTAGGCCGCGGCCACCTTCTCGCGGTGGCGCGCCGAGCTGTATTCGCCCTGAATGAGCTCGTAGCCGCGCTCGGCGCGTGCCCGGGCCTCCTCGGGGCTCTCGAGCGCGACCCGAATCCCGCCGGCGAGGCCCTCGGCGGTGGGACCGACCAGGAAGGCCAGTCGGTCGTTCAGGAGCTGGGTGTGGCTGGAGATGCGCGTGGCCACGAGCGGCTTCCCGGAGGCCAGATACGTGAAGATCTTGAACGGGGTGTTCTCTCCCTTGCTTCGCGGCGAAACGAGAACGCGGGCCACGCCAAGGAACTCCGGAAGCTGCGACGGGGGCCGCTTGCCGGAGAAGACGCAGCGCTCCTCCGAGCCGAGGCCCTTGGCCCGGGCCCGGAGATGCGCGATCTCCCCGGGCTCGCCGCCCATGAAGAGGAACTGGGCGCCCGGGACGAGCGGGCTCGCGTCGACCAGCATCTCGACGCCCTGGTAGGGCTCGAAGTTCCCTGAGTACAGGACGACGGGAAGAGCGGAGAGCCCAAGCTCGCGGCGAAGTGCGGCCACCGGCTCACCGTCCGGCAGGTCGCTTCGGTCGGCGAGCGGCGGGTCTTCGACCTGAAATACGGGGGCCGTGCCGCCCCGGGTCTTCACGCCCTCGGTGAGGCTCGTGCAGACGGTCACGACCGCGGCCGCGTGGCGAAGGGCGTGGTCCTCGAGACCCTCGGCCAGCCAGAGGACGGGCCCGCGGGTGGCGAAGCCCGAGTAGCGCAGCTGGTCGGGGATCGAGGAATCGACGTCCATGACCAGGGGCACCCGCAGGAGACGCGCGACGGGGGCGACGAGATGGGCGGCCTCTTCGACGGCGTGAACGACGTCGTAGCGGCCGAAGGCGAGGCGCAGGATGGCCTCGGCGACGAACGGCACGTCGAGGACCATCTTCGCGAGGGAGGGGCCCGCCTTCACCCGGCCGACCGGGAGCCGCAGGCTGCGCAGGTGGCGCACGCCCTCCACCGGCGCCGGCTCGCCCTGGGGGAAGGTGAGGAGGTCCACCTGATGCCCGAGCTCGGCCAGCGCCCGGACGAGGTGGAGGACGGCGAGGGGCGTTCCCCTCACCTCGAAGAACGGCTGCGGGGCGAGGAAGAGAATCCTCAATGACTCAGGGACTTCTCCGCGTCGATCGCGGCCATGCAGCCGCTTCCCGCCGCCGTCACCGCCTGGCGGTAGCGGTGGTCGGCCACGTCGCCGGCGGCGAAGACACCGGGCACGCTGGTGACGGTGGTTCCGTCGCGGGTGAGGAGGTACCCCTGGTCGTCCATCTCGAGCTGGTCCCGGAAGACCGCGGTGTTGGGCGTGTGCCCGATCGCCATGAAGATCCCGCCGGCCGGGACCTCCTGGACCTCGTTTGTCTTGACGTTGCGGACCATGGCGCCGGTGACGCCCTGGCCCGGTCCTCCGAGGATCTTCTCCACGACACTGTCGAGGAGCCAGGCGATCTTGGGGTTCGCCTTAGCCCGACTCTGCATGGCCTTGCTGGCCCGCAGCTCGTCGCGGCGATGGACCACCGTGACCTTGTTCGCGAACTTCGTGAGGAAGTCCGCCTCCTCCATCGCGGTGTCGCCCCCGCCGACGACCAGGACCTCCTTGCCCTTGTAGAAGAAGCCGTCGCAGGTGGCGCAGGCGGACACCCCTCCGATCTTGGTGCGGAACTCCAGCTCCTCGGGCAGCCCCAGCCACCTTGCCCGCGCCCCGGTGGCGATGATCAGCGTGTCCGCGGTGAGCCCCCCCTCGGCGAGGGTCAGCCGGAAGGGGTGCTCCGTGAGCTCCGCCCTCTTCACCTCCCCGGTGGCGAACTCGGCGCCGAAGCGCTCGGTCTGCTTGCGCATCCGGTCCATGAGCTCGGGGCCGAGGATCCCCTCGGGGAACCCGGGGTAGTTGTCGACCTCGGTGGTCAGCATGAGCTGGCCGCCGGGGACGTCGGTGGGGTCGTCGCCGCCGCCGCCCTCGACCACGAGGGGCTCGAGCTCGGCCCGCGACGCGTAGAGGGCGGCGGTCAGGCCGGCCGGGCCGGACCCCAGGATGACGACTCGATAGTGCTTCTTGGTGGGCATGGACCTCACTCCGATGATGCCGAACGACCCAGTATAATCCTCGGATGACCGACACGGCCCGCATCGACGTGTTGCTCGCCACGCTCAACGCAGCCGACGTGGGCAGCCTCGATGCCATCGCGGAGAAGATGGGGCAGGTGCAGAAGGACCTCGAGTCGCTCGGCCAGGCGGAGCTGGCGGGGGCGGCCGGGGAGGCCCTCACCGCCCTGCGCCGCGGGGACGTGGCGGAGTTCCGGCGTGGGCGTGCCTTCCTGCAGAGCAAGATCGGGCACCTCCGGTAGGACCCGTCGCCGGGCGGGGTGAGAAGCCCCGTGCGGCAGTGAGAACGGCCCGATGAGACCCCGGGCCGTGCTCGCGCGTCTGAAGAAGGCGGGCGCGCTCGCCCGCGAGTGAATCGAAGGAATCCATGACCGAGATCGACGTCGCCAAGCTCAACGAGGCCGTCCGCGAGGAGGCCCTCCAGATCCAGACCGCGATCGACGAGGTCCGTAAGGTCATCGTCGGCCAGAAGACCCTCGTCGAACGGATGATGGTGGCCCTTCTCTGTCGGGGCCACCTGCTGGTCGAGGGCGTCCCCGGCCTCGCCAAGACCCTGGCGGTGAAGACGCTGGGCGAGGTGCTCGACCTGCAATTCGCCCGCATCCAGTTCACCCCCGACCTGCTGCCCGCCGACCTGATCGGCACGATGATCTACCAGCAGAAGACGGGGGAGTTCGTGGCGCGCAAGGGGCCGGTCTTCACGAACCTGCTCCTTGCGGACGAGATCAACCGCGCCCCGGCCAAGGTCCAGTCCGCCCTTCTCGAGTCGATGCAGGAGCGGCAGGTGACGCTGGGCGACGTCTCCCACCCGCTGCCCGACCCGTTCCTGGTCTTCGCCACGCAGAACCCGATCGAGCAGGAGGGGACCTACCCGCTGCCCGAGGCCCAGGTCGACCGATTCCTCCTGAAGGCGAAAGTGGACTATCCCTCCCGGACCGAGGAGAGGCAGATCCTGGACCGGATGATCACGGGGGAGGCCCCCTCGGTGAGCCGCGTCCTCGCCGGGGACGCGGTCCGGAGCCTCACTCGGCGTGTCCACGAGATCTACATGGACGACCGGCTCCGCGACTACATGGTCGCGCTCGTCTCCGCCACCCGCGCCCCCCGCGAGGTGGGCCTCGTGGACCTTGCGCCGCTCATCGCCTACGGGGCCTCACCCCGGGCGACCCTCGCGTTCTCGGAGGCCTCGCGGGCGGTGGCCTTCCTCCGCGGCCGGGGCTACGTCGTTCCCGAGGACGTCAAGGAGATCGCGAAGGACGTGCTGCGGCATCGGGTCCTGCTGACCTACGAGGCGGAGGCGGAGGACGTCACCTCGGACACGGTCATCGACCGGATCCTCGAGAGGGTGGAGGTCCCGTAGCCCTCCGATGCTCGATCGGGAGACGCTGCGTCGCATCCGCCGGATCCAGATCCGCACTCGGGTGATCCTCGAGTCCGGGATTGGGGGGGCGTACCACGCCGTGTTCAAGGGACGGGGCATGGAGTTCGCAGAGGTGCGCGAGTACACCCCGGGCGACGAGGTCCGCACGATCGACTGGAACGTGACCGCGCGGATGGGGGCACCCTACGTCAAGAAGTTCGTCGAGGAGCGCGACCTCACCCTCTTGCTGCTCGTGGACGTCTCCGGCTCGCAGGACTTCGGCTCCCGCTACATGCTGAAGCGCGACTACGCGACCGAGCTCGCGGCGGTACTCGCCTTCTCCGCGGTGGCCAACCACGACCGGGTGGGGGCGGTGCTCTTCTCGGACCGGATCGAGGGCTACGTGCCGCCGAGCGCCGGCCGGGAGCACGCCCTGCGCATCGTGCGGGACCTGCTGGCGAAGACGCCCGAGGGGAAGGGGACGGATCTGGCGGGGGCGCTCCGGTTTGCCCAGCGGGTCCTCCGGCGCCGGGGGATCGTGGCGGTCATCTCCGACTTCCAGGCGACGGGCTACGAGCGGGCGCTCGGCGCGTTGCGCCGGAGGCATGACGTGGTGGCCTTGCACCTGCAGGACCCGCGTGAGGCCGACGTTTCCGGCCGCGGGTCTCGTGGCCCTCACCGATCCGGAGACCGGCGAGCGCGTCGTGGTCGACACCGCGCCGGCCCGAGGTGCGGCGGGCCCTGGCCGACCCCGTCTTCGAGAGGGCCCGTCGGGTGTTCAAGAAGACCCGGGTGGACGCGCTCACCCTCTCCACCGCGGAGTCCTACGAAGGTCCGCTGCGGGGCTTCTTCAAGGCCCGGGAGAGGAGACGGTAGTGGGGCGCGGCGGCCGCATCACCGTTCCCGCCCTCTTCGTGGCGATGCTCCTCGGGGAGGGGCTGATCGCGCAGGACACCCGTCCGCCCGAGTCGAGGGAAGGCGCGATCGGGGCCGACGCCACGCCGGGCCCCGTGACCGTCGTTGCGACCGCGAGCACGGACGAGGTGACGGTCGGCGAGACGTTCACGATCGACCTGAAGGCGATAGGGCCGCCGGGGACCACCTACCGGTTCGCGACGGGGGCGTCGGAAGACGAGATCGAGCTCCGAACCCGAACCCCCGAGCCGGAGGAGGCCGAGGGAGAGGACGCGTCCGCCCCCGAGCCCGGAACGCATCGGTACGAGGCGGCGGTCTTCGCGCTGGGCGAGGTCCAGATCCCACCGATTCCCGTGCGCTACCGCCTGGCCGACGGTACGGAGGGAGAGGCGGAGTCGGAGCCGATCACCCTGAAGGTCGGGTCTCTGCTCCCCCGGGACGCCGACGAGCAGAAGCTCGCCGACATCCGGGGCCCGCCAACACTGGCGGATCTGGCGGATCGGACGGGCGTTCTGGGTGGCGGTGCATCGCCGCGCTCCTGCTGGCCGCGGGGCTGGTCGACCTGGCTCGTCCGGAGGCGCCGGAGTCGCCGGCTTCGAAAGCCGGTAGTGGCTCCGATGCCCGAGACGCCTCCCGACGTCGAGGCGCTCGCCGCCCTCGAGGCCCTCGCCGCCTCGGGCCTCCTCGAGGCCCGGGCCTTCCGCGAGTTCTACATCCGGCTCACGACCATCGCCAAGCGCTACCTCGAACGTCGGCTCGAGGCCCCGGTGCTCGAGATGACGACGGCGGAGTCCGTGGCCTTCCTGCGTGACCACGCCCACGGCGGCGAGCTGCTCCCGATCGTCCGCGACCTCGCCCAGGCCGCCGACCAGATCAAGTTCGCCCGGGGACAGGGCCTCGCCGAGGCCGCCGAGCGGCACCTCGCCGCGGTACGCTCCCTCGTGCTGGCCCTCGAGGCGCGGCTGCGGCCGGCGGCGCCGGAGGGCACGGAGGAAGGGAGGGCGGCGTGATGGACTGGGCCGGCTTCCGCTTCCAGGACCCGGCGTGGCTGTGGGTGGCGCTCGCGGCCCCGCTCGTTCTGGCGGCGGTCCGCCTCCGGGAGCGGGGTGGGCGGGCGGTGGCGTTCCCGGGCGCCGCCCGGCTGCGCCGGGTGCCGAAGGGCTTGCGGGTCCGGCTGCGGTACCTCCCGGCCGTCCTCGCCGCCCTCGGGCTCGTCGCGGGGGCGGTGGCCCTCGCCCGCCCGCAGCACGGCTCGCTCCGCGAGAGCGTGACGACGCGAGGCGTCGACGTGGTCGTGGCCCTCGACGTCTCCGGGTCCATGGCCGCCCAGGACTTCCAGCCGCGGAACCGCCTGGAGGTGGCGAAGGGGGTGGTGGCCGAGTTCGTGAGGCGGAGGACCACGCGACCGCGTCGGCCTCGTCGTGTTCGCCGGCCGCAGCCTCACCAAGTCGCCGCCCACGACCGACACCGCGGTGCTCCTCCGCCAGCTCGACGACGTCCGGCTCAAGATGCTCCCCGACGGGACCGCGATCGGCTCCGGGCTCGCCACCTCTCTCACCCGCCTGCGTCGCTCGGAGGCGGAGAGCCGGGTGATCGTTCTCGTCACCGACGGGGCGAACAACGCCGGCGAGATCGACCCCGCCACCGCCACCGACATGGCCCGGGCCATGGACGTGCGCGTCTACACCGTCGGGGTGGGTCGCGGGGGCCAGGTCCCGATGCCGGTGCAGGTGCAGGACCCGTTCACCGGACAGATCACCGAGCGCACGATCACGACCGAGGTCCAGATCGACGAAGAGCTGCTCGAGCGGATCGCCGAGCGAACCGGGGGCGAGTTCTTCCGGGCGACGGACCCCGAGTCTCTGCGCCAGATCTTCGCGAGGATCGACGAGCTCGAGAAGTCGGAGATCGAGCACCAGGCCTTTCGCCGCTACCGGGACCTCTACCCGCCGGTGCTGCTCGCGGCGGCCGCGCTGTTCGCCGGTGGCCGCGCTGGTCTGGGCCACCGGCCTGAGGGTGGTGCCGGCATGAGGAGTCCGTCGTGATCTTCGAGTCCCCCGGTTGGCTCTTCGCGCTCCTCGCGCTGCCCCTCGCGATCGGGCTCGAGATGTGGCTGATGGGTCGGGACCGGGACCGGCTCGCCGGGCTGGTGGCCCGGCCCCTCTGGGGCCGCGTGGTGCGCCGCCCCGACGAGCGCTGGCGGTGGATTCGCCTTTCCCTGCTGCTGCTCGGCGCGGCGGGAGTGATCGTGGCCCTGGCCCGGCCTCAATGGGGGATCGTGCGCGAGAAGATCGAGCGCGAGGGCGTGGACGTGGTGCTGGCCCTCGACACGTCGGGTTCGATGGCCACCCCGGACGTGGCACCCAACCGGTTCTTCCTGGCCCGGCAGTCCCTCCTGCAGCTCATGACGCGCCTCGAAGGGGACCGCTTCGCCCTGGTCGCGTTCGAAGGAGAGGCCTACCCGCTCGCCCCCCTCACGCTGGACGCCGACGCGGTGGGGCTGTTCCTCGAGACCGTCGAGCCCGGCATCGTGCCCGCGCCCGGCACGTCCCTCGGGGTCGGCCTCGCGAAGGGCCTCGACGCCTTCGTCGACAAGGAGCGCCGCAACAAGGTGTTGGTCCTCGTCTCCGACGGGGAGAACCTCGAGGGCGACGTCGACGAGGCCGTCGAGCGCGCGAAGGAGGCGGGGATCATCGTGCACACTGTGGGGGTCGGCACCGAGACCGGGCAGCCGGTGCCCGAGTTCGACGCGGACGGTCGGCAGACCGGATACAAGCGCGATGCCTCCGGGACGCCGGTGGTTTCTCGTCTGAACACCGCGACCCTCGAGACCATTGCCCACGGCACCGGCGGGCGCATGTTCCGGCTCACGCCGTCCGACACCAGCCTCGGTGCGCTCGCCTCCGTCATCGAGGGCATGGAGCGCAAGGCCCTCGCCCGCGAGTGGTCGTACCGGCGGCGTGAGCGGTACCAGGGTCCCCTCGCCTTCGGTCTCCTCTGCCTGGCCGCTGGGCTCCTGCATCCCGTTGCCTCGCCTGCGGCTCGGCAGCCGTCGCCCGGGATGAGCGAGCGGCCGCGTGTCTTGACCGGCGCGATCACCACTGCCGCACTCCTTGCAGCGGTAGTCCCCGGCCCGGGCCCAAGCGCCACCCTCCCCGCCACCCCTGTCACCTCGGCGCCCGCTGCCACGACAGCTTCGCCGGAGGCAGATGCGGCCCCCGAGAGGGGGAGGCACCTCGACGAACTGCTCCTCCGCCCTTACCGGTTCACCGAAGAGGGCCGAAGCGAGTACGAGAACGGCAACCACCCGCAGGCACTCGCGGCGTTCGAGCGTGCTGCCTGGCGCTCGGCCTCGAGGACCCGACGATCCGCTTCAACGTGGCCGACGGCCTATACAAGAACGGCCGCTACGACGAGGCGGCCGCGCTCTTCCGCTCGCTCGGGCACGACGCGACCTCGCCCCTCGCCCCCGCCGCCCGCTTCAACCTGGGCAACAGCCTCTACCAGAAGCAGGACTACAAGGGGGCCATCTAGGCCTACCGCGACGCCCTGCGCGTGGCGCCGAACGACGAGGACACGCGGCGCAACCTCGAGCTGGCCCTGCGCCAGCTCAAGGAGCAGGAGGAGCAGCAGAAGCGTCAACAGGAGCGAGCAGCAGCCGCAGGACCAAGAGAAGGGCAGGATCAGGACGAGCACGGACCAGCAACAACAGCAGGGCGAGCAGAAGGAACAGGATCAACAAGAACAACAGCAGGGCCAGCAGGACACAGCAGCAACAGACCTCCGCCGCGCCCCAGACCCCCGAGGAGAGGGAGAACCAGCGTTTCCGGGAGCAGACCGGCATGCCGAAGGAGCGGGCGATGCAGCTGCTCGACGCCCTCCAGGAGAACGAGAAGGCCGAGCAGAAGCGTTTGCTGGCCGAGCAGCGGGCGAAGAAGAAGAAGGGCAAGGACTGGTGAGGACGAGGCTCAGAGCTCTGGCGGTCGGTACGGCCCTTGCGGCGCCCTGGTGGTTCTGCCCGCGGTGGTGGGCGCGGCTTCCTACACCGTGCGCTCCGAGGTCGACGCGACGAGGGTGGGGGTCGAGGATCAGCTTCAGCTCACCATCACCGTCGAGGGCAGCGGTGGGCCGGACGCCGTCGCCCTCCCCGCTCTCACCAACCTCCAGGTCGTTGGAGGGCCCTTCCAGTCGACGCAGGTCTCGATCGTCAACGGCCGAATGACGCAGTCGCGGAGCTGGACGTACGCGCTCCAGCCGCACGGGACAGGGAAGGCCGAGGTGGGCGCGGTGACCGCGGGCGCAGAGACCGCTCCCGCGATCGCGATCGAGGTGGTGGCGGGCAGCGTCCGTCCGCAGGAGCCGCAGCGGCGGCGGGATCCCTTTGGCTCGGATCCCTTCGGGCGTGACCCGTTCGAAGGGCTCGGCGGCCTAGGCCGCAGGCCACGAGCGGAGCCGAAGGTGCTGATCGAGGCCTCGCCGTCGCGCCGCACGCTGCGCGTCGGTGAGCCCCTGCTCCTCACCTACTTCCTCTACACGCAGGTCGCGGTGTCGGATCTCCACTTCAAGGAGGCTCCGCAGTTCGCGGGCTTCTGGGTCGAGGAGCTCGAGCGGCCGCAGACGCCACCGTCGGGCGAGGCGGCGACGCGGGGTGGGCGAGGCGTACCGGCGGTTTCCCGTCCTGCGCAAGCTCCTCTTCCCCACGAAGGCCGGCGCCCTCACGATCCCCGCCGCGACCTTCCGGATCGGTCTGCCCGCGCGTGGCTTCTTCGACGACGGCCAGGTGGTCGAGCGGGCGACGACGCCGGTCACGGTGACGGTGGAGCCGCTCCCCGACGTGCCAGGCTTCTCGGGCGCGGTCGGGCGCTTCGAGGCGCAGGCCACCCTCGACCGCGAGAGCCTTCCCCTCGGCGACGCGGCGTTGCTGCGGCTTCGGGTGGAGGGCACCGGCAACCTGAAGTGGATCGACCGCCCCCCCGCGGTGGAGGTGGCCGGAGCCAAGGTCTACCCTCCACAGGCCAAGAGCGACCTGAGGGTCACGCCGCAGGGCATCCGCGGGTCTCGCACGTGGGAGTTCGTGGTCGTGCCCGAGACGAGCGGGACGCTCGAGGTCCCCCCGGTCGTCTTCCCCTACTTCGACCCGAAGACGGAGACGGTCGTGACCGCGGAGACGGCGCCACTGTCTCTTCGGGTCGAAGGGGGCACCGTGGCCGCGGGGGCGGTGGCGACGCCGTCGGCCACGATCGGCAACGGCGGTGCCCTCCCGCTCCGCGCCGACCTCGACCCGTCCGTCCTGGCGGTGCCGTCTCTCGGGGGACGCACCGTCGCCGCCCTGGCCGCCCTCGTCCTGCTCGGGCACGCGGGGCTCTGGGGGGCGGGGCTCGTGCGCGGCGCCTTCCGGCGGGTCGGGGGGCGCACGACACCGGTGCGGTCGGTGCGGGCCGCGCTCCGCGACATCGAGCGGGCGGGGCGCCCGGGTATGACCAAGGAGCAGGCAGCCGCCCTCCTGGACAAGGGGCTTCACGAGGCGTTCGGCGACATCGACGACGACGACGGAAGCGAGAGGGGACGTGCCGTGCGGGCGCTCCTCTCGGAGGTGCACTTCGTGCGCTACGCCCCCCAGCTCGGGGACTACTCGGAGACCCTCCGCGATCTGGCGGGTCGCGCGGCCGACGCGGTGAAGAGGTGGGCGTGATGCGGTGGCCCGGTCTCGGCCTCCTCGTCCTCGGGGCGATCGGCGTGCTCCCGCCGCCGGCCGGGGCGGCCTCCACGAGCGAGCGCTTCGACGAGGCCAACGACCTCGCCCGGGCCGGCGACTACCCGAAGGCCGTCGCCATCTACGGCGAGCTCGCGGCCTCGGGCCACGAGAGCGCCTCGCTCTACTGGAACTGGGCGCAGGCGGCGTCAGCGCGCGGGTCCCACGGAGAGGCGCTGTGGGCGCTCCTGCGGGCGCGGGAGCTGGACCCCGGCGACCGCGCGGTGCGCCGCGACATCGAGACGCTCCGCCAGTCGCTGAACCTGGACCCGGCGGAGATCGCCCCCGAGCCGCTCGCCTCGGCCGCACGCATCGCCCGGCGCTTTCGGCTCGACATCATCGGAGTGGCCTTCCTCCTCCTGTCCCTCGTGGCCCACGTGGTCGCGCGGCTTCGCCCGGGATCACGGTGGCCGGGGCCGCTGGCCTGGGCCGCCCTCTCGCTCGGCCTGCTCGCCGCGGCCGCGCCGATCGCCGGGATGCTGGCCCGCTCCACGGGCGCCGTCACACGGCGCGGGGCGCCTCTGCTGGACGCGGCCTCGCCCTCCGCCGAGCCAATCGGCACGCTGAGCGAGGGCGAGGTCGTCCCCATCCTGGAGCCGGGTGGGGACTGGCTCCGGATCGAAGACGCCTCCGGGGCTCGTGGCTGGGCGCACGTCGCCGACGTCCGCCGCCTCGATGTCCCCCCCGAGCCGTCCGGAGAGTAGATCTCGCCTCAGCTTCCCGTCTATCCCTCTCGAATAAAAACACTTAACTCCTCAGCGCGATCTCAGGCGGAACCCAGTCCTCATCCATGGCTTTGGAGGCCGGAAGGCCCCAGTCTGGCCAGAACGAGGGGATAGTCCGAGGAGAACGGCGAATGGCACAGGAGATGGTGATCGGGAGCGGACCGGCGATCGTGGGCCTCAAGGAACGCGTGACGGCCTACGAGAGGAGTCTCATCGAGGAGGCGCTGTGGTTCGCCGGAGGGAATCAGAGGCGCGCCGCGGCGGCGCTGGGTTGTCTGCCCACGACGCTGAACGAGAAGATGCGCCGGCTCGGTCTTCGCGGGCAGAGCGTCCTCTCCGGGTCGGGGCGCCCTTCGGGGGAGTCGGCGGTCGCGGGCCCCGACCGCTTCCCGCACCGGGTCTGAGCGGCCGAGAGAGCGACCGACGCCGGGGGCGCGTAGAATCGCCCCATGAGCCAGACTGGCGCGCCGCCGGTGCAGGTGCCGACACGTCACTCCTGGGTCGGCGGGCACGAGGTCGAGGGCCGCGGGGGACACCGCACGGTCGAGAGCCCCACGGACGGTCGGGCCTTCGCTCAGACGAGCCTCCTCGACGCCGGGCAGGCCGGCGACGCCCTCGCGGCCGCGTTCAGCGCCTTTCCGGCCTGGAGCCGGTCGGGCGTTCGCGACCGGAGCCGAGCCCTGCAGCGCCTGCGCGAGGCCCTCGTCGCCGAGGCCGACGAGATCGCCCGCCTCGTGGAGCGGGAGCAGGGGAAGCCCTTCGCCGAGGTCCACGCCGCCGAGATCCTGCCGTCCCTCGAGGCCCTCAAGCACCTCGCCGGGCACGCCGAGGACGTGCTGCGTGAGGATCCGGTCGAGGGCCAGCTCCTTCTTCTGGCTCACAAGGAGGCGCGACTGGTCTACGAGCCCTACGGGGTCGTGCTGGCCATCACGCCCTGGAACTACCCATTCGGGATCCCGCTCCCCATCGTGGCCGCCGCGCTCGTCGCCGGGAACACGGTTGTCCTGAAGCCGGCGCCGTCCACCACCCTGGTCGCGCTCCGCATCGGGGAGCTGGCGCGCCGGGCCGGCCTCCCCGAGGGCGTCGTCAACGTGATCGCGGTCGACGACGCGCTGGCCCCGGCGCTCGTCGAAGACCCTCGCGTGGGCAAGATCGTCTTCACCGGGAGCGTAGCCACCGGGAAGAAGGTGATGGCGGCGGCCGCGAAGAACCTCACCCCGGTGCTGCTCGAGCTGGGCGGCAAGGACCCGGCGATCGTCTGCCGCGACGCGGATCTGGAGCGCACCGCGCGGGGCATCGTGTGGGGCGCCTTCATGAACGCGGGCCAGACCTGCGCCTCGGTCGAGAGGGTGTACGTGGAGAGAGAGGTGGCCGAGCCGTTCCTCGCGCGCGTCGTGGAGGAGACCCGCCGCCTCCGTCTTCGCGGAGCCGGGGGTGCCCGGGGCGACGTCGGACCTCTCAGCCTCGAGCGGCAGCGGAAGGTCGTGGAGGAGCACGTGGCCGACGCCCGACGAAAGGGGGCCCGGGTGCTCACCGGGGGCGAGGTGGTGCCGGGGCCGGGCTTCTTCTACCCGCCCACCGTGCTGACCGACGTCGACCACACGATGGCCGTCATGCGGGAGGAGACGTTCGGGCCGCTTCTGCCGATCATGACCGTGGACTCGCTCGACGAGGCCATCCGCCTCGCCAACGACAGCGACTACGGCCTCACCGCGAGCGGCTGGACGCGAAGCCGGGAGACGGCCCGGAAACTCCAGCGCGAGCTCCGGGCCGGGGTCGTGACGATCAACGACGGGCTCTCGAGCTTCGGCGAGCCGGCCGCCCCCTGGGGCGGCGTCAAGCAGAGTGGGATCGGCCGCACCCACGGCGGCATCGGCCTGCGCGAGATGGTCCAGCCGAAGTACGTCAGCCTCGACCGCAGCCGGGGTCCGGAGCTGTGGTGGTACCCCTACGACGAGGGGTACGAGCGGCTTCTCTCGGAGGCCAACCCCGCGCTCCACGCGCGGTCACCCTGGCGACGGCTCCTGAACCTGATCCGCCTGGTCACTCACCGCCGGCTCTGGCGTCGCCTGGGCCCCCGCCGGCTTCTGATGAACATCGACAAGCTGTTCTAGTACCGTCTGCTCTATGATGAGGAGGCGGACAGAAGGTCGTGGCCGAACCCTTCCAGCTCTCTCGCGCGCGCCGGCCCAAGTGGCACTACGTGGCCATGGGGGTGGCCCTCATCGCGGTGGCGGTGGCCCTCACCGTCGCGTGGCAGATCCTCGCCGCCCCCGACAGCCTCGCCCGCGGGGTGGGGACGGCCCGGGCCGTCGCCTACTTCTTCGGCAGCCTCCTCTTCCTGCTCCTCATCGGGGGGCTGGTGCTCATCGTGATCCTGCTGCTGCGGGAGGTGCGCCTCAACGAGCGCCAATCGAACTTCGTGAGCGCGGTCACCCATGAGCTCAAGACCCCGGTGGCCTCGCTGCGTCTCTACCTGGACACCCTGGAGTACCGGGAGCTGCCGCAGGGCCGCCGGAAGGACTTCTACCGCACGATGCGCCGGGACCTCGATCGGCTCAACTCCACCATCAACAACGTGCTCGACGCCGCCCTGTACACGGACCATCCGGTCCAGGACCCCCGCCCGCTCGACCTGGTCCGCCTCGCCCGCCGCGCGATCGATCTCACCCTGACCCGCCAGCAGCTGCCGCGCGAGACGATCCGGTACGTAGGGCCGCCGAGCCTGCGCCTGGCCGGCGATGCCCAGGCCCTCGAGACCGCAGTCCTGAACCTCCTCGACAACGCGGTCAAGTACTCGAAGGACGTGGTCAGGATCGAGGTGGAGATCTGGAGTGACGGCGACGGCCAGGCTCACCTGCTCGTGCGTGACCACGGAATGGGCATCAGCCGCACACAGCTCCCGTTCATCTTCACGAGGTTCTACCGAATCGGCTCCGAGGTCCGTCGCAGCCAGATCGGCACCGGGCTCGGGCTCTTCATCGTCCGCTCGGTCGTCAAGGGACACCGGGGGGCGATCACCGCCGACAGCCCCGGCCCGGATCGTGGATCGACGTTCACCATGACCCTGCCCGGGCTGATCGCCCCCGAGGACGACACCGGGCCGGTCGAGGAGGCGGCGGGTGGCTAGGATCCTGCTGGTCGAAGACGAAGAGCATCTCGCCGACGGTATCCGGTTCAACCTGGAGCTCGAGGGGTACGAGGTGGAGACGATCGCCGACGGCCTCGCGGCGGTCGCGCGTCTGGCCCCGGAGGGAGCGGGACCGGGCCCCCCGGCGCTGGATCTCGTCGTGCTCGACGTCATGCTTCCCGGTCTCGACGGCTTCCAGATCGTCCAGCGCATGCGCCAGGCCGGCAACTTCACGGCCGTGCTCATGCTGACCGCGAAGAGCCTGCCCGAGGACATCGTCGAGGGACTCGAGGCAGGCGCCGACGACTACCTCGCGAAGCCCTTCGACCTGCCGGTTCTCCTGGCCCGGGTGAAGGGGCTCATCCGGAGGCGCGACTGGACGCGAACTGGCGGCGACACCGGCGCCCCCGAGAGCGCTCGCATCGGGGAGGCCGAGGTCGACTTCCGCCGCTTCGAGATCCGCCGTGGCGGCGAGACGTTCCCGCTGACGCTACTCGAGGCGATGCTCTTGAAGCTGCTCGTCCAGCACCGGGGGCAGGTCGTGAGCAAGGGCGAGATCCTGGAGAAGGTCTGGAACCTCGATCCCGAGACCGAGACCCGGGCCGTCGACAACTTCGTCATGCGCCTGAGGCGCCACCTCGGGGAAGACCCCCGCTCCCCGACCCACCTCCAGACGGTGCGGGGCGCCGGCTATCGGCTGATCTAGCCCCCGCTGACCGGGGGAATGAAGACCACCTCGTCGCCGTCGTCCAGGAGCGTGTCGAAGGGGGCGTAGCGGCGGTTCACGGAGGCGGCGAGGTTCGCCCGCTTCGCCGCGAGAGGCGGGCAGCGCTCCGTCAGGGCGTCCCACGCGTCCTCCGCCGATGCTCCGGAAGGGAGATCGAGCTCGATCTCCGGCCGCCCCGCCGTCTCCCGGAGCGAGGCGAACAGTCGCACGCGGACCCGCATCACCGAGATCTCGCACGAACCGCCCGCCCGAGTCAATCGGGGTAGACTGGCGAGGAGGAGGAGGAGGAGTGCCCCGCGACCGCTTCGGACGCGAAATCAACTACCTTCGGCTGTCGGTCATCGACCACTGCAACCTGCGCTGCGTCTACTGCATGCCGCTGCGCGGGCTCAGCTTCATTCCCTCGCCGGAGCTGCTGACCGCGGCGGAGATCGAGACGGTGGTGCGGGCGGCGGTGGGCGTGGGCTTCCACAAGTTCCGCCTGACCGGGGGCGAGCCGACGCTGCGTCCGGACATCGTGGAGATCACGCGACGTATCGGGGCCGTCCCCGGGGTCGAGGACCTGGCCATGACCTCGAACGCCATCCTCCTGCCGCGGCTCGCGCGCCCGCTCAAGGAGGCCGGGCTCCGGCGCCTCAACATCCACGTGGACACGCTGCACCCGGAGCGGCTCACCAAGCTGATGCGCTTCGGCTCGCTCGAGGAGGTCGAGGCCGGGATCGCGGCGGCGGAGGAGGCGGGGCTCGTCCCGATCAAGATCAACTGCACGGTGACCCGCGACTACAACGACATGGACGTGGTGGACCTGGCCCGCCGGGCCCTCGACCGGGACTGGCACGTGCGCTTCATCGAGCTGATGCCCCTCGGGGGCGGGGAGACGGCCCACGTGGCGCTCTCCCAGTTCGTGCCGTCGAGCGAGACGCGACGTCGCATCGAAGCGGAGCTCGGGCCGCTCGTCCCGCTCGAGAGCCTGAACTCCTCCGACGAAGCGCGCAACTTCCGCTTCGAGGGAGGAGGAGGGGTGGTGGGGTTCATCTCGCCGGTGAGCGAGCCCTACTGCGGGTCCTGCAACCGCATGCGGCTGACCGCGGACGGGAAGTTCCACCTCTGCCTGCTGAACGACGACGAGCTCGACGTCAAGAAGGCGCTGCGCAACGGCGGGGGCGCCGGCGAGGTGGCGGAGATCCTGCTGCGCGCCGTCGGCCTGAAGCCCACCGGTCACCGGCTCGACGAAGGACTCTCTCCGCAGGGCCGGTCGATGTTCCAGATCGGAGGCTGATCGGCGGCGGGCCCCGGCCGGGCTACACTAGGGCGCGGCCCAGACGTGCAGGGGCCGCTGAGCCGGGCGCGGATGGAAGCGATGAGCCAGCAGCCTGACCCCGATCTGAGCCGCGACGAGGCGCTGGACCTGTTGCAGGCAATCCCGCACGGGGTCGCCGTCCTCGATGACGGGGGGGCGCTCGCCTGCGTGAACGACGCCTGTGCCGCACTTCACGCGTGGCCCACCCCGTCGGACCTCCAGGGGCGACCCTGGCGGGAGCTCTTCGAGCCGGAGGAGGCGGACCGGCTCCAGCGAGACGGCCTCGCCACCGCGCGTGCGGGCCGGCTCTGGCGCGGGGAGGCCACCGGGCGGCGACACGACGGGCTCACCTTCCCGGAGGAGACGCTCTTCGCGCCCCTGGCGGGAGGGCGTGTCGCCCTCCTGGTGCGGGACCTGAGCGACGGGAAGCGGGTCGAGGAGCAGATGAAAGAGCTCGTCTACCGCGACCCGCTCACCGACCTCCCCAACCGCCGCCTCTTCGAAGACCGCCTCGCCATCGCCCTCGCGCAGGCCCATCGCTACCGGCACCGGCTCGCCGTGATCTTCGTGGACCTGGACCGGTTCAAGCAGATCAACGACACGCTGGGCCACGCCGCCGGGGACGAGCTGCTGCGGGCGGTGGCCAAGAGGCTCACGTCCTGCATACGCGAGGGTGACACGGTGGCCCGCCTGGCCGGAGACGAGTTCACCCTCCTGCTGCCCGGCATCCACTACGCCGAGGATGTGGCCACGATCTCTCGCAAGCTGACGGACGCTCTCCGAAAGCCCTTCACGATCGACGGGCACGACGTGCGGATGACCTCGAGCGGTGGCATCGCCCTCTACCCGGAGGACGGAGACAGCGAGGAGGCGCTCGTGCGGAGCGCCGACACCGCGATGTACCGCGCCAAGGAGCGCGGGCGAGACAACTTCCAGCTCTTCTCACCGGCGATGGCGGAGAAGGCCCTCGAGCGACGCACCCTCGAGCGGGGCCTGCGCCGGGCCCTCGAGAAGCGCGAGATGACGCTCCACTATCAGCCCTGTCTGCAGCTGGCGACGGGGCGGGTGGTGGGGGTGGAAGCGCTCCTGCGCTGGCAGCGTCCCGAGCTCGGCCTGCTCATGCCGAAGGACTTCATCGCCCTCGCCGACTTCACCGGGGTCCTGCTCTCGGTGGGGCCCTG
This sequence comes from uncultured Acidobacteriota bacterium, assembly GCA_963700695.1. Classification (GTDB taxonomy): domain Bacteria; phylum Acidobacteriota; class Vicinamibacteria; order Fen-336; family Fen-336; genus JAJDNS01. The sequence goes on along the minus strand of CAVOYO010000015.1, from coordinate 148,242 downwards.
GGTGCTCGAGACCGCGTGCCGGCAGGCGAGGGAGTGGCAGCGACGGGGCTCGCGCAAGCTGCGCATGATGGTGAACATGTCCGCCTACGAGCTGCAGCAGCCCGACCTCGTCGCCAACGTCGAGAAGGCGCTCGCCGCGAGCGAGCTCGAGCCCGACACCCTGCACCTGGAGATCCCCGAGGGCTACGCGATGCAGAACGTCGACCGGGCGGTCGGCGCCCTGCGGGCGCTGCGGGACCTCGGGGTCCACCTCGCCATCGACGGCTTCGGGGCCGGGTTCTCCTCTCTGGCCCATCTGCGGCGGCTGCCGGTGGACGCGCTCAAGATCGACCTGTCGTTCGTGCGCGGAGCCACCACCGACCCCGACGACGCCTCGGTGGTCACCGCGGTGATCGCGGTCGCGCACAGCCTGGGCCTGCGGGTCGTGGCTCAGGGCGTGGAGACGGACGCGCAGGTGACGCTGCTGCGCACACTGGGCTGCGACGAGGTGCAGGGCTTCCTGTGGAGCCCGCCGCTCCCGGCGGAAGAGTGCGAGCCGTTGCTCGCAGCCGGCGCCCTCCCTGCGAGCGCCCTCAAGCGGGAGGGCTCGGGCCGTCAGGCCCGCTCAAGCGCCCGCAAGGGACGCTGACTATTCAAAGACCCCCCTCCCTATCCCTCCCCACGCAGGGGGCTCGGGGGACGCGAAGTCGAGCTTGCGAGACGAGTGTCGACCCCGAGTGCAAATTGCGACGCGCCAGCGTCGCCTCCAACAGGCCGAGAGGGCCTGAGATAGGCCTTGGACACCCGCACGTCCCCAAGGAAGGGCCACGCGGGCGCGCCCCGGCCTGGTGGCCGGTCGCACCAGTACTCTGGCCCTGCTAACCCGACCTGGAGCATTGAGCTCAAATTGATGCCTGGGGTTCCCTCCCCCGGGCGCTCAGCGCGAGTCCCCGCCCGGGGGGGTGGCACCGCCCGGACCCTCGAGCCACGCGGTGCCGTCCTCGTAGTGCTCCTTCTTCCAGATCGGGACCTTCGCCTTGAGCGTGTCGATGGCGAAACGGCAGGCCGCAAACGCCTCGCCGCGGTGGGGCGAGGCGACGGCGATTGCGACGCTCGCCTCCCCGATCTCGAGGGGGCCGAGGCGGTGCACCAGCCGCACCTCGCTCACCCGGTGGCGGTTCCGCGTCTCCGCCGCGATCTCCTCCATGAGCGGCAGGGCCATCTCCTCGTAGGCCTCGTACTCGAGGCGCTTCACGCGGCGGCCCTGGTTCTCGTCTCGGACGACACCGACGAAGAGGCAGAGCGCACCGTCGGCGGGGGCGACGGCGGCGAGATCGGCGAGCTCGATCGGCTCGCGCACGAGACGGACGTGGTCACCCATGCCGCGCGGACGGTAGCATTCACCGGGGCGGCATTCAATGCGCTGCACACGAGGGCTTTGCGCCGGCGGAGCCGCGCGGACAGAATGCCCCCGTGGTGCGCACCAGAGCTGCGCTGGTGCTGGCGCTCGTGTCCGCCGCCGCCGCGGCGGTGGCGGAGCCGTCCGTCCGCGCCCTGCGCATCGCGCAGGACATCGAGCTGGACGGGCTCCTCGACGAGCCGGCGTGGTCGATGGCGGAGGCGGCAACGGACTTCCGGCAGCGGGAGCCGCGGGAGGGTGAGCCGGCCACGGAGCCCACCGAGGTTCGTGTTCTTCACGACAACGAGACGCTCTACGTCGGGGTGCGCGCCCTGGACCGGGAGCCGGAGCGCATCATCGCCCGGATCCTTCAACGTGACCGCATCATCCGCAGCGGCCTCGACGAAGGCGCCCGCATCGCCGGGGACGATGCGGTTGCGATCATCCTCGACACCTTCCACGACCACCGCAATGCCTTCATCTTCGCCACCAACCCGAACGGGGCCGAGTTCGACGGCCTGATCACCGACGAGAACCCCGCCTACAACGGGGATTGGCGAGGGGTCTGGGAGGTGGCGGCGCGGAGGACGGACGAGGGATGGTCGGCCGAGTTCGCCATTCCGTTCCGCACCCTGCGCTATCCGGCCGGGTCCGACGAGCAATCCTGGGGATTCAACATCGAGCGGATGATCCGGCGCAAGAACGAGGAGACGCTCTGGAGCGCCTGGGCGCGGGGGGAGGGAGGCCTGCACCGCGTCAGCCAGGCCGGCACCCTCGTCGGCCTCGGCGGTCTGCCCCGCTCGCGCCTCAATCTGGAGGCGAAACCGTACGGGCTGGTCGGGGTGACCCGCGAGCGTCAGGATGACGGGGGGGTCCCGACGGAGCGGGACACGAGCTTCGGCCTGGACGCCAAATGGGAGGTGCGCCCGGGGATCGTCCTCGACGGCACCCTGAACCCCGACTTCGCCCAGGTGGAGGCCGACGAGCAAATCGTCAACCTGACCCGCTTCGACCTCTTCCTTCCCGAGAGGCGCGAGTTCTTCCTCGAGAACGCCGGGATCTTCGAATTCGGCACGAGGGGCTTCTTCGAAACCCCTCCCTTCCTGATGTTCTTCTCGCGGCGGATCGGCATCTCCGAGGACGACGGCGAGATCCCGGTCCTGGGCGGGGTGCGCCTCTCCGGACGAGCCGGGCGACAGACGATCGGCCTGCTGAGCGTTACCACCGATGCCGCCTACGAAGAGCCCCGCACGAACTTCGGCGCCCTGCGGATCAAGCGCGACGTCGGCGCCAGCGGCTACGTGGGGGCGATGCTCACCGACCGGCGTCACCGGGGAGAGGCCGAGACGGACGGGGGGGTGGACTTCTCGCTCTGGCCCACGCCCCGCCTCAACGTGACCGGTTTCGCCGCCCTGACCTCGGCCTACGAGGATAGGGAGGCCGACAAGGCCTACCGCCTGGGTGTCGAATACGGGAGCGATCGGATCTGGGCCTGGGGCCAGCACGTCCTGGTCGGCCCCGACGCCGAGACGGGGATGGGATTCGTCACCCGCACCGACATCCGGCGCACGGAGGGTTTCGGCCAGTACACCTTTCGGCCCTCCGTGCTCGGCCTGCGGGAGATCCAGTCTTTCGCAGGCGGACTGTGGGCGACCCGCGTCACCGGGGAGGAGCAGGACGGCACCGGCTTCGCCGGGGCGTCGCTCCAATGGAACAGCGGCGACTCGGTCACGGTGTTCGCCTCACGGGGCTTCACCCAGCTCGACGAGGCCTTCGACCTCGCCGATCGCATCCTGGTTCCTCCGGGAAGATACGACGTCCAGACGCTCACCGTCTTTGCCGGTTCGAGCCCGAACCGCGGGATCGGCGCCCGCCTGGCCGTCAGGACCTCAGACGAGTGGGGCGGCCGTCTCGGCCTTCTCGACCTGGGCACCCGAGTCTCCATAGGGAAGCACGTGACGACCGAGTTGGGCTGGACGGTGAGCCGGGCCGACCTGCCGGGCGGGGCCTTCACCGCCCACGTGCTCGGCCTCCGCGCCAGCTGGGCCCTCTCGACGCGCCTCGTGACGCGGGCCTACATCCAGTACAACAGCCTCGACCAGAAGTGGATCACCAACCTCCGGCTGCGCTTCATCCACCGTCCGGGGAGCGATCTCTACCTCGTCTTCAACGACGAGCAGGGGGAGGAGGGCGCGCCGGGGCGCCTCGTGAACCGGGGCTTTGCCATCAAGGGCACCTGGCTGGTGCGGTTCTGATTCATGGCCTGAATGAACTCTGCCCACCATTCAGTCTACGGCCTGCACGAGCTCCCGGAGGTTGTCGAACATACGAAGGGTGAGCCCCCAGATCACGAGCTCGTCGATGCGCAGGCACGGCGGATGAAGCGTCGACTGCCCGCGCCTCAGCTCCATCGTGGAGCGGCACTCGGGGTCGAGCAGCCGGGCCAGGGGCAGCCAGTGAAGGCTCACGACCTCGAGGTTCGGGGTGCCGTCGGCGGGTCGGAGCAGGCGGAACACGAAGGGAGCGATGCTGAGGTCCACCGGACGCCCCCGGGCCATCGCCCGGACCTCGTCCAGTCGGCCGAGCAGCTCGGCGTCCCGGCCGAGGTCGATACCGGTTTCCTCCGCGGTCTCGCGGACGGCGGTGGCGAGGAGGTCGTCGTCGCCAGGCTCGGCCCGGCCGCCGGGAAACGAGATGTGTCCGGACCACGGGTCGCTCTCGTGCTCGGCCCGCCGCATCAGGAGGAGCTCGAGTCCGCTCCCACGCTCCCGCAAGACCGCCGCGACCGCGGCCCGGGTCCGCACCGGCTCGTCCACGAGGACGGGAGCGCGCAGCCGGAGAGCGCTCTGCACCAGGTCCCAGCCGACGGACGACATCTGGTGATTCTAGTTCCGCGGCCTCAGGAGCGGAGCAGCTGAAGCTGACGGTGCGCCCCCCCGGCGATCAGGCCGTAGGAGAGGATGAAGGTGGCGTGGACGAACGGGTCCAGGTGCTCCCGTCCGAGGGCGCTGAAGTAGGCGAACGAGACGTCGCCCACGCACATGAAGATCAATCCCCCGAGGATGAGTGCCCAGACGGATCCCGCGTGGCTCCCCCGCAGGCGCAGGGCGACATGCAGCAGGAGGGCCAGGGGCACCAGCAGGACGAGGTCGAGGATGGGGTAGATCACGGTCAGAACCCGCTCGAGGAGGGGGCCCTCCACCGCCGCCACCGGGCTCAGGATCGGCACCGCCACTGCGGCCGCCACCAACCCCACGCCTCCGACGATGGCCGCCCGCTCGACGAGCGAGCCCATCGGAAAGCCGGCCTCTCGATAGGCGTGGAGAAGGACGATGAAGGCCGCGATGAGAAACGGGTAGGCCAGGACGTAGTAGAGATCACCGATCGACGGAAAGGGGGCCTCGTTTCCAAGGAGCTGATAGGGTGCGAGGCTCAGCTGGCCGACGAAGGACGCGAGCAGGCCCACCGAGAGAAGCGTCCAGGCCGGCCGTGCCGGGTTGCCCACGTCGAGTCGGTCGCGGCAGGCGAAGGCCCACAACGCCCCCGCGAGGAGGTAGACGAGCTTGAGGACGGCGGCGACGGCGAGGAGCAACCGGGGTGTGAGGACCCTCGCGTAGAGGCCACTCGCAGGGGCGAGGGCCCAGCCGCAGTAGATCACCGCGGCGGCGGCCAGGATGGCCCAGGGGATCAGATTCGTCCGCGAGGTGGCGGTCATCGCCCCGCCTCTCGTGCGGCCAGGGCCGATCGAACGTCGGCGATGACGGCGGCCGCCTTGTCCCGGCCGAGGAAGATGTTGAGGCCTCCCGACAGCTTCCCGAGCAGCGACTCGAGCTGCTCGGAGCTGATGGGGGAGCCCGTGGGGATGCCCAGCTTCTGGCAGTGGGCCTCGGTGGCCGACCGGGCCATCGTGTCCCCGATGTACGGAGCCATGACCTCCACCATCACGTGCACCGCCTCACTGGTCTCCATGTCGCTCCCGTGCGTTAGTCAGGAGGCGTCGGGTCCGGCGACACTCGCGCGCCGCGGCACGCCGACGTCACTCGATGCCGAAAGGTAGGGAAAGGCACGGCGTGTGTCAATGGCCCCTTACGGCGTTGGAGCCCCACCCGGCCCGTCGGCCGTTGCCGGAAGGGCACCGGAGCGGCACCGGCGCAGCTTGACGCAAGGGCGCTGGCAAACGAAGCTTGAACTCGAGCACCGTCGGATCCCTCCGATGACCGAGCAGATCGCCCGGGGGCTGCCCCCGATAGACGACGAGTACCGGGGCCCCTCATGGTGGCACCTCTCGCGGCTCGTCGACGTCACCCGTCGTCCCGGGATGCGCCGCATCGCACTGCTCGGCCTGACCGTGAACATCGTCGCGGTCGCGACGGGCGTCATGGAGGTGATCTGGGGGTGGGGCGGGCTCCCGCTCCGGATCGGCCCATTCCAGCTCGCGGTCACCATCTACCCACCGTTCATCCTCAGCCTGCTGGTCGCGGTGTGGCTGGGGCCAACGTGGGGCCTGGTACCGGCCTATGCCGCCAACCTCGCCGGGGCCCTGGTCAGCGGCCTGGAACCGGTTCCGGCGGTCCTCTTTGCCCTGGCCGGGGCGCTGGAGGTCCTGATCTTCTGGGGCTCGATGGTCACGCTCAACATCGACCCCGACCTGAAACGAAGGCCGGACTTCGTCCGGTTCATCGGGGTGAGCATCATCGCCCCCACGACCGCCTCGCTCGCCATTCTCATCCGGAACAGCGCCCAGGGGCTCTCTCTCGCGGACGGCCGTCTGGTCTGGCTGGGCTGGGTGATCGGCGACTTCCTGCAGGCGCTCGTCGTGGTGGTGCCGCTGCTCTACTTCGCCGGACCGTCGGTGCGCGCCTGGATCGATCGCCAGTTCGCGACCCCGCCCCGATACGAGGTGACGTACACCCGGGCCGCGATCATCGCGGCCACGACCTTCGCCCTGATCGCGATGCTCACGTTCATCGGGATCTTCATGCTGCAGGACAGCCTCGACCTCGATCCCCAGACCCTGACGCGTAGCGGCGAGCTCCTGCTGCCCCGGCTGCGGGACATGCAGTTCTTCCTGGGGCTGCTCGTCGTCGTCCTCACCCTGACCACCGGCATCTTCTCGACCGTGCTCGGTCGGATGGGCGAGCGGCAGCGCGGGCTCTCACGCCGGGAGAGCCTCACCGGCTGCTTCAACCGGCGCGCCTTCTACGAGCTGTTCCCGCGGGAGGCTGAGCGCGCCCGCCGCCTCGGCCAGGGCCTCTCCCTCGTGTTCCTCGACATCGATCACTTCAAACGCATCAACGATCGCTTCGGGCACGAGTTCGGGGATCGGGTGCTGCAGCAGCTGGGCGCCCGTCTGCAGGGGACGGTTCGCGAGACGGACCTGCTGTTTCGCTGGGGTGGGGAGGAGTTTGTGATCCTGCTCGGGCACACGGCAGCCGGCGACGCCCCCACGCTCGCCGAGCGCGTCCGCGAAGCGGTCGAGACCCGCCCGTTTCTCGATGGCGAGATGTCGGGTCCGGTGCGCGTCACGGTGAGCGTGGGCACCGCGGGGACGGCCGACTACCCGGTCGACCCCGACACGCTGCTCGCCCGCGCCGATGCGGCCTGCTACAAGGCGAAGGAGAGAGGCCGCAATCGGGTGGAGGCCGACGCCGCCTGACTCGCATGGCCTGAACGAATGTGGATCAGCGTTCAGGCCATCTCATTCAGCAGGAATCTGTCTTCGACCGAGTCCGGTGAGTGCTCCAGGCATCTTGGGGCCAGGGGGAGGCGGTCGAGGTGCGCCACGCGTCGACAACAGCAGCGCGCTCGGAGCAAGGGCCTTCGCGCGTCGTCAAGCACGGGGCGCGACGAGCGTGGCCTGAGTGGATTCAGCCCACCAGTCAGGCCACTACTAGGGCTCGACGATCACCCTCAGACCCTCCCGGGCGGCTGCGGTCGCGAACGCGGGGGCGGCCTCGGTGAGGGAGAAGCGATCCGTGACCAGGCTCCGGAGGTCGACCAGGCCTCGGGTGGCGAGATCGATGGCCCGCGGGTAGGTGTGCTTCATGCGCCGCGAGAGCATGAGGCTCAGGCCCTTGCGCCGGGCCTGGTTCGACCGGAAGGAGATCCGCTCCCCGGTGGTGATCCCGGCGATGACGACGCGCGCCCCTGGACGCGCCGCGTCCACCGCGGCGTCCACCGCCGCGTTCTCGCCGGCGAGCTCGACCGCGGCGTCGATGCCACGCCCCTCGGTGAGCTCGAGGATCGCCCGCGCCTCGCGTCCCTCGTCCGCGGCCACCGTCTGGGCTCCCAGGGCCCGAGCTGCCTCCAGCCGGTGCGGCCGGCTCGGAAGGTCGGTGGCGATCAGCTGCGTGGCCCCCGCGAGCCGCGCGGCCTGGAGGGCGAGGAGCCCAATGGGCCCGCAGCCGAAGACACCGACGGACATGCCGGTGCGCACATGGGCGAGGTCCACCGCGTGGAGCGCCACCCCGAGGGGCTCGAGCATGGCCCCGTCGACCGCGGAGAGCGTATCCGGCAGGGGAATCACACAGCGCTCGGGCCACGCCATCCACTCGCGGAGCGCGCCGTCCTCCTCGCCGCCGCCGGCGAAGCGGACGGAGGGACAGAGGTTGGGGTGGCCCTCTTGGCACAGGATGCACGTCTCGCAGGGCACCGCGGGATCGACGGCCACGCGCCGGCCGTCCTCGGTCGTGCCCGCGAGCTCATGTCCCGGGGACAGGGGCCAGGCGAGGGGCACGCCCCCGATTCTTCCCTCCTCGAACCAGTGGAGGTCGGAGCCGCAGATCCCCACCGCCTCGACCCGGACGAGGACCTCGCCCGGACCCGGCGCCGGGCGAGGCTCGTCGTGGAGGCGCACGTCCCCGGGGCCGTGCAGCCGCGCCACCTTCATCGATCCGACATCCGCCGAGGACTCCCCCGCACGCTACTTCTGCCCGTAGTAGGCGTCGTGGCCGTGCTTGCGGAGGTAGTGCTTGTCGACGAGGAACCTGTCCGGCCGCCGCGCCTCCGGCGCCACGAGACGCACGCGGATCTCCATGCGGGCCAGGTGTTCGAGAATCACCGCGTTCTCGACCGCCTGGTGGGCGTCGCGGCCCCACGTGAAGGGTCCGTGGTTCGCCACGAGGACGGCCGACACCTCCTCCGCCGAGACGCGGCCCGCGCGGAAGGTCTCGACGATCACGAGACCGGTGTTCTTCTCGAACTCTCCTTCCACCTCCTCCCGGGTGAGCGGCCGTGTCACCGGCACGTCGTCGCGGAAGTGGTCCGCGTGGGTGGTCCCCATGCACCGCAGCGGGAGGCCGGCCTGGGCCAGCGTGGTGGCGTGCTCGGAGTGCGTGTGTACGACCCCTCCGCACGCGAAGGCGCGGTAGAGCTCGAGATGGGTCGGGGTGTCGGACGACGGCCGCAGGTCGCTGTCCATGACCTCGCCGGTGGCGAGCGAGACCGGCACCATGTGCCCCGGGGTGAGATCGTCGTAGGGGACGCCGCTCGGCTTGATCATCACGAGGCCCGCTTCGCGGTTCACCCCCGAGGCGTTGCCGAACGTCCCCACCACGAGGCCGCTCCCGGCCAGCTCCATGTTGGCCTGATAGACGGCTTCACGCAGCCCGTCCGTGACCTTGCCCATCGCCTCTCCTACTTCGCCGCCTGTCGTTCGCGGATCACGAGGAGGCGCTTCATGAACGACGCCAGGTCGGCCTTCGCGCCCTCCACCCCGCCGAAGGCATCGTGCAGCTCGCGGTACAGCGCGTAGAGCTCGTCGTAGACGGCCTTGGCCTGGGGGTCGGGGCTGAATCGCTTCGCCTTCAAGGAGCTCATGCGCTCCTGGGCCGCCTCGAAGGTGTCGTAACCCCCCGCCTCGGCCCCCGCCGCCACCGCGGCCGCGATCGCCGATCCGAGGGCCGGGGTCTGGGGGGAGCCCGCGATCAGCATGGGGTGGCCGAGCACGTCCGCGTAGATCTGCATGAAGAGGTCGTTCTTCTCTGCGATCCCACCGCAGCACACCACTCGCTCCACCGGAACGCCGTACTCGATCATGCGCTCGATGATGGCGCGGGCCCCGAAGGCAGTGCCTTCGATCAGGGCCCGGTAGATCTCGGCGCGGGTCGTGTGGAGGGTCTGGCCGACGATGAGCCCCGAGAGGCGTGGGTCGACCAGGATCGTGCGGTTCCCGTTGTTCCAGTCGAGCGCGACGAGCCCCGACTGTCCGGGCGTCAGCCGCGCCGCCTCCTCCGAGAGCGCAGAGTGGGCCGCGCCGCTGCCTTCGCAGACCCCCTCGACCCACCAGTGGAGGATGTCGCCCACCGCCGACTGGCCCGCCTCGATCCCGTAGTAGCCGGGCATGATCGAGCCGTTCACGATGCCGCAGATCCCGGGCACGTCCTGCACCTTCTCCTGCGCCGAGGCGACAGCGCAGTCGCAGGTGGAGGTTCCGATGATCTTGACCAGGGTGCCGCTCTGCACCCCCGCGCCCACCGCCCCGTAGTGCGCGTCGAAAGCCCCCATCGCAATGGGGATCTCCTTGGGCAGCCCCAGCTTCGCCGCCCACTCCGCGGCCAGCTTCCCGGCGGGGCGGTCGGCCGCGTACGCCTTCTCGTACAGCCGATCGCGCAGCTTGGCGAGACGTGGATCGAGGCGGGTCAAGAACTCCTTCGAAGGAAGGCCGCCCCAGACGTCCGAGTACATGCCCTTGTGGCCGGCCGCGCACGCGCAGCGGAGCATCTCCTCCGGCCTTCCGGCCCCGGCCAGCACCGCGGGGATGTAGTCGGCGAGCTCCACCCAGCTCGTCGCCGCATCGAAGACCTCGGGGGCGACCTTCAGGCAGTGCCAGATCTTCGACCAGAACCACTCCGACGAGTAGACCCCACCGATGGGGGCCAGGTACTCGGGGGCGTGGTCGCGGGCCATCGCGGTGATGGCCGCCGCCTCCTCGGCCGCGGTGTGGTCCTTCCACAACCACGCCTGGGCAGCGAGATTGTCCTTCCACTTGGGATCGAGCGCGAGGGGCCGGCCGGCGGCGTCCACCGGCATGGGAGTCGAGCCGGTGGTGTCGACCCCGATGCCGACCACCGCGTCGCGGGAGAACCCCTCGTGGCTCTCGGCCTCCGCGAGGGCCCCCTTCGTCGACGCCTCCAGCCCGGCGACGTAGTCGGCCGGGTTCTGCCGGGCGAGGTGGGGGTCGCGTGGATCGAGGAGGATCCCCTGGTCGCCGGAGGGATAGTCGAAGACCGCGGTCCCGATCTCCCCGCCGTCGGTGACGTCGACGACGACGGTGCGGACGGAGTTCGTTCCGAAGTCGATGCCGATGGTGAAGGCGCGCTTCATGACTGCTCTCCTGGTATCAAGGAATCGACCGCCCCCCGGTCAACCGCGGACGGCCTCCCGACGCCTCGAGGCCCCCGGCGGGCCTCTCGGTCGGACACACGAGGCGCACGCTAACCCCGGCTCCCGCACGCCGTCAAGGGACCAGCGAAGGGGCTCTGGGGCGAGCTGCGCGACCGGGTCGTCTCCCGCGGCCGGACGTGTGATCAGGCAGGGTCAGCTCGAGGCTGCCCCTCAGCTCCCCTCCGCGGCGCTGTTGTAGACCGCATCGATCCAGTAGTCCGCGTTGAGGATGGGGATGAAATCACCCCACTTCGCAAGCTCCGCGAGCGCCCCGATCTCCCGAACCTCCCGCCTCTCCTTGCCTTCCTGCATGTGCCGCCTGACGATGGCCGCGGCACCCACGAGCATGTCGTGATACTCCCTCACGTCCGTCGGGGTCATCTCCCGACCGTGGCCGCACACGAACGTGGTGGTCTCGGGAAAGACGTCCAGCGCCCTCTCCAGAAGCTCCAGGTACTCGTCGACCTTCCTGGTGATGGAAGGGAAGGACTGGGAGATCAGGAGGTCTCCCATGTGAACCACACCCGAGCGAGTGAAGTGGACGATCAGGTCGTTGTCGGTGTGGATGCCTGGGTAGGGAATGAGCCGCACCTCTTCACCGTTGAAGGCCAGGGCGTAGTAGGTGTCGAATGCTCTGCCGGTCCGGCCCGGGATCGGTTCGCCGCCGAGTGACAGCACGCCCTCGGACACCCTCTGGGCCAGGTTGCTCTGGTCGATGATGGTCGCCCCGTCGTTCCCGATGCGGTTGCCGGCGATGTGGTCCGGGTGCAGGTGCGTGTTGATGATGTACCTCACCTGACGGCCGCCCAGATCGTGAAGCGCCCTTTCCAGTCTCTCCACGGCTCTCGGGCTGAAGCCGGTGTCCACGAGCAAGACGCCATCGTCACCACTGGAGACCGCGATGTTCGACACGTCCCCGAAGGGAAACCGGATGCGGTGGAGACGGCCCGAGAGATGAAGGACCTCGGGGTCCTGGATGAGGATGAGGTGGCCCCCCGCCGACCTGAGAAGCTGGCAGACCTCTTTCTGCTGATTCGTGTCCGCCAGGTCCAAGGCGGTGTAGCCGTAGTGGTTGGTCGCGTTGACATCGGCGCCGAGCTCGAGCAGGAGCTTCGCCGTGTCGGCCTTCCCGCCGAAGGCCGTGTAGTGCAGGGGCGTGTTCTTGTCGATGCTCGTCGCCGCCAGCTCCGCCCCATGAGCCACGAGCACCCTCACCACCTCGTTGTGGCCCATGGCCGCCGCGTAGTGCAGGGGTGTCTCACCGGCGACGTTGGCCGCACCGACCTTCGCGCCCTTGGCGACGAGCAGCTCCACCACCTCGAGATGGCCACCCTGAGCGGCGTAGTGCAGAGGTGTCTTCTCGCTGTCGCTCGTGGCGCTGACCTGGGTCGGGTCCTCCGCCAGCATTCGGCGCACGCCGGCCAGGTCTCCTTCGCGGGCCGCATCCAATATCGTCTCGCCGGCGGAGCACGTGGGGAACGCGAGCCACGCCGAGACGGCACAGCTCACCAGAGCTCTGGTCCTCATTTCGAAGGTCCTCTCGGCTCGTAGCCCCGGGGGTGGGCCTCCTGCCACTCCCAGGCCGAGCGGATGATCCCCTCGAGGGCGGGTCGCTTCGGCTTCCAGCCGAGGACCTCCCGCGCCCGGCGCGCGTCGCCCACCAGCCGCGGGGGATCTCCCTCGCGGCGGGGGGCGTTCTCGAACGGGACGTCGAGCCCGGTCACCTTCCGGGCCACCTCGATCACCTCGAGGACCGAGTAACCGGTGCCGTTGCCGAGGTTCAGGTACTCGGAATCCCCGCCGCCACGGAGGTGGCGGAGCGCGAGCAGGTGTGCCTCGGCCAGGTCCTCGATGTGAATGTAGTCGCGGACCGCGGTCCCGTCGGGGGTAGGGTAGTCGGTCCCGAAGACCGACAGCTTGGGCCGAAGCCCCGCCGCCGCCCCGAGGGCCAGCGGGATCAGGTGGGTCTCCGGGTCGTGGTGCTCCCCTCGCTCCCGGGTCCCTCCCGCGGCGTTGAAGTAGCGCAGTGCGACGAACCGAAGCCCGTAGGCGCGATCGAAATCCTGGAGCATCCGCTCGACGAAGAGCTTCGACCAGCCGTAGGGGTTGATCGGCCACTGGGGGTGGGTCTCGGGGATCGGGACCTCCTGCGGGATCCCGTAGGTCGCACACGTCGACGAGAAGACGACCCGTTTCACCCCGGCCTGCAGCAGCGTCTCGAACAGGACCTGGGCCTGGGTGAAGTTGTTGTCGTAGTAGCGGGCGGGCTCGCTCACCGACTCGCCCACGTGGGCGAGGGCGGCGAAGTGGACGCAGGCGTCGAGGGGGTGCTCCTTCGCGATCCGGGCCACGAGCGCGCGGTCGCCGGTGCGTCCCTCGTAGAAGGTCGCGCCGGGATGCAGCGCGCCCCGGTGCCCGCGCGAGAGGTCGTCGAGGACCACCGCCTCCTCGCCCGAGGCGAGCACCTGCTCCACGAAGGCGCTGCCGATGTAGCCCGCGCCCCCGGTGACGAGGACGGCCATCAGGCCGCCGCCCCGGGCTCGGTGCCCCGGGCCCGGTCGCGGTTCTCGAGGAACCAGCGGTAGGAGCTCTCGATCCCCTCGCGGAGGCCGATCTTGTGGCGCCACCCCAGGTCGTGGAGGCGACTCACGTCGAGGAGCTTCCGCGGGGTCCCGTCGGGCTTGGACGAGTCGAAGACGAGCTCGGCCTCGGGGTGGACGATGTCGCGCACCATCTCCGCGAGCTCGCGGATCGTCAGGTCTTCGCCGGTGCCGACGTTGATGTGCTCGGCGTCGTCGTAGTGTCGCGTCACGTACACACAGGCGTCGGCGAGATCGTCCACGTGCAGGAACTCCCGCCGCGGGGAGCCGGTGCCCCAGACCACCATCTCGTTCCGCTTCTCGGCCTTCGCGTCGTGGAAGCGCCGGATGAGAGCGGGCAGCACGTGAGAGCTCGTCAGGCTGAAGTTGTCGTTGGGGCCGTACAGGTTGGTGGGCATGGCGGAGATGAAGTCGCAACCGTACTGCTCGCGGTAGGCCTGACAGAGCTTGATCCCGGCGATCTTGGCGATGGCGTAGGACTCGTTCGTCCCCTCGAGAGGCCCCGAGAGGAGGTGCTCCTCCTTCATGGGCTGAGGGCACTCGCGGGGATAGATGCAGGAGCTACCCAGGTACAGCAGCCGCTTCACCGGGAAGAGGTGCGCGGCGTGGACCACGGTCGCGTGGATCATCATGTTGTCGTAGATGAACTCCGCGGGGCGCGTCGAGTTGGCGAGGATCCCCCCGACCGTGCCCGCCACCAGCAAGACGAACTCGGGCCGGTTCGCGCGGAACCAGTAGTTGACCGCCGCCTGGTCGCGCAGGTCCAGCTGCTCGCGGGTGGCGGTGAGGATCTGCGAGAACCCCTCGGCCTCGAGCCTCCGTACGATCGCCGAGCCCACGAGCCCCCCGTGCCCGGCCACGAACACGCGCGCGTCTGGCTTCAGATCGATCATCACCGGGCCATCTTAGCGCACTCGTCCGGCCCGTCACCCGGTCGGGAGCGCCACCGTTTCGTCGGCCGCTCCAGGGCGGCGCTCGCCACGACGGCTCATGTGTCGCCCTCTGTCGACGCGTCGGCCGCCCGCCGAGGCTACAATTTGCGCCTTGACGGAGGTCGCTGCGGTGGCACTCGAGTTCTCCAGGTACGACACCCGGCACTATCCCACGTGCTCTGTGCGGGAGGGCTACGCGGCCTGGTCGCGGTTCTACGACGCACAGATGGATGGAGAACTCGACCTGACCTTGCTCGACCAGCTCGGCAGCGTCGATTGGAGCACGACGAGGTCGGCTGTGGACCTCGCCTGCGGGTCCGGCCGCATCGGTGCCTGGCTGGCCGCGCGTCGGGTCGAGACCATCGACGGCGTCGATCTGACCCCGGAGATGCTCGACCTGGCCCGCGGCAAGGGCGTCTATCGCACCCTGCTCGAGGAAGACGTGTGCGCCACCTCGTTGCCCGACCGGGCGGCCGATCTCGTGACCCACTGCCTCGCCATCAGCCACGTACCCGAGCTCCTCCCGGCCTACCGGGAAGCCACTCGCCTGCTCCGGCACGGTGGCCAGCTCGTCCTGATCGGCTACCATCCCTTCTTCCTGCTCGCCGGTATTCCGACACATTTCCACGACCGGGACCGCGAGCCAGTCGCCATCCAGAACCACGTGCACCTCATCAGCGACCACGTGGACGCCGGGCTTTCTCTGGGACTGGTACTGACCGAGATGCGAGAGCGCATCGTCGACCGGGGGTGGGTGGGGCGGAACCCGCGCTGGGAGCGTCACCTGCACAAGCCGGCGAGCTTCGCCATGGTGTGGCACAAGCCCCCCGCCGACCGTCCCTAGGGGAGTGCGGGCGCCAGAGCCGGCGGGTCGTCACTCGGATGAGCCTGAACCCGCCCGGCGCCGGCCTACCTGTTCAGCGGCAGTCGGTCCGAAGGCCCAACGCCTCGGCGATGTCGGCCCAGCGGTAGGCCACGACCTGGACGTCGTGGTGGGTCGCGTAGACCATGCCCGCTGCCTCGGATTCGTGGTTGGTAGGCACGAACGTCACCCCGTCCGTGATGTCGATCGCCGGCTCCCCGGTGAATCCTCCCCGGGGAGCCAGGCTGCGGCGGTCCCAGACGAGGAAGCGCGTGGGCTGCGTCTGGTCGGCGGCGATGATGTAGCCTTCCATCTGCTCCTCGGGTCCGCAGCTGAGCAGGACGACGCCCTCGGGCTCGTAGTAGTGCCACCCGTCTCCAAACGTCACTCCGAGGAACTCGCCGTCCAGGGAGTAGGCCTTGAGGTTCATACGCAGCTCGTCGGCGACATAGAGGCGCCCTTGGGGGCGATCGATCGCCATTGACTCCACCCGATGGAGTGCGCCGTCCCCGGCAGGATCCCCGAAGGAGCGGACGAACTCGACCTCCAGGCCCGCCTTCGTCGGGCGGAAGCGGTACTGGCGGACCCGATTCTGGGCGACCTCGGGGGTCGGGGGCTCGCCCTCGAAAGAGTCATAGCTGTCCGTGACGTAGACCTCGTACCACTCTCCGGGACGATCGACGGCCACGCCGTAGGGAAACTGCAGGAGATCCTCGCCGAAGGTCCCGAGGGGCTCGAACTCCGGCAGCCGGAGCACCTGGACCCGGTCGGCATCCCGCTCGACCACCAGAACCAGGTCGTCGATGACCGCGATCCCGTTGGGACGGTTGAACTGACCCAGCTCGTCGCCCAGGCCCCCGACCCTGTTGAGCAGCTCTCCCGTCGTCGCATTCAGGACGAGGATGTAGCTTTCGTCCTTCTGGGTCGCCAGGAGCCAGGGGGGGCCCTCGGGCCCCGCCCAGAAGGCCAGGGAGTCGACGTCTTTGCCCTCGGTGAGGGGCGCCGTCCGGAAGACCTCGGGCACCCTCTTCAGGTCGGCTACCAGCCTCGGGTCGAGCTGCCCCCGAAGGGGGTCGCTTGGTGGCGTCGGCGCGGGGGCTTGCTGGGCGGCGGGGGGCGGGGGCTCCGCGCCCTGGCGGCAGGCCCCCACCGCAAGCGCGGCGATCAGCATCAGGATGATGAGCATGGTGGCACTCCGTCTTTCCCAACGGCGCGACAGAGCCGTGACGATATCACAGGAAGGGACACCATTCTGTGCGCTCCGCCCCGGCCAAAGAAAGGGCCAACCCGAAGGTTGGCCCTTTCACGTCCCTCACGAGAGACGCCCCGTCAGAACTGGAAGCCGATCCCGATACGAGCCTCCCAGAGGGAGCGGCTCTCGACCAGGTCGGAAACCTCCAGGTCGCTGAAACGTTCGAAGACGTATTGCCCGTCGTCGTTCAGGTCGGATTCCACGACCTGCCGCGAGAAGAACGGGGCGTCCCAGATGCTTCCCCAGTCCTCGTTCAGGAAGTTGCCGACGTTGTACATCTTGAAGTAGATCCGGCCCTTGGTGCTTCCGCCGGTGGGGAACTCCTGGGAGACCTGGAAGTTGATCACTTTCGTCCACCTGGCGTGCCGATCGTTGCGCGTGACGAATCCGGGGCTGAGCCCTTCGCGACCGACCCAGGCGAAGAACGCGTCGACGTCGAAATCGCGCCCAAACACGACGTTGGGATCATCCGCGCCGGTCGGCACGTAGAGCAGGTGGCGAGCCGGTATCGGGTCACCCTCCAGGCCATCCGAACCCATCACCCAGGTTGTCGGCTGGCCTTCCTGAAGAACGCCATACAGGGTGAAGCGCGTTTCCGAGTTCGAGAAGAAGTCGCGCCCATAGCTGGCGCGGAGGGTGAACCGGTGGGGCACCCGGTAGTTGGTGAAGCCCGCGACGGGGTTGTTGATGTCGTTCAGGGCGAGATTCTCGAAGTTCGAGCCCGCGACCGACGATGTCATCGGGGACACGTCCTTGGCGTCGACGTAGGCATAGCCGAGGAACATGTCGAGCCCCGAAGCCCAGAATTTCCTGAACGACACCGAGAAGACGTCGGAGGATGCGCGGGCGTCCGCGTTGGCCAGCATGAAGTTGTCACGACCTGTCCGGTAGGCGTAGATGGGCGCCCCGGCGCGGGTCGTGCCCACGACCTCCTGCGACAGGTCGATGTAGTAAGCGGAATCGCTCAGCTCGGTGTGGAGGTATTCGAAATCCCACTGGATGTCGCCCGGCAGGCGGTAGGTTCCGCCCGCGGAGAACTTCCACTCGGAAGGCTGGACGTAGTTGGGGTCGATCAGGACCAGGAAGCTGTCGTTCGCGTCGTCGGGAGTGGTGTTGGCGACCTGATTGAACTGCGACTGGGGAACGGATGTGTCACGCCCAGGCTCATTGCCGGTCAGCGGGATGCTGCCGTCGAGGAGCGAGAACCGGTCGCCGTAGCTTTGCTGTGTCTGGACATTGGTCAGCCCGTCATTGCTCCAGGCGTTGGAGAGCCAGACGTTGGGATTGCCCCCGGAGTAGCGGCCCCCGCCGGCGCGCAGGACGAGGTTGTCGCTGATGCCCCACGTGAAGCCCAGGCGCGGCATCCACAGGCTGATCCCGTCGATGTTCCCGTCGTTGCGCAGCCCGCCGTTCGCTTCGGTGAACGTCGGGTTGTAGGCCGGCCGGTCGCCGCTGGTGAAGAACTCGTAGCGCAGGCCCGCCACCAGCGTCAGGTTGTGCTTGTCGAGGAAGAGCGAATCCTGGATGTAGAGGGCGTTCTTCGCGTTGGTGAACTCGGCCGACGCCGTCACCGGATCGTTCGTTCCCCCGCCACTGCCGTAGTAGATGCGGCTGGGCCGGCCCAGCTCGAAGCGGTCGATTCCCGACAGCTTGCAGAGCGGATTGTCGAGCCGCTCCTGGGCGGTGAGTGCGGCGCAGAAGTCCGGGTTGCCCAC
This sequence comes from uncultured Acidobacteriota bacterium, assembly GCA_963700695.1. Classification (GTDB taxonomy): domain Bacteria; phylum Acidobacteriota; class Vicinamibacteria; order Fen-336; family Fen-336; genus JAJDNS01. The sequence goes on along the minus strand of CAVOYO010000015.1, from coordinate 130,119 downwards.
GGAGTCGTCGAAGAAGTCGTACTCGCCGCCCCGGGCGTGCTGGACGAACTGGTTGAAGATGGTCAGGTTCTCGCGCTCGTACCCCCCGGTGATCACGTGTCTGCCGGCCAGGTACTGGCCCTGGAGCTTGATGAAGTTCGACTTCGTGTTCAACGCGTTGGCCTGGCGCGAATCATCGGCTCCCAGGTAGATGATGTTCTGACGGCCATCGTAGTTGATCTGGAAGTCGCCGAAGTCCTTTGGGCCCACGGTGATCTGGGAGTCGTCCATCGTGTTTCGGCTCAGGAAGAGCTCGGTCGAGAAGACGTTGGTCCACTGCGAGGTGAGCTTGAAGGTGTACGTCGTCGACTTGGATCCCTTCTGGTAGAAGTGGTTGGCGAACTCGAACTCGAAGGGGTCGTCGTCGGAGGCGCGGTCCTCGAAGCCGTCGAAGTAGTTGAAGATCGCGGCCAGGTTGTGCCTCTGATTGATGCTCCAGTTCAACTTCAGCAGGATCTTGTCCGCCTCCCGGACTCCGTCGCTGGGCATTCCGCCCGTGTCGTAGTTGTAGACGTTCGAGGCGATGCTCTCGACGCGGTCAAAGTCGGACTGGGACAGCCACGGGCGCTCCTCGCCGACACCCGAGCCGGCGGGGCCCATGGCCAGGGGGACGAACTGGCTGGAGTTCTCGTACGCGGCGAAGAAGAACAGCTTGTCCTTGATGATGGGTCCGCCGAGGGTGGCCCCCCAGAAGCGGTCGTTGAAGTCGGGGGGCTCCGCTGAGAGATTGCGGCGCAGGTTGTCGCCGGTGTACTCGTAGAAGACGTTGCCCTGGAACCGGTTGGAGCCGGACTTGGTGATCGAGTTGATGTTGCACGCCGAGAAGCCGCCGTAGGTCACGTCGAAGGGCGCCATCTCCACCCCCACCTGCGCGACGCCATCGAAGGGGAACGGCATGCCCACCGCGGTGTTGTAGCCGTTGGAGTTCAGACCGAAGCGGTCGTTGTAGCTGACGCCGTCCAGCGTGACGCTGTTGAACCGGGGGTGCTTGCCGGCACAGTTGACCTGGAAGCCCCTCGACTCGAGGTCTATGTTGATCCGAGGATCGATGGCGTAGACCTCCACGATGTCGCGGTTGACTGCGGGCGCCGTCTCCACCTCGAAGGTGGAGAATGTGGCGGCGGGACCCGGGGCCACGTCGACGAGGGCGAGGGACTGACCGACGACCTCGATCTCCTCCGAGAGTTGGACCGCGTCCATGTCGATCGTCAGGCTATAGATGCTGGAGACGGAGACGGACTCCACGGTCACCGTGCGGGTCTCGTTGACGATCACCGAGTAGGGACCGCCCGGCGCCAGCCGCGTCGCGAGAAACGCGCCGCTGTCATTGGTCGTAAGCGTGCGCAAGGCACCCGTGCGCTGGTCCAGAATCTCGACCCGGGCATTCGGCACCGGTGCGCCGCTGGCGTCCACGACCAGTCCGCGAATGGCCGCCGTCGTCTCCTGGGCCTGAAGCACGCCGGGCATGGCGAGCACCGCCGCCAGCAACAAGATCAAGACACCCGAGGATCTCCCCCTCGAGGCGACAACCGGCAAGATACGGCGCGGTGAGAAATCCTGTGCCAGGTTCATTCTTTTGCTCCCACAACCTTTGAGTTAAGCGTTCTGGACGGTGGCAATGGCCCGCAGATGCGGCTTTGAGCACGGCCCGTCGTGCTTGCGATGCCTCTAGGAGCCTTCTACCCTCGGTAGGGACCCGAAGTCAACGGCATACTTGACCACTCACTGCCCCCCCAAGGGCGCGCCGGGGTGGAGTCCAGCCACCAACGCCCCGGGAACGCCCGGCAAACCAGCCAAGAGCTCAGGCAAGCTCCGGCCGTGTCGAGAGCGCGTGTCGGATGAGGGCGAGCGCCTCCTCCCTCTCCGAGCCTACGAGGGGCAGGCGCGGTGGGCGCACGGGCTCCGTGCCGAGGCCGGTCTCGGCCTGGACCAGCTTGATGAGCTGGACGAACTTGGGGACGGTGTCGAGGCGCAGGAGGGGCAGGAACCACTCGTACAGAGCCCGGGCATCGTCGATGTGGCCGTCGCGGGCGAGATCGAAGAGGCGCACCGACTCCTCGGGAAGGGCGTCGGCGAGTCCGGCGATCCACCCCTCGGCCCCCGCCTGGACCCCCTCGAGGATCAGGTCGTCGACCCCGACGAGGAGCGCGAGCCGATTGCCGAGGAGCGACCGGATCGCGGTGATGCGCCGCACGTCCGTGCTCGACTCCTTGACCGCGGCGAGGTTGGGGATCGCGTCGGCGAGGTCGCGGACCTGCTCGGGCACGACGTCGGTGCCGTATGCGACCGGGTTGTTGTACAGCAGGCAGGGGAGGTCGGTCGCGCCCATCACCGCCTCGAAGTGGGAGCGGGTCTCGCGCCAGTCGCCCTGGTAGACGTAGGGGGGCAGGACCATGAGCCCGTCACAGCCGGTCTCCGCGCCCAGCTCTGCCAGACGCACCGCCTCGGCCGTCGTCAGCGCGGCCACGCCGGCCACCAGCGACCCCCGGTCCGCCACCTCCTCGCGGCAGAGCCGCAGCACGGCCTTCCTCTCGTCGAAGGAGAGCGAGCCACCCTCGCCCAGCGAGCCGAGGGCCACGACCCCGGTGCAGCCTGCCTTCAGGAGCGTGTCCACCTCGTGTCGAAGAAGGTTGGCGTCCACCGACAGGTCGTCGCCGAACGGGGTCATGATCGCGGGGATGACGCCTCGCCACTTCATGTCTGATCCTCCAGGACGGAAAGGGGTACGGGCTCGAGGGGAGAGCGGACGGAATCGGACTCCCACCCCCGCAGGAAGCTGAGGGCGGGGCCGCAGACCCGGGCCTGGCAGGGTCCCATGCCGGCACGGGTCATGAGCTTGGCCTCGCGGCTCGAGCGGCACGACTCGACGCGCGCGAGGGGCACGTCTTCGCAGCGACAGACGACGGTCTCGGGCGAGGCGAGGCTTCGCAGCTCGTCCCGCAGCGCAAACGCCTCCGCGTAGGCGGCGGCGAAGGCACGCTCCCGCTCACGCGCCCGGAGCAGGGAGGCCGGGACGGAGCGACCCGCGGCGCCGTGACCGGCGACCGCGCCGGTCACGAGGGCGTGGCCGTCGCCGCCGATGCCGCCGAGCTCGCCCGCGGCGAGCACCCCGGGAACGGTGGTGCGCTGGGTCTCATCGAGGACGAGACGCTCGCCCGCCGTCTCGCACCCGAGGAGTCGCGGCAGCTCGAGGTTGGGCACCAGGCCGTAGGCACAGGCGAGGGCATCGCACTCCCAGGACCATTCGTGCCTCCCGTCGGTGAGCCGGACCCGCTCGACGCCGTCATGGCCCTCGGCGGACCGGACCCAGCTGCCCGTCCGATAGGGGACCCCGAGGAGCCGCACGCCGTACCCGAGGCCCTGAGCGGCCTTGCGGGGGTGGCGCACCAGGGTGCGGCCGAAGCCGACCAGCCGGCCGAGCGGGGCTTGTTCGACGATCCCGACCACGCGCGCTCCGTCCGCGGCGAGGGCGGCGGCGACGGTGAGAAGGAGCGGCCCCGTTCCCGCCACCACCACGCGCCGGCCCATGAATCGAGCGCCCTGCCTCAGGAGGGCCTGGGCGGCGCCGACACCGCAAACCCCCGGCTGCGTCCAGCCGGGGAACGGGAGGAACCGCTCGCGGGCGCCGGTGGCGAGGACGAGACGCCCGTAGTGGACCCGTCGTCCCCGGCCCTCGTGCTCGACGATGAGACAGCCCGGCGCGGCGACGTCGACGACCGTCGCCCCGAAGAGGCGCGTCGCACCCGATCGGTCGACACGGTCGATCCAGATCCGCGCCTCGTCCGGCGGCGCCGCCCGGTGCCGCCAGATCTGGCCCCCGGGCCGGAGGGCCCGGTCCAGCAGGAGCACGCTCGCGCCATCCTCGGCGGCGTGTGAGGCCGCGGCGAGTCCGGCCGGACCCCCTCCGACCACCACCACCGCGGCGTCGAGAATCTCAGCCACCGGTCCGCACCTCCATGCCCTCGCGGACGGTCTCGAGACACGAGCGCCGGTGGGGGACACCGTCCACGGTCACCCGGCACTCCTGGCAGGTCCCCATGCCGCACAGCGCCCCTCGGCCCTCACCGGTCACGGACGAGCGGGTCGTCCGCTGGCCCGCGTTCCAGAGCGCGGCGAGGATGCTCGTCCCGGGCTCGGCCTCGACCACGCGCCCATTGACGGTCAACCGCACCCGCTCAGGCACGCATGACCTCCAGCCTTCTCGGGTCGAAAGGCGCCGGGTCCAGGGCCGGCGTCCGCCCCAGGGCGAGGTCGGCCACCAGCTGGCCGCTGCCGAGGGCGGTCGTGACGCCCAGTCCCTCGTGCCCGGCGGCCACGAAGAGGCCCGGCTCCCACTCCCCGATGAGAGGGAGGCCGTCCGGTGTCGCCGGGCGGAAGCCCACCCATGTGCGCACGGCGTGGAGCGCGGAGATCCCCGGCAGGTACTCGTGCGCCCGGCGCAGCATGCGAGCGCGGAGCGAAGCATTGATCGTGGGATCCCAACCCACGAGCTCGCGCGAGGAGCCGACGAGGAGCTGTCCCGTCCGTCGCGGCTGGACGTTGAAGGCCACCGACTCGCCGGCGGCGGCGTGCGCGTGGTAGGCGAGCTCGATCACCTGGTGGCGGAGGACGCCCGGGTAGCGGTCGGTGATGACGAGGTGGCCCCGGCGCGGCTCGATCGGCAGGGCCGGGACGAGCTGGGGGGACGCGGCCGCGGCCGCCACGACGACCAGATCGGCCTCGCTCCAGGCACCCCCGATGCGGACGCGGCGCGGCCCGACGCCTTCGACGGCGGTCCGCTCGCGAACGGTGACCCCGAGCGAGCGGGCCCGCTCCAGCAAGAACCGTGTGGCGGCGGGCGGATAGACCACTCGGTCCGCCGGGACGCGGAGGGCCCCGGCGAGGCCGGAACGCAGCTGGGGCTCGGCCTCGCGCAGGGCGGCGGAGTCGAGCACCTCCACCGTCTCCCCGCGTGCCGTGTAGGACTCCGCCTTGTCGTGGACCCGGGCCATCTCCTCCTCGTCGGCGGCCACCCAGAGCGTGCCGCAGGCAGAGTCCTCACACTCCGGCGACAGCGTCGCCGCCCGCTCCGTCCACAGCCGACGGGAGTACGCGCTGAGCGCAAACTGGGCCTCGGAGTCGTCCATCACCGCGAGGTGGCCCATGGAGGCGGCGGTGGCGCCGGCCCCGGCGAGGCCGCCCTCCAGCACGGTCACGCGACAGCCGGCTTCGGCCATCGCCTCGGCGCAGGCCGCTCCGACGATCCCCGCGCCCACGACGAACACGCTCGGCCCCGGCGTTCTCATCGAACCGCGGAGAAGCCCTCGCGGAAGGGATCGCGCGGGTCGAAGAAGAGCGTCGCCCGCCCGGTGACGAACGCCCGGCCCCTGACGTGCGGGACGAGATCGGCCCCGCGCTCCTCGAGCCAACCCTCGAAGACTCCCCCGGTGAGGCTCTCCTGGCGCCAGCGCTGGCCCGGCTTCAGCCGGCCCCGGGCCGCGAGCACCGCCATCTTGGCCGAGGTGCCGGTGCCGCAGGGCGAGCGGTCCCAGGCGAGCCCGGGGCAGAGGACGAAGTTCCGGGCGTCGGCGTCGGGGCTTCGGGATGGCCCCAGGAGCTCCACGTGGTCAATCTCGGCGCCCTTCCGGCCCGTGACCCCCTCGTCCCGCAGCGCCCGCCGGATGCGTGTCGTCACGTCGGTCAGGGCCACGAGCTGATCCAGCGCCAGCGGGGGAACGGAGAGCTCGGTCAGGAAGAACCAGTTGCCTCCCCAGGCCACGTCTCCCCGGACCCGTCCCAGGCCGGGCACGGCCACCTCGACGTCCCGGGCGTGGCAGAAGGCGGGGACGTTCTCGATGGTGACGCCCCCGTCGTCGTGGAGCTCCGCCCCCACCGGTCCCACCGGGGTATCGACGCGGACGGGCCCCGGCGTCAGACGGCCCAGGTGCTCGAGCGTTCGGACGACGCCGATGAGACCGTGGCCGCACATCCCCAGGGCGCCGGTGTTGTTGAAGAAGACGACGCCGGCGGCGGATCCGGGGTCGACCGGGGGGGTCAGAAGAGCACCCACGACCCCGTCGTGGCCCCGCGGTTCGCAGACCACGGCCCGTCGCAGCGGGTCGCGCCGAAGGAGCAGGTCGTCTCGGCGCGCCGTCATCGTGGCGCCGACGGGCTGCGGCCACCCGTCGATCACGACGCGGGTGGGCTCACCCTCGGTGTGAGAGTCGACGATCTCGATCCGCGCGGGCCAGTCGGTCATTCATCGACCCCCCTCCCTCCCCACGTAGGGGGAGGGGAAGGTCTGAGATAGGCCTTGGACACCCGCATGTCCCCAGGAGAAGGGACACGCGGGTGGTACTGGCCTGGTGGCTCGCCGCATCGGTACCCCTTTCCTTCATGCCCAAGGGATCCGCGCAGTCGAGCTTGCGAGACGCGCGTCGACCCCGAGTGTGCGTCGCGACGCGCCAGCGTCGCATCCGGCAGGCCGAGGGGCTTCGAGTACCGGGCGAGCCGCGGACCAGGTTCTACTGTGGGCGCAGGGCGCCGATGTTCGTGTTGGCGGTCCCGATGGTGTCGTCGATGCTCTTGATCAGCTCGTCGGCCTTCTCGTTGAGCTTCGCGGCGTCCGGCTTGAGGCTGGCCACCGCATCCGGGTTCAGGTCGTGGCCGAGAAAGGTGATCTGATCCTGCAGGGCCTTCATGAAGGGCCCGTAGAGGTCCGCGGCCTTCTGTCCCACGGTCCCGATCTCGGCGTAGCTCGCCTTGGTGGCGTTCAGCCGCTCCTCGCTACGCTTGCGCAGGTCGGGGCTCTCGATGGCCGCGGTGGAATTCGCCCAGTCCTTGAACAGGGCGTCGGCCTCGGCGTTCATCTTGGCCGCCTCTTCGCCGATCTTGGCCCGCCGGCTCTCGGTGTTCTCCATCTCCTTCTGGATGCTGTTGTAGATCTTCTTGCGGTCGTCGGCCTCGTCGGCGAACAGGGAGTTGTAGACCTCCATCGTCTTCATCAGCTGCACCTTGGTGTCGGCGATGGCCTTCACAGTGGTTCCCGAGGCCTTGACCAGGCGCTCGACCTGCTTCACCCCCTCGTCCGACTGGGCCCCGGCGGTCGCCGCCAGCGCCAGCGCGGCCAGGACGGCCGCGCCGCGCCAAAGCCTTCTGTGGTTCATCTTCTCCTCCTCTTGATTGCCTTGCGAGTGAATGGCTGCCCGGGTGACTCCCGTTCAGCGAGCAGGCACCATACTCCCAGGCGCTCGGCGGCGTCAATGGTCCAGGTCACACCGGAGTCTCAGGGAGGGACCCCCTACGGCTTGTCGGGCACGACGAAGGGCTCGCGGTAGTCGCGGGTGAGGAGCCGGTTCGCCTCCTCGTCGCCCACGAACTGCTCGGTCGCCCCGTCGAACCTCAGCTCGCGGCCGACCCGGTAGGACACGTTCGCGATGAGTGGCAGCGTCGTCGAGATGTGCCCCTCCTCGATCTCGCTGGTGAGCTTCGAGCGGTCGTTCGCGCGCACGGCATCGATGAAGTTCTGGTAGTGACCCCCCTCGATGCTGGTGAGGACCAGCGGGTCGCTCCCGCCCGCTTCCGGCGGAGCCTCGGAGCCCGGGCCCTTTTCGTTCTTCCGCCCGAGGTAGGACTGCCAGTCCCGCCCGTTCCCGTCGATGAAGAGCCAGCCCTCCGAGCCGTAGAAGAGGTTGCCGATCCGCTGGCCCCCCTCGTCGTTGGTGAACTCCCCACGGGTGCCGAACTCGAGGACCGCGCCGTCCGCGTACCGGAACAGCGAGGTCTGCGTGTCGGGCGTGTTCTGCGAGGCGGGGGGACCGAAGTAGCCACCGACGGAGCTCACGGAGACCGGGTGCTCCGCCTGACCGAGCCCCCAGCGGGCGATGTCGAACTGGTGCGGTCCCTGGTTGCCGGTGTCGCCGTCGCCGTAGGCCCAGTGCCAGTGCCAGTTGTAGTGGAAGCGGCTGCGGTTGAAGGGCCGCTTCGGGGCGGGCCCGAGCCAGAGGTCGTAGTCGACCTTCGCGAGGTAGGCCTCGTCCCAGGTCGGCTCGTTCTGGGTTCTTTCGACGTTGAGGCGGTAGGTCTCGCCGGGGGCAAGGGGACCGTCCGGGTATTTCCCGATCGAGGGGCGCGGCTTGAAGCACAGGCCGCGGGCCATGTAGACCTTGCCGATCCCGCCCCCGTGCAGGAAGGCGATGGCCTGGCGCACCTCGGAGCGGCTGCGGTTCATGGTGCCCACCTGGACCATCTTCCCGTAACGCCGGGTGGCCTCGACCATCTTCCGGCCCTCCCACACGGTGTGGGAGGAGGGCTTCTCCACGAAGACGTGCTTGCCCGCCTGGAGCGCCCAGATCGTGGCGAGGGCGTGCCAGTGGTTCGGGGTGGCGATGATGACCCCGTCGACGTCCTTGTCGTCCATGACGCGGCGGAGGTCCTTCTCGTACCCCGGCTTGAAGGTCGGGAGGTCCTCCAGCTTCTCGTCCTTCGAACGGCTCGGGTAGAGGTTCTCGTCGGGATCGCACAACGTCTTGATCTCCACCCCGGGCAGCCGCGCGAAGCCGCGCTTGAGGCTGTTTCCCTGGCCGCGGATGCCGATGCTCGCAAGGACGATGCGGTCGTTCGCCCCGACGACGCGGCGCGACATCGCCGGCGCCGCGGACCCCTTCCCGCCTCCGAGCGCGCTTCCGCCCGCAACGACCGCAGCCGCGGCGGTGGCCGTCCGGGAGGCGAAATCGCGCCGGGTGATCTCGTTCCGATCCGAAGCCATGGTTAGCCTCCTTGGTCTGAAAGATGAGTTCTCGAGCACCGGTGAGCCCTCGCTCCCGGGCCCCGGCGCATTCTATCTCTCCCGCAACTCCGCGACGCCGGTTCCCGAAAACAATCCGCATTCGGGCCCTCCGGGGACAGCCGATCAGAGCGAGCGCTGGCTACGATAGCGGCGGCGACCGTCGGTCGGGGAGCTCGGACCGCTCTGGGCGTGCCGGTGGCCCCGGGGTGCCGTTCGCCCCGGCCCGTGCTACGATCCGCCGGTCGCCGACCGCTGATCCCAGATGAGCTCGCCACCTCTTCGCCTTCGCATCACGCCCCCGGTCGGTGAGTCGTTCGAGCACTTCTGCGAAGGCGACTCGCTCGTCGTCGGGCGCTCGTCCAAGGCCGACCTCGTCCTCTCGGACCGCTTCCTTTCACGCCTCCACGCGCGCTTCTTTCTGGAGGGCGAGACCTGGTACGTCGAGGATCTGGGCTCGCGCAACACGACCCTGTTGAACGGGCGACCCGTCGCGTCGCCCATGCACCTCGCACCGGGAGACATGGTGAAGCTCTCGGAGACCGTGATCTCCGTGGAGGGCTTCGACGTCGCAGCGGAGAAGCCGAAGAGAGCGTCCGACGATGTCGCGTCGTCCGACAGTATTCTCCTGCGCTCGGCCTCGGAGCTCATAGCCGCGGCGGAGCGCGAGTCCGGCGACCGGATGAAGCTCCTCAACGAGGTGCACCGGGCCCTCGCGACATCGATCTCGCTCGAGGAGCTTCTGGAGCTCGTCCTGGACCGGGCCTTCGCACACTTGCGGCCGGAGGAGGGCATGATCCTCCTCAAGAGCCCGCTGGGAGACCTGGAGCAGGTGGCGACGCGCCGGCTTCCCGGCACCAGCGGCGACTTCCTCTACTCGCGGAGCCTCGAGCGCGAGGTGGCGGAAAAGGGTCAGGCCGCCCTCGTTCTCGACGCGCAGACGGACGTCCGCTTCGCCGCCGCCGAGAGCATCCTCAGCTCCGGGATCCGCACCCTCGTCGCGGCGCCGCTGCTGGCCCCTGACGCCAATCTCGGGATGATCGTCCTGAGCTCGCGTGTCCACGTGCGACGCTACTCCGAAGAGGACATGGAGCTTCTCGTCGCTCTGGCCTCGGTGGCGGCCCTTCGGATCCGCAACATCTCGCTCGCGGAAGAGGCGGCCCGACGCCGCGCGCTCGAGCGGGAGATGACGATCGCCCGGCAGATCCAGATCGCGCTGCTGCCGGAGAGCCTCCCGGAGATCCCCGGCTACTCCCTTTTCGCGACGAACGATCCCTCGCGGTCCGTGTCCGGGGACTTCTACGAAGTGCAGACCTGCGACGCGACCGGCGAGCCGGTCATCGTGATCGCTGACGTCTCGGGCAAGGGGATGTCGGCCTCGCTCGTCGCCGCGTCCCTGGACGCGCTTCTCATGGGGCCGATCGAGGTCGGCCACCCGACCGACGCCATCTGTGCGCGGGTGAGCCGGCGTCTCAACGCCCGGACACCCCCCGAGCGCTATGCGACCGCGATCATCGCCTCTCTGGAACCGAAGAGCGGGGTCCTGTCGTACACGAACGCCGGCCACAACGCGGGATTGCTGGTCAGGGCGAACGGGTCCAGCGAGCGGCTCGAGGGCACCGGCCTTCCGCTCGGCCTCTTTCCGATCGCGGACTACGAGCGGGCGGAGGTCTCCCTCGGCCTCGGCGATCTCGTGGTCCTCTACACCGACGGCATCACGGAGGCGGCAAGCGCCAACGGTGAGGAGTTCGGGCTCGATCGTCTGGAGAAGGTGGTGACGACCTACTCCGCGGAGCCCCTCGTGGCCCTCGCCGTCGCCATCGAGACCGCGGTCGAGGTCTTCGCCGAGGAGCGTCGCTTCGCGGACGACCGCACGCTCGTGATCCTCCGTCGCGAGCCCTGACTACAGGGCCGGGATCTTCGGGGGTGCCCGACCAGGACCCGCCCAGGCTCTCGCAGCCCCCTTCGCCCACGGCCAGGGTGTCCTCGTGCCGTACTCCGAGCTTGCCCGGCCCGGCACGTAGATTCCCGGCTCGTCGGTGAACGTCATGCCCGCTCTCAGCTTCGTCGTGTTGCCGCGAACCATGTAGGGCCACTCCTGGCCTTCGCGACCGATGCCGTGGCCGAGGCGGTGAGTGAAGTACCGGTAGAGTGGGCCCACAACGCCGGTCGTGCTCGGGCCGTGTGCTACGCTGCAAGGGAATGCCCGGTAACGCGGCCCGCCGCCTCGCGCTCGTGGCGGCGCTTCTCCTCCTTCCCGCCGCACCGAAGGCGGTCCGGGCGGCCTCATTCCCGCCCCACCTGCACTTCCGCACGATCTCCACCGAGCGGGTGTCCGTCCATTTCCACCAGGGGTTCGAACGGCAGGCGCGCGAGGCGGCGACGCTGGCCACGGAGCTCCTCTCGGCCTACGAGGACCGGTACGGGCAGAAGGTCGGACGTGTTCACGTCGTCATCGCGGACGCGGACGACAACCCGAACGGTTTTGCGACCCCGGTGCCCTTCCCGCTCGTGTCGATCCGCGCGGTGGCCCCGGACGGCACCGACGGGTTCGGCAACCACGAGGACTGGCTGCGTCTCGTTCTCACCCACGAGCTGGCCCACACCGTCCACCTCGAGGAGGCCCACGGCCTGTGGAGGGCGGGGCGAACGATCCTCGGCCGCGCGCCCTACCTCTTCCCGAACACCTTCTCCATGTCCTGGCTGATCGAGGGCCTCGCGACCTTCGAGGAGACCGAGCGCACCGCCTTCGGGCGCGGGCGCAACCCCGACTCGCAGATGGTCCTGCGGATGGCCGCGCTCGAGGGTCATTTTCCCAAGGAGGACCAGGCCATCTACGGCCTCGACGCGTGGCCGGGGGGGAGACGCCGTACCTCTTCGGGGAAGCCTTCGTGCGCTGGCTCAGCGAGAAGGGAGGCGACGACACCCTGCCCCGCTGGGCCCGCCAGCACTCGACCCAGATCATCCCCTTCCTCGACGGCCGGACCTCCCGCAAGGTGACGGGCACCGGCCTGCACGCCCAGTGGAGGGCCTGGGAGGAGGAGGCGACCGCCGCGTTCGAGCGCCAGGCCGAGGCGCGACAAACGGAGGGCCTGACCGAGTCGCGCGCGCTGACCGACCGCGGCATTCGACAGGAGTCTCCTCGCTTCAGCCCGGACGGAGCGTGGGTGGCCTATACGAGCCGCACGCTGAGCCGCTTTCCGGAGATACGCCTCACCCGGCCCGACGGTCGCGAAGACCATCGCCTGGTGTTCCGCAGCGGCGGATCGGGGCTCTCGTGGACGCTGGACGGACGGGAGATCGTCTACGCGGAGGCGCAGGTCCACCGGACGTTCTCGGTCTTCAACGACCTCAGCGCGGTCGACGTCGGGAGTGGGCGCGTCCGCCGCATCACGCGTGGCGCCCGAGCGTACGACCCCGACGTGTCCCCGGACGGCCGGACGATCGTGTTCGCGCGCAAGATGGGCGACCGCAGCGAGCTCTTCACGGTCGACCTCGACGGGAGGCAGCTTCGCCCGCTCACGACGTCGGTCCCGGGTGCCGAATGGAGCGGACCGCGCTGGAGCCCGGACGGGGACGCCATCGTGGCCGCGCGCCTGCTGCCGGGAGGATGGCTCGACATCGTGCACGTGGATCCGGCGACGGGCCAGGTCCAGAACTTGACCCACGACCGGGCCAAGGACGTGGAGCCGACCTGGATGCCGGGCGGGGAGGCGGTGGTCTTCCGGTCCGACCGTGACGGCATCTCCAACCTCTACGGACTGCGGCTCGCCGACGGCTCGCCGGTCCGCCTGACCAACGTCCTCGGTGGTGCCTTCGAGCCCTCCGTGAGCCCGGACGGCCGGAGCGTGGTCTTCTCCGACTACTCGGGGCAGGGGTTCGACGTCCACGCGGCGCCGCTCGACCTTACGGCCGGATCGACGGCCCCGCCGTTCGCCGACCCGCACCCCGAGCCCCGCCCCGACCCGCGGCCGGCCGAGGAGCCGGTCCAGCCGTACCGGCCCTGGACGATGCTCTGGCCCCGTTTCTGGACGCCCTGGATCCAGCTCGGCGACCCGCAGAACCGCGTCGGCATGGCCACCGGGGGCTCGGACGCCCTCTTCCGCCACGTGTGGGGGCTGCGGGCGCTCTACGGCGCGGAGACGGGGCACGTGGACACCTCGGCCTTCTATGTCTATGACCGGTTTCGTCCCGCGCTTCTCCTGACCGCGGAAGACACGCTCGACCCGGGCGCCGACGGGGAGCTTCGCACCCGGAACGTCAACGCGCGGCTGTCGTTGCCTGTGCGGCGCACGATCCGCTCCGTGCAGACGCTGGCGGTGGCGTACCGGCGGGAGCAGACCGAGACCGTGGGTGGGGGACCCGGGGGCCGTCTCGACGTCGGCGGGATTGAGACCTCGTGGTCCCTGAACACCGCACGCTCCTACCCGTGGTCGATCTCCCCGATCGATGGCGGACGGCTCCGCCTCGCCTGGCTCCGGGAGGCGAAAGGGCTCGGCAGCGACGTCTCGCTCGACAAGCTCACCGCCGACGGCCGCGCCTACCTGCGGGTCTTCGGCGTACGGGACGTGCTCGCCCTGCGTGCCCAGGGCGGCACCACACGTGGGGAGCCCGAGTTCGAGCGCTCGTTCGCGGTGGGGGGATACCCCGACAGCAACATCTTCAACCTCGTCCGGACCAACCTCGCGGTGCTGCGCGGGTACCCGGATGACGCCTTCACCGGGCGGCGCTTCGTCGCCGCCAACGCCGAGTACCGCTTTCCGCTCTTCTCGCCCCAGAGAGGCTGGCGCTCCCTCCCCCTCTTTCTGCGCCACCTCCGCGGCACCGTCTTCTTCGACGCCGCGAGCGCCTGGTCCGGAGACTTCCGGTTCGCGGACATCAAGACGGCCGCCGGCGTCTCTCTCGGCTTCGACACCGCGGTGGGCTTTGCCGTGCCCCTCACCGCCGAGCTGACCTTGGCCCGGGGCTTCGACGAGCTCGGCGACACGAAGTTCTACGTCCGGATGGGCCTGGCGTTCTGATGAGGCCCACGGCAACGGTAGCTCGCTTGGCCCGGAGACCACGACGAACGCACCCTGGCGAGGGGCGCAAGGCGCTCGCGGAGCGGGGCGTCGAGCTCCCCATTGTGAATCCTTCCGTGGCCGATATGTCCGTGAGCCCGTGGGGGCGAATCGAGCGAGGGAGGGCGCTCCTTCCGGTTGAAAGGGCGACGCCCGACCGAGCGTCCCCGCGAGCGAGCGACCGCGGCGCCCCTTGAGCGGCGGGCCGGGTCGTGGTCTCTAGCGGGACTCCCCTACTTGAAGATCCCGACCAGCTTCAGGATGTAGATCAGGATGACGGCCCCGGCGACGGCGACGATCCAGCGAGCGATGGCGCCGTAGGCGGCGAGGCCCAGGACCCCGGCCAGCCAGAACCCCAGCGACGAGCCGATGATGCCGACGATCACGTTGGCGAGGATGCCCATCTGGGCGCTCGTCTTCATGACCATGCTGGCCAGCCAACCGATGATTCCACCCACCACGATCGTAATGATCAGGTCCATGTTCTCCTCCTGACGTCTTCTGTTTTCGGGCTGAGACGTCCGACCCGGCGGCCGGACGTGCGGATCGTGTTCCGAAATGCCCGGGCCTGGCAAGAAAGGATTCCCTCCGCCCGGGCGCCCCCGTCGAAGGCGCCGTCGTCGAGGTCGGACACGAGGGCGGCCGGCCGCTCCGCGCCGGTCGCCCTCGAGGGAGCGGCTACCGCCGAGAGCCCTTCATGAACCGGAGCAGGTCGGAGTCGGTCGACAGGATCACCGTGGCGTCCTTGCCGAGCGAGGCCTTGAGCGTCTCCATGCTCTTGAAGAACTCGTAGAAGCCGGGGTCGCGCCCGTAGGCCCGGGCGTAGATGTCGGTGGCCGTCGCGTCGGCCTTGCCCTTGAGCTCCTCCGCCGTCCGGTACCCGACCGAGGTCGCGGCCAGCACGTCGCGCTCCTTCTGGCCCCGGATCTCGGCGGCGCGGCCCTGTCCCTCGGAGCGGCTCCGCTCGGCGATGCGCTTGCGCTCGGTGATCATCCGCTGGAAGACCGCCTGCTGCACCGACTCCGTGTAGTTGATCCGCTTGAAGCGCACGTCGACGAGCTCGACGCCGAACTCCGGGCGTGATGGCCGAGGCCCGCTCGAGGATCTGCTGGGTGATGGCCTCGCGCCCGGTCGTCGATCTGCGCCACCGCCTCCGCGGTCATGATCCCCTCGAGCTCCCCGGTGAGCTGGAACTCGCGGTCGCTGGAGCGGACGATCTCGATCAGGTCGTAGGAGGCGATGGCGTTGCGGGTCTCGCCGTCCACGATGTCGTCGAGCCGGCTCTGGCCGCCCGCGCTCGTCGCGGACCGCCTGGTAGAAGCGCAGGGCGTCGGCGATCCGCCAGCGGGCGTAGGTGTCGACCCAGATGTACTTCTTGTCCTTGGTGGGGATCTCGTTGGGGTCCCCGTCGAACTCCAGCCACCGCTTGTCGAAGCGGTGGACGTTCTGGATGACCGGGACCTTGACGTGGAGGCCCGGGGTGGTGACGACGCCCCCGACCGGCTTGCCGAACTGGGTGATGATGGCCTGCTCGGTCTCGCTGACGGTGTAGACGGAGGAGAAGACCACGATGGCGAGGAGGACTCCGATGATCACGACGAGCGGGCTCCTCACTGCGTCACCTCCTTCACCGTCCCGTCGAGCTGGAGCAGGGGCAGCACCCCGCGCGCCTTCTCGTCGAGGATGACCTTCCGCCCGAGCTGCGGCAGCAGCTCGGTCATCGTCTCGAGGTACATGCGCTTCCGGGTCACGTCGGGCGCCTTGCGGTACTCGGCATAGAGCGCCTCGAACCGCTGGGCGTCACCGAGGGCCCGGTTCTCGCGCTCGAGGGCGTAGCCCTCGGCCGCGCGCACCATCTGCTCGGCCTCGCCCTGGGCCCGGGGCACCGCCTGGTTGTAGTCGGCCCAGGCCTCGTTGATGGCCCGCTCCCTCTCCTGGATGGCCTGGTTGACCTCGTTGAACGCGGGGCGAACGGGATCGGGAGGGTTGACGTCCTGGAGGACGAGCTGCTGGACCTCGATGCCGATGCCGTAGAGGTCGCACAGGCGCTGCAGCTCCTCCTTGGCCGCGAGGGCGATCTCGGCGCGGCCGATGGTGATGACCTCGTCCACGCTGTGGTCGCCCACGACCTGGCGCACCGCCGCCTCCGACATGTAGCGGAACGTCTCGGGGACGTCGCGCACGTTGAAGAGGATAGGCCTTGGGGTCCCGGATGCGGAACTGGACGATCCACTCCACGACCGCCACGTTCAGGTCGCCGGTGAGCATCAGCGACTCCGCCTGAGCCGCGGCCGGCGGGCGAACTCGCTGCGCTGCCCGGAGCGGACGGTGCGGAAGCCGAACTCCATCTTGAGCTGGCGCTGGACCGGCACCTTCCGGACGGTCTCGACCCCGAACGGGATCTTCAGGTGCGGCCCGGGCTCGGTGGTGCGCACGTAGGCGCCGAAGCGCTGGATGACGCCCACCTCCTCGGGCTCCACCTGGTAGTAGCTCGTGAAGAGCAGGAAGAGGACGGCGACCACGACCACCACGAGACGAATCGATCCCGCGGGCAGCTTGGGCAGGCTCGGAAGCTGAACCTTGTTGCCGCCGATGTCGATGGGGCCTTCGCCCCAGTTGCCACGTGCCATGACACCTCCAGTGAGGTGGAAGTAAGGATGGGTCGCCGCGCCGGACCGACCGGGCGCGCGGCCTGAGCCCCTAGCATAACGCCGAAAGGGCGGTCTGGGCGCGAGAATTCGTCCGTGAGGCGGGCCGGAGACGTAGTAGGCCCCGAGCTCGTCGGAAGGGCTGCTACCATCGGCGCGCCGTCCCACCGTCGGCACGCCCCGATCCAGGATCTCTTGGCAGTATCTGTCGGGTCGGGGCTGGCTGGGACGTCCCTTCTGACCGGGACACGCCCCGGACGTCGTTTTCGACCGGGACAAGGAGGATCGATGGCGAAGTGGCGTCTCCCCAACCTGCACGGCTTCGGTTTCACCTTGTCCGTCGTCATCGCGGTGACTCTGGCCATGGTCTGGCCCCAGCTGTTCCGCAGCTGGGGGAGCTTCCAGACCAAGGTCCTCATCGTCCCCCTCATCCAGCTCATCATGTTCGGGATGGGCACCACCCTGAGCGTGGCCGACTTCACCCGGGTCCTCAAGATGCCCTGGCCGGTCCTGGTCGGCATCGTGCTGCAGTTCGGCGTGATGCCTTTCGTAGGTTGGGGGCTGGCCACCGCCTTCGGGTTCCCGGCCCTCATCGCGGCGGGGGTGGTGCTCGTCGGGTCCTGCCCGGGCGGCGTGGCCTCGAACGTGATCACCTTTCTCGCCGGGGGCAACGTGGCCCTCTCGGTCACCATGACCGCGTGCTCGACCCTCATGTCCCCGCTGATGACCCCGCTCATGATGAAGCTTCTCGCCGGACAGTTCGTGCCGGTGGACTTCTGGCAGATGATGCTGAGCATCATCAGGATGATCCTTCTGCCGATCGCGGCCGGGCTCGTCGTCAACCGGCTGCTGCACGGCCGCGGACAGTGGATCAAGAAGAGCCTGCCGTTCGTGTCGATGGCGGGGATCGCCGTCATCATCGCCATCATCACGTCGCTGAACCGGGACACCCTGGTTGACGTGGCCGTCGCCCTCATCGTGGTCGTGGCCGTGCACAACGCAGCGGGCTACCTGCTCGGTTACTGGGGCGCCCGGCTGCTGCGCCTCGGCGAACGTGAGGCGCGGACGGTCGCCATCGAGGTCGGGTTGCAGAACGGAGGGATGGCCACGGGGCTGGCCATGGACGTGCTCAAGAGCGCCCAGGCGGGGCTGGCTCCCGCCATCTTCGGGCCCTGGATGAACGCGTCGGGCTCGGTCCTGGCCTCCTACTGGCGGCGGCGGCCGGTCGAGCCGAACGCCGGGCCGGCGAGCGCCGGCGCCTAGTCGTTTGTCACCGAAGGGTCCGTTCGTACCAGTCGAGGGACTCGTCGAGCCCCTGCTCGAGCGAGTAGGCGGGCTCGTAGCCGAGAAGCCGCCGGGCCTTGTCGATGTCGGCGAGGGAGTGGAGCACGTCGCCCGGGCGAAACGGCCCGTGGACGGGTCGGCGGCCCTCGAGGTGAGGGTGACGCGGCCGGAGCCGCTCCCGCAGGACCTCGAAGAGCTCGTTCAGGCTGGTGCGGTGGCCCACCGCAATGTTGTAGGCCTGGTTGAGTGCTTCCGGGTCTCAGCACGGTGCCCGCCAGCAGGTTGGCCTGAACCACGTTGCGGACGTAGCAGAAATCACGGCTCGTCTCCCCGGTGCCATGGATCCGCACCTCGTCGTCGCGGATCATGGCCGCGATCCAGCAGGGGATGACCGCGGCGTACGCGCCCTCGGGATCCTGGCGCGGTCCGAAGACGTTGAAGTACCGCAGGCCCACCGTCTCGAGGCCGTGCAGGCGGCCGAACACGTCCGCGTAGAGCTCGTCCCCGAGCTTGGTCACCGCGTAGGGTGACAGCGGGCGGCCGAGCTCGTCCTCGACCTTGGGAAGCTGCTCGCTGTCGCCGTACACCGAGCTGCTCGAGGCGTAGACGAACCGCCGTACGCCGGCTTGCCGGGCGGCTTCCAGAAGTGCCAGGGTCCCGGTGACGTTGGCGGCGTTGGAGGCGAGCGGGTCCTCGACCGAGCGGGGCACCGAGCCGAGGGCGGCCTGATGGAGGACCACGTCGACGCCCGCGAGCGCCTCACGGCACACCTCGGACGAGGCCACGTCGCCCTCCTGGAATCGGAACCGGGACCACCGCTCCCGTCCCACCAGGCCCTCGACCTCGTCGAGGTTCTCGCGTCGGCCGGTCGCGAAGTTGTCGAGGCCCACGACGCGCTGGTCCAGCTCGAGCAGCGACTGAACCAGATTCGAGCCGATGAAGCCTGCGGCTCCCGTCACGAGCCAGGAGCGAGGGCTCGTGCTCAGTCGATCCGCGGTTTCTTCGAATGCTCCCATCCCCACTCCCGGCCTGAACGTGAGACGCTATCAGATCGCCACGGGGCCGCGCCAGCAGGTGCCGCGAAAGCCCGAGCGCGCCTTCACCCGCGCGAGCGGATGGCCAGCCTCGGCAGCATCGGGGCCAGCAAGCGCTGCTCCCGAAGCACCTGCCGCAGCCGGGCCGGTGGGGGCAGGCCGCGCCCGCCCACGACGATCCGGTTCCAGTGTCCCCGCACGTCGAGAGAGACGACGCGCCCACCCAGGGGGCGCATCGCGCGGACGATGTCCGGCATCTCGTGGATGGTGTTCGAGACCACGACGCCTCGCTCCCGCCGTCGTCTCCCGATCAGCGGGTAGCCCTCGTCGAGCAGCCAGTCCGGCTTGCGAACCGACCGTGATGACCCGACGAAGAGATCCTCCACGATGAGATCGAAGCGCCGTCGCTCGCGATGCAGGTACTCGAGGGCGTCGCCGATCACCAGCTCGAGGCCCAGCCCATCGAGCTCGAGGTGGTCCCGGGCCAGGCGCAGCACGTCGGCGTTCCGCTCCACTCCGACCATCTCGGCCCCGGGGTCCAGAGCACGGACCGCCCGCCCCACGCTGCCGCCGCCGAGACCGAGCAGGAGCACTCGCCGGCGGCGGCGCGGGACCAGGACGATGGGTGCGGCCAGGGTCCACCACACGACTCCCGTCACGCCCCGGCCCGGACGGTGCAGCGAGGCGAGGGTGCCGTCCACGCGCAGCTCGAGGCCCTCGCGACCCTGCCGCACCTCGACGCGAATCGCCGAGGGCTTCGTCAGAGCTCCTTGCCGGCGGCGACGCCCGGGATCTCGCCGTAGTCCGACCCGCGAGACGGGCCCGGGTCCCGGCGTGCCCCCGCTCGTCGGGCGGGTCTCACCTCAACGCGGTGAGGGCCGCCGCGTAGTCGGGCTCGTTGCTGGTCTCGGAGACCAGCTCGGCGTGCAGCACCGTGTCGTTCTCGTCGAGAACGACGACCGCACGCGAGCAGAGCCCAACCAGCGGTCCGCTGGCGATCTCCACGCCGTAGTCCTTCATGAACTCGCGGCCGCGCAGGGTCGACAGGGTCGCTACGTTGTTCAGGCCCTCCGTGGAGCAGAAGCGACTGCTCGCGAAGGGCAGGTCGGAGGAGATCACCAGCACCGCGGTGTTGTCGAGGCTCGCCGCCTGCTCGTTGAACTTCCGTGTGGAGGTTGCGCACACGCCGCTGTCCAGGCTGAGGACGATGTTGAGGACCTTGCGCCTTCCCGAGAAGTCGGAAAGGGAGACGTCGTTCAGGTCGCTGCCCACAAGCGTGAAGCCGGGGGCGGTGTCGCCCTTCTTCGGGAAGGTCCCGGCCACCTCGATCGGTTTGCCTTTGGACATGACGGTCGCCATGAGAATCTCCTGCAAACATGCCTTTGAACAAGAGAGAACTCCACAAGCATACCCGAGGATGGGACCGAAGGATCATGGGCCCAAAGCGCGTTGGACTCCTGGGGAGCAGCCTGCTGGCGCGTCGCGGCGTACACTCGGGGTCGACGCTCGTCTCGCAAGCTCGACTTCGCGTCCCCCGAGCCTACGTGGGGAGGGTTAGGGTGGGGGGTCGATGAACGACTGGAACAGCAGGCTCTTGCAGGTGAGGGCGGCCTCCGCCTTCAGGAACTCCGAGACGTCCAGCGGTCGGACGTCGAAGCCGAGGGCGGCCAAACGGTCGAGCGTTCGCGGGAAGCCGGGATGGGCCACGATCGTGTCTCCCACCCTCAGCACGTTCGCGGCGCCCGGCTCCTCGGGTGCCACCGGGACGACGTCCAGTCCACCGAGCGGCGCCGGGTCGATCCAGGTCGGGTTGGCGAGGACGCGACCGTCGTCGAGTGCCGTCACCGCGCTCTTGAGGTGGAGGCAGCCCGTCACCGGCACCGCGACGACGCGGTAGCCTCGCGGCTCGGCCAGCTCGCGCAGCCGCTCGAGGCCGGCCGCGTTCGAGCGGGGCGAGGAGCCCGACGAACAACGTCCGGCCCACCGCGAGCACGTCGCCGCCCTCCAGCGTCGCCGGGGCCTCGACCCGGGCCCGGGGACGGAAGCGGGCGAGGGCATCCTCGACCGCGGGAACCTCTCCTCGTCGTGACACAGCGCCGGGGCGCGTCAGGACAGCGAGCCCGTCGAGGACCACCGCGACGTCCTCGACGAAGCAGCAGTCGGGGAAGGCGGGGTCGGCCGGGATCTCGACGACCTCCAGCCCCAGGTCGCGCAGCAGCGTGGCGTACGCGGCATGCTGGGCGAGAGCCCGATCGAGGTCGATGGGCGCGCGTTCGAGGAAGGTGAGCTCGCATCGGGCGATGGAGGAGGGCACTCCCCGCATCACCGCCACGTCGGCCTTGGAGTTCGTCTCGTGCAGCGCCTCGCCCTCCGGTGGAGAATCGTACTTCACCTGGGCGAAAAGCAGAGGAGCCGGAGCAGCCTGAGCCGCCCCGGCTCCGTCGTGCCCGTCTCGCGTTCGGCTACGACTTCTTGAGCTCGATGCCTCCGTTCACGGTCTCCATCTCGAGGAGGGGGCCACCCCCGCCGATCGACCCTTCGAGCCGCCGGCGGCCGATCTTGCCCTTCACGGTGAGCGGGAAGTCGGTCTCGATGTCGCCGTTCACGGTTCCCGCCTTGACGTCGACCGCTGCGGTCGCGGGGAGATAGACGTCGATACCGCCGTTCACCGTCTCCAGCTTCAGGGCTCCGTCCCAGTCGGCGCGGCCGAAGCGCGCGGTGATGCCTCCATTGACCGTCTCCGCCCGGGCCGTGCCCGCGGCCTCGATCTCCACCCCACCATTCACGGTGTGAGCCTCGGCATCGGCCTCGATACCACGAGCGGAGATGCCGCCGTTGATCGTGCGCCCGACGAAGCGGATGCCGGCCGGGACCTTCACCGTGAATGTGACGTTGACGTCGTTCTTCTTGACCTTCATCCGGCCGCGCCTCGCCGGGCGCGCACTCGTTGGGCGTGCCCGTGCTCGGGTAGACCGCGCAGATCGTGACCCCGCCGGCGTGCTCGACCACCTCGATCTTCACCTCCGAGGGGTCGCTCTTCTTGCCCTTCTTGATCGCGGTCAGCGTGACTTCACCCCCGCTCGTACCGCTCGCCTCGATCGCGCCGTTGACGCCCTTGATCTCTACGGCCTTGCCGGCGCCAACGCTGCCGCTCCAGTTGAACTCCTGCTCGGCCGCCGCCGCCGGCCACGCCAGCACCATCACCGTCGCGGCCACACCCCAGAACCCGAGTCGTTTCATGCTCATTCCTCCGTACCCCTCGTGATGCGCGGAGTGGCTACCGCTTGCGGATGTGGACGCTCCCAGACAGGGTCTCCACCGTGATCCGGGCCCCGCCGGCGCCGGTGCTGAAGCTCAGCTCCTTGGCGGGAACGTACTCTTGCTGCTGAATGGCGCCCACCCCCAGATCGTTCTCGATCTCGCCGCTGAAGGTCGAGATCGAGAAGTCGGCCTTGATGTTCGCCGGGACGAGGATCTCGGCGCTCCCGCTCACCGTCTCGATGTCGAGTCGGCCCGCGGCCGTGAGGTCGGCCTTGAACGACACGGAGCCCGCCACCGACTCGAGCGCCGCCTTCTCGAACGGCCCGCCGCCCACGATGACCTTGCCATTCACGGCGGAGGCCTCGACGTGCCCGGAGGCGTCCTGGATCGTCACCGACCCGTTGACGACCTCGACCTCGGTGAGTCCCCGGGGGCCGCTCACGTTCACCTCGCCGTTCACGCTCTGGAGGCTGACCTCCTTCGCCGCACCGCGGAGGGTGATCCCGCCGTTCACGGTCTCCGCCTCCACGCTTCCGGTCACGCCACTCACCTCGATCTCGGCGTTGAAGCCCTCGATCTCGACGTGGCTGCCGGAGGGGACGTGAACCTCGAGGTCCGACGTTCCGGCGTTGGCGTGACCCTCCACCTCCACCTCGATTCCGATGTGCTCCTCGGCTCCGTCGAACTCCAGCTCGGCACCGGCGGCGAGCGTGCCCGTGACCTGGACCTCGGCCTTGTCCCAGCCGACCACCCTGACCGACCCGAACATGTTCTCGATCTCGACAGTTCCGTCCGTGGCCGCCGGCCGCCGCTCGTCCACGGGAGTCTGGGCGGCGAGCCAGGCCGGCATGATCATGATTGACATCAGTGCGAGCGCTGCGCGCCTCATGGCGTCCTCCTTACTTCTCCGACATCTAAAGGGCCGTCGAGAGCTTCACCATCTTGCGAAGCACGTCGACCCTCTTTCGGTGCGTCGACACGAGCATCCAGCCCAGCTCGGGGCTGGCCGGGTCCTTCTCGAGAGCCCGGTGAATCTCGGCGAGGGCCTCGTCGATCACGGCGAGGTTGCGGTCCACGCTGGCGAGGGTCCCGGGCTCCAGCTCATCCTTCCGCTCCTGCAGGGCGGCGAGGAGGGCGGTGGCCGCGGCCCGGTAGTCGCGCTCCATGGCGACGAGGCCGGGATCCATCTGAACCGCCGCCGGGTGCATCTGATACGCGCCGGCCCCGGGGCTGGGGATGACCACAGTGTGTGCGGGCGTCGGCACCGGCTGGCGAAGGACGACCGCCAGGAGCGCGACGACCACCGCCGCCGCGACCGCGAGTGCGGGCTGCCAGAATCCGATCCGGGGCCACGACCACACCTGCTCCCGCTCGATCCGCCGCGAGATCTCCGGCCAGAGGTCGCGCGGTGGAGACACCGACCGGGGCAGCGCCGACGCGTGGACCAGAAGCTGGCGAAGCCGTCGCTCCTGCTCGCGACACGCCGCGCACCCGGCGAGGTGGGCCCCCACCTCCCGTCGCTCCGCCTCGGGCAGCGTGCGATCCACCCACGCGTCCAGGCGGTCATCCAGCTCTCGGCAGGTCATGACTCGAGCGCCTCTCTCAGGAGCCGCCGGGCTCGATGCAGCTGTGCCTTCGAGGTCCCGGTGGCGAGCCCCAACAGCGACGCGATCTCCTCGTGGGTCCGGCCCTCCACGTCGTGGAGGACGAAGACGGCCCGGGCCCCGGGGGGCAGCGTGGCCATCGCCTTCTCGAGATCGAAGCCTGTCTCCGGAGTGGGGGTATGCGGGGGCGGTTCGAGGGCGGCCACGTCGTCGGTCGGGAAGACTCGGGCCAGACGCCGCATCCGCGAGCGCCGCTCGGAGCGGGCCACGTTCACGGTGAGGGGGTAGAGCCACGAGGAGAAGGCGCTCTGGCCCCGGAAGGAGCCGAGCTTCTTCCACGCCCGGATGAAGACCTCCTGGGTCAACTCCTCGGCGAGCTCGGGATTCGACGAGAGCCTCAGACACAAGGCGAAGACCCTCCGCTCGTTGTCGCGGTAGAGCCGCTCGAAGGCCCGCAGGTCGCCCGACTGGGCGTCCTGGACGAGGCGCCACTCGACGGCCCGGCGGTCGTTGTCGACATGGGTCGGAATCGGCGTCTCTCCGAGTATCGGTGCCGCCAGTTCACCCTGCATCACTCCTCTCTGACCGTTGAGATGCCGGAGAGGGCCAGGGGGTTTGAACCGGAGTTGACGGGCCAACCTTAGACTATTCTGTGATTTCGGGGAAGATGCGCATCCCATTGCCTGCCAGGGGTCGTCCGTTTTTCCGCGCGTCGCCCCGCGGGGGCTCACCGTGCACCCCGCCTGCCGGCGCGGCGGCTTCGAAGGGCAACGGCGTCCTCGTCGGGGGCCCCGCCCGCCGAGCCCATCACCGGGCGGTCTGCCCTGTCAGATGGGGCGACACAGGCGACGACATTGACACGACACTAGGTCAGCTCGCCCTCAGACAGGAGCGTCCGTCCGGCCTCGGCCGCCTCGTCCAGGAGCGCCCGCAGATCGTCCTCCCTTGTGCGGAAGTTCACGATGGCGACGCGCAGGGACGTCCGACCCCGCACGATCGTGGGTGCCAAGAAGAAGGCCCCGCTCGCCACGAGCCGGTTCGCGATCCGGCGGTTGAGCCGGTCGAGGTCGCCCTCCTCGAGCGCCCTCCCGTGGGGGCAGCAGCGGAAGTTGACGATCGAGAGCCCCGGCTCGGCCAGCAGCTCGAAGTCCTCGTGTCCCCGCACCTCCTCGGCGAGAAAGCAGGCCATCGCCACGTCGTGCTCGACCGCGGCCGCGTAGCCCTCCCGCCCGTGGCGCTTGAGACCCATCCACACCTTGAGGGCCTTGAACCCGCGCGAGAGCTCGGGTCCGCGCTCGTTGAAGAGGACGGGGCCGATCAAGGGGCTGTCGGGGTCGTGGACCAGGTAGGCGGCGGGCCGCCGGAAGGCATCGGCGAGCCGCCCCGGCTCGCGAACGAGCGTGGCCCCGGCCTCGTAGGGGACGTAGAGCCACTTGTGGGGGTCGGTGGCGACGGAATCGGCGCGCTCGAGACCGGCGAAGAGCGGCCGCAGCTCGGGCGAGACGCAGGCCATCGCCCCGTAGGCCCCGTCCACGTGGAACCAGAGGTCCTCTTGCGCGCAGGTCTCCGCCAGCTCGTCGAGGGGGTCGATCACTCCCGTGTTCACGGAGCCGGCGTTGCCCACTACGATCGCGGGGCGCAGGCCGCTCGCACGATCGGCCGCGATCGCCTCCTGCAACCGGTCCACGCGAATCCGAAACCGCTCGTCGGTCGGGATCGTGCGCAGCTGCTTCGTGCCGATCCCCAGCAGGTCCACCGCCTTGTCCACACAGCTGTGGGCCTCATCGGAGGCGTACACGACGAGGGGGGGAGTCCCGGCGAAGCCGTCCTCCCGTACACCCGGCGACTTCGCCCGCCGTGCCGCGGCGAGCGCGGTGAAGTTGGCCATGGACCCGCCGGAGGTGAGGATTCCCTCCGAAGAGGCGGGGAGCCCGAGGATCTCGGCGATCCAACGGATGACCCGATCCTCGACGTGGATCGCGGCGTGATCTCCTCCCCAGCAGTTGCTGTTCATGGCCGAGGCCAGGTAGTCGGCCACGGTCCCCAGCGGGTCGGCGGTGGCGTTGATGAAGGCGAAGAACCGGGGATGGGAGTTGCCGAAAGGGTGCGTCAGGACGTGGTCCCGTGCCGCGTCGAGCACGTCGTCAGCGGAGCGTCCGGACTCGGGGAGCGGCTCGTCGAACACCGCCGCCGCCTCGCCCACCTTGCCGAAGACGGGGCCGTCCCTCAGGCCCGCGCGTTGGTCGGCGACCAGATCCGCCGCGCGGTACCCCAGCCGCCTCACTTCTTCGGGGTCGAGGTCGAACTCGTGCATGCTCCTCCCGCCTTGAAGACGTGATCGCGCGGAGCGTAGCATGCCGTGCGGCGCGGGCCGCGGGGAGGCGCGTCGTGGGCAGCAAGGGGCGCGGACACCGATCGTACGAGATCGACGGCTTCGAGATCCTGGTCGGCAAGGGAGACGCGGAGAACGACCGCCTGACGTTCGGGGTGGCCGCACCGCGCGACCTGTGGCTCCACGTGGCCGGGCCCGCGGGGAGCCACGTCGTCGTCCGGAACCCGGACGAGCTCGCGGAGATCCCCCGGCCGGTGGTCGAACAGGCGGCCCAGCTCGCGGCCTGGCACTCCAAGGCACGGGGAAGCCGCGGCAAGGTCGAGGTGCACGTCTGCCGGGTGGCCGACGTGCGCAAGCGGCGCGGCGCTCCCGCCGGAGAGGTCCTCCTCAAGCGCTGGAGCCCGGTCAGGGTCTACGCTCGGGACCCGGTCGGGAATGACGAAGCGGAGTGAAGATCGACGCGAGACCCGACATCGTGAGTCGATGCTTGGACGCGTCTTGATGCTTGTCGAAGACAGAACTTAACACTCCGGGAACGTCGCTCGGCGCCGCGTTCCCGGAGTGGCTCAGGGACGGCCGCCGAAGCGGTAGATCACGGAGGCAAAGAACCGCTGCGTCCGCAGCGAGTACCGGACGGGCACCGTCGTCTCCGGTCCGTCCGCGTCTTCGCCCGGGACTCCGATCGGGACCAGGTCGTTGCCGAACTCGAGGAGGTAGGCCACGTCGAAGAGCAGCGATCCCAGGATGATTCCGGTGCCCACGGTGACCCCGTTGTAGCGGGGGATGCTCCCGTCGGGGTAGGCGGTGATCCGTCGGTCGTTGAAGTACCCGCCCCGCACCGGGATCTTGATTCGGGGACTCGAGATGACCACCCACTCGGCCCCGACCCGGATCTGCTGCGCATCGACCTGCTCGGAGGTGAGGGTCGGATACGGCAGCTCGTCGAACTCGATCGGAGGTGGAGGTGAGAGCGGCTCCGAGGGGTCCTCTCGGCGCGGTGTGAAGGGCAGGATGAAGTAGTCGTGAATCTGGGCCGTCGACCAGCGGGTCTGGGTGAAGTCGGCGGACAGGGTGAGCGTGTCGCGAAGCCGCCACGAGATGCCGAAGCCGACCGAGGCCGGGAAGTCGACCGTGATCTCGTCGCTGCTCGCGCCGTTGAACGTGACCTCGTCGAATCCGGAGGCGTCGGCCCAGGTGTCGGCTCGCCGCTTGCTCAGCCCCACGTCGGCCGTGAACGGGGTCTTGAACACGCCCCCGAGGTTGACGCTGTCGCTCGCCGACCAGATGACCCCGAAGTTGAAGTTCCATCCCCGGGGGCGGAAGTCGAGCTCGAACTCCCGGAGCGGGCGTGGATGACCCGGAACCTGGCGGATCAGCTCCTGCTCGTAGCCGTTCAGCCACCGGTTCACGGTGACGCCGACCCGCAGACGGCGCGTCGGCTGAAAGCCCGTACCGAAGGCGAGCACGTCGAAGCCGCCGTTGCTGCTGTCCATCGAGGCGGATTCCCGCCGCCGACGTCGAGGTCTCCGTCGTCCCGTCGAAGCCGATGGCCCTCTGGTAGCTCAACTGGACCGCGCCTCGGACGTCCCGGAAAGCCACGGGCCAGGTGAAGGCGGCGAAGTCGAAGGCCCCCCCCTCGAAGGCGTCGGTCTCGATACCATCCTCGAGTGAACGAGTTCTGGGTGCCGACCAGCGACAGCTCGGGCAGACGCAGATAGCTCAGCCCGGCGGGGTTCCAGGACGCGGCGGTGGCGTCGTCGGCGCGGGCCAGGAACGCGCCGCCCATCCCGTAGGCGCGGGCGCCGGCCCCGAGCGTCAGGTTCTGCTGCCCGGTGAGGTCGATCCGGTCCTGGTCGAAGAACGGCTGAGCGCTCGCGGCGGGGGCTCCGAGCACTGGCAGGAGCAGGAGCAAGACGAGACGCGCCCGGCCCCCGGCGAGGCGGTTGGGGGCGGGTCCGTAGGCGGGCGAAGGACGCGGCCGCATCGGCGCGGGCAGCATACCACGCCGCCGTGAGCCGGCCCGGTGACCCAAGCTGCATTATGATGGCGCCGTGGCCGTGCGCGCGCGCCGCGGCGAGATCGCTCTCCTCACCGGCGGTCTTCTCGTGTCGTTTGCCCTCGCCGAGGGGCTCGTGCGCCTCCTGGGAAATGCGGGAGCGGCGGCTACGCTCCGGTGCGGACCGACCGGCGCGAGCGGCGCCCGATCAACTCCCAGGGGTACCGCGACCTCGAGCGGGTCGATCCCCAAGCCCGACGGAGTGCGGCGCGTGGTCTGCCTCGGGGACTCCTTCACCTGGGGGGTGAGCGTCCTCTTCGACGATGCCTGGCCGCAGAGGGTCGAGCGGGGCCTCTCCCGCGAGCGGGGGGAGACCTGGGAGGCGGTCATCCTCGCCGAGCCGGGGCTCAACGCGGTGCAGATGATGTCCCGGCTCGACTCCGAGGGCTTCGCCTACGAGCCGGACGTCGTCGTCGCTCGCCTGGGTCCTCAACGACAGCGAGGACGAGGACGCGGCCGAGGCGCGGCGGGCCGCGGACTGGGTCGAGGAGGCGGAGCAGGAGCTCGTCCGCCCTCGAGTCGCTTCTCGATCGCTCCGCCCTCGTGCGACTCGTGCGGACGCGGATCCGAGCCACCGCGGAGAACCGGGCGCAGGATCGCGAACTTCCGATCGATGTACGCGGACGACGACCCGGGGTGGATCGCCGCGCGGCAGGCCCTCGCGGACGATGGGGGGGATCTGTCGGTCGAGCGGGGCGTTCCGCTCGTGGTCGCGATCTTCCCGCTGTTCGGCAACCCTCTCGACGACGGCTACCCCTTCGCCGACGAGCACGCGAAGGTGGCCCAGGCCGCATCGGAGTCGGGGGCGAAGGTGGTGGACCTGCTGCCCCGGTACCAGGGCCTTCGCTGGGAGCTGCTCGTCGTCGACGGGCCTCGCGACGAGCACCCGAACGAGATCGCTCACCGCATCGCGGCCCAGGCCCTCGTGCGTGCGGTGGACGAGGTGGTGCCCACGCGAGTCGCCCGCCTCAGAGCGATGAGCTCACGGGCGGCAGCTCTCCTCGTCTTCGTGCTCGCCGTCCACGGCGGCCTCGCCGCTGCACACGATGTCGCGGCAACGCCGCCACCTTCGACGAGGGCGCGCACCTGCCCGCCGGCTACACCCACCTCGCCCTCGGCGATCACCGGCTGAACCCCGAGCAGCCGCCCCTCGTCAAGCTCCTTGCCGCGGCGCCGCTTCTGGTCGTCGGCCCCGTGGTGAAGGCGGACCACGTGGCGTGGATCTCGAGCTCGGCAGTGGGAGTTCGGCCGGCGCTTCCTCTACGCCTGGAACGACGGAGACCGTCTGCTCTTCCTCGGTCGGCTGCCCGTCGTGCCGCTGACCCTGGCCCTGATCGTCGCCGTCTTCGCCCGGACGCGGCGGCTCGCCGGCCCGATCGCGGCGGCGATCGCCCTCGGCTTCGCCGCCCTCTCGCCCGACCTGCTGGCCCACGGCAGCCTCGTCACCACCGACCTCGGGCTGGCGCTCTTCGTCTTTATCGCCGTCGCCGCCTTCGATCGCCTGCTGGAGCGGGCGACCTGGGTCCGCCTCGTGGCCACCGGCCTCGCGGTCGGGCGCCGCGCTCGCCACCAAGTTCTCGGGGCTCGTGCTCGGCCCCATGCTCCTCGTGCTGGGAGCAGCGGCGATCGGGGGGCGAACGCCCGCTCGAGCTGGCCCTCGTCCCACCGTTCCGCACCGTGAGCGGGACCCTCCGGAAGACGGGTGTGGTGCTGCTGCTCCTGGTGGCGATCGGGGCCACGGCGCTCATCGTGATCTGGGCGTCCTACGGCTTCCGCGGCGCTCTCTCTCCCGACCCCGAGGTCCGGGCCGAGCTGCGCACGAGCCTCGAGGAGCCGCAGGAGGGGGCCTGGCTGCGGGCGGTCGTCGCGACCGCCGACGTCGGCCTGGTGCCCGAGGACTACGCCCGAGGCCTCCTGTTCGTCACGAAGCACTCCGAGGCCCGGCCGACCTTCCTGTGGGGGCGGCTCTCCGAGCACGGCTTTCCGCACTACTTCCTCGCGACGTTCCTCCTCAAGACCCCGATCCCGCTTCTCGTGCTGGTGCTGCTGGCCCTCTTCCGTATCCCGCGATTGCCGCCGCGCACGGCGGTTTTCGTGTGGGCCCCGATCGCCCTCTACGTCGGGTTCACTCTGGGCCGAGGCCTTCAGATCGGGCACCGCCATCTGCTGCCGGTGCTGCCCTTCCTTCTCGTGGCCGCGGGCGAGGCCGCGGGCGCGCTCGTCCGGTGGCGGCGCCCGGTGGGCGTCGCCCTCGTCGGGCTGCTCGGTGCCTGGTACGCGGTGGGCACTCTGCGCAACCACCCCCACCACCTCGCCTACTTCAACGAGGCCGCCGGAGGACCCGCGAACGGATGGAACGTCCTCGTGGACTCGAACCTGGACTGGGGGCAGGATCTGAAGCGGCTGAAGGCATGGATGACGGCCCGGGCAGTGGAGAAGATCAAGCTGTCCTACTTCGGCAGCGCTGACCCCGCCTACTACGGGATCGACTGCGAGCGCCTGCCCGGGTACTCCGCGCCCCATCCGCCCCGTGTCACCCGGGCAGATTCGCCCCGGGGACGTCGTTGCGGTGAGCGCGACCAACCTGCAAGGCGTGTACCTCGACCCCGAGGACCGGCCCCTCATGCAGCGCCTGCGGCGCCTCGAGCCGGTCGGCCGCGCCGGCCGCTCGATCCTGATCTACCGGGCGGACTTCTCCTGGCCCCCGCCCGAGGCGGGGGGTCAGACGATCCAGTAGCTGCCGATCGTCAGCGTGAGTGCGGAGAGCAGCGTTCCCTGCAGCAGCGCTTCGGTTCGGTCGGGTGCGCCCCGCCCCCCGAGGCTCGCCACGAGCAGCAGCGGCATGAGCGGGATCCAGATGCGGCCGACCTCGCCGCGCGTGACGCCGAGGGCCAGGAGGACGACGACCCCCCCGAAGACGGCCAGACGGAAGCGGTCCATGGGGACACGCGGGGTGTCGGGGGCCGACCGCCGCACCGCCCGCGGTATGAGCAGCAGACCTGCCGCGGCGACCGGAACGCCGAGGAAGAGCGCGAGGTCGAGGGGGTTGAAGACCAGCCAGAGGGCGTAGCTCCGCGGTGCCGTGTACATCTCGCGGTGGATGGTGAGCGCGGTGAGCATGGCCCGCACGGGATGGTGACCGAGGAGGGCGGGGAGGCCGAAGGCGACGAGGCCGGCCGCCGCGGCGGCGAGGGTGGCCAGACCCGCGGAGCGCCGGAGCCCGGACCGGCCGCTGCCTGCCGTCGCGAGCGCCGCGAAGCCCCCGATGACGAGGAAGGCCGCCGCCCCGTAGGACGTGAGCAGCGCGATCCCGCCGAGCAGGCCGGCCAGGATCGCCCACACTGGACCGCCTCGCGTCACGGCACTCGCGGCCGCCAGGAGTCCCGTTGCCGCGACGACGGGCAGGGCCAGGGCCTGGTCGAACTGCGGCGTCATGAGGGCCGGCCCGGGCAGAAGGGCCCACAGGATGGCGAGACGGGCGGCCGCGAGGCCCTCGACGCCCAGGGCCAACGACAGGTGGGCGATCGGCCAGGCGGCGAGGGCGCCGAGGAGGCCGAGAAGGAGCGCTCCGAACAGGGCCGCGGCCCGGGCGGCCCGCGTCGCCGGGGCCCGAAACTCAAAGTCCGGGACTCCGGCCGCGGTGAGGAGCCCTTCGGTGAGCCACGGCGACGCCTCGCACAGAGCGAGCACGGCCCGGTAGTAGAGGACGGGGCCGGGAGGGTGCGTGGCCGCGTGTTTGGCCGACCGTGCCAGCTCGGGGAGCCGCTCGGCATGGTGCCGGAGAAACGAAGACGGATCGCGGGCCTCGGGCGAGATGGCCACCGCGTGGTACGACGTGAACGAGCGCGAACGCGTCCGCGAGAGCAGGGCGCGGAGCGGGTTGTCGGCGTCGCGCACGAGGAGCCCGAGCTGCAGGCCGCAGCCCAGAAGGACCGCCCCGGTCACCAGTGCTCGCCGGACGGCGGCGGGGCGCCGCCGGGCCCAGGGCGCTCCCGAAGCCGTCAGGAGGGCGAGGAGACCGAGGGCGCAGGCCACCGCGGCCAGCGGCGGCCGTGACGGCCCTTCGGTCCGGAAGGCCCACTGCCACTCGGGCGGATAGGGTGCGGGACCCCGCAGCATCGGGATCAGATCGAACGGGGCCGAGATCAGGACGACGAGCGAAGCCAGGAGGATGACGGCTTGTCGTTCTTGGTCCCTTGCCGCCATCACGGAGCGCCTGCTAGCCTTGCCGCACCTTGGACAACCGCCGCTCGGGGTTTCGCGTGCTCGCCGGCGTCCTCGGCACGGGGGTGCTGGTGGCGCTCGCCGTCGTCTCCCCGCGGGTGCTTCCCTACAACATGGACGAGTTCGTTCACTACCATGCGCTCGGTTGTGCCACCGCTCCGCTCGGCAAGGACCTTCCCGCCTTTCGGGATGGCTGCGGTCTCTACGACCTGCGCGTGCCCTTCACGCAGACTCCGCTGCCGCTCCGATCCTACTACTACATCGGCAGCGTCCCGGCCGCGGTGTTCTCCCCGTTCTGGCTTCTTCTCGGTGACCCCGTCGCCGCCCGCGTCCAGGGGGCGCTCTTCTTCGTCGCCTTCGCTCTTCTCGCCGCCCGGCTCCTGGGGGTGAGCCCCGTCCTCGTCCTCGTCGCCGCCCTCGTCTTCCCGGCCTTCGCCCTGGCCTTCGTCGCCGATCAGGGGCCGGTGGGCCTTTCGGCCGTGCTCCTGCTCGTGGCGCTACTGGCCGTGCGTCGGTCCCTCGAGGCCGAGAGCTCCTCGGGGGCGGCGACCTGGGCCGCCGCGGCCGGCCTCGCGATCTTCGTGGGCCTCTGGGTGAAGTTGATCTTCGCCTGGTGGCTTCCCGCCGCGGCCCTCTTCGCGGTCGTCTTGGGGCGCCGGCACGGCGGCAGGACTCTCACGGACCTGCGACGCCTCCGGCCCGCGCTGCTGGCCGGCGCGCTCGCCGTGCTCGTACCCACCCTGGTGCTCCTCACGAGCGTGGACGTCGACGGCCGGCCCTACGGAGCCGCCCTGTCCCGGGGCCGGCTCTCGGCCGAGCCGGCACACATGGTGGCGGGCGCGAGCCGCCTGCTCCCGTACCTTGCCGACGCGTCGCTCCTCGCCCCCCGCAACGTCTCGCTCCCTTCGTCGGCCGTGGACGCGCTTCCGGCCGTCCTGGGCGCGCTGATCCTGGTGGGGGGCCTCCTTCGCCGGGACCCTCGCCGTGGCGAGATCGCGGGGTGGGTGATCCTGGGTCTCGTGACCTTCGGCCTGGCCGTCACGAGCGCGTTCACCCGGTGGCCTCACCACTTCGTCTTCCCGGCCCTCTTTCTCGTCCTGGCCCTGGCCCTGGCCCTCGACGTCGCCGGCCGGCCGACCCGTCTCGTGGCGACCGCCCTCCTGGTCCTCCTCTGGGCGTCGCTGGCGGTGCGGTGGCCGAGCGCCGCCTACCGTCGCGACTCCTCGCCGGCCAAGGACGAGCTTCTCGCCTTCGTGCGCGAGCGGGGTCTCGACCGGGACACGTTCCAGGTCCACGCATCCTGGGGCACCTACTACACGGCCCAGCTGTTCGGCGACCCGGGACGAATGGTCGTCTTCGTCAAGGGGATCTCGGACGATCCGCGCCAGCTGCAGGAGGTCGCGTGCCTTGCCCGGGAGCATGGCCGGCGTCTGCTCCTCACCAGCTCGCGGGCCTGGCCGCGCCTGCAGACCGGCCACGTCGACCACATCCTGGGTCGACCCGCCCAGACGTGGCGCTTCGGAGACTGGTGGGCGGTGGCCTACGAGACCGACGGGGTCGAGGGTTGCTCGCCAGCCCAGTCCGCCAACAGGCCGGGGGCGCGAGGGTGACCGCGCGGGGGCGGGCCTGGCTCGGCAACCTGGCCCTCACCGGGGCGTCCGCGCTCGTCGTCTTCCTCGTCATCGAGCTGGCGCTGCGCCTTGCGGGCTTCGCGCCGGAGAGACACCTCGCGACCCGCCGCATCGTGGACGCTGGCTGGACGAGGCTGCTCGACTGCTACCCGTCCAACCCACGGGGCTACTTCGAGATCGACCTGCGCGACCCGGAGACCCACGATCGCTACTTCGGGATCGCCCCGCGCCGCTTCGATTCCATAGCCCGCTGGCATCCGTGGGCGGTGGAGTCCCGGTACAACGATCTGCGCTTCCGCGACGTGCCGCCGGCCCGGAGAGAAGCCGGGACATACCGGGTGGTGGTCTTCGGGGACTCGTTCAGCGAGGGACAGGGGGTGAAGACGGAGCACACCGTCGCCCGCGTCGTCGAGGACCTGGTGAACGAAACCCGACCCGGGCGCTTCGAGGTTCGCAACTGCGGCCGCCGGGGCCTCGACCTCCCCGAGCTGATGGAGGGCTTCGGCGCCGCGCTGCAGTACGAGCCCGACCTCGTGATCTACGCCCTGGTCCTCAACGACGCGGTGAGACCACCGGAGTTCCAGGCGCGCCAGACGTACATCAACGACTGGATCCTCGACCGGGAACGCCTTCCGGACGAAACGGTGGACCCGCCCGGCTTCTTTCGCCTGCGCAGCTTCGATCTCGCGACCGACCGGATCGGGGCCTGGCGGGTGGGGCGGGAGACGACCCGCTGGTACCTCGACATGTGGGGCGAGGGCAACCCGCAGGGCTGGGCGAGGACGCAGGAGCTGATCCGCGAGATGGCCCGAAGCTCGAACCGGCGAGGCGCCCGATTCCTCGTGACCATCTGGCCCCTGTTCGTGGGCCTCGAAGGACCCTACCCCTTCGCCTCCGCGCACGAGACGATCGGTCGGTTCTGTGCCGCGGCGGGCGTCCCCGTCCACGACCTCCTGCCGGTCTTCCGCGGCCGCCGCTCGTCCGAGCTCTGGGTTCACCCCGTGGACCGGCACCCGAACGAGGTGGCCCACCGCATGGCCGCGGCGTCGCTCGCCCCCGTCGTGCTCCAACTGGCGGACGCGCCCTGATTGACGCGCCGCCGCCGCGGCAGCGGCGCCTTGGGGAACCACGGAAGCTTCACTGCTGGGGGGCTCCACGCCCCGCTTCGCGGGTCCCCTTGCGGGCCCGGGGCCGAGACGACCGTGTTCTCGTGCTCCGTTGCTCAAGCCAACCGGCCATGGCCGGTTCCGGACTCAGAGCACGGAGCGGGCCGGGCGCTCGCGTGTGCTAGTCTGAACCACCGCGCGCCGCCGGAGCGCCCCTCCAACCCCATGATCGTCAAGGAGTCTCTCGACAACGGTCTCACCCTGATCACGGAGTCCGTCCCCGGGGCTCGCAGCGTCGCGGTGGGGGTGTGGCTGAAGCGGGGCAGCCGCCACGAGCCACCCGAGCAGAGCGGCATCAGCCACTTCATCGAGCACATGGTCTTCAAGGGGACGAAGAGCCGCTCCGCCGAGCGCATCGCCGAGGAGGTGGACTCGATCGGCGGGAACATGGACGCCTTCACCGCCAAGGAGTACGCCTCGTTCCACCTCAAGGTCCTCGACGAGCACCTTCCAACGGCGGTCGAGCTGCTCGGCGACATCGTGGTGAATCCGCTCTTCGATCCCGAGGAGATGGCCAGGGAGAAGAAGGTCATCTTCGAGGAGATCAACATGGTCGAGGACACCCCGGACGACCTCGTCATGGAGCTGTTCGCGGGAGCGTTCTGGCCGGCTCACCCTCTGGGCCGATCGATTCTCGGGAGCAAACGATCGGTGGCCGGCCTGCGTCGCGAGAGCCTCGCCGATTTCTTCGCCCGCGTGTACCAGCCTCGCAACATCGTGATCGCCGCCGCCGGGCACCTCGACCACGCGGCGACGTCCGCGCTCGTGCATCGCCACTTCGAGGGCCTGCGGGTGAGGCGCTCACCCGTGAACGGCCGCGCCCCGCGCATCGCCACCCGCGTGGTGACGCGCTCGAAGCGCGAGCTCGAGCAGGTCCACATGTGCCTCGGCACCCGCGGCTACCCCCAGACCCACCCCGACCGCTACGGGTGCTACATCCTCAACACGGTGCTCGGGGGCTCGATGTCGTCCCGGCTCTTCCAGAACATCCGCGAGAAGCGGGGCCTCGTCTACTCGATCTCCTCCGGAATCACCGCCTATACCGACTCCGGCCTGGTCAGCATCTACGCTGCGACGAGCCGGGATTCGGCGCCGGAGGTGATCCGCCTCACCCTGGAGGAGATTCGCAGGCTGTGCGGGGAACGGCTGGACGAGACCGAGCTGCGGCGTGCAAAAGATCACCTGAAGGGCAGTCTCGTGCTCTCCCTCGAGTACACGGGGGCCCGCATGAGCCAGCTGGCCCGCGAGGAGATCTACTTCGGCCGCTCGTTCACGCTCGACGAGCTGCTGTCGGCGATCGAGGCGGTCACCGCGGAGGACGTCCAGCGCATCGCCTCCGACCTGTTCCCGGGCCGGCTCGCCGCCAGCGTCCTCGGCGACCTGAGGCGATGGCGTCCCCGCGACAAGGACCTCGCCGTTTGAGCCTGCGGTTTCGCGTGCTCGGGTCGGGAAGCACCGGCAACGCCACGATCGTCGAGGGAGGCGGAGCGCGCGTCCTCGTGGACGCCGGGCTCGGGCCGCGGCAGCTTCGGGAGCGGCTGGACTCGGCCGACGTCGATCCCGCCTCCATCGACGTCGTCCTTCTCTCCCACGAGCACGGCGACCACGCGCGTGGGGCCACCGCGTTCGCCTCGCGGTGGGGCATGCCGCTCGCGGGCACCCGTGGCACCTGGCAGGCCGCGGGCTTCGGGGCCGAGGAGCTGCCGGGCTACGAGACGATCGAGCCCGGAGGCAGGCTCTGCCTGGGCGAGCTGATCGTCCGGACGGTGTCCGTGCCCCACGACGCCGCCGGCCCCGCGGCGTTCGTGCTCTCGGCCGGGGGCGTCTCGTTCGGTCACGCCACCGACCTGGGGCACCTGGACCCGGGTCTCATCCAGGCGTTCCGGGGATGCCACGCCCTGCTTCTCGAGTCGAACTACGACCCGGCGATGCTTCGTGACGGTCCCTACCCCTGGGCGCTCAAGGAGAGGATCCTCGGCCCCCTGGGGCACCTCTCGAACGGCGACGTCGGGCGCTACCTCGAGCGGGGAATGGGGGAGGACTGTCGACAGGTCGTCCTGGCTCACCTCTCGCAGAAGAACAACCACCCGGAGCTTGCCCTCCTCGCGGCCGAGGAGGCTCTTCGGCGCGCGGGGCGGTCCGGCGTCTCCCTCACCGTCGCCGCCGCGGAGGGTACGGGCTGGGTCACCGTGCGGGCCCGCGGTGAGCGTCGCCGGGAGGCCGGCCAGCTCCGCCTCTTCTGAGATTCCCCCGGTTCGAGGCGTGCTACGCTCAAGAAGCCGATGGCGCTTCGGGCCCTCGCCGCGGCCGCGGCCGTGCTCGACCAGCCTCGGGTGCGATTCGCCGGGGACGGCGGGCGGGGGAAGACGTGGCCGCGGAGCGCGTCGATCCCCTCGTGCTCTCTCCCGGCGAAGCCGCCGAGCCCGGGGCGCGCTCCGCCTCGCCGCCGTGTTTCCGACGGTCGGACGCTATGCCGTCTCCGGCCTGCAGTCGCTGAACGGGGTTCGGCTCGCCGTCGACGAGATCAACCGTGCCGGCGGCATCCACGGCCGCCCGGTCGAGCTGCGCGAGTACCGGACCGGGAGCTACTTCGTCGACGCGCGCCACGCCGCCACCCTCGCCGCCGACGACGACGCCCTGGCCATCGTGGGGTCGAACTCCAGCGAGCTGTCGAAGGCGGTGGCCGAGGAGGCCGAGGCCCGGGGCCTCGTCCAGGTGTCGAACGTCTCCACCGCCCAGGACCTGACCTGGGAGCCGGAGACTGGTCGGAACCGCGCGTTCGTCTTCCGTGTCTGCAGCTCGGACGTGGTGATGGGTGCGCTCCTGGCGGAGTACGCGGTGAACGACCTCGGGGCCCGGCGGGCGGCCGTGCTCTACGAGGTGGGACGCGACTACAGCAAGAAGCTCGCACGCAGCTTCATCGACCGCTTTCAGGAGACGTCGGGGGGGGCACCGCGGGAGTTCTTCTATCTGGCGTTGGAGACGGACTTCCGGCCCCAGCTCCGCCTGATTGCCGGCTACGGGCCGGACGTGGTCTTCGTGCCCGGCTCCTTCACCGACGCCACGCTGGTCGCGGCCCAGGCCACCGCTCTCGGACTCCAGGCCACGTTCCTCGGCGGCGACGGGTGGTCGAACCCGCTGCTCTTCCGGAGAGGCAAACCGCCGGGAGAGGCCTACTTCGTCGAGCTGTGCTCGCCGTCGGCGGAGTTCGAGCGTCGCTACCAGGGTGTCTTCGGACGCGAGACCGAGGGATGCCGCGCCATCCTCGGCCACGACGCGGTGCGCGTCCTGGCCGCGGGATTGAGCTCTCTCGGGCCGCTTCCGGAGGAGGCCCTGGGTGAGGGCCTCCCCGAGACCCGGCTCCGGCTGCGCGACGCGGTGGCCGCGGCCGAGGTCGAGGGCGCGAGCGGGGCGATTCGGTTCGATGCCCACGGCGACCGACGACAGGGGGTGGCGCTGAGCGCCGTCGAGAACGGGCCGGACGGGCGCCCGGTGGCGCTTCTGCGCGACTGGCTGGGGGAGCCATGAGCCGCGTCGTGAAGGCGATCCGCGACCTCAGCCTGCGGGGGAAGGTCACCCTCACGCTGACCGCGGTCTTCACGGGCAGCGTCGCCGTGCTCCTGCTCGCGCTCATTCCGATCCTGGGCGAGCAGAGACAGCGGCTGGTCGAGCAGGACCGGCGGCTGCTGACCACGCTGCGGCGCAACTACGAGCGCGACTTCATCTACGACCTCTTGAGCGAGAACCGCGAGTCGCTGGCCGTGCACCTCGCGGACCTTGCCGGGCAGGAAGGGATCGTCTGGGCACGGATCGAGGCGGACGAGCTCGACCTGGGGGCGACGGCCAGCGCCGCGGCGATCCGGAGGCTGCTGGGCGAGGAGGCGCGGCCATTCCTGGATGAGCCGGGGGTCGTCCTCATCGTGGACGACGATGGCCGGGCCGAGCTCCTGGGCGTCGGGGGGCGGCCCCTTCTCACCGATCGCCGTGTGCGTCGCGAGGCGGCGCGACCCGGGCGGGGCGCGGGCCCCGACCACGAGGAATTCCGTGAAACGACATGGGGCGGCCAGCGGGTGCTGGCTCTCGCCGCCACGCTCTCCGCGGCCGGACAGCCCTTCGGCCGCCTGCACGTGCTCTACAGCCTCGCCCCGCTTCAGCGCTCGGAGACGCTGACGCGCTCGCTCTTCTACGGCGGGGTGACGTTGACCTTCGGGCTGGTGCTGCTGCTGCTCAATCCCCTGCTCTCCCGGATCGTCCTGACGCCGGTGCGGCGGGTCCACGATGCGATGTCCCGCGCCGCCACCGGCGATCTCCAGGTTCGGCTGGCCGTCCACTCGCGTGACGAGGTCGGGACCATGGCCGAGTCGTTCAACCGGATGGTGGGCGAGCTCGAGACCAGCCGCCGCGAGATCGAGGGCTACAGTCGAAACCTCGCGGCGATGGTCGAGGCGCGCACGGCCCAGCTGCGCGAGTCGCAGGCCAGTCTCCTTGCCCTGAAGAACCACCTCTCCACCGTCATCGCGAACGTGGAGACGGGCGTCTTCTCGCTCGACGCCGACGGGCGCATCGAGGCGTTCAACGACCGCGCCAGGGAGATCTTCGGCCTGTCCCCGGACGAAGCGCACGGTCGCAGTCTCGAGGAGGCGCTCGGGGATCCCGGGACCGCTCGACTGGTCGAGGTGGTGGCGGCGGTCCGCGACGGAGCGGCGACTCGGCGAGAGGCCCAGGTCTTGTGCCGGCTGGCCCAGGGGCGACGAACGCTCTCCGTCGTGGCCTCGGCTCTCTTCGGCGAGGGACGACGGCCGGCCGGGACCGTGGTCGTCTGCGAGGACCTGACGCAGATCCTCGCCAGCCAGCGGCTCGAGGCCTGGAAGGAGGCGGTGGAGCGGGTGATCCACGAGATCAAGAACCCCCTGACACCGGTGGGCCTCGCCGCGGACACTCTCAAGACGGCCTGGCTCCGGGACCGTGCGCGCTTCGGGGAGCTGTTCCCGTCGGCCATCGAGATGATCCAGGGGGCGGTGCGTGACCTCAAGGCCCTCATCGGGGAGTTCTCGCGCTTCTCACGCCTGCCGAAGATGCAGCCGGAACGGACCGACCCGAACGCGTTGGTGCTCGATGCGTTGTCGCCGTATTCCCAGAGCTCCCCGAAGGGTTTGGACGTCCAGGTCGAGCTGGCGGAGAACGCCCCCGAGGTGGAGGCCGACGCCGACCAGCTCAAGCGGGTCCTCCTCAACGTGATCAACAACGCCCTCGAGGCCATGGGCGAGACCGGCGGCACGCTGCGGCTCCGCACCAGCCCCGAGGACGGCGGGGTGACCATCCGGGTGGAGGACGACGGGCCGGGGGTGGAGGACGTGGAGCGCATCTTCGAGCCGCACTACACGACGAAGGTGAAGGGCACTGGCCTCGGGCTCGCCATCGCGCGCCAGATAGTGGCCGAGCACGGAGGCCGGATTCATGCCGAGAGCATCCCCGGGCGCGGCACGAGCGTGAAGATCCACCTCCCGGCCGCACCCCCGAGCCCGCCCGCCGCGACCGGCGTCGACTGAGCGGTCCGCAGCCGAGGTCGTGTGGCTGCGGCCGGGGCGAGGGGCTCGGTGGGCGGGGTCCCCGGCGAGGGAGCCGGCGGGGCGCCAGGAGACCTCGGCCACCGGCTGGGCGGGCTCCCATTGAGCCGTGTGAGGGCCGTCCGAAGGCCGTGATAGTCTGCCGCCCGACCCGTCTGGAAGGAGCCATCATGATCCCTCGCTACTCGCGTCCCGACATGGCGCGCCTGTGGTCCGACGAGAGCCGCTTCGGAAGGTGGCTCGCGGTGGAGATCGCCGCCACCGAGGTGCTGGCGGAGCGCGGCGTCGTCCCGCCCGAGGCCCTCGCCGCGATCAAGAAAGGGGCTCGCTTCGAGGTGACACGCATCGAGGAGATCGAGCGCGAGGTCCAGCACGACGTCATCGCGTTCGTGTCGGCGGTGGTCGAGAACATCGGCCCCGAGGGACGCTGGCTTCACTATGGGCTCACGTCATCCGACGTCGTCGACACCGCCCTCGCGATCCTCATGAGGGACGCCTGCGACCTCATCCGAACCGGTCTCGAGGGCCTGATGGACGCGGTCCGGGAGAAGGCGCTCCGCCACCGCCATGCCCCGATGATCGGACGGACCCACGGCGTTCACGCGGAGCCGATGACCTTCGGTGTCAAGATGGCCCTCTGGTATGCGGAGCTCCAGCGTCACCTCGCCCGACTCGATCGGGCGCGGATGACGATCGCGGTCGGCAAGCTGTCGGGCGCGGTCGGGACCTTCTCCCACCTGCCTCCGGAGGTCGAGGAGGAGGTCTGCGGCCGGCTGGGCCTGCGGCCGGTCCCCGTCTCCTCGCAGATCCTTCAGCGCGACCGCCACGCCGAGGTGATGACGACCCTCGCTCTCGTCGCGGCGAGCCTCGAGAAGTTCGCCACCGAGGTCCGGGCCCTGCAGAAGACGGAGGTCCGGGAGCTCGAGGAGCCCTTCGGGAAGGGCCAGAAGGGCTCCTCGGCCATGCCCCACAAGCGGAACCCCGTCGGCTGCGAGCAGGTGAGCGGGCTCGCCCGCCTCGTCCGGGCGAACGCCCTGGCTGCGCTCGAGAACGTCTCTCTCTGGCACGAGCGGGACATCTCCCACTCCTCCGTCGAGCGGGTGATCATACCGGACAGCTTCCTCGCCCTCGATCACATGCTGCACCGCTTCACGCGCATCGTGCGGGGCATGGCGGTGAACGAGGAGCGGATGCTCCACAACCTCGAGCTCGGGAAGGGGCTCGTCTTCTCGGGTCAGCTCCTCCTCGAGCTGACCGCCCGGGGAATGAGGCGCGAAGATGCCTATCGGGTCGTTCAGGGCCATGCCATGGAGGCCTGGGAGCGGGGCGAGGACTTCCGGACCCGAGTGAGCGAGGATCCCGAGATCCGGAAGACGCTGAAGCAAGACGAGGTCGACGAGATCTTCCGTCTCGAGCGGTACCTGGACCACGTCGACACGATCTTCGCGCGCGTCTTCGGTGCCGACGCGGCCGGGGCCCACGGGAAGAGCAGCTGACGAGCGGTCGGGGGTTCGGTGGACGGTCAGGCCGCGGTGGGCGGCTTGGGCTCAGACCAGGTACAGCGCCATGAGGCGCCGACGGTTGTCACTGCGCCGGTCGAACACGCCCGGCGGCACGCCGCCGTGACCGTTTCCGTTTCCGTGGCCGTTTCCGTTCCCGTTGCTCCTCCCGTTGCGGCGCTCGCCGCTGCGGCGGTCGACGACGATGGTGACGTCGGGTGCGCCGCGCAGCAGCGTCTGGAGCAGGGGGATCGTGCCGACGCGAGCCGGGCTCACCACGACCACCGGCGTGTCGGTCAACGATTGGCGCTCCACACAGGCGGAGCAGATTCCGTGGCTCACGGCGGGATCGTGAAGGGGCTCCTTTGAGCCCATGTACCTCTGGCACCAGGCGCAGACAGTCACCATCTCGGACCTCGTCCGGGGAGGACGCTCCTTGCGCAGCGAGCTGCGTGACGGGAGTCTAGCGCGGGCCGGGGGTGAGGGGAAGCCCCTATTTCTGGTACTCCCGACCCGCTCCGGGCGCCAGATGCAGGGCGGCCCTGGCCCGACCCCCGGGGCACGACGATCGGCTACCATTCGAACGATGAGCTCCGAGAGCGAGCCGGTCCCGTTCGTCCCGGGCCGCACCGTCGTGGACGATGACCACTTTCACGACCAGTGCGGCCTCTTCGGCATCGTCGGCCACCCGGAAGCGGCCCACCTCACCTACATGGGTCTCTACGCCCTCCAGCATCGGGGCCAGGAGTCGGCGGGCATCGTGGCGAGCGACGGGACGCAGCTCCGCATCGAGAAAGGGATGGGCCTCGTCAACGACGTCTTCACCGAGGCACGCCTCGGCGCCCTGCCCGGCGACCGTGCCATGGGACACGTTCGCTACTCAACCGCCGGCGAGACCGTGTCCTCCAACGCGCAGCCCTACCTGATCGAGTGTCACCGGGGGCCCATCGCCGTCGGGCACAACGGCAACCTCGTCAACGCGGCGATCCTGCGCCAGGAGCTGGAGGCGGCGGGCTCGATCTTCCAGTCCACGTCGGACACCGAGGTCATCCTGCATCTCTACGCCCGCAGCCACCGCGAGCGGCTCGAAGACGCGATCGCGGCGAGCCTGTACAAGGTGATGGGGGCCTTCTCGCTGCTCTTCCTGACCCCTGAGGCCCTGGTCGCCGCCCGCGACCCCTGGGGCTTCCGGCCTCTGGTTCTCGGGCGCCTGGAAGGGGCCACGATCATCAGCTCGGAGACCTGCGCCCTCGACCTGATCGACGCCGAGTACGTGCGCGACGTCGAGCCCGGCGAGATCGTGGTGGTGGACGACTCCGGCGTGCGCTCCTTCCATCCCTTCCCGTCCGAGCCCTCCGCCCACTGCATCTTCGAGCACGTCTACTTCGCGCGCCCGGACAGCCTCGTCTTCGGGCGCACTGTTCTCGAGTCGCGGCTTCTGCTCGGCCGGGAGCTGGCGCGCGAGGCGCACGCCGACGCCGACGTGGTGGTGCCCGTCCCGGACAGCGGGATGGGGGCAGCCCTCGGCTACGCGCAGGAGAGCGGGCTGCCGTTCGAGTGGGGCCTCATCCGCAACCACTACGTGGGGCGGACCTTCATCCAACCACGCCAGGGCCTGCGCTCGGTGGGGGTCAAGATCAAGCTCAACCCGGTTCGACAGGTGCTCGAGGGCCGCCGCGTGGCGCTCATCGACGACTCGATCGTGAGGGGCACGACCTCGCGGAAGCTGGTGCGGATGGTCCGCGAGGCGGGGGCTCGCGAGGTGCACGTGCGGATCAGCTGCCCGCCGACGATCGGCCCCTGCTACTACGGGATCGACACGCCGCTCAAGAGCGAGCTCATCGCCGCCAGCCACACCGTCGAGGAGATCAACCGCTACATCGAGGCCGACAGCCTCGCCTACCTCACCCACGACGGGTTGCTCAAGGCGGTGGGTGATCCCGGCCACCAGCGCCACTGCACCGCCTGCTTCTCCAACCGCTACCCGGTGGCGGTGTCGGTGCCGAGCGAGTCGCAGCTGCGCCTCTTCGAGAAGGCGCGGAGCTGACCCGCGGCCCCGGATGCCGCGTCTCCTGACCATTGGCCACGTCACGCGGGACCGGCACCCGGAAGGTGACGTCCTGGGGGGGCTGCCGCCTACCTGCGGCCCTGACCGTCCGCCGCCTGGGTTGGGAGGTCGGCGTCCTCACCGCCTCCGGCGATGTCTTCGCCGCTGCCTTTCTCGTGCGCTACCATGAGTCCGACGATCCGCTCGACGCGGCGACCCTTGGCGTCGTGCGCGGCCTCCTGCGC
The DNA here is from genome assembly GCA_963700695.1 of uncultured Acidobacteriota bacterium. GTDB lineage: Bacteria > Acidobacteriota > Vicinamibacteria > Fen-336 > Fen-336 > JAJDNS01. Next base: position 85,658 of record CAVOYO010000015.1, on the reverse strand, counting down.
GATCGAGGGCGTGGGGGCCTCGAGCCTGGGCAACCGCGAAGAGGTGCTCCGGCGCGTCGAGCTGCGGGAGTCACCTCGAGGAGGGAGAGTGGGATGAGTAGAACAGGAGCCGCCGTGGTGCTCGGGGCTGCGCTCGCGATCGCGATTCCCGCGGTCGGGCAGGGCACGCCTTCGGTGCCCGGGGCGGCGACGCCGGAGCCCGCCCGCGTCAAGCCGGACGCCCTCGAGGCCGACGTCGAGACGCCGAAGGGCAGCTTCACCATCCGGCTGCGTCCGGACGTGGCGCCGAGGCACGTGAAGCACTTCGTCGAGACGGCGAAGGCCGGCGGCTACGACGGCACGACCTTCCACCGCGTCATCATGGGCGGAATCATCCAGGGCGGCGATCCCCTCTCGAAGGACCCGGCCAAGGCCTCCCGCTACGGCACCGGCGGGCTGGGACTCCTGACAGCCGAGTTCTCGGACCAGACGTTCGTGCGGGGCACCGTGGCCGCGGTGCGCCAGCCCTCGAGCGTCGACAGCGCCGGGACCCAGTTCTTCGTCTGCCTCCGCGACCAGGCGTCGCTCGAGGGAAAGTACACGGTCTTCGGCGAGGTCGTCTCGGGGATGGAGGTCGTGGACCAGATCAGCCTCACCCCCGTGGAAGGAGACAAGGCGACCGAGCGGGTCGAGATGAAGGTCACGATCCGCGAGCCCACGCCCTAGCACTAGACCAACCGCGCCCGCGGCGCGCCGAAGTGTGTCGCCGTTCGCCTGGCCGGCTACCTCAGGGGGCCCTACGTTCGGACTCGCGGGAAGCTGGCTGGTGTCATGCCCCTCGGAGTGGCCGGAGAGACCCCGGCGAGCGCACCTGACGCCGCCACAGCGCGCCGGGCCGAAGGGAATGACTATCGGCTTCGTCAGGACCCATCCGCCAGGCGGGCCACAACCGCACTGAGGTGGGCGAGCCCCCGCTCGGCGGCGGTGTCGCCGTCCGGCATCGGCACGAACTCCCCGGAGACATAGCCTCGGTACCCGGTGGCAGACAGCGACTGGAGGATGGACGCGAAGTCCAGGTGCCCCGCTCCCGGGTGCCAGCGGTTGGAGTCCGCCACGTGAAAGTGGAAGATCCGGTCGCCGCACGCCCGGATGCCATCCTCGATGATCGGCTCCTCGATGTTCATGTGAAAGGTGTCCAGGAGCAGCCCGAGGTTGTCGGCGCCGACCCGTCGGAGCAGGTCGAGCCCCTCGGCGACGGTGTGGATCAGGTCGGTCTCGTACCGATTGAGGGGCTCCAGCGCGAAGCGGACCCCCGCCTCGGCGGCGGTCCGCGCGCATTCCTGCAGCGATTCCACCAGGTAGCGCATCGACAGCTCGTGCGACTGCCCTCTGGGTGTGATGCCTCGGATCAACCCGAGGATGATCGGCGCGCCGAAACGCCGGGCGAGGGGCACGTGGCTCTTGAGGCGGTCGATGGCGGCCGACCGAATGGAGGGGTTGTCGCTGGTGAGCGACAACCCCTCCTCTCCCCACGCTTGTCCGGTCCCGATCGCTGACACCTTCAGGCCGTGCTCGGCCACGATCTGTTCCAGCTCGTCCGCGCCCACCGTGCTCGGGTCCCGGATGGCCAGCTCGACGGCGTCGTACCCCCATCCCGCGACCTTGCCGATGTTGGCGGCGAGGTCTCCCTTGAACGCCACTGCTTCGAACTGGGCCGCGTGAGTCGAGAGCACGATGCTGAGCCGCATCAGCCTTCCGTGCCCTGTCCGATCCTCGGCAGCGCGTATACCGTCTTCCAGCCCTTGCTGAGAGGCTCCTTCAGGTACGGCGCCAGCTCCGCCTCGGTCCGCAGGGTCACCTCCTCCACCGGCGGTACCGTGCCCGGCGGGAAGGCCTCAAGGATGTGGTCGTTGAGCAACGTCAGATAGCGAAGGATCGCCGCCACGGGACGCTTGGCCTTCTCCGCCGAGCCGTGCGTCGCCTTACCCACGACTCCCTCGGGCGTTGCCGCGATCTCGATCGGGAAATGGCCCTGGCCCTCGGACCAGCGGCTGGGCCGGCCAAACGGATCGACCGACTTGTCGAAGTGGCCTTCAGGCAGGTAGCTCTTGCCCTCGGTGTCCACGGCGTAGGCCATGTCCACCATCTCCGGGTGGAGCAGCAGCCCGAGCGAGGTCTCGGATTCATCGGCATGGATGAAGTTGCTGTCCAGCTTGCCGCCCCTCTCGGTTGTGCGGAAGAACTCGCGCACCGCCCGATGCCAGTCGATGACGCGGAAGAGCCCGGGAAGGTGATACCGCTTCTGGAACTGCTGGATGGCGGACTCGAGCATCCACAGGTGGCCGTGGTTGTTGATCAGGACCTGCTTTCGGAAGCCGTCGTTCCAGAGGCCCAGCATGACGTCGATCAGCAGCTCGCGGGCGACGTGCTCGCGCACGATCACCGTACCCGGCATGCCCACGTGATGGTACGGATGCGAGCCGTAGTTGAGCGGCGGCAGGGCCAGGCTGACGGCCGCCCCTTGCTTCGCGGTGTAGCGCCGCAGGCCCTCCAGGATCTGGCTGACGTACAGGGTGTCGGAGGCGCTGGGGAGGTGTCGGCCGTGGAGCTCCGTGCAGCCGATGGGGATGAAGACGATATCGTTCTTTCGCCGGTTGGCCTCCACCTGATGGCGTACGGTCGTCTGGATGTATGCGCCAGGAGTGCCCCACTCGCAGGGCGACGGGATGCCGTACTCGGCGAGAATCGCCTCGATCTCCTCGTCGCTCGCGTCCCAGACCTCCTTCTTGCACCGCCCGACCGTGTTGTCCTCGAAGAAGAGGTCTGGCTGGTTGGTCCTGAGTAATCGCGGCGTCTCTTCGTCGTCTACCATTTCGGTCGCTCCTTGATTCCTCTCGTGTTCTGTTACTCGGCGGCTCCGGGCCTCCATTCACGGCGGCGGCGGGCGTCCCCTCGAAGCCACGTTCATCGAGACCCCCGGATCGGGAGGGTTCGCACGGCCCCCGGGACCGTCGTCCTAGCTCGGGTGCACCATGATCTTGCCGTCGGCACGCTCGGTCGACTTGGCGATGGCGGCCACCGTCTCCCCAAGCTGGTAATGCGCGGTGATGATCGGGCTGAGATCGAGCCTGCCGGCACCCACCATGCGGATGACGTTGGGGAAGTTCTCGTGCCCGGAGTGACCCTGAGAGCCAAACACCTGGGCGCGGCGGACCTGGAAGGCCTCAAAGTACGTCGGGACGCGCTTGGCCGCCCTGCCGATCTGTACCACCTTGCTGTTGATGGCCAGCGCCTTTTCGATCTCGGGGATCGCCAGCTCCGGCGCGCCGGAGGCCTCGACGTGCAAGTCGAACCCCGCGCCCTTGCTCAGTTCCATCATCACCTCGGCAGGACTCACCTCGCGCGGATCGTACGCGTGGTCCGCACCCACCGTCTTGGCCAGCTCCAGCCGCTGCGGGGAGATCTCGAAGGCGACGATCGTGCCGGCGCCGGCGGCCCTCGCGAGTCCGATGGCGGCCAGGCCGATCGGCCCCGCGCCGAACACGTCGACGTAGTGACCGGGGCGAAACCCTCCGGCCCGCTCGAAGATCGCGTTGTAGGCGACGCTGGTCGGCTCGCTGAGCGCACCCACCGCGTAGGCCATCTTCTCGTTGCCGTAGCGCTCGGCGATGGCGTCGATCTTCCAGCAGAACTTCTCGTCCACGGCGATGTAGTTCGCGAACCCTCCGGGGATGGTGAAGCCAAGCTCCTCGAGGTTGCTGCAGTGGTTCGGGTAGCCATTCCGACAGGGGATGCAGCGACCGCACCACATCATCTCCTCCACGGTCACCATGTCGCCCTTCTGGAGAAGCTGGACGTCTCTTCCCGCCTCCACCACCTTGCCCGAGAACTCGTGGCCGAGAATGGTGGGGAACTTGGTGAGGCCGGGGTAGAGGATGTAGCCCTCCTCGTCGGTCTCGTAGAAGTGCATGTCAGAGCCGCAGACGCCGCACGCTTGGACCTGAAGCAGGACATCGTGGGGCCCCGGCTCGGGATCGGGCCAATCGCGCACGGCCAGCTTTGGATGACGCCAGATGTTGTTGCCGCTGATTGCCTTTCCCGTCTTCTCCTCCCAGTCCGAGACTTCGTAGCTCGGCTTGGGTTCCCACGCCGCGTCGAGTACCAGGCCTTTCATTGTTCGATTCCTCCTTGTGAGTGCGCATGCCCGACCGGGAAGCTACCCGGCGCCTCGACCGGCACCGGCCGATTCTCGGCCATGGAGCGCTGTGCCGCGAGGCCGACGAGGAGCGAGACGAGCCCGTCGTGACCTCCCACGGGGGGGTGGCGGTCTTCGCGGATGCTGGCGAAGAACGCCTCCAACTCGGCGACGAACGACGTTTGGTAACGCTCGAGGAAGAAGTAGAGAGGGTTCTCCGTGCGGGCGCCCCGGGCTGTCGTGAGGCGGACCTGCGCGGGCACCTCGTTGAAGGCCTCCACGGCACCCCTCGAACCGAAGACCTCGACGCGTTGGTCGTAGCCGAAGACGGCCTGACGGCTGTTGTCGATCACCGCGAGCGCGCCGCTCGCCAGCCGAAGGCTCGTCACCGCCGTATCCACGTCACCCGCACGCCCGATGGCCGGGTCGACCAGGACCGCGCCAAACGCATGGACCTCGACGACCTCGCTGCCAGACAGAAAGCGAACCATGTCGAAGTCGTGGATGGTCATGTCGACAAAGATCCCCCCCGAGCTCTCGACATATTCGATCGGCGGCACCGCCGGGTCTCGTGATGTGATCTTGATGAGATGGACGTCTCCGATCGAGCCGTCCGCGACCGCCTCTCGAACCCTGGAGAAGGTGGGGTCGAACCGTCGGTTGAAGCCCACCTGCAGCTTGACTCCAGCCCGTTCCACCGTCGCCAGCGTGGCGCGCACACGATCCGGATCGAAGTCGATCGGCTTCTCGCAGAAGACGTGCTTCCCCGCCCCCGCCGCCGCATCGATGAGGTCCGCGTGAGTCGGGGTGGGGGAGCAAACGAGGACCGCCTCGATCTCGTCGTCGCCGAGGATGAGGTCTGGATCACACCCCGTCGTGATCGAGGCGGACGTCCAGAGGCCGAGATCAGCGCAGGGGTCGATGATCGACTTCAGGCGCACGCCAGGCATGACGAGCAGGCTCCCGGCGTGGAGCCTCCCGATTCTCCCAGCGCCCAGAACGCCCACCGTGATCTGTCGCATCAGTGGGCCTCCCCGGCGACTGCCTCCACGGTCCCCGCCACCCGCACCGGGCGGTTCTCCAGCATGGAGGTCGTGGCCGCTTGGGCCGCCCTGATCGCGGCCAACGCATCCCCGGCGTCGACCGCCACCGGCGAGCCCTCTTGAACGCACCGCAGGAACGCGCGAAGCTCTTCGGCGAACGCCTCCTGGTACCGCTCCACGAACGATTCGTGCGCTCGCTCGGCAACGACGCCGGCCTCCGACGTGAAGACGACCGACGTCGGCCGGAGGTTCTCCGCGGAGGAGCTGCCCCGCGAGCCGAACGCCTCGAACCGCTGGTCGTAGCCGTAGTTCGTCTGGCGGCTGTTGTCGATCACCCCCAGGGCCCCGTTGGCGAGCCGCAGCGTGATCACCGCGGTGTCGATGTCGCCCGCCTCGGCAAGCGCGGGGTCGATCAGGGCGGCACCCCTCGCGTACACCTCGACGATCTCACTGCCGCTCAGGAACCGCACCGTATCGAAGTCGTGGATCGTGAAGTCCCGGAAGAGCCCGCCGGAGCGGCGGACGAACCCGATCTCCGGCGCCTTGGGATCTCTATTCGTCACGCGCACCATGTGCAGGGCGCCGACGGCTCCCGACTGCACGGCGTCCCGGACCCGGCAGACTGTGGGATCGAAGCGACGGTTGAACCCGACCTGCAGCCGTACGCCGGCCTTCTCCACAGCGGCCCGGGCGGCCTCGATCGGCTCCGGCTCGAAGGCGATGGGCTTCTCACAGAAGATCTGCTTGCCGGCCGCGGCGGCCCTGGTGATCATCTCCACGTGGAGCCCTGAAGGGACCGCGATCACGACCGCCTCGATCTCGCGGTCGCGCCAGACGACGTCGGCGTCCTCGGTGTGAACGGGTACACCCAACGCTTCAGCCCAGGCATGATCGACATGCGGGCTGGCGACCGTCTTGACCCGGGCCTCCGGCACGGAATGCACGAGGTTCCACGTATGGACTCTGCCGATACGGCCGGTACCGACAACGCCAACCGTCGTCCGTGTCATCCGCCCACCTCGTCGCGGCGACCAAGCCGGTCGCTGCTTTGGAACGTTCCAACGATAACACCCGATCCTGGCGAGAGTCAACGGATTCTGGGCCGACGCTGGCACGACTGAAAAGATTCCTAATTGGGGCGCCAGCCGGCGCCCCGGCCCGGCGGGCCGGGCTCTGACTCCCGCACTGCCTGGGACCGAAGAGGACGCTGTCGGGCTTGCGAATGGTGTAGTATTTGGAACGTTCCAGTTGCCTGGGGCGTCAGGACGCGAGAGAGGGCGATCGATGTGCGAGCCGGAGGCCCACCATCAACGACCTGGCGACACGTGGCGGCGTCTCCGGGGTCGCCGGTGTCCCTGATCACGCGAGGAAGCCCGCAAGGGGAAACCCGATTGCCCGCTCCGAGCGGCGAGGAAGGAGCAATCATGAGACCGCGATTCACGTCGTGTCGAGCAGCAGCAGTTCTCGCACTCTGTGTCCCACTCGCACTGGTTACAGCGGAGGGATCCGTTCCGAGCCCCGAAGGATACCCACGGGTCATGCAGGGACCCATGGTCGGGGCGGTGAGCAGTCACGGCGCCCGCATCTGGGTGCGCATCAGCGGCGAGTATCCCGTCGCGATCGAGTTTGGGACGGACCCAGAGCTGCGGGCTTCTGCCACCACCCAACCGATCGTCGCCAGGCCGGCGAGCGACTTCACGGTCGTCGTGACACTGGCGGGTCTGGAGCCGAGCACGGAGCACTACTACCGGGTCAAGGTCAACGGGGTGGACGATCGCTATCTCGTGAAGTTTCCCCCGTTCCGGTTGAAGACGGCCCCGGCCGACGGTGCGGCCGCGTCCTTCAGGGTGGCTTTCGGGTCGTGCCCCCGATTCGCGGACGACCGGGTTCAGCCGATCTGGCCGGTGGTCACTCGGCTCGAGCCCGATCTCTTCTTCTGGATCGGAGACAACATCTACGGCGACACCACGTACCCCGAGATCCTGCGTGAGGAGTACCGGCGTCAGCGGGACGTGAGCGGTCTGCAGCCCCTACTGCAAAACGTGCCCCATCTCGCGATCTGGGACGATCACGACTACGGCCAGAACAACCAGGACCGCCGGAATCCCATCAAGGGGGAGTCCCTCGCGATCTTCAAGGAGTACTGGGCGAACCCGGTCTACGGTCTCCCTGATGTGCCGGGCATCTTCTTCAGCTACAGCTATGGCGCCGTCGATTTCTTCTTCCTGGACGACAGGTTCTATCGCGACCCGGACGAAGCCCCCGACTCGCCGGAAAAGACGCTGCTCGGCCGGGGGCAGCTGGCCTGGCTGATGTCCGAGCTGAAGGCGAGCACCGCCGCCTTCAAGGTGCTCGTGTCCGGCAGCGGCTGGAGCGTCGAGAAGGGGACGGGCAGCGACTCCTGGGCGTCGTTCCTGCACGAGCGGGACCGGCTCTTCGACTTCATCCGCGACAACGACGTCGCGGGCGTCGTTCTGCTGTCGGGCGACACCCACATCGGTGAGGTCAACGTCATTCCCTGGTCCGAGCGTGGCGGGTACGACCTGTACGACCTGGTCAGCTCCCCCCTCGCCCAGGAGACGCCGGACAGCTGGCTGGACCGGAGGCCGGAGCGACGCGTTCGACCGGTCCACTTCCAGGGGAGCAACGTCGGCATCATCGATTTCATCCTGCAGGGAGCTCCTCGACTGACCTACCGGCTGTTCGACATCCATGGCCGGAGCATCTGGGAGCCGCTCGAGCTCCACGCCGGCGAGCTGGTGAACGGGGTGCGATCCTGGCCCGAGAAGGTCGACGAGGACGAGCTCGAGAGACAGAACAACTACGACGCCGGGCGAGGGTACTACGAGAAGACGCCATAGGCTGTGACGTCGCGCCGAGCCTCTCAGCGCTGAGCGACGAGGCTCTCCCTGGTGATCATCTCGATACGGACTCGCTGATCCTCGGGCGGGACCTCTCCGCGCAGGAGGCCGGCGGCGGTTTCGACGGCGACGCGGCCCATCTCCGCCGGAAACTGGGCCACCGACGCCACCATGGTGCCATCAGCGATCGCCTGGCGCGCGTCCTCCACGGCGTCGAATCCCACCACGCGGGTGCGACCTCTCCTTCCGGATGCCGCGATGGCCTCGACGGCCCCGAGCGCCATCATGTCGTTGCAGGCGAACACCCAGTCGATATCCGGGTGAGCCTGCAGCAGGTTCTGCAGGACGTTGAAGCCCTGGTCCCGCTCCCAGTTCGCGGGCTGCGAGGCCACGACGCGGACGTCGGCGGCATCCTGGATGGCATTGCGAAAGCCGGTCAGACGGGAGTCGCCCGTCTCGTGGCCGGGTATGCCTTCCAGGATTGCCACCCGGGCCGCACCACCACTCATCTCGCGCACGTACTGGCCCGCCCGCCGACCCCCCTCGTAGTTGTCCGATCCGACGAAGCTCTCGATCCGGACGCCCGCCTCCTCCGCCGCGGCCCCGTCCACGCGGGTGTCGACGACGATCACCGGGATCCCCGCCCGGTTCGCCTTGGCGATTGCGGGGACGATCTCCTTGGACCCACTCGGAGTGATGCAGAGCACGTCGACTCCGGTCTGGATGAGGTTCTCGATGATCTGCATCTGCTTGTCCACGTCGACCTCGCGCTCGGCCGCCTGCACCACGATCCCAACGCCCATCCGGCCTGCGGCCTCCTCCGCCCCCCGCTGCATGTCGATGAAGAAGGGGCTATTCAGCGTCTTGAGCACGAACGCCACGGTCGGCCGGCCGGCCTCGGGCGCCTCCCCCCGGTTGCAGGCGCTCGCAAGCAGCAGAGCGCACGTCGCGAAAGCCAGGTCTCTCCGCAGCCTCATGCTGCCACCCCTTTCATCGCGCGAGTGGGGTCACACCCGGCTCAATCCTTCGAGCGCTTCAGAAGCGAGTCCACCAGCACCGCGGCAATGATGACGCATCCGATCACCACCTGCTGCAGAAACGACGAGACCCCCAGGAGATTGAGGCCGTTGCGCAGCACGCCCATGATCAGGGCGCCGATCAGGGTCCCCACCAGCGTCCCGGATCCCCCCATGAGGCTGCTGCCGCCGATGACCGTCGCCGCGATCGCGTCGAGCTCGTACATGATGCCGGCGATGGGCTGGGCGGAGTTCAGCCTGGCCGTCAGGAGCGCGGCCGCGACGGCGCTCATCGCGCCCGCGAGCACGTACACCATGGTCTTGTGAAAGCCCACGGACACACCCGAAAGGCGCGCCGCCTCCTCGTTGCCACCGATTGCGTACACGTAGCGGCCGAAGCGGGTCCGCGTCAGGAGGGCGTGGCCAGCCAGGTAGACGAGCGCGGTGACGAGTACGGCCGCGGGTATCGACAGGATCTGTCCGGTGGCCAGGGTCCGGAACTCGCTCGAAAAGCCCGACACGGGACGTCCGCTCGTGTAGAGCAACGCCGCGCCGCGCGCCACGCTCATCATGCCGAGCGTGACGATGAACGGCGGCAGCTTCCCCCGGGTGATCAGGACACCGTTGAGCAGCCCGCAGGCCGAGCCGGCGGCGAGGCCCGCGAGAAGGGCCACGCTCACGGGTAGACCGGCCTGCAGGCCGCTGGCGAGCACGACCCCCGCCAGGGCGAGGATCGAGCCCACCGAGAGATCGATCCCTCCCGAGATGATCACGAAGGTCATGCCGACCGCGATCACGGCGTTGATCGAGGCCTGCTGCATCACGTTGAGCAGGTTCGAGACGGTCAGGAAGTGGGGGGTGAGGATGAACAGCAGCAGGCAGAGAGCGACGAGACCGAGGAGCGTCCCCACCTCACGCCCCTTGCGCGCTAGCGCCGAGAACCTCACGAGGCACGCCCCAGCGCGGCCCCGAGGACCTGCGCCTGGGTGGCGCCCGGCATCGCGAACTCCGCTTGCAGCCGGCCCTCGTGCATCACCAGGATGCGGTCGCTCATACCCAGCACCTCGGGCAGGTCCGACGAGATCATCAGGACCGCGGCCCCCGCGCCGGCCAGGCGATTCATCAGGTGGTAGATCTCCACCTTGGCCGCGACGTCGATGCCCCGCGTCGGCTCGTCGAGGATGAGGATGTCGGTCCTCGCGCCGAGCCATTTCGCCAGCACCACCTTCTGCTGGTTGCCGCCGCTCAGCAGCATGGCCTTCTGCCCGAGGCCCGTCGTCTTGATCCGCAGCTCGTCGACGAGTCGCTGGGCCAGGGCCGACTCCGCCCGCCCTCGAACGAAGCCCCAGCGGCTCAGGCGTCGCGCGCTGGGCAGGCTGATGTTGGCGCGCAGGGAGAGGTCGAGGATCAGTCCCTGGGTCTTGCGGTCTTCGGGCAGGTACCCGATGCCCAGCCTGATGGCATCGGCGGGCGTGTGGATGCGGACCTCCCGTCCCCCCACCAGCACCCGGCCGCCGTCGATCGGGTCGGCGCCCACGATGGCCCGCGCCAGCTCCGTGCGACCGGCGCCGAGGAGACCGGCGATCGCCACGACCTCTCCCGCGTTCAAGGAGAAGCTGATCTCCCGGAGGACGTTGCCCCGCCTCAGGCCTTCGACGCGAAGCCGCTCGCGGCCCGGCGCCACCCGGCGCTTCGGGTAGTGCTCGGTGACCTCGCGGTCGGCCATCAGCCGAACGAGCTCCCCGAGGGTCACGTCGCCGACACGATGGGTGTCCACGTTGCGGCCGTCGCGAAGCACCGTGACCCGGTGGCCGATTCGCGACACCTCCTCCAGCCGATGCGAGATGTAGACGACGCCCGCGCCTCCGGCCGTCAGCCTGGTGATCGTCCCGAAGAGCTGCTCGATCTCCGAGTCGCTCAGCGCCGAGGTGGGCTCGTCCATGATCAGGATGGAGGCCCGGGACGAGAGTGCCTTGGCGACCTCCACCATCTGCTGTTGAGCGATCCCCAGGGCGCGAACCGGTGCCCGCGGGTCGAGGTCCACGTTCAGCTCCGCGAGCAGCCGTTCCGACTCGAGGTGGAGCCTTCGCCGGTCGATCCAGCCAAGACGGCCCGGCTCAGTGCCCAGGAGGATGTTCTCGCCGACCGAGAGGTGCGGAATGAGATTCAGCTCCTGGTAGATGGTGCTGATCCCCAGATCGCGAGACCTCCGTGGGCCGTCGATCTCGACAGCAACGCCGTCGAGCGCGATCTCGCCGGCGTCCTTGCGGTGAGCGCCACTCAACACCTTCATGAGAGTGGACTTGCCCGCCCCGTTCTCGCCAAGGAGGACGTGCACCTCGCCGCGCCGCAGATCGAAGTCCACGCCATCGAGGGCCAGCACACCGGGAAAGGCCTTGCGGATTCCCCGCATGCGAAGGAGGGGTGCGCCGGTCAGGCGACCCTCCAGGGGTCACGCACCGTCGACTCCGCCGATTCGGTGCGTTGTGGCGCTCACGGCTTGCTCGGCTTCTTCTTCACGCGACGCGTGTCAGTCCTCGCCGGGGGAGGTGCCGTCGTCTTGCGGATCACGAGGCTCGGCGGCAGGACGGCATGCCGCGGTTGAGACCGACCCATCTCGATCCGCTCGAGCAGTGCGCTCATCGCCAACTGGCCCATCTCCGCGCGCGGCTGGTTGACCGTGGTGAGGGAGATGTGACGCAGGCCCGCCAGGGACGTGTTGTCATACCCGACGAGCGAGATGTCCTCCGGCACCCGCAGGCCCTTCTCCTCGATGGCGTTCAGGACGCCGATCGCCGCCAGGTCGTTGGGGGCGATGATGGCCGTAGGGAGTGGGTGTCGCGCCAAGAGCGTGAGGGCGCCGCGGTGTCCTCCCTCTTCGGTGACCGTGCCCGAGACCACGGTCGTGTGTCGGCCGAGCCCCAGCCTCTTCATGGCCTTCTCGTAGCCGCGGCGCCGAGCGGCGGCGCCGGCGCCGCGGCCGCCACTGATGTGGGCGATTCTCCGATGGCCCAGCGAGGCGCAGTGCTCGACCGCGGCCCCGATCCCGGCCCGGTCGTCGTCGGTCACGCTGTCGACGGAAGACGAGCGTACCGTGCGGCCCACGACCACGACGGGCACGGACCGGCTCGCGTCCTCGATCGGGGGATTCTCCAGGAGCGGTCCGGCCAGGACCAGGCCGTCGGCCGGCAGTTGAAGCAGGGCCTCGATCGCCTCCGCCTCATGGGCCGGATCCCCTCTCCCGGTGTTGATCAGCACGCTGTAGCCAGCCCGTCCCGCCCGATCCTGGATGCCGGTCACCACATCGGCGTAGAAGGGGTTGTGGAGATCGGAGAGCATCACGCCGATCACCTGGCTCCGTCGCTGGACCAGTCCCCGGGCCATGGCATTGGGCCGATAGCCGAGCTCCTCGGCGGCGCGGAGGACGGCCTCCCGGCGCGCGGGCCTCACCTGGGGAGCCCCACGCATGACGAGGGAGACCAGCGATTTGGATACGCCGGCCCGTCGCGCCACGTCAGTGATGGTGGGCTTGCCTCCGTGCATTCTCGATCAACTTCCTCTTGACAGTGTTCCCGGGGTGACATTAGGGTAGCACGCCATGGAACGTTCCAAAGCTTACACCAACATCCCAGGCGCGGGACAAGAGTTTGCGCGCCGCGGATGCCCGGGGCCGGCGGAGCGCGCCGAACCCACGGGCCGACCGCCGCGTAGGCGCGTGTCTTCGAGCTTCGGCCGCTCGGGGGGAGTCATGGGAAGGACCTTTGCCGTTCTGGGTGTGACTCTCATCGCGGCTTGCACAACCGGCCGGTGCCACGGAGGCGCCACGGTTCCGCCGGACTCGACCGGGCCGCTCGCACCAGGGGTCGTCACCGAGCGCGTGGTACACGACACCGACGACCCGGCGATCTGGATACACCCCACGGACCGCACCCGGAGCCTGGTCGTCGGCACGGACAAGAATGCCGACGGCTCGCTCTACGCCTTCGATCTCGAGGGACGGATCCTCGTGCGGGTTCCCGACCTCGAGCGACCGAACAACGTGGACATCGAGTACGGCCTGATGCTGGGTGGCGTCGCCACGGACATTGCCGTGGTCACCGAGCGGTATGCCAACCGTATCCGGGTCTTCTCGCTGCCACATCTGCAGGCGGTGGACCGGGGAGGGATCGAAGTCTTCGAGGGCCAGGCGGAGCGCGCTCCGATGGGCGTCGCCCTCTACCGGCGCCCGTCCGACGGCGCCATCTTCGCTGTCGTGGGCCGCAAGAGCGGCCCCCTCGAGGGCTACATCTGGCAGTACCGGCTCGAGGACGACGGCACCGGAACCGTGACGGGCTCGAAGGTCCGCGAGTTCGGCGCGTGGTCTGGACGGGCGGAGATCGAGGCGATCGCCGTGGACGACGCCCTCGGCTACGTCTACTATTCCGACGAGGGCGCGGGGATCCGCAAGTATCTTGCCGACCCCGACGCAGAGGCGGCCGACGAGGAGCTGGCCGTCTTCGGCACCGAGGGCTTCGCCGAGGACCGTGAGGGCATCTCCATCTACACGCTGGACGACGGCACCGGGTACATACTCGTGTCGGATCAGCAAGCCAACTCGTTCCATGTGTTTCCGCGGGAGGGCACGACGGACGACCCCCACGACCACCCCGTGATCAAGAGCATCCCGACCTCCACGATCGAGAGTGACGGGTCGGAGGTCACGAACGCCGCCCTCGGCACGGCCTTCCCCGAGGGGCTGTTCGTGGCGATGTCGGAAGGAGGGGTCTTCCACTACTACGCCTGGCCGGACATGGCCCGCCCTGACCTTGCCGTGGCGCCGGACGGGCGCCTCCCGGCCCCCGACAGTGCCTCGCCCCCAAAGAACCGTTGACCCTCACCGGGTGGTTGTGTATGGTTGGAACGTTCCAAGGTCCAATTGGCTAGCATGACTTTGGGGGTTTGGAATGATACCCACCGACGCCGGGCCGCATCAGGTTGAGGGAGGGCTGCGGGAGGTGATCATGAGTAGACATATCTCGAATCGTTGCATGCGACTGGCGGTCGCCGCAGGGGTCTTGTCGCTCCTGGGAGCCGCCTCCGTCACCGCGCAGGGCACGGAGAGCGGTACCGTCGCCGGGCGTGTGGTCGATGACGTGAGCCAGCTGCCCCTGCCCGGAGCGATGGTGGGCGTCGAGGGGACCAACCTCGAGACGGCCACCGATCTCAGAGGGGAGTTTCGCATCTCGGGCCTTGCGCCGGGAGCCCAGACGTTGGCCATCGGCTATCTTGGCCACACCGGCCAGACGCAGGAGGTGACCATCGAGGCCGGCGCGACCGTCAACGTGACCGTCCAGCTGGCTTTGCGGTTCGCGGAAACCGTCGAGGTGCGGGGCGAGCGCGGCATCGACGCGCAGGCGACCGCTCTCAACATGCAGCGCACGGCTCCGAACATCACGAACGTCGTGTCCGCCGATCAGCTCAGCGTGTTCCCCGACGCCAACGCGGCCGAGGCGTCCCAGCGCATTCCCGGGATCACGGTCGAGCGCGACCAGGGCGAGGGGCGCTACGTGCTGATCCGCGGCACCTCACCGCGGCTCAACTCGATGACCATCAACGGCGAACGGATCCCGGCTCCGGAGGGGGACACGCGCAGCGTGGCCATCGACGTCATTCCCACGGACCTGCTCCAGGCGATCCAGGTGTCCAAGGCCCTCACCCCCGACATGGACGGCGATGCCATCGGCGGGGCCGTGAACCTGGTCCTCAGGGAGGCCCCTGAGAAGCCGCGCGTCCAGCTCTCCCTCGGCGGCGGCTACAACGACTTTCGAAGCGGCTACCAGACCCTCACGGGCTCCTTGACGGCCGGCCGGCGCTCGGCGGACGGCAGGTTCGGGTTCCTGGTCTCGGCCAGCGGCTCGTATCGCGACTTCGGCTCGGAGAACTTCGAGGTCGCAGTACGACGACGGCGACCTGGACGAGCTGGATACGCGCTACTACGAGGTCACCCGACAGCGCTACGGCCTCAACGCCAACTTCGACTACCGGCTGGGCGACAACTCGAAGCTGTTCCTGAACGGGATGTGGAACCGCTTCGAGGATGAGGAGTTCCGCTGGCGGAAGAGGGAGCGCGTGGGAAACGACCGGATCGTGCGGGACCTCAAGGACCGGGTGTCCATCCAGAAGATCTTCTACGTCTCGGGCGGCGGCCGCCACTTCCTGGGAGGCGGGGGCGAGCTGGACTACAAGCTCTCCTGGGCGCGGTCGGGCGAGGAACGGCCCGGCGAGATGCTCAGCATCTTCCAGCAGAAGGACGTGGAGTTCGACCCGAACGTGAGCCCGGACTCGATCGATCCGAACAACATTCGGGCCAACCCGCTGAACGAGGACATCAACGCGTTCGAGCTCGACGAGATCGAGTACAACAACGACGAGACCCTCGACCGCGACTACGTGGCCCAGATGAACCTGCGGCTGCCGCTGCCCACCACTGACAGCTTCAACGGCTCCGTCAAGTTCGGCGGCAAGTACCGCAAGAAGGCGATCGAGCAGATCCAGCCGACGGACCTCTTCTCGCCCGATGACGACGTCATGCTGACCGACTACCTGGGCTTCCAGCCGCCACCGATCATCAGTGGGCGCTACGACCTAGGGCCGTTCCAGGACTTCGAGCAGATGCGGGCCCTGCGGCCCACCCTGGAGGTGGAGCGCGACTACGAGACGGAGGCCGGAGACTACGAGGCGACCGAGGACATCGCGGCAGCCTACGCGATGACCGACTTCCACCTGGGCACAAGTGTCCGGATCCTGGGGGGCCTTCGCTACGAGCACACGTCCAACGACTACACGGGCTACACGGTGCTGTTCGACGACGAGGGGGACTGGGTCGAAACGCAGCCGCTCACCAACAGCTCCAGCTACGGCCAGCTCCTGCCCATGGTCCACTTCACGTACAGCTTCGCCGAGCGCACGAACCTGCGGGCGGCCGTGACCAGGACCCTGGCGCGACCCGACTATTTCGACCTCGTCCCCTACAACATCGTGCTGCGTGAGGACAACGAGATCGCGCGGGGCAACCCCGACATCCAGCCGACGGTCGCCTGGAACGCCGACCTGATGGCGGAGCACTACTTCGAGTCGGTCGGTGTGGTCTCGGGGGGCCTCTTCTTCAAGCAGCTCGACGACTTCATCTACCTCTTCAGCACAAGGGAGGAGATCGATGGGGCCATCTGGGAGATCGAGCAGCCGCGCAACGGCGAGTCCGCCACGCTCCGGGAGTCGAGCTCGCGCTCCAGGGGCAGATGCAGTTCCTGCCTGAGCCGCTCGACGGCCTCGGGTTCTACGCCAACTACACCTTCACCGATTCCGAGGCCACGTTCCCGGGGCTCGAGCGCGAGGGCGAGACCTCGCTTCCGGGCCAGTCGAAGCACGTCGGCAACCTGGCGCTCTCCTACGAGAAGGGCGGCTTCAACGGCCGGGTCTCGGTGAACTTCCACGGCAAGTTCATCGACGAGGCCGGCGAGACGGCCGCGGAGGACATCTACTACGACGACCACGTCCAGCTCGACCTCTCGGTGACCCAGGCCATCTTCGGCGACAAGGCTCAAATCTTCGTGCAGGCCCTGAACCTCACGAACGAGCCGCTCCGCTACTACATCGGGTCCGAAGACCGCCCGCTCCAGGAGGAGTACTACAGCTGGTGGGCGATGTTCGGCGTGAAGCTCAACTTCTAGGCGATCAATGAGGTGGGGCCCGGTTGCCGCCGGACGGCGGCCGGGCCCGCCCATCTCTTCGCGAACGCCGTCCGCCGAATACCCCCGGGGCGACCGTGACCCTGTCACGCCTGGTTTCTTCGATCAGGACCCCTCTCGACGAGGCAGGTCTGAGCGCCCTGGGGAGGACGAGGCCCCAGAGATTCGGATGACCAACCCACTCCGCTACTTCGCCGCCGGTGTCGATCAGCCCTTGATGGATGACCGGGCCCACATCGACAGGACCTACAGGAAGAAGCGCCTCTCGGTGATGGCGGCCATCACGATCGGATACGGGATCGCGTACACCTGTCGACTGGCCCTGTCGGTCGTGAAGAAGCCCTTGATCGACGAAGGCATCTTCACAGCCGAGGAGCTCGGCATCATCGGGTCCGGGCTGTTCTACAGCTATGCCTTCGGCAAGCTGACCAACGGCTTCCTCGCCGATCACTCGAACATCAAGAAGTTCTATGCGTTCGGGGTCCTCTCTTCCGCGGTGATGAACCTCGCGCTCGGCTTCTCGCCGGCGCTGGCTCTGGCTCTGGGTGGCGCTGTGGGCGGCCAACGGCTGGTTCCAGGGCTTCGGTGCGCCTTCGGGGATCGTGGCCCTCTCGCAGTGGTTCAGCAACCGCGAGCGGGGAAGGTACTACGGCGTATGGAGCACCGCCCACTCCCTCGGAGAGGGGCTCACCTTCGTGGGCGTCGCCGCGATCGTGGCCGTTTGGGGATGGCGAGGCGGATTCATCGGTCCGGGGCTTCTCTGTATCGCGGTGGCCTTCGGCATCTACGCTCTGATGTCCGACCGCCCGAGGACGCTGGGGCTGCCGGCGGTCGCGGACTGGAATGACGATCACGGACTGGCCCCGACCGAGGCCCAGGAGAGGAAGAAGAGCACCTGGTCGATGCAGCTCTCGATCCTCGGAATGCCTTCGATATGGGTGCTCGCGCTCGCCAGCGCCACGATGTACATCACCCGCTACGCGATCAACAGCTGGGGGGTCCTGTACCTCCAGGAGGCCCGAGGCTACTCGCTGGTCGAGGCGGGCGCCCTGCTGGGCGTCAACACCATCGCCGGCATCGGAGGCTGCCTGGCCTACGGATACGCGTCCGACAAGCTGTTCAATGCCCGGCGCCCCCCGGTGACACTCATCTTCGGCCTGATCGAGGTCGCCTCGCTGTTCGTGATCTTCTTCGCCCCCCCGGGGAATCCCGGCCTGTCTGACGGTGGCGTTCATCCTGTACGGCTTCGGATTGAACGGCCTGGTGACGACGCTCGGCGGTCTGTTCCCCACCGACATCGCCCCCAAGAGGGTGGCGGGCGCGGTCATGGGGTTCGTTGGCGTGTTCAGCTACCTCGCCGCGGCGACCCAGGACTGGGTCAGCGGCTACCTGATCGAGCAGGGCACGACGATCGTCGACGGTGTGCGTCATTACGACTTCAGCAGCGCGATCACCCTGTGGATCGGCGGCTCGGTGGTGTCCCTGATACTGGCCACCACCATGTGGAACGCGAAGGCACGCGATTGAGGGGTCCGGTGAAAGAACGGGTCAACGGGACGACCTACGACATCGCCGTCATCGGGAACTACACGAAGGACACGATCGTCTCCGGCGAGGGAACGCGCATGGTGGACGGTGGCGGATTCAACTACGGAGCGGTCGCCGCCGCGAAGACCGGCCTGAGAGTTGCCGCCGTCACCCGCCTGGCGAAGGAAGACTTCTACGTCGTCGACTCATTGGAGGCCGTGGGCGTCGACGTGTTCCCGACGGCGACGCCGAGATCGACCCACATGCGGCTGGAGTACCGCACCTCGAACGTGGACGAGCGGGTCCTCTCCGTCACTCAACACGCGGGTGCCTACACGACCGATCAGTTCCGCGATCTGAACGCGAAGGGCTTCTTGATCAACGCATCCACGAGGGGCGAGGTCCCGCTCGACGTCATCGCGTACCTCCGAAAGAACGCCCCTCTTCTCGCCGCCGATGTGCAGGCCTTCGTCCGGGTCATCGCCACGGACGGCACCCTCGTCTACGAGAGCTGGCCGGAGAGAGACGAGGTCCTCTCCATGATGGACGTCCTGAAGGCGGACACGAAGGAGGCCGAGCTGCTGACGGGGGAGAGCGGCCTGGAGGCACAGGCACGGCGGATTGCGGACCTCGGGCCGAAGGAGGTCGTTCTCACACACCGGGACGGCGTTCTCGTGCATGAGGAGGGGCGATTCCACCGTGAACGATTCCACCCGAAGCAGTTGGTCGGACGCAGCGGCAGGGGCGACACTTGTATCGCAGCGTACCTCGCCAGGCGTCTGTCCGCCTCACCCGCAGAAGCGACAGTGTGGGCGGCGGCCCTGACGAGCCTCAAGATGGAGGCGGAAGGGCCGTTTGCCGGTCAGGCCAGCGACGTCGAGAGGTTGATCGCAAGGGCATACGGGCAACGGGATCGCCAGTAGGCCTACTCCGCGAGATCCGGGCTCACTCGTCCCTCTCCCCGCTCTTCGGCGAGGTGCTCCCGCAAGAGAAGACGCCTTTCGACCTCGGCTCGATCGCCGATCGACGAGGTGCCCCAGCCCTCGACCGCACTCGAGGCAGCGCAAGCGGCGAAGGCGGCGGCCTCCAGTGGATCCCGCGTCTCGAAGTGGCGTATGAGGAAGGCGGCGGTGAAGACGTCTCCGGCACCCGTCGGATCCACCTCGTCCCGCGGAAGCGAGGGCACCCGGTGCGTCGCCTCGGCCGTCATCAGGTCGAGCCCCTGCCAGCCGCGCGTCAACGCAACCAGGGGCACGAAGCCCAGGTAGCTCGGCGCGGGACGGCCGCCCTTGGGCAGATCTCCCGGTGAGATGACCAGGGCGTCGACGCCGATGAGGTCCTTCGCAGGGTCGGCCCACTCACGAGCCGTGACCCGACCCGCCGAGTCGATCTCGCGAAGCCAGCCCTGGCCCTCGGCCCCGACCACCTCCGCCTCGAAAGCCTCGGCGGCCGCGGCCGGGACCTCACCAACGACAGGACCCAACAGTAGGGCTTCAGGCCTTCGCCAGGCCCTGGGGAGGAGCGAGAGGTCGATGTCTTCCGCCCGAGAGGAAACGACCTGTCTCCGGGAGCCATTGCCCGAGTAGATGTTGCGGAAGGAGGTCGTCGACGCCGACGGGCGGCAGACGACCTGTACACCCTCGAGGTCGCCGTTCCCTTCGAAGTCCGGCCCCGCCGCCGTGAGGACCGCCACGTCCCAGCCGAGCCTCCTGCCGGTCACGGCCGCATAGGAGACGGGCCCGCCGAGCGTTCTTCCACGCTCGGTCCGATCCCAGGTCACATGGCCGACGCAGACTAGCAGTGGCATGGAGCTTCCCGTGGCGCAGACATGGCGCCTTTCGATATCGCGTTCCGTGCCTGCGGATCATCCAGGGATCACGCCAAGGCACAACACTCCAGTTTAGTACAGGACTGTCTTGCGAGTATAGCTCACGCGGGGGCACAGGGGCCTGGCCTTCCCGGGCCGTGGGCGATCGCGCCGTCTTCACCTCTGTCCAAGGAACAGGAATTTGGCCAGGCGCCGTCCAGAAGCCCGCGCCTCCAGGTGTCACTCCGCTCGGAGGACCTCGAGGGGAGGGCGGCGCCACACTTCGGTGCTGCCGGAGAGCCCGACCGCAATCGTGAGGACCATGACGGTGAGGACGAGGGCGAGCAGCGACGGCCCGGGCACGGCGAAGCGGCCCTCGAACACGAAGCGGACGAGGACGAAGCCGGCGAGCGTCGACAGCGCAATCGCGGTGAGCGAGGCGAGGATCCCGAGGACCGCGTACTCGGTCAGCAGGATGCGCAGCAGCTGCGTGCGCGTGGCGCCGAGCGTGCGGAGAAGGGCGCCCTCCCGGACACGCTGGTAGCGGCTCGCCGCGACCGCGCCCACGAGCACGACCGCGCCCGCGGCCAGGCTGAACAGCGCCATGAAGCGGATGGCCAGGACCACGCGATCGAGGATGGACTCGATGGCGCGCTGGACCTGGGTGAGGTCCAGGGTCGAAACGTTCGGGTGGGCGTCGATCACCGCCTGCTGCAGCCGGGCCCGATGGATGGGATCCTCGACCCGCGACAGCAGCACGAAGCTCTGGGGAGCGGACTCGAGGGGGCCCTCGGGAAAGAGCACGAAGAAGTTGGGCTCGAACCGGGCCCAGTTCACCTCGCGCAGGCAGGCCACCCGTGACGGGACCCGCACTCCCTGGATGTCCCAGACGATGGGATCGCCCAGGCCCACCTCGAGCTCCCGGGCCACCCCGGCGTCGAGGGCCACGGGGACAGGCGGGCCGGTGTCGCGCCCCCGCCACTCGCCGGGCTCCCACCACGCCCCCTCGACGATCTGGTCCGAGGGGTTCGGGGCGTCCCGGTAGCTGCTGCGGTACTCCCGGCGGAGGGCCCAGCGTCCCCGCACCCTCTCCCCGTCCGAAGCCCCCAGGGTCTCGGTGACGAGGCGTCCCTTCACCGAGTGCAGGCGCATCGGCACGATGGGCACGGGGGTCGCGACGAGCGCCGCCTGCTTCTCGATCAGGGCCTCGACGTCGCCGCGCTGGTCGGGCTGCACGTCGAAGAAGACGACGTTCGGTCGCTCCTCGCCCTGGTCCACGCGCAGGTCGCGCAGAAGGTTGTGCTGCACCAGCATCAGGGTGGCCAGCAGGAAGGCCCCGAAGCCGAGGGCCAGCACGACCATCAGCGTCTGGTTTGCGGGGCGGTAGAGGTTGGCGAGCCCCTGTCGATAGAGGTAGGGGAGAGCCGAGGGGAAGAAGCGGCGTAGACCACGGACGAGCAGCGCGGCGGCGAGCCAGAGGGCACCGACGGCGACGCCGACGCCCGCCGCGAAGCCGAGGCCGGGAAGGAGATCGCCCGCCTGAAGCACGGCGAGCCCGACGACGCTCGCGGCCAGGGCGAGGACCGCCACGACGCGGGCGGGGTCGCGCCGGGGTCTCTCGCCCTCGTAGTCGCGACGCAGCGCCATCAGGGGGGACACACGACGGATTGCCAGGAGGGGAAGCAGCGAGAAGACCACCGCGACCCAGACACCCACCCCGATCCCGCCCAGAAGCGCCGGCCACGACGGCGACCAGGCGACGTCCACCGGCAGGATATCGCGCAGGATGCGTGGGAGGGCCAGTTGAATCACCGCTCCCAGGCCGGCGCCGCCGAGGCTTCCCAGAAGCCCGACCATCACCGCCTGGACGAGGTAGACGGCGAAGACGGTCCCGGCGCCCGCACCGAGGCACCGCAGAACGGCCACCGACTCCATCCGGCGCTTGATGAACACGTGAACCGCGCTCGCCACCCCGAGCCCCCCCAGCAGAAGCGCCACCAGGGCCACGAGGCCGAGGTAGTTTCCGAGACGGGACATCGCGTTGCCCAGTCGCCGCTGGTTGTCCTCGACGGTCCGCAGCGACACGCGCTGCTCACCGAAGCGCGGGCGGAACTGCTCGGCCAGATTGTGCGGATCGGCCTCGGCCGGGAGCTCGAGGTAGGCTCGGTGGCCGGCGCGGCCGCCAAACGTCAGAAGGCCGGTGTCGTCGACCCGTTGCCGGCTGATGAAGACCCGCGGGCCCAGTGACGAGCGGACACCCACGTCTCCCGGGAAGTTCTCCACGGTGGCCCGCAGTGTGAAGGTCGCCTCACCCAGCGCGAACTCGTCTCCGATCTCGATTCCCAGGACGATCGGAAGCGACGGATCCGCGACCGCGTCGCCCGTCTCGGCCAGGCGCGCCCACTCGCCGGCGGGGGCGGTCTCGATCGTTCCGTAGAAGGGATAGCCCGGGTCGACAGCCCGGACCTGGACGAGGCGCGTGGCCCCACCCTCGGGGACCCGGGCCATCGCGCCGAAGGTGATCGTCCGAGCGACCGGGGCCCCGGGCGGGGGCGCGGCGGCCAGGCGCAGCTCCTCGAGAACCGCCTCGGTGTCGTCACCGAACGGCTGGTAGGACGACACCACGAGGTCGGCGCCGAGGAGTGCGCGGGCCTCCGCACGGACGGACCCGCCCAGGTTGTCCGTGAAGGAGTTGATGGCGACGAGGGCGGCGACGCCGATGGCCACCGCCGTTATCAGCAGGAGACCTCGCCGGCGGGAAGCCCGGCCCTCCCGCCAGGCCATGGCGAGGACGAAGCGAAGGCGGCTCATGGATGCGGGGGGGTGGCGGTCTCGGTGCCCTCGGGCGCCGTCGTGGAGTCGGAGACGACCGCGCCGTCACGGAGGCGCAGGACGCGGTGGGCGCGACCCGCGAGCTCCGGGTCGTGGGTGACCAGCACCAGCGTGGTTTCGAGCTCCCGGTTCAGCTCACCCAGAAGCGCCACCACGTTGGCGCCGTTCGCGGCATCGAGGTTGCCGGTGGGCTCGTCCGCGAAGAGGATCCGGGGACGGTGGGCGAAGGCGCGGGCCACCGCCACGCGCTGCTGCTCGCCGCCCGAGAGCTGCGCCGGGTAGTGGTGACCACGGTCACCGAGGCCGACCCGGGCGAGCAGCTCCTCGGCCCGCAGGCGTCCGTCCTCACCCCGCAGCTCCAGCGGGACCTGGATGTTCTCCCGGCCGGTGAGCGTGGGGATGAGGTGGAAGGATTGGAAGACGAAGCCGACCTTCTCGGCGCGCAGCTGCGCCCGCTCGTCCTCGGAGAGCGTCGAGAGGTCGTGACCGTCGAGAACCACACGCCCCTGGGCGGGGCGATCGAGCCCGGCCAGGAGTCCCAGGAGCGTGCTCTTCCCGCTTCCGGACGGTCCGGTCACGGCCAGGAAGCCCCCGGGCTCCAGCTCGAACGTGATATCTCTGAGGACGGTGATCTCGCGCCCGCCCGAGACGTAGGTCTTGGCGAGCGCTTCGCAACGCAGGATGGACATGAATCGACTCGGTCTCCGGCCCCCTTCACGCATCATATCGGCAAACCCGAGGATCCTCCTCGGGCTGGCCCTTCTCGCCGCTCTCGGCGGCGCCGGGTGCGGTGGCGACTCGCGTCGCGCCGAGCCGTCCGGTTCGGCACCGACGCCCGCCGCTGCGGACGTGGACGGTGCCGCCGAGCCGCTGGACGAGCGCCCGGTCCTGCTGTTCGTCGGGACCAGCCTCACCGCTGGCCATGGTCTCGACCTCTCTGAAGCCTATCCATCGGTCATCCAGCGGAAGCTCGATGCCGCCGGGCTCGGCTTCCGAGTGGTCAACGCCGGGGTGAGTGGGGAGACCTCGGCGGGGGCGCTCCGCCGCATCGACTGGCTGCTGCGCCAGCCGGTTGCGGTGCTGGTCCTCGAGACGGGCGCCAACGACGGCCTGCGCGGCCAGGATCCGGAAGCGACCCGCCAAAACATCCAGAGCATCTTCGAGCGGGCCCGGCGGCAAGAGCCCCCGCCGAAGCTGGTCCTCGTGGCGATGGAGGCGCTGCCGAACTACGGGGAGGACTACCGCCAGACGTTCCGGGCCATCTATCCGGAGCTGGCGACAGCGAACGACGCCCTCTTCGTCCCGTTCCTCCTCGAGGGTATTGCCGGCGATCCCGAGCTGAACCTCGCCGATGGCATACACCCCACCGCCAAAGGCCACGAGCGCATCGCCGAGAACGTCTGGAAGACCCTCGCGCCCCTCTTGTCCGGACCCGTTGCCGCGTCCGCAGGGGAGTGATACCGCCCTGCAGGAAGCCCCCCGGCGGGTCGGTCCGGCTGCCGCTGCGCCGCAGCTGAACTTGGGGGAGCAGGGATGGTCGAGGCCGCGGGGCTCCGGGCGAGCCGGCCGGGGGAAGCCGGGCGCCGGAGGTCGTTTCTATCGGCGGCCTTCCAGGAAATCCAGCGCGCGTTCCGGGGCCCAGAAGAACCCGGGGGCGGAGGCCCGCCCCACGAAGCCGACGTGACCGCCGGTCGTCGTGATCTCGCGTCGTACGCTCGGGGCGGTCGGCCAGTGCTCAACCGACGCGACGGGGATCATCGGATCGTCCGCGGCGGACAGCACCAGGGTCGGAAGGCTGATCGAGATGAGGTGCGATCCCGCGCTCGAGCGAGCGTAGTAGTCGGCGGCCCCGTCGTAGCCCCCGAAAGGGGCGGTGATCTCGTCGTCGTACTCCCGCACCGTGCTCAGCCCGGCCTCGCGACTCGCTGGGAAGAGGTCGGGCCGTCGGCGGTGCCGGCGCTGGTAGGCGTCGGCGAGCATGCGCATGAAGTAGCGCTGGTAGAACCGATTGTCCCGGCGCTCCAGGGCATCGGCGCACGCGGAGAGGTCCAGAGGCGGGGAGATCGCGGCCAGACCCTCGACCGATTTCGGCAGGCGCTGCCGGCCGCGACCCACGGCAAGCAGAGCCAGGTTGGCGCCGAGGGAGAAGCCGACCACGGCCACTCGCGGGACGAGACGTGCAACTGCTTCAAGGACGGCGATGAGATCACCGTCGAGCCCGGCGTTGTAGAGCAGCGGGCACAGGGCCTCCCCGTCGCCCGAGCCGCGCATGTTCATGCGCACGACGTGCCACCCGCGCGCGAAGGCCAGCCGTCCGGCGGACAGGACGTAGGACGACGAGTCGGACCCCCCGAGACCGTGAACGATCACGAGCGCGGGCCGGGACTCGCGCGGGCCTGACTGCCAGGACGCGCGCAGCAGCAGCCGCGCGTCGTCGGGGGTGTCCACGACCATGTCCTCCACCGGGTGGGGCCACCGCAGACGCTTCCGCAGCACGTGGGCCAGGAGGGTCTGGCGGTGGCCGCCCCTCAGCCACGGGTGGGGGCGAAACAGGCCGTCGGATGGCGCTGCGGGCTCGAGGTTCATGGGGTCGGGAGACAGCCCTCGACGACGGCTATAATCGCCGACGGTCGCTCCAGCGATGATACAGGCCTTCCACGTCTACAAGCAGTACGACCGCGAGTCGATGGCGCTGTCCGATATCACCCTGCACGTGGGGAAGGGTGAGTTCTGCTTCCTGACCGGCCCCTCCGGCGCCGGGAAGACAACTTTCCTGAAGCTGGTTTTCCGGGAGGAGCTGCCGTCTCAAGGCCAGATTCTCGTGGGGGGTCGCAACATCACCGCCATCCCGGACGGACAGATCCCGGAGCTGCGCCGCTCGGTCGGGGTGGTCTTCCAGGACTTCAAGCTCCTCAAGCGCAAGACCATCCTCGAGAACGTGGCCTTCGTGCCGCGCATCCTGGGCGTGCCCGCACGTGAGCAGAAGCGCCGGGCCTTCGCGGCCCTGAGGTCGGTTGGGCTGCACCACAAGATGCACTCGTATCCGCTCCAGCTTTCCGGCGGCGAGCAGCAGAGGGTGTCCATTGCGCGGGCCCTGATCAACGAGCCCATGCTCCTGCTCGCCGACGAGCCCACCGGGAACCTCGACCCCGAAATGGCTCAGGAGATCATGAGGCTGTTTCTCGAGGTCAACGCTCGCGGAACGACGGTGCTGGTGGCCACCCACGACCGGGAGATGATCCAGCGGATGGGCAAGCGCGTGATCACGCTCGAGCGGGGGCGCGTGATCGCCGCCTAGTCTCGCTCAGCTCCCGAGCATCGCCCGGATCCGGGCGACGACCGCCTCGAGCGCCACCTCGTTCTGGGCGCCCCCGGGGATGATGAGGTCGGCATAGCGCTTCGAGGGCTCCACGAACTCCAGGTGCATGGGGCGCACGGAGCCGAGGTACTGGCGCTGCACCGACTCGAAGGTGCGGCCGCGGTCGCGGATGTCGCGATCGAGGCGGCGCAGCATCCGGACGTCGGCGTCGGCGTCGATGAACAGCTTGATGTCCATGAGCCGCCGTAGCGCCTCCTCGGCCAGGACCAGGATGCCCTCCAGGATCACCACCGGCTTCGGGGTCAGGGCGTCCGGAAGCACGCACCGCGAGTAGCGTGAATGATCGTAGGTGAGGTGAGGCACGGGACGACCCGCCTTGAGGTCGCGAAGGTCCTGGACCAGCAGCGACGTGTCGTAGGCCTCGGGGTGGTCGTAGTTGATGGCCGCCTGCTCCTCCGCGGCGAGGTCGCTGCCGTCCTTGTAGTAGGCGTCCTGGGCCAGCAGCAGGCAGCGATCCGCGCCGACCCGCTCCTGGATCCGCAGGGCCAGAGACGTCTTGCCCGAACCCGTTCCCCCGCCGATCCCGACGAGCACGCTCATTCCGCGGATTATAATCTCGCGTCCCATGCAGCTGCTGCGCGCCCTCGGCTACTTCTTCCAGGAGGCGATCACGAGCCTCTGGCGCAGCCGTCTCGTGAACGCGATCTCCATCGGGACGATCGCCGTGAGCCTGTTCGTTCTCGGGGCCTTCCTCACGGTCGCCGGCAACCTCGGGAATGTCGTGAGCCGCTGGACGGAGAAGATCCAGATCATCGTCTACCTCGAGGACGGCATCGAGGACCGGGTGCGCGACAGCCTCGAGAACCGCCTCCGCGAAGACCCGGCGGTGGGTTCGATCGAGATGGTGGATAGGGAGGAGGCCCTCGCGCGGTTCCGGACGCTCTTTCGGGACCTGAGCTCGCTCCCGGAGGACCTCGGTGAGAATCCCTTCCCCGCGTCCCTCGAGGTCAACCTGCGACCGAGCCACAACTCGCCGGCCGAGGTGCAGCGTCTGGCCGGGGACTTCGCCGAGGTCCCCGGGGTGCAGGAGATCCAGTACGATCTTCTGTGGATCGAGAGGCTGGCCACCGGAGTACGCCTGTTGCGGGGTGTCGGTGCCTTCCTCGGCGGCATCCTGGTCCTGGCCGGGATCTTCACCATCTCCAACGTCATCCGCCTCACCGTCTACGCCCGCGAGGACGAGCTCGACATCATGCGCCTCGTGGGAGCGACTCGGGCCTACGTAAAGGGCCCGTTCGTCGTCGAGGGCATGATCCAGGGCGGGCTCGGGGGGCTCGTTGCCGCCGGGTTGCTCTGGCTGGCCCTGCGTTGGCTGGCCCGCGATCTGGCCACATCGGAGCTGCTCGGGCACACGGCCTTCGGGCTGCCCACCGAGATCACGGTCGCCCTCGTCTTCGGAGGCATGGTGGTCGGCGTCGCGGGAAGCCTGCTCAGCCTCCGCCGGGTGAGGATCTAGCGACGACCTAGAACCGGTAGGTGCGGCCCTGGGTGAGGAAGCTCAGGCGCTTGCGCTTCAGGCCGCGCACCTGCTTGCGGATCCGGGCCAGGTGTCGCGGCTTGGCACCGTAGAGGTACACCGGCACATCACGCTTGAGCTTGCGCAGCTCGCGCCCGAGGGTCTGGGGCGTCATGTGGCCCGACACGTTGGCTAGATCCTGCAGCTCGTTCGGGAACGAGGTCTCCGTGATGACCGCCTTCAGGTTTCGGGTGCGGTTGACGACTTCCCAGAACCGATCGGTGGGCCCGGTGTCGCTGGAGTAGGCGACGGCCCCGCTCTTGTCCTCGACCACGAAGCCGGTCGTGGGGACGATGTGCGACACCCGGATGGCGCGCAAGGTGATTCCGTTCACCCGGAACGGCTCCTCGGGCGGGACCTCGATGAGCTTCAACACCGGGCTCAGATCGTTGGGCAGGCAGGTGAAGTCGGGCCACGTGTGGTTGTTGAACAGGTGGGCCTTCATCGACGCGATCACCTCGGGGATCGCGTAGATGCGCAGCTCGAAACCCGGTGCCGAGAAGTTGTTGTCGATCAGGAAGGGCAGCGAGCAGGTGTGATCGAGATGTGAATGCGAGATGACCACATCCTTGACCTTGACCTGCTCGCGCAGGCTGAGCGCGCCCGAGACCCAGCCCGCATCCAGACACACGCTCCCGTTGACCAGGAATGAGGTCATCCCATGGTTGGGAACGTTCCCACCGTAGCAGCCGAGGACTCGGATTCTCATCGTGCGCTCGCCCGCAAGTCCCAGAAGATCTTACGGTTGTAGCATCCGACGCGCGACCGTAGCATGCGCCCTCCGGCCGGTCAAGTGAGCAACATCACTCGTGCCACCCTCAACCGGTCGTGGTGTGAGCCGGCGAAACCACGACGAGTTGCGTCCGTCCTTGACCTGCGCGGGGCCGGTTCGTAAACTGCCGTCACGCGAGAAAGGAGGTGGTCCAGTGGACAGTTGCCACACACCCCGCGAGGTGGCTGACGCCTAGGTCGTAGCCGAGCGCTTCTACTCAAGAGCGTCGTTCAGCTGGAGATGCCTCCATCCGCGACCGGCCGAGCGGCGGGGGGGCCGCTGGGTTCACGACCTGGCGAATCCAAACAGCACACCGACCCCGGAGGGCGGCCGTCCTCCGGGGTTTCCGTTTGACGCACCGGCGGATTGCGGCGTCATAATGAAGTATGCGTTCCCTGGGAGCCTTGGCGGGATGCCTCTTGTGGGCCGTCGCCTTCGGGGGGCCGGCTTCGGCCCAGTACCAATCCTCCCCCAGCCGATACGAGATGCAGTACGGGGAGCCGGTCGACGTCTCGATCGACGACCTCATACAGCATGCCCGAGTCCTACTACGGGCGGGCGGTGCGCACGACCGGCACGCTCGACATGCTGCAGGGCTCCGGCTCCAGCATGTCGAACGGCTGGGCCCTGAAGGCCTTCAACGGGCGGGTGATCGTCGTCCCGGTCCGGGAGGTCGCAGCGCGTTTCGAGGACGAGGCGCGCCTCTGGTTCGGACGGGACATCGAGATCACCGGCGTCATCGAGCAAGGGACTGACCCGGTACGAGGGAACCCCACCCCCGTGCTCAACTTCTGGAGCTACTACGGCCCGGAGGAGGAGAAGCCGCAGAAGCGCGACCCCGCGGAGGAGCTGACGCTCGAGGACCTCCTGAGACGCCCGGGACAGTGGGACGGCCGCAACGTCCGTGTCGTGGGGCAGTTCCGTGGGGCGAACCTGTTCGGCGACCTGCCCTCGGCCAGCCGGCGGAAGTCCTCGGACTGGGTTCTCAAGAACGACGTGTTCGCGGTCTGGATCACGGGGAAGAAGCCGGAGGGAAAGGGGTGGAAGCTCGACGCCAAGCTCCGCCGCGACACCGGGAAATGGATCGAGGTCGAGGGCCGCGTCCGGACATCCAGAGGTGTCGTGTACATCTCCGCGGCGGACCTGGTCCTCACGAAGGCACCGTCGCCTACGGCCCGGGCCGAGGCGCCTCCGCCCCCTCCGCCCCCGCCCCTGAAGCCGCCGGTGATCGTCTTCTCCCTGCCGCTCGACGGGGAGCGGGACATTCCTCCGGACACCGTGTTTCTCGGTCCAGTTCAGCAACGACATGGACGACGGGAGCTTCGAGCACCGGATCGGGCTGCGCTACGCGGGTCGTCCCCGCCCCGGCGACCGGGCGCTCGATGCCGTCGCGACCTCGTACGACCCCGGCCGGACAAGCCCTGGTCGTCGATCCCGGAGACCTCCTGCGCCCCGGACGCGTGGTCGAGCTGATCCTGCTGCCCGGGATCGTCGACATCGACGGTCAGAGCCTCGAACCCAGGCCAGGCCACGATCCCGGCGGCGCGGCCGAGGTGCTGCGATTCCAGGTCGCGGGCACGTTCCTCTCCGGCCCGTGAGTGTTCATCGACCCTCCACGACCCCAGTGAACGCTACTGAGGATCGGACCGCCGCAGGATAACGATCTCCGGGTCCAGGAACTCGTCGGCCGACGGCCGAAGCCAGCCCTCCTGGCGGAAACGCGCGGCGCGGGTGAACCCGCCGCGGTCGTCGAGCAGGTCTCGAAAGAACCGCGCCCGCTCCGGCCGCTGCTCGCGGGTGCTCGAGGAAGCGCTCGTAGAAGGAAGCGGTCAGGACCAGCCATTCAGAGGCCTCCGAGGGGTAGCGCTCGGCCGCCTCCGCGAAGCGCTCGGGAGGCGCCATCTCCCGCGAGAGGGTCCTCACGAGCCTCGTGCTTCGGCCCTCGGGCACGCTCGGGGCGTACCCCTCGTGGTTGGTGATGAGGTCCACGGTGGCCCCGGGTGGCACGTGGACCGCCATCCATCGCTCGGCGAGGAGCCGCGAGTCCACGAAGAAGAGGCGCACCACGAGGACGGCGGCGAAGGCCGTCCGAGCCGACCACGGCCGCGGTCAGCAGACGGCGCACCCGGCGATCGCGCGCGCTCGCAAGGGTGAGAGAAGCGAGCCAGACGGCAGCCGGGATCGCCACCGCCACGAACCGCATCGCGCGGTGTCCCGACGAGGCCACCAGGAGATACGGTGACGACCGCGGCGAGGGTGATCACCACCACCGCGCGGTCGCCGCGCCACGCCCGCGCCGCGGCCACGACGAGCCCGAGCAGGGCCGCCACGAGAACGGGCCGGGTGAGTGCGTCCGCGAGGAGCTCCAGGTAGGGCAGGTAGGCCGTTCCCGCGTCCGCGAGTCCCTTGTACTCGTGGCGGGTCTGGGCATTGAAGGCGAGAGAGGAGAGGAACTCCCGGGGAGCCAGGACGGCCCCCGGCGTCCCGGCGAGAAACCCCGCGATGGCGGCGCCGCCGGCCACCACTACCTCCCACCGCACCAGGGGGGCTACCCGGCGGCCCAGCCCTCCAGCGATCGGAGAACGCGGCGAGGACGGCAAAGGTCACCGCGGCGGCTCCGGCGGCACACGCCACCCAGGCGGCTGCGGAGACGAAGGCGCGGGCGGACTCCGGCCGGAGGAGCCGGACGTCCGGGAGACCAAGAGACGAGGCGACACGAGCGCCGGCGGGGCCCCAGAGCGCGACGCCGAGGCTGAGAGAGGCGAGCCCGGCCACGGTCCAGGCCATCCGGTCCGCGGGCCGACACGGTTCGCGGGGGCGGAGCCAGAGCGCGGCCAGGACGGGCACGACGAGGGCGGCGGCCGTGTACTTGGTCGACGCAGCGAGGCCCAGGGAGAGCCCGAGCAGCCAGGCAGGGTCCCGTCCCTCCAGGTGCCGGACCGACGCGAGTAGCACCCCGGCCGTTGTCAGGAGGACCCAGGCCTCCGGGGTCGCGAAGTGGCACAGGTTCACCACTCCGGGTGCGAGAGTGAACAGAAGGGGAGCCACGATCCGGCATTCGGGGTGCACCGGGGCGACGGCGAGCCCGAGCAGCAGCACCCCGACTGCACCGGCCAGGGCGGACAGCAGCCGTCCCGCGAGAAGCGGGTCATCCCACGGGTCGGGGGGGGTCACCGCGGCGGCGAGCCGCTGCTGCAGGGCCAGGACGGGGGCCATGACGGTGAGCGGGAGCGACGGGTTGACGTAGGAGCCCGGCAGCAGGCGCCCCTCGCTCATCATCCAGGCCACGTGGTCGGCCTTCTCGTCGGGGTGAAAGCGGGCGGGCAGCCCCCAACCGATCCCGGCAGCGTTCAGGGCGAAAGCCAGAGCGGCAACGGCGAGGAGCGGGGCGGGCGGGCGGAGAGCGCCTCGCACGGGAGGCCCGGGTGTCAGCGCGGCCGTTGCAGACGGGCGAGCGCGCGGTGCCCGATGTCCTTGCGGTAGAACATGCCCTCGAACGAGATGTGGTCGACCGCCTCGTAGGCCCGGGCGATCGCGGACTTCGAGGTTGGCGCCGAGCGCGGTCACCCCGAGGACGCGGCCGCCGACGGTCTTGATCTCGTCGCCTTCCTTCTTGGTCGCGGCGTGGTAGACGACCACGTCGCTCCAGTCCTTGAGCGACTCGAGACCCTTGACCACGTGGCCGGTCTCGGGGCTGTCGGGGTAGCCCCGGCTCGCCAGGACGACGCAGCAGGAAGGCTCCTTGGACCACTCGATGCGGGTCTCGCCGAGCTGTCCGGCCGCACCCTGCTGCAGGAGGGGCACGATGTCCGAGCGCATCCGGGCCATGATGGCCTGCGCCTCCGGGTCGCCGAAGCGCGCGTTGAACTCGAGGACCTTCGGGCCCTCTTCGGTCATCATGAGGCCCGCGTACAGCACGCCCTGGAAGCGGCGACCCTCGGAGGCCATTCCCGCGACCGTCGGGACGATGATCTCCTGCACGATCCGCTTGTGGGCGTCGAGCCGGAGGTTCGTCGCCGGGGAGACGGTCCCCATGCCGCCCGTGTTCGGCCCCTGGTCGCCGTCCAGCGCCCGCTTGTGGTCCTGGACCGAGGCCATGGGAACGACCCGCGCGCCGTCCGAGAAGACGAGGAAGGACACTTCCTCGCCCCTCAGGAACTCCTCCATCACGAGCTTGGCTCCCGCCGAACCGAAGACCTTCTTGTCCATCATCTGATCGACGGCGTGCTTCGCCTCTTCTGCGTTCTCGACGAGAAAGGTGCCCTTGCCCGCCGCCAACCCGTCGGCCTTCACCGCGTAGGGGTAGCCGAACGGCGCCCGGTCCACGAAGGCGAAGGCGTCCTCGATCGATCCGCACACCTCGTAGCGGGGCGAGGGGATGTTGTGGCGCGCCATGAACTCCCGGGCAAAGGCCTTCGACCCCTCGATCTCGGCCGCCCCGCGCGAGGGACAGAAGATCGGCAGGTCGCGGCGGACGAACTCGTCGCCGATCCCCAGGACCATCGGCAGCTCGGGGCCGACGACGGTGAGGTCCGCCTTGATGGTCTGTGCGAAGTCGGCCACCTCGACGATGCTCGAGGCGTCGATCGGCACGCAGTCGGCGATCTCCGCGACCCCGGCGTTTCCGGGGGCACAGTAAAGCTCAGTCACGAGAGGACTTTGGCGGATCTTCCAGGCGAGGGCGTGCTCGCGGCCGCCATTCCCGACGACCAGGACCTTCATGGGCGGGGGAAAGGTGACACGCGGCGTACTCCCTGTCAACCCGAGCCCCGGCACGCCTCTGAGCCGCCCTGTGCTAGCCTCTGCGGGCCATGGCGCCCACGAACGGCGAGCCCTCGGAGACCCATCGCCTTCCGATGAAGGGGGCGTCGCTCGCCGGGGTCGCGGCCGCCGTTCTCTGGGTCCTGCTCTGCGTCCGCTGGTTCGATCCGGCCGCGCAGTGGCAGCCTGCCGCCCTCGCTGCCTTCCCTCCGCTCGGCCTGGCCCTGGCCGCGGTCTTGCTCGGCCTGGTCTGGCTGCGGGCGCGGTGGGGAGTCCTCGCCGGCCCCTCGCTCGGAGCGGCGGGAAGCGGGCTCCTCCTCGGTCTGGTCCTGGCCTTCTTCTTCCGTCTCCCGATCGTGACGCACGGCGCGGCGGCGGCGGTGACCCCCGACGGCGCGCTGTCCGGCATCGTGGCCCTTCACGTGCGCGACGGGCTCGAGCGGCTTGTCTTCGTGCCCCACGTCCCGTACAGCGGCAGCCTCAAGTCGCACCTGACCGCGCCCCTGGCCGCGCTCATCGATCCAGCCCGCGCCTTCGCGCTGGTATCGGTCCTTTTCTACCTCGGCTACGTGGCCGGCCTCTATCGTCTGGCCCTTCTCGTGGCGGGCCCGCGCACCGCCGTCCTCACCGGGCTGTACGCGGCGTTCAGCCCGGCCTTCCTCACCCGCTACAGCGTGAGCAACGACGGCAACTACGTGGAAGTCCTCGCCCTCGGGACGTGGGCGCTCTGGCTGGCCGCCCGCTGGACCGCGGAGACAAACCATCGCCCCCTTCTCGCCCTGGCGGCGGGTCTGGCTCCTGGGGCTGGCCTTCTGGTGCCACATCCTGGCCGTCATCCACATCGCTGCCGTGGTCGCGGTGTTCGTTCTGGCCGCTCGGATCCGGTCGATCCCTTCGCTGGCGGCCCTGGCCTTCGGATCAACCCTCGGGTACGTGCCCGGTCTGCTCTGGAACGCGGCCAACGACTGGCTCTCGTTCGAGTATCTTCTTCCCGGAGAAGCCCGGGCGGGGGAGACCGGTCTCGGCGTCCTGGTCGCCGACCTCGGGGCGAAGCTGTGGGCCATGCTCGTGGACGGGTGGCCCGTGCTCCTCGGCTACGACTCGGGTTACGGGCCGGCTCTCGACAGCCTCCTTCGGAGCGTGGGCTGGCTGGGGGTGGCGGCGGCGACGGTGGCCACGGTGCGGTTCGCTTGGCGTGCGGCCCGGGAGCGCTCGTGGCCGCTCGCGACCCTGTTGCTCTTCGCCGCGCTCAATGTGGCCGTCGCCCTTCTGGCGTTGCCGCACGTGCCCGGCATCCCGCGCTATCTGCTCTTCCTGATGTCGGTGCTCCCGATCTTCATTGCCGACACCTTCGGCACCGGGTGGCGGCGCCTGGTCCTGCTCGTTCTCATCGCCGCCGGGGCCCTCTCCTCCTTTGCCCAGGTGCCGGGGACCCTGCGGAAGGACGCACGGTGGCGGGGCTTCGTGGCGGACCTCCAGGAGGAGCGCGTCCGCTGGTGCTACACCGATTTCCACCTCGCGACCCTGATCAACTTCATCTCGCAGGAGGCGGTCGTCTGCACGGCGAAGCTCGGCCCGGTGACGACGGAGTACTTCTTTGCCTACCGTGATGAGGTGGAAGGGGCCCCGGATGCGGCCTTCGTCGCGGTCAACCGCACGTCCGCGGCAAGACTGGGCCGGCGGTTGGACGCGCTCGGCGTGAGCTACGAGCGGCGCGACCTGATGAAGCCGGTCCTGCTGCGCCTGAGCCGCAAGGTCGACCCCGAGGAGCTGTTCCCCGGCCGCGAGTTCCCCTGGCGCTGAACCCCTCCGGGAACGCTTCGTGAGCGACGTTCCCGGAGTATTCCGTTCTGACCTCGATGAGCGTCAATCCTCGCGTTCGGACTTTTCAGCCTCTAGAACCCGGCGGTAGACCTCCCGGGCCGAGAGCCCGCACCGGCGGGCCGCCTCCTTGACCGCCTCGCGGCGGGTCCGCCCCTCGGCGGCGAGCCGGGTGTAGAGGGCCTCCGCCTTCTCGTCAGCGGCCGGGGGGGCCTCGGGTGCGCCCGCCACGACGAGGACAATCTCCCCCCGGATGGCCTTCCGGGTCGCGAGGAGCTCGCGAATCTCGAGCAGCCGTGCCCGTACGTACTCCTCGTGGCTCTTCGTGGCCTCGCGACACAAGAAGGCCTCACGGTCGCCCAGAACCTCGGCCATCACCGAGAGGGCGTCCAG
The DNA here is from genome assembly GCA_963700695.1 of uncultured Acidobacteriota bacterium. GTDB lineage: Bacteria > Acidobacteriota > Vicinamibacteria > Fen-336 > Fen-336 > JAJDNS01. The sequence goes on along the minus strand of CAVOYO010000015.1, from coordinate 50,029 downwards.
GATCCGGACCGGGGACTCGTACACCACGAGCGTCTGGCGGACGGCGGCGAGCTCCTCGAGCGCCTTCCGGCGCGGCCCGGCGCGCGCGGGGAGGAAGCCAACGAACAGGAAGCGATCCGTCGGCAGGCCGGAGACGGACAGCGCGGTGGTGGCCGCGCTCGGTCCAGGGACGGGCACGACCGGGAGCCCCTCCGCGCGGGCGTCCCGGACGAGCCGATACCCGGGGTCGGAGATCCCGGGGGTGCCGGCGTCCGACACGAGGGCCACGCTGCGTCCGGTGCGCAGGGCGTCCAGGATCCGGCCCCCCTTCCACCGCTCGTTGTGCTCGAAATAGGACGTCGTGGGGGTCGAGATCCCGTGGGCGCGGAGCATGGTTCCCGTGCGACGCGTGTCCTCGCAGGCCACGAGGTGGACTTCACGGAGGACCCGGAGGGCCCGCAGGGTCAGGTCCTCGAGGTTGCCAATGGGGGTCGCGACCACGTGCAGGGTGCCGGGTCCAGTGGGACCGCCAGTCAAGTCAACCCCGATCCGAGACAGACTGCTGGATCACAGAGGCGATTGGCAGCATAGTGCCCTGATTATCAAGGATTTGCGGCTGCCCTGAAAGGGGGCGATGGACTCGCCCGCGTGTCCCTTCCCTGGCGACACGCGGGCGTGCGAGGCCTATCTCAGGGTGTTTCCGGCCTGCCGGAGGCGACGCTTGCGCGTCGCGGCGTACACTCGGGGTCGTCGCTCGTCTCGCAAGCTCGACTTCGCGTCCCCCGAGCCCCCTCCGCGGGGAGGTCGATCTGCATCCTGGCCCCCCGCACCTAGAGCGCGGTAGCCGATCCAGCATTCAGGCCTTTTGGCGGCATAACTCCTTGAGTATCTGGACATTGCTTGACACCCTCGCGGGTGCTGGCCTAGCATCGTTGATCGGAGTCAGAGGCGAAGTCTCATCTTCGCCCGTCTTCACAGGAAGCCTGTTCCTCGTCGCAAGAAAAATCCACGGCAGTCAGGGGGTGTAGAGAGTTTGGCCGAAATCAAGATCCAGGAGGGCGAGTCGATCGAGAATGCCCTCCGCCGCTTCAAGCGCAAGGTCCAGCAGGAGGACATCATCAAGGACATCAAGAAGCACAGCTTCTACCTGAAGCCCGGCGACAAGCGCCGGGCCAAGCAGGCCCTGGCACGGAAGCGGAACCGCAAGAAGCTTCGCCGCGAGACCGAATAGGGGCCCCCTGCTGGGAGCGGGCGGTCCCCTCGGGCCCCGCGAGGAGAGGCCATGGAATTCACGGACAAGAGCCTCGTTTGCGCAGACTGCCAACAGTCCTTCATCTGGACCGCCGGTGAGCAGCTTTTCTACCACGACAAGAACTTCAAGAACGAGCCGAAGCGGTGCAAGGAGTGCAAGGCGAAGCGAAGTGCCCGCATGGGACACAACGCTCGCGAGCGGGTCGAGACGACGACGGTCTGCTCGCAGTGCGGTCGGGAGACGACGGTTCCCTTCCGACCGACCCAGGGGCGCCCGGTCTACTGCAAGGAGTGCTTCGAGCAGCGGAAGGTTGCACCCGCCTGACGCCGGCCGCGTGCCCCTCCGGGGGCGCGCGGCGGGTCCCGTCTGGCCGCCTCACCCACTCGCATTGACTTGCCCAGAGCGTGCGTGATAGCGTACCGTTCACTTTTTCGCAGCTGACCTAACCTACACGGAGATAAGCCGCCATGAAGATCGTCGAGCGCCAGGTTGATGAAGTGGTGATCCTGGATCTTCACGGGAAGATCCTGATCGGTGAGGGGGACGACGCGCTCCGGGAGGCCGTGACGAAGCTGGCCGACTCCGGACAGACGAAGATCCTCCTGAACCTGGCAGAGGTGCCGTACGTGGACTCCGCCGGACTCGGCGAGATCGTCCGCACGTACACCACGGTGAGCCGCAAGGGCGGCAAGCTGAAGCTGCTGAACCTCACCAAGAAGATCGAGGACCTCCTGTCGATCACCAAGCTCCTGACCGTGTTCGAGACGTACGAGTCGGAAGACGAGGCGGTCAACAGCTTCAAGTCCTGATCGCGACCATCCGGGGACGGGCGGGCCGGTTGGGGTCCGCCCGCGCCACCGGCGCGGCCCGGAACGGGGGCCGATGACCCTGCCCCGAGCGCTTCTCGTCTCGCTTCGGCCCCACCAGTGGACCAAGAACCTCCTTGTGGTCCCGGCCGCGCTGGTCTTTTCCAAGCACCTCTTCGAGACGGATGCCGCGCTCCGGGTGGGTCTGGCCCTGGTCGTGTTCTGCGCGCTCTCCGGGGCCGTGTATCTCGTCAATGATCTGGCCGACCTGGAGCGGGACCGCCTGCACCCGCGCAAGCGTCTGCGCCCGCTGGCCAGCGGCGCCCTGCCGGTGCCGGTGGCACGCGTGGCCGCCGTCCTGCTCTTCGTTGCCGGGCTCGGCGGAGGTCTGGCCCTCGGTCCCGGCTTCGTCGCCGTCGGTCTCGCCTATGTCGTTCTGAACCTCGCGTACTCGTTCGGCCTCAAGAACGTCGTCATCCTCGACGTGCTCGCCGTCTCCCTCGGCTTCGTCCTGAGGGCGGTGGCCGGGGCCCTCGCGATCGACGTGCACTTCAGCAGCTGGCTGCTGGTCTGCACCATCCTGCTCGCCCTCTTCCTCTCGCTGGCCAAGCGGCGACACGAGCTGGTCTTGCTCGACACCTCGGCCGGCGACCACCGCAGCATCCTGGCCGAGTACACTCCCTACCTCCTCGACCAGATGATCGCGGTGGTCACCGCCTCCTGCCTCACCGCCTACGCCTTCTACACGCTGGCGCCGGAGACGGTGGAGAAGTACCAGACGGAGCGGCTGGCCCTCACCATCCCCTTCGTGATCTACGGCATCTTCCGCTATCTTTACCTCGTTCATCGCCGCGAGGAGGGAGGCAGCCCCACCGACGTCCTGCTCACCGATCGCCCCCTGCTGGCGGCGGCGGCGCTCTGGGCGGTGGCGGTGGTCGTCATCGTGTACAGCGCCCCCGGGCTGCCGGTGCCGAGGGGACTGTAGCGGGCCAGGCCATGAGCTTCGAGATCAAGGCGGACGGCGTCGACGTCGAGCGGATCCGTCGGGAGATCCTCGAGCGGATCGAGACGAAGGAGGGCGATCTCTACAGCGAGGAAGAGCTCCAGGTCCTTGCCGAGCGAGGTCTCGAAGCAGTCCTGCGGGCGGGTGAGCTCCGGGGTGAGCTCCTGGAGGAGTTCCGGGCGCGAGACGGCCAATGGAACTACTCGTTCGACGCCGAGACCGTCTACCGCTCCAGCCGGGGCGTCGTGGGACAGGTCCTGGAAGCGATCCGGCGCATCCTGCGTCCCGTCCAGAAGCTCTTCTGGAACCCCAACCCGATGATCTCCGCGCTTTCGAGGCAGTCCGACCTGAACCGCTACTACGTCCACCTTCTCCACAACCTCGTCCTCGAGCTGTCGCGACTCAACCTGGAGCTGCAGGAGCTCCGCAACCGGAACCTCCAGCTGAGCGGGCGTGTCGAGATGCTGGCGCGCAGAGGGAAGACCCTCGAGGAGATGTTCGACGGGGATCGGGCGGAGAGCGGACCGGAGGCGGGATCCGACCGGGGACGGGGATGACCCGATCCGGTCCGCCGCGGCGGGTGCACCAGCTGCTCGCCGCCCTCTCCTACGGCGATGCCATCAGCAACGAGGCCCTCGCCATCCAGGGCCACCTGCGCGCGGCCGGCTTCGAGTCCGACATCTTCGCGGAGAAGGTCCACCCACGAATGGCGCACCTCGCCCGGCCGCTCTGGGAGTACCGCGGCGAGTCCTCCCCCCAGACCGTCTGCATCTTCCATTTCTCGATCGGCTCCGCCGCCGGCCGGCTCGCCTTCCACTCCTCGGACCCCCTGGTGGCGATCTACCACAACATCACTCCGGCCTCGTTCTTCCTCGGCTTCCATCCTCACCTCGCCGGCCTCTGCCACCACGGCCGTCGCGAGCTGGCTGCGTTCGCTTCGCGAACCGAGCTGGGCCTGGGCGACAGCGAGTACAACCGGCGCGAGCTGGAGACGGCCGGGTTCCGGCGCACCGAAGTTCTTCCCATCGTCCTCGATCTCTCGCTCTACGACCGGCCGCCCTCCCCGGTCGTGCGTCGACTCTACGACGACGCGCGCACCAACATCCTGTTCGTCGGACGCATCATTCCCAACAAGAAGATCGAGGACCTCGTTCGGGTCTTCGCCGCCTATCAGCGCTGGGTGGATCCCCGCAGCCGGCTTCTTCTGGTCGGGGACCACCGGGGCTTCGAGCGCTACTTCGACCGCTTGCAGGAGCTGGTGAGCGAGCTGCGTCTCGACGAGGTCGTCTTCACGGGGCAGGTGGACGACGACGAGCTGTACGCGTACTACCGCATGGCCGATCTCTTTCTCTGCCTCTCCGAGCACGAGGGCTTCTGCGTTCCCCTGCAGGAAGCCATGCATTTCGGCGTGCCCGTGGTCGCCCTCGACGCGGGGGCCGTCCGCGAGACGCTGCACGGGGGCGGGGTGCTGCTCCGCGAGAAACGCCCCCTGGAGGTCGCGGAGCTTCTGGGCCGTCTGCGCCGGGACGACGGGCTGCGGCAGGCGGTGCTCGCCACGCAGGAGCACGCGATGAGGGAGATCCGGGCCACCGACTTCCGAGCCCTCCTCCTCGATCGACTGCGGCCGGTGCTCGGGGGAGACCCGAGGGAGGGGAAGACGGGACCATGAGGGTCGACCAGTGGGTCCCCACTCTCCACCGAGGCGACGCGATCGGGGACTCGGCCCGGCTCATGCGAGACGCCTTCCGGGCCTGGGGGCACACCGCCGACGTGTACGCGCTCGAGCTGGACGCGGACCTCGAGGGCGACGGTCGCCGCTTCGCGGAGTGGACATCGGGCGCGAAGACCGACGTGGTGATCCTCCACTATGCGCTCCCGTCCCCGCTCACTGCCGCCCTCCGCGAGCACCGCGGCCGCCGCGTCCTTCTGCACCACAACATCACGCCGCCGGAGTACTTCGTGGGTTGGGATCCGGAGATGGTGCGCATCTGCACCCTCGGTCGTGAGGAGCTCGGCACCCTGGCCCCCCACGTGGATCTCGGCCTCGCGGACAGCGAGTTCAACCGGCTCGAGCTCGAGGCCCTCGGCTATCGTCGCACCGGAGTCCTGCCGATCTACCTGGACTTCCGTCGGTACCAGGAGGCGCCCGGTCCCGTGCTGCGACGGATGCTCGACGACGGCCTCACCAATCTGCTCTTCGTGGGGCGCCTCGCCCCGAACAAGCGGCCGGAGGATCTCATCCGGCTCGCCAGCTACTGGAAGCGCTTCATCTCGCCCGACGTGCGGCTCGTCCTCGTGGGCAAAGCCCCGCCGCGCCGCGCCTACTTCGACGCCCTGCAGGCCCTCGCCTACGAAGAGGGTTTCACGCCGTGGGAGGTGGCCTTCCTCGGCCATGTGCCCCACGACGACCTGCTCGCCTGCTACGCCGCGGCCGGGGTCTTCGTCTCGATGAGCGAGCACGAAGGGTTCGGCGTGCCCCTCGTCGAGTCGATGCTGATGCGCGTCCCCGTGCTCGCCTACTCGGCGACCGCGGTCCCCCACACCCTCGGCGGGGCGGGGGTCCAGTTCACCGAGAAGTCCCTTCCCGAGGTGGCCGAGCTCGCCCACGCCCTCGTCCGCGACGACTCGCTGCGCGCCGCCGTGCTCGCCGGGCAGGACCGGCGGCTCGACGCCTTCAGCCCCGACGCCGTCGAGGGGGCGCTGCGCTCCTACGTGGACTCGCTGTGAACGGCAGCCGTCCCGACGTCGCCTTCGTCGTGCAGCGCTACGGCCCCGACGTCACCGGGGGCTCGGAGGCCCTCACGCGGGCGGTCGCGGAGCGCCTCGTCGACTCGCACCGGATCACCGTCTTCACGACCTGCGCGCGCGACTATGTGACGTGGCGCAACGAGCTTCCGGAGGGACGGGAGGAGCGGGACGGCGTCATCGTTCGGCGCTTCCCGGTCGAGGAAGAACGCGACCTCGAGGCCTTCAACGCCTTCTCGGACACGCTCTACGGCCGGCCTCACACCGCCGAGGACGAGACGGAGTGGCTGCGGCGTCAGGGGCCGTTCGTCCCCCGCCTCGTCGACGCGCTGGGAGAGGAGGCCCACCGCTTCGCGGCGGTGGTCTTCTTCACGTATCTCTACTACCCGACCTGCCAGGGGCTCGCGGTGGCGTCGGAGCGATCGGTCCTCGTGCCCACCGCCCACGACGAGCCCCCGCTGCGCCTCGGGCTCTACCGCGAGGTCTTCGCGCTCCCGCGGGCCTTCGTCTTCCTCACCCCGGCCGAGGAGCGGCTCGTGCGCGGGCGTTTCGACCTCGGGACGAAGCCGGCGCTGGTCGCGGGCATGGGCGTGGACGTCCCCCCCGGTCCCGACGTCGCCGGCTTCCGCACGCGTCACGGGCTCGCCGGACCCTACGTCCTCTACGCGGGGCGCATCGATGCCGGCAAGGGCTGCGCGGAGATGCTGGCTTTCTTCGAGCGCTACCGGCAGAGTCACGGGGGCGAGGTCGCGGCCGACCTCGTCCTGATCGGCCGCATGGCCCTGCCCGAGATCGGGCAGGCCGGCGTCCGGTATCTGGGCTACCTCTCCGAGGAGGAGAAGGCCGCGGCGATCGCCGGTGCCGACGCGGTCGTCTGCCCCAGCCCCTACGAGAGCCTCTCCATCGTCCTCCTCGAAGCGATGGCGCTCGGCGTGCCCGGCCTCGTGAACGCCCGCTCGGAGGTGCTCCAGGACCACTGCCTCTGCTCGAACGGCGGCCTGTTCTACGACGACGGCGATGAGTTCGTAGAGGCGCTGGATCTGCTGGTCAGCCAGCCGACCCTGCGACAGGCCCTCGGGGCGAACGGACGCCGCTACGTCAAAGACAGCTTTCGCTGGGAGATCGTCCTCGAGCGCTGGCGGTCAGTCCTGGCTTCGGTCGGTGCCGCCTCGAGCTAGACACACCCGCGCTCCTGATTCTTGCCAGGGATCAGGAGCCCCTGGGCCACGCGCCGGGGGCGCTTCAGGGGCCCGCTCGCGGGGACGCTCGGGAGGGCGTCGACCTCTTCAAGAGGAAGGAGCACCCTCCCTCGCTCGAATCGCCCCCCAACGCGCAACGGACATTTCATCAATGCTGGGGGGCTCCACGCCCCGCTCCGCGGGCCCCTTGCGCGCCTGATCGCCGCGACGACCCTGTTCTCTGGCTCAGACTGGAAACGCGGGCGAGGAGACGGCGTCGTTCCCCTCGGGCAGGCTTTCCTGGCCGAGAGCTGGAAGGCGTCTAGCGCGGCTTGCGGCCCAGCTGAAGCACGGCTTCGGCGACGGCGCTTCCCTTCAGGACGCCGGCGGCGCGGGCGATCTGCTGTACTGCGGCCTCGACCGCCTCCGTCCCGGCGCCCTCCTCGATCTCGGTCCGCGCGCGCTGGAAGTGGCGCTGGACGACGCTCTCACCTGCGGGTCCCAGAAGCGCCACGCACTCATCCCGCACGCGGGTGAGCTGGGTGAGCAGCGGCGGAGCGTCCTCTACGCCGGAGGGCGGGGCCTCGGGGGCAGCGGCCTCCCGTGCCGAAGCCCCGGCCGACGGGTCCCGCAGCCGGATGAGGCCGGTGGCAACCAACCCGTAGAGCAGCTTCGCCGCGTCGAACACGGAGAGCTCGTTGGCCGCCGCGATCGCCCGAAGGCTGCGCTGGCCGTCGATCTTGGACAGCAGCAGCCACTCCATGGTGTTCAGGTTGATCTGCCCCTCACGGTTGTCGAGGATCACGAACTCGGGGATGCGGTCCACGGAGGGGATCTTCTTCGAGAGGACCCTCCACTCGTCGAGCCGTCGCGCCGCCTCCATGAGGAGGCTCGTGTTGCTCTTCTGGATCGTCGGGTGGGGTGGCGCGACCGCGGCGTCGAAGCGGAACTCGCCCTGCCGCCAGATCGCAAGTGCGTAGACGGCCTCCTCGCCCGAGAGGTCGCCCAGCTCCGCGTGCACGATGCGTCCGTCCTTGAGGTAGATCTGGCCGCGTTGGTCGCCGTCGGTGAGATGGAAGACCCCGGTCTTCCCGCTCACGCTGACGAGCTGGATGATGTCGGGAAGGTGAAGCTCGGCGAGTGAGCCCTGAAAGGCCATGGGGTCGAAGGGGTGGCCTTAGCCGCTAAGTGCCTTGTCTACTTCCAATTAGGAGTTTCGAGGCTAGCAGCCACGGTCCGGGATGTCAAGCGGCCGGCGCTCAGGCGGACGTCGTCTTGGCCGCGTCGGACTCCTCGCGGACCGAGTTGCGGCGCTCTCGGTCGCGCGGCAGCAGGATGCTGTGCCGCTTGATCATCTCGTTGAGCGTCGTGGGCTTGAGGCCCAGGAGTCGCGCCGCGTCCTTCTGCACGCCGCCGGTAGCCTCGAGGGTGGACTCGATGAGCCGCCGCTCGAAGTGGGCGATCACCTCGCGCAGGTTGATGCCCTCGGGCGGGACCGCCACCTGGGGGATGTGGAAGCTCGGGCTGCTGCGTACGTGCTCGGGCACCAGCTCCTTGCCGATCAGGGGCCCGGTGGTGAGGACGACCCCTCGCTCGATCACGTTCTCGAGCTCGCGAACGTTGCCCGGCCAGTCGTAGTCCAGGAGGGTCTGCATGACCTCCGGGGCCACGCCTTCGACCGCCTTTCCGTTCTCCAGGGCGTACTTGTCCGTGAAGTGCTGCACGAGGGCGGGGATGTCCTCCTTGCGCTGGCGGAGGGGTGGCAGCGGGAGCGCGATCACGTTCAGCCGGTAGTAGAGATCCTCCCGGAAGCGTCCCTCGTCGACCGCCCGGCGCAGGTCGATGTTCGTCGCGGCCACGACGCGGACGTCGACCCTGATCGTCTCGACCCCCCCCAGCCGCATGAACTCACGCTCCTGCATGACGCGCAGGAGCTTGGCCTGGGTCTCGAGCGGGATGTTCCCGATCTCGTCGAAGAAGAGAGTGCCCTTGTCCGCAAGCTCGAAGAGCCCCTTCTTCGCGTACACCGCACCGGTGAAGGCCCCCTTGACGTGTCCGAACAGGTTCGACTCGAGGAGGTCGTGGGGGAGGCTCCCCGAGTTCACCACCACGAACGGCTTGTCCTTGCGGGGGGAGTTGGCGTGGATCGCCTTGGCCACGAGCTCCTTGCCGGTGCCGCTCTCGCCGACGACGAGGATGGTGGAGCGCGAGGGCGCGGCCTGGGCGACGAGCTGGAAGACCTGGAGCATGCGGGGGCTCTTGCCCACGATCTCCATGAACCGCCCCTGGTCCCGGAGCGCCGAGCGCAGCTCGCGGTTCTCGTCCTGCAGACGGCGCTGGTTGAGGCCGTTGGCCAGGGCGTGGAGCAGCTCCTCGTGCTTGAAGGGCTTGGCGACGTAGTCGAAGGCGCCCTTCCGCATCGCGGCGATCGCCGTCTCGACCGAGGCGTAGGCGGTGATCATCAGCACCACCAGCTCGGGGTCGATCTTCTTCAGCTCCTCGAGGACGGTCATCCCGTCCATCTCGGGCAGCATCATGTCGACGATGGCGGCGGCGTAGGAGCCCTTGCGGGCCAGCTCCAGGCCGTCGTGCCCGTTCGCGGCGAGCGACACCTCGTATCCGGCCTGCGTCAGCAGGCTCCCGAGCACGTCGCGCATCACCTCCTCGTCGTCGACGACGAGGATCGACTCCTGGTTCATCTCAGCCCTGTTGCGCGACCTCGGACAGAACGAGGGCGGGCAGCGCCACCTGGAACCTGGTGCCCTGGCCCGGCGTGCTCTCCACGAAGATGGCGCCTCCGTGCTCCTGCACGATGCCGTAGGAGACGCTCAGGCCGAGCCCGGTGCCGCGACCGATCCCCTTGGTGGTGAAGAAGGGATCGTAGATGCGGCGGACGTGCTCGTGACGGATCCCGTGCCCGGTGTCCTTCACCTCGACCACGACGGTGTCGGCGTCGGCGTAGGTGACGAGGGTCAGCCAGCCGCCGCGAGGCATGGCGTCGCGGGCGTTCAGGATCAGGTTGAAGAACACCTGCTGGACGCGGTTCTCGTTTCCGCGAATCGGGGGAAGATCGCTCGCGAGCTCGCGGCGCACGCGGATGCGCGACCCGGACAGCTGGTGCTCGACCAGCGAGAGAACGTCGACGAGAGCCTTGTTGACGTCCACCTGCTCGAACTCCGTGCCGCTGGAGCGGGAGAAGTTCAGCAGGCTGTTGATGATCTTGGCGGCCCGGAAGCTCTGCTTCTCGATCTTGTCGAGCAGCTGGCTGCGGGCGTCCTGGCTCGTCGATCTGTCCCCGCAGCAGCTGCGTGTAGGACGAGATTCCGGCCAGGGGCGTGTTCACCTCGTGGGCGACCCCGGCCGCGAGCAGGCCCACCGAGGCCATCTTCTCCGTGTGCTGGAGCTGCTCCTCGAGGCGCGCCCGAGCGGTGACGTCGTCGAGGATGAGGATCGTGCCGCAGCGCTCGGCGAGTCCCGCCTGGAAGGGTGCGACCGAGACGTTGACCATGAGGCTGCGGCCGTCGGCGGTCGGCAGGTGCAGCTTGTAGATGTGGGCGATCTCGCCCTGGTCCCCGAGAGTCCAGCGTCCCCCGGAGCGCCTCCATGAACGTACCGGGGAGAACCTCGGCGAGCGGTCGGCCCGACACCTCCTCGCGCTTCCGTCCGTAGAGCGACTCCATGGCCCGGTTCCAGCTCGTGATCTCGCCGTCGAGGTCCGAGAACCACGATTCCCGAATCGAGGCTCTCGAGGATGTTCTCGTTGTAGTCCTTGAGCTCGCGCAGCTCCTCGGCCTTCGAGCGGAGGCTCCGGTACAGGCGGCCGTTCATGATGGCGGTGGCCGCCTGTGCGGCGAGGGTCTTCAGGGTGTCGACCTCCTCGCTGTTGAGCGGATCCAGCCCGTCCTTGCGGCCCACCCCGAGCACCGCGATCACCTCGCCCTTGACGCGGCAGGGGAAGAGCCACCCCAGGCCCAGCCGCGCCAGCGTCGGATGATCGTTCGGGCTCGACTCGACGTCCACGGCCTCGCCGGCCTGCAGCGCTCGAGATCAGGCCCTCGTCGGCCAGGCGGGCCTCGGCGGTGCGGGGGACGCCGCGGGCCCGGAAGGGGACGAAGCCGCCGTCCGGGGCGGGGAGGAAGAGCGCCATCTCCCGCAGTCCGAGCGCGGCGCCCACGCCCTCGAGCAGCCGCTCGCTGGTCCGCTCGAGGTCGAGGTCCGCGTTCAGGTCCTCGGACAGCCGCACCAGGGCCTTGCGCGAGCTGTAGCGCTCCCGGTAGAACAAGCGCTCGAGGGCCTCCTGGACGCGGCTCTTGACCGGGGTGAAGAGCAGCACCGCGACCAGGGCGCTGAGGAGCGCGATGACGGCGTTGTGTGGCTCCTCCCAGAGCACGTCGGTGAGCCCGGTGATCAACAGGGCGACACCCGACGAGGACCGCCACCGCGAGCACGAAGCCGAGGGCTCGCCGAACGATCAGCTCGACGTCCATCAGCCGGTGCTTGACCACCGCGTAGGCCAGCGAGAGCGGAATCAGTGCGAGAGGCACGTAGCCGGCGAGCTCCATCGCCAGGCCGGGGGCGCGGCCGAGGGCGAAGGGCAGGGCGTAGAAGGCGAGGAAGGGGACGACACCTCCGCCCGGTGCCCCACACCAGCCACTTGATCTGCCGGCGCGCGGTCAGGCTCCGTGTGCGGCGGTAGGAGTCGACCAGCACCGCGAACGCCATGGAGAAGAAGATCGCGAAGTAGAGCGGCTGGATGCGATCGATGGCCTCGACGATGCTCCAGAGCGCCCCCGTCTCCTCCCCTCTCGCGAAGAGCGTCTGGCTCATCGCCGCCGCCCCCGAGAGCACCAGCGCCGGCATGTAGAGCGCCGGCACCAGCCACAGACGCTCGAGCGCGGAGGCGGCGCTCCGGGAAGGTCAGGCAGAAGTGCAGAAAGACCACGGGCAGGAAGAGCCGCGCCAGGTAGTCGGCCCAGAACAGCCCCCAGTCGGGCAGCGTGAGCTTCCCGGTGTAGGAGGTCGAGTACACGAGGAAGAACAGCACGCAGATGCCGTAGAAGTGCAGCGACGCCCGGTCCGCGGGCCGGCGCAGCATCACGACCGTCCCGACGATCAGGCTGAAGAAGCCGACGAGGGACAGGTAGTAGAAGGCGGAGACGTTGCCCCGGGGAAGGGGCTGCACCGTGCACGTCGAGCGCTCCGCCGCTCGTCCGCCCGCAGGAGCGAGTAGGTGATCTGCTCCCCGGCCCGTGCGGGAGCCGAGCGTCGCCTCCAGAGCGGACGGGCTCAGCGCCTCCTCGCCGTCCACGGCAAGGAGGATGTCTCCTCCTTGCACGCCCGCCCGGGAGCCGGGGCCGCCAGGGGCGATCCGGGTCGCGACGAGCCCCTGGGGTGCCGCCGCTCCAGAAGACCCCGTCGTCCATCAGGCTCCAGGTCGCCTTGAGGACGATGTTGTAGACGCCCGACGGACGCCAGGGCGAGCCCGACGACGACAACGAGCGCGTTCTTGAGTCGCCGCTGGATCATGGCATGGCCTTGGGCAAGGGAGCACACCCCGACCCAATCAGCATGGCAAGCAAGCGACGTGCCGGAAAGAACCTGCCCGCGCCCCCCGTAAATCCCTTCTCTCCAGTCGTTTCGCCGGACCCCATCTTCATTGAATCCAGCCGCTCGAATCTAGAACCAAGCGATTGGATCGTTCGGCGCACAAAAAAGAGAGGCTCGAACGAGCCCCAGATACCCCGGCCGAACGTCTTGGCTCCCGACCCGATCCTTAGAACCGGACGGAGATCCCCCCCACGACCCGCGTTGGCGGGTCCTGAACCGCGAGCTCGTCGAGGAAGCCGCCCTCGGACGCCTCGTAGAAGAGGTTGCTGACCGCCACCAGCAGCTCCCAGTCGGCCCGGGTGAGCGGCTGGAGGAACGGCAGTCCCTGGGTGACCTGCACGTCGAAGCGGGTCGAGGTCGCGGTTCCCTCGAGCGACGGGAGGGCGTTCGCTCTTCGTCCTCGGAGAGGGCATTCACGCGGCACACCGCCGCCACCCGAGTGTCGGTCCAAGCCGATGAACGTCTCGAGCCGCGCCACGAGGTCGTGGAACGCGGCCTCCGTGAACCCGAGCGCGGCCGCGCGCGACCCGAAGGCCGGGCCGCTCAGCCTCGAGCCGCGGCCGAACGTGTAGGTCACCGATGCCGGTGACCAGGCCGAGCCGAAGCCCCGACGGACCGTGAACCCGAGTCCCTGGACGCCGACCCCACCGGCGTTGCGAACGCGCAGGGCGCTCCCGTTCTCGAAGGTCGTCCAGAGCTGGTCGCGTGTCTGCTCGCGGAATGCGAAGGCGCCCACGTACCCGCCGGACCGGAAGGAATGGTCCACGCCCGAACTCGAGGCGCAGCGTCCTCGACGGGCGCAGGCCGTCGTCGAGGCGGGCCCAGGTGATGGCGGGCGAGGCGGAGACCGACGAGAGCGTCAGCAGATCGCCGCCAGGGGCGAGGGTTCGCGTCGCCACCGAGCCTCGGACCACCGTCCCGGGCTCCCCTCGCAGCTCCACCTGCACGATGGCGTCAGCGTGGTGGGCGTCCGAGAGGAACCCGACGTATGTGTACCGGGCTCCCAAGGTGGTCGTGAGTCGTTCCCCGAGCCGCCAGCGGTCCTTGACGAAGAACGCTCCCACCGGCCGATCGCCTACGGGCTGCGTCGAAGGAAGGAGGTCACGCAGTGTAGCCCGCGCCATAGCCCGCGCCCGTCTGGATCTCGTGGCCCCCCCCGGGTTCGAGGACGAACTCCGCCGCGGTGCGCCAGGTCCGGCCCCCGCTCTCGGCGAGGAGCCCGCCCACGCTCCAACGGACCCCGTCGGCCAGCCGGCCCTCCAACTGGAGGGTGCCCATGCCCGTCGGCAGCCCGCCCGGCTCGAAGTCCGGGGCGTCCTGGTGGTTCGACAACGCCATCAGCTCCACGCGCCCCCCGAGAGGTTCGATGGAGGTGTAGCGCGGCGGAGCCGAGGTGATCAGCGTGGCCAGGTCGGCATCCTCGGGGAGGGCCACGTCGAATTCGGCCATCTCCAGCACCGAGCGCCGCTTGTGGCGCATCAGCCAGTGCCACTCGCTGAGATCGCTCTCGTCCGCCTCGTCGTCCTCATCCGTGCCGGACGCCTTCCCGGCCGTCTCTCCCACCGGCGTGAGACTCAGGGTGAAGAGCGCGTCACGGTTGGGCAGGACGGTCACGCGCTCCGCCGCCGAGGGCAGGTGGCCGGTCCCGAGCGCGCGCAGGGTGTAGGAGCCGGCCGGGAGCGAGGGTAGGACGAACTGGCCCTCGCTGTCGGCGAGCGTCATCAGGCTCCCGCCGCTGATGCCCTTTGCCGAAGACGGAGATGACCGCGCCCGCGACCGGGGCTCCCCGAGTGCTCTCGACCCAGCCCACGAGCCCGCCGCCGTCTTCCGCGCGCACCGCCGAGCCCGGCAGAAAGGCCAAGACGACAACCGGAACGACGCGCCGGCAGAAACTCAATATCGCGTCCTCTGGAGAAACCGAACCCCTAGGCACTCTGGACCCTAACAGGGCCGGGGACCGCCTGTCAATATGGGGCGTGGGGCCGCCCGCCCCTTCCCCATGCGGCGACGGCGCCCCTGTGCTATAACCTCTCGCTTCGGGGAAGTCCATGGCGAGCGTCTACGATGTGACCGTGCCCTTCGCACCCGGACTGCCGGCCTATCCGGGAGACCCGCCCTTTGAAATCGAGCCGGTCGCCCAGCTCGAGTCCGCCCCCTTCAAGCTGTCCCGCATGAGCCTGGCCACGCACACCGGCACCCACGTCGACGCCCCCGCCCACTTCCTCCCCGGGGGGGCCACCGTCGACTCTCTTCCCCTGGAGATCCTCATCGGGAAGGCCCGGGTCGTGGAGATCCTGGCCCGCGAGCGCGTCGAGCGCTCCGACCTGGAGGCGCAGGATCTCCGCGACGACCTGCGGGTGCTGCTCAAGACCCGCATGTCCGGGCAAATGCTGAAGCCCGGCTTCCAGGAGGATCACCTCTACCTCACGGGCGACGCCGCAGCCTATCTCGCCCAGGCCGGCCTGAAGCTCGTCGGCTTCGACTACCTCTCGGTGGACCGCTTCGGCGCGGCGGACTTCCCCGCGCACCACGCGCTTCTCGGAGCGGGGGTCGTCATCGTGGAGGGGCTCGATCTTTCGGAAGTGGAGCCGGGTGAATACGACATGAGCTGCCTGCCCCTCCGGGTGGCGGGGGGTGACGGAGCGCCCGCCCGGGTGGTCCTCAGGTCGCGCGACTGACGCTGGAGTGTTTTGCGAGATCCTCAGTTCAAGGAGCAGGTATGACCACCATTGATTCCGTTTTCGCGAGAGAGATTCTGGACAGCCGGGGCAATCCGACGGTCGAGGCCGAGGTCGTCCTCGAGGGTGGGGCCATGGGCCGCGCGGCGGTGCCGTCCGGCGCCTCGACCGGGGAGCGCGAGGCGGTCGAGCTCCGCGACGGCGTCAAGAAGCGCTACCTCGGGAAGGGCGTTCAGAAGGCTGTCGCCGCGGTCAACGACCTCCTCTCCGCGGAGGTCATGGGCGAGGACGCGCTCGATCAGGCGCTGATCGACCAGCTGATGATCGACCTCGACGGCACGCCCAACAAGAAGAAGCTCGGAGCCAACGCGATCCTCGCGGTCTCGATGGCGGTGGCCAAGGCCGCGGCGGAAGCGACGGGGCTGCCGCTCTATCGCTACATCGGAGGCGCGAACGCCCGTACCCTGCCCGTGCCCTGCATGAACGTGATCAACGGGGGCGCCCACGCCGACAACAAGCTCGACCCCCAGGAGTTCATGATCGTCCCTCACGGCTTCACCAACTTCGCCGATGCCATTCGCGCCGGAGCCGAGATCTTTCACCACCTCAAGGCCGTGCTGAAGAAGAAGGGCTACTCGACCGCGGTCGGAGACGAGGGCGGGTTCGCCCCCGACCTGACGTCGAGCGAGGAGGCCCTCAGCACGATCATGGACGCCATCCGGGCCGCCGGCTACAAGCCGAAGACCCAGATCGGTATCGCCCTCGATCCCGCGGCCAGTGAGTTCTACGAGGGCCGCAGGTACGTCTTCAGGAAGTCCGGAGAAGGATCGAAGACGTCCGATCAGATGATCGCGATGTACGAGAAGTGGGTGAAGGCCTACCCCATCCTCTCGATCGAGGACGGCCTCGGGGAGAAGGACTGGAAGGGCTGGGCCGACCTCACCCAGGCGCTCGGCTCGAAGATCCAGCTGGTCGGCGACGACGTCTTCGTCACCAACCCGGAGATCCTCGCCGAGGGGATCGAGAAGGGGATCGGAAACTCGATCCTGATCAAGGTGAACCAGATCGGCAGCCTGACCGAGACGCTCGACTGCATGGCGCTCGCCGCCCGTGCCGGCTACACCTGCATGGTGAGCCACCGCAGCGGCGAGACCGAGGACGCGACGATCGCCGACCTCGCGGTCGCGACCGCCGCCGGTCAGATCAAGACCGGCTCCGCCTCGCGGAGCGACCGCATGGCGAAGTACAACCAGCTGCTGCGGATCGAGGAGGAGCTGGGCCCGATGGCCCGCTTCGCCGGCAAAGCGGCGTTCAACCCGAGGTGAGCCCGAAGGGCGAACCGAGCGAAGCCGCACGGGCGCAGCGAAGCGCGCCCAGTGCGGCCGATGAGCTCAGCGGACGCTCGAGTGAAGCACGGGCGCAGCGAAGCGCGCCCAGTGCGGCAACCCGAGGTGAGCCCGAAGGGCGAACCGAGCGAAGCCGCACGGGCGCAGCGAAGCGCGCCCAGTGCGGCAACCCCAGGTGAGCCTCACTCGTCGTCGTGGTCGACGGTGATCTTCAGGGAGCGGAGGAACTTCTTGTCGAGGGGAGTCATTCGGAGCGGGGCGGGTTCCGCCTTCTCCACCCTGACGTCGAAGCCGGTGCGTGCCTCGCTCTCCCCCCCCGTCTCGGTGCGGGAGAAGCCGAGCGTCGCCTCCAGCACGAGCGAGACATCGTAGCCCTCCGAACGGATACGATTCAGGCAGTGGCTGATCTGCGGAGATTCGGAGAGGACCCGCTGCAGGGTTGCGCTCACCTCCTGCGCCAGCCGAGTGACGTCTTCGCCGTCCTCTTTTTGCATCCGGGGAACCTCTGGTTCAAGGATTATGAGAAGGCGCGGCGAAGCGTGTCAAGCACGACGCTCACACGGCGTGCGGGGGTGAGTGGGCCATGAGCGGGAGACGCACGCCGCCCGGCGGGGGCTCCGACCGTGCGCCCAGCCGCACGGGCTCGGGCCTCCCTCGTCAACGGCTCTACGGGCCCGCCGACCTGACGTCTCCGCCGGGAGAGCCGGGCCAGTTTCCTTTCACGCGGGGCCTTCACGGCAGCGGCTACCGCGGGAAGCTCTGGACGATGCGGCAGTATGCCGGCTTCGGCACCGCCGCCGAGTCGAACCGGCGGTACCGCTATCTCCTCGACCAGGGCACGACCGGCCTCTCGGTGGCCTTCGACCTGCCCACGCAGATCGGCTACGACTCCGACGATCCTCACTCCCTCGGAGAGGTGGGCCGGGTCGGCGTCGCCGTCGACAGCCTCGAGGACATGGAGCTGCTATTCGACGAGATCCCCCTCGACCGGGTTTCGACCTCCATGACCATCAATGCCACCGCCGCCATCCTGCTGGCTCTGTACATCGCGGTGGCCCGCCGACGTGGGATCGCCGAGGGCTCGCTCGCGGGGACGATCCAGAACGACATCCTGAAAGAGTACGTCGCCCGCGGCACCTGGATCTTCCCGCCGGGACCGTCCTTGCGCCTCGTGACCGACGTCTTCGCCTACTGCGCGGAGCGTGTTCCCAAATGGAACACGATCTCGATCTCCGGGTACCACATCCGCGAGGCGGGGGCGACCGCGCCCCAGGAGATCGCCTTCACCTTCGCCAACGCGCTCGAGTACGTGCGTGCGGCAAAGGCCGCAGGACTGGATCCGGATCACTTCGGGAGGCGCCTTTCGTTCTTCTTCGCGTGCCACTCGGACCTCCTCGAGGAGGTGGCGAAGTTCCGCTGCGCCCGGCGGCTCTGGGCGCGGCTGATGAAGGAGCGATTCGGGGTCACCGACCCCCGAGCCCAGCAGTGCAGATTCCACGTCCAGACAGGCGGGGTCACGCTCACCGCCCAGCAGCCGGACAACAACGTCGTCCGGGTAGCGCTGCAGGCACTGGCCGCGGTTCTGGGCGGTGCCCAGAGCCTGCACACCAACGCCCGAGACGAGGCCCTCGCCCTCCCCACCGAGGACTCGGCCCGCCTCGCGCTCCGCACGCAGCAGATCATCGCCTTCGAGTCCGGCGTGGCTGACACCGTCGACCCCCTCGGGGGTGGCTATGCGGTGGAGGCGGCGACGGACGCGCTCGAGAAGGAGTCCCTCGCCCTCATCGATCGGATCGAGTCCGGGGGTGGGTCCCTGAAGGCCATCGAGCGGGGCGAGATCCAACGCGAGATCCAGGAGTCGGCCTACCGGTTCCAGCGTCAGATCGAGCAGGGGGAGCGTGTCGTCGTTGGCGTGAACCGCTTCCAGGAGGAGGACGAGGCGCCGCCCGGGGACATCCTGCGCATCGACCCTGATCTGGAGGGGGCCCAGGTCGAGCGGGTCCGCTCGTTGCGAGACAGACGGGACTCCGGCCGCTGGCAGCAGGCCCTGGACGCCCTCGAGCGGGCGGCCCGGTCCGACGAGAACCTGGTCCCGGCGATGGTCGACGCGGTGCTGGCCTGGGCCACGGTGGGGGAGATCGCGGGCCGTCTGCGAACGGTCTTCGGCGAGCACCAGGAAACGCTCGTCCTGTGAGCGGCCGCTCTTGTTGAGGCGAGTCTTCTTCCGGTTGCGCGTCGAAGAGGCGATCGCTCTCGCCTTCCTCCTGCCCACGACCTGGCTCACCGTCACCGCTTACGACTACGCTCGCGAAGAGCATGTCCTCGGGGCGCGCTACCCCGGAGGGGTCGTCCGTCTCGCGGTAGCGTTCGTCATCCTGGCCGCTCTCACCCTCGCCTCGCGGCGGTGGCCGAGCTCGAGGATCGTGCGCGGTCTGCGGGAGACGGTGCCGTTCCTCGCCTGTGCTCTCATCTATACGAACCTCCACGACACGATCGGGTTCGTGAACCGCCACGACGTGCACCACTGGCTGATCGCCCTCGACGACATGATGTTCGGCGTGCAGCCCTGCGTCTGGGCGGAGCAGTTCATCACCCCGACGCGCACGGAGGTGATGCAGTTCTTCTATCTGAACTTCTTCTGGATCGCCCCCTCCACGAGCCTGATCCTGCTGCTGCAGCGCCGCTGGACCCGGTTCCGCGAAGCCACGCTGGGCGTCATCATCTGCTTCTACATCGGCTACGCGCTCTACGTGGCGTTTCCGGCCGCCCCCCCCGCCTCGTTCTCGTGTACGAGTTCACGAAGAACCTCCGCGGCTACCCGATGGGATTCTCGAACCTGTCCGCCCAGGCGTTCGCGCTCCTTCCGGTCGACAGCCGCGCCGCCTTCCCGTCGCTCCACACCGCCGTCTCCCTGGTCGCCCTCGTCTATGCGTGGCGACACGTGCGGGTCTGGTTCTGGATCCTCCTGCCGTTCGTGCTCGGCCTGTGGACCTCGACGGTCTACCTCCGGCACCACTACGTCGTGGACCTGCTCGCCGGCTGGCTTCTCGCTCCCCTGGCGGTGTGGGTGGCCCCCCGGATCGATGCCTGGTGGGCGCGGCAGCAGCGGGCCCTCGGCTACGAGCCCGCGCGCGGTTCGCCCCAATGAGCAGCAGGACCGACGTGCTCGTACGTCCGCCCACCCGGCTCGTCCTGTTCGTCGTCCTGGCCGTTCTGACCCGTGCGCCCTTTCTGACGGTCCCATTCCTGGACCTCGACGAGGCCGCGGCCCTCGTGGGCTCCTGGCAAGTGCTCGACGGCGGCACCCTCTACGTCGATTTCGTCGACAACCGACCCCCGCTTCTCTACGACCTCTACGCATTGGGCCAGCTCCTCTTCGGCCGGGGGATGCTGGCGGTCCGCCTGATGACGGCGCTGATCGCTCTGCCCTTGACCGCCCTCGCCGCGAGCGCCTTCTACCACCACGACCGACGCGGGCTCCTCGCCGGCATCCTGTTTCTCGTCTATGGGGCGGCCTTTCTCGCTCACGACATGCACTCCGTTTCCGCCGAGGTGCTGATGCTCCTCCCCCTGGGCTGGTCGGTCGCTCTTCTGCCCGGGGAACGCGAGGCTCGCCACCCGAGTCGCGTGTTCGCGGCGGGCCTCCTCGTCGGTCTCGCTGCTCTCGTGCGACAGCACGCCGTCCTCTGGCTCCCGGCTCTCGCGTTCGCGGTCTGGCTCGCGGGGCGGGAGCTGGGAACGGGCCCTCGAGCGCGGCGGGTCCTCCTGCTCCTCACCGGGTTCCTGCTTCCGTTGGTGGGGTGCCTGATGTTGTTCATCGTCCTGGGGGCGGCGGGTGAGCTCGTCTACTGGACGCTCACCCACAACCTCGGCTACGCCGGGAGCCCGATCGCCCCGGCGGAAGCCCTCGAGCGGGCGGCGTCGTACCTGCTGCCGTTCCTGATCGTCACCGGCCCGCTCTGGTGGGCGGGCTGGCGGTCCCGGCCCCTCTTCGACTCGACCTGTCGGCGTGTCCTGGTGACGAGCCTGGTCGCACTGTCCTTGCCCGCGGCCTTCGTCGGTTTCCGGTTCTTCCCACACTACTTCGTCCAGCTCTACCTGCCCCTGGCCCTCGCCGCGGCCCCGTGGACCGCGGGGGCGCTGAGGCGGCCCCTCTCGCCGGCCGCTCGTGTGGCCGTCGCCTGGCCACTGGCCCTTCTCGTCGGCTTCACTGTCGCCAACACGGTGCTCTATCGGGGCTCCGTGCCCGTCTACGAGGAGACCCTTCCCGTCTTCCAGCGTGTGGCGTCTCGGCTCGAGGAGGACCCGTGCTTCGCGAAGGGGTCGCTGTTCGTCTGGGGCTTCGCGCCACAGCTCTACGCTGAAGCGGGCCTCCCCCCGGCTTCACGCTTTGTCGTGCCCCAGGCCTCGCTCACAGGCTACGTGCCGGGCCGGCGGTCGGGTGGGGAAGCGACGGACGCAAGAGGCGCGTTCATACAGGAGGGCCACTGGGACCTGCTGATGCAGGACCTGGAGAGTCACCCCCCGGTGTTCGTCCTCGACACGTCTCCCTCGGGCCTGCACGGTTGGGACCGCTACCCGATGCGGGACCTCCCACGGCTGGACGCGTTCGTGCGCAACGGCTACCGCGCCGTCGCCGACGTCGACGGCGTCTGGGTCTGGCGCCGGAAGGGTTGCGAGGCGGCCGGCCCGAGGTCGGAATGAAGGGTCACTCCCTGGCTTCCGACAGACGTGCTTCGCGCTATCGCCGGGCGGGTTGGTACGGATCCGGAGTGCCCGGCCGGATCGGCAGCTCCTTCTTGAACGACGCCACGTGTTGGACGGGATGCTCGCCTGCCGGCCAGCGGATCCAGCCGCTGTAGTACCAGCGCGAGCTCAGGGGGAACTCCTTTCTCGGGTCGGTGTGAAGGTCGTAGATCAGGGGTACGCCGTACTCGCGCGTGGGGTCGGCGAAGGCCTTGTCGATCTCCTTGCTCATCATCTTGTAGTTGCGCCACTTGATGCCATAGAGCTCAGAGCCGACGTAGACGATCACCGCCTCGCGATTGGAGGCCTCCTGCTGGCCCACCAGGAAGTCCAGTTGATCCACACCGTCGATGATCCGGTCGTCCGGCACTCTGCCGCCGACGATGCGAGCAAGCGTGGGGAAGAGATCCATCTCGTGGACGATCTCGTTGCTGACGGCCCCCTCCGGCACGCGTCCGGGCCAGCGGACGATGAAGGGCACCCGCAGCGAACCCTCGCGGCCGGTGAAGTAGCTTCCGGCCGACGCGGGCCTGGGCTCGGGACTCCGTTTGCCTGATCGACCGTCGACCGGCCAGCAGAGATCCCTCGGGCGAAGACCGAAAACCGCCGCTATCGGGATGACGGCCAGCGGGAGATCCTCCGGTCGCCGCCCGGAGACGTCGCCCTCGGGATGACGAGATCCTTCGGGCGACGATCGAGACGCCGCCCTCAGGATGACCGACCGACGACCGACCAGCGGTCGGTCACTTCGAGGGCTGGACCTCCACCTTCCACGCCTGGTCGCCCCAGGCCAGCGTGAGGTCGGCGCCCTCCTCGTGGTCGGCGAAGGACATCGTGAAGACGTCGGCGGACTTCGCCTCGGCCTTCTTCATCTCCGCCCGGACGACCTCCTTGTCCTTGACGGTCTCCGTGTAGTTGCCGAGGCGGGGCCAGGGCTCCTTCTTCATGTTGTCCGGCGCACCATCCCAGATCTCGCCGAGGGGGACGCCCAGGTCCTTGTTGAGGATCAATGACCAGGTGCCGGACTCGCCGGCGTGGACGTACACCGAGTACTTGCCGGCGGGCACCTTCGTCCCGCCGATCATCAGATCGCCGGCGGCGGTGAGGGTGCTCACCTGGTTCTCTCCGGCGCGCCAGATCCGGTCTGCCGGCAGCTGCTTCATCAGCTCGCCGAGGTCGCGGCCCTTCAGCTCGGGCTGTCCGTAGTCGATCTCGACCTTCTGGCCGCCGATGCTGGCCGCGGCGGCGCCGCGCGAATCCTGGGCCAGAGCGGTTGCCGCCAGGCCAATTGAAACGACTCCGATCAGTGCGACTTGACGCGTCTTCATGCTCGATTCGCTCCTTGGGATAGGAATGCTCGGGAGTCTAACCCGATTCACGGGGGGTCGATGAACACAGTGCGGCTGGCCACCAGGCCCGGGCCCGCCCGCGTGTCCTTTCCCTGGGGACACGCGGGCGCACACGGCCTATCTCAGGCATTTCCCTCCCCCTACGTGGGGAGGGACAGGGTGGGGGGTCGATGAACACGGTGCGGCTGGCCACCAGGCCCGGGCCCGCCCGCGTGTCCTTTCCCTGGGGACACGCGGGCGCACACGGCCTATCTCAGGCATTTCCCTCCCCCTACGTGGGGAGGGACAGGGTGGGGGGTCGATGAACACAGTGCGGCTGGCCACCAGGCCCGGGCCCGCCCGCGTGTCCTTTCCCTGGGGACACGCGGGCGCACACGGCCTATCTCAGGCATTTCCCTCCCCCTACGTGGGGAGGGACAGGGAGGGGGGTCGATGAACACGGTGCGGCTGGCCACCAGGCCCGGGCCCGCCCGCGTGTCCTTTCCCTGGGGACACGCGGGCGCACACGGCCTATCTCAGGCATTTCCCTCCCCCTACGTGGGGAGGGACAGGGAGGGGGGTCGATGAACACAGTGCGGCTGGCCACCAGGCCCGGGCCCGCCCGCGTGTCCTTTCCCTGGGGACACGCGGGCGCACACGGCCTATCTCAGGCATTTCCCTCCCCCTACGTGGGGAGGGACAGGGAGGGGGGTCGATGAATGAACTCAGGCAGTTAGTCGTCCAGGGCCTTCTTCAGGAGTGCGTTCACGACCTTGGGGTTCGCCTTTCCCCCGGTCTTCTTCATCACCTGACCGACGAACCAGCCGATCGCCGCCTTCTTGCCCCCGCGGTAGGCCGCCACCTGCTCCGGGCTCGCGACCACGACCTCGGCCACCATCGCCTCGAGTGCGCTCTCGTTCGAGAGCTGGACGAGTCCCTCGCGCTCGACGATCACCTGTGGCCCCTCCCCCGAAGCCCACATCTTCTCGAACACGTCCTTGGCAATCTTGCCGCTGATCGTGCCGTCCCCAATGAGCTTCACGAGCCGGCCGAGGCTCGCCGGTGTCACGGGGCACTCCCCGATGTCGTCGTCGTCCTCCTTGAGCTTTCGGAGGACGTCGTTCATGACCCAGTTCGAGGCGGCCTTCGCGTCGCCGCTCTCCTGCGCGACCGCCTCGAAGTAGTCCGCCACGGTGCGGGACTGGGTCAGGACGCCGGCGTCGTAGTCCGGCAGGTCGTGCTCATCCACGAGCCGTCGGCGCCGCTCGGCCGGGAGCTCGGGCAGCAGGCGCCTCACCTCCTCCGTCCACTCGGGAGTGACGCGCAGCGGGGGCAGGTCGGGCTCCGGGAAGTAGCGGTAGTCGTGCGCCTCTTCCTTGGACCGCATCGGGGCGGTCTCGCCCCGGTCTGCGTCCCACAGCCGCGTTTCCTGCACCACCTCTCCGCCGGACTCGATCACCGCCACCTGCCGCGCGATCTCGTGCTCGAGGGCGCGGGCCACGTGGCGGAAGGAGTTGAGGTTCTTGATCTCGGTGCGGGTGCCGTAGGCTTCGGCGCCCCGGCGCCGGACCGAGACATTGGCGTCGCAACGGAGCGAGCCCTCCTCCATGTTGCAGTTGGAGGCCTCGGCGAAGAGGAGCACGGCCTTGAGCGCGGACAGGTACTCGAAGGCGTCCTCGGGGCCACGGAGATCGGGGTGGGTGACCATCTCGATAAGCGGGACCCCGCCGCGGTTGAAGTCCACCCCGCTCTTCTCCTCGGACCAGGGGAAGCCCTCGTGGAGGAGCTTCCCCGCATCCTCCTCCATGTGGATCCGTTGCAGGCGCACGCGGCGAGCCCCGCCGTCCTTGCCGGGAATCTCGATCCACCCGTCGAGGGCCAGGGGCTTCTCATACTGGGAGATCTGATACCCCTTGGGGAGGTCGGGGTAGAAGTAGTTCTTGCGGGCCCAGATCGACTCCGCCTGCACCGTGCAGTTCGTGGCGAGGGCGGCCCTCATCGCCAGCGTCACCGCCTCGCGCGAGAGCACGGGCAGGGCCCCGGGCAGGCCGAGGCAGACCGGGCACACGTTCGTGTTGGGCGGGTCTCCGAAGCGGTTGCGGCACGAGCAGAAGAGCTTGGTGCGGGTCAGAAGCTGAGCGTGCACCTCGAGCCCGATGACCGGCTCGTACTCGGCGAGAATGCCGGAGAAGGACTTCTCGGCGGCCGTCATGGAACGGCCAGTCTAGCACCGGGTCGCCGGGGGGTGAGCGGCGGCGACCTCGAGCTTCTCGACTTGACAGCCTTCGGCCGGATCGTTACCAACGAACATGCGGCAGCGACCGGGCCCACCCCGGGGTGAGTTCGAGCAGTTCCAGGCCTCGGCCCTGTTCTGCGGTCGCTGTCAGACGGCCCGACCCGTCCGCGAGCGCCTTCTGCTCGTGCTGCCCGACGGCGAGCTCCACGAGTACCTGTGCGCCGCCTGCGGCTCCTCGGTGGGGACCCGCAAGGCGGAGGCCGAGCCGCCGTCCGTCATCCTCTCCTGAGCGGCTTCGGCGAGCGAGCTTCCGCTCCTTTGACATCCGCGCCGGGGCGGCAGTAACGTCGCTCGCCATGAAGCCGGTCGACTTGCGTTCCGACACCGTCACCCGACCCACCCCCGGGATGCGGAAGGCGATGGCCGAGGCCGAGGTGGGCGACGACGTCTTCGGGGAGGACCCGACCGTCCGGCGGCTCGAGACCCGGGTGGCCGAGCTCCTGGGGTTCGAGGCCGCGCTGTTCGTTCCCTCCGGGACGATGGGCAACGCCATCGCGATCCGCATCCTCACCGAGCGTGGTGACGAGGTCCTCGTCGAGCGTCGGAGCCACGTCGTGCGCTACGAGCTTTCGGCAATGAGCGTGCTCTCCGGCGTCATGCCCCGCACGGTGGAGACCCCGGACGGGCACCTCACCCCCGAGCAGGTGCGGGAGGCGGTCGCCCCGCCCGCGTACTACAAGTCCGACGTGAGCCTCGTGGTGCTCGAGAACACCCACAACCTCGCTGGCGGCACCGTCCAGGGCGTCGCGGAGACCCAGGCGGTGATCGCGGCCGGGCGCGAGGCGGGCTTTCGGATCCACGTGGACGGCGCCCGGATCTGGCATGCCGCGGTCGCGCTGGAGGTGGCCCCATCGGCCCTCGTGGCCGGCGCGGACACGGTCATGACCTGTCTGTCGAAGGGCCTGGGTTGCCCCGTCGGCTCGCTCGTGGTCTCGTCGCGCGAGCACATCGAGAGGGCCCGTCGCGCGCGAAAGCAGCTCGGCGGCGGCATGCGTCAGGTGGGGATCCTCGCGGCCGCCGGCCTGTGGGCCCTCGACGAGGCGGTCGGTCGCCTCGGCGAGGACCACGCCCGGGCCCGCCGACTGGGGGAGGCCCTCGCCCGCGGCCGAGGCGTGCGGGTCACGCGTCCCCAGACCAACATCGTGGTGGCGACCCTCGAGGATCGCCCCGCGCCCGAGGTGGCGGCCGCGCTGGCCGAGCGAGGGATCCTCGGCATCGCCATGGACGCCCGGACCCTGCGGCTGGTCACCCACCGCGACGTGAGCGAGTCCGACTGCGACCGTGCCGTCGAGGCGATCGGGGCCTCCCTCGGCTGAGCCGGGCCGCTGCCAGGCGGCCCGGCGCTGCGTGATACGCTGGACCGAATGCGGCAGCGGAACGAGGTTCTCGCCCTGAGCACGCGGCGCGGCCTCACGGAGATCACGCCGGCGGTCCGCAGCGTCGTGCGAGAGGCCGGAGTCCGGGACGGCCTTTGCACCCTGTTCCTCCGCCACACCTCGGCCAGCCTGGTCATCCAGGAGAACGCCGACCCCTCGGTCCGCCGCGACCTCGAGACCTTCCTCTCCGGGCTCATCCCCGACGGCCACCCGGGTTTCACGCACGTCGCCGAGGGGGAGGACGACATGCCCGCCCACGTGAAGGCCGCACTCCTCAAGACCTCGGAGCAGATCCCGGTATCGGGTGGTGAGCTCACCCTCGGCTCCTGGCAGGGGATCTACCTCTGGGAGCATCGCTCCGGATCGCACCGGCGACAGGTGGTCGTCCACGTTCTCGGTGAGTGAGGCAGATGAGGCTCCGCACGCAGCTCGCCCTCGCCTTCTTCCTCCTGGCGGTGGCTCCGCTCCTGGGTGTGACCCTCTACACGTACCAGGCCTCGCTCAGCGCGTACCGTCGCGCGGTGATCGCGGAAGCGGAGGCCCTGGCCGCCGACATGTCGGCCCGGGCCGAGACGGTTGAGGATCAGCTCTCGATGCGGATCCAGCGGATGCGCCAGAGACCGCGCCGGGCCGCGGAGGACCTGTTTGAGCGGGCGCGACGCGAGGCCCTCGCCGCTGCGGAGCAGCAGGAGCTTCGGGCGCTCCTCCGGACGGTCCTTTCCGGGACGGAGCGGCAGCAGGGAGCCATCCCCTTCGCGCACGATGCCGAGGGGCGGCTCTTCACGCCGGACGCGGATGACCAGGCCGTGCTCGCCGGCCTCGGCGTCGTCCCGGGACAACCGATCACCCGGCGGGACGCCGCCGACTGGGTGCTCGTCCTCCGCCCCGACGCCGATTCGGGAGTCGTCATCGGCGTCGCTCGGCCCCTCGGACAGCCCCTTCAGGACATCCGGCGCACGACCGCGCGCAACCTTGGCCTGGGTCTCGGTCTGGCCGCGCTCGCGTTGCTCGGGATCCTCCCTTTGTCACAGGGCATGACCCGGCACCTGGGCGCCCTGACCGAAGGCGCGGAGCGGCTGGGACGAGGCGAGCTGGATGTGAGGGTCCCGGTGCCTCATTCGGCGGAGTTCGCGCGTCTCGCGGAGACGTTCAACCGGATGGCGCGCGATCTGCGGCGGAACCAGGAGGGGTTGCTCGAGCGGGAGCGCATCCGCAAGGAGCTCGAGATCGGCCGACGCATCCAGGAGGAGCTCCTTCCGCGGGCCCCGCTCCGGTCTCCGTTCGCCGAGATCGGGGGCATGTCGATACCGGCCCGCGAGGTGGGCGGCGATTTCTTCAACTACTTTCCCCTCCGCGAGGGCGAGGTGGCGGTGCTGCTCGGGGACGTCTCGGGCAAGGGCGTGGGCGCCGCCCTGCTCATGGCGAGCCTTCAGGCCACCCTGCGGGCCCGCCTCGCCCTCCAGCCGGACCTGGCGAAGCTCGCCGACGACCTGGACCGCGAGATGGCAGGAGACGAGCCGCTGGCGCCCTACGTCACGCTGTTCCTCGCCGTGCTCGAGGGCGACTCGGGGAGGCTTCGCTATGTCAACGCCGGCCACAACACGCAGCTCATGAGGCGCCGTGGCGGCGAGGTCGAGCGGCTGGTGTCCTCGGGGCGGCCGCCCGGACTCTACCCGGGCGGGGGCTACGTGCAGGAGGCCGTCGTGGTCGGCGAGGGGGACGCACTCTTCCTCTTCACCGACGGTGTGGTCGAGGCCGAGGACGAATCGGGGGAGCCGTTCGGCATGGAGCGGCTGGAGGCCGTCCTGAGCGTGCACCGGGGAGACGACCTCACCGCGCTCGTCACACGCGTTCACGAGGCGGTACGCGCCCACCGGGGACCTCGTGAGGCCGACGACGACGCGACGCTGCTCGCGCTCAGGGTGCTGGTCCGTCCCTCGTCAGGGCTTCCGGCGTGAAGCGCGACCTGGCCGCCCTCGCCGGCGCCGAGCTCGACCTGGTGGTGGTCGGCGGGGGCATCCATGGGGCGGCGGCGGCGTGGGACGCCGCCCAGCGCGGGCTCGCGGTGGCGCTCGTCGAGCGGGACGACTTCGGGGCCGGCGCCTCCTGGAACAGCCTCAAGACGATTCACGGCGGCATGCGCTACCTGCAGAAGGCAGCCTTGGGTCGCCTGCGGGAGTCAGCCCGCGAGCGGCGCACGCTCCTGGCCATCGCGCCCGCCCTTGTTCGCCCCCTCCGCTTCGTCGTCCCCACCTACGGGCACGGGCTCACCGGTCGCGAGGCGCTCGCGATCGCGCTCCGGTTGAACGACTGGCTGACCCCGGATCGCAACGACGGGCTCCCCGAAGAGAGCCGCATTCCGCCGGGGCGCACCGTCTCGGCCCCGGAAGCGCGGGAGCTCGTCCCCGGCCTCGAGCCCCGCGGGCTCACCGGCGCCGCGGTGTGGAGTGACGCGCAGGCGTCGAGCACCGAGCGACTCACCCTGGCCTTCGTCCTCGCCGCCGCCGGGGCCGGGGCCGGGGTGGCCAACCACGCGGAGGTGGTCGAGGTCCTGCGCTCTCGAGGTCGAGTGGCCGGGGTCGTGGTCCGCGACGTGCTGCAGGGGGGCGCGGTCGAAGTGAGGGCCCGGCTGGTGCTGAACGCTGCCGGCCCCTGGGCCGATGATCTGCTGGCCCGGGCCGGCCTGCGGCGGGAGGCGGCCCCCCTGCTGCGCGCGCGCAATCTCGTTCTGGATCGCCCGCCGTCCCTTTCCCACGCGGTCGGAGCGAAGAGCCGCGGGCGGTTTCTCTTCGTCGTCCCCTGGGAGGGGCGGACCCTGATCGGCACCGACTATGAGCCCGCCGAGACGGAACCCGACGATCCCCAGGCTTTCCTCGCCGAGGCCGACCGGGCCTTTCCCTGGGCCGGGCTCGGCGACTCGAAGGTGACCCTCGTCCACGAGGGCCTCGTGCCCGGCCGCGGTGGTGCGGGCGGGCTCGCCACGCGACCGAGGCTGATCGACCACGAGACAGAGGACGGCCTTCCCGGCCTCGTGAGCCTGCAGGGGGTCAAGTACACGACGGCTCGCGCCGTGGCCGAGCGGGCCATCGACCTGGTGCTGCGTCGACTGGAACGCCCCTCCGTGACCGGCCGCACGGCCATCACGCCTCTGCCGAAGGCCCACTCGCTCGAGGGGGATCTCGAGACGCGGACGCGCGAGGCGGTGCGTGAGGAGATGGCGCTGACTCTCCCCGATGCCGTCCTCCGGCGGCTGGATCTCGGCACCGCGGGACCACCGCCGCCGGCGGACCTGGATGTCGTGTGCCGGACCATGGCCGCCGAGTTCGCCTGGGATGCGGAACGTCAGCGGAGCGAGCGGATGGCGTTGGCCGGCGTCTATCTCCAGGGCTAGCCCGGTTATTCGTCAGACTTCGTTGCAGCAGAAGGCCTGGCCAGTGATGCGGGCTGGTGGTTCGTCACCAGGGGTCGTTCAGGGGGTCGCACGCACCCTGCTAGAATGGGCTCGACACGGCTGCCGGGGGCATTCCCCGGAGAGCCGCCCTTGGCCCTGATGACGCCCTCGCCCAAGAATCCCGCCCCCATCCCTTCACCCTCTCGGCCGTCCGTCTCTTCGGCCCCCGCGGGACCACGGGACCGCGTGCTGCAGGCCTTGATGTCGCTGGTCGAGGACCTCACTGTGGCACGCGAGGAAGAGGGCCTGCTGCGATCGACGCTCGAGCACGCGGTCGAGACCCTCGACCTCGCGGGGGGGCTGACCCTCGTGGTCGGGACCGAGGGTGATCTCGTCGAGGCGGCCGAGCATCATTTCGGCCCCGGGGTCGGTCCCGCGAAAGAGCTCGGGGCCGAGGCCCTGTTCCACGGCGGGCCCCTGGTGCAGGAACTGTCGGAGGCCGGCCGGCTGGCCGCGACGCCGCTGCGAGCCCGGCAGCGGGATCTCGGAGCCCTCGTCCTTCACGACACCCGGGTGGGAGAGCCCCCGCTCGACGAAGAGCTGCTCGAGGCCCTCGGCCGTCAGATCGGCAACGGGCTCGACAACGTGCGTCTCTACGCCGAGCTTCGAGCCTCTTCGGCGCGGGTCGAGACGCTGCACCGAATCACCGCGGCCGTGACCTCGGGCACCGATCTGCACGCCATCCTTCCCGCCTTCGCCGTCGAGCTCGCCTCGCTTCAGCCCTTCGAGCGTCTCGCCTGCGGCTTCGTCAACGACACCGGCGACTACATCGAGATGGTGAGCCACCCCGAGGAGACCTCATGGGGGCTCGGGGAGGTCCTGCCGGTAGTGGGGAGTGGTCCCGGGTTCGTCGCCTTGAACAACCGCGCG
Source organism: uncultured Acidobacteriota bacterium (assembly GCA_963700695.1). Lineage (GTDB taxonomy): Bacteria > Acidobacteriota > Vicinamibacteria > Fen-336 > Fen-336 > JAJDNS01. The sequence continues at coordinate 19,368 of CAVOYO010000015.1, read as the reverse complement.
GTCCTCCAGCGCGACCTCGTGCACGAGCACCGCTACCTCGAGGACATGCGGCTCCTCGAGGAAGGGTTGCGCTCGTACGTGCTCATCCCCCTGAGTCGACGGGGGCAGGCGATCGGTGTCCTCGCCCTCGGCTCCAGGGAGAGCGGGGCCTTCGATGACGGGACGATCGCCCGGCTGCAGCCGCTCGCGGACGCGGTCGCCCTCGCCTTCGAGAACGTCCGCCTCTTTCAGAAGACGCGCCAGCTGTCGATCACCGACGAGATCACCCCCCTTCACAACTTCCGGTACTTCCACCAGGCGCTCGACCGCGAGCTGAAGCTCGTCAACCGCTACGGTTCGACGCTGTCGCTCGTCTTCATCGACCTCGACCGGTTCAAGCCCATCAACGACCAGTACGGACACCTGAGGGGCAGCCGCACCCTGCGCGAGGTGGGCTTCCTCATCCGGGCCGCGGTGCGCGAGACCGACATCCCCGCGCGCTACGGAGGAGACGAGTTCGTGGTCGTGCTGCCGCAGACGGACGGCGACTCCGCGCGGGTGCTCGCCGAAAAGCTGCGGAGCCTCGTCGAGGAGCACACCTTCCTCCAGGAGGAGGGGATCAACGCGCGCCTCGGCGTCTCGCTCGGCGTGGCCACCTACCCGGAGGAGGCCAAGACCAAGGAGGCCCTGATCCGCCTCGCCGACGCCCGCATGTACGAGGACAAGGGATCCCGGAAGACGGGCCGCTGATGCGCCTCCTCTTGCCGCGTGTGTTCCGCCGCGGGGGCGAAGCGATGGAGGTGGCTTCCAACGCTGATCTCGGGGAGGCGATGCGCCCGTGACCGAGTCGGCGGGGACGCTCCTCTATCGACGCAACGGGGACCGTCTGGAGGTGCTCATCGTCCACCCCTCCGGCCGTTACAACCGAGGGGCGCCGTGGAGCATCCCCAAGGGCAAGACCGAGCCCGGGGAGGACTTGGAGTCCACGGCCCGTCGCGAGACCGTAGAGGAAACCGGCGTGTCCGCGGGAGCCCTGCACTCCATTGGCAGCGTGGACCTTGCCCGCAGCCGCAAGCGGATCCATGGGTTCGCCGGCCCCGCGCCCGAGGGGGCCGAGCCCCACTGCGCGTCCTGGGAGGTCGACCGGGCGCAGTTCATCCCGTTGGACCGGGCCCGCCTCCTGCTCCACCCGGCGCAGGCCACCTTCCTCGACCGCCTGCTGTCGACGCTGGATCAGGACTGAGCGTCTCCGGCGGTCCGCTCGGCGGCCGCGATCAGCATGTAGCCGGAGGCGGGCACGAGGACGTCGAGCCGGGTCACCGCCCAGACGAAGGGGTAGAGGGCGCTCCAGAGCCGGAATGAGCGGCGGTGGCGCGTGAGGTCGGAGCCGGTCATGACCATTCCCTTTGCGGAGGAGCGCTTGCCCAGACGCTCGACACCGAAGTTGACGAGGGTGTCCACCAGCTCGGAGAAGAAGCGCGAGTACGTCCGGTGCGGGCCCATCTCGAAGCCGGGGGCGAGGAGCTCGCGAAGCCGGGCCGGCGCGTACCCGGGGCGCAGGTGGCCGTGCTTCTCGTCGGTCTGCCCGAGCGCGTGGCGCAGTCGACGCAGGGCCGTGCGCTTGAGGTGCGGCGTGTTCACGACGAGGCGGCCCCCCGGCTTCGTCACCCTCGCGAGCTCGGCCACGAAGGCATCCTCGTCCGGCACGTGCTCGAGCATGTCCACCACCACCACGCGGTCGAAGGCCGCGTCGGCGAAGGGAAGCCGGTCGCCGCGCACGAGGTGGGCCTCCTCTCCCACGAGCGAGCGGATGGAGTCGACCGCTTCCTCCGTGAGGTCGCCCGAAGACCACTCCCCGCCGCGCTCGCGCAGCAGGAGGCTCACGACCCCGTTGTCCGAGCCGAGGTCCAGGCAGCGTCAGCCCCTCGGTCGGGCCGACCAGTGACGTCACCTCGGCCAGCTTGCGCTGCTTGAGCGCGGAGCGGCGGAAGAGGGCCACCGCCCACTCGCGCGGGGTCACGGGCTCAGCCACGACGCTCCAGCCTCAGGATGACCGGCGACCCGAACGCGCGGCGCAGCCCCAGCGCCGCGCCCGCTCCCTCGAGCGCCCGGGCGAACCCGGCGGATCCCGCGGCCCGGTGAAGAGCCATCGGGAACAGGAACTGGGCCCGCCGCCCGGTCGGGACGAAGCCCCGCCCGGTGAAGGCCCCTTCGACGTCCGCATCCCTGAAGACGGTGAAGGGACGCGTGTCCCCCTCGACGCCCTTCTTGAGCCCGAACAGCCACCCCGCGATGGCGTTCACGCTCCGGGTGGTGGGGTAGTCGACGACGATCGCGATGCGGGCGAGACGGGTGAGCTCGGCCACGAGCGCGTCCCAGCGGCGAACGTGCGGCAGCAGGCGGTAGGAGAGCGCGACGTCGAACGAGCGCTCCGGCCAGGGGGCCTGGAGCAGGTCGCCCGAGGCAAACCGCGCTCGGCCGGTCTCCGTCCACCCCCGCACGCGACCCTCGCAGGCCGGGGCGCTGCCGAGGACGGTCACGTCGTATCCGTTCTCGACGAGGGGCCCCGTCACCTGCCCGTGGCCGCCCCCGACGTCGACGACGCTGGCCCCGGGCCACGGGCGCAGCAGCTCGAGGGTCGCCTCCGCCTGCACCTTCAGGAAGTAGTCGCCGACCGCGCCCGCGAACCGCCGGGCGTAGGCGTCGGAGGAGGTCTCGACGTCCGCGTCTTCACGCGAGGCGGTCACCGGCTCCCCGGGTCAGGCCTGCTCGTCCGGCTTGTTTCCCCGAAGGAGATCCACCAGCGCGTGGACGAGGTCGTTGTCCGTGAGGATCCCGACGACCCGGCCACCGGAGACGACCGGGAGCGCCCCGTACTTCGTGTTGTAGAGCGTCTCCGCGGCCTCGACGAGCGACGTCTCCGCGGTCACGGTGATCGGAGTCTGGATCATGATGCGCGAGACGGGCGTGCCCTCCATCACGCGGTTGAAGCCTTCCTCCGAGTCGGTCAGCATCGAGGGCTCCGCGCGCTTGAGGTCGCCCTCGGTCACGAGCCCGACGAGCATCCCCCCCATCGTCACCGGGAGCCGTCGCACTCCCCGGAGGCGCATCGTCTCGAGCGCGTGCATGAGGTTGTCTTCGGGGCTCAACGTCATCGGCTCCGGCGTCATGTAGTCGGAGACCTGCGGCACTCGGGCATGCATACGGAGATGGTACACCGGGCAGGGAACGGGAGGTCTCCGTCACCTCGGGAGGGGTGAATCGCGAGCCTCGGGGGGCAGAGGCGGGGCGGCCCCGAGGCCGGCCACGTCCCGGGCGAGGTACCCCGACCGCTCCATCAGCCCGAGCACCCGCCCCCGGGCCCGCTCGAACCAGCGCGGGTTCGTCCGCGGGTTGATGCGGCGCGGGTTCGGGATCATGGCGGCGAGGCCGGCCGCCTCCTCTGGCGTCAGGGCGGAGGCGGGTTTGCCGTACCAGTACCGGGCCGCCGCCTCGCCGCCGTAGACGCCGTTTCCCCACTCGATCACGTTGACGTAGAGGGTCAGGATCCGGAACTTGGTGAGGTCCTCCTCGAGCCAGCGAGTGACGAGGATCTCGCGCACCTTGCGGACCGGGGTCCGGGTCGTGCCGAAGTAGAGGTTCTTGGCGAGCTGCTGGGTGAGGGTGCTGCCCCCGCGCCAAAGCCGGCGCCTCTCGACGTTCCCCTCCACCGACTCTCGCAGCGCCGTCCAGTCGACCCCCCGGTGCCCGAAGAAGCGCTGGTCTTCGGAGGCGAGCACCGCGTGGAGGAGGTGGCGCGAGACCCGAGAGAGCGGGACCCAGATCTGAGATCGACGCGCTTTCTCTCCCGTCCGCTCGGCCTCCCGTTCGCGCTGGCGCATCAGGGCGGTCTCCCCGGGTCTCTGCTTCGCCAGGGCTCGGACCTCGGAGCGCGAGGGCAGCCCCGCCGCCACGTAGGCCCCGAGGAGCCCCAGGGCGCACGAGACGGCGAGAGCAATGACGGCCAGGCGGCGGCGGCTCACCTTCTTCTTCATGTACGAGAGGACAGTTTAGACCGGGGGGCAGTTTGTCGCGCGCGGGACGTTCCCGGTAAGATCTTGGCAGAGATGCGGTGCGCACCCGCACACCGCGGGAGGCCGCGTTGGATTTCGATCTGAGCGAGGAGCAGCAGCTCCTTCGAAAGACGGTTCGCGACTTCGCGGAGAAGGAGCTCGGTCCCCACTCCCGCGAGTGGGACGAGCAGCAGCAGTTCCCCCGCGAGGTCTTCACGAAGCTCGCCGAGCTGGGCCTGATGGGCGTCTGCTGGCCCGCCGAGTACGGGGGGGCGGGTCTCAGCACGCTGGACTGGGCCCTCGTCATGGAGGAGCTGGCCCGGGTCGACGCCAGCGTCGCGCTCTCGCTCACCGCCCACCACAGCCTGGCCTCGGCCCACCTCTTCCTGGCCGGCACCGTGGAGCAGAAGAAGCGTTTCCTGGTCCCCCTCGCGACGGGGGAGAAGGTCGGCTGCTGGGGTCTCACCGAGCCCGGCTCGGGGTCCGACGCCGGGGGGCTGCGCACCACCGCGGTGCGCGACGGGGACGGCTGGGTTCTGAACGGATCGAAGACCTTCATCACCAACGGCTCCGTCGCGGACACCGCGGTGCTCATGGCCGTGACCGACCGCGCGAAGGGCAGCAAGGGAATCTCCGCGTTCATCGTCGAGCGCGGCGAATCCGGCTTCCGCCCCGGCAAGAAGGAGGACAAGCTCGGCTGCCGCGCGTCCGACACGTCGGAGCTCGTCCTCGAGGACTGCCGTCTCCCCGCCGACCGCCTCCTCGGCTCGGAGGGGATGGGCTTCATCGACACCCTGAAGATCCTCGACAAGGGTCGGGTCGGCATCGCCGCCTTCTCGGTGGGAATCGCGCAGGCGAGCCTCGAGGCCTCCATCCGCTACGCGGGAGAGCGGGAGCAGTTCGGTCACCCGCTGGCCAACTTCCAGGGGATCCAGTTCAAGATCGCAGAGATGGCGACCCAGGTGGACGCGGCCCGGCTTCTCACCTGGCGGGCGCGCGGCCCTGGCCGACGCGGGCCGGAGGCTCACCGCCGAGGCGTCGATGGCCAAGCTCTTCGCGGGGGAGGCCGCGGTCCAGATCGCGCTCGAGGCCATCCAGATCCACGGCGGGTACGGCTACCTGAAGGACTACCCCGTGGAGCGCCATCTGCGCGACGCCAAGCTCGGCACGATCGGAGAGGGCACGAGCGAGGTCCAGCGGATGGTGATCGCGCGCCAGCTTCTCGACCTCCGCGGGGTGGTCCGCTAGGCGTGGGCGGTGCCCAGGACATCGACGACCTCGCCCGCGGCGTCCGGGCGGGGGATGAGCGGGCGCTGGCCCGCGCCATCTCCCTCGTCGAGGACGGTCACCCCGACGCGCGCGGTCTCCTCGCCGCCGTCTTCACCCACGCGGGCACGGGCCTCGTGGTCGGTGTCACCGGACCGCCGGGGGCGGGCAAGTCCTCGCTGGTCGACCGCCTGACCGCTCGCCTGCGGGAACAGGGCCGGACGGTCGGGATCGTGGCGGTCGATCCGACGTCGCCCTTCAGCGGGGGGGCGATCCTGGGCGACCGGATCCGCATGCAGGCGCACGCCACCGACCCCGGCGTCTTCATCCGCTCCATGGCCACGCGCGGCCACCTGGGCGGCCTCGCCGCCACCACCGACCAGGCCCTCACCCTCCTCGAGGCCGCCGGGAAGGAGGTGATCCTGGTCGAGACGGTCGGGGTAGGCCAGGACGAGGTCGACATCGTGGGCAGCGCCGACGTGAGCGTCGTGGTCCTCGTCCCCGGGCTGGGTGACGAGGTCCAGGCCCTGAAGGCCGGGATCATGGAGATCGCCGACGTCTTCGTCGTGAACAAGGCCGACCGTGACGGCGTCGAGAGCCTGGTGGCGGAGATCGAGGCCATGCTCTCGCTCTCCGGCAGCGACGAGCCGCCGCCGCGAATCGTCAGGACCGTGGCCACCGAGGACCGTGGGACCACGGAGCTCCTCGAGGCGGTCGACGAGCTTCACCGCCGGACGGAGGCCTCGGGTGCGCTCGCCGGCCGGCGGCGCCACCGTCTGCGGCGTCAGCTGGAGACGCGCGGTGCGTGAGCGGCTCATGGGGCACGCGTTTCAGCGCGTGCTCGCGCCGGCGGAGATCGAGAAGACCGTCGCGCGGATGGTGGACCGCGTCATCGATCCCTACACCGCCGCCGACGAAGCCGTCGAGAAGGATGGGGCTCCCGGCGACGAGCCGGAGAATCGACCACCTCGGTATCGCCGTGGCGAGCCTGGCCGAGGCGGTGAAGGCGTGGGAGGCCCTCGGCTTCCCCGTGGGCGAGACCCACGACGTTCCCACCGAGAAGGTGAGGGCGGCGTTCCTGGCGGTGGGGGAGTCGCGTCTCGAGCTGCTCGAGCCCACCGAGCCGAGCTCCGTGATCGCCCGGTTCCTCGAGAAGCGCTCGGGTCTCCACCACGTCTGCGTCCTCGTCGACGACCTGGACGCCACCCTGGCAGAGATGAAGACCCGCGGGGTCGAGCTCGTCGACGAGGTCGCCTCGGCCTGGCGCCGAAGGCTGTCGCGTGGCCTTCGTGCATCCCCGCGCGGCGACCGGGGTGCTGCTCGAGCTCAAGGAGAAGACAAAGCCCCCGGAGCGCGTGACCCGGCGGCCTTCCGAGCTCGGGCCTCCGCTTCCTGCCCGGGCCCCGGGCCCGGTTTGCGTGCAGGGCGACGGGAACCGTACGATGACGCCCCGGATTAGAGGTGACGAGGATGAGCGAACGCGTGGACATCGGGATCATCGGCGGCAGCGGCCTCTACCAGATGGACGGCTTCACCGACCTGCAGGAGGTCCAGGTCGAGACCCCCTTCGGTCCTCCCTCGGACGCCCTCATCGTGGGCACCCTGGAGGGCAACCGCGTGGCCTTCCTGCCGCGCCACGCCCGCGGTCACCGCATCCTGCCTCACGAGCTGAACTACCGCGCCAACGTCTTCGCCATGAAGCAGCTCGGGGTCCAGTGGATCCTGTCCGTCTCCGCGGTGGGCTCGCTCAAGCAGGAGTACGAGCCGCTCCACGTGATGGTCCCGGACCAGTTCGTCGACCGCACCCGCCAGCGTCGCTCGACGTTCTTCGGCCGTGGGCTCGTGGCGCACGTGGCCTTCGCCCACCCCTTCTGCCCGAAGCTCTCGGACGTGATGACGGCGGCCTGCGCCGAGGCGGGAACGACGCATCACACGGGCGGCACCTACGTCTGCATCGAGGGCCCCCAGTTCTCGACGCGGGCCGAATCGGAGCTCTACCGCTCCTGGGGCATGGACATCATCGGCATGACCAACCTGCAGGAGGCGCGCCTCGCCCGCGAGGCCGAGATCTGCTACTCCACGCTGGCCCTGATCACCGACTACGACTGCTGGCACCCCGAGCACGACTCGGTCACCGCCGACCAGATCATCGCCAACCTCGGACGGAACGTCGCAGTCGGCTCAGGCGGTGCTCCGGGCGGCGGTGCGGCGCCTGCCGATCGACCGCGGCTGCGAGTGCGAGACCGCCCTCAGGAATGCCCTCATCACCGCCCCGGATCTGGTCCCGGAGAAGATCAAGCGAGAGCTCGGGCCGATCATCGGCAAGCTACATGGGCCAGGAGTAGCCGAGCGCAATGTCCATTCTTGTCGTCGGAAGCGTCGCCTATGACACCGTCGAGACGCCCTTCGGGACGGCCGAGCGCGTGCTCGGTGGCAGCGCGTCGTTCTTCTCGGTGGCAGCGTCGTTCTTCGTCCCCGTCAATCTCGTCGCGGTGATCGGAGACGACTTCGGCGAGGAGCAGCTTGCGGCCTTCCGGGACCGCCCGATCGACCTCGAAGGCCTCGAGCGGATGGAGGGCCAGACGTTCCACTGGGGGGGCAAGTACTCGCTCGACCTCAACTTCCGCGACACCCTCTTCACCGACCTGAACGTCTTCGAGTTCTTCAAGCCCAAGATCCCCGCTTCGTACAAATCCTCGGAGGCGGTCTTCCTCGGAAACATCGACCCCGTGCTGCAGCGCCAGGTCCTTGAGCAGGTCGAGAAGCCCAACCTCGTCGCCTGCGACACCATGAACTTCTGGATCGACGGTAAACCCGACGAGCTGCGGGAGACGCTGCGCCAGGTCCAGGTGCTCCTGATCAACGACGCCGAGACCCGGGAGCTGTCGGGGGAGTGGAACCTGGTCAAGGCGGCCCGAGCCGTCCGGAAGATGGGGCCGCAGACCCTCGTCGTCAAGAAGGGTGAGCACGGCGTCCTGATGTTCACCGACGAAGGCTGCTTTGCCGCCCCCGCCTACCCCCTCGAGACGGTCTTCGACCCCACGGGTGCCGGCGACACCTTCGCCGGGGGCTTCCTCGGGTACCTCGCGAGCACCGGCGAGCAGGGAGACGCCGCGCTCAGACGGGCCATCGTCATGGGCAGCACCCTCGCCTCGTTCTGCTGCGAGGCCTTCAGCCTCGACCGCCTGCTGACGCTCACCCGCAAAGAGATCGACGAGCGCTACCGCGAGTTTCAGGACCTCACGCGCTTCGAGAGCCTCTGAGCACGGCCCACGAGAAGGATAGGAGCGTGCCCGTCGCCTCGGCATGCACTGCCCGCCGCAGATCCCAGGTCACAGACCCCGGGCGCGGTCCGGCCGGCTCGGCAGGGGGAGGGCTTACGGGTGGGCGGGGGGCTCGAGCATCGTGTTGACGATGGTGAGGAGCTTGTTCGCGGTGAAGGGCTTGTTGATGTACATGATGGCGCCCGACTCGAAGCCTTCGGCCAGGGCCTCGCCGCCCCCCTTGGCCGTCAGGAAGATGACCGGAATCTCCTTGGTCCGCGGCTCTTCCTTGATGCGCCGGCACACGGTGAAGCCGTCAATCTCCGGCATCATCACGTCGAGCAGGACGAGGTCGAAATCCTGCTCGCCGAGGATCTTGAGCGCCTCGGCCCCGCCGTCCGCGGTGGTGACGGCGAACCCCTTCTGCTCGAGGATGGTCCGCTCGAGGCTCAGGATGTTTTCGTCGTCGTCTACGACAAGGATCCGCTTCGCCATCAACCCCTCCAGATGGGAGCGCTCAGAGCAGTGCGCCGGATTCTAGCACCCGCGGCCAGAGAAAACCGGCGTTCATCGAGACCGTGTCTCAAGGGAGCGCCATCTGGCCGCAGGCCCCACCGGCCACGCAGGCCCGGAAGGTGCCGGCCCCGTAGGCGAAGACGAGGTACTGGTTGTCGGGATGATTGAGGCAGGACGTCCCGCCGCTCTCCCCCCGGCAGGGGCGGCCGTCGGCCGACCAGGTCGGCCCGATCCGGCCGGTGTCGGTGGCGGATCCCACGCGCAGGGCCTCGCACGCCGTGCGCTCGGGATGGCCCGCGGGCCGCACCGGACAGTACGAGCGGCCATCGGTGTAGCCGATCAGCTGGCAGTAGTCCTCGTTCGGCCCGACGAGCGGCGTCGCGTCGAGGATCACCCGGGAAGGCTGGCTGGCGAAGACCTTCACGTTCACGCGGCTGATGCCGGGTGGCACCGGCTCGCCGCACGACGCGGAGGCCCCGCCCCCGCCCCCGCCGGCCCCGGGATTCGCCGGAAGTGGTGTCTCGTCCTGCGGGGTGGGGGACGGGGAGGGGGTGGGCGCGGCCGGGATCATCGGGCCGCCGGCCAGGGGGGCGTCCGGGTCGGACGGCTCGGGCTGTGTCGGAAGCTCCTCGCGGATCGTCTTGCAGGCTGCCGCCGCCACCACGATCGTCAATGCGAGCCCAAGGAGCCTTCTCATCGTGCGCCCCGTCAAGGGGCGTTCGAAGGTCACACACGGCCTCCGGGCTGTCAAGCGCGGTGGCGGACTCCGGTGTGATGCCTCTGCGACACTAGCGGGTGACGTCGATCGCGCCGCAGGCGCCGTTCCTCGCGCACGCCTGGTACGTGCCGTTCGCAAAGGCCCTGACGAAGTACTGGTTGTCGGGGTGGTTCTCGCAGTTGGTGCCGCTGCAGAGCGACCCGTCGTGCTGCCACGTCGGACCCGGCCGGCCCGTGTCGATGGCGGTGCCGACCGCCAACGTCTCGCAGGCCTCGCGCTCCGGGTGGCCCTCGGGTCGGACCGGGCAGTTCGCGCGGCCGTCGGTGAAGCCGATGGTGGCGCAGTAGGCAGCATCCGGGCCGACGAGGGGGGTGGAGTCCAGCGTCCAGGAGTTCGGGCCCCGCAGGTGGATCTTCACGTTGAACCGGGAGATCGGGGGTGGGGACGGGGCATCGCAGCCGCTCGCGTCCGGCGTCGGCTCGGACGAGGGATCCTCCGGCGGCGTCTCGTCCGAGGGTCCGGGGGTGGAGGGCGACGACGACGGGCTTCCCAGAACCGGCGTGGGCGTGGGCGTCGTCGGCGCCGGCGACGTCGCGACCGGGCGGGGGTCCTCCGGGATGGGATCGGGGGTGGAGGGCTCCGGCAGCGTCCCACACCCCCAGACCAGAAGGCCGGCGGCCAGCAGCATCGAAGGCGGTGTCCTCATCGGCCTCTCCCGCACAGGCTCACACACGCCTCAGAGACGGTCAAGCCGGCTCCCCCTTCAGCGATCAACGTCCACGCTTCCGCAGACCCCGTTCTCCACACAGGCCCTGTAATTGCCCTCCTTGTAGGCCCAGAGCATGTACTGGTTGTCCGGGTGGTTCTCGCACGCAAAGCCGTCGCAGTGCTCTCCGTTGCGGGTCCAGGTCGGCCCCATCCGACCCGTGTCCTCCGCCATCCCGACAGCGTAGGCCTCGCAGGCCAGGCGCTCCGGGTGCCCTTCCGGACGAACCGGGCATCGAATCCGCCCGTCGGTGAACCCGATCTTCCGGCAGTAGTCGGCTCCGAAGACGAGGGGGGTGGAGTCCAGCGTGATCTTGGCGGGGCCCCTGATGTGAATCTTCGCCTTGACCTTCTCGATCGGGCCCGGCAAGGGCTCACCGCAATCTCCAGTGTCCGCGGGTGGGGGCGGCTCCGGGGTGGGCTCCGGTGTCGGTTCCGGCGTGGGCTCCGGAGGTGGCGGCGCCGGGGCCGGACCCGGCGGGGAGGTCGGGGCTGGGGCTGGGGCCGCGGTGTCCACCGCGAGCGCCGGGATCGGGATCGTCAGGACGCCCGTCGCCGGCGTCTCGATGCCGGTGGGCTCCGTGGGCAGCTCCTCGGTGATGGTGTGGCAGCCGATGAGCACAGCCCCGGCCGCCACGACGGCGCCGAGCGAGGTTTTCCTCATCGCGACCCCTTTCAATCTAGAATTCACCTGATACGATCACATATAACTATTCTTCAAGTCAAGTTTTTTAGATTGCGTCGAGTGGGCCGGACTCTCCGCCCGGGGCGCCGCCCTGCCTCGATGTTCGAGTGCCCGTCACCGACGGCGGGAGCGCCGAACACCCCTGCGGGGCCTCGCGCGACTCCGTCGAATGCCTAGGGAATGAGCCCGGCCACCACCTCGGCGGCCCGCCCCGACGCCCCGGGTGGCCCGAGGCGCTGCCGGACCTGTCCGAGCCCCATTCGGAGAGCGGCCCTCGCGGCCGGGTCGTCCAGCAGGGCCAGGGCCTCCCTCGCAACCGCCTCTGGCGTGAAGTCTCTCTGGATCATTTCCTTGACGACCCGACGTCCCGCGATCAAGTTGACCATGGCGTAGTGGGGCACACGAACGAACGGCCGGCCGAGCGCATACGTGACCGGGGAGAGACGGTAGACGACGACCATTGGCATCCCAACGAGGGCCGCCTCGACGGTCGCCGTGCCGGAGGCCACAAGGCCGAGGGTGGCCGCGCTCATCAACCCGTGAGTCTGTCCGGCGAGCGGCACCACCGAGAGCCCTTCGAAGGCGCGGGCGAAGGTGCTGGGGTCCAGCCCGGGAGCGACGGCGAGCCCGAACTGCAGCTCGGGGCGTCGGGTCGCCAGGATGCGGAGGGCGCCGGCGAGTGGGGAGAGGTTGTAGGCAACCTCCTGGGGCCGGCTCCCCGGCAGGACCGCGATCACTGGGCGCGACGGATCCAGCCCGGCCGAGGCAACGAAGGCGGCGGGGTCCGGGGCGGGCCTCACGAGATCCACGAGGGGGTGACCCACGAAGGTCACCGGGACCCCGGCTTCGCGGTAGAGCGCCTCCTCGAACGGGAAGATGACCATCATGTGGGACACCGTCTCCCGAATCGTGCGCAGCCTCCCGCTCCGCCATGCCCAGACCTGCGGCGAGACGTAGTAGGCCACGGGCACCCCGCGCGCTTTGAGCTTCCGGGCCAGTCGCAGGTTGAAGCCAGCGTAGTCGACGAGGACGGCGGCCGCCGGCCGCTCGCGGTCGACTTCGTGGAGCACGGCGCGAAAGACGGCGTGGAGACGCCGCACGTGTCGCAGCACCTCGAGAAGGCCCACCACCGCGACGTCGCGGACGTGGGCCAGCAGGCGTGCGCCCTCGGCTTCGAGGCGATCCCCACCGAGGCCGAACACCTCGATGTCGGAGATCCGGCGCCGGAGGTGGCGGGTCAGCTCCGCCGCGTAGAGATCACCGGAGGGCTCGCCGCACGAGACGAGGAGGCGCGGTATGGACGTGGTGGGCACTCCGAGGCAGTATAAGGGACCGTCAGCGCACGGGACGCCGCCTGTCCGCGTTCGCGGACGGTCGGGCCTCGCCGGCATGCCCCCGGAGCAGCCAAGCGCTTGACACACAGACGTTTGGGGCGCCTCGGGATGTGGGGGCCGCCGGCACAGGCCTTGCACCCGTATGATGTGGACGTGGCCGTATCAGTGAACGGGAGGGGGTCATGAACGGACGGCATATGCTCTTCGCCGCGGGGTGCGCCTTCCTCGCGACGTCCGTGCTCGGCCAGCAGGACCGCGCGGTGCCGCGCTCCGGCAGCGGCTCCGCAGGGGCGGGGTCCCGTCACACCCCGTCGGTTCACTCGTCGAGCTCCAGCCAGAGCGGCGGCTCGTCGAGCTCGAACCGCGCGCCCTCGCACAGCCCAAGCACCGCCGAACGACGGCACCCGCGCGCCGGCACCGGCACCGGGTCGCGCTACGGGGGTGGCCACTATCCCAGCCACCCCATCTACCCAGGCTACCCCGGGTGGGGCTGGGGTGGCTACTACCCAGCCTATTGGGGCTACTGGTGGCCGTACGGTTCCTACGGCTACGGCTACGGCTACGGCTACGGCGGGGGCGGCTACTGGGGCTCTCCCTGGGGAGCGGGCGCAGTCTACACCTACGCACAGACCGACCGGGGAGCTGTCCGCGTGCTCGTCGATCCCGTGGAGACCCGTGTGTACGTCGACGGCTACTACGCGGGCGTCGCCGACGATTTCGACGGGCTGTTTCAGCGACTTCACGTCGCGCCCGGACGGCACGAGATCTCCTTGAAGCTGGCCGGCCACGAGACACACCGGGTGCGCGTCTACGTGGGCTCGGGAACCACTTTCAAGCTCGACCATGAGATGCAGGAGGGGATCGGCGAGACCTTCGAGGATCTGGCCCCCGACGCGCCGCGGGAGGCGCGGGGCTCGCGGTCGTCGGGCTCCCCGCCGTCGTCCGAGGCGGGTCCGTCGACCGTTTCCGGCGAGCTGCACCTCCAGATCGACCCCGTGGATGCCTCGGTCTACGTCGACGGAGAGTTCCAGGGCACGGGTCGGGAGGCGACGACGCTGTCTCTCGCCCCGGGCCAGCACCGGGTCGAGGTGGTCCGGCCGGGCTATCGCACCGCGGAGCACGAGGTCGAAGTGGCCGCGCGAGGCGTGGCCGAGCTCGCCATCGAGCTGCGGCGCCCCTGAGGCGTGTCCCCCGACCGTCGCTCCGGTCCCGTGGGGATTGCGGTGCGTTGTGGAAATGGCGGTCTCCGCAATAGAATGGGCCGTTTTGAAAAGAAGGAGACCCCAGCCCATGCCTATTCGTCGGAGTGCTCTCGTGATCTTGCCCGCCCTCTTCTTCTCGTGGTCCGGCCTCGCCCTCGCCGCCAAGCTCGACAAAGACGACCAGAGGTGGCTCGTCGAGGTCCGCCCGATCATGCTGGCCGACGAGGCGAAGATCTACGAGAAGCTGAAGGACAAGGCCGAGCGGGAGGAGTTCCGCAAGATCTTCTGGGCACGCCGCGACCCGGACCTCGCGACACCCGAGAACGAATACCAGCCCGAGTACGAGACGGCCCGGGAGGAGGCGGACAGACGATACCGGGTGCCGGCGCGGGCGGGCTCGCTCACGGACTGTGGCCGGGTCTTCATCCTGCTCGGTGAGCCGGACGAGGTGCAGCAGTCCGCCACGGTGGACGCCCTCACCCGCGTGCCCGAGATCTGGGTCTACAAGAACAAACCGGGTCGAACCTTCCAAGGCGGTGAGGCCCGAATCGAGCTGGATGCCGAATGCCGCGCTCCGGGCCTCCGCGACGCGCTCGAGCAGGTCGCCGCCGGCAGGATCGCCCAGCCCCAGCTCGAGTACCGCACCGGCGACGATGGCCGGCTGGTGACGCTGGAGGACCAGCTGCCCAAGGTCTCGCCGGCGCGCGCGCTCCTCAACTCGCCCCGGCAGGACTTCCCGATCCTGATCGACACCTCGTACCTGAGGGTCCCGGAGGAGGCGACCGGGGTCATCGGGCTCATCCGAGGGGAGGTGCCCGATCTGCCCGTCGAGACCCGGGATGGCAAGAAGGTCGCCGACGTGGTGGTCACCACGAGCATGGTGGACGGGAACGGCAACGAGACCATGTGGACGGAGCAGGCGGTGCGAGCCGACGTGCAGCCGGACGGCTCCTTCGTGGCCTCGTACGGCTTCTCCGCCGCCCCCGGGGCGTACACGTTGAGCGTGGGCGCCGTGATCGGAGAGGGTCCGCTGGGGGCCGTCGTTTCCGCGCCGATCGAGGTGCCGGACTTCTCGGCGCGTCGAGACCGCGGCAGACGGCAGCACTCAGAAGCTCCCCTCCGCCGCTTCCGTTCTCTTCATCCGCGAGGAGGTGGATCTCCCGGCGGACCGGCGAAGGATCCCGCGCACCCCTACGCGGCGTTCCGGCTCGGACCGATCCAGCTCGTTCCTCACTTCGGGCGCGACCTGAAGCAGAGCGACACCGTCTCGTTCTACTACTTCGTCTACGACCTGCCCGTGGATCCCGCCACCGGGGCGGCAGACGCCACCGTCGCCTTCAGCATCCTGAAGGGCGGGAAGCCGGTCGCGAGGGCCCCGGACTCCCCGGCCAAGACGTCATTCGTCGGCTCTGCGGTCGGCCCGATTCCCCTGAGCGGCTTACCCGCCCGGGAACTACGTCGTGCAGCTGAGGGTCACGGACCGTCTCCAGAACAAGACCGTGATCAAGAACGAGACGTTCGAGGTGGCGGCGGCGGAGGGCTCGGCCCCTTGAACAAGGCGGAGCTCGTCGCGCGCGTGGCCCGGGACACCGGCCTCACCAAGGCCGACGTGCTGCGCGTCCTCGACGGGGTCCTCGACGTGGTCGGACGGTCGCTCCGGCGCGGCGACAAGGTGAAGCTGGTCGGACTTCGGGATCTTCCTCGTCAGCCGTCACCGGGCCCGGCCCGGCCACAACCCGCAGACCGACGAGCCGATGAGGATCTCGGCACGCCGGCTGCCGAAGCTTCACGGCGGGCAAGGACCTGAAGAAGCTCATCCGCTGACGAGCGCGAGACGCGGGGCCGCGCCGCTGCGGACGGCAGCGGGGCTCAGGCGGCGGCCCTCTCCTCCGCGCTGTCGTTCAGGACCTCGAGGGCCTTCTCGAGGATCCGGTCGGGCCGGGTGGCCTCGGGCCCCTCCTCGTCCAGGGCGTCCTCGTCCGCGTCCTCGGACGCGGAGACCGGAACCGTGGGCTCGAGCCCGGTCGCCGTGGATCGAGAGCCCGGACGGCGACATGTACTTGGCCACGGTGAGCACGAGGCCGCCCTCGGGAAGCGTCACCGGGCTCGACTCCGCGGCCCGCCCGAAGGTGTGCTCCCCGACCAGGGAAACCTGTACGGTGTCGGCCAGGGCCGCGGCCACGATCTCACCCGGGCCCGCGGTGCCCGAGTTGACGAGGACCACGAGTGGACCACTCCAGGCGGAGCGGGCCGCGTCGGCCTCGAGCAGCGGTCTCGCTCGCCCGTCGGCCCACCCGGCTTCGCCACGGGGCCTCCGTTCATGAAGAGCTCGGCCACCGGTGTCGCGTCGGCGGGGTCGCCCCAGGCCGCGTCGCGCAGGTCGAGGATCATCCGGCTCGCACCGTCCCGCTTCAGGACCTCGACCTCGTCCGGAGCTCGTCGCCGGTGTCCGGGGTGAAGTCGACGACCCGCAGGTGGCCGGTCGTCTCGTCCAGCATCCGGCCTTCCGGTGGCGTGGGGAGGATCCGCTCGCGGGTCACCGAGACCTCGAACGGGTCGGCGCCGGCCCGGAGGATGCCGAGCGTCACCGTCGAGCCCGGGGCGCCTCGCAGCAGCCACTGGCCGACCAGTGCCGGAAGCGGCCGGGTGTGACGGCCGTCGATCGACTTGACGAGGTCCCCGGTGCGCAGCCCGGCCTCTTCGGCGGGCGAGCCGGGCCGTGCCGCCACGACCATCAGGAACGCAAAACGCCGGGTCAGCACGAGACCCACGTCCGCGTCCTGCTCCGCCGCCGGCCGCAGGTATCTCTCGAACTGCTCCGCGTCGAGGTAGGCGCTGTCGCCGTCGAGGGCGTCGGTCATTCCGAGCCGGGCGCCGGCCATGGCGCGGTCGACGTTGACCGGCTCCACGTAGGCGTCGAGGACGAGACGGATGACCTCGTTGAAGATCGCGAGCTGCCCGTAGCTGGTGTCGCCGAGGACCCGGGTCAGGAGGGACCCCACCGCCAGATAGCCGATGAGTCCGGTCGACACGAGGGCGACGAGAAGACGGGTGCGGGGGCTCATGAAACGAGGATATCAGGGGCGCCGGAGCCAGTCGAGCGGGTCCTCGGGGCGCCCCCCGTAGCGCATCTCGAAGTACACCCCCGGGCTCTCGAGGCCCCCCTGGCCGGAGAGCCCCACCACGTCACCCGCAGCGACCTTCTGACCGATGCTCGCCGTGAGATCGGAGAGCTGCGCGTAGAGCGAGTGGTGCTTTCCCCCGTGGTCGATCACGACCATGAGCCCGTAGCCACGGAAGCGCTCGGCGAAGACGACCGTCCCGTCGTGGACCGCGCGCACCTCGACGTCCGGCGGGGAGGCGATCTCGATCCCGTTGTGGACGGTGTAGGTGTCGAAGCGCGGGTGCTTGCGGCGCCCGAACCCGGAGCGCACGGGCCCGGGCACCGGCCAGGGAAGGCTGCCCTTGAAAGCGGCCACCGGGATCGCCACCGCCTCCTCGCCCAGGCCGCTCAGGAGCTGCTCCAGGCGGAACTCCGCCTCGGCCAGCTCCTCCACGTAGGCGGCGTGGATCTCCTTCCGCTCCACGATCGAGGTCAGCAGCTCCGTCTTGCGCCTCCGCTGGGAATCGAGACGGCGACGCGCGGCCACCAGACGCTCCCGCAGGGCGATCGACTCCGCGGTGCGTCTCTCGAGAACCGCCCTCTGTTCGTTGAGGGCCGCGAGGTCCGTCCGGAACGCCGCCACCCGCGCCCGATCGCGGCGCGCGAGCGTCGTCACGAAGCGGTAGCCGCGAAAGAAGTCCGAGGGGCGGTCCACCGAGAGCAGAAGGCGCATGTAGCTCAGCTCGCCGAGCTTGTAGAGCGCCCGGGCGTGGGCGGCCAGAACGGGCCGGGCGGCGGCGAGGCGCTCCTCGAGCTGCCGGACGCTCTCGACGATGGCGTCGAGCTCGGCCTGGGTGCGCCGCAGGGTGAGCTGGATCTCCCTCAGCTCCTCCGTGCGCAGCCTCAGCTCCACCTCGAGCTGCTCCACCTCACCGAGGAGGCTCTTCTCCTCTCCGCGGAGGCGCTGCAGCTCCTGCTCGAGGGCGCCCCGTCGGTCCTGGACGCGGCGGAGCCGCTCCTCGTCAGTGGTGGGGGTGGCGCCCGTCGGCGGGTCCTGGGCGAGCACCGGCGTGGCGGCGAGCGCAAAGACGAGGAGGGCGTTTCTCACGTCGGGAGTTCATTGTAGCGTGCGGCGCCGCAGCCTTGCGGCTCGGCGGCCTCACTCCTTCATCGACCCCCCACCCTACCCCTCGGCCCACGGGGGCCGGGGGATGCTGAGATCGGCCGCTCGCGGGGACGCTCGCGCGTGTCCTCCAGCGAAGGGACAGCTGGCGTCCTCGCCTCGCTCGCCCACCCGCACTTGATCACGACACCCCACCAGCTTCGAAGGGGAGCTGGCGTCCCGCTCGCGGGCGCCCCGCGCCGCCGAGCCCGTCGCGCGTGGTCGACGGTCACACGATTGCGGCTCCCATTCGTGCCGCACCAACTTCAGTTCGCAGCAGGGCGTGGAGCGTTGGAACGGTACTAGAATGCCCTCTCCCATGGCGCGACCCAGCTCCACACTCTGCCCCTCCTGCGGCCAGCTCGTCGGCGTCAAGGACGCCGAGTGCCTCAACTGCGGCCGGCGCAACCCCGGGATGTGGGGCCTCGCGCACCTGCTCCGGGGCTTCCGGGACGAGGGCGCCTTCGCCCAGCTCGTCCTCTGGGTCTGCGGCGCGCTCTACCTCGCGAGCCTGGCCGTCGACCTCGAGGGGATCCGGACGGGTGGGATCTCCTTCGCTGACTCGGCCCAAGCGACCGAGAGCCTTCGTTCATGTTCGGAGCGAGCTGGCGCGATCCCCGTCTTCGGCTACGGTCGCTGGTGGACGGTCCTGAGCGCGACCTGGCTGCACGGAGGCGTCCTCCACCTCCTGTTCAACATGTACTGGGTGCGGACGCTGGCGCCGGAGACCGCGCAGCTCTACGGCGCGGGTCGGGCCGTGATCATCTACACGGTCTCCGGCGTTGTCGGCTTCGTCGCGAGTACCCTCGCCTTCTTCCTGCCGTTGCCCTTCTTCCTGCGAGGCGCCGACTTCACCGTCGGCGCCTCCGCCGCGATCTTCGGCCTCCTCGGCGCGCTCCTCTACTACGGCCGTCGTGGCAGCAGCCACGTCGGCCGGCAGGCGAAGAGCCTCGCCATCATGCTCCTGTTCTTCGGGTTCGTCATGTCCGGGCGATCGACAACTGGGCTCACCTCGGGGGTCTGGGCGGCGGCTACCTCGTGGCGAAGTGGCTCAATCCCCTGAAGCCGGAGCGGGGCGACCACCTGCTGATCGCCGCCGGCTGCCTGCTCGCGTCGCTCCTGGCGATCCTCGCCTCGATCGTCGAAGGACTGAAGATCCTGCGGTAGCCGGACGCGTCCGGAACAGCCGCACCCATGGCACGAACACCCCGGCCGGTGGGGGGTCGATGAACAAGTGCGACTGGCCACCAGGCCTGCGCTCGCCCGCGTGTCCTTTCCCTGGGGACACGTGGGTGTTCCGGGCCTATCTCAGGCATTTCCCTC
>CAVOYO010000014.1:0-24493 GCA_963700695.1 uncultured Acidobacteriota bacterium | reverse complement strand
TCCACGACCCGCGAGCGCAGCCGCCCGAGCCGATTCTCGGCCCCTGCGGTCTCGCCCCACTCCTCGAGGCCCGAGACCGCCTTGCCGTAGGGGTCGATCAGGAGCTTGCGGCGGTCGAAGCGGAGGACGGCGGGCTCCGGGTTGGGCTCGCACTCGGCGCGGAAGGCGTACTCGATGCCGGGGTCGATCCCCTCGACGAAGACGTGCCAGACGTCGCCCGTTCGGTTGTAGCGCGAGTCGAGGGGCAGCTCGAGGACGGGCTCGGGGTCACCGGGATTCCACAGGACGAGAGTGATGGCGGTGGCGTGGGTCGAGAAGACGGAGAAGTTGACGCCGTTGCGGCGCGCGGCGGCGCCGTAGGGCAATGGATGGCCGCGGCGGATGCCGAACTCACCCCGCACCGCCCGCTCGAGGCGCCGGCTCCCCGCCCTCCGCGCGGCTCTCAGCTTCGCCCATGGACCCGTGCCACCAGCGGTCGAAGCGGGGCTCCCCGTGCAGCTCGAGGAGAGCGGCGTCGCGCTTCGAGGAAGACGATCCAGGGGTCGCGGTCGGCGGCCGCACGCTCGAGCTCGTCCTGCGCCTCCGGTCCCGCTCGCCCAGGGCCAGGCGCAGGACCGCCAGGTGGTAGCGGGAGACGCAGGCGCTGCCCTCGAGACCTTCGAGCTCCGAGAGGAGCGCCCGGGTCTCGTCGTAATGACCGGCGCGGGCGAGGGCCCCGCCGAGCTGCGCCCGCATGACGATCCCGTCGTCGCTGAGCTCGACGGCCCTTGCGCAACGCCTCGACCGACCGACCGGATTCACCGGCGGCCATGCTGGCGAGGGCGAGCCCCCAGTAACCGAGGGCGCGGTCGGGCCGCAGCTCGACACCCCGGCGGGCGGCAGTGAGCCACCGCCGGGCGTCCCCTCGGGATCGTGGAAGAACGCCTGGGCCACCGCGGCCAGCCCCGAGAGCGGGTCGGCCTGGAGAGCGTCGTCGAGCTCCCGGCGGGCGGCCGCGGCGTCGCCGGCCAGGTCGAGGAAGACGCCGTAGAGGAGGCGGATCACGTGGGAGTCGGGCTCGCGAGCCAGGGCCCGGCGGAGCCGGCCGTGCGCGGCGTCCCAGTCCCAGTCGCGGAAGAGCGCGATCCACGCCCCCACCGCGTGCGCCGCCGCGAGCTCGGGGCTGCGCTCGAGCGCTCGCTCGACGCACTCGGCGGCCCGGTCCCAGGCCTCCCGGGGCTGCACCGCCCCCGCGAACGTGAGAAGGACGTGGGCGTCGACCAGCCCGGCATGGGGCTCGGCCCACTCCGGGTCCCGTGTGGTCGCCTCCCCGAAGTGGCCGATGGCCTTCGACACCCCGTCCACGTTGAGCCAGGACTCGAAGTAGCGCCCCCGCACGTAGCTCTCCCAGGCCTCGCGCCGCGGCACGTGGGACGCGGGCCGGTCGTCTGACGGGAGCGAGGCGCGCGTGGAGCAGCGTCGCGACCTCTTCCGCCAGTCGATCCTCGACGCTGAAGAGGTCGGTGAACGGGGTGTCGATCTGGCGGGCCCAGGGTCTCAGGTCGATGCGGCGCGGCACGAGCTGGAGGCTGAGGCGGACGCCGCTCTCCCTGCTGCCGAACGGTGCCGGTCAAGACCGCGTCGACACCAAGGTCGACCGCTGCTTCACGGGGGTCGACGGGCTGGCCGCTGAAGTGGGTCACCGCGGCGGTCGGGCGCACGCGCAGCCCCTCGAGCCCGGTGAGGCGCGAGATGAGGGCGTCGGCGAGGCCCAGCCCGACGTGGGGCTCGGCCCCCGGCCCCAGCACCTGGAACGGCAGGACGGCCAGGGCGACGACCGACGACGACGGGGCCTTTGCCGGGCCATCGAAACGGTAGCCGCGACGGGGCACGGTCTCGATCCACGAGCGTCCGCTCTCCTGGACGCCAAGCGTCTTTCGCAGCATGGCCACGGTGACGGAGAGGTTGGCCTCCTGGACCGCGGTGTCCGGCCAGACCCGGGCCATGAGATCGGGCTTGGGCACGACGTCGCCCCCGGCCTCGACGAGGGCGTGCAGGAGAGCGAGCGCCTTCGGGGTCAGGGACACGACCTCCCCGTCCCGCCACAGCACCTGCTTGTCGGCGTCGAGCCGGAAGGGGCCGAACTCAAAGACCTGCGCGCTCACGAGGAACAGCAGCGTACCACGCCGGAAGGGCGGGTCTTTTGGGGTTCTTTTGGAATCAATTTGGCCCGACCCCGCCGACCGGCCGCCCCCCGGGACGGATCTTGTGACCAAGCGGGGAGGAAGCATGACGCCGACCGAGGTGAAGACGGTCTACGTGGTGGAGGACGACCCCGGGCGTGCGCGCACTGCTCGAGCGGGTGCTGGGCACCTTCTACGCGCTGCGCACGTTCGAGACGGGGCGCGAGGCGCTCAACGCCCTGCAGGCCCTGCCTCCCGACGTGCTCCTCACCGACCTCCAGATCGGCGACTTCGACGGCGAGGACCTGGCGTGGGTCGCGAGAAACCTGGACACGCCGCCGCGGGTGGTGGTGATGTCCGGGGACCGGCGCCGTCTGCTCCTGGCCGCCCGGTGGGCCCAGGCCACGGTGCCCAAGCCGTTCGCGATTCCCGGCGCTCATCGGCGCCCTCGAGAGCGAGCGTTCCGGCCGCCGCTGCTGAGGACGCCCCTCATCCGGCGCGGACACCCGGCGGCCGGGGGTCAGTCGAGCGCGCGCACCCGGATGTCCTTGAACTGGATCAACAGCTCGTCGTCTCATGTGGAGCTGGAGGGCGAAGTGGCCCTTCAGCCCCACGTCGTGCGTGCGGTGGGCCTCGTCGTCCAGGATGCCCGCCCCGTCGAAGTCGGTGATCGTGATCCCGTTGACGACCGTCGTCACCTTCGTGCCCCGGGCGATGATGCGGACCTCGTTCCAGCCGTCGCCCTCGTCGGCGTAGAGCCACTTCCATTCCTTCGGCCCCTGGGACGGCTCGATCTTCCAGTCCTCGAGTGACGGGAAGATCCAGCGCTTCGTCTCCCGCGTCTCGTCGTAGATCAGCCCCGTGCGCCAGGGTGTCGGGGGGTGAACGTCCACCTGGGGTCCGTCGAGCCACCCCGCGGTCTCGTCGTAGCGGCTGCGGAACTGCACGCCGGAGTTGCCGGGCGAGCGCCGGAAGCCCCGGACCCGGAGGGTCGAGCTCGAAGTCGCCGAACTCCCCGTCCGAAACCAGCCAGACGTAGTCGTGCTCGGGCCGGCCCAGCGAGTCGGCGGTCATCGCGCCGTCCCGGACCTGCCAGAAGACCTTGCCGCGGTCCTCCGGCTTCGCCGCCACGTGCCAGCCGGTCAGGGTCTTGCCGTCGAAGAGCGACTGCCACTCGCCGGCCTGAGCCCCCGCGCTTCCCAGCCCCAGGGCAAGGATCATCGTCCATCTCATGAGAGCCATAGCGGCCTCACAGTATCAGGTCTGTCCGGCCCCCGGTGGTATGCTCGCGGCCATGAAGGGCATCATCCTCGCCGGCGGATCGGGGACGCGGCTCTACCCCATCACCCGCGGGGTCAGCAAGCAGCTCATCCCCATCTACGACAAGCCGATGATCTACTACCCGCTCAGCACGCTGATGCTGGCGGGGATCCGCGAGATCCTGATCATCACCACGCCCCACGACCAGGACGGCCTTCCGGCGGCTCCTCGGCGACGGCTCGCAGTTCGGCGTCGAGATCCAGTGGGCCGTCCAGCCGCGCCCCGAGGGGCTGGCCCAGGCCTTCGTCATCGGTCGCGACTTCGTCGGCACGCGAGGGCGCCGCCCTCGCCCTCGGCGACAACCTCTTCTACGGGGCCGACCTGCCGGAGGTCCTCCAGCAGGCGGCCAGGCGGGAGCGGGGCGCGACCGTCTTCGCCTACCGGGTCCGCGATCCCCAGCGGTACGGCGTCGTGGAGTTCGACGCGACCGGCAAGGCCGTCGGCCTCGAGGAGAAGCCGGCGAAGCCCCGCTCGCCCTACGCGGTCACCGGGCTGTACTTCTACGACAACCGCGTCCTCGACATCGCCGCCTCGCTCGCGCCCTCGGCCCGGGGCGAGCTCGAGATCACCGACGTCAACCGCGCCTACCTGGAGGCCGGCGAGCTCCACGTCGAGGTGCTCGGGCGCGGGCATGGCCTGGCTCGACACCGGCACCCACGAGGCGCTGCTGCAGGCCTCGACCTTCATCCAGGCCATCGAGCAGCGGCAGGACCTCAAGGTGGCCTGCCCGGAGGAGGTGGCCCTCAACATGGGCTACATCACCGCCGAGGACGTCCGCCGCATGGGCCGCAGCATGAAGAACGAGTACGGCCAGTACCTGCTGCGGCTGGTCGGCGACGAGTCGTCACCCTGAGCGCGCTCCGTCTCGAGCGTCACGCGAAGGGTCTCTCCGTGCCGTCATTCTGAGGGCGAGTCATCGTGGGGCTGCGCCCGAAGAATCTCTCCGTCGGGTCAACGAAAGATCCTTCGTCGCACGTTCGAACGACGAAGCTCCTCAGGATGACTTGCGGCGGCGAAGCCGCCGCAAGTCACTTCATGCTCTCGTACACCAGGCCGACCCAGTTGTCGGGCTCCATGAAGCCGCCGCCCCACTTCTCGTCGAGATCGGCGGTGGGCTTCGCGGCGACGATCTGCTCGGCGGTCTTCCCCTCGGCCTTGAGCTTGGCTACGCGGTCGCGCACCTGGGCCAGCATGTCGCGGTAGGCCTGAAGGTCGGCCTTCGTCGCCACCGGCCCGTGCCCGGCGATGAGCCGTGTCTTGTCGTCCGCGACCTTCAGGATGCGGTCGGCGGCCGCGATCATCCCGTCGATACGTCCTCCGGCCGAGACGTCGATGAAGGGGTACATGCCGTTGAACAGCGTGTCGCCCATGTGGAAGACGTCCGCCTTCACGAAGTGGATGATCGAGTCGCCGTCGGTGTGGGCGGGCCCCACGAAGAAGACCCGGATCTCCTCGCCGTTCCAGTGGAAGCTGACGGCGTCGCTGAAGGTCACCACGGGCAGGGCCCCGTCCGGGGCGGGCTCGACCTGCCGGTTGAAGGCCTTCATGAAGGTCCCCGCGGCCATGCGCCGGCGGACGTTCTCGTGGGCCACGAGGAGCGCCCCCGCCTCGCCCAGGTTCTCGTTCCCCCCGGTGTGGTCGCCGTGGTAGTGGGTGTTGACCACGAAGCGCACCGGCTCCGGGCGTGAGCTCCTTGATCGCGGCCAGGATCTTCCCGGTGAGCGGCGCGTACTGGTCGTCGATGAGGTAGGCGCCGTCCTCGCCCACCGAGAGGCCCAGGTTGCCGCCCTCGCCGGTGAGCATGTAGATCCCGTCCGCCACCTTCTCGGCCTTGATCTCGACCGCCGAGAAGTCCTGCTGGGCGGCGGCCGGCAGCGCAGAGAGGGCGGCGAGGGACACGGCGAGAGCACAGCGACGCGGTTTCATGGCATTCCTCCTCGACCGGGCCCCGCCGGAGCGTCACCTCTTCTGCGATCGTCGGGGCTCTCTTCGGGACGGGCCAGCCTATCACGGGGCACCGGGAATGAGCGGAACCGAGCCCCAGGGCTCATGGGCACCCGTGGACCTCAGGCGTAGCGCGCGGGCGTCGGGTCCTTCGGGGCGGGCCCGTCCCTCAGCACGTCCTCGCCCTGGAGCTTCGCGACCACCACCGTCCCCACCGAGTCGCTCAGCACGTTGGTGGCGGTGCGGAACATGTCGAGGAAGCGGTCGACGGCGAGGATGAGGCCCACCGCCTCGAGGGGCAGCCCGACCGCGCTCAGGATGATGGACATCATGACCAGGCCCGCCATCGGCACGCTGGCGGCCCCGATCGAGGCGAGCAGCGCGGTCAGCACGATGAGGAGCTGCGCGGTGATGGTCAGCTCGAAGCCGTAGACCTGGGCGATGAAGACCACGGCCACGCACTCGTACAGCGCGGTGCCGTCCATGTTCACGGTGGCCCCGATGGGCAGCACGAAGGAGGCGATCTTCTTCGAGACCCCGGAGTTTTCGGTGACCGCCCTCATCGTGAGGGGCAGGGTGACGATGGACGAGCAGGTCGAGAAGGCGGTGACGAGGGCCGGGAGCATGCCCCGGTAGTGACGGAAGGGGTTGCGCCCGGTGACGAGGCGGATCACGAGCGGAAGCGTGACGAAGGCGTGGATGGCGAGGCCGATGAGGACCACGGCGAAGTAGAAGCCGAGGGACTTGAACGCGGAGAACCCGGTGGTGGCGACGATCTTCGCGTTGATGCCGAAGACGCCGATGGGAGCGGTCCAGACGATCATCTGGGTCATGCGCAGCATGGCCTCGAAGAGGCCGGCGAAGAGGTCGCCGATCTGGGTGCGCTGGGGCTCGCGGATGCGGGTGATGAAGTACCCGAGCAGGATGCTGAAGAAGATGACGGGCAGGACGTTTCCCTCGGCCAGGGAGGCGAAGGGGTTCTCGGGGATGATGTCGATGAGGATCTGGCCGAAGCCCTTCTCGATGGCCGGGATCGCGTCCGGGTTCCGTCTCCAGCTGGAGGGTCGAGCCGACCCCCGGCTTCAGGACGTTGACCAGGACCTGGCCGGTGAGGATGGCGGCCAGGCTCGAGACGACGTAGTAGCCGAAGGTCTGCGCCCCGAGGATCCCGAGGTTCTGGCGGCTGCCGACGCTGATGACCGCGGAGGTGATCGACGCGACGATCAGCGGCATGATCGCCATCCGGAGGAGGCGGAGGAAGACGTGCCCAGGGCGTCGCCGAGGGGGACGATGCGCTCGCCGAAGACCGCGCCGCAGGCCAGGCCCGCGAAGAGGCCGACGAAGATCCAGAACGTCAGCGATCGCCAGGGGATGGTCATCGAAGACGCGAACGCTACCCCCGGCGCTGGAGTGGAGTCAACGCGAGGGGCGAGGCACGAGCCGGAAGCCGCGTCGACGGTCTCCAACTCGTTGGATTTGAACGCGACACGACCTGTGGAAGGCTGGAGATCCTGGATCGCGAACCAGGCACCGGTCGCACTCCGGTGCGCAAGGCATCGGTCTCCGGATGCCCGGCGGGCCAGATCCCAACGGGAGGTCACATGAAGCGACTCGTTTCCGCGGCGTTCTGCTTCTCTTCGCAGCGTCCGCTGCGCCCGCGCCGCCGAGCCGATCACCATCGGCGAGACGGTCACGCATCCGGTCCGACGATCCTGGACGAGGACCGCACCATCCTCGTCTCCACTCCGCCCGGGCTACGAGCAGACCCGGCAGAGCTACCCCGTGCTCTACATGACCGACGGGGACACCCACCTCACCCACACCCGCGGCACCGTCGGACTTCCTCGTCCAGAACGGCCTCATGCCGCCGGTGATCATCGTGGGGGTGACCAACACCGACCGCACCCGGGACCTCACGCCCACGAACGCGCCCCTGGCCGGCCGGGACGGGACGCCGCGCGAGTTCCCCACCAGCGGCGGGGCCTCCCGCTTCCTCGACTTCTTCGAGAAGGAGCTGTTCCCCTACGTCGACTCCCACTACCGGACCCAGCCCTATCGGCTGCTCGCCGGCCACTCCTTCGGCGGCCTCTTCGCCCTCAACGCCCTCTTCACGCGCCCCGCGATGTTCGAGGCGGTCATCGCGGTCGGCCCCAGCCTGCGGTGGGACGACGACCTGCCCCTCCGCCAGGCGCGCTCGTTCCTCGAGGACCGCAAGGAGCTGAACGCGACGCTCGTGGTGGCCATGGCCAACGAGGAGGAGGGACGACCCGCGGCCCACTCGCCTGGACCGGCTCGAGAAGATGCTGCAGGACGTCGAGCGTCGACGGCTTCGAGTGGCAGGTCCTGCGCATGCCCGACGAGACCCACGGCTCGGCCGTCCTGCGCGCCCACTACTGGGGCCTGCGCAGGGTCTTCGAGCCGTGGCACCTGCCCGCCGATCCCGAGACCGGGGCCTTTGCCGGGTCGCCTGGACGAGCTCAAGGCGCACTACGCGAATCTCTCGAAGCGCTACGAGTTCGACGTCACCCCGCCCGAGAACACCGTCAACCAGATCGGCTACCAGTTCCTCGGTCGCGACGACATCGACGATGCCATCGCGGTCTTCCGCTACAACGTCGAGCTCTACCCCGACGCGGCCAACGTCCACGACAGCCTCGGCGAGGCCCTCGAGCAGGCGGGACGGCTGCCCGAGGCCTTCTCCACCTACTCCCGGGCGGTCGACAACGCCACCGCCGTCGGCGATCCGCGCCTGGAGATCTTCATCACGAACCGGGATCGGGTGAAGGAGCAGCTCTAGCTCTCGAGACTCCGGTCCGTCCCCGGGGGCTTGACCGGGGACGGGGGCGCGGGTAGCGTCACGCCCGTTGACTGCCCGCTCCTCGTCCCTGCTCGTGGCCGGCCTCGCCTTCTTCCTGAGCGGGGCCTCCGCCCTCGTCTACCAGGTGGCCTGGCAGCGCATCCTGGCCCTGCAGACGGGAGTGGGGATCACCTCGATCGCGATGATCGTGGCCGCGTTCATGGCCGGAATCGGGGCCGGGAGCCACCTCGGCGGGGTGCTCAGCACGCGCCTGGCTCCCCGCCGCGCGCTCCTGGCCTTCGCCCTCCTCGAGGTCGGCATCGCCGTCTTCGGCGCGCTCTCCTGCGGGCTCTACTACGACCTGCTCTACCGCCACGGCTCCTGGCTCTACGCCTCGCCGGTGGTGGGCGGAGTGCTGCACTTCGCGGGGCTGCTTCCCCCGACGCTGCTCATGGGCATGTCGCTCCCGTTTCTGGTCCGCGCCCTCGTCGACGACGTGGGCCGGGCCGGCCGGACGGTCGGGTTTCTCTACGGCGTGAACACGCTCGGGGCGAGCGTGGGGGCGCTCCTCGCCCCCTGGGTCCTCATGCGGTTCTTCGGCGATCCGCGGGGCGGTGATGATCGCGGCGGCGCGGCAACCTCCTCGCGGCGGCATCGGTGCTCCTGCTGCTGCGCGGTCTTCGCTCGCGGCGGGCCGAAGCGACGGCTCCCGCCGAGGCCTCAGTGTCGCCCGAGAGGCGCCGCTTCAGCCTCTGGATGATGCTGTACGGGCTCTCCGGCTTCTGCGCCCTCGCCCTCGAGATCCTCTGGTTCCGCGTGGTCGACGTGGGCGCCAAGGGGACCGCCTTCACCTTCGGCACGGTGCTGGCCATCTACCTGCTGGGCTTCGCCGGGGGCGCCCTCGCGGGCGCGACGTGGGCCGACCGGCTGCGGCGGCCCCTCCTCGTCTTCACCTCTCTCCAGGCCGCGATCCTCGTGTACGCCGGCCTCGGGGCCGTCGCCATCGCCCGGCTGCCGGTCGACGCCCCCCTCTACGGCTGGTTCTTCGGCTACTGGCGGGCGGCCCAGGGCTTCCGCCTCGGGACCGACCAGGACCTCGAGTCGCTCGCTGCGCCTCTACCTCGTCTTCCCGAGCCTGCTCTACCTGGTCCCGACCGTGCTCATGGGGCTGTCGTTCCCGGTCCTGCAGCGCGCGGTCCACGACGACCCGCGAGACGAGCGGGCGCAAGGTGGGCTTCCTCCAGGCCGCCAACATCGCCGGCTGCACGGCGGGGAGCCTTCTCGTCGGCCTCGTCCTCCTGGAGTGGCTCGGGACCACGGGCACGCTGGGCCTGCTCCTCGCGTGTGGTCTCGTCTTCGTGGCCGTGGGCTGGCGCCACCACGGCCCGCGGCCCGCGCTCGTCGTCCTGGGCCGGCCTCCTCGCCCTCCTCCTCTTCTTCCTCCCGGGTCAGCAGGCCTTCTGGCAGCGCATGCACGGCCGGGACGGGGGGTCGGCCCTCTTCGACGAGGACGCCTCGAGCGTCGCCGGGGTCACGCCGCAGGGCGGGCGCTTCTGGTTCGTGTTCGTCGACGGCAAGAGCCACAGCGTGCTCCCCTACGGGAACGACGCTCACACCCTGCTGGGTGCGGTCCCCGCGGTGATTCACCCCGCCCCGCTCGACGCCGCGATCGTGGGCCTGGGCTCGGGCAACACCGCCTGGGCCGCTGGCTGCCGCCCCGAGACGCGCCGCCTCAAGGTCTTCGAGATCGCGTCGCCCCAGATGCGTCTCCTGCGTGAGCTGGACCGCCGCGAGGAGTTCCCGCGCCTGCGCCATCTGCTCCGTGACCCACGCCTCGACGTCGAGACCGCCGACGGGCGTCACGCCCTCGGCTTCGACGAGGCCCGCTACGACCTCATCGAGGCCGACGCGCTGTGGCCATGGAGCGCCTACTCCGGCAACCTCTACTCCGTCGAGTTCTTCGAGCTCTGCTCGCGCCGGCTGAAGCCGGGGGGCGTGGTCTGCACCTGGGCCCCCACCCCGCGCATCGCCGCCACCTTCGCCCGCGTCTTCCCCCAGGCGGTGGACGTCGGGGGCATCCTGGTCGGGAGCCGCGACCCCCTTCCCTTCGACGTCGAGGCCTGGACGGCCCGCGCCCGGTCGCCGGAGGTGACGGGCTATCTCGGTCGGCACGCTGCCCGCGGGGTCCTGCAGGCCCTCCGCGGCGCCCGCCGCATCACCCCCCCCCCAGCGTGTCCCTCAACCGCGACCTCGCCCCCCGCGACGAGTTCGCCGCCCCCTGACGAATGAGGGGTCAGGTCGTGAATGTTGAATCGCGTCCTCCTGAGAGGACACACTCCGGGTCCGATTCACGATGACGAGCCTGACCCGCTTCCCCGCGAGTGAGCCAGGGAGGATGCCATGGCCGAGAGGCTGATCGAGTTCTACACGTCGTGGCCGACGGAGAAGATCGCCGAAACCCTCGCAGAGCTGAGTGCCGGACGGACCTGGGTCACGGCGACACCGGACAAGCAGAACCACGTGCGGCTCCTCGCCGACGCCAGCGAGACGGAGTCGCTGGTCGACGACATCGGGTTGCGCTTCGCCAGCGACGGGACGTTCCGGCTGTTCCTGCTGCCGGTGGAGGCCAGCCTCCCCCGGCCGAAGAAGCCCGACCCGGAGGAAGCGAAGCCCGAGGAGGCCGAGGTCAAGACGCCCCAGCGGGTGAGTCGGGAGGAGCTCTACGCCGACCTGACGGAGGGCCTGGGGGTCACGTGGCAGTTCCTGGTGATGGTGGCGCTGGCCGCGATCGTGGCCGCCATCGGCCTCTACCGTGACAGCGCGACCGTGATCATCGCGGCCATGGTGATCGCCCCCCTCCTCAAGCCCAACCTGGCCCTCTCCCTCGGCACCACGCTGGGCGACCTTGACCTCGTCCGGACGTCCATTCGGGTCAACCTCGTCGGAATGGCCCTGGGGCTCGCCCTGGCCGCGATCTTCGGGGCGCTCCTGCCGATCGACCCCACGACCGGGGAGATCGAGCTCCGCACGTGGGTGGGACTGGGCGACATCCTCCTTGCCCTGGCTTCGGGCATCGCGGCCGCCCTGTCGGTGACCACCGCGGCCTCGAGTGCCCTCATCGGGGTGATGGTGGCGGTGGCGCTCATGCCCCCGCTGGTCGTGGTCGGACTGATGCTGGGCTCCGGGCACCTCGACCTGGCGGCCGGCGCGGCGGAGCTTCTGATGGTGAACATCGTCTGCGTCAATCTCGCCGGGGTGGCGACCTTCTGGATCCAGAGGGTCGTCCCCGTGCGCTACTGGGAGGCAGCGAGGGCCAGAACCGCCACGCAAAGGGCGGTCGCCGTGTGGGCCGGCCTCCTGATCGTTCTCCTCGCCTGGGTCCTCCTGAAGACTGACTCGCTCTAGAGCGTCGCCGTGGTTTCGGGCGCAGCTCCACCGGGTTAGCATCGGTCCATGCGTATCACCTCCGTCCTCCTCGCCGCTCTCCTGCTGACGACCTCGGGCCACCTGTCGGCGGCCGCCGACGGCTCCCCCGTCGATCTCGCTCTCGCCGACCGCTTCGCCGGGCTCGCGCTCTCCTGCGTCCACCGGGAGTACCCGAACAAGGTCGCGCACGTGATGAGCGGCGACGGGGACGCGCAGCCACCCCGCGAGCTGACACCGGCGTTCTTTGGCTGCTACGACTGGCACTCCTCGGTGCACGGACACTGGCTGCTCGCCCGACTCCTGCGGCTCCGTCCCGAGGCCGCGTTTTCCGACGATGCTCGTCGGGCGCTCGGCCGCAGCCTGTCCGTGGAGAACGTGGCGGCGGAGGCGCGTTACCTGCAGGGCGAGGGCCGGGTGAGCTTCGAACGGCCCTACGGGCTGGCCTGGCTGCTGCAGCTCGCCGCCGAGCTCAGGGAGAATGACGATCCCCAGGCCCGCGCCTGGTCGGCGGCGCTCGACCCGCTCGAGCATCTGGCCGCGGAGCGGATCTCCGACTGGCTACCCAAGCTCACGCGCCCCATCCGGGTGGGAGAGCACTCGCAGACGGCCTTCGCCTTCGGGTTGATCCTGGACTGGGCACGGACGGCGGGACAGCAGGAGGTGGAACGTCTCATCCTGGCCCGAAGCCGTGACTACTACCTGGCCGACCGGGACTGCCCCCTGGGCTACGAGCCCTCGGGACAGGACTTCCTCTCTCCCTGCCTCGCCGAGGCCGACCTCATGCGGCGGATACTGGGGCCGGACGAGTTCACAGGCTGGCTCGAGGTCTTTCTGCCGTCGCTGCCCACCGACGGGTCGGGCGACTGGTTGGAGCCCGGGATCGTGCTCGACCCCACGGACCCCAAGCTCGCGCATCTCGACGGGCTCAATCTGAGCCGCGCCTGGATGCTGGAGGGAGTGGCAGCGGGCCTGCCCGAGGACGACCCTCGCATCGGCGCCCTCCGTACCGCCGCCGGGGTCCATCGCGAAGCCGGGCTCCGGTCGGTCACCGGCGAGCACTACGAAGGCGGTCACTGGCTCGGCACCTTCGCGGTCTACCTGGTGACCGGCCGGGGGCTCGCGGTCCAGTAGCGGACGAAACGAGCGCGCGCCCCATCGGGGCGGCGCTCAGCGCCCCGGCGACGACTCGAGGGTTGAACGCGCGGCGAGATAGCCCCAGACGTACCCGTTGTGGGCCATCGGGGACTGCACCGTGTACTCGTTGATGGGCGGGTACCAGAACGCCGTCCACAGCGTCTCGAGGCGGGGCCAGTCGCGCTCCTCGGGGCGGAAGAAGGGGCGCACGGTGCGGGCGAAGGTCTCGTCTCATTCCGTCAGGTGCTCCGTGGGCCCGGCGATCGTGATTCCCGAGCGAGGTCCCGATCCCCTTCACCGAGATCCGGTACACCCCCGGCCGGTCGAGTTCGGCGAAGCCCACGTGATAGCGTTGACCCTGGCCATGACCGATCCCCGCCCGCCGCTCCTGCTGGTCCACGACGACGACGACCTGGTGGCGGTGAGCAAGCCCCCGGGCGAGCCGGTGATCGCCGAGCGCGGAGGGTCCCCCGAGGCGTGCCTGCGGCGGCGACTGGAGGCGCAGATCGGGAAGCGCCTGTGGGTCGTGCACCGCATCGACCGGGATGCGTCCGGTCTGGTGGTGTTCGCCCGCAACGCCGATGCGCACCGCGCCCTGAGCCTGGCCTTCGAGCACCGGCAGGTCGAGAAGAGCTACGTGGCGCTCGCCGGTGGCGAGCTCGAGAAGGAGCACGGGACGATCGACATCGCCCTCCACTCGGCCCGCAAGGGGAAGACTCGGCCCGCCCGACCCGGCGAGCCCGGGCGCCGCGAGGCGACCACCGAGTATGCGGTCGAGAAGAGCTGGCGCCAGGGGGACGCGGTCGTCTCCCTTCTCGAGGTCCACCCGCGCACCGGCCGGCGGCACCAGATCCGTGTGCACCTCCGGTCTCTCGGCGCTCCCCTGCTCTTCGATCCGCTCTACGGTCGCGGGCTCCTTCTCCCCGGCCTCGACGGCGCGCCCTGCAGCCGGCTCGCCCTCCACGCCCGGCGGCTCGAGCTTCCGGCGCCGGGCGGCGACGGCCGGTTGGTGCTCGAGGCCCCCGTCGCCGAAGACCTCGAGGAGCTCCGGGGCTGGCTCGACGCCGAGTGGGCCCCCACCCCGGAGTCTCCGGGCGCCCGTTGACCGGGCTTTCGCCACCGCCGTAGCATGAACGCGGTTTCCGAAGGGGGTTCCTATGCGACTGTCCTGGAGTCTCAAGACGAGCGCCGTGGCCCTCCTCGCCGCGATCGGGGCTTGCGCGACCAACCCGGCGACCGGCAAGAGGGAGCTCATGCTGGTGAGCGAGGGGCAGGAGGTCGCTCTCGGGAAGCAGGAGGACCAGAAGGCCGTCGCCTCCTTCGGTGTCTACGAGGATCCGGCGTTGCAGGACTACGTCTCGAGCGTAGGCCACTCCATTGCCGAGCGGACGGAGCGCCCGGACCTGCCCTGGACGTTCCGTCTCGTCGACGACGCGGCGGTGAACGCGTTCGCTCTCCCCGGCGGCTTCGTCTACATGACGCGCGGCATCCTCGGCTATCTCGACTCCGAGGCCGAGCTGGCGATGGTCATGGGCCACGAGGTCGGACACGTGACCGCACGCCACAGCGCCGCGCAGATGAGCAGCCAGCAGCTCATGTCGCTGGGCCTGGGCGTGGGGATGCTCGCGGTGCCCGAGCTGCGCAGCTACGGAGACCTGGCGCAGCTCGGGCTGGGCCTGCTCTTCCTGAAGTTCGGCCGGGACGACGAGAACGAGGCCGACTCCCTCGGCCTGCGCTACGCGGTCCGCCTCGACTACGACCCGGCGGAGGGGGCGCAGGCCTTCCGGATGCTGGATCGGCTTTCGGAGCAGTCGGAGGTGGGCCGCGTGCCCGGCTGGCTCTCGACCCACCCCGATCCCGGCGACCGCTACCAGCGGCTCCTGGCCGCGGTTCGGGAGCAGGGCCTGGATGGGGGAAACATCCGTCGCGAGGCCTACCTCAAGCGACTGGACGGGATGGCCTTCGGGGAGAATCCGCGGGAGGGCTTCTTCCGCGAGAACGCCTTCTATCACCCTGATCTGCGGTTCCGGGTCGAGATGCCGCAGGGCTTCAAGGGAGAGAACACGAAGCAGGCGGTGTGGGCCGTCAGCCCGGACGGCGACGGCGTCTTCCAGCTCACGTTGGCCGAGGGCAGCTCTCCCGACGGAGCGGCGCGCGAGTTCTTCGGGAGCCAGGAGATCCGGACGCGTGAAACCGAACGCACCTCCGTCAACGGTCTTCCCGCCATCGTGGGGACCTTCGACGCCACCTCGGGTCAGACGGCCGTGCAGGGCGTCGCCGCTTTCGTCCAGCTCGACGATCGCGTCTACCGCCTCGTCGGATACGCCGGCCGCGACGACTGGGACCGCTACTCTCGCTCCTTCGGCATCGCCATGCGCTCCTTCGGCCCCCTGCGCGAGCGCTGGGCCCTCGACAGGCAGCCCCATCGCATCGAGGTGATCGTGCCCTCGAACGACATGAAGCTGGCCGAGTTCATGAAGCGCTACCCCTCGACGGTGCCCGAGTCCACCATCGCCGTCATCAACCAGCTTCAGCCGGGAGACACGTTCCGCGCGGGCCGGCAGGCCAAGCGCGTCACCGGAGGCGACGACCGCATGTGAGCACCCGCCGGTCCTCCTGATAGACTTCGTCTGGCATCCGCTGTTCGGAAAGGAGAAAGACGATGGGCATCCCTACTCGTCGGCTCGGCTCGAGCGGACCGGAGATCACGACCGTCGGCTTCGGGGCCTGGGCCGCCGGAGGCGGTGGCTGGGCCTTCTCGTGGGGTCCCCAGGACGATGCGGCCTCGGTCGCTGCGATCCACCACGCCCTCTCGCAGGGCGTGAACTGGATCGACACCGCGGCGGTGTACGGCTACGGCCACTCCGAGGAGGTCGTGGCGAAGGCCCTGGCCGACGTTCCCGCCAACGAGCGGCCCCTCGTCTTCACGAAGTGCGGCCTGAAGTGGGACGACGAGGACCGCATGGCGCAGCCGAAGCGCGATTCGCGACCGGAGCGCATCCGCGAGGAGTGCGAAGCGTCGCTCGGCCGCCTGCAGGTCGACACCATCGACCTGTACCAGTTCCACTGGCCCGACGAGACCGGGACCCCGGTGGAAGACTCCTGGGGCGAAATGCTCGAGCTCGTGAACGAGGGGAAGGTGCGCTGGGTGGGCGTGTCGAACTACGACGTGGCGCTCCTCGAGCGGTGTGAGGCCGTCGGTCACGTGGAGTCCCTCCAGCCTCCGTTCTCGATGATCCGCCGCGACGCGGGGGGAGCGAGATCCCCTGGTGCGCGGAGAACGGGACCGGAGTGATCGTGTACAGCCCGATGCAGTCGGGGCTGCTCACGGACTCCTTCGGCATGGAGCGCGTCAAGGCCTTCGCCCCGGACGACTGGCGGCGGCGTTTCGATCACTTCCAGTCGCCGCGCCTGGAGCAGAACCTCGCTCTCCGCGATGCGCTCAAGCCGATCGCGGCAAAGCACGGGACCACGGTGGCGGCGGTGGCGGTGGCCTGGACGCTGACCTGGCCGGGGATGACCGGCGCCATCGTCGGCGCCCGCTCACCCGAGCAGGTGGACGGCTGGCTCGGCGCGGCCGGGTTGACCCTGGACGAGGAGGACCTCGGGACGATCGTCGCCGCGATCGAGAAGACGGGCGCCGGTTCCGGACCGGTCGCGCCCCCGGAGGATTGAAGTCCCGAACGAGGAATCCGGCGGCAACGACGTGACGGCCCGGCGAGACGCCTTCCCGGCCTTCTTCGAGGCCCTGGAAGCGCGGCACCGAGCCGATCTCTCGTTTCCAGAGATCCGCCGGGCACTGCAGGCGCTGTCGTCGCTCTACGTGGAGCGTCGGGAGCGGATGCGCTCCGGGGCGGTCTTCGACGGGAAGGGCAAGCGGGCGGCCTTCGCCCTCTACTACGGCCCCCTGCACTTCCTCCTGGTGAGGGAGATCGTCCGCGCCCTCGGTCCCGCCCGCCGCTCGCCGCGGCGGATTCTGGACCTCGGCTGCGGCACCGGGACCGCGGGAGCCGCGTGGGCGCTGGAGTGCTGAGCCCACCGCGGAGGTGGTGGGTGTCGATCTCAACGGCTGGGCGGTGGCCGAGGCGCGATGGGCGATCCGCCAGCTCGGGCTGCGCGGCCGCGCCCTGCGGGGCGATGCGGTCTCCGAGAAGCTCCCCCGCCCCCCGGCGGGGCTCCTGGCCGCCTTCACCGTCAACGAGCTGGACGAGGCGGCGCGCGCACGCCTCCTGCCCCGGCTCCTGGACGCCGCCGGCGGCGGCTCGACGGTCCTGGTCGTCGAGCCGCTGTCGCGACGAGTCAGCCCCTGGTGGCCGGAGTGGGCGGAGGCCGTGGGATCGGCCGGCGGCCGCGAAGACGAGTGGCGCTTCCCGACCACTCTTCCGAAGACCCTCGCCCTCCTCGGCAAGGCCTCCGGCCTGGACAACCGCGTGCTGACCGGCCGCTCCCTCTCCCTCGGCTTCTACTGACCTCTCATCGGCGCGTGATGGGACCAGACGCCCGCTCCCAAACGCCGTCTCGCTCACCTTGAGCACCACCCCGAACTGCTGGCGCTTGTGCTCGGAGCGCCGCAGGGCCGCGTCGCTCTGATACGACTGGACCAGGGACTCCAGGCGCGGGGCCTCGACCGCGTAGTCGAACGGATCCACCTGCCCGGGTGCCAGCTCGGCGGTGGGAAGCCGCTCGAGCACGAACGAGGGAATCCCCCCGAGATGCCGCGCGAGCGCCCTCACGTCGAGCTTGGTGAGGTCGGCGATGGGGGCGAGGGCGCCGGCGAGATCGCCGTAGAGCGTCCCGTACCCGAGGGAGATCTCGGTCTTGTTGCTGGTATTGAGGAGGAAGCCCCGGTGGCGGTTCACGTGGGCCATCAGCACAACCATCCGCAGCCGGGCCTGGAGGTTCTCGTCGGCCAGCCGGCCATCGGAGGTCTGGTCGAGCAGGGTGTCCAGGGTGGACTCCGCGGCGCGATGGAGCGTCTCGAGAGGCACGACTTCGAGCCCGATCCCGAGGGAGGAGGCGATCTCGCGGGCGGCTTCGGTGGAGGCCGGATCGGTGTGGCGCGAGGGTAGCGCCACGGCCGAGACACGCTCCGGGCCCAGGGCGTCCGTCGCGAGCCGGGCCACCAGGGCAGAGTCGATGCCGCCCGAGAGTCCCAGGAACCCACGCCCGAGACGGTTCTTCTTGGCGAACCCGCGGATGCCCAGGACGAGCGCGTCGCGCAGCTCGTCGAGGTCGGAAGCGTCATCCTGAGGAGCTCCGTCGTCGAGCGTGCGACGAAGGATCTCTCCGTTGACCCGACGGCGAGACTCTTCGCGCGATGGCCCGGCAGATGCGCCCAGAGTGACGTGCGGGGGCCTTGCCTCCCGCGACCGGCTTTCCGTCGGTTTCCCGCTCGCCCCGACAGGAACGTCCACCACTTCCACTGCCTCGCGGAATGCCGGGAGCTGCGCGCGCAGCTCCCCCTCCGCGTCCAGGACGAAGCTGCGGCCATCGAAGATGATCTCGTCCTGCGCTCCCACCGCGCTGACGTGGACGACCGGTAGCCCGGCACGACGGGCGTGGTGCAGGCGGGCCCCGGCCGCGCCTCGACGGAAGGGGAGCGCGGCCAGGCAGACGAGCAGCTCGGACCCCGCCGCCCGCAGCTCGGCGGGGGGATGAACGGGGTAGCCCTCGTCCCACAGGTCCTCGCAGACGAGAAGGCCCACGCTGCGGCCAGCCAGCTCGAGCGGCGCCTGCTCCTCCCCCGGGAGGAACCACCGCGGCTCGTGGAAGACGTCGTAGGCGGGCAGGAGGCGCTTGGCCACCTGCGCCCTCACCTGGCCCCGCTCGAGCAGCGTGGCCACGTTGCGAAGGCCGGGGTGACGGGGAGGCCGGGTGCCGGCGCGCGCCACGGTTCCCACCACCACCGGTGGTGCGTCCCGCACGCGCTCGGCCAGGTCCGAGGTCGCCTCCAGGGCCGCGGCCACGAAGCTGTCGTCGAGAAGGAGGTCGAGAGGCGGGTACCCGGTGACGGCCAGCTCCGGCAGCACCACGAGCTCGGCTCCGTCCGCCGCGGCCTCCTCGATCGCGGCCACGCAGCGGCCGACGTTCCCCTCGAGGTCGCCGACCCAGCAGTCGATCTGGGCGAGGCCGATCTTCATGACCGCGGCGTCACTCCTTCATCTCCTCAGTCCAGCTCTCCGGCGACCGCCTCGAGGAGGTTCAGGGCGGCGAGCACCGAGTCCCTCCGGAGGCACACCGCGTCTCCCAGCAGAAAGGTGTGGTAGCCCAGCCCCATCAGGAATGCCGCGTCGCCGATGTCCGCGGCAGAGGGAACCGGGTCGTCCGCGAGCGCGTCGAAGAGCCGGCTGGCGGCGATGGCCTCGGGATCGGCGTCGACGATCGTCCGCAGCGCCCCGACGATCCGGTGGGGCCTCCGGACCTCGACGTAGAGGTCTCCGCGGCCCGCGCACAGCCGTCCGAGCGTGGCCCCGTGGTCCCGCGCCAGGGCCAGGCCGGCTTCGTTCTCGATCTTCAAGACGACCTCGGCTCCGGGGAGAAGCTCCTGCACTTCCTCCACGTCGGACGGCCGCTCCACGTAGGAGAGCATCACCCGGCGCAGCTCGGTCCTCCCCATCGCCTCGAGGTACTCGCGGTCCCGGGCGGTGAGCGTGCCCTCGACCTCGAGCCCGGGATCCACGATGTTGACCGACTCGCCGGGTCCCACCAGCCGCCGCGGGCCATCGGCGAGAATGAGACGGTCCCCGTCCACCGCCGCCACGCGAACCCGCTCGTGACCGTCGCTGAACCAGGCGTCCACCGGGGTCCGGACCCGGATCGGGTGGGCTCAGCCTGACCTCCGTGTACGGGGGATCCCGGCCTCGGCCACCCGGAGCTGTCGGCCTTTCAGGTCGACCCACAGCGGCGGCCCGAGGCGACCGAGACGTTCCAGGACCTCCGCCGGCTCCTCGCGGAGCGGCATCACGGTGTTGAGGCGGAGCCCCTGCACGAGAGGGTGGGCGGCCACCTCCTCGAGGAAGTCCGCGTACGGAGGGACGGTGACGATGGCGCCGACCTTCACGGCCGCTCCGCCTCTCCTAGAGCTTGAGGGTGACCCCGCAGTAGCCACAGGCGAACAGCCCCCCGGCGTCGGTGGGGATCGATCCGCCGCAGCGCGGGCAGACCATCGCGATGGGCTTCGAGAGCTTCGCCACCTTGTCCTCGGAGTGGCGCGCGCGCATGTTGTCCTGGAAATCGCCGAAGTGTCCCCAGGCGCGAGCGATCAGCCCCATGGCGTAGTCCACTGCGCGCTGCTCGTCCTCGATGCGCATGATCTTCTGCGCACCGATGGCCTCCGCCCACTGCTGGTCGATCTGGTCGTTCGGGCGGTCGCCCCCCCGACGCAGGAACCAGACGTTGTAGCGCTTCGCCACCCGGCGCCACACCTCGAGGGCATCGACGTCGCCCTGGACGTCGTCCCCGAGGAGCTTCCGGATCTCATCCTGCGGCACCTTCGGGTGCATGGTGATGTCGCCGAAGACGACGAGAAACGGCCGCTCCTCGGCCTCGGGGACATCCACGTGGGTGTCGACCCACTGTGCGAAGAGGCCGTAGCTCTCGGGAGCGTCTCCGCCCCCGCCCTCACCGTAGAGCGACTTCAGGAGCTGCTCGAGATCGTAGCCGCCCGCGAAGCTGGTGACCTGGAGCGGCCAGCGGTCCACCCCGGCGTCGCCGATCGCGGCGAAGCAGATCTCGAGGTCCTCGCGGTACTGGGAGAGCGTGTTGTAGAGCAGGGGAAGACGGTCGAAGATCTCCGCCGGCCAGCTCGCCATGGATCCGGTGACGTCGACCGCCACCAGGAGCGGGTTCTTCGAGTCCGAGCGGACGCGCTTGCTGGGATCGATGATCCTCTCGTTGGGACCGGAGCGGCGCTCGTAGGTGCGTCCTCCCGCGGCGGCGGCGCGACTGGCCGCCCGGGCCCGCCGGTCGGCCCCCAACTTGCTGTACGCGTAGCCCGACTTCCCGTACCAGGAGCTGGTGTCGCCGTCCCAGGAGTACATCGATCACCTCACCGTAGGTGGCGCGTCGAGCGCCAGGGTTTCGAGTCCGAACGTGCTGCGGAACCTGCGGTCGAGCCCTCGCTCCTCGATGTAGACGGCGACGTCGTCGGGGACGAGGGTGCGCCAGCCATCCCCGCGGGCCATCTCGCGGCGCACCAGGGTGCCATCGATCGGGACGCGCTCCTCGAGCGGCACCAGATCCACCGGGTGCACGATGCGGTAGTCGCGGGCGAGCAGGCCGGCGACGTCGGGGTTGGCGGTCACGAAGGCGTCGAGCCGCCCGAAGAGCTCGACGACCAGGGCCCGCCAGCGGGGACCGTCGTCGAGATCGGGCACCTCGAGGAGCGTGACGGTCGACCGGTCTCCCAGGACACGCTCGAGCATGTCGCGGGTCTCCGCTGCGGAGAACGGGTTGCGAGCGTTTTGCCGATTGGAGCTGCCGATGCCCAGGAGGACGTGCCCGGCCCGGGATGCGAGGGCACGCAGGACGGCCGCGTGCCCCCGGTGGACGGGCTGCCACCGGGCGATCATCCCGACCCGGCGCAGGCTTTCTTCAGCGACGGTCACGCTGGGCCAAGGGTAACCCAGATCGCCTCGGCGCGACCCCGCTCACCCGGCTGCCCGGCCTCGGCCGGCTGTGGGGAGCCTCACAACGCTACGTCAGCGCCCCATCCCGGGCACTCGGTCCAGGATCTCCTCCGCGCGGATCTCCCGGCACAGGGTCTCCAGGTCGCCCCGTCGCGGCCCGGTCCACTTCAGGTCGTCCAGGCCTTCGCCGAGGGGAACGTCGGTCCGCAGCGTCGCCAGCCGACGGTACAGCTCCGCCTCCTCCCGCCTCTCGGCCAGGGAGGCCGCGAGACGGTCCCGCCCCCGGACCTGGACCGTCCACTCCGCCGCGACGTCGGGGATGGCCTCGATCTTCTCGTAGTGGCCGAGACGAGCACCGTCGACTTCGCGCCCCAGCCCGGGAATCCCCGGGATCCCGTCGGCGGCGTCGCCGACCAGCGCCAGCCAGTCGGGGATCGAGGCGGGCCGAACGCCGAACCGCGCGACGACGCCGGCCTCGTCACGATCGCGCCCGCGTCGCCGGTCGCGGCAGATCACCCGACTCGCCGACGACGCACTGCGCCAGGTCCTTGTCCGGCGAGCAGATGACCACCTGCTCGACCGCCGGGGGCGTCGCGCAAGCGCGCGGCCGCCGTGGCCAGGGCGTCGTCCGCCTCGAACTCGACCATCGGCCACACCACGATCCCGAGGGCTGCGAGCTGCTCGCTCGGCGAGCTGGAACTGGGCGAGCAGATCGGGCTCGATCCCCTCGCCCGTCTTGTAGCCGTCGAACAGCTGGTTGCGGAACGACTCGATCACGTGTCGAACGCGACGCCAACGTGTGCGACGTCGCGCTCCCGCAAGAGGGAGATCAGCGGGGCGAGAAGCCCGCGGACCGCGCCTACGGGGACGTCCCGCCCCGTCGTGGGCGGGGGGACACCGAAGCACGCCCGGAAGAAGCTCGTACGTACCGTCGACGAGGTGGACCTTCAGCATGCGCCCCGGAGCTAGCCCACGCGTGAGCCGCCGGCTACCGCTGTGTCCAGTTCCTGGCCAGCCGCCGTGGCGCGCTGTGCCCGGCGACGCGTGTAGCCGAGGTCCGAGGTCACGAAGACCGGACCTCCGGGTTGCGCTGGGTCCGGATCCTCGAGTGGGGAGCGGGGAGTACTCGCTGTCGCGTAGAAGATGATCCCTTCGGCGCCGAGGGCGAAGTCGGCGATCTCGGACGTTGCAATCGCAGCTCGAAGCGGTGGACCTGGTGGTTGGCGTTGGATCCCTCGAGCCCCCCTTCGTTGTCGTCCGGGTCCGGGTTCCAGATCGGAGCCATTGTGGATGTCGATGTACGTGTACCGGTAGCGAGGTCGACGATTGGGCGACCGTTCCGGTACGTAGAACGTCCTTGGCCCCGAGCGAGACCGGGGCCATAGTCGTACTCCCCGTACCTTCCCGGTTGGCGATGTCACCCAGGAAGGAGTAGTCGGCGTTCACTGCCGCGCTGGCGACCCCGTAGCCGACGAGGCGGGTGACGATGCGGTTGTTCCGAGGACGTCCCCGTGGTCGAGTACCAGCCCACGCCGAAGGCCTGGCCGCGGACCGAGGCCTCGTTGTCGATGTAGTCGAAGTCCTGGATGATCGTCATCGACGTGCTTCGGGTTCTCGGGATCGCCCTGATACCCACGACGCCAGGTCGCCCCGGATCGTGAGCTCGCCGACCCGGGTCTTGTCGCCGTAGTTGAGCTGCATGGTGGTGTCGAAGCGGTCGTAGGGCCGGCGGCGCTCGTTGTAGAACGCGTTCCCGTATTGGATGTCGCCCGCGAGAAAGCCGTAGGTGTTGGTGTTCTCGGAGATCGACTCGCCCTCGCCGATGACCCGGGCCCCCGCCATCAGCTGGAACCCGAAGTGGGGGAGGACGCCAGTCTTGGGGGTTCTCGGGGTTGCCCTGCACGCGGTGCGGCCCGGCCGGGGAAAGAAAGCGGTTGAACTGGGTTGACGGGGTTCAACGGGGATGGCCGCGATCTCCCGCCAGATGCGCCCGCTGTCGGTCCGCTGTTGTCGAGGATCGGCGCTCCCGAGGGGCGGGATGCCGACTTCCCTCGGCGGGCGACCCCTCCGATGCCTGTGCTGATCATGTCGTTCCACGACATCGGGTGCGTTTCCCCCGCAGCACTCCCAGACGAAGGCCCCGGCGATGGGCCATCGCCGAGGAGCCCCAGAACCCGATCCCGTTCGCGCGGGCGGAGTTGTAGAAGGTCGCTCCGTTGAAGGGGTGAATGAGTGGTTCGTCTTGAACTTGTTGTCGTCGTAGGTGAAGCCGGTCTCGAAGTTGTCGACCCAGCTGCGGGGGCTGATCTGGTTGAAGTCGGCCTTGCGGACGTACTCGTTGAACATCGACGCGCCGAAATTGATCCCCAGCATCTCGGCGGTGGCCCAGCCCCAGCTTCGGGGGAGTCCGACGCGTCGCGGTCCGCGTCCTCGGGCGGGAGCGGCCGGATCTCGCCGGTCGTGGGGTCGACCTCGGGGCGGCATCAGCGGGCACGCCGGGCACCGTGCGGCCGCCAGGTGAGCCCGGCCTTCAGCCCGTACTCGTAGCCGGAGTTGACCAGGTCTCATACTGGGCTCACCGGGGGATCCACCGGGCCTTTCAGCGGAGGAATGGTGCTGGAATCCCCGGTCCGTATTTCTTGTCCACCAGCCCGAGACGTCGATGGACACGCTCGGGCTGATCTGGAACTCCACGCCCGGCTGGAAAGTGAGCTGGACGCCGTTGGCCCAGAGTGTGCTGGGCTGGCCCCCGGCTTGAGGTTCTCGGGCTCGTCGAACCAGAAGAGCTCGCTCCGGGGGTGGATCCGGGCGATCCCGACGCGCGCCTGGAGGTACGGCCGCACCGTGCCGGAGTGATTGAAGATGCGGCTCGCACAAAGAGGTAGGTGTCGAAGCGCGCCCACTCCTTCTGCTCGTCGAAGGGCGGCTTCATGCCCATCGCAGCCGAACTGGATCCCGCCGCCGAAGCGCCAGGCCCCCGTGCCTTTCGAGATGTTGAGGTCGAAGTTGACGGGCTTCTCGAGGTAGTTGGCGTAGCCGTTCCCTGCTGGCCACTCCGGCACCAAGGGTCGAGCTGATCACCC
>CAVOYO010000013.1:0-111606 GCA_963700695.1 uncultured Acidobacteriota bacterium | reverse complement strand
TGTAACGCTCAACTTTCAGTTACGTATTGCTGGAGGTCGACCACCGCACCCGTGTCCAGATCCACCTCGCACCGGAGCAGGCATCCCACCAAGCTGGCATCGACCACCCGCGCGGCGTGGGGCGCGCGACCCCCCACCGAGGCGGGGAGGTCGACCAGCACCCGGCGCTCACGGCGGTTGTCCCGGCCGTCCAGACCTCTGGAGCTCTCGTGCTCGATCACCGATTCGTCCCCACCGGACACGATTGTAGCCTGAACGATCCAACCGGGTTCACGCACCGGGTCGAGCTTCACCGCGGCCGAAGCCCTATAATCCCGCCGCGGACTGCGATGGACCGCCGACCTCAGCCCCCACTCTCGCTGCCCGCGCGCCTGTGCGCGGGCTTCTTCATCGTCAGCGGCGCCCTCGAGCTCGCCTTCCCCCTCCTCGAGACGCCCGCCCCCGGCGCCCTCTGGAACGGCGCCGGACAGACGCTCCTGCACTGGCTG
Organism: uncultured Acidobacteriota bacterium; assembly: GCA_963700695.1. Lineage (GTDB taxonomy): Bacteria > Acidobacteriota > Vicinamibacteria > Fen-336 > Fen-336 > JAJDNS01. The sequence goes on along the minus strand of CAVOYO010000013.1, from coordinate 111,118 downwards.
CTGGCGGCAGGGCTGTGGCGTCGCCTCGCGCTGTGCCGCGTCCTCGCCCTCGTCTACTGTCTGGCCGTGCTCGTGACCTACGGGGTCGTGCTTGGGCTTGCCCTGGCCCAGGCCCCGATCCGGTTTCCCACTGCGGTCATCGTCATGAGCCTGGTCCAGGTGCCGTCCTGCGCCGTGCTGCTGCCCTGGCTGCGCGGCCCGGCGGCGCTCGTCGCCTTTTCCCGGCCGCTCGGCCGATGACCGACTCGGCGTCTCTGGCCGGGCCGCGCCTTGTGAGCACCGGCCAGCAAACCCTATAATTCACAGTCGGAGAGTACTTTGGCGCGAGTGCGGTCGGGTCGACGTGTCGCCGCCCGGGGACCTGCGGCGAGAAAGCCGCCGGCGCCGGTGCGCCCGCCGCGTGTCTTCGGCCTGCGCCCCGACCCGATCGCGGAGCTCGAGGATCGATGCCGGACAATCCGCGACCCGGTCAAGAAGCTCCGCTACGTTCGCCGCTCTCTCGAGCGCTACGAAACGCTGGACGAGCGCTTCCAGGCCGTCCCCCTCGCTCCGGTGCGGTGGGCCCTCTACCGGATGAGCCGCCTCGACCGGGCCCGGGCCCTGTTCTCCGCCAACCCCAACGGGGCGCTGAACGCTCCCCCGCCCCGGCGGCCCGGCGGTGGCGCCGCGCGTGCGGAGGGCCGCGAACTGGGCGGCCACGCTGTTGGTGGTGGCGGCGGGCCTCGCCCTGGCGGCCTATCCCCGCTCGGCGCCCACGAATGCGACCCACTCCTCCGTTGGCGCCCGTCGCCGAGCACCTGCCGGCCACGCAGGCGGGCCTTCCGCCCCAGGGGGTGTGGCTCGTCGACTCGGGCGAGGACTTCGAGCTCTACAGCAACGGCCTGCGGATCGACACGACCTACGCGATCGCGCGGCGATCCGCGGCGCTACCGGGTCTTCTCGGCCGGCGGGGGGATGGAGCCCGAGGTCCTCGACCGGCCCATCGGGATCGTGTACCACACCTCCGAGAGCGACATCTGGCCGCTCGAGGAGTCCTTCAACGAGAAGCTGCGCGACTCGAGCCAGAACCTGCTGCGCTACCTGCGCCGCGACCAGGTCTACCACTACCTGATCGACCGCTTCGGCCAGGTCTTCCGCGTGGTGGAGGAGGAGGACAAGGCCAACCACGCCGGGATGTCGATCTGGAGCGAGCGGCGACCGCGTCTACCTCAACCTGAACGGCCCGACGATCGGGGTCTCCTTCGAGACCCGCTGGGAGGGCGGCCGCGCGCTGCCGATCACGCAGGCGCAGCTCGAGTCGGGGCGCCGGCCTGACCGACTACCTGCGGGACAAGTGGACGATCGCCCCCGACATGTGCGTGACCCACGGGCTCACCAGCGTCAACGCCCGCAGGCACCTGATCGGGCACCACGTCGACTGGGCGCGGGGCTTCCCCTTCGAGGCCTTCGGGCTGCCCGACCTGTACCGGCGGACGTCGCCGGCGGTGGAGCTGTTCGGCTTCGGCTACGACGAGCCGTTCCTCGCGGTCATGGGGGCGAGCCGTGGCCGGGCGTTCGCGAGGCCGAGCGAGCGGCTCGAGGCGGAGGCCCTGGCCACGGGACGGACGGTCGACGACGTGCGGAAGGAGAGGTCCAAGCTCTACGATCGCTGGCTGGCCGAGCAGACCAGCGACGCGGAGGAGGGCGCGAAGCGAGACCGCGCCGACGCGGCGAGCATCGCGCGCGGCCGGAGCGGAGCGAAGGAGACTGACATGACGGAGACCAAGGACCACCTCTGGAAGGCGCGCCGGGCGAGCCGGAGCCGCTCGAGGACCTGGTCAGGACCGGGTCGCCACCCGGTGGGCCTCGACGTCGGCACCAGCAAGGTGGTGTCTGCGCGCCGCGGGGGCAAGGACGTGGCCTGCGCCGTCGCAGCTCAACGCCTTCATCCCGGTTCCCTACTCGCCGGTGACGGAGAGGACGATCCAGCAGCAGAGCGACATCCACCACTACCGCGACGGCGACGAGATCGTCATCTTCGGCTCGGCCACCGAGCGCTTCGCGAACATGTTCAACGCGGAGACGCGCCGCACGATGGCGGACGGCCTGCATCAACCCGGGCGAGAAGCTGGCCTGGCCGGTGCTCGAGGCGATCCTGCAGACGCCTGGTGCCCAAGCCGCGCACCGCGAGCGAGGTGCTGGCCTTCTCCGTCCCCGCCGCGCCTCCGGGCAAGGAGGCGCAGCTGACCTACCACGAGGCCACGCCTGCGCAAGCACCTGCAGTCGCTCGGCTATCGGGCGATGGCGATCAACGAGGGCCTCGCGGTGATCTTCTCCGAGCTCGAGAACCAGAACTTCACCGGCATCGGCGTCTCCTGCGGCGGCGGGATGTGCAACGCCACCCTCGCCTTCCTCTCGATCCCCTCGATCATGGTCTCGATGGCCAAGGCGGGCGACTTCATCGACCGCTCGGTGGGCGAGGCCGTCGGCGAGCACGCGACGCGCGTGAAGGTCATCAAGGAGGAGGGGCTCGACCTCACCCGAGCCCCGCGGGACAAGCTCGAGAAGGCGCTCCACATCTACTACGAGGACCTCGTCGAGACGCTGGTCGACACGCTGCGCCGGGCGATCTCGCGGGCCGAGAAGCTGCCCAAGACCGACCGCGCCCTGCCCATCGTGCTCGCCGGCGGCACCGCGAAGCCGCGGGGGTTCCGGGAGCTGTTCGAGCGGACGCTGCGGGCCCGCAAGTTCCCGGTCGAGATCTCCGAGATCCGGATGGCCGTCGGACCCCCTGACCTCCACCGCGCGCGGCGCCCACATCGCCGCGATGTTCGAGAAGTAGCGCTCCGGCGACGGCGCACCTGAGGAGCTCTGCCTGGCATGCGACCGGTCCCGCACCCCTCACGGTTTCGCCCACCCGAGGACGCGCCCTCGAATGCCGATCCAGTCGGGCACGGCGCCCGAAGCGGCCGCTCCTGGAGCGTCCTCGGTCTCCTCGCCGTCTCCTCCTCGCTGCCCGCGGCCCGGCCTGGCCGTGCGCGAGTGGTACGACTACTACCTGCAGGCCCGCGACCGCGACATCCCGGCCCAGAACTGGGACGGCTGCGTGAAGAACGTCCGCGAGGCGCTCCGGCTTCGGCCCCGACCCGGCGGTCAACGTGCAGACCTACGGGCTGCAGTTCGTCGACTACCTGCCCCACTTCCTCCTCGGCCAGTGCCTGCTTCGTCAGGAGAAGTACCGCGAGGCCCTCGAGGCCTTCGACAAGGCCGAGAAGGCGGGGCGCGGTCACGAGGAGCCCGAGCCGTGCGGACCTCGTCCGGCTGCGAAGCGAGGCCCGGAGCGCCGAGGAGGCCCGCATCACCCGCCGCGCGCGCGCCGAGGTGCAGCGCCTGCTGGCCGAGGCCCGGGAGCTCGGGCGGCGGCGGCGCCTGGGACGAGGCCCTGGCCCTGCTGGAGCAGGCCGAGGTCCTGGCCGGCGGCCTCGACGCCGACACGCTCCAGTCGATCACCCGCGAGCAGGAGCGGCTGCGCGACGCCCAGCGCACCGAGCGCGACGCCGCGGCCCGCACGCGGCGGATCCAGCAGCGCCTCGCCGACGGGGATCGACTGCTCGAGGAGGGAAAGCCAACGAGGCGATGGTGGCCTACAACGAGGTGCTCGACCTGGCCCCGCGGCAACGCACGCGCCCAGGAGGGCCGTCGACTCGCGCAGGAGCGCATCCTCGCGTCCACGACCCGCGCCGCGCGGGAGAGATCTCTGGCCGAAGGCCGGAGGCTCTTCGACGCCGGACACTACGAGGCCGCCCTCGGGCCGCTCACCGACGCAGCCGCCGACCCGGATTACACCGCGGCGCGCGAGCTGCTCGACCGCACGCGGCAGATCATCGAGGGCCTGCGCCGGCAGCGTGAGCTGCGCGCCGAGATCGAGGAGCTCGCGGCGAGGGGCGAGGAGCTCATGGGCAAGGGCCTGTTCCCGGAGGCCCAGGTCGCGTTCGAGGCGCTGCTCCAGCTCGACCCCGGGCACGCCCGCGCCCGCGAGCGGCTCGCCGAGGCGGAGCGGCGGACGGGAGAGGCGCTCTTCGCGCGCTGGTTCCCGAACCGGGAGCCGACGCTCGCACTCTTCGAGCGGGGAGGGCCCGATCGTTGAGGCGCCGACGTATCTCCTTCAGGGCGTGGCCACCGACGATCGGGCGATCCGGAGGGTCGAGTTCCGCGTCGCGGGTGAGCTGGTGGGGGACGTGCCGGCCTCCGAGGACGCCGTGAACCCGGTGCGGATCCTGCCGTTCGTGCTCAGCCTGCCGCTCGAGCCCGGCCCGAACGAGGTCAGCGTCACCGCGATCGACGCCGGCGGCCTGACCGCATGCCCTGTCGTTCACCGTCGAGCGACGGCTCCGATTCTACGAGACCCCCCTCTTCCTCCCATCGGCGGGCGGGCTCGCCCTCGCTCTGGTGGGGATCGGCTTCATCGCCCAGCGGGTGCGCCGGCGGGGCGCGATGCGCCGCCGCTTCAACCCCTACATCGCGGGTGCCCCCGTCCTCGACGACGACATGTACTACGGACGGGAGAAGCTCACCGCCCGCATGCTGAGCACGCTCCACCGCAACAGCCTGATGATCACCGGGGAGCGACGGATCGGAAAGACCACCTTCCTCCACCACCTGGCCAAGGTCCTCGCCGCGGACGAGGCCGGGGAGTGGCGTTTCTTCCCGGTGTTCGTGGACCTTCAGGGTGTGCCCGAGCAGACCTTCTTCTACGCCCTCATGATGGAGATCGTCGACACTCTCGCGATCACCCCCGAGACCCGCGACGCGCTGCGGCTGACTCCGGAGATCGACGGCTACGAGGCGCGCGAGTTCAGCCACGACCTCCAGCGCGTGATCGCGGAGCTGAAGACGCGCACCGGCCGCCGGGTGAAGCTCGCGCTGCTGATCGACGAGGTGGACGTTCTCAACGAGTACTCGGAGAGCGTCAACCAGCGCCTGCGCGGGATCTTCATGAAGAGCTTCTCCGAGAACCTCGTCGCGGTGATGAGCGGGGTGGGGATCCGGCGGCGCTGGAAGAGCGAAGTCAGCCCCTGGTACAACTTCTTCGACGAGATCGAGCTTCCCCCTTTCATCCGGGAGGAGGCGGAGGCGCTCATCCGGGAGCCGGTCGCGGGGGTCTTCCGCTGGAAGGGGGAGGCGGTCGAGCGCATCCTCGAGCTCTCCCGCCTCCGCCCCTATCTGATCCAGAAGTACTGTGTCCACGCGGTCAACCGCATGCTCGAAGAGGGACGCGGCACCATCCGCCTCGAGGACGTGGACACGGCGAGGGCCGTGGTCGAGCTCGAGGCGGCGGCCGCGAACCCGGACGAGCCTCCCCCCGTCGGGGACGAGCCTGTGGCAGACTAGGGCTCCCGTGTCTACTTCCATGTCGATCAGACGCAACCCCTTCATCGTCGGCAGCTGGGTCCGGGGCGAGGACTTCTTCGGCCGCTCCGTGGTCATCCGGGAGATCCTCGATGGCGAGCGCCACTCCATCTGGGTGCTCGGCGCCCGCCGGCTCGGCAAGACGAGCCTGCTGAAGGAGATCGAGCGCCAGGTCGAGCGAAGCCGGGACACGCCCTTCGTGGCCCTCTACTGGGATCTGCAGGGCAGCGCCGACGCCCGGGGGCTGGCCGAGACGCTCGTTTCGAGCGTCGAGGACTCCGAGGCCTTCCGCCGGGCGACCGACGTGACGATCGACGAGCTGGAGAGCCTGCCCGTCGCGGAGATGCTGGCCACCCTGGTGCGACGGACGGTTCGCGCCGGCTGGCGCCTCCTGCTCCTCATCGACGAGGCGGAAGAGCTGCTGGTGGTCGGCCGGTCCGACCCCGGCGCTCTGGCGCGGATGCGCCGCGTGCTCTCCCGGGGCGGCGACGTCCGCGCCGTCCTCACCGCCACCCGGACCCTGGCGAAGCTCGACGACGAGGCCCACCTCGCGACGTCGCCATTCCTCCAGGGGTTCATCCCGCCCGTCTACCTCACTCCCCTCACCCCCGAGGAGAGCCGACCGCTTCTCGCGCTCGGCGAGTTCGCGCCAGAGGACGTGGAGACGATCGTCGAGCGCACCGCCTGCCACCCGTTCCTCGTTCAGCTCCTGGCCAGCCGGCTCTTCGAGAGCGGCGACCTCGCGGCCACCCTCGAGCAGCTCGGGGCCGACGAGATGGTGGCGAACTTCTTCTCGGTGGACTTCCAGACGCTCTCCGAAGAGGAGCGCGTTCTGCTATCCGAGGTGGCGCGCGAGGGGGCGCTCACCCGCCGGGAGCTGGCCTCGGCCACCGGTCACTCCGAGGAGGCGATCGAGGTCCCCCTCTACGGCCTGACGATGCTCGGCTACCTCACCCGCGAGGGCGAGGTCTACCGGCTGGCCAACTGGCTGTTCGAGAGGTGGATGCGGCGGCGCCTATAGTTCCGAGTCCTGCGCCTGGGACAGCGGACTCGGAATGTCAGCGCCGACGCCCCCCCCGGCGGTCCCCGCGCCCCCCGTCCCGCCGGCCGCCGTCTCCGCCCCGCCCCCTCCCACCGCTGTCGTAGCGCCGACGCGGGGGCATCGGATGCACCTCGTCTTCCTCGTCATCCTCGTCCGGCGCGACCGGAGGCCGGGCCAGGGACTCCTTGAGCAGGGCAGCCACGATCCGGTCTCGAATCTCGTGCTCCGCCACCTGCCGGGCCACGGGGCCCAGCTCGGCGTAGTCCTCGAGCGAGAGCCTCCGCCCCGCCTCGGCCAGCAGCTCCACCACCCGCTCCGCCTTCCGGACCTCAACGTCGTCGTCGGAGGGGATGGTGAGCTCCTTCACCTCGACGTGGTAGCGCTTGACGAGGCGGTTGAAGTTCATGAGGTCCATCGCGGAGACGAGGCTGATGGCCCGGCCCGTCTTCCCCACCCGGCCCGTCCGGCCCGCGCGGTGGATGTACTGCTCCGGGGAGTCGGGGGTCGAGAAGATGAACACGTGCGAGAGGTCCACGATGTCGATGCCCCGGGAAGCCACGTCGGTGGTGACCAGGTGGCGGATCTCCCCCTGCCGGAAGCGGCCCATCACGCGCTCGCGCTTCTTCTGCGGGAGGTCGGACGAGAGCATGGCGGCGGCGAGGCCCTTTCTGCCGAGGAAGGTGGCGACCTTGCGGGTCTCCTCGCGGGTGTTGCAGAAGATCATCGCGGACGAGGGGTTCTCGTACTCGATGAGCTTGTAGAGCGTCGCCTCCTTCTGCAACCGCGTGGTCAGGCAGTAGACGTGCTCGACCTCCTTGACGTAGATCTCGTCCTCGGAGAGGAGCACGAACTCCGGCTCCGCCATGTAGTGGTAGATCAGGCCGCGGATCCCGAGGGGCACGGTGGCCGAGAAGAGCATGGTGTGTCGCTCCTCCGGGACGTACTCCATGATCTGCCCCATCTCGACGGCGAAGCCCATGTCGAGCATGCGATCCGCCTCGTCGAGGACGAGGATCCTCGCCCCGCTGAAGTCGAGGGTGCGGCGCCGGAGGTGGTCGAGGACGCGGCCCGGGGTGCCCACGATCACGTGGGCGCCGGCCCGGATACCGTCGAGCTGGCGCTCCATCGAGTCTCCCCCGTAGATCGTCTCGACCTTGACCCCTCGCCCCCGTCCGAGCTCGGTGATCTCCTTGGAGACCTGCAGGGCCAGCTCTCGAGTGGGGGTCAGCACGACGGCGTGGATGCCCGCGCGCTCGAGGTCGATCTTCTCGATGATGGGAACGCCGAACGCGGCCGTCTTCCCGGTTCCGGTGCGCGACTGAACGACGAGGTCCTTGCCCTCGAGGGCGAGGGGGATCGTTTCGTGCTGGACGTCGGTCGGAGAAAGGTAGCCCTTGGCCTCCAGGCTCCGGAGGGTGTCGATCGACAGGTGATATGCGCCGAAGCTGCGGCTCGGGGTCGTGATCTCCATAACCTCAGATTATCGGGGTCGCGCGGCCCTCATCGCAACTCTCGACCCTGGCAGCTATAATCACCGTTTCGACGGAGATCAACATGCCCGAGTCGTGCGTTCGCTGCTCCCAGGCGGGCGAGGCCCCGCCCGCGCACCGTGTCCCCTTCCCTCCCGAGGTCAAGGAGAAGGTGCTCTCCTCCATCTGCGCCGCGTGCTGGAAGGAGTGGGAGGGGATGGAGATCAAGGTCATCAACGAGTACCGTCTCAACTTCATGGATCCGCAGCACCGGGACATGCTGCAGCGCACCTGCCTGGAGTTCCTGAACCTCGAGCGGTGATCCGACAAGCGGTTGAAGTAGAGGCATGTGGCGACGCCCGCGGACGCCTGGGGTCACCGGGGCCACAGGGGCACTCCATTGGCGTGACCGGAGACACGGACCGCGGCACGTCGCGCCCCCGACGGGTTGCGGCGCGGCGCCCACACTCATCCAGCCGCGCTAGTGGTTCTGCCTTTCTAGAACCGGAGGATCAACCCGCCCGAGACCGCGAACTGGTTCGAGTACTGGCGTTGAGGCGGCCGGGCTTGGTGAGAATACCACCCGGTGAGGTAGCAGCCCCAGTAGGGGTCGCACCACCAGCCCGTGGTGTCAGCCTCGACTCCCGTGGGCGTCCAGCGGCCCTCCAAGCGGATACCGACTTTCGGGCCGGGGAAGGCCTTCATGCCGAGCGCCGCGGTGCCCGAGAACGTCGTGCTTCCTCTGATGTCGCGCTGAACGCCGCCCGCGATCGCCTTGACCGTGCCGTACTGCGTTGCCCCCAGCCCGATCAGGAAATAGGGCCGCGCCTTCGCGTCCTTCCCGCCGAAGTTGTAGGCGAAGTACCCATGGTAGTTGTGAATGCTCTCGTCTCCGAGCTTCACGGTCGACGCCCCCGTGACGTCAAGCTCGGTGGACTGCCGGTCGTACAGAAACCCGATCTCGGCATTCTCCGATGCCAGGAAGCCGAGGCGCAGCCCCCAGGAGAACGCATCCTTGGGTGCGATCCCGGTGAACGTCCCGACGCCGGGGACGACCACGCCGGCTCCGGTCACTCCATCGCTGAACGTCCATCCCGCGGTCGCGCTCAGCTCGACGCGGGAGTCCTGCGCCCGCGACGGGGAGGCCGCCAGCAAACAGGCCGCCGCCATCCACGTCGCTCTTCGAAGCATGTCCATCCTCTCCTTTGGCGTCCTTCGGCGTCGGATCTCCGCCGTCTCTGTCCCGCCAGCCAAAGCTCTCGAAGCAGGCGATCTTCCCCCGACGGGCCACCAGTACGACCGCACCCGGGTACACGCCCCCGTCTTCCTTCCTTGTCTGAGGCCCACTTGGGCCCTCTGGGGTCTGCTAAGACTCCCCCCCGGACTCATTCGCAATCAGGAGGTCGCCGGTTCGATCCCGACATGCTCCACCAAGATCCTCAACACTATTCTAGGCGTGACCAGGGAGACACCGCCAGGAAGCCAGGGAGGCGTCCGGGTGCTGGGCGGGACGGACCCAGGCGGTTGGCGGCGCGGTCGGCCGGGCCGCTGATTGACGGGACCGTCCCCGTGTCCCCTCCTTGAGCGTCAGAGGCCTGGAAGGCCGATCGTGTAGAATCAAAGCTTTGCGGAGAGCGTGAAGGACGTCGTAATGACCCAAGTGCAGCCTTCAGAGTTCCTGAACCTCCAGGCATGATCCACGTCGAAGGCCTCAGCAAGCGCTACGGGGAGCGGGTCCTCTTCGAAGACGTCTCCTGGCACGTCAAGAAGCGCGATCGGATCGGGCTCACCGGGCCCAACGGAGCGGGCAAGACGACCCTCCTGAAGATGCTCGGGGGACTGGAGCAGTACGACACCGGCTCCATCCGGATGGCCTCCGGCACCACGATCGGCTACCTGCCGCAGGATGGCATCGTCCACTACGGGCGCACCGTCTACGAGGAGGTCGTCCTGGCCTTCGAGGAGCTCCTGGCCCTGCGCGACGAGCAGCACCGGCTCGAGGAGGCCCTCGCCGACGCCACCGAGGAGGACGGCGGTCTGGACAAGCTCCTCGAGCGGTACGCCGAGGCCACCGAGCGCTTCAAGGCGCAGGGGGGCTATGAGATCGACGCCCGGATCGCCGCCGTCCTGAAGGGGCTCGGATTCTCCCTCGCCGACCAGGCGCGGATGACGGAGGAGTTCTCCGGCGGCTGGCAGATGCGCATCGCCCTGGCCAAGCTGCTGCTCGCCCGCCCCAACCTGCTCCTCATGGACGAGCCCACGAACCACCTCGACCTGCCCGCGCGCAACTGGCTCGAGGAGTATCTGGGGGACTACCCGGGCGCGGTCGTGCTCGTCTCCCACGACCGATTCTTCCTCGACGCCACGATCAAGCGGATCACCGAGGTCGGGCTCAAAACGCTGACCGACTACCACGGCAACTACTCGAAGTACGTCGTCGAGCACGAGGCCCGGATGGAACGCCTGCGCGCGGCCTGGCGACGGCAGACGGACGAGATCGAGAAGGCCGAGGTCTTCATCAACCGCTTCCGCTACACCGCGACCAAGGCCAGGCAGGTTCAGAGCCGCATCAAGCTGCTCGACAAGGTCGAGCGGATCGAGATTCCCCCCGAACGGAAGAAGATCCGGTTCCGGTTCCCGGAAGCCCCACGGCCGGGCCGGGTGGTCCTGGAGGCGAGGGGTGTCCATCGCGCCTACGGCGACAACGTGGTGCTCCGCCACGTGGACCTCCTGATCGAGCGCGGCGACCGTATCGCTCTCGTCGGTCCCAACGGGGCGGGCAAGACCACCCTGATGCGCATACTCGCCGGAGTGGACCGGCCCGACGAGGGGGTCCGTCTCGAGGGCCACCGCGTGATCCTGGACTACTTCGCCCAGGACCAGGCCTCGACTCTGAACCCGAACCGCACCGTCTACGAGGAGATGACGACGGCGAGCCCCCTCACGATGGTGCCGATGATCCGGACTCTCCTCGGGGGCTTCCTGTTCGAGGGCGACGACGTCTACAAGAAGGTTGCCGTCCTCTCCGGCGGCGAGCGCAATCGCCTCGCCCTCGCCCGGATGCTGCTGCGGCCGTCCAACGTCCTGCTCCTCGACGAGCCGACCAACCACCTCGACCTCGAGTCGAAGCAGGTCCTCCTCGACGCCCTCGCCGAGTACGCGGGCACGCTCATCTTCGTCTCCCACGACCGCTACTTCGTGGATCGCCTGGCGGGCAAGGTCATCGAGGTGGGCGAGGGCGAGGCGCCGCTCTACCCCGGCGACTACGAGGACTTCCTCTACTGGAAGAAGCGCCAGGAGTTGGGGGAAACGCCGCCTCTGCCGGCGGTTTCGCCATCGCGCCAGGATGAAGACGACGGCGTCGCCTCCCGGGCGACCGCGCCTGGCTCCGCCGCCGCGACCGCCGCCTCGCCCCCGTCCGCCACCGCCCCCGCAACCGCCGCGAAGCGCGGCAAGTCGTCCAGACGAAAGGCCGCCCGCTCGAACGGGAAGCCGGACAAGCCCACGCCTGCCGATCCGATGGCCCCCCGCCTTCGAAAGCAGGGAACGCCCCCCGAGCGACAGGTCCTCGAGCGCGAGCTCAAGCGCATGAAGTTCCGCCTGGTCGAGCTCGAGAAGCGCGTCGCCGAGACCGAGGGGGCGGTGAAGGACCTCGAGGCCGAGATGACCTCCCCCGGCTTCTACGACGACCGGGCCCGAGCCACCGAGGCCGCGGAGAAGCACCAGACGCTGATGTGGGAGGCGGGCGATCTCATGGCCCAGTGGGAGGCCCTCCAGGCCGAGGTCGACGAGCGCACGGAGCAGCTCGGAGCGCTCGGGCCCGTCCGCAGGCCCGCCGGGCCCGCTCGCTAGCCGCGTTCCCGCTGCCCGGCTCGGAGACTCCTTCTTCGGGTCCCCTGAGGGGCCCATGGGTTGTTCCTGGTGTGGGCCGATTTCGCGATGCGCTGATCATGGCTCGGCGCGCTCTCATGCGGGTTTCCTCCTCGCGACGGCGCGGCGGGCCCAGTCATCGAGGGCATCCAGAGACCCGATCATCTCGATGCCGTCCCGAGCGCCGGGGGCGCCTCGACCGCCGACGAGGAGGGCCACCCGTTTGGGCAGCTGTGCGCGGAGACGCCGCACCTGGCTCGCGGTCGTCGGCCCCTTGGTGTACTCGGACACGCTAATGCCCACCGCTCGGGCTCCCGTGTCCTTGGCCATCTGCACGAAGAGCTCGGGGGCAGCTCGGTCCCGAGGTGAAGCACGCGACAGCCGGCGGCCGAAAGGACGAGCGCGGCCATCTGGAGACCCAGCGCGTGAGCCTCACCGGGGAGCGACCCCAGGATCACCATCGGTCCCGAGGCACGCTCCTCGAACGGCATCCGCTGTGAGCGCAGCAGATCTCCAACCCGCTCCGAGAGGAAGTGCTCGTGATGGATGCTTAGCCGGCCTTCGGCCCAGCTGTCGCCGACCGCCGTGATCAGGGGCGCGATGCAGTCGCGCACGAAGGCGAAGGGCCCGCGACGGGCGGCCTCGCTGAGCAGACGCAGGGTCAGCTGCTGCGAGTCGAATCTCTCGACAAGGGCCAGAAGCTCCTCGGTCCGGGCGGGCCGGTGTTCGCCGGCGGTCCCGCCCGTGCCGGCCGTGCTCGTGGCAGCGAGAAGCTGCTCCAGCTCGGCGTCGGAGGCACCGACCACCTCGCCGGCCCGATGCCCCTGAGACAGCGCCGCCGCGATGCGGCGGAGTCGCGGCACGCTCGTGGTCCGGTAGACGCGATGTCCGGACGCCTTGCGCTCGGGGATCGGGAATCCGTAGCGCGCTTCCCACGTGCGCAGGGTCTCGACAGGAACTCCTGTGGCGCGGGAGAGCGCTCCGATCGAAAGACGGGCGACTGACTCGCGTGTGGGAGACATCAGGCCTAGCCGACAAAGGTTAGCACATAGCTATTCGAAAACCACTCGTTTAGTGACCCGAGAATATCTTCATCCACGAGGAGGCGGCCACCCAGCGCCCTCGCGGGGCGCAAGACCGGAGCCTGCGGGGACGGAGCGCCCGGAAGTGGTGGTGAGCGGCCCGACCCGTGCCCGAGCGTGCGCCGGCCGCCCGATCTCACTCACCGCGAGGCCCACCAGGCTCGTCGCACCGACGTGCGGGGCCGATCCGAGAATGTTTCAAAATCTATTCATTATCTGGAACAAACCGAGGCCCCACCCCGTACCTGTAGATAGCCTGAAAGGAGGCTCGAGATGCTGAACAAGATCCGCCGCTCCGCCCGTTTCCTGGCCGTGTTGGCCCTCCCGGTGCTTGCCGCCGGCTGCAACGACGACGACGACAACATCACCAACTCCCCCGAGCCCGGGCTCGCTCAGAGCCGGGTCATCCACCTCTCCCCCGACGCCCCGACCGTCGACGTCGCGGTGAACGGTGCCATTGCTGTCCAAGGCGCCGCCTACCTCGACGCCACTGGGTTCCTTCCGGTTCCCGCCGGTGACGCCCGCTTCACCGTGACCCCGGCCGGCCAGTCCGCGCCCGTCGTCATTGACGCCACCGTGCCTCTCGGCGTGGGTGCGTCCTACACGATTGCCGCCACCGGCCTCCTCGCCGACATCCAGCCGCTCGTCCTGCTGGACGACCGCTCGACGTCCAGCCAGGCGAAGGTGCGCTTCGTGCACGCCAGCCCGGACGCCCCGGCGGTCGACGTGGCGGTGACCGGTGGTCCGGTCCTGTTCGCCGGAGTGCCCTTCCGAGGAGCGAGTGGGTACGTCGCGGTCGACGCCGGCACCTACGACCTGGAGGTTCGGGTTGCTGGAACCCAGACGGTGGCCCTGTCCCTCCCCGGCACGATGCTGATGGGCGGGACGAACTACACCGTCTTCGCCACCGGCCTGCTCGCCGATGGCTCGCTCGGCGCCCTTCCGGTGGTCGACGCTCCCTAGTCGATGCGCGAATGCCTGCAGATGCGCGAAGGCAGATAGCGCGTCATTCGTGCATCCCCGGCCGCAGCCCGCGGTGACGGCTCTGCGCCTCCGGGGATTCTCACCCAGACATGCTCTTACTCGGCCCCTCTCCCACAGGGAGAGGGGCCATCTTCAATGTCAGCGGGTGGGATGACGCAACCGAAGCGGAAGGACACGCGAATGCCGCCCATTCAACATTCGCCCGTCAATAGGCCGATCCCAGCAGCACGGCGTTCATGAACAGCAGCTCCGTCGCTTCGGCGTAGCCGCGGTGGTTGGGGTCCTCGGCGAAAGCGACGACATGTCCCTGCCCGAGGGGCTGGTGCATGAGGAAGGCCTTCTGCGCCAGCAGCTCGCGGGCCTCGTCCCAGACGAACCCGCTCGCCACGACCTCCTCCTTCGAAGCATAGACACCGACGTTGCGTCCCTTGTCCAGCTTCAGCGGGCTGAAGACGCGGCGGCTGTCGACGATGGCCTGGATCTCGCCGTCGATCCCCGCCGAGAGCCAGTGCTCGGCGTCCAGCTGCACCCGCAGCAGGGCCCCCGGGACCGCGTCCGGCCGCTCCCGCTCCGGCAGGATCGCGCTCGCGAGGTCGTACGGCTCGTCCTTCTTCGCGCCGCAGGTCCCGGCCGGGCGCTCTTCCTCTTCGCCTTCGGGGTCGTCGCCTTCGGGCGGACCCTCGTCCGGGCACCCGCTCCTCAGCTCGGTCGTGGTCGCGAGCAGCCCCGCGTCTTCGGTGGTGAGCCAGCGCGCGGCCTCGCCGAGGGCGACGAGCGTGCCCCCGCCCCGGATCCAGGGCCGGAGTCGGCTCACCACCGGCTTGCCGAGAGCCTCGTCGTAGCGCCCCGAGGGCAGGACGATCACGTCGAAGCGATCGAGTTCCACTCGGCGCAGTGAGGAGACCCGGACGACACTCACCTTCTGGCCATAGCGTCTCTCCAGCACCCAGCGCGCCCAGCCGGCCGACAGGCTCGAGGTCGGCGTGTCCCAGGCCAGCAGCACTCGCGGCGCGCGAAGAGGGCGGACCCTGAAGCTGCCGAGCGAGACGCCGTCGTCCGGATACCCCGAATCGACCGCTACCGCCCTCGCATGGTGTCGGGCGACGATGCCGCCCAGCTTCTGGCGGACGCTCTCCGCGTTCTCGCCGCGACGCACGATGGCGGTCCCGGCCGGGAAGGCCCGTCCTCCGATGGTGGTTCCCTCTTCCGCCACGCGCACCTTGATCCCCGCCTGCAGGGCCTCGACGACGGCGCCGGCGGTCCCCACTCCCCACGGAAGGAGCCACGCCACCTTCGCCGCCTCGAGCGAGGCCTCCGCCGTAGCCTCCGGCGTCCACTCCGTCGTGCGACGGGTGGCGACGGCCTCGGTCCCCACGCACTCGACGTCGAAGACGAGCGGCAGGCTCCAGGCGGTCACGTCGTAGATCTGGCTGCGGAGCCTCTTCTCGAGTCGCCGCTCTTGCTCCTTCAGATACTCCTCGGGCATCGGAACCCGCGGATCGAGGAGATTCCGCACGAGCCGCCCCGCCGGCTGGGCGAGGGGGACCACATAGCTTCCGGCCGGGAAGCGTCGGTCCCCGGCCCGCAGCTCCTCCTCGGCGAGGCGCACCTCGATGCCCTGGGCCACCAACAGCTCGGCCAGGCGGCGGGCCCGGGCCGGGTCACTCCCCGGGGCGAGCACGTACTGCCGGACCTCTCCTGACTCGCCTTCGCGCACTGCCGACTGCCGAAACTCGAGGAAGTCGCGGAGGAGCGTCTCGCGGTCGCGGGCCGCGGTGGCCGCGGTCGTGAGTGCGGCCGTGAAGTGATTTCGGATGCCGTCGAGGTAGGTCAGCTCCGTCTCGTCGGTCCTCCGGAACACGAGGCCCCGGGCGGAGGCCTGCTCGAACAGGATCCCTACCGCCCCGTGGAGCATCGGCCAGCTCTCCCCGTAGCCCGGGTAGAACGCGTCGAACTCCTCGCGAACGAAGTACGCGACGCCCTGCTCATCGAAGCGGGCGGCGATGGCCCGCCCGATCCGATCGAGCCACCGGTGCTGAGCGTCGACGGTATGGGGGTTTCGGGGTTCCGCCGGGGGAGAGAAGAAGTACGTGGAGTCGCCCCCCATCTCGTGGAGATCGACCGCGACCTGGGGATACCACTCGAGGAACACCTTCAGCCGGCCCCGCGTCTCCGGCTGGGTCTGGGCGAACCAGTCGCGGTTCAGGTCGAAGAGGTAGTGGTTCGCCCGCCCCCCCGGCCAGGGCTCGACGTGCTCGGCCGCCGCGGGCTCGGGGTCGGGTGAGGGCCCCTGGCCGAGGGAGTTCGCAGCGATGAAGCGCGCCCGGCCGTCGGGGTTCTGCAGCGGATCGATCAGGACCACCGCCTCGCGCCGGACGAGGTCGACGAGCTCGTCGCCTTCGGCGGCCAGGAGGTGATGAGCGAGCGCCAGCGCGGCCTCGGGAGACGAGATCTCATTCCCGTGCACCGCGTGGAAGAGCCACACGACCGCCGGCAGCTCGCGCAGGAGCGGCTCGGCCTCCGCGGCGGCGAGGCCCCGGGGATCGGCCAGCCGGGCGAGGCCGGCCTTGATCTCGTCGAGCCGGGCCATCGTCTCCGCACTGCCAATCGCGAGGACGTGCAGTGGCCGCCCTTCCTCGCTGGTGGCGTAGGTGACGAGCTCCGTCCGATCGGGGGCGGCGGCGGCGAGCGCCTCGACGTACGCGGTGATCTGGGCGGGGGTCGAGATGTGCGCGCCCACAGCGTGCCCGGTGATCTTCTCAAGGGTGGGGATCGCTCCGTCGTACCGGGTTTCGGGACTCACCGGGGACGCGGAGGACGCGAGAAGGGCGGCGACGGCCAGGGTGGCGATCATGGGGTTCTCCTAGGGGGTTCGGGGGCGAGCGAGCGCGCCGCGCCGCGGCGACCGTTCGCAGAGGGAGGATTCACGGGGCTCAAAGGCGGTGCCGTTCCAGCCAGGCGAGGAACGTCGTCCGCACCTCCTCGAGGACGTCTTCCGGCGTGCGGCCGGAGCGCTTGAGGACACGGAACGAGTGGTCGGCGGAGTCGACCCGATGAAGCTCGGCCCGGGGCCCGAGGCGCTCGACGAGGCCGAGGAGCAGGTCCTCGCGGGCGAAGGCGTCGCGGGTCCCCTGGACGAAGAGCATCGACGTGGCGGCGGCGATCCCGGGCAGGTGGGCGTCGCGCAGCGTCTCGGGCCGACCCGGGGGGTGGAGGGGGTAGGCCAGGAAGGCGAGCCCGTCCGCCCGGGCCCCCGCCGCGACGACCTGCGAGGCGATCCGGCCTCCCATGGAGCGCCCGCCCATCACGATGTGGTCCGCGCCGGTCCGAGCGAGCGCGACCTCGGCCGCCTCACGGGCCGTCGCCTCGAGAACGCGGGGAGGGTCAGGTCGACGGCCTCCCCTCTCCGCGTACGGGAAGTTGTAGAGGAGCGCGGCCCGACCCGAGGCCGCGAGCGCCTCCGCGAGGGCCACGAGCATGGGCGTGTGCCGGTTGCCGCCGGCCCCGTGGCCCAGCACCACAACCGTGCTCCCGGCCCCGTGGAGCGAGGCGCCGGCGTCGGCGGCGGGCAGACGCAGCTCGGGCATGGCCGTGGAAGGATACTCGATCCGCTCGCCGACACACCCGCGGCCCGGTGATACACTCGCCGCCAGCCCGCGCGGCCGGAGGCGGTCCTTGTACGAAGCCTGGTACGGCTTCACCGAGAAGCCCTTCAACCTGACACCGGACCCCAAGTACCTCTATCTCTCGCAGAGGCACGCGGAGGCCTTCGCACACCTCGAGTTCGGCCACCGCGAGCGGGGCGGGTTCATCCTGATCACCGGTGAGGTCGGCACGGGCAAGACGACCCTCGCCCGGTACTTCCTCTCCCAGCTCTCCCCGGACACGCACACCGCGGTGGTGCTGTACCCCGCCCTCACCGCGGCCGAGCTCTTGCGCTCCATCCTCGACGACCTGCACGTCGAGGCGGAGGGGGACTCGTTGAAGAGTCTGGTGGACGCGCTCCACCGCTTCCTGCTCGAGGCCCGGGCGGCGGACCGCAACGTGGTCCTCCTGATCGACGAGTCCCAGGATCTCTCGGCCGAGGTCCTCGAGCAGGTCCGGCTCATCTCCAATCTGGAGACGGACACCGAGAAGCTCATTCAGATCGTGCTGATGGGTCAGTCCGAGCTGCGCGACATCCTCGCCCGCCACGAGCTCCGACAGCTCGCGCAGCGCGTCACCGCCCGCTACCACCTCTCGCCCCTCAGCCCAGGCGAGGCCGAGGCCTACATCCAGCACCGGATCCGGGTCGCGGGTGGTGAGGGCAAGGTCGGCTTCACCTCCGACGCTCTGCGGGCGATCCATCGCCTCACCGGCGGGGTGCCGCGGCTCATCAACCTGGTGTGCGACCGGGCGCTGCTCGCCGGCTATGTCGAGAGCCGCCGGACGATCGACGCGAAGCTGGCCGGGCGGGCGGCGGCAGAGGTGACCGGAGAGCGCCCGGCGTGGGATCTGCGCTGGCGGCACAGCCTGATCGCCACCGCCCTCACCGTCGTCCTGGCGGCAGCGGTGTTCGCCCTCGCCCCGCGCCTGGCTCGCGCTCCTGGAACCGCCCCCGAGCCCGGCGACCGCCCCACGGCGCCGCTGGCCCCCACACCGATCACATCCCGCACGGGGCGAAGCGAGCGCCTCGACGCCCTTCTGAGAACGACCCCGCGCGGCGAGTCGTACCGCGCCGCGATCGCGAGGATCGAGACCCTCTGGGGCGGGGGCGGCTTCGGTCGGACGACCCTCCGAACGCACCTCGCCCAGCTGCAGAAGCTCGACCTGCCCGTGGTTCTGGAGATGTTCCATCCTGCGCGAGCGGACACGTGCTTCCTGACGCTCCTGCGCGTCGACGGGTCCGTGGCCCGGGTGGCGGTCGCGGGCGAGGAGCTGGCCGCGGTGCCGGTGTCTCAGGTGGACACCCTCTGGACCCGCGAGGCCGTGTTCGCCTGGCCGGAGGCCCGCGAGCTGCCCTCCGACCCGGACGGGCGGGACGCCTGGCTCCGGGGGACCCTCGACCGCCTCGGGTACGCCGGTGAGGACCTGGTCGCGGCGGTCGAGCGATTCCAGCACGACGCCGGCCTCGTGCCCGACGGGGTGGCGGGGCCACGCACCCGTCTCGTCCTCTTCGCGCTGTCCCCCGGGGTTCGGCCGCGGCTGTCGGCGACCGGAGGGGAGTCTTGAGCTTCATCCTGGACGCCCTGAAGAAGCTCGATCGGGAGAGGCAGGCCCGCGAGCCGGGAGTGGTGATGGTGGGCCCGGTGCCCTGGGGCGGCGTCGACCGTCGCCGCCGGGCAAGGACGCTCGTCCTCGCCGCGGCCGCTCTCGGCGCGGTCGCGGTCGGCGCGCTCTGGTGGCTCGGGGCGGAACCCGCGCCCACCGCCGACCCGCGCGTCGACCGTGACGCCCCCGCAGGTGAACCCTCGGAACCGACGACGATGGAGCCCTCGGCGTCGGCGGTGACGCGTCCTCCCGCCGAAGGACACACCGACACCCGACGCCTTCCCCCACGTGACCGCACCGTGACGACGACGGCTCCGCCCGCGGCTCCCGACCCCCGGGAGCTCGGTGCTCCCGTGGCGGAGTCGACGACCGTGCCTCTCGCCGGGAGCGAGCCCGCGGTTCCGGACGAGACCGCCGTGGCCGGATCCGGCGAGATGGCACTGGAGCGGACGGTGGAAACCAGCCCCGTCGAGTCCCCCACCGAGGAGACCGCCGCTCCGGACCCGGAGTTCCGGCTCACCGCGATCAGCACCCGCGACGGAGAGCCGATCGCCCTGCTGAACGACCGGCTCGTGCGGGAGGGCGACAGCTTCGACGGGGTGCGCGTCGTCCGGATCGGCGCGACCGACGTCGAGATCGAGGTCGACGGCGAGCGACGAACGATCGGCTTCTGAGTCGTCGACCGGCGTTGCCGGCCGCTGGAAGAAAGACCACGAGAGCAGGGTCCTCGCGGCACTATCAGGCGCGCAAGGGGCCGGCGGACGAGGGTATCGAGATCCCCCACCGGCGTGCTACAGCCGCTGCATCAGCTCCAACTTGAGGCATCTCGATACTCTTGAGGGGCGTGGAGCCCCCCAGCATTGATGAATATGTCCGGGGCGCGTTGGGGGGCGATTCGAGCGAGGGAGGGCACTCCTTACTTTTGAAGAGGCCGACGCCCTCCCGAGCGTCCCCGCGAGCAGGCTCCTGAAGCGCCGCCGGCGCGCGGTCCAGGGGTTCGTGACCTTGCCACCCTGAGCTAGCATGGGCGGATGCCGTCTCTCCACCTGCGCGGGCAGACGCCCGAGACGCTTGCCCAAGCCTTCCCCGGCCTGGACCTGACCTTCGCCCGCCGGGTCGTGCGTCGCCTCGTCGGTGAGGACGGCAGCACGCTCGACGGGGTTCGGGGCCTGGCCCGCGCCCGCGCGGCCGAGATCCTGGCCGGAGGCCGGCTCGACCGGCTCGACGTCGTCGATCGCCGCCGCAGCGGCCTCGACCCCTTCGTGAAGTACCTCTTCCGCGCCCCCGACGGGCAGCTCCTCGAGGCCGTCCGCATCCCCCTCGAGAAGCCCCGCTGGAGCGTGTGCGTCTCCTCGCAGGTCGGCTGCGCGCTCGGATGCCGCTTCTGCGAGACGGGTCGAATGGGCTTCCGCCGCAACCTCGAGGCGTGGGAGATGGTCGAGCAGGTGCTGACCGTCCGGCGCGAGTCTCCGGAAAGGCCACTCACCGGCGTCGTCTTCCAGGGCCAGGGCGAGCCCCTGCAGAACTACGACAACGTCGTCCAGGCCGCGCGCGTGCTGCGCGATCCCTGCGGACCGCGCATCGGAGCCGACCGGATCACGCTCTCCACCGTTGGCCTCGTTCCCCAGATCCGGAGGTACACCGACGAGGGGCACCCGTACCGCCTCATGCTGTCCCTCACCTCCGCCTTCTCGGAGAAGCGGGAGAGGCTCGTCCCCCTGACCGCCCGGTACGACGTGCCGGAGCTGGCCGCGGCCATGCGTCGGCACGCCGCCGCCCGGGGAGGCCCGGTCCACCTCGCCTGGGTGCTCATCGCCGGCTTCAACACCGGCGCGGACGAGGCGGGCGAGCTGGGCCGTCTCTTCCATGGAGTCCCGCTTCGAGTGTCGGTCATCGACGTCAACGATCCGACGGGGGGCCATGGCCGCGCCTCGGAGGGCGAGAGGACGCGTTTCCTCTCGGCGCTGTCGGACAACGGCATCGGCTTCGTGCGGCGCTACTCGGGAGGGGCCGACATCCACGCCGCCTGCGGGATGCTGGCCTCGCGGATCCGAGGGGGCGAGGCGCACGCTCCCGGGCGTCCGGCGGCGGAGGCCACGTGAGGGGGCGTGTCCTTCCCGCCGGTGACCCGGCCGCGATCGCCGCAGGGGCCCGGATTCTCCGCGGCGGCGGGCTCGTGGCGTTCCCGACCGAGACCGTCTACGGCCTCGGCGCGGACGCCTTCGACGCCCGCGCGGTGGCCCGCGTCTTCGAGGTCAAGGCCCGCCCGTCCTTCGACCCCCTGATCGTCCACCTCTCCGATCGCTCGGATCTCGGGCGCGTCGCCGCGACCGGGAACCTTGGTGCCGAGCGTCTCGCCGCGCGCTTCTGGCCGGGACCGCTGACGCTCGTCCTGACCCGCCGGCCCGAGCTGCCCGAGATCGTGACCGCGGGCCTCGACACGGTGGGCGTGCGCGTGCCCGCGCACGATGCGGCACGCCAGCTGATCCAGGCCGCCGGAACACCGGTGGCCGCGCCGTCGGCGAACCCGTTCGGCTACGTGAGCCCGACGACGGCCCCCCACGTGGCCGACCTCCTCGGCGAGGCAGTGGACCTGATCCTCGACGGGGGACCGTGCCGCGTCGGGGTGGAATCCACGATCGTGTCCCTGGCCACCGAATCGCCCGCGCTCCTGCGCCCCGGGGGCGTGTCGCGAGAGGAGGTCGAGGACGCCCTCGGGACCCCGGTGGTGATGGCCCCCCCGCCCGCCGAGGGTCCGCTCGCCCCGGGGCAGCTCGCGCGTCACTATGCGACGCGCACACCCCTCCGCATCCTCCGTGGCCCGGCGGGCCCTCCGTCCAAGGAAGCGGGTCGAGTGGGACTGCTCGCCTGGGGCAACCCGGCCGCGGACGCCGGCTACGCCGCGCTCGAGGTGCTGGCCCCCGATGGGCGGGCCACCACCGCCGCGGCCCGGCTGTTCGCCGCCCTGCGCCGCCTGGACGCGCTCGGCCTCGACGCGATCGTCGCCGAGCCCTGCGCGGAGAGCGGCCTGGGCCACGCCATCATGGACCGCCTGCGACGCTGCGCGGCGAGGAAGTGAGGCGGCGTCACTCGCGCCGGCGACGGGCGTCGGCGACGAGCTCGCGCAGCCAGCGGTCGATCTCCGCCGGGAGCGAGGTGAACCGCACGGTCACCGAGCCCCCGGGAGCCACCGACACCACCTTGGCGTAGATCTCCACCGGATCCCGCCCGGAGGGTCTCAGCTCCAGCTTGAGATTCGAGAGCGGGCGAAGCCGGCGGGGCGAGAGCACCGTGGCCCCGTGCGACGAGAGCTCGATGACCTCGGCTCCGAAGGCCTCCGCCTCCACCCGCTTCCCCTCGACCACGTGGCACAGGGCCCGGATCGGGTCGGGCAGAGGCGTCGCCTCCTCCGCCGCGTCGGGTACGGTCTCCTCTCCGACCCCGCGGAGGTCGTACACGACGATCGGCTCGCGCGTGCCCTTGGCGTCGATGGCGAGCCGGGCCCCGATCCGCACCTCTTCCCCCGCTTCAGCCATGGTGGCGTCCGAGATGAGCACCTGCCCGCCGACGGTGAACGACTCGATGCGACCCGCGTGGTTGACCGCACTGCCGACGACGCCGTACTTGGTGCGGCGCTCCGAGCCGATGTTGCCGACGATGACGTCTCCGGTGTGGACGCTCACTCCCATCTCCAGGTGAGGCAGGCCTTCGGAGGCGTTCCGCTCGTTGAGCCCGACGAGCGCCGACTGCATCGCCACCGCGCAGGCCACCGCCCGGAGGGCGTCGTCGGGGCGTCCGAGCGGCGCCCCGAAGATGGCGAGGATCCCGTCCCCGACGAACTCGTCGATCGTCCCCTGATGGGCGAGGATCACGTCCGCCATCGCGGCCAGGTAGGAGTTCAACAGGCGGAGCACCTGCTCGGGGGAGAGCCCCTCGGTGAGGGGAGTGAACCCGCGCAGGTCCGACATCAGGAGGGTCACCTTGCGGTACTCCCCGCCGAGCGCCGGGCCCTCGGGTGAGGCGAGGAGGCCGGTGACCACCTCCTCGCTGACGTAGCGGCCGAACAGCCCCCGGATGAACCGGTTGCGCACCTCCAGATCCTCGGCGAGGCGCCGGATCTCCCCCTTCTGCCGCTTGAGCGTGAGCTGCATCTCGACGCGAGCCAGAACGACCGGGAAATCGAGCGGCTTCGTCACGTAGTCGTTGGCCCCGGCTCGCAGCGCCTCCACCACGTCGTCGGTCGCGTCGCGGGCGGTCACCATGATCACCGGCAGGTCGGACTCCGGCCAGCGCTCCCGCACGCGTCCGAGCACGTCGAGACCGCTCAGTCCCGGCATCATCACGTCCAGCAGCACGATGTCGAAGCGCTCCTCGTCGAGGCGCTCGAGCGCGAGCGTCCCGTCCTCGGCCGTCTCCACCTGGAACCCGCGGGCCCCGAGGCGCCGCGAGAGCATGTCGCGGTTCATCTCGTTGTCGTCGACCACGAGCATGCGCACCGCGGCGGCGTCGAGAGGTGGAGTGGGCGTTCGCACCTCCGGGGAGTCGGCACCGGATTCGGGGCGAGGCGCCTCGAGGAAGACGCTATGGGTGGCCCCCGCCGGCGTGGGGGGTGCCGCGAGGTCGGCGACCTCGAGCGCGCGGCGGGCCGCGGTCCGGATCTTCTTCAGGTCCTCGAGGTACTCGTCGTCGCCGCTCTCGCGCGCCTCTTCCTCCAGCAGCTCGGCGTAGCCGATGATCTGGGACAGGGGCGTGCGGAGGTCGTGCCGCAGACGGGCCTGCGGGTCGATCTTGGGGTCGGTCATATCACCTACCAGCCGAGCGCGGCAACGGCAAGGCCGGTCACGACGATGAGCCCGCCGGCGAGGGCGTCCCCATAGCGGTCCAGCCAGGGTGCCTGCAGCCCCTTGACCGCCCCCGAGCGCGCGGTGAGCACGATCGCCACCATCGAGCCCAGGGTCGCCACCTCGTAGATCACGATCAGGGCCACGAGCTTCGCCCAGCCCAGGGGGGCAGCGGCGAGGATGATGGGGATGAGGCGCACGCAGGGATCGACGCTGAACAGGAGGAAGAGCCCGGCCACGGTCGCGCGCGAGGGGTCGTGGACGTGGTCGAAGTGAGGGTGGGTGTGCCCGTGCAGCTTCCCGGCCAGCGCCCGCCGCAAACCCCACAGGCCGTACGCCAGACCGAAGCCGATGAGGAGGATGCCGGCCACCGATTCGAGCTGGGCGCCGAAGGCCTCCAGCATCCCCTGGCCCAGGCGGAGAGCCAGGAGGCCCAGGATGACGGAGACGCTCACGTGCGCGAAGCCGCACAGCAGCGTGACCTGCGCGGTGCGGGCGGCCGACCACCCGCGGGCGCGCCCCACCGCGGTGAACGGCACCCAGTGGTCGGGTGCGATCGAGTGCAGCGCCCCGACCACGGCGGCGGTGCCGGCAAGCGCCCAGAAGATCCCCACGTTGTCCATCGATGTCTCGTCCTCCGTTGCCTGCGGTGGCCCCTATGATGCCACGGCGGCCCCGGTGCGGTGCGCCTCGAGCCAGCTCACCCACTCGTCGACGCCCTCTCCGGTTCGAGCCGAGAGCCGAAGGAGCTCGGCCTTCGGCATCACGCGCGCGAGCCCGCCCTCGATCGCGGCCACGTCGAGCTCGAGGTGCGGCAGCAGGTCGACCTTGGTCAGCAGGACGAGGTCGGCCTTGCGGAACATCACCGGGTACTTGAGCGGCTTGTCCTCGCCCTCGGTGACCGAGAGGGCGACCACGTTGACCGCCTGCCCGAGGTCGTACACCGCCGGGCAGACGAGGTTGCCCACGTTCTCGACGAACAGGTAGTCGAGCCCGTTCGCGGGGAACTCGTGCAGCGCGGTGTGGACCATCTCCGCGTCGAGGTGACAGGCGGTGCCGGTGGTGATGGCGGCGGCGGGAACGTCGACGGCGCGCATCCGGTCGGCGTCGCGCTCGGTCTCGAGATCCCCGGCGATCACCCCCAGGCGGCGGCGGCCCGCGAGCGCCCGGGCGGTGGCCTCGAGCACCGCCGTCTTGCCCGCACCCGGCGAGCCCATGAGGTTGACCGAGAAGACGCCGTGGCGTGCCAGGTGCTCACGGTTGTGCGCGGCGGTGCGGTCGTTGGCCGCGAGGATCTTCTCGTGGACATCGACCGACACGAGGTTGGGGTCGCCGCACCCGCAGGTGTCGCACATCAGGGCACCTCCATCTCGATCTGCTCCAGGATCAGCTCGTCTCCCCCGGTGAGCCGCGCCGCCTGGCCGCAGGGCTCGCACCGGAGCACGCCGTCGGAGGCGACGTTCTTGCCGCAGCGAGGGCAGGACCAGGCCGCCTCCACCCGTCGGATCTCGAGCTCCGTGTCGGCCAGGATTCCGTCCCGGCACAGAGTGAACGCCGTCTCGAACAGCCGGGGCTCGACTCCAGACACCGCACCGATGGCGACGGTGAGCCGGTGAACCGCGATGGCCTGGCGGGAGCGCGCCTCCTCCTCGACCCGGTCGGCCAGCGCCCTCACCAGCGAGTACTCGTGCATCAGCAGATCCTCGGCAGCTGCTCGCCGGAGAGCCGCTCGAGCAGTCGATGGCTGCCGATGCGGGTCCGCATCACGACCCGGCCGGGGTCCTCGGCGGCGACGTGGCCGATGAGCCGCGCCGCCTCGCCCCCGGGCTGCGACCGGACGGCGGCCAGAGCCGCGTCCGCCTGCTCGCCGGGCACCACCGCCAGGAAGCGTCCCTCGCAGGCCACGTAGAGGGGATCGAAGCCCAGCAGCTCGCACGCGCCGCGCACCTCGTCGCGCACGGGGATCTCGGACTCCTCCAGTCGGATCCCGACCTTCGAGGAGACCGCGATCTCCCCGAGGGCCGTGGCGAGGCCGCCCCGGGTCGGATCGCGCAGCACGTGGGTGTCGGGCACCGCCTCGAGCAGCGCGCGCACGGGGGCGACGACCGGCGCGCTGTCGGAGACGAGAGAGGTCTCGAAGTCGATCCCCTCCCGGGCCGCCATCACCGCGATCCCGTGGTCCCCGATCGGGCCCGAGACGAGGACGGCGTCGCCCTGCCGCGGCACGGTCCGGGCCAACGTCGACACCGTCCCGCACCCGGCCCACGCCCGAGGTGTTGACGTAGATCCCGTCCCCCTTGCCCCGGTCCACGACCTTGGTGTCGCCGGTCACCAGCGCCACCCCGACCCGCCGGCAGGCCTCGGCCATTCCGGCGACGACCCGCTCGAGGTCGGCCATCGGGAAGCCCTCCTCGAGCACGAGCCCGGCGCTCAGGTAGAGCGGCTCCGCCCCGCACATCGCGAGGTCGTTCACCGTGCCGTGGACGGCCAGCGAGCCGATGTCCCCGCCCGGGAAGAAGATCGGCTTCACCACGAAGGTGTCGGTGGTGAAGGCCAGGCGCTCGGTGCCCACCTCACCACCGCCCCGTCCCCGAGCGGCTCGAGGTGGGGGTTGCCGAAGGCGGGGGCGAAGAGCGTCTCGATGAGCCGCGCGGTGAGCGTGCCCCCTCCGCCGTGGGCGAGCTGGACGATGTCGCCGTGGGGCAGCGGGACCGGGCAGCTGAGGAGACCGTCGACGGAGCGGGACATCACTGCCCTCCCGTCGGCGTCCCGGTCTCGGCGCTCCCCGGGCGCCCGTAGTGGAAGTACGCGGCGCAGGCCCCCTCGGAGGACACCATCGTCGCGCCGAGCGGGTGCTCGGGGGTGCAGCGCGTGCCGAACTCCGGGCACTCGGTCGGACGAAGGCGACCCTGGAGGACGAGCCCGCTCAGGCACTCCTCGGGCTCGCTCGCGTCGAGACCGGCCACGTCGAAGACCCGCTCGGCGTCGAAACGCTCGTATTTCGGCGCGAGCGCGTAGCCGCTCTTCGGGATCTCCCCGACCCCGCGCCAGCTCCGGTCCGAGACCGCGAAGACCTCCTCGATCATGCGGACGGCCTGCGGGTTGCCGTCGCGGACGACCGCCCGCGGGTACTGGTTCTCGACGCGGTGCTCGCCGCGCTCGAGCTGGGTGACGGTGGCGAGCACGCCCTTCAGAAGGTCCAGGGGCTCGAAGCCGGTGACCACGATCGGGACGCGGTACCGCTCGCTCAGCGGCTCGTAGTCCCGGTAGCCGGTCACCGCGCAGACGTGGCCGGGGGCCAGGAGCCCCTGGATGCGCCACGTCGTCGCTGCCGAGCAGGGCCTCGAGGGCGGGTGGCACGAGGACGTGGGCCACGAGCACCGAGAAGTTGTCGACCCCCTCGGCCGCGGCCCGGCTCACCGCCATGGCATTGGCCGGGGCGGTGGTCTCGAACCCCACCGCGAAGAAGACGACCTTGTTCTCCGGATGCTCACGGGCCAGCCGCAGCGCGTCGAGGGGCGAGTACACGATCCGCACGTCGCCCCCGCTCGCCTTCACCTTCAGCAGATCGGTCTGGGAGCCGGGCACGCGGAGCATGTCGCCGAACGAGCAGAAGACGACGTCGGGCCGCGAGGCGATCGCCACCGCCCGGTCGATCATCGCGAGGGGCGTCACGCAGACCGGGCAGCCGGGCCCGTGGACCAGGCTCACCGTGGACGGCAGCAGCTCGTCCAGACCGAACTTCAGGATCGAGTGGGTCTGGCCCCCGCACACCTCCATGAGCGTCCAGGCCTGCTTCGCCGTGTCGTGGATCTGCCGGGCGACCGTCTGGACACTGGCCGGGTCCCGGTACTCGTCAACGTGGCGCATTGGATTTCTTCGAGGCCTCGCCCGCAGACGCGGCCGAGGGTTCCGGGGAGGGCTCGCCGAGCTCGGCGAGCTCCCCCATCTCCTTCAGCGCCGCGAGCGTCTCGTGAGCGGCCTTCTCGTCGATCCGGGAGATCGCGAAGCCGACGTGCACGAGCACGTAGTCGCCGATCTGCACCTCCGGCACGTAGGCGAGGCAGGCCTGACGCTGGACGCCCGAGAAGTCCACCCGGCCCATGCGCAGCTCACCGCCGCCCTCGATCTCGATCACCTTCCCCGGCACCGCAAGGCACATGGCTCGCTCCCCCGTTTACCCCTCCATCATGCCCTGTCCACGGCGTCGGCCACCAGCGCCTGGCCGAGCGCGAGTCCCCCGTCGCCCGGAGGCACCTCCCGGTGCAGCTTCACCGGGTGGCGGCCCTCGAGGCGCCGGGCCACGTCCTCGGCGAGCCGGGCGTTCTGGAAGCACCCTCCGGTGAGCACGACCGGCAGCCGCCCGTGTCGCTCCGCCGCCTCGCTCACCACCGCCGCCGCGGCCTCGGCCAGCGTGTTGTGAAACCGCGCCGAGACGGTCGGCGCGCCGACCCCGCCGATGAGGTCGGCCACCGCCTCCCGCACCATCGGTCTCAGGTCGATCTCGGCCACAACACCCTCTCGCACGACGGCGTGGCCGTACGCGCTCTCCTCCGCGTCGTCGGCGACGAGGTTCCACTCGAGCGCCACCTGCCCCTCGTAGGTCGATCGAGGCCGACCCAGCCCAAGCGCCCCGATCGCGTCGAAGTACCGCCCGGCGCCGTGGGCGAGCGGCGCCCGGAGGCCCTTCTCGATCATCTGCCGGACGACGGCCACGTCGCGTCCGGGGACCTCACGAAAGAGGCGGAGCTCGTCGAGTGGCGGCGCCCCGTCGAATGCGTCGTCGAGCGCAGCCAGGGCGATCCGCCAGACCTGCCGGATGGCCTCGTCGCTCCCGGCCAGGGGCAGCGGACGCAGCGTCGCCAGGCGCTCGAAGCCCTCGAACGTGGCCAGCAACAGCTCGCCGCCCCAGGCCGTCCCGTCGGTCCCGTAGCCCGTCCCGTCCCAGGCCAGCCCGAGAACCGGGCCCTCGAGCCCGTGCTCCGCCATCGCGCTCGCCACGTGGGCGTGATGGTGCTGCACCCCGACCTTCACCGCCTCGGGTCGCTCCCGGGCGTGAATCGTCGAGAAGTAGCCCGGGTGAAGGTCGTGAGCCACGACCTCGGGGCGGATACCCAGGAAGCTCTGGAGGCGCGCGATCTGCTCCTCGTAGTGGCGGCACGCCTCGAGGCTGTCGAGGTCCCCCACGTGCGGCCCCAGCCAGGCCAGGTCCCCTTCGGCCAGGCAGAACGTGTTCTTGAGATGAGCCCCGCAGGCGAGCACGGGCCGGGACACCGGCCGACGCAGCGACACCGAGCGCGGCACGTAGCCGCGTGAGCGACGCAGGAGGGTGGGGCCGCCCGCGATCACACGGGCCACGGAGTCGTCGCAGCGGTTCTCGATCGGGCGATCGTGCGACAGAAAGAGGTCGGCGATGCCGGCCAGGCGCTCCCGGGCCTCCTCGTCCCCCGCGACGATCGGCTCCTCGGAGAGGTTGCCCGAGGTCATCACCAGGGGCCGAGCGACCTCCTTCAGCAGGAGGTGGTGCAGCGGCGTGTAGGGAAGCATCAGCCCGACGAGGGGGTTCCCCGGGGCCACCGCCTTCGCCAGGGCCGCGCCCTCGCGGAGCCGCGTGAGGACGATGGGGCGCTCGACCGACGAGAGGAGACGACTCTCCTCCGGGTCGAGCACCGCCAGGCTCTCGGCATCGGCAAGGTCTCTCACCATCACCGCGAACGGCTTCTCGTCCCGCTTCTTGCGCTCGCGGAGCCGGCGGACGGCCTCCGGATCGGTGGCGTCGCAGGCGAGGTGGTAGCCCCCCAGACCCTTCACCGCCACGATGGCCCCCCGGCGCAGGCGCGCGGCCGCGAGGACCAGCGGGGCGTCGCCCCCGGCCGCCCAGCCATCCCGGTCGTCCAGCCGGAGCCGCGGGCCGCAGTCCGGGCAGGCGTTCGGCTGCGCGTGGAAGCGCCGGTCGAGCGGGGCGTCATACTCGTCCTGACACCGCGGGCACATCTGGAACCGGGCCATGGTCGTGGTCGCCCGGTCGTAGGGGACGTCCCGCGCGATCGTGTACCGGGGCCCGCAGCTCGTGCAATTTGTGAAGGGGTAGCCGTGACGTCGGTCGCCCGGGTCGAGCACCTCCGAGAGACAGTCGGCGCAGGTCGCGAGGTCGGCCGGGATCGACACGCGCCGCCCGTCCCCGGGCGTGCTCGACGCGATCTCGAACCCCGCCACCCGCTCGAGGGGGATCGGCTCCACGCGGGCTTCGCGCACCACCACCGCCGGGGGCGCCTCGCCCCGGATCCGCCGCACGAAGTCCCCCAGGGCCCGCACGCCGCCGAACGCCTCGATCGTCACCCCGAGGGCGTCGTTGCGGACCCTCCCCGTGAGCCCCCCCTCGCGGGCGAGGCGGTAGATCCAGGGCCGGAAGCCCACTCCCTGAACTGTGCCCCGGACCTCGATGCGGCGTCCCTCGTCTGGCATTGGAGGTTGAGGAGGGTCCCGGGCCCCTGGACTACGGTGTCGGCTCGTCCTTGCGAGCAGAAACGGGCGAGGCTTTGCGAGGCGCGGCCTCGTCGCGCTCCCGGCAGCCGGCGTGAAGATGGCTGTTCCGGCAGCGCACCTCGAGATGCTCGAACACCTGCTGCGCCTCGTCGCAGCCCCAGGTCAGGGTCATCGTGACGTGAAGCTGGATGTCCTCGCGCAGCCCCTCGCTTTCGGGGTCGCGGCGCAGGTGCTTGAAGACGATCCGGTTGAGCTCGCGAAGCGCGTCGCAGACCTCGCGCGCCTCGAAGCCCTGCTGGAAGCGCCGCTCCGCGAGGTCCCGGCAGTACGAGACCAGGATGCCCCGTTCCTGGGTCCGGACCGCGTTCATCAAGTGCCGCAGGATGAGCGTGTGGTTCCACCGGTGCTCGTCCTGGCTGACATCCTGGTAGCTCGCGAACCGCTCCCGGCCCTCGGGGCTCATGAGGACCTCGGTGAACTCGGCCGCGATCTCCGACGCGTGCTTCTTCAGCAGGCGGTGGATCAGGAGGTTCGTCTCCAGGCGCCCCTCCCTCATCGCCGCCCGGTTGGCCCGCAGCCACTCGATCGAGTCGGTGCGGCGGTTCTCCAGGAGGAACGGCAGGCGACGGAGGATGTGCAGGCGCGGACGCGGCTGCCAGCCGAGCAGCTCGCGCGTGCGGCTGGCGTCGACGGTCATCGCGAGGTCGATGTAGCGGGCCATCCAGGGCCGCTCGAAGGGGCGCCGTCCGGTCAGCCGACCCACCAGGTCCAGGCTCCACATCCCGGGGCCACAGAGTGGGCGGGGCATGTGGAGCGCTCTTCGGGGCTTGCGGAAGTGCACCGTCGTGGCCTCGGCGAACAGCTCCTGGTGCGACGTCGCCCCGTCCGGGCTCGCCTGCAGCACCGCCCCCGGGGGAAGCCGGCAGCCGGAGTGGAGGAGCTCCTGGAAGAAGAGAGTGAGATCGTCGACGTGCAGGTACGGGATGGCCGAGCGCCCCCGGCCGCCGATGATCCGGGCGTTCCAGGCGTTCGACAGCCAGGTCTCCAGGAACATGAACAGCGGCGGGTACTCGCACCAGTCCGAGAAGAGCGCGGCGAAGCGGACGATAGTCGAGGGAAAGTGGTCGCGGTACTCCTCGAGCATCCGCTCGCCGATGGCCTTGGTCCGGGCGTAGAGGTGGTCGCCGTCGGGCGGGGTGTTCTCGGTGAGCGCGGACCCCTCAGCCGGGAAGGCGCACGCCGCCGTCGAGCTGGAGAAGACGAAGCGCTTCAACCCGAGACCCTTCGACAGATCGAGAACGTGGCGCAGCCCCTCGACGTTGGTCCGCCAGTATTCGGGGTGGTCTTCACCGGTGAAGTCGTAGTGAGCAGCCAGGTGGATGAGCCGGTCGGCTCCGCCGGTGCGCTCGATCTCCGCGAAGATCGGGGCGATGGCGGCGCGGTCGCCGATGTCGGCCTGGTGCCAGGTGATGTTCGGGTGCACCGGGGCCCCGGAGCGCGCCTGCGAGCGACGCGCGAGGCCCACGATGCGGTGGTCCTCCTTGAGCTCGTCGAGCAAGTGGCGGCCCACGAAGCCGGAGGCGCCGGTCACCACGAGACGCGGGAGGGTCACGGCTCCCCCACGACGATCGCGTCACCAGTCTGCTCGACCGCGAGCAGTCCAAGGGGCCGGCTCGGCGGACCGGCGACCGGGCGGCCCTCGCCGTCGAACTCTCCCCCGTGACAGGCGCAGACATAGCGCTCCCGATCCGGCTCCCAGTGCACTCGGCAGCCGAAGTGGGTGCACAGGAGGCTGCGGGCCACGACCCCGGACTCGGTCCGGCAGACCTCCACCGGTGCACCGTCGTACGTGACCTGGATCCGCTCGCCGGCCGGGAGGCGCGACAGCGGCAGGCGCACTCGGCGGTCGAGGGGCTCGGGGGGCCGACAGGCGCCGGCGAGGGGCGCGGCGACCCCGGCCCCGAGGAGGGCCAACGTCCGGCGGCGCACGCGGGAGGGCGGGTATCCCTCGTTTCCCGATCCAGTCATTCCGCCCCTCGCCCGCAGGGCCCGGCGAGCCTCCGGCCACGGGCCCGGCGCACCCAGACGACGGCCAGGCCCATCAGCCCGTCGGCCAGGCCGGAGAGCGGGACGACCCACGGCACCGAGTCCAGGGCCGCCGTCATCACGAGAAAGACGACCGCGACCGACTTGGTGACGACGAGCAGGAGCACCCCACGGTAGCGGAAGTACTCGACGAGGTAGGCGGTGGCGGCCACGAAGTGGAAGGCCCCTGCCTGACGGGCAAAGAAGAGCGGCTGGACGCCGCCGAAGCCCCCGAGCCGTGCCCCCCACTCGGTGGCCACGATCAGGAACACCCCGACGACGACGCTGTGGAGCGCGATCAGGACAACGAGCCCGCGCTCGAGGCACTCGACCGCTTTCGACGTCAGGCCTCTCACCGCCGCCGGCTCTACGCTCGCCATCACCCGTCCTCTCCCGGGTCCGGCCCCCTCTCGGCACCGCTCTCCGAGTTCTCCCACCAGATTCGCGGCAGCCGGGGTTGGCTCCGGCGCGAGGCGGGGCGGCCCAGGCGCTCGAGCTCGCGGAGGATCTCGTCCGCGGCGGGCCCGACCGCGTCCCGCACGGCCGCGGCCAAGCCTACACCCATCTCGGTCCGCTCCGGGACGGCCCCGACGAGGAGCACCTCGCCGGGGGCCTGGCCCGCGAACTCCGCGGTGAGAAGCGCCTCCTTGAGCCCGGGGTCGTGGGGGCTCAGGCGCGTCTGCGGCGGGTGCTTCAGGATGTCGTCGCGCCGGTAGAGCCGAAGCGTGCCGGGCGGGGCCTCCGCCCGCACGGTATCGACCAGGATGAGCGCCTCGAGGCCGGTCACCCAGGGCACGAGATCCAGGCCCGGCGTCCCGAGGTCCTCGACCGAGACGTCCGCCGGAAAGGTGTACTCGGCCAGCAGCACCTGGATGACCCACGGACCGAAGGCGTCGTCCCCCATGAGGACGTTGCCCAGGCCCACGACCCCGACGCGACACGGGGCTCGGTCATTGCGGCCCGGGCCGTGCTCGGCGAGGTAGCTCTCGAGCGCCTTGTCGCTGGTGGTCATGTGAGTGAGCAGCCAGTTCTCCACCCGCCGCAGGAGGTCGCCGGCGGCCTCGCCCTCGCCCCGGCCCACTCCTCCATGAGGTCCGGAGCCCCTCGACGCAGCCGGTCGTGCTCCTCACGTGGTCCTCGTAGGCGGGGTACGCGTAGCAGCCTCATCAGGCAGCTGCTCCGACAGGAAGTGCGCGTCCGAGTAGTCGTACGGACCTGCTCCAGGAGGATCCCGGAGATCGACGCGCGCGTCATCGCCCTCTTCCAGGGTCTCCTCGAGCGCGCGCACGCAGCTCCAGCTGGACCCGGTGCTCCGCCTCCACCCCCTCGGGTCAGAGCGCCTTGACCCGTGCGATCTCCCGGCCCTCCGGGTCGAGCGTGTGGATGGCGCACGCGAGGCACGGGTCGAAGGAGTGGATGGTCCGCAGCACCTCGAGCGGGCCGCTCCGGGTCGGCGATCGGGTTGCCGACGAGCGAGGCCTCGTAGGGGCCCTGCTGGTCCTTCGCGTCGCGCGGGCCCGCGTTCCAGGTCGAGGGCACGACGCCTGGTAGTTCTCGATCTTCCCGTCCTGGATGACCGACCCAGTGCGAGAGCGTGCCGCGCGGCGCCTCGTGGAAGCCGAAGCCGCGCTGCTCGCCGCTCGGGAACGCCGGCGCGTTGAAGATCTCGGTGTCGCCGCTGCGCGATGTTCTCGACGAGCAGCTCCCAGTGCTTCTGCGCCAGCTCCGCAGATCACCGCCGTGCGCACCGCCCGGGCGGCGTGGCGGCCGAGGGTGGAGTGGAGCATCGCCGGGCGTCGACCTTGACGCCCGCGATCGCGCCGACGACGTCTGGCGAGCGCGGCGTCGGCCCACCGCTTCGTGGGCTCGTGGCCGCCGGCGTAGCCCGACGAGCACCTGGGCGAGCGGTCCCACCTGCATGGGCTGGCCCTGGAAGCGCGGGCGCCTTGACCCACGAGTACTTCCCGTCGTCGTCGAACTTGGTGTACTTCGGGACGGTCTCCTCGTCGTAGGGGTGCTTCTGCCAGTCGCCGTCGTACCAGGAGTGCGCGATCGACTCCGTCGACGTTGTCCCTGAAGTACTGGTCGTCGAAGCTCTTGATCGCCTTGAGCGTCGAGAGGTCGCCGTTCATGATCGTGCCGCCGGGCAGGTCGAACTCCGTGCCCTTGCGTGTCGAGCGGGAGGTCGGGCACGGCGAGGTAGTTGGTGACGCCCGGCGCCGTAGCCGAGCCACTCCGGGTACATCGCGCCGATGGCGCAGACGTCCGGCACGTAGACCTGCTGGACGAAGCGCCACCACCTCGTCGAGGAGCGTCCTTGACCATGTACAGCTTGTTCATGTTGAGCGTGGCCTGGTTGTCCAGGTTGATCGCGTTGGCCACGCCGCCGACCGCGAGGTTCTGGATGTTCGGCGTCTTGCGGCCGAGGATCGCCACGACCTGGTTGGCCTTGCGCTGGTACTCGAGCGCCTGCAGGTAGTGGGCGACGGCCAGGAGGTTGACCTCCGGCGGCAGCTTCATCGCCGGGTGGCCCCAGTAGCCGTTGGCGAAGATGCCGAGCTGGCCCGCGTCCACGAAGCCCTTGAGCTTGTCCTTGGTCGGCCTGGAGCGCCGCCGTACCGTTGATGGGCCAGGGCGAGAGGCTCTCGGCGAGGGCCGAGGCCTTCCCCGGCGTCGGCCTTGAGCGCCGACACCACGTCCACCCAGTCGAGCGCGGACAGGTGGTAGAAGTGCACGATGTGGTCGTGCATCGCGTGGGCGATCACGATGAGGTTCCGGATGTACTGGGCGTTCAGCGGGATCTCGAGCCCCAGGGCGTTCTCGACCGCCCGCACCGAGGCGATCGCGTGCACCGTGGTGCACAC
Organism: uncultured Acidobacteriota bacterium; assembly: GCA_963700695.1. Taxonomy (GTDB): domain Bacteria; phylum Acidobacteriota; class Vicinamibacteria; order Fen-336; family Fen-336; genus JAJDNS01. The sequence goes on along the minus strand of CAVOYO010000013.1, from coordinate 75,757 downwards.
GCCGCAGAAGCGCTGGGTGAAGAGCCAGGCCTCGCGGGGGTCGCGGCCCATGCAGGATGTTCTCGATCCCCCGCCACATCTGCCCCGAGGACCAGGCGTTCTTCACCGAGCCGCCGTCCACCTCGACGTCGATGCGCAGGTGACCCTCGATTCGCGTGATCGGGTCGATGACGATTCTGGCCATGTCTTGACTCCCCTCCTCGACGCCTCAGGCGCGGGCCGGCTCGCGCGGGCCGGCCAGGATCGGGAACACCTTCACCGCGGCCACGTAGAGCAGGATCTCGAGGGCCACGATACCGAAGGTGATCAGCAGCTCCGGAACGGCCGGGAAGTAGGTCCAGCTCTGCCCGGGCTGGAAGCCCACCAGGTAGACGTTGAAGCGGTAGACCATGCCCGCCAGGATCAGCAGCATGCCGCCGAGGAACTGCTGGCCCGGGTTGCGCCGCCGCGCCTCGGACATGAACAGCATGGCCGCGCCGCCGCGAGGAGCGCCATCTCGAGCAGGAAGGCGATGCCGATCGCGCTCGGTGAACGACGCGCCCGAGCTGGCCCCGCAGACCGACGTCGACGAGGCGGAACGGCGAGGAAGAACCAGCGCCACGCCCATGACGACCTTCGCCAGCCGCGCGAGCATGTCCGTCTCGCGCGGACGACCCAAGGCGGTCGCCGCGACGTGCCCTTCGAGGACCACGACCGCCGAAGCCCATGACGATGCAGTTGACGAGGAACAGGAACGGCAGCCAGGGCGTGAACCACAGCGGGTGCGAGCCGCGGGCCGGTCAGCAGCATCATCGTGCCGAGGGAGGACTGGTGCATCGTCGGCAGCAGCAGGCCGAGGGCGATGATCCAGACGTGCCAGCGCGGTCGACGAACTTGAGCCCGCTCTCCGAGAAGCGGCGCAGCCGGGTGTCCGGGCTCGTCCTTCCACTTCTCGAAGAAGGCCGGCGACAGCTCGACCAGAGCACGCGCGACGTAGGCCGTCACGCAGAGGGCCACCTCGAGCTGGGGCGAGTCCCGTCCAGCGCCAGAAGAAGATCGGCACCTTCCAAAGCGCCCAGGGTCGGCCGAGGTCGATGCTGACCGCCACGACGGCAAGGCCGTAGCCGAGGAGGCTGGTCAGGATGCGCCGGCCGCACCAGGGGGTGGTACTCGCCCTTGTTGAGGATGTAGACGAGGAGCGCGATGGCGTAGCCGCCGCACCCGAGGGCGGTGCCGGTGACGACGTCGAAGGCGATCCAGATCCCCCACGGGTAGCCGTCGTTGAGGTTGGTCGACCGCGGCGAGACCGACGGCGAACCGCCACAGGGTCATCGCCGCGCCGAGGACCACGAAGACCAGGAGCAACCGGATCGGGCGGGTCATGAAGGGCCCGCCGACCGGGGTGTGGACGGTGGAGTGATCGCTCACGATGACTCCCCCTTCCCCGAATCGGCCTCACCGGAGTCGCCGGCCTTCTTGCGGTTGCGGAGTATCACCAGGCCCAGGGCGCCGCGTACAGCGCCACCGGGGCGATGAAGCCCTTGTAGACGCCGTGCTGGATCGTGTAGGCGACGTGGGGCACGCCTTCGTCGCCGAGGCGGGGAGCCCGAGCTTCTCGAACGGCACGTGGGAGAGGTAGAGGCACCTGGGTGCCGCCGGCCTCGGTCTCGCCGTAGACCTTCGGCACGTAGGCGTCGGGGTTGTCGGCGAGCCGCCGCTTCGCCTCGGCGAGCAGGTCCGCGCGCTTGCCGTAGATCGACCGCCTCGCGGGGGCAGACCTCGCAGCAGGCCGGGATCTTCCCCTCGGCGAGGCGGTGGCGGCACATCTCGCACTTCACGATCTTCGGGATGGCCTTGTCCAACTCGAACTTCGGCGACGTTGAACGGGCAGGCCATCTGGCAGTAGCGGCAGCCGACGCAGTAGGCGGGGTCGTAGCTGACGATGCCCGTGGTCTCGTCCTTGTGGAGCGAGCCGAGCATGCAGGCGGCCGCGCAGGCGGGGTCGACGCAGTGCATGCACTGGGCCTTGAGATAGGAGATCTGCTGGCCGTCCTTGAAGAGCTTGATGACGTTCTTCGTTCTCGCGTTGAGGTCGAGGGGGGCCTGGTGCAGGCCGTCCGGGCTGCGGTCGGGCTGCGAGCTCGTTGGCCCTCACGCAGGCCGTCACGCAGGCCTTGCAGCCGATGCACCGCGTGGTGTCGTACAGCATGCCCACCGCGTCGGGGGGGATCGGCGCGGTCACGCGGGCCGCCTTCGCCGGCGACGCCGCGGCCGCGGCAGCCGCCCCCGTCCCGGCGAGCACGCGCAGGGCGCGCCGCCGGCCGGGGTTCACGAGCGACACCTCCTTGTCCGCGGTGCCCGCGGGAGGCGGGTTGTCGTCTCCACCCTCCGCCCCCAGCTTCTTCGCGAACTTGTAGCCTGCGCCCAGCGCGCCGCCGACCACGAGGCCGGCGACGCCCGGTCGCGAGCGCGCCCACTTTGCCCTGCTCCGCGTTGATCGGCGGGTAGGTGTCGGGGGGCGTCGGCCGGTCGATCTCGACGGTGTCGTGGAGCGGCACCCGGAAGGCCAGCTTCTGCTCGGTGCAGCCGAAGCAGGGGTGGCCGATACCGATCGGCCACGCGTCCACCGTCTCACCGAACTGCAGCGTCGAGCAGCTCGCGTGGGTGGCCGGCCCCTTGCAGCCCGTCTTGTAGAGGCACCAGCCCTGACGGTGCCCTTCGTCGCCGAACTGCCGCACGAACCGGCCGGCGTCGAAGTGCGCCCGCCGCGGGCAGTGCTCGTGGATGGTGCGTCCGTAGGCGAACAGCGGCCGGCCCTTGTCGTCGAGCGCGGGGAGCGTCCCGAGCGTCACGTACTGCAGAGCCGTCCCGAGGAAGATGTAGGGGTTGGCCGGGCAGCCCGGGAGCGTGACCACCGTCTTCCCCTTCAGCACCATCGGGGCGCCGGTCGCCCCGGTCGGGTTGGGGTCGGCGGACGGGATGCCGCCCCACGAGGCACACGAGCCGATGGCGATGATCGCCCCCGCCTTGTCCGCCACCTCGTTCACGATCTCGAGCGCCGTCCGGCCGCCGATCATGCAGTAGATCCCGTCGTCCTTGGTCGGGATCGCGCCCTCGACCACGCAGACGTACTTGCCCTCGTTCGCCTTCATCGCCGCGTGGAGGGCCTCCTCGGCCTGGTGGCCCGCGGCGGCCATGAGCGTCTCGTGGTAGTCGAGCGAGACGAGGTCGAGGATCAGCTTGGCGATGTCCGGGTGCGACGTGCGCAGGAGCGACTCCGTGCACCCGGTGCACTCCTGGAAGTGCAGCCAGATCACCGAGGGCTTGAGGCCGGCGGCGGCCGCCTCGACGACCCGGGCCGCGGCCGTCCCGTTGAGGCCGACCGCGGCCGCGGCCAGGGTGATCACCTTGACGAAGCTTCGGCGGTCCACACCGCCCCCACCCGCCTCGGGACTCGCGAAAGACCGGAGGTCGTCCATGCTCGTCGCCTCCTGCTCGTTCTCTTCTTCTAGAGTGCCGGCCGAGGGCCGTCCGTTCCAGTGGTGTCGGCTCGTCGCTGTGCCCGGAACGATGCCCGCAAACCATGACACCCGTAAATGCAACCAATGAACCATGGTGTTGGGGCGCATGGTTCATTTCGGTCATGTTGAGCGTTCCGGAAGTTCCGTTTTGTTTCACTGTCTAACCCTCTCGTGCATAGCTGGTTATGCGCAGTCGTCACTGGTGTCATCGTCACTTCGCCCGTCTGGCACCCCGGCCCGAAATCCCCAGAATATCAATGGGGTGATAGTCTTGCGCCATGATCCGAGCCCCGATCGAGGACCTCCCCACCCCGACCGTGCTCGTCGACCTGGACGTCCTCGAGCGCAACATCGCGCGGATGGCAGCCCGGGCCCGGGACGCCGACGTGCGGCTGCGGCCGCACGTCAAGACGCACAAGTGTCCGGAGATCGCGCGCCTGCAGCAGGCGGCGGGCGCCGCCGGCCTGTGTGTGGCCAAGGTCGGAGAGGCCGAGGTGTTCGTGCGGGCCGGGTTTGACGACATCTTCCTGGCCTACCCCGTCGTTGGCGAGGACAAGGGGCGGCGGCTCCTCGCGCTGGCCGACCGGACCCGCCTGGCGGTGGGCGTCGACAGCGTCGAGGGGGCCCGGAGCCTGGCCGGCCCGTTCTGCTGAGGCGGGGCGCTCCCTCGACGTCGTCCTCAAGGTGGACGTGGGCTACGGCCGGGTCGGGGTCCTGCCCCGACGAGCCCTCGGGGTTGCCCGGCGGATCGCCCAGGTGCCGGGCCTCCGGCTGCGCGGGGTCTTCACCCACGCCGGGCACGCCTACGCCGCGGAGACACCCCGCGAGGTCCGAAAGGTCGCGCGACTCGAGGGCGAGAGGGTCACCCGGACCGCCGACGCCCTCCGCGAGGCCGGACTCCCCATCGACGAGGTGTCGGTCGGCTCCACACCCACCGCCGCTCGCGCGATGACCGTCCCCGGGGTGACCGAGTGCCGGCCGGGCAACTACGTCTTTCACGACGCCTCGCAGGTGGCCCTCGGCACCTGCGAGGTCGAGGACTGTGCCCTCACGGTCCTGGCAACCGTGGTGAGCGTGCCCGCCGCCGACCGCGCGGTGGTCGACGCCGGAAGCAAGACGCTCTCGAGCGACGCGCTTCGCCCTCGTCCCGGTGGCTACGGGCAGGTGCTCGGACGGAAGGGCCGGACTCGAGAAGCTCTCCGAGGAGCACGGGGTGGTCGCGGTCGAGAGGGGCGAGTCCTTCCGGGTCGGGGAGCGCGTGCGCATCCTTCCCAACCACGCCTGCGTTGTCGCCAACCTGCACGACCGGCTCGTCGGTACGAGCGGCGATCGTGTCGAGGCCGTTCTCCCCGTCGCCGCCCGCGGCCGCGTCCGCTGACGCGGTCGGGAGGCCGGTCAACCGATCGAGTCGGCACCCGAGGCCGCGGAGAACGGCTCAGTCCTGCGGCACCGCGAGCTCGTCGCGGGGGAAGAGATCGCGGTTGACGGTCCCTTCCCCCGGTGGTCCCGTCGCAGGCCGAAAGCCGGCCAGCGCCTCCGCCACCTCTCGGGACCGAGCCGGGCCGAGGTAGTCCTCCCCAGAAGCGGCTCTCGCGACCCAGAGGTCCGGCTCGAAGGCGATCGGGTCGCGGCTCCCGATGAGGATGCTGCCCGACTCGTCCTGCAGCACGTGAGGGTAGACGCTCCGGAACGTCCGCGACGTCCGGGGCGTCGGGGCCCACGTGCACATCACGCCTCCCGCGTCGAGCCTCCGTGCCGCCGCCTCGAAGAACTCACGGGAGTAGAGGCTGCCGCTCCCCGCGGTCTCCGGCCAGGTCGCGTCGGTCTCGATGAGGTCGTAGCGTCTCGAGCTCGGCCTCCAGCGCCTTGCGACCGTCCTCGAGCCGGATGCGCAGGCGAGGGTCCTCCAGGAGGTGTCGCATGTCGGGCATGTCGACGAACCCGGCGAGGCGCCACAGGATGCGTGGCTGCGGCCGTGAGATCTCGAAGACCGTCGTCGACGTCGTCTCCGGACGGTAGGAGGCCGCCCAGACCGTGTCGCCCGAGCCGAGCCCCACCACGGCCACCCGTCGCGGCGCGGGATGGATCGAGGCCGGTGCCGCCCCCAGCAGCGTGTGTCCGCGGCCGTAGGGCAGCCAGCTGTTGCCCTTGCCGTTGACCGAGAGGCGCCACTCATCCAGATCCGGCGTCAGGGCCACGACCCCCGTCCCGTCCTCCTCGAAGAAGACGAGACCGACGTCACCGGTGAGACCGTGCAGGCGGCGCCAGAGCCGCTCCGGGCCCGGGACGAGCGCGGCCACGAGGACCAGCCCCGCGATCGGGAGGGCGAAGCTTCGCCCGTAGTAACGCAGTCCGACGAGGGCGAACACGACCCCGCAGCCGACCAGCAGCTGCAACGTGCCCGACGTCCCGAGGACGGCGAGCGTGAGCAGTCCCACCAGCAGGCTGCCCGCGGTGCAGCCCGCGATGTTCGCGGCCTGCAGCGCGCCCACCCGACGGCCGCTCGCCGCCGGATCGTCGTGGACCGCCCGCTGGAGGATGGGGAACGAAAGCCCCATCAACACGGTGGGCACGACGAAGAGCGCGAGCGGAAGCAGGACGTACAGCCGGGTGACGTGGACGGGGTCGGGATCGTGGCCGAAGGGAAAGAACTCGTAGGCGGCCCAGTACTGCACGTACCACTCGACGAGGGGCAGCCGCGGCGGCAGGGCCACCAGCGCGATCACCGACAGCGCGGACAGGCCGACGAGGGCGCACTGGGCCATCAGGAAGGCCCGCAGGGGTCGCCGAAGGCGGGCCACGAAGGGAGCGGCGGCGAGGCTGCCCACCGCGGAGCCCAGGAGGTACACCGCCAGCAGTGTGCCGAACGTGAAGGCGGTCGATTTCGCCGCCACGTCGAGAAGCCGGAACCAGACGATCTCGAGCGACAGCGCCACGAAGCCGGACAGCGCGTAGAGCCCGAGCCAGAGCCTCAGAGGCCGTCCCCCCGGAGCCTCGGCCGAGACCGCCGTTGTCACCGGCACCGGCGCGCTCTCCCTTGCCTTCGGCGCGGATCCGCGGCCCAGGGCGAGCGCGGACAGGCCGACCACGCCGTTCGTCCCCGCCGCGACGAGGACCGCGCCCCGGATGCCCGCCGCCGGAAGGAGCCACCACGGCGCGGCCAGGGCACCCGCGGCGGCCCCGAGCATGTTGATCCCGTACAGCCACCCGATCCGGCGGCCCGCCCCCTCGACATCGGTCACGACCGCCCGCACCAGGAAGGGCAGCGACATCCCCATCAGGAGCGTTGGGGGCAGGAGCGCCGCGAGGTGCAGCAGAGCCGCCTGCCACGAGGAGCCGGGCAGGTGGACCGCCCACGGGTAGAGCCAGTCGTAGTAGATCCAGGGGCTCGCCGCCCCGAAGACGCCGATGGCCAGCTCGAGGAGGGCGAAGGCCCGCAGGGCGGTGCCGGTCTCCATTCCGTCGCTCAGCCGACCCCCGGCGAGGCTCCCGAGGCCGAGGCCGGCCATGAAGGCGGCCACGATCATGGCCACCGAGTAGAGTCCCACCCCGCTGTGCAGGGCGAGCAGGCGCTGCCACGCCACCTGGTAGACGAGAGCGGCCGCTCCGCTCAGCAAGAAGAGGAGGCCGGCGAACGCGACCCTGGGCGTGTCGCGGCTCACGCCGACCGCTCGCGGGCTCCGGCGTTCATGAAGGGGTCTCGATGGGGGGCATGCCGAGCGGACAAGGTACGTCTGGCCGCCGGCGCGGTCAAGGCGAGCACCGCGCGGTAAGATGCGGCGTCTATGGCCGTGCACCCCACCGCGATCGTGGATCCCGGCGCCACCCTCGGAGAGGGCGTCGCGATCGGCCCCGGCGTCGTCGTCGAGGGTCAGACGGAGATCGGTTACCGGTGCGAGATCCGCGCCCACGCCACGATCAAGCGGTTCACCACCCTCGGCACCGACAACGTCGTGCACGAGGGGGCGGTCCTCGGGGGGGAGCCGCAGGACCTCGCCTTCACCGGGGCCGAGAGCCGGCTCGTCATCGGTGACCGCAACCGGATCCGCGAGGGTGTCACGATTCACCGGTCCACGACGTCGGGCGGTGCGACGATCGTCGGCTCGGACTGCTTCCTGATGGCGAACGCTCACGTGGCGCACGACGACCGTCTCGGCGACCACGTCATCCTGGCCAACAACGTCGCGCTCGCGGGGCACGTCCAGATCGCCGACCACGCCTTTCTTGGGGGCTACGCCGGTGTTCACCAGTTCTGCCGGGTGGGGCGCCTCGCCATGCTCGGGGGCCAGGCCAAGGTCGTTCAGGACTGTCTGCCCTTCGTCGTCACCGACGGGAATCCCGCGCGGGCCCGCGGCTTGAACGTCGTGGGGCTGCGGAGGGCCGGCGTCGAGGCCACCCAGCTGCGCACCCTGAAAGAGGCCTACCGGCTTCTCGTGCGGGCCGGCCTCCCCCTCGAGGCCGCACTCGAGCGCATGGCCGCACTCGCCGACCCCCTGGTCGACGAGATGATCGCGTTCGTGAAGGGCTCGAAGCGGGGCTTCGCCCACGCCGCCAGCTCGCCCCGCGGCGTCACCGGCGAGCCCTGAGAGCCCACGGGTTCCTTGTCATGGGGCGTGGTCTCCGACTATTCTGGGATGACGACGGCGCACGCCGCCGAGCCGCCTTCATTTCAAAGGAGAACCGTCGTGGCCAAGCGCGTCTTTCTCTTCCTTGCGACGAACCTCGCCATCCTGCTGATGGTGTCCATCGTCCTCGCCGTTCTCGGCTCTCTCGGGATCCTCGACCGCGTCGGGGGCCACGGACAGCTGCTCGTCCTCTGCGCAGTCTGGGGTTTCGGGGTGTCCTTCGTATCACTGCTGATGTCGCGCTGGATCGCCAAGCGCGCCATGGGCGTGCGGCTGGTCGACGGCCACACCGGCAATGCCGACCTGGACTGGCTCTACAACACGATCGGCAACCTCGCCCGGCAGGCCAACCTGCCCATGCCGGAGGTCGGGTTCTACGAGGCGCCGGAGGTCAACGCCTTCGCCACCGGGCCCAGCAAGAAGAGGAGCCTGGTCGCGGTCTCGACCGGCCTGCTGCGGGCCATGGACCGGACCGAGGTCGAGGGGGTCCTCGCCCACGAGATCTCGCACATCGCCAACGGCGACATGGTGACGATGACGCTCATCCAGGGCGTGGTGAACGCGTTCGTGATCTACCTGTCGCACGTCGTGGCCGGCATCGTGCGCAACGCCCTCTCCGGCGGACGGGAGGGGCGGAGCTCCGGATTCGGGGGCGGGATGATCTACTACGCCGTCTACTTCGCCGCCCAGATCTTCTTCGGCCTCATTGGCTCGATGATCACCGCCTGGTTCTCGCGAGGACGCGAGTTCCGCGCCGACGCGGGCGCGGCGGGACTGGCCGGGCCGGGCAGCATGATCGCCGCCCTGCGGCGCCTTCAGAGCTCCGCCGCGGCCGTGGACACCCAGAACCGCGAGCTGGCGACGCTCAAGATCGCGGGGGGCCGCAGCCTCATGCAGCTCCTGGCCACACACCCACCTCTCGAGGCCCGCATCGCCGCGCTCGAGGGCCGGCCGGCTAGCTCACTCCGGGCTCGCACAGGGCGGCGACGAGGGCAGCCCGGCGCGGCAAGTCCTCCACGAGGACGTGCTCGTCCCGCGCGTGAGCGCCTCCTCCTGTCGGCCCGAGCCCATCCAACGTCGCGATCCCCGCCGCCGAGGTGAGGTTGCCGTCCGACGTGCCTCCCACCCGGGCCGCCCCGAGCTCGAAGCCGAGATCGGCGGCGACCCGACGGGCCCGCTGGTACAGGGCCTCGTTCGCGGGCGTGGGCTCGAGCGGGGGTCGGTCGAACCCACCCTCGACGCTCAGCGTCGACCCCGGAGTCGCTGGAGCGGTAGCCGCGGATCGCCGCGCTCACCCGGGACACCTCCTCACGCGTCCAGGCCCGGACGTCGACCGTCATCTCCGCCGGCTCCGGCACGACGTTCTGCGCGGCCCCGGCGCGGGCGATGGTCGGCGTGAGGGTCGTTCCCTTCCCCTCGTCGGCCAGGCCCTCGAGCCACAGCGTGAAGCGGGCCATCTCCGCCAGGGCGGAGGCGCCCTTCTCCGGCTCGAGCCCGGCGTGGGCGGCGCGACCGCCGAAGCTCACCGAGAAGACCCCGCTGCCCTTGCGCGCCACCTTGGCCGCGCCGTCCGCCGACGGCTCGAGCACCAGGACCTGACGGTGGCGCCGGGCGACGCTCAGCAGGAGGTCCCGCGAGTGGGCGGAGCCCGTCTCCTCGTCGGGGACGAGCAGGAGCGAGACCGGGAACGGTCGCGTCTCCCGCACCATGGCGGTGAGCACCGCCATCCCCACCGCGATGCCCGCCTTCATGTCGAAGACGCCGGGGCCGGAGGCCCGATCGCCCTCGAGGCCCCAGGCCATCGACGACAGGGTGCCCGCGGGCCACACGGTGTCGAGGTGGCCGAGGATCAGGGTGCCCCCCTCCTGGTAGGCCGCCGAGGCCAGGACGGCATCGCCGGCGGGCGAGCAGTGACGCAGCTCGGCGGGGACGCCTCGCTCGCGCAGCCGGTCGTGAATCCACGCCGCGAGCTGCGAGACGAGGCGCGCCTCCTCGGTCGGGCTCTCCCGCACGACGAGCTGCTCCAGGTCGGCGCAGAGGCGGGGCAGGTCGGACGCGAAGACGGCGAGCCAGCGCGGCGTCATCGGCGACCATCTTAAGCTCTCTCCCCTCGGGTCGGCGAGGGGTGCGGCCCGGAGGCCCGGCGGAATCGAACCCTTTCGCCGCGCGGACCGCCTCGGGCCGTGGTAGCCTCGCCCTGTTCCGGGATGACGGCGAGGTTCCGAATCACCTTCGTAGCACCGGGCGCCGGCGAGCGGGTGCGTCCGGGAGGGGACGATGCGAACAGGCCGACTGATCCTCGTCGCGGCAGGCTTCGCGGCGGTCACGCTCATGCCAGCCAGGGCCGTCCGGGCTCAGCGCACGGCCAAGCCCGTCCTTCACGGCCGTCACTGGGTGGCCATCACCGGCAAGCCGCTGGCCGCGACGGCCGGGGCGATGACCTTCGGCCGCGGGCGGCAACGCGGTGGACGCCGCCTGCGCCATGCTCGCCGCCACGTGCACGATGTGGGACACGCTCGGCTGGGGCGGCGAGACCCAGGCCCTCGTCTTCGATCCCCGCTCGGGCAAGGTCATCGCGATCAACGCCCTCGGCGTCGCGCCGAGCGGCGCGACGCCCGAGCTCTTCAACGACGAGGGCCTGCGCTATCCACCGGCGTACGGCCCGCTGGCGGCGGTGACCCCGGGCACCCCGGGCGGCCTGATCACGATGCTGGCCGAGTACGGCCGGCTCAGCCTCGAGGAGGTGCTCGCGCCGGCGATCCAGCTCGCCGACGGCTACCCGATCGAGGGGCAGCTCTCGCGATCGATCGAGGGGCACCGGGCGCGCCTCGCGGAGTGGCCCTACTCGAAGAGCCGTCTTCCTGGTCCACCCCGGCGAGGCGCGCGGAGGCGCCGGCCGCGGGCGAGGTCTTCCGGCAGCCGGACCTCGCGGCCACCCTGCGCAAGCTCGTCGAGGCCGAGCAGCAGGCGCTCGCGCTCGGGGGCAAGCCGGCGCGAGGCGCTGCAGGCCGCCTACGACCGCTTCTACCGGGGCGACATCGCCGACGAGCTCGTCCGCGCCACGCGGGAGCAGGGCGGGCTCTTCACGAAGGAGGACCTCGACCGCTGGTCGGTGAAGATCGAGGAGCCGGTCGAACACGCGCTACAAGGACATCGACGTCTACAAGCTCACGGTCTGGACCCAGGGACCGGCCCTCCTGCAGGCGCTCAACATCCTCGAGAACGTCGACCTCCGGGCGATGGGCTACAACTCGGCCGCGCTACATCCACACGCTCGTACCAGGCGATGAACCTCGCCTTCGCCGACCGCGACTTCTACTACGGCGACCCGGCCTTCCCGCCGGAGGAGCCGGTCGCCGGCCTGCTGTCCAAGGACTACGCCCGGGCCAGCGCTTCGCGGCAGATCCGCGCGGACGGCAACGACCCCGACGTCCGGCCCGGCGACCCCTACCCCTTCCAGGGCGGAGAGAACCCCTTCCGGGCTCTCCTCGAGCGGCTGGCGCACCGTGCCCGGAACGCGAGACCGGGCGTCCCGGCCCACGACCGCTCGGCGGACGCCATGCCGCTACGACGAGGCCTTCCGCGCGGGAACGACCTCGGTGGTCGCCGCCGACGCCGAGGGGTGGGTCGTGTCCATGACGCCGAGCGGCGCCTGGGTCCCGGCGGTGGTCGCGGGCCGCACCGGCATCGGCCTCAGCCAGCGCATGCAGAGCTTCGTCCTCGACGAGGCCGAGAACCCCTACAACGTGGTCGCTCCGGGCAAGCGGCCGCGCGTGACGCTGACCCCGAGCCTCGCGCTGAAGGACGGCCGGCCCCACCTCGCCTTCGCCGTGCAGGGCGGCGACACCCAGGACCAGAACCTGCTGCAGTTCTTCCTGAACGTGGTCGAGTTCGGCATGAACGTCCAGCAGGCGGCGGAGGCCGCCAACATCACGAGCCACCAGATGCGGAGCTCGTTCGGCGCCCACGAGTCGCGGCCCGGGCACCTGACGCTGACCGACTCGACCCCGCCCTGGGTGCGCGGCGAGCTGCGAGGCGATGGGCTACGAGCTGGAGTTCGAGCCGATCACCTCCGGGCCCGATCAACGCCATCTTCTTCGACCGGGCGCACGGCACGATGTGGGGCGGCTCGAGCCATCACGGCGAGGACTACGGGATCGCCTGGTAGCGGCGGGAGACGGCGGTGCCCCACCTGCGACTCAGCTCGACCGAGGGACCGGCGGAGGTCCTCCCGCTGCGCGCGCGACCGCCTGCTCGTCGGCCGCTCCCGCGACTGCGACCTGATCCTCCCCGACGTGCTCCTCTCCCGGCGTCACGCCGAGCTCTACCGGGCCGCGCGCGGCTGGCTGGTCCGCGATCTCGGCAGCATGAACGGCACCCGCGTCAACGAGCGAGCGGATCGAGCGACGAGCGCGTCGCTCTACGACGGCGACGTGGTCGGGGTCGCGGGCTGGCGCTCGCCTTCTTCGAGCGGACGGCCGAGCGGCCGCCGACCCTCACGCTCCGACCACGCGGCGCGCGGTCCACGACATCACCTCCCTCGCCACGAAGTCCGGGCTCGACCTCGGCGACCTCACCCGCCAGAGCCGCATCCTCGGGGTCCTCACGCGCGCCGCGGGCGCGGTCGTCGCCGCCGCCGACGCCGACGCGCTCCTCGACACGCTCCTCGCCCACCTGCTCGACGCCGATCCCCGCCCGGCGCGGGCGCGGTGGCGTGTCTCGAGGGCGACCCGCCGGTCCCGGCGGTGGTGGCGGTCGCGCCCGGTCGAGGACGAGGCCCCGGTGACGATCGACCCCGCGGTGGCGGAGCGGGTCCTGCGGCGGCCGGTCGGCTCTGCTCGCGCCTCGCGTGCCCGCCGAGGACGAGCACCGTCCGCTCGGTCCTGTGCGCCCCGCTGTGGTTCACCGGCCCCGGCGAGGGCTCCGAGCGCATGGTCGGCCTCGTCTGGTCCTCGAGGCGCCGGCCGAGCCGACCCCGTTCGTGCGCGGAGCACCTCGAGCTGGTGAGCGCCATCGTCAACCTCGCCGCGAGCCGCCTGGAGAGCGCTGCGTCTGCGGGAGGAGACCGCCGACAAGCGCCGGCTCGAGGAGGACCTCCGCGGGGCCGCGCGCATCCAGGACAGCCTGCTTCCCGAGGAGGAGCCCTCCCTCGACGGGCTGGGACGTCGGAGGCTCGAGCCGGCTCTGCAGCGCGGTGGGCGCCGACTACTACGACTTCACCGTCGAACGCGGCGAGCTGCTCCTCGCCCTCGGCGACGTGGCCGGCAAGGGCCTGGCCGCGGCGCTCCTCATGGCCGCGCTCCGGGCGGCGGTGCGCGCGCTCTGGGCGGAGCCGGAGCCGCTGCCCCGATCTGTCGCCGGCATCAACGAGAACCTGCTCCAGACCCTGCCCGCCCAACCGCTACGCCACGCTCGTCCTCGCCCGGCTTGCAGCCGGCCACCGGAGAGTTCCGCTACGTCAACGCCGGGCACGCGGCGCCGGTGCTCGTCCGGGCCGACGGTCGGGCCGAGCGGCTCGAGCGGGGAGGCACGATCCTCGGCGTCCTTCCCGGCGACGACCTGGAACGAGGGTCGGGCGCAGCCTCGCCCCTGGCGACACCCTCGTCGGTCTCTCCGACGGCGTCGTCGGCGGTGCCGGGACCGGCCTGACCCCGGAGGCCGTGGCCGCCGAGATCCGGCGGGCGGGCGCGGCGAGGCGTCCCCGAGATCCTGGATCGCTCTTCAATCGGCGGCGGAGACCGCTCTCGGCCCCCAGCGGAACGACGACGACCACACCTTCGTCGTCCTGAAGCGCCTGTAGCCGGGAACAGGTGCGATTGGCCGACAGGCCTACACTCGCCGGCATGTCCTTTCCCTGAGGACATGCCGGTGGACTGGGCCTATCTCAGACCTTTCCGGCCTGCTCGGAGGCGACGCTGGCGCGTCGCAGACGTACACTCGGGATCGATGCTCGTCTCGCAAGCTCGACTTCGCGTCCCCCGAGCCCCTACGTGAGAACGAGGGATTGACGGAGGCCGGGTATCAGTGAAGCGATCTAGAACCGCGCGGACAGCGTCGCGACGATGCTGCGGCCGGGAGCGGGCACCGCGAGCTCGTCGGGGCTGCCGAGGTACTCCGCGTCGAAGACGTTGCGGGCGACCAGCCGCGCCTCGAGGTTCGTCGTCACCCGCCACACGCCTCCCAGGTCGAGGACGCCGAAGCCGGGCACCACACGCTCGACTGGGCCCGGATCGTCCCGCCGGGCCCGGAGGAGAGCGCGCGCCCAGACCACCCCGTCCTCGCCGAAGCCCCGGCGCACGGTCAGCGTGAGTCCCTCCGCGGGAACGTCGGCGAGGGGCGCGCCGTCGTCGAGGGCCCGCCCCTCGGCGGCCTGCAGCGCCAGATCCACCGCGAACCCGTAGCCGAGGTCTGCCTGAAGCTCGAGCTCCACCCCTCTCAGGAGAGTTCGCCCGCGGTTGCGGAAGAAGAAGTCGGATCCCTCCCGGTAGCGCTCCACCAGGTCCCGGATCTCGTAGCGGTACAGGTAGAAGGCCGCGCGCACCCGACCCGGCCGACGGATCGCCAGGTCGTACTGCAGGCTCCTCTCCGGGTCGAGGTCCGGGTTCCCGGTGGCGACGCCGCGGCCGGTCACACCCCGGAAGTACCGCTCGGAGAGCGTCGGGTCGCGGAAACCGCGGCTCACCTGCCCGGTGATGGTCATGCCGCCGACCGGTCCCCCGACGAGGGCCAGCGCCCCGGAGAGGGAGTCGTGGCGCGTGCCGCGGTCCCCGAAGTACCCTCCGACGTTCCGCGTGGTGACGTGGTCGAATCGCAGCCCGGCGGACAGGAGGAGGCGCCCGGAGAGGACGTCCCTCGAGCGTGACCCAGGCCCCGACGTCGTGGCGCGACGCGTCCTCGATCGTGACTCCTTCTTCGCGCACCGTCGGCCCGTCGCCGGGTCCGTGAACCTCCTGGGTCTCGAGGGCCTCGAGGCCGACCCGTCCGTTCAGATCGATCCCGCCGCGAATCGCGGTCTTCCCCGCCGCGCCCGCGCCCGAGGCCCGGAGCCCGTAGTCCCGGGCACGCACGTCCGACGTCCGGCGCTCCGAGGCGACGCCGGCCTCCGTGACGCGGTCGGTGACCAGGCGGGAGGAGCCGAGGAACCCGTCGATCCACCAGCGGTTGAGCGCGCCGAGTGGGTCGCCGTCGTAGCCCAGGGTGAGGCGATGGGAGTCCTCGATGGGGTAGACGGTTTGGCCGAAGGCCCACTCGGACGACGGCTTGCCGATGTCCCGGCCGAAGTCGCTCTGCCAGCCGGCGGCGAGGCGACCCGGCCCCGCCTCCTGGTGGGCCTGCACCCGGAACCCGGAATCACGGAAGGACGATCCCGGGACGGTCCCGACCGGGCTGCGGTAGTCGTCCCCGTCGCGGTGACGCCCCTGGACGAGAAACCCGCCGTCCCCGAGACCTCGAGCCACCTCGGCCAGCACCACCCGCTGGGGCGCTCCCGCCCCCAGCGAGGCGTCGACGCGGCCCGCCCAGCTACCTCCGTGCGGTGCCTTGCGAGTCCGAGCGTGAATCACGCCGCCGAAGGCGTCCGCGCCCCAGGCCACGGACCCGGGGCCTCGCGCGATCTCCACCGCCTCCAGCGTCGCGGGGTCCAGGAACGTGGCGCTGGGACCGGTCCGGCGTTCGGACGTCACGCGCGCCCCGTCGATGAGCACCAGCGTGCGACCACGGGCCAGGCCACGGAGCGACGGCGCCGCGGCCAGACCTTCCCCAACGCGCCCCGCCCCCGGGACGCTGGCGATCGTGTCCGTCAAGGTCGGGGGCCGGCGCTGCGCGACGTCCTCCCGGAGCAGGAGCGTGGCCGCGTTGGCGGGTGGGGCCTCGGTGTGCGGGCTCGCCCCTGCCTCGACCGTCACCGTGTCCGTGGCCGCCAGCTGAACGGTGAGGATGAGCGGCGAGCCGTCGGCGGGCAGCGCCTCGACGAGGAGGGGCGCGGTGTGGACCTCGCCCGGGAGGACGACGAGCACCTGAAACGGTGGTCGCGGCTCAGGGACCCACGAGAAGCGGCCGTCCGGCCCGGTGCGGGCCCCCCCGGTCTGTCCGAGGAGGAGCACCCGGGCATCGGCCGCGGGTTGGCCGTCCGGGAGATGGACGACGGCCTCGAAGGCCCTCGCTGGCTCGGCAAGAGCGAAGATCGTGGCCAGCGCGAGCCACCGCGTGCAGACCTTCCCGGAGTACACCATCCGATCTCCGAGCCTATCCGCCGTCCGCGAGACCGGCAAGTGCTGCCTCAGCAGAGGCACGCGGATCCCGTGCCGGCTGGTTCCCATCCGCCAGGACCACGAACCGCACCACCACGCGCCCGGGGCGCTCAAGGGGCCCGCTCCGCGGGGACGCTCGGGAGAGCATCGGCCTCTTCAAGAGGAAGCAGTGCCCTCCCTCGCTCGAATCGCCCCCCAACGCGCAGAGGACATTTCATCAATGCTGGGGGGCTCCACGCCCCGCTCCGCGGGCCCCGTGAGCGCCTGGGGCCGCGACGACCTTGATCTCGTGGTCGTTGCTCAAGGCAGCCGGTACACGCCCGGTGTCGAACTCGGAATGGCTCCTCATGTCCTTTGGCAGCTCTGGCACCCGCGACTCCGACACCAGGCCCCGGCTGCGGAATAGCCGGGCCTGCCGCCCTGTAACACCGGCGAGGAGGGGTCGCTGAGGGCTGGCCCCGCGAGAGTGAGGTGGAGGATGAGGACGAATCGAGTCGCCTGGCTTTTTCTGGCGGGAGTCGCGCTCGCGGCAGGTGCGTCGGCGCATCCGGGAGGCGCGTTCGAGGCCCCCGGCTCCCTCGTCGCGGTCTCGGTCGAGGTGGCGGGCCAGACCGCGACTCTCTACCCGGCCACGGACGGGTCGGGGCGGTACTACGTCGAGGCCCGGAAGGGTTGCCCCTACCTCGTCCGCCTCACCAACCGCACCGCCGAGCGCCTCGGCGTGGTCCTCACCGTGGACGGCCTCAACGCGATCAGCGGACAGCGCGATCACGGCCGCGGTCGCATGTACGTGCTCGACCCCTGGCGGCACGCGACGGTTCAGGGCTGGCGGACGTCTCTTGAGGACGTGCGCCGCTTCACCTTCGTCGACGAGAAGGCCTCCTACGCCGCTCGCTCCAACAAGGCCAACTCCCGCATGGGCTGGATCGAGGTGAGCGTCTACCGCGAGAAGCGGCGCCGGCACCTTCGGGACGACGTCACGAGGGACTCGGACGAGCGCCCGGCCGAGGCCGGGGAGAGGTCGGGCCGCGCCGAATCCGCCCCCTCCGCTCCCGAGCCAATGGCGGACGCCAAGGGTGAGCCGCGCACCCAGGGGAAAAGCAGCGCCCGGGCTCGCTCCTACCCCGGGACGGGCTGGGGCCCGCGGGCTCACGACCCCGTGGTCCTGGTCGACTTCCGACCGGAGGGCTCACCGGCCCAGCAGACCACCCTGCGCTATGAGTACCGACGGGCCCTCGTCGCCCTCGGCGTGCTGCCCTCCCCCCACGTTCCGTACGACCGCCTGGGGGAGCGCGACCGCGGCGAGTCGGGCTTCGCTCCCCCGCCGGTGTGGTGAGCCCGGCCGTTGTGCTAACCTCCCTGGCTCGATCAGAGCCAGGGAGGTTCCCATGTTCCGCCGAGTCGCCGATTTCCAGAAGGCGTGGGAGCAGGAGCGCGAGGGGACGCTCAAGATCCTGCGAGCCCTCACCGATGCCTCGCTCGCGCAGGCGGTGACGAAGGACGACCGCACGCTCGGGCGCATGGCGTGGCACCTCGCGCAGTCGGTGAGCGAGATGATGCCGCGCACGGGCCTGGCGGTGGCCGAGCCCGCCCAGGACGCGCCGGTGCCGAAGTCGGCCGCGGCCATCACCGAGGCCTACGAGACGGCCTCGAAGGCGGTCGCCGACGAGATCGCGTCGAAGTGGACCGACGCCACCCTCGAGGTCGAGGACGACATGTACGGCATGAAGTGGTCGCGGGGGCAGACGCTCATGGCCCTCGTCGTCCACCAGGCGCACCATCGCGGACAGATGACGGTCCTCATGCGTCAGGCCGGGCTCGCCGTTCCCGGCGTCTACGGGCCTGCCCGCGAGGAGTGGGCCGCGCACGGAATGACTGCCCCCGAGGTGTAGCGCCTCAATAGGGAAGCGACGCTGACGCGTCGCCGCCTACACGCGCGCGCCTCGCAGGCTCAGCCGCGCCTCCCCGCGGCACCGGAATCGGTGGGCCGGGCGGCGATTCCGGTGCGATTCAGAGACGCGGTCGGCGCGGGGGCCGCAGCTCCGAGCGGTGGCGGTCGCGGCGCGCGAGCACCTCGCCACTGGTGCGGAGCTCTCCGTTGTCCTCGTCCTGCAGCCCGTAGACTCGCCCGATCTCGTCCACGTCGTTCTGGTCGGGCGTGGACGTGCTGCCCCCGGGGGTGTTCTCCCCCACGTACTCGTTGGCGAGCGCGTCGTCGTCGGGATCCCCCGCGCGGATCAACTCGGCCTCGTGGGGTATGGCCTCAGGGCGACGCCAGGTCGACGGGAGGATCCCGCTCCGCAGCGCCTCGGCCGCCACCGCGGTGGCGGACAGATGCCGCGGCGACTCCTCCACTGGAGGGTGCGGGACGAACGCGCCAGCCGCGCGCCCTCTGCCGCCGGTTCCGTTGACCTTGCGCTTCGCTCGGGCCACTCTCGCCCTCTCCTACCGTGGCGAGCTTGACTCCCTCCGGTCTCGTCGTCAAGGAGATTTGGAGACACGGCGCGACCGCGCCCGCTACCCGATCCCGAGTCCACGTACAAGCAAAAAAGAGAGGCGCCGGGCCCGGAGGCCCGACGCCTTCTCGGCCGGAGCGACGGCGGTTACTGGAGCGTGTAGGTC
Source organism: uncultured Acidobacteriota bacterium (assembly GCA_963700695.1). GTDB lineage: Bacteria > Acidobacteriota > Vicinamibacteria > Fen-336 > Fen-336 > JAJDNS01. The sequence continues at coordinate 56,761 of CAVOYO010000013.1, read as the reverse complement.
AGGTTGAGCCAGCCGGTCCAGGAGTCGTAGTCGCCGCTATTGGCGTTGATGAAGAACGATCCGGGCATGTAGTTCAGGACGTTGCCGGTCTGGGAGTCGGCGATCTCGTACTTCTCCCAGAAGCCGCCGAGCCCCATCGCCCACGCCTCGGCGAAGCTCCATTTCAGGTTGGCGGCGAAGAAGGTCAGCTTGGTGTCGTCGTAGTCGGAGATGTCCTCCGGCGTGCCCCGACCCGCTCCCGCGGTGAAGGTGTTGTTGCCGTCGACCTTCTGGTAGCGGTAGAAGAGGCTCAGCAGCCACTTGTCGGGAACCAGCGAGACGCGGAGGCCGGCGCCGATCGTGTCGACCTTGTCGTCCACCGTGGACATCCAGTTCTCGGCGGGGTTGAACGTCAGGCTGCCCCCGCTCTGCCGCCCGTCCTGGACGTCCATGATGTCCTCGCGGCTGTAGAAGCCGTAGACCGTCGTGCGGTCGCTCGGCGTGAAGTCGACGTCGATGTTGAACGTGGTGTACTTGGCCTCCTCGAGACCGAGGGTCTCGGAGTTGCCACCCGAGCAGAACTCGGCCGAGTCGCCCACTTCCCCGCCGTGGTAGTCGGCGTGGCAGGACACCAGCCCGTTGTCGTACTCGTCCTTGTTGTAGAAATAGGACGCGGCCAGGGTCACGACGCCGCTCCCCGGCGAGACCTGGAACTGGGCCCCGAACCGGTTGCGGTCGCGCTTGTTCTGATCGTACCGGCGCAGGACGGTCTGGTTGGCGGGCGGTCCGGGATCCAGGAAGGAGTGCTCCTCGCCCTCGACGGGACGGTAGTCGTCATAGTCCCGGTCGCCGAACTCGTAGATGCCCCGGAGGACGCCACTGCCGAGATGGACGTCGGCGGCGGCACGGAACATGTTCTCGGTGGTGTGCTCGGTCTCGCGGAACTCCCTGTCGATCTTGTTGTACTTGTAGCCGACCTCCAGCCCCAGCATGCTTCCGACGTCGTAGGTCAGGTAGGTGTCGAACATGTTGCTCTTGAAGCCGAACGGCACGGTGATGCGCGGGATGTCCTCCCAGACCGCGTCGAAGCGGACGTAGCCCTCCTCGAAGCGGATGCGAGGGGTCTTGTTCTCGTTCTCGTAGAGCCGATAGCGCGCGTTCAGCCGAAGCCCGTCCGTCAGCTTGCTCGTGAAGTAGCCGTTCAGGGCGAGCACGTCCATCTTGCCGTCGAGGTTGTTGGCGGGCAGCGGCGCGCTGACCGCCTGTTGGCCGTCGGGCAGGAAGATCGCGGTGTTCGTGGTCCAACCGATGAACTGTTGCTCGTTCTGCGTCCACTGACCCACCTGGGCGTCGGCGGTCAACCGGGTCGAGCGCCCGAACTTGAGCGTCGTCCCGCCCTTGACCGTCCACGCCTCGTTGCTCGGGGGCAGCGCGGCGAGTCCGGTCGCCGGCCCTGCGGTCGTGCTGTACGGGCCGAGGTAGGCGTTACCGCTCGTGGAGTCGGTGGCCCGGAACGGGTTGTCCCAGCCGAAGGTCGTGAAGCGGTTGTCGAACTTGTTCACGTTGAAGCCGGCGAAGGCGGTCCCCCAGTCCCCCCGGAACGACGCGTTCACCCCGAAGTCCTGGGTGATGTACTTCAGCGGCTCCGGGGTCTCGATCACGTTGTTGAATCCGAACGCGGTTCCGTTGTTGGTTCGGGTGCCGGAGCGGCGCTCATGGAAGTACGTGACGCCGATGTCGAAGCTGCTGCCGGCCGGAAAGAACGAGAACGCCAGGTTCGTTCGGTTGCGCTGCAGGCGCGAGGTCGATGTTCGACGGCTGGGCGTCCAGCGTCGGCTGCACGATGGGGAGGACGGTGTCGTAGTTCCGGCTGGCGAGCCCCTCGACCTCAGTCTGGATCGCCCCCTGCAGCGTATCGCTCATCCGCCACTCGGTCTGGTCCGTGGAGTTGGTCGGGTTGAGGGGGCTCTTGCCGCTGTTGCCGAAGTTGTGGGGAACGCCGACGTAGTTCCCTTCGAACTTCCAGGTCTCGGTCTGGAATACCCCGTTGTACCGCTGGTCCGTCTGGGTCACGCCGTAGCCGTAGAAGTCGTAGTTGTACTCACCCTTACGACCCTTGAACTGGAAGAAGGGCAGGACCGCGCCCTGGGGGATGTCCCGGTACTCGAGGAACTTCGAAGAGCCCGGGGTGTCACGCTGAAAGAGGCCGAGCGTGATCTCGGCCGTCGTGAAGTCCGGCGCCTCCTGGGCGACGGCGGGGAGGGCCAGGGCAACGAACGCCAGTGAGATGACGATGCGCTTCATGGCTTCCTCCTAGCGTCCGAGATAGGGGCCCGACGGCGCATTGCCGCCGTGGACGTTCTGGTGACAGTTCTTGCACGCGTGCTCGATCGCCCGGTTGGTCGCGCTGCCGACCGTGGTGCCGGCGTTGCGGCCGTCGTAGAGCGAGCCGGGGTGACGCGTGTTGAGGTGGCAGCGCTGGCAGAGGTACGGCTGCTTGGCCACCAGCAGCTTCTCGTGGTTCGAGCCGTGCGGGTTGTGGCAGTTCAGGCAGTTCTCCCGCACCGGGCCGTGCTCCCAGAGGAAGGGCCCGCGCTTCTCGGTGTGGCACTGCAGGCAGAGCTCGTTCGTCCAGTCCGCCTTGATCATCTTCGGCCGGCTGCCGTCGTGCGGGTTGTGGCAGTCGCCGCAGGTCATCAGGCCCTCGCGCACCGGGTGGTGCGACGTGCGCATGCTCTGGGCGCGAATGGACTTGTGGCACTGGTAGCAGGTGTCCGAAGAGCTCGCGGTCTTCAGCTGGCCCTGCTTCGACTCGAAGCTGTGCACCGAGTGGCAGTCCGTGCACCTGACGCCCCGGCGGGCGTGGGCGCTGCCCTCCCACGTCGGGTGGTGGCTGGCCTCGTGACAGGAGAGACACACGGCGTTGGAGTCCTGTGCGCTCAGGTTCTCCAGGCTGGGGCCCGGGGGCTCCTCGCCCTCCATTCGCCCCTTCAGGTGATCTTCCGCCCCCTTGTGGCAGGAGAAGCAGCCCTCCTCCAACCCCGCGTGGTAGGTCCGGTCCATCAGGGTGAGATTGTCTTCGTGGCACCCTCGACAGTCTGCGGCCTCCTGCGCCATGGCGGTGCCGACCCCCATGGTCAGGAGAAACAGCAGACAGACGAGTGTCCCTGTCAAGGGACTTCGCATGCAGAACCTCCTATGTGCTTCTCCGCGCCAAGCCGCAGGCGCCCCAATTGGCGCCGTGAGGCCCACTCTGACCCCCGGGGCCCCGGCACCACCATTCGGCAAAACCAACCAACAGAGGTAGGACTTCAACTACTCGTACGCCTCCGTCAAAACGACGTGTACTAGGTGCTGCCCCCCGCGATCACCGGACGCACGTGGCGTCGCGGCTCGTCCGTGAGAGCCTCGACGTCGATCCCCGATGGCCGGCGACCACGTCGTGATCAGTCGATCCGATCCCCGTTCCTGTCCTGCTTCTCCCGATACTGCTGCTTTCGGAGCTGCTCGACAACCTCGCGGTCGAACCGGTGGTGCCCACCCAACGTCACCAGGCAGGCCAGCCGGCCCTCCCGCGCCCAGCGCGTCACCGTGTTCGGCGACACCCCGAGCAGTCTCGAGACCTCCGATCGGGTCAGGAACTGCGTCCCGGTCATCTCGCTTTCGGGCGCTTCGATAACATTTTTCACATCCACAGGGTACTTGGTCGTTTTGGCCCGGATAAATGGATCAGATGTTTCAAGAGGGTAGTCTCTCAGGCCCATTCCTGTCCAATTTGTTTGCTTTGCGGCGGTTTGGCAGACACCGACGAGATTGGCTCCCTGCAACGACTGGAGGGATGGCGCAGGCCGGAGGGCAGACGTCCCGACGAGATCCGTAAGTGCCTTTGTATCAATGAATTCCGAGACCACGGGGCCGGGCACCAGGGGGTTCTGTGCGGGCGAGCGCCTCTTCTCGCGAATTGCACCGACCCTTGCGCCAGAGCCCCGGGTCGAATCAGAATACGGGTGTCGCCTATTGACGATGCCCAGGAACTGACCAGAGGAGGTCCCATGATTCGTCGTCTGCTCGCCCTGTCCATCGCGGTGGCCGCATTGTGCTGCGCGGGCGTCGCCATCGCCGAGGAGGCGGCCACGGTCGAAGAGGAAGCGGCCACGCTCGAAAAGGGCAAGGCCGTCTTCGACGCCGCCAAGCCCGCCTGCAAGGCGTGCCACAACGAGAAGAAGAACCCGCTCGACAGCTACGGGGCCGACGGCAACGCCGAAGACACGAAGGCCTGGCTCCGCACCCCCAAGGAGATGTTCACGAAGACCGGCAAGAAGGGCATGATGCCGGCCTACTCCGAGAAGAAGATGTCGGACGAGGATCTCGACGCCCTCACCCTCTACCTGCTCAGCCTCAAGTAGAGCGGCCGGAGGCGGATCCCGCAGGCAAGCGCGACGCGGGATCAAAGCGTCTCTCGAGGGCCGCCTCGGGCCGCGATGCCCGGGGACGGCCCTCTACTTGTTCGTGTCGGGCACCGGGAGCGCCTTCACCCTTGCTCCGCCCCCGCGATGCCGCGGGCCCAGAGAGCGGCTACCGGTAGGCGAAGACCATCGCGTAGATGATCCAGAGGACCATCAGGGTGCCCACCGCGAGCGCGGTCCAGGCGAAGACCCGGAAGGTCCGGATCACGACCCGCTGGTAGGGCCAGACGAGGTTCTCCTCCAGCGTGCCGCTGGCCACGAGCTCCTCGTACTCCGCGGGCTTGTCGCGCTTGAACTCGACCAGCGGCATCCTGCCCGTGAAGACCACGAGGTCCATCGGGAACTTCTCGGGCCGCAGGTGGGTGTTGAAGAAGTGGATGGTGAAGATGAAGCCGGTGGCGAGGAGCGCCTCGTCGCTGTGGATGATGGTGGCCACGTTGATGAGCCAGCCGGGTACGAGCCGGGTGAAGAAGACCGGGAACCACAGCATGAGGCCGGTGGCCCCGATGACGAAGATCCCCCAGAAGACGGCGAAGTAGTCGAACTTCTCCCAGTAGGTCCACCGGCCGTAGCGCGGCCGTGGCCCCGCCCCCACGAACCACTTCAGAGTGCCCCCGAGCTCGCGCGAGATCGCGCTTCGTGAACAGCATCGTGTTCGGGCCGGTGAGCATCTTCCACAGCGACCCCCCGTGGTCCTGCTTCCGCTTGCGGTTCAGATCCCACAGGTGGGTCACGAAGATGCCGAACATCACGACCGCGGCCGCCGCGGTGGATGAACCCCGCGCCCTCGAATCCCCCGAGGGCGCGTCGAGACGACCGCCGCCCACGTCGTGTACGAGAACTTCAGCGTCATCCCGGTGAGCGCGAGGCTCATGAAGCTGACGATCATCAGGATGTGCAGGGTGCGGTTCAGGCGGGTGAAGCGCCGGAACTGAAGGGCCCGGACCGTGCTGGCTTTCATGGCGCTACTCCTCGCCCCCGGGCTCCGCGTCCGTCCCCCGGAGGCTCGCTCCTCGGGATCAATCTTCGTCCTCGTCCAGGTGCGCCGCCGCCGCTTCGAGCGCCCGCCGCTCGGCCTCCTCGGCCTCCTGCAGCTCGCGCCGCATCTGCAGCGCCCGGGGCAGCCACAGGAGCGTGTGGGCCCCGCTCACGACGAAGGTCCCCACCAGGAGCCCGGTCATGCCCCAGAAGGTCCAGAACAGCCACGGGTACTTGTCCGGGTCGTGGTGCGTGGCGTGGCTCAGGTATCCGGCGAAGCGCCGCGTCGCCCCGGGGTGGCACTTCTGGCAGGTCTCGACGACGTTGTCGCGCGAGAGGTGCGAGCGGGGATCCGACACCCGCTGGATGTCGTGCGCGCCGTGGCAGTCGTAGCACTTGGCCGTCTTCGTGTAGCCGAGCTGGGACACCTTGCCGTGATAGGTGTCGAAGTAGGTCGAGGCGATCTCGTCGTGGCAGCGACCGCACTTCTGCATGATGTCGAGCTTGAAGCCGTCCACGTCGGCCCGCTGGATGGTGTGGGCGCTGTGGCAGTCGTTGCAGACCGGGAGGTCTTCTTCCGTCTGTCCCTCCATCGTGTGGTGGATGCTCTGCTCGAACACCTCCTGGATCCCGTGGTGGCAGTTCCCGCAGGTCTGGGGCACGTTCGCGCGGTTGACGCTCGAGGCCGGGTCGTCATGGGGCAGGGCGCCGTGGGGCGTGTGGCAGTTCGTGCAGGTCGCGGTCACCGTGAGCCCGCTCTTGAGCAGACCCTTGCCGTGGATGCTCTCGGTGTAGGACTCGACGATGTCGTGCTCGGTTCCCTGGTAGCGCACCGCCGCCTGCTCGCCCTCTCGATGGCAGCGGGCGCATAGGGTCGGGATCTTCGTCGCGAAGATGGGCGACGTGGGGTTCAGCCGACCAAGGACCTCGTGCCGACCGTGGCACTCCTTGCAGGTGGGGGCGTTGTGATCGTTCCGCGCGAGAAGCTGACCATGAATGCTGCCCTCGTACTGCTGACCGACCTCGGCGTGGCAGGCGTCACAATCCACCTTCTGGGTGATGGTCTCGCACGGCCGCTTCCGCGAGACGTTGACCCCGGAGTGGCACTGCGAGCACGACACCTGCGCGTGGCGGGACTGCCGCACCACCTCCACCGCGACGTAGAGAGACCGGCCGTCCTCCGCGACGAGGTCGGTCTTGCCGTGACACTCGATGCAATCCTTGTCGGCCATGCCCTGGTCGTAGAAGACCCGCCGGATCTTGTGCGGGGGGTGGCAGTCTGCACAGGCGGGCAGGACGTGCTCCTCCTTCTCCCACAGCTCGCCCCGGATGACCTTCCGATGGACGGACTCGATCTCGGCGTGGCACTGGGTGCAGGTCCGCGCGATGTTGCTCCGGGCGATCGACGAGCTGCGGCCTCGGTGTGGGGCAGGATGTTGTGGGCGGTGTGGCAGGAGGCGCAGTTCGGAGCCACGATCAGGCCCTTCCGCAGCAGGCCCTCGCCGTGGATGCTCTCGGAGAAGTTCTCGAGGATGTGGTCCTGGTGGATCTCGCGCTGCTCGGTGACGGGGCTTCCTTCCTGGTGGCAGCGGCCGCAGGTAAAGGGAACCTGGAGCGGCGAGACCGGCGAGTCGTGGTCTCTCACCGGCTTGATGTCGTGGACACCGTGGCAGTTGGTGCAGCACGGGGCGAGGGGGTCGCCCCGCGCGAGAGCCCGCCCGTGGAGGGACCCGGCGTGCTGCTCCTGGATCTCCGACGTGGCAGGCCCCGCAGTCCACCTTCTCGAGTGGGGTCTCGTGGAACCCCTCCATCCCGGCCACGTCCATGTGGCAGCCGACGCACGTCAGGTCCGCGTGCACGGAGCCGCCGAAACGCCTCTCGGAGACGTAGAGCGAGACGGCCCGACCGTTGCGTTCCGTGGTCAGGTCCCGATCGCCGTGGCACATGAGGCACTCCTCGGCCTCCTGCGCCCCGGCCACACCCGCCGTCAGCACGGCGGACACGATCAGCGCACCCGGAAACACGAGCACCCTGAGACCGGCCGCCCTCTCGAACGCTGTTCGCCCTGCCATGGATCGCTGTTCTCCAGTTGCAGTCATCCGACGGATCGGCCCGCGTCCGCACGCACGCCGCGGCCTCCGGGGCAGCCCGACGACCACAAGGCTAACGCCGCCACCGGTCCAGGGGTCAATAGAGCGTTTGCCCCGTTTGGGCGAATTTCGAGCAGCAGAAGGCTCCGACTCAGCGCTTCAGGGTGCGTCGGCCCGACCCGCCTCTGCGGCTGCGTCGCGGTGAGTGAGCCGCACGGGGCGGCGCCTCGAGCGCCACAAGGCTCACCTGCGGCCGGGCCTCTTCAAAGCGCAACAGCGCCCGCAGCCGCTCTCGGACCGAGTCGCTCGGGTCGACGAAGCGCCCCCCCACCACCCGCGTCGAGCGCCCGCCCGAGGTCCGCCGGGGTCCGGTCCAGCGGACTTCGAACACCAGCCGCAACGGGCGGCGCATCCCCGCCCCGTAGCCCTGATGCCGCATCACGAAGCGGCTTCCCTCGACGATGGCCGGCAGTCGCTCCCCGGCGACCCGGAGTCGGGCCCCGGCACGACTCACGTCGACCACCGTCACCTCCAGCGTGCGGGCCAGCGCCGCGGCGTCCGTCGAAAGCGTGAGCGGGACGCGTGTCGAGCGCCGAGGGCGACGCGTCTGCGCGCGGAGCCCGGCGAGAGCCTCGTCGAGACGGCCCCGCTGCGCCCTGGGGTCGAAGTCGTACCGCAGCGTCATCTCGTGACGCCCCCCGCGTTTCTCCCAGGAGGTGACCGTGCCCTGCACCTCGATCGGCGTCGTGAGGCAGTCCGTGGACATCACGAGCACGAGATGCGTCCCGACCGGGAGGCCGCTGTCGGCGCGGAGCAGGGTCTGACCCTGGTTGAGGGCACGAGAGAGCTCGCGCAGCAGGGACCCCGGCGAGCGGTACCAGGCGTGAAGCCGGATGGCCGGGACGGCAACCGAAGCGGTGGGAATACGATCGATCATGTGCCTGCCCCGGATGATGCCACAGGAACCGCGTCTATTTTGGGGCGGGCGTCGTGGCTCACGAATGCGGGTCGTGTCCTCGGGACAATCGCTCGATGTCGGTCGGCGCGCTCGTGCGGGTCCTCCACCATCCCAGGAACTTCGTGGCGCCCCGATGTGTCACGACGAGAGCCGCGAGCCCGAGCGCCGCGAGGACGGGGATCATCCAGTACCCGCCCCACACCTCGGCGCCGGCGGGAAGCGGCGCGAGCACTCCGAAGCCACGAGGAACCCCATCGAGAACCTTGAGGCCCACGTTGTTCGGGAAGATGGGCTTGAGCGCGGCCATTGCGAGAAACGCGACGCCGACCATGTATCCAACCAGGAGCCCCAGCGCCGGAAAGAAGCCGAGGACCGTGGTCGTCGCGAGATGCCAGAGCGCGCGCGCCGTCGGGGTGATCTTCCCCGTCGTGACCGCCTCCTCGATCGTCATCTCGGCGGAATAGGCCTGGGCGACCCGGAGCGGCGGCCCGAGCTCCGCCAGCACCCGCTCGAGCGCCGTGTGCTCGTTGGGCTGAGGCTCGGCCTGGTCGATCCGCTCCCGGATGTGCGACTCCAGCTCGCGTAGCGCGTCGACGACGACGGCGCGGGGCAGGAACGACCGGAGAGATCGCCCCAGGATGAAGAGATAGCCTCGGACGCGCGTCTCGCCGTCTTCTCCCAGTTTCATGCCTGCTCCCTCCCTGCGGCCCCGATGAGGTGGTTGATTCTGCGGCTGAACGAGGTCCAGTGGTCGAGCATCTCGCTCAGGGTCTTTCGACCCAGGCTGCTCAGCCTGTAGTACTTGCGAGGATGTGGCGCCTCGTCGGAGACCCACTCGGCTTCGACGACCCCATTGCGTGTCAAGCGGGCCAGGATGGGGTAGATCGTCCCCTCCGCAACCACGAGGTCCGTGGAGTCCTGCAAGTAGCGGATGATCTCCAGGCCGTACCGAGGGCTCGACGACACCGCGAGCAGGATGGCCAGCTCCAGGCCTCCGCGGCGAAGCTGCTCTGTCCACCTGTCGAATCGCTCTTGGATTTCCACTGGAGCTCTCTCCGTCCCAGTCCTAGCTTAGCACTATACCTTGCGTCACAAGGTATATACGAGAGCCAGCCCGCGAGAGTTCCGTCTGCGGCCCTCGCTGGCGCCGGAGCATTGACGGCGGGCGGATTCCTGCCTAGGCTCCACCGGGCGCGAGCCGCACCTCGGACCCCGCGCTGGTGTCACTCGACTACGGAAGGAGAGCCGCATGCAGATTGAGCGATGGACGCTCGGACTCGCCGCGCTGGCGACGATCGGGCTGGGCACGACGGTCGTGACTTCCGCCGCCCGCGCCGAGGAACCTCAGCGGGTGTTCGAGCTGCGGACCTACACGGCGGCGCCAGGCAAGCTGGAAGCGCTGCAGGCGCGGTTCCGCGATCACACCGTGGCCCTGTTCGAAAAGCACGGCATGGCGAACGTCGGCTACTGGGTGCCGGCAGACCCTCCACGTTCCGAGGACACTCTCGTCTATCTGCTCGCCCACGACAGCCGTGAAGCGGCGGCACGGAGCTGGGACGGGTTCCGGAACGACCCCGCCTGGGTCGCGGCCAAGAAGGCGTCCGAGGTCGACGGCCGTCTGACGGTCAAGGTGGAGTCCGTGTTCCTCAGGCCGACCGACTTCTCATCCCTCGAGTGAGCCCTGCCTCGGTCAACTCAGGGTCAGACGAGCGGGGTCCGCCCCGGCATGGCCACCGGCGCGACCGGCAGCGGGCCCATCTCGTACGTCGGCGGGCGGAGGTCGAGCTTCGAGGCCTTCATCGCCCAGTCCCACTTCAGGGCGCGGCCGGTGTAGGCGCTCATGCGCCCCATCACGCCGGTCATCGTGGCCTCGGCCAGCCTCACGCCCTCGTTGATCGGCTGGCCCTCGCGGATGCCTCGTGATGAGCGCCGCGTACATCTCCAGGTCGCCGCTCGAGCCGTCGCCGTCGAACTCCCACGGCTTCTCTCCCGTGATGGTGGCCGTCGCCGCGGTCCACGTTGGCGGTCCCCTTCGTGCCGTGGATCACGTTGCCGACGCGGGTGCTGATCCCGCGCTGCTGCGTCGCCATGGCGAACATCGTCAGCCCGTTCGCGTACTCGTAGCGCACCGCGAAGTGGTCGAAGATGTTGCCGAACTGCGGCCCCGTCCGGACCTGCCGGCCGCCGAGCCCCTGGCAGACGACCGGGCGTCGCGTCCGCGACCCAGTTCACCACGTCGAGGTTGTGGACGAGCTGCTCGACGTAGTGGTCCCCGGACAGCCAGGTGAACAGCGGCCAGCACCGGACCTGCCACTCCATGTCGCTCCACGACGGCTGGCGGTCGTGGTAGTGCCAGAGCTCCATGTCGCCGATCCAGAGCGCCTCCAGATGGGTCAGCTCTCCGATCTGGCCGTCCCGGATCCTCTGGATGAGCTCGAGGTACTGGGGCGCGTACCGCTGCTGGGTGCCCACGACGAGAGACAGGCCCTTCTGGGCCGCCTGCTCGGACGTCTCGATCAGCGCGCGCACGCCCACCGGGTCGACGGCCCCCGGCTTCTCGACGAACAGGTGCTTTCCCGCCTCGACGCCGGCCGCGACCATCTCGGGGCGGAAGCCCGGGCGGCGTCAGGAGCATGACCAGGTTCACGTCGTCGAGCGCGAGGACCTTCTCGTAGGCGTCGAACCCGAGGAAGACGCGCTCGGGCGGGACCTTGACCTGGCCCGGGACCTCCTGGCGCAGCTTCGCCAGGGCCGCTTCGACCTTGTCCGGGAAGAGGTCGGCGATCGCGACGAGCTCCACACCGGGCGCCGACTTCAGACAGTTGACGGCGTCGACGGTGCCTCGCTCGCCGCAGCCGACGACGGCCACCCGGATCGTGTCCGAGCCGGAGGCGAAGACGCCGGGCGCCGGAATGGCGAGGCTCACGCCCGCCGCGGCCACCGTCTTGCTGAACTCCCGGCGCGACAGGGAGTCACCCGAGTTCGCAGTCATGCCGACCTCCTCGATTCCCGAAGCGAAGACGAAGTGACGGTCCGGGCCCCAGGAGCCACCTCGGGCCGACGCCAGTCTCTGGGCTCCGTCTCCACCCTGTCAAGGGGGTCGGTGGATCGCTGTCGGTCTGAGATCCGGGTCGGCAAGCTGGCGCTCTTCGTGAACCCCGCCGGGCGGGCGGGGTCCACGTGTGAATAGTGAATCGGAGCTTCCTTTGGTAACCTAGCGCCCGCTCTCGGAAGGTGCCATCGCCATTCGCAACGACGCACTGCCCGAGAGACCGGCGGTCGTCGTCGGCTGGGAGTCGGAGCTCCAGCGATGGGCTGCCGTCAGGTCTGCCCTACCGTTCAGAACTCCGACTGGGTGCCTTCATGGCGGCGCCTCAACAAACCGCGAGTCGCGCCAGCCTCGTCGACGAAGCGGCCCTCGCCTACCTGCGTCGAGAGGGGCGAGAGGTGCGGTTTGACTCCGGCCAGATCATCGTCGGCCGAGGAGCACCGGGACGGGCCTTCTACGTGATCCTCTCCGGTGACGTCGAGATACGGCTTCCGGGCGACGGGGGAGGCCAGCTCGTCCTGAACCGGCTTGGGCCCGGCACCAGCTTCGGGGAGCTGGCGCTGCTGCGCGGCACTCCTGTCTCAGCCGATGTCGTCACCGTCAGTCCCGCGACGGTGCTCGAGTACCCGGCCGAGCGCTTCACCAACGCTCTGGCGGAATGCGAGTCCCTGAGGAACGAGTTGCTCACCCGCCTGGCCCAGGACCTCGGCCGGACCACGGCGGACGCCTGGGCCTTCTTCCGCCGGACCGAAGCCCTGAAGCTGCTCATTCGCTCGGATACCCGGCCCGAGCCGCTGATCGCCGAGTCGTCTCCGATGCGACGACTTCAGCGCGACCTCGGTCGGCTCGCCTCCGAGCCCGGACCCATTCTCGTTTCCGGTGAGGCCGGAACTGGAAAGCTGCTGGTGGCTCGGCGTCTGCACGAGGCGCTGGGACGACCGTCGGCCCCCTTCATCGCCCTCGACTGCCGACGGCTCCAGGGAGAAGAAGCGCGACGCCTGCTCTTCGGGGCCTGGGACGACGCTGGTGTCGATACGTCATCGGGGTTTGGAGCCCTGCGTCTTGCCAGCGGCGGCACCCTGGTGCTGAGGCACGTCGACGCCCTGGACGCGTCGGTTCAAGAACAGCTTGACCGCTGGCTCGATCGCGAGGACACCGAAGGAACCTGGATCGTCGCGACCCTGCGCGAGGAGACGGGCGGTGCGACGCCGGCAGGAGGTCCGGCGTTGGCGGCGAGCCTGGACTCTCGACTGAGCGATCGACACGTGAGGCTACCCTCGCTCCGCGAGCGTCGCCGGGATATTCTGCCGCTGGCCCGGCACTTCCTCGATGCCGGCGCCGTGGACCATCACCTCAGCAAGGATGCCGAGCGGGCCCTCGTCTCCCGCTCCTACAGACTCCGGAACGCCGCCGAGCTTCGGGAGACGGTCGAGGTGGCGGCGGCCTGCACCGACGGAGACGAGATACGCGCCGAGCACATCTTCAGCGGACCCCGAGACGCCCCTGCGGGGTACGACCTCGGCCAGCTCGACTGGGTGCGAAAGCTCACCGCTCCCCGAGTCCGGGAGTTGTTGCGCGGGGCGACTCTAGCGGGCTTCGCCGCGGTCATCGTGGCCTGCCTCGTGGCCGGATCGACACCCGTCGGCCGCTCGGCCAACGACGTCATCTGGAGCCTCTGGGAACCGGCGGTGTTCGCGCTGTTCCTGCTGGTCGGCCGCGTCTGGTGCACCTTCTGCCCCCTGTCGACGGCGGGTCGCCTGGCGCAGAGGGTGCTGAGCCTCGAGCGCCCGCCTCCGGACTGGGTCAAGCGGTTTGGGGTTTGGCTCGCACTTGCCGGGTTCTTCGTCGTCGTCTGGGTGGAGCGTGCGTTCCACATGACCGCACGCCCGTTTGCCTCGGCCCTGCTTCTCCTGGGCCTCATCGGCGCCTCGGTGGCCTTCTGTGTGGTGTACAAGCGCGAGGTCTGGTGTCGCCACGTGTGTCCTCTCGGGATGCTCGGCTCGGGCTTGGCCCCGCCGGCACCGCTGCAACTCGCCGCCAACCCCAGCGTGTGCGCCTCGGCCTGCACGACCCACGAGTGCTACAAGGGCACCCCCGACGCGCCCGGCTGCAGCGTGTACCATCATCCGCTCTACGCCCACGAGGGACACCAGTGCAAGATGTGCCTCAACTGTCTCGACAGCTGCCCGCACGGCTCGACCCGACTGTATCTGCGGCCACCACTGCTCGGCCTGTGGCGCCTGCGCGGGGGCTCCTGGTCGCTGGCGCCCTTCGTGCTGGCGGTTCCTCTGCTGGCACTGGTTGTCCTCGCGAGCCAGGGGCCCGGCTGGAGCACCGGGGCCCTCACCTTGAGCGGCCTTGGCGCGCTCGCCGTCGCCCTGGGAATCGCCGCCAGCCGTGGGTTGCCGCTGCTGCTCTTTGGCCGGGCCGAGCCTGCGCCGGGCCCTGTCACCCAGGCCGCCTTCGCAGCGCTGGTGCTTGGCTGGGGACCTCTGATGGCCTACCAACTCGGCAACATACCGGCTCTCGCGACGTTGTCGCTGAGCGCCGAGCCCGGATCGGCGTGGGCCCGGTATCTGTTGATCTCCGATATCAGCTTCATGAAGGTCGGTCAGGTGGGCTTTGTCCTGTTGGCCGCGCTGCTGGCGGCGGTGGCTTTGTATCGTGCCCGCGGCCTCGCCCTCCGCGATGGTCACGCGCCGTGGGCCGTAGGTTGGCGCCTTGCCGCACTCGGCGGCGCCGCCTATACGGTGCTGGCCGTGGCCCTCACTCTGTGAGGTTCGCCCTCCGTCCCGCGCGACCACCGGGGTTCACCGTCCGACGGAGGACGGCCCGACGATGCCCCGGAGCAGGGATCTGTGCCCAGGAGGGGTCTGCGCCCTAGCGCCCGGCAACGCGGAACGAGACCCGGGCGCGGCCGAGGCTCCGGTGAACGAGGTGGAGAAGGGCCAGCCCGGACGCCTCGAGGGCGGCGGCGACCTCGTCGTCGGAGGGAAACCTGTAGATTGGCGGAGGGAAGTCCCGGGGGGCCTCGGGATCGGTGCGGTGCGCGAGGACGAGGCGCCCGCTGCTCCTCAGGACCCGGGCGATCTCCCGCAGCGGCCGGGAGATCTCCGGCCAGAAGTACAGCGTATGGACCGAGAGGACCTTGTCGAAGGCCGCGTCGGGGTAGGGAAGTGCGTCGGCGGAGGCCTGGCGCAGGTCCACCACGCCCTCGCCCCGGAGGCGTCGGTTCCGCCGGGCCGCCATCCGGCACATCTCGCCAGAGAGGTCCACCCCGGCCACATGGCCGGGGCGGACCGCGGCGGCCATCCGCTCAATCGTCGCCCCGTGGCCGAAGCCGACCTCGAGCACACGGTCGCCGGCTCGCAGCTCCAGCAGCTCGACGGCCGCGTCGTTCGCGGCGGCGGTCTCCCGCGCCATGATGTGGCCGATCAGCCGGCCGAGGAGACCGCACGGACGGGCGGACTGGCGGGCGATCAGCTCAGGACGACGCATGGCCGTGACCTCCCTTCGCGAAGCGGGACGCGACCCGCAGCCCCATCTCGTGGGCGAGGCACGTGCCCGCCACGCTCAGGCCGAATCCCACCGTCAGCGCGTTCCAGCCCGCGATGCAGCTCCCGGGAATCACGACGCCGAAACCGATCACGAGCGTCGGCACCACGTGGCCGACCAGCGGCAGATACCTTGCCAGGATCCTCATGCTCACCTCCGCCCCACGCATCCAATCTCGGTCCAAGCGTGGTGGGGAGATGCCGGATCTCGAGGAACGGCTGGCCGATTACGGAATCGGCGACGATCTCAGCCCCGGGCGGACTTCCTGAACTCGGTGGGGGTCTGGCTGGTCCGCTCCTTGAACGCGCGGTTGAAGGGGCCCAGGGAGGCGTACCCTAGCCGGAACGCGATCTCGGCGATCCCCAGGCTCCGCTCGGCCGGGTCGGCGAGCAGCGCGCGCGCCTCCTCGATGCGGAAGTGGTTGAGGAAGGCGTTGAAGTTCCGGAAGCCCAGCTCGGCGTTGATGAGCTGGCGCACGCGGTACTCCTGCTCGCCCAGGTCCCGGGCCAGCTCACCGATCGTGAGGCCTGCCTTCCGGAAGGCGGGCTCCTGCTGGATCCACTCCTCGAGCCGCGCCTTCAGCTCGGGAGTCGCTCCCGGCGCCTCGCGCCCGGTGGCGCCCCGCACAAAGAGCGGCTCCAGTCGCAGAAGGAGGGCCGAGAGGGCGAAGGCGAGGACGAAGACGCCCGCGGCCTCGGCCAGGCCGGCCACCCGCTCCAATAATGATGTGCCGCGCAGGGCCAGCTCTCCCACCAGCACCACGAGGATGAAGCCTCCCGCGACCACCAGGACGAATCGACGCAGGCGCAGGCGCGGAGCCACGAGATCGGTTCGCCCCCCGGCGTGGATCCTTCTCAGAGCGTCGCCGACGACCGCGACCGCCACCGCGGTAGCGATGATGCTCGACCCCGCCGCCCACACGGTCCGATTCGCGGTCGCCCCGTCTCCGAGCAACCACGACCCGTAGCGCAGCGCCACGAGGCCGGCGAGGAGGACGGCATGGACCGGGCGGGGGCGGAAGTCGTCGTCAAAGTGGGCACGGGTCGCGATCCAGAAGGTGATGGGGACAGCCAGGGCGCCCAGGAGCACGGCCAGGGTGACGAGCGGGGGCGCCTGTCTCCCGAGCAGGAGCGGGGCGAGAACGTAGCAGACGGCGGTGAGGGCGAGGAGGACCGTTGGCCGACCGGCCCGGGTTCGCCCGTGGTCGCGCCAGACGAGTAGCGCCAGCAGCAGCAGTTGAGCTCCGGCCGCGAGCCGAAGGGCCTCGACCAGCGAGAGCGCGTGCACGCCGCATGATACCGCGCCGCCCGAGGGCGCACCGGGGAGCCTCGAAGCTGGGCGCTCCTGCCACGAGCTGTTGCCGAGGGCATGTGAGCCGTCGTTCTCGGCCGCAGAGCTGTCGTCCTACGTCATGGGCGCAGAGCCACCCCGCACCCGACTTGCGCCGGCCGCCCAGGGTTCGTCCCATACGTGACAGACATCGGTACAATAGGAGCATCAGTTCCTGACAGTGCAGTCGCCAAGGCGGAAACCAGCGAAGCCGTCTACCTCAAGGAGGTGGAGGAGTGAAGGGAATCTGCGTGATCGGGGGCGCTCTGGCCGTCGCTCTGGTGGGAAGTTTCGCCACGGCCCAGGATCCGGCGGCGGTCATGCTTGGCGAGCCGGCTCCTTCGCTCCAGCTCGAAGAGGTGCGGACCGGTGAGACCCACTCCATCGAGGAGTTCCGGGGGAGCTTCATCGTCCTGCACTTCGGTGCCAGCTGGTGACCGTTCTGCAATGCGGAGGCTCCGCATCTCGAGACGTTGCAGAAGACGTACCGTGACCGGGGAGTCCAGGCGCTGATCATCGACGTGATGGAGACTCCGGAGGTCGCAAAGGGATGGGCGGAGCGGTGGAAGTTCAGCTTCCCCGTTCTCCTCGACCCGGACGGCACCGCGACCTCGGCCTGGGCTCCGCCCGACGCCGTTCCCGACTTGCCCCGGGACCAGGTGCCGATCGCCTCGAACCTGATCATCGACCGCGAGGGGAAGATCCGCTTCTACTCGCTCCTCGACTCCGCGAACTTCGACGCGAAGCTGATTGCGCTCCAGGCTCGCCTGGACGAGCTGCTGGACGCCGAGCCTTGATCGGCCTGCTCCTTCTGACCGTCGCCAGCCAGGCCCCGGCGATCCCGAAGGACATCGTCAAGGTGGCCGAGTCGGAGGAGGTGAGAATCGTCGCGGGCCGGCGCGGCGAGGCTCGGCTCGTTGCCACGATCGCGGAGGGCTTCCGCATCCAGGCGAACCCGGCAGCCGAGCCCTTCCTGGTGCCAGCCAGGCTGGAGCTTGAAGACGACGAGCGTGTGCGCGTGGGTCCGATCGAGTACCCGCCGGGCAAACCCTATCGGCTCCGCGGTGCGTCGAGCGACTTGTCCATCTACAAAGGGACGTTCGTGATCCGCGTCCCCCTCGAGGCGCTCCCGCTCAGACTTACGGCCGGAACACCCGCTCACGTCGTCCTCGAAGGCACCGTGTGGTACCAGGCTTGCAACGACGTCGTGTGCCTGAGACCGTCGTCGGTTTCAGTGCGGGTGCCGGTGAGGGTCGACCCGGCCCGGACGCCGCCAGCACGCTGAGCTCCCGGTCTCCGGCTGTCTGTCGGCGCTCGCCGGACTACCGGCGCGTGCCGCAGCCGGGGCGTTGGGCCCACTCGCTCAGGAGGTTGCCTTTCGTCCGCCGGCCCACGGTGCCCCGATGCAGACGAACATCCTGGAGAAGCCCCTGCCAGTGGAGGGGTCCTGCGTACTCGCCCTACCTGAGGTCCTGGGTCCGCCCCAACGGTCAGCGGCCCGGCGGGGGTGTGGGTGAGCAGATCCCCCCGGCCTCTCTGACCGGCCAAGCGTTGACCAGGAGGGATAGCCTGCCGGCGGCGTCAACGACGCCGGCCAGGTGGACCCATTGATCGATCCAGGTCTTCTAGATCGAAGGTAGGCTCGGGGTCAGGTCTCAAGGCTCGGCGGCTCGGGTCAGGTCTCAGAAAGGTGGTTGGATCGGGCTGTCAACGGCGTGGGGCCAACGCTCGCGCCACGAGGCTCGGGGTCAGGTCTCAGAAAGGTGGTTGGATCGGGCTGTCAACGGCGTGGGGCCAAGGGTGGTCGAGGGGAATTGGTGCTGGTGGCGGGACTCGAACCCACACTTGACCGATTTTAAGTTGTTGATTCTAAGCCTGTTACGGACGAATGCCTACAACCACTGATGAACACAGCCGACGCCTCAGGAAGAGCGGGCGAGAAGCCCTCCCGGACACCCCTGAACAGGGATGACATTCAAGGTGGCATTCAAGGTGGGGCTGTACCCGGCGCCTCCCTGCAGCAGTCTGAGAACCCGCCCCAGACCCCCTGCGCGCTGTGACGGGGCGCCGAGAGTCCCATCGCCGACGGTTGGAGGGTGCTGGCGACCCTGTGACTGGTCAAACGACACGACGATTCGGCGGGAGAGTCGTCTGTGACGTCCTGGGCCGACAACTCCCCCCTCCCCCATCCCGCTTCGGATGGGATGGGGCGAACCTCAAGCAGGGCTGTAGCTAGGCTGTGCTCTTTCGCTCGGGTCGATATCCGGTCGTGGACTCGTGGCGAGATCGCTTTCGAGAGCGCTTCCTCTTCTCGGCGTCGGGCAGAGCGTGAACGTAGTTTCCATCGAAACGTTTGTTCGCGTCGGCGCGGCGTCGCTCGAGGGCTTCCCGAGGTGGTTCGGCCGGAATCAAGGCGTCGCAGCCGTGTCCGATCAGGTCGCGGCGGCCGGCCATCAAGAGCGCTTTCCTGACCTCCAGGTAGTTCTCCGGCTTGAAGAACTGCATCAAGGCCCGCTGCAACTTCCGATCCCGAACATGCCGAGCCACGTGGACGGGCTTCTTCGTGAAGGGATCGATCCCCGTGTAGTACATCGCCGTGGCCACGTCGAACGGCGCCGGAATGAAATCCTGCACCTGATCGGGCTCGTAGCCGTTTCGCTTCAGGAACACGGCGAGGTCGATCATGGCGTCGAGATCGCTGCCCGGATGACTCGCGATGAAGTACGGGACGAGGTACTGCTTCTTGCCCGCCTTCTCGGACTCCTCGGCGAAGGACTTCGCGAACTTCCCGAAGTCGTCGGTGCCCGGCTTGCGCATCCGGGCGAGCACGTTGGGATCGGTGTGCTCCGGGGCGACTTTCAGATGGCCACCCACGTGATGCCGGGTCAGCTCGTGCATGTAGCGAGGCGAGCGCCGCGCCAGATCCATGCGAATGCCGCTCGCCACGAGCACTTTCTTGATGCCCCTGGTCTCCCGAGCCTCCTTCATGAGCTCTACCAGCGGCTCGTGGTCGGTGCCCAGAAGTGTGCAGATCGTCGGATGCACGCATGACTGCCGGCGGCAAATCGCTTCGACCTCGGGCCTGGTGCACCGCATCTGATACATGTTCGCGGTCGGCCCACCGATGTCGCTCACGACGCCCTTGAAACGCGGATCCGCCGCCATCGCGCGCACTTCGTGCAGAACCGACTCCTGGCTGCGGGACTGAATGACGCGTCCCTGATGGGTGGTGATGGAACAAAAGGTGCACCCCCCGAAGCAGCCCCGCATGATCGTGACCGAGTCCTGGATCATCGCGAACGCGGGGATCGGCTCCGTATAGGTCGGGTGTGGCCGGCGGGTGTAGGGGAGCCCGTAGATCCCGTCCATGGCTTCGGTCGAGATCGGCAGCGGTGGCGGATTGCAGACGACGGCCTGTTTGTCGTGCCGTTGCACCAGCCGCCGGGCGTTGAAAGGGTTGGTCTCGCTATGGATGACTCTCGTCGCCTCGGCGAAGGCCCGCTTGTCAGAGGACACCTGCTCGAAGCTCGGGAGCTCCAGCGCGTCATCCGGCGGGGCTTCCGACGCGCCGAGCGTGTAGGCGACGCCCCGCATGTCGCGCAGATCCCGCACGCTCTCGCCCGCATCCAGGCGCCGTGCGATCTCGACGATCGCGTCTTCTCCCATTCCGAAGACCAGAAGGTCCGCCTTGCAGTCGAGCAGGATGGAGCGGCGCACCTTGTCGCTCCAGAAGTCGTAGTGACCCAGACGCCGCAAGGACGCTTCCACGCCCCCCGCGATCACAGGAACGCCCTTGTAGGCCTCTCGCGCGCGCTGGCAATAGGCCAGCGTCGCCCGGTCCGGCCGCATCCCGATCCGCCCGCCCGGCGAGTAGGCGTCATCGTTCCGCACTTTCCGGTTGGCCGTGTAGTGATTGATCATCGAGTCCATGTTGCCGGCGCTGATGGCGAAGAACAGCCGAGGCCGGCCGAAGCGGCGCCAGTCGTCGCACGACTCCCAATCCGGCTGCGAGACGATGCCGACTCGAAACCCCGCCGCCTCCAGCACACGTCCGAGAATCCCCATCGCGAAGCTCGGGTGATCGACGTAGGCATCGCCAGTCACGAACACGACGTCGACGCCGTCCCAGCCACGCTCCTTCATCTCCGCGGAGGACATGGGTAGCGCGGCGGTTCGGTGACTCGCTACGGATCTCATGAGTTCATACTATCCCGCTGGCCGAGTCGGGCGCGCGAGTCGCCACTGTTCCGGTTCGTCGAGCAGCACCTCGAGGGTACTGTCAACTTAGCTTCGACAAGGCGAGATGGTCGCGCTCGATGGTCATCGCCCCGGATTCAGCAAGCACACGTCGCCTGACGCCACATG
Source organism: uncultured Acidobacteriota bacterium (assembly GCA_963700695.1). GTDB lineage: Bacteria > Acidobacteriota > Vicinamibacteria > Fen-336 > Fen-336 > JAJDNS01. The sequence continues at coordinate 35,992 of CAVOYO010000013.1, read as the reverse complement.
CAGAAGGACCGGTCTCGGAGCATTCGGTGGTTGGCAGCGCTCACGAGGTGCCGTCCGAGCCGGAACAGGTTCTGGATGATTCCGTGGACTGAGAGGAACAGCTGGGCGTGCTCCGGCGACTTGAACCTGCGCATCTGTCGCTCTCGCTGTCTCGTGGGTTGATGCGAGACTTCGGCCCGGTTGTTCGCATACCGTCTCGTGTCATGGACCACCGAAGGCATGGTCGTCCGCCGCGCCGCACTGTAGCTCCTGAGCTTGTCGGTGACCAGCCGCCGCGGTTCGCCCCCTTGACCCTTGAGCAGCCTTCGGAAGAAGCGTTCTGCGGCGCGCCGGTCACGGAGTGGCTGGACGAGGATGTCGACCACATCGCCGTCCTGGTCGACGGCACGCCAGAGATACTGACGCTGGCCCTGGATGGTGCCGAAGAGCTCATCCAGGTGCCACGTATCGCCCAAACGCCGTTCACGCCTCTTTAGCGTCCGGGCATACTCAGTGCCGAACTTCCGACACCAGTGGCGGATGGCCTCGTATGATACGGTGATTCCGCGCTCCGCCAGGAGATCCTCGACGTCTCGGAAGCTCAGGCAGAACCGGTAGTACAGCCAGACGGCGTGGCTAATGATCTCGGGTGGGAACCGGTGGCCGCGGTAGCTGGCCGTCGTGCCTTCCATCTCGCCACTCTGCCGCCCATGGGCTCAAGTTGACAGTACCGCCGACTGGGCTATTCAGCCCACGCGGCCCCCACGCCGCTAGAATGTGGGGGGCGCTGATCCGCAGCGGCGCCGTCGGAACGAGCGAGCTTGAGGACAGGTGGGGAGACGATGAGACCGATCTTCGGGCCGGCACTGATCTGCCTGATCGTCCTGTCGACCGCCGGCTGTGGAGGTGAGACCTCCCCGACGGCGAGCACCCCCGATCGCCAAGACGAGATCGATCGCTTGATGGCGACCTTCGATCAGCAGTTCGTCACCTATCTCGCCAATACGAGACAGACCATGGGCCAGGAGGTGCTGACCTACTCGCCCATCGCCGATGGCCTCCACATCCCCAAGAGAATGGACATCACCGGCACCCACTACGACCTCGGCTATCTGATCGGGGACATCGCCCGGCAGCACGATCGGCGACCGCGGCTCGTGGCGGCTCACGGGCGGGATCTCAACGGCCAAATCATCGAGATGTACCGGCGCGTCTACCCTCAATACCTCGAGCTGGCCCGAGGCGTCGGCGATGTGTTCGGCATGCCGCTCGAAGAGCTGGATCTCGTGTACCTGGAAGGGGACTACTTCCTCGCGCTGTGGACCACCCTGTTCAGGTACGGCGAGTTCGACGGCCTGCAGATCGTGCCCGCGGCCTCTGCGGGCCACTGCGCCGTCGTCTCCGCCCGGCTGGAAGGGGAACCCATCACGGGGCGGAACTTCGACAACTCCCACGAGAGGCCCCACTTCGTGGTCTACACCAACCTCGAGGGTGCCTACCGGGTGATGGCCAACGCGCAGTACTCCATCTACCACTGGGTCATGGACGGCATCAACGAGAAGGGGCTGTTCATGGCCACCGCCAACAACGCCCGGCCCCCCGAGTACATGTTCACCGACCCCTACCCGAACGTCCCCGCCATGCAGGAGCACCACCTGTTCCGCGCCGCCCTCGAGACCTGCGCCACGGTGGACGAGGTGGTGGCCCTGTACCGGTCCGTGAGGCCCTGGTCCGAGATGGCCGACCACCTGCTGGTGGCCGACGCGGAGGGGGCCTCGGCAGTGATCGAGTTCGCCCTCGACCGCAGCACGGGAGTCTTTCGGGCTGAGGCAGACTACCAGGTGCTGACCAACATCGCCTATCACGAGGGCTTCGACTACATGATGGCCAACTGCAACCGCTTCCGGCAGACCACACACTGGGCGGAGGCCGGCATCCACGACCTCGAGGAGATGGCCCGGATCATGGCGCCGATCCGCAGCCCGGCGGGGTACCTGTCGCTGTTCGACCTCAGGAACCGTTCGATGAGGCTCTACCTGAGACGCGACTTCGTGACGGCCTTGGACTTCGCTCTTCCCTAGTATCCCGTTGGGTGCGGAGACGCGGTCGAGGCGACGGATCGCGGGAACAGAGGGCCGGTTCTGATTGCATCTGAGGGGCTTAGTCTTGACCGATGCCCCAAGCCCTGCAGTTCCTCGTCTTCACCTTCACCGGCTGGCTGAACCGCCATCAGGAGGATCTGATCGACTATCTGCGAGAGGAGAATCGGGTCCTCCGCGAGCAGATTGGCGGTCGGCCGCTTCGGCTGACTGACGCGCAGCGCCGACGACTCGCGGTGCGAGGTAAGGCACTCGGGCGCAGAGCGTTAACGCGGGTGGCAGGCATCGTGACTCCCGACACGATCCTCCGTTGGCACCGGAGATTGATCGCGAAGAAGTACGACGGCAGTGACCACCGAGGCGCGGGGTCGGCCGATGACGCGACAAATGGTCGCCGAGCTTGTGGTGAGGATGGCCTCAGAGAACCCGAGGTGGGGCTACGCCCGCATCCGCGGCGCGCTTGCCAACCTTGGGCACGACGTCGCTCGGAATACCGTGAAGCGGATTCTCCAAGATCACGGGATCGAACCCGCTCCGGAGCGGAGCCGGCGAACGCCTTGGAAGACGTTCCTTCGGGCTCAACGGGCAGGACTGGCGGCCGCCGATCTGTTCACCGTGGAGGTGTTGACCCTGGCCGGGCTCAGACGCTACTTCGTCTTCTTCGTCATCGAGTTGAAGACGCGCCGCGTGAGGATCCCAGGCATCCACCCCCAGCCCTACGGGGAGTGGATGGCGCAGATGGCCCGGAACCTGACGGACCCGTTCGATGGCTTCCTGCGGGACGCGTCTCACCTGATTCACAACCGAGATCCTCTCTACACGGGCGCTTTCCTGGAGGTCCTGGCGAGCAGCGGCATAACGCCCATTCGAATGCCGCCCAGAAGCCCGAATCTGAACGCCTATGCCGAGCGATTCGTCCGATCCATCAAAGAGGAGTGCCTCAACAGGGTGGTAGTGCTTGGCGAGAGCCACCTACGCCTCATCGTTGAGGAGTACATCGAGCATTACCATGGCGAGAGGAACCATCAGGGGCTCGACAACCGGCTGGTGGAACCGGCGCCAGCACCGGTGAACCCTCGTGCGGAGGTCCATCGGCGGGAACGCGTCGGTGGACTACTGAACTACTACTATCGCGACGCCGCATGACCGTCGGGCTGGTTTTTCGCACCCTACGGGGTCTCAAAACAGCCGGAACGCGGGGGGCTGCAGGGTCACGGTTCCGCCGACAGGCGGGACCTCGAAGGGCGCGTAGGCGCCGTCTTCCCATCGCAGCCAGAGCAGACACGGGTCCTCTAGGCGTGCGTCGAACTCGAAGCGAGCCTCGGCCGGGCGTCCATCGGGGGTGAGCTCCGTGACCTGGATCGAGGCCCCTGGCACGTCGAACCTCTCGTGGAGACGCACGGGGGTGGTGTCGCGGTAAAGGCCGTCGAAGATCGGCATGAGATAGCGTGGGTCCAGGGCCGGCTGCTCCGTGCCGGGGAGGGGGCTGCCCGCCGGGAGCAGGTAGCCTCCCTGAGGACGCACGAGCAACGTCCTCTCGTCCGGTCGCTCGATGCTCAGGGCGTGGATGCTCGAGCCGAGCACCAGGAAGCGCCGGGGGGTGGGTCTGCCGGCGGCGACCTGGATCGGGAAGCCCTGGATGGAGACGAAGGCCGTAGGGGTCTGCACGATGACTGCGACCTGGCTCTCCACCTCCGGGCCGCTCGGCAGCGACTCGGCGGCGCTCTCGATCACGTCGCCGAAGGCGCGCAGGTCCGCCGTCGCCCGCGCGAGGCCGATGGGCGCATAGAGGAGGTGCACGATCGCGAGGACGGCCGCGGCTCCCACGGCAGGGCCCCGCCAGGCCCGTCGCCCGGGAACCCACGCCTCCCGGTCCAGCAACCCGCCGAGAAGCTGCGCCAGCAACCCGGCGCCCCCGAAGCCGGCGAGGAACAGCAGCCGGTCGTGGGGAAAGGTCGAGCACGCGGGCAGCAGCGACAGGAGCATGCCGAGGGCGAAGAAGCGCGCCCCGCGGTCACGTCGCAGCAAGGGGGCGAGGAGGAACGCGAGCAGCACGACCAGGCCGCAGGCGAGAAGCCAGAAGACGTGGGCTGCTCGCTGCGACAGGAGCAGGTTGAGCTGAGAGGGCAGCGCCCACTGCCCGAAGAGCAGCAGCGGAGCACGCTCCGCGACGGCGCCGGCGAAGCGTGTGGGGCTCGCGACGGGATCGATGTACATGGCGGATCCACTCGCACCGAAGCCGAGGGCGCGGTACACGAGGGCCCATCCCAGTCCCGCCAGTCCCGTGGGCAGCAGCGAGAGGACGCGCGCCCGGGGCAAGGCCGGGTCGAGGAAGAGGGCGTACGCCAGGAGGTAGGCGCCCCCCGCCAGGGCGATCTCCCCACCCATGAGGCCGAGCACGAGCGCCATGGGCGCCAGGACGCCGCCGGGCCGCCAGGCATCGCGCCGCCACCGGTCGTGAGCGAGGAGCGCGAGCAGCGCGAACAGCGTGCCTATGGTGGCGTTGCGGTTCGCGATCCAGACGGCCGGAGACCCGTGGGCGTCATCGATCGCGAAGACGAGAAGCGCCAGGCCCGCCACCCACTCGGGACGCAGCAGACGGCGGAAGAGGATGCCGGCAACCGTGAGCGTCGCCCCGAGCCAGAGCAGCGACTGGACGTGCATGAGCCACGGCTGCCCGGGCCAGAGACGGAAGTCGATCCAGTGTGTGAGGCCCGCCAGGGGTCTGAAGAAAGCGAGGCGTAGGTCCGGGCTGGTCCACCAGGGGACGGCCCCGCTGGCGATGGCGTCCCGGACGCTCGTCTCGCTGTCGAAGAAGGCGAAGGCCCGCCAGGGCGGTCTCGACCACTCCTCCACGGGCGCGGGATCCGCGAGGAGCATCCAGAGGATGTAGTCGTCGGCATACAGGCCGAGCCACAGCGAAGGGGTGCACAGCAGGATCCCCAGACCGGCGGCCACCAGGACGAGGCGGCGGCCGGCGAGCCAGCGGCGGACGGTGCTCATGCAGCTCCTCCCGAATTCGACCCCGAGCCCGGGATTCTACTCAGTCCAGCCCTTCGCGGATGCACCCGATGCGAGGACCAGGACGAACGATAATGCACGGAAGCCCTCAGGGCCGCACCGCGGCCCGCGATGGAGCCTCTCACTCCCGCAGCAGGCACCGCCCGCAGCAGGGAGCCGAAAAGCAACGCCCTATCAATCGTCCCTCCGACGCGGCTGGCCGCGTGGTACGAGCGCTGAGCCGGACAACCTGGAGGAGTCATCCGGGGGCGGCGCGGAGGGCCGAGGCTCAGCTCGACAGTCGCTCGAAGGTGAAGGTCCCGAGGGGCTCGGCCGGGCCTCCGGCGGCGAGGGGTGGGTTCTGGATCTCCCGGATCGGCTGGCGGGGAACGGTGTCCGAGTCGGCGGACCGGAAGGTGGCGCCGCTGTCGGTGCCGGCGTCGTAGGGCGCGAGCCTCACCGTCTTCTCCTCCACCCAGTCTCCGTTCTCGACGAGGCTCATGCCGTGGACACCCACGAACCAGTCGGGACTGGGGGCCACCATGGACACGAGTGTGACGAGGGGGTGGTCCCGGCCGATCTCGAAATCGACGCTCACGCGGCCGGGGGAGCGCGGGATACCTTCACCTTCGATGAGCCTCTCGGCGGTGCCGGCGGCGATCGCGGCCCGGATCTCAGCATCGAGGGGCGACGTCGCGCCGAGTTCGGCCATGGCCTCGATCCCGGGGGTTGCCGTCTCTCCGGGCTCCCAGAACACGACCCGGTCCGAGTGCGTTCCGCCGATCAGGGCTGAGAAGTGGGGATTTCTAGGAATGTCGACGGGGTGCGTCGCCGCGCTCCATGTAGCATCGAACGTCACCCGATAGTTGGCCGTGGCCGCCGCGGGGGTGGGCGCGGGTTGAGGGGTCGGGGCCGGGGTCGGGGCGGTCGGCACCGTGGGCGACGAGCCCCCCCCGCAGGACGCCCCGAGAACCAGGACGAGCATCGCCGAGATGCGCGCGGGCCATCGCATACCTGCTTGAACGGCCTGCCGGCGGGGGATATTCCCGTCGGCCGATTGACGCACCCGGTCGCCCTCGAATAGGCTCGGCGCCGACCCCCGGGGCCCCTCGCCCCGGGCCGGAGAGACGCCGCCAAGAGCACGCGGACGATACCGATCTTCTTCGCCTTCTTCGTGATGGGCTTCGTCGACGCGGTGGGGACGCTGGTCGGCTTCGCGAAGGAGGAGTAGCAGCTCTCGGGCCTCATGGCCGGTCTCCTCCCCTTCTTCGGCTTCATCGCCTTCGCCCTCTTCTCGGTCCCGGGCGGCGTGCTGATGGACCGGAAGGGCAAGAAGTTCCTGATGCTGCTCTCCCTCGGCACCGTCCTCGTGGGGGAGGCGGTGCCGGCGGTGACCACCGGCTATCTGATGCTCGTGGCCGCGATCTTCCTGATCCGGATCGGCATGACGCTTCTGCAGGTGGCGGGCAACCTGATCATGCGCGACGTCTCCGAGGAGGGTCGCTACGCCCGCAACCTCTCCTTCGCCCAGTTCGTCAAGGGGCTCGGGTCCATCGCGGGCCCGGCGGTGGCGATCGCCCTCGTCAAGCGCGACAGAGTCTCTCGCCCTCCACCGCCACGCCAGCTTGGCCTGGCCAGCATCGCCTGAGAGACCTCGCCGCCCCTGACCCCCTACCGCCGAGCGAGCAGCGAAACTGTCGGCCGAGCGCGTATCACAGGGCCCTCATCGCTCACCACCCCCTCACGGAAGCCCTCAGGGCCGCACCGCGGCCCGCGATATAGCCTCTCTCTCCCGCCGCAGGCACCGCCCGCAGCAGGGAGCCGAAAAGCAACGCCCTGTCAATCCAGCATACGCTTGCGCCTGGAACTCGGGCTCTCGGCGCCGAGTCTGGCGAACGAGCGCCCGGGTGCGGGGCTTGCTCAGGAGAACATGGCGACGGACTCTGGAGCTCTCACTCAGGCGTACTCAAGGTGTTCTCCGTCAAGTGGGGTCAGTCCTCGGATGATGGGCCGGAGACCGCCCAACCGTCGGTGAGGGTGCGGAGAAAAGCCTCGATATCCTCAAGCTCCTCGTTCGTCAAGCCCAGGTTTCCCAGCTCCTCGCGGTTCACGTTCTCCCTCACCTCGGGGGGCGGCCAGCCGGCCACGTCGCGGGTGTTGTAGAAGGCCACGACTTGGAAGAGCGTCTTGAAGACGCCGTTGTGCATGTAGGGGGCCGTGAGGGCCACGTTGCGGAGGGTGGGCACACGGAACTTGCCGTTCTCGGCCGGGTCATCGAGGACGGATCCGAGGCCGCGATCGACGAAGGCGAAGCCGTCGGGATTGAGCTCTCGCGGAAGCAGGTAGAAGGGATTCTCTGGGTTTCTGGGCACTCCCAGGTTGTCGTAGGTGAAATCGGTGAACAGCGGCGGCGAGCCGTCACTCTCCGGCCGACTCGGGTGGCAGGCGGCACAGTTACCCTTGCCCTCGGCCTCGAAGAGAGCCAGCCCGCGCCGCTCCTGCGCCGAGAGGTCGGCCCCCCCACGCAGCCACCGGTCGTACTTGGAGTTGAAGGGACTGACCTCCGGCGTCTTTTCGTAGGTGGCGATGGCATCCGCCACGTGGGAGAAGGCCGTGTTCGGATCATCGAGGGCTTCGGGGCCGAAGATCTTCTCGAAGAGCTCAACATAGGGTAGAGCCCGCAGTCGCTCGGCGATGGTCGCCGCGTCGGGCATCGCCATCTCCAGAGGGTTGAGGGGGGGGCCCTGGGCCTGCTCGGCGAGCGTGTCGACCCGACCGTCCCAGAAGAGACCGCCGACCCAGATCCCCTCCTCCGGGTCCCGGTGCCTTGGCGGCACGAACGCAGAGTAGGCCACGGGCATGTCGTTCCGGTTGCCGTAGCGGCCCAGCACCGCGCCCCGGGAGACCGGGAGGCCAGTCTGGGGATCGGCAAACGCAGCCGCCGGCTCGTGGCATGCCGAGCAGGCCTGACCCGGGGGCTCCGAAAGGCTGGCCTCGAAGAAGAGCCGCTTGCCCAGCTCCTCTTTGTCGGTGAGGGTCCTTCTCGGAGCGTCAGCGGCGTCCAGAGATGACGGGATCAGAAGACACGCCATGAAGAAGGAGAATGCTGCGAGCCGACCCATGTGAGCCTCCAGCCTGGTGGGATACAACGTAGCCGAGCAGGGATCTTACCGCGAGGGGGGCGTGGGCGTCGGTCTGGCCGGAGGGCCAGTGGACGACGAGGCGTTCGGCCTCGTCGGCGGGACCCAGGCCGAAGTGAGAAAAGAGGGGTCAGAGCTCAGAATAGGAAGTTCGGCAAGAACTGAGCCTGGGCTCGCTGGCGCTACTCAAGACGGCAGGTTGGTGCTGGTGGTGGGACTCGAACCCACACTTGACCGATTTTAAATCGATCCAGGTCTTCTAGATCGAAGGTAGGCTCGGGGTCAGGTCTCAAGGCTCGGCAAAAGGCTCGGGGTCAGGTCTCAGAAAGGTGGTTGGATCGGGCTGTCAACGGCGTGGGGCCAAGGGTGGTCGAGGGGAATTGGTGCTGGTGGCGGGACTCGAACCCGCACTGTGCCGATTTTAAGTCGGCTGCCTCTGCCAGTTGGGCTACACCAGCGCCGTCTCGGCCGTGCTCGCCTCCTCGCGGAGCACGGCCATGAGCTCGTCGTGGATCACGCCGTTCGTGGCCATGATCTCATCCGGACCGAGGCTCACCGGCGACCCGTCGAAGCGGGTGACCCGCCCGCCCGCCTCTTCGACCAGGAGCCGCCCCGCCCCCATGTCCCACGGCTTCAGGACCGCCTCCCAGAAGCCGTCGGCTCGTCCCGCGGCCACGTAGGACAGGTCGATCGCGGCCGAGCCCGCTCGCCGGACCGCGCGCGCTCGCGCCATGACGCGGATGAACGGCCGGAGCCGCTCGACCAGCTTCTCGTGTAGGTCGTAGGGGAAGCCGGTGAGGATCAGGCTCTGGATGAGGCGGTCTTCCGCGGTGACCTTGAGTCGTCGGCCATTGAGGTGAGCGCCGGCGCCCTTCTCGGCGGTGAAGAGCTCGTCCCGCAGGGGGTCGAAGACCGCGCCCGCCACCACCCCGCCGTCGACCGCGAGGGCGATCGAGACGCTGAACATCGGGTACGAGTGCGCGAAGTTCGTGGTGCCGTCCAGGGGGTCGATGATCCAGACATGGCGTGAGCCGGTGCGGGCGAGATCTTGCTCCTCGGTCACGATGTCGTGATCCGGGAACCGGGCTCGGATGACCTCGAGGATCGCGCCCTCGCAGGCGTGGTCGACCTCGGTCACGAGGTCGATCGCGCCCTTCTTCTCGATCTTCACGTCCTGGCCGTAGTGCTCGAGCTGGATCTCCCCGGCCCGGACCGCCGCCTCCGACGCCACCGCCACGTACTGCCAGCTCAAGCACACCTCCTCGGGGCCCGACGCAGCGATTGTAGGCTCCCGGACCGCCGCGCTCCAATGGCGCGGGCGCCCTGACCGGGTGATTGCCGACATTCCGTCGTCGAAGGTACGATGCCCAGGCCCATGACTTCGGCGCTCCCACTGCGCAGCACCGCGGTGCTCCTGGCCCTCGTGGCCGCCCTCCTGGTGCTCCGTCTCGGCACGGTGCCCCTCCTCGGGCCCGACGAGCCGCGCTACACGCGCGTTGCGGTGGAGATGCACCGCGCCGGCGAGTGGGTCACGCCGACGCTGCAGGGCGAGCCCTGGCTGGAGAAGACCCCGCTCTTCTACTGGCTCGCCGGAGGCGCCTTCTCGCTCCTCGGGGAGACGGAGACCGCGGCCCGGATGCCGTCGGTCCTGGCCACCCTCCTGCTGGTGGGGATGACCGCGTTCGCGGGGGCGCGCCTCTTCGGCGCCGCGGCCGGACTGCACGCCGGCTTCGTCGCGGGGACCTCGGTCCTCATGTTCGCCTACGGCCGGGCCGCATCGATGGACATGCTGCTCGCGGCCACCGTGACCGGCTCGATCGGCCTCGGCGGACTGCGGCTCCTGGGGATGGCCGGACCCTACGCCTTCCCCGCCGCCGCGGCATTCGCGGGGCTGGCCACGCTCGCCAAGGGCCCTCTCGGCCTGCTGCTGCCTCTTCTCGTTCTCGGCGTCGCCGTCCTGACCACGCGCCAGTGGCGTTTCGCGCGCGAGATGGTCACGCCTCTCGCGGTGGGGGCGTTCGTCTTCGTGTCGGCGCCGTGGTATGTCGCGATCCTCGTCGACCAGGGCCGCGACTTCATCCACGTGTTCGTCGTCGACCACAACCTGCAGCGTTTCACGTCGACCGTCCACCACCACCCGGGCCCCTTCTGGTACTACCTTCCGATCCTGCTCGCCGGTCTCTTCCCCTGGTCCGGCTTGGCCGTGCCCGCTCTGGCCGGGCTCCGCCCCCGCATCTCGCGAGCGGACCTCTTCGTCCTCCTCTGGCTCGGTCTGCCTCTCCTGTTCTTCTCGCTCGCCGGCTCGAAGCTGCCCGGCTACATCCTGCCCTGCGTGCCGCCGCTCGCGATTCTCATGGGCCGCGCCGCCGAGCGCCTCGTCTCGGCGGCACCGCCCGAGCGATACCTCTCGGGGCGCGTCACCGCGCTCGTGGGCCTGGCCCTCGGGGCGCTGGTGGCGACCACGCCGGCGGTCCTCTTCCGCCTGCAGGAGCCACTCTGGCGCTCCGCCGTCCCCTCTGGCCTCTGGGCGCTGGCCGTGACCTTCCTCTTCTCACGGCGCGTCGGGGCCGACCCGGCGGGCGCCCTGCGTGTTCTCCGGATCGGCGCCGCCGGTCTGCTCCTGCTCCTGACCCTCGCCGCGCCGCCGATCCTGGCCCGGCGCGAGTCGGGACGTCGACCTATTCATCCCCACGATGGGACGCGAGGTGCTGGCCTGGGGGGCGTGGCGCACGGCGTGGATGGCCGGCTACTTCTACAACGACGGGAAGGTCCGCGAGGTGAGCGGCGCCGACGAGGTGTTCAAGGCGGTCGACGAGGGACCGACGCTCGTCCTCGTCGGGCCCTCGGAGCGGCGCCGGCTGGAGGCGATGGGCTCCGTCGAGACCCGGGTGCTGGCCCACGGCCCCCGGGAGAACGTGCTGCTCCGCGTGGCCCGACGTGGGTCGTCCTGAGCGCTCGCCCCGCTCAGGCCGGGAGGCTCTTCACCATGCGAACGACGGTGCCGCCCTTGGGCGGAAACGAGTAGCTCACCTCGTCCATGAACTGGCGCATGAAGAAGATCCCGCGCCCGTAGGCCTTGAGCAGGTTCTCGGGAGCGAGCGGATCGGGGATCTCTTCGGGCTGGAAGCCCTTTCCCTGGTCCTTGACCTCCACCTCGAGCGACCGCTCGTGGAGGGTGAACGAGATCTCCACCCGCTTCGACTCGTCCTCCCCGTTGCCGTGCTTGATGGCGTTGACCACGGACTCGCGCACGGCCACTGCCAGGTGGTGGGTGATCTCGTCCTCGAAGCCCATGATCTTGCAGACCTGGGAGAGCGCGGCCTGCGCGACATCCAACATCTCGAAGCGGCTGGCGACGTCGAGCTTGACCGTCCGGTTGTCGGAGGCCTTGGTCATCGTGGGGGAAGGGGTCTCAATTCGTTGAACGGTCGGCGGATCGGCGAAAGCTAGCATGGGGGGGTGGGGGCGTCAAGGCGACACCCCCGTGCTACCATCCGGTCGCAGCCTTGAGGATCGAGCCCGCCCCGAGCTTTCACGGACGCTTCCGCCTCCCCGGCGATAAGTCGATCTCTCACCGCGCCGCGCTCTTCGGCGCGCTCGCCGAGGGCACGAGCCGCATTCAGAACTATTCCTCCGCCGCCGACTGTGAGTCCACCCTGCAGTGCCTCCGGGCGCTCGGGGTGACGCTCCGCCGGGAGGGGTCTCTCGTCACCGTCGAGGGCCGCGGCCCCGAGGCCTGGACGCCGCCGGCGGGTGCCCTCGACGCCGGCAACTCGGGGACCACCTTGCGCCTTCTCGCCGGTGCCCTGGCCGGCCGGCCCTTCCGCACGGTGCTCACGGGCGACGAGTCCCTGCGGCGCCGGCCGGTCGAGCGGGTGGCCGCCCCGCTGCGCGCGATGGGGGCCACCGCGATCACCGTCGACGGGCATTCTCCTCTCACGATCGAAGGTGGAGGCCTGAGCGGTCTCACCTGGGAGATGCCGGTCGCGAGCGCCCAGGTGAAGACGGCGGTTCTGCTCGCCGGCCTGCAGGCGGAGGGGACGACCACGGTGCGCGAGCCCGCCCCGAGCCGGGAGCACACCGAGCGGATGCTGCCCGTCTTTGGCGTGGAGGTCGAGCGCGAGGGGCTCACGGCCACCGTCCGTGGCGGGGCGCGGCTGCACGGAGCGCAGATCGCGGTACCCGGGGACGCCTCGAGCGCGGCCTTCCTCGTGGTGGCCGCGCTCGTTCTGCCCGGCTCGGAGGTGCACCTCGACGGCGTCCTCCTCTCCCCCACCCGAACCGCGTTCGTCGAGGTGCTGCGCGCCATGGGGGGGCGCGTGGAGACCCGGCTCGAGACGACGGACCCGGAGCCGGTCGGCTCGATCGTCGCCTCTTCCTCGACGCTGCACGGGACGACGGTGGATCCCGCGCTCGTCGCCTCGCTCATCGACGAGGTCCCGGCCCTCGCGGTGGCCGCGTGCCGCGCCGAGGGGGTCTTCACTCTGACCGGCGCCCGGGAGCTGCGCGTCAAGGAGAGCGACCGCATCGCCGCCATCACCGAGGGCCTCGGCCGCCTCGGGGCCCGGATCCGCGAGTTGCCGGATGGCCTCGTCGTCGAGGGCGGCGCTCCGCTCCGGGGAACCCGCGTCCGCTCCGAGGGAGACCATCGGATCGCGATGGCTCTCGCGGTGGCCGCGCTGGCCGCAGAGGGCCCCACGGAGATCGAGGGGGCGGAGTGCGTGGAGATCTCCTTCCCCGAGTTCTTCGGCCTCCTGGACGAGGGCGCGGGCCGTGGGTGAGTCCCCCCGCCGGATCGTCCTCGTCGGCTTCATGGGCTCGGGCAAGAGCGCGGTGGGGACCCGTCTGGCTGTCCGTCTCGGCTACGGCTTCGAAGACATGGACCGGCGCATCGAGAAGCGAACCGGGCGCTCGATCGCCGCGCTCTTCGCGGAGCGGGGCGAGGAGGCCTTCCGCGAGGAGGAGCTCCGGGAGGCGGACGCCATCGCCCAGCTCGACCGCCGCGTGGTCGCCACCGGAGGCGGCGCCTTCGCCCGACCCGACACCCGGGCCCGGCTCCAGGAGGGGGCTCTGACGGTGTGGCTCCGGTGCAACACCGAGGAGCTCCTGGGCCGCGTTCCCGACGACGGCATCCGGCCCCTCGCCGGGAACCATGCCATAATGCGGGCCTTGCTTGCCGAGCGAGAGCCCTCCTATCGTCTGGCTGATCTAGCGGTGGACACCTCCGGGGCCACACCCGGTGAAGTGGCCGATCCGGATTGCGGACTTGATCGAGCAGCGCGCCGCGCGGGAGAGAATCGTCAAGCGATGAGGTACCTGATCCTCTCGGACATCCACGCGAACCGAGAGGCGCTGTCTGCGGTCCTCGCCCGGGTGCGGCGAAAGCGCTGGGACAAGGCCGTCTTCCTCGGCGACCTCGTCGGCTACGGCGCCCACCCCAACCAGACGGTCGATATGGTCCGCGCCCTCAAGCCGCTCGTGGCGATCCGGGGAAACCACGACAAGGTCTGCTCGGGCATCGAGGACGGCGAGATGTTCAACCGGGTGGCGCTCCAGGCCGCCCAGTGGACGCGAAGCCGCCTGACGCAAGCCGAACCTGCGGTGGCTCTATCAGCTGCCCGAGGGCCCGGCGATCGTCGACGGGGCCTTCGCCATCGCCCACGGCACGCCGATCGACGAGGACGCCTACATCTTCGGCGAGATCGAGGCCCTGAACGTCTTCCGCCAGACTGCCTTCCCGCTGTGCTTCTTCGGACACTCGCACTTCCCGGTGGTCTTCGGCCTCTCGCCGGACGCGATCCATACCGTCCTCACGACGATCCCCACGTTCCGGTTCCACCTCGAGCCCGGCATGCGCTACCTCGTCAACCCCGGCTCCATCGGCCAGCCGCGGGACGGCAGCCCGCTGGCATCCTTCGCGATCTACGACAGCGACCGGAAGACGGTCAGCATCAACCGCGTCCCCTACGCGATCGAGCGGACCCAGAAGAGGATTCTCGACGCGGGCCTGCCCCGCCCCCTCGCCGACCGACTCGCGCTCGGCCGCTGAGACCCGTTCGCCTCACGCGACGAGCAGGACGAGCACTGGACGTCAGACGAAGACCAGTGCAAGCAGTGCCACCAGGAAGAGCACGCGGCGAGTCCCGACCAGGTGAGCTTCGGGCTCGAGCACGGCGAGGCCGAGGAGCGCCGCCGACGCGGCCGCCGTCGTGAGCGAGCTGGCGTAGGTCGCCTCTCGCCACCAGAACTCGACCCCCGCCGCCACCGCGGCGACGAGGGCGAGGGCCAGCGCCAGTCGGGTGACGCGCGCTGCCCGCACAAGCTGCCCGTCGGAATCGGAGGCGCCGGGGCCCGACGCCTCCAGGAGACACGCGGCGAGCGTCCCCACCGCCGCGACGAGCACGGCCAGGCACCGGGCCCCGTCTTGCCCAACGCCCTCGACCAGCTCGGCCAGCCGCGCGACGGTGAGGCCGGCGCCGAGCGCCGCCGCGAGCACGGCCCCCCAGAGCGCACCCACCGCGAGCGGGCGCGCCCCCGACGCTTCGGGGGCCAGCCGGGCCGCCGTCAGCACGAGGGCCCCGCCGAGGGCGGCCACGAGCGCGACCCCCAGCGCCACGCCGACCCCGGGCAGGACGACACGTCCGGTCTCGCCCACGACTCCGAGCGTCCAGGAGAGGACGGCCCCGTGGTCCACTCGGGCGAGAACGATCGCGACAAGGACGCTGGCGAACAGCGCCGGCTCGAGCGGGTCCGCACCGTTGGCCCGCCGTCCGCGGGCCCAGCAGGCGAGCCCATCGGCGGCCGCGGCCACGGCGAGGCCGGC
Organism: uncultured Acidobacteriota bacterium; assembly: GCA_963700695.1. Taxonomy (GTDB): domain Bacteria; phylum Acidobacteriota; class Vicinamibacteria; order Fen-336; family Fen-336; genus JAJDNS01. The sequence continues at coordinate 20,951 of CAVOYO010000013.1, read as the reverse complement.
CACGGCGGCGGCGATCGTGGCCGAGTTCTCGGGCTGCAGGGCGACCTGCACCGCGCCGGCGGCGGCAAGGACGAGGGGAAGAGGCGTCCCCAGCGCGGCGGCCCCGGCCGCGAGGAGCACGAAAGGCCACGCCCCGGAAGACCCCGCCGCAGGCAGGAGGGCCATCGCGCCCACCACGGCGAGCCCGCGCCCGGCCGTGCGCAGCCGCGGGTCACGGAGAGGCAGGAGCGCCGCGAGCAGAAGAGCGAGACCCCCGATCGCGGCGCTCACGAGGTCCTCGTCTGCACGATCAGCGCGGCCAGGACGAGGAGCACCCCGAGGAGGATCAGCGCCGCCAGGGGCTCACGGTGCACGTCGATCTCGACCGACATCTCCGGCTCGACTCCGATGAGGGCAAACGACCGTCCCAGCTCCTCCACCCGGTGCACTCCGGGCATCGAGCGGAGCACGAAGGCCCGGAACGCTCCGCGCGGGCTCTCGATGGCCAGAACCGCCCCGGGGTTACGGGGCTCGCGCGAGCGCGTGAAGGGCTGCCGCTGTTCGTCCAGGGCGAAGTCCGGGAAGTACTCCTGAAGCATCACCCGCAGATCGCCCGCCTGCGTCGGCTTCCCCGGCTCGAGGTCGACGGTCACGTCGCCGCCGCCCCCCGAGATCGCGATCCGCAGCCGGGTCGCCGCCCCGGTGGGGGCGGTGCGGGGCCGTCCGAACCGGAAGCCCTCGTGGCCGACCGCCCGCTCGGGCGTGAGCACCAAAGAACCGCTCGGGCGAGGGAGGGCAAGCGCCACGCCGCCCCCCGGCAGGATGCTCTCCAACCCGATCGTGAAGCCGAACGGGCGAAGCCCCAGCGAGCGCCCCTCGGGACCGATCTCGTCGAAGTGCGTCCGGGTCTGGCTCGGCAGCAGATCGAGGGTGCCGCGATGCCCCCAGACCCCTTCGGCCCCGACCCCACCGACGACGAGGGCGGCCCCGGCCGCCAGCAACCAGGCGGCGCGGCGCCCGGGGCCGGTTGCGGTCAGCGCCCGTGCGAGCAGGGCGACGGCGACCAGGAGCAGAAGCGCGGCGACCGCGGCGTGCCGCTCGGGAAGCCACTCCCCAGAGCGCACCGCGGGGTGAAGGACGAACGCGGCGCTCACGAGGAGAACCGCGACGACGCCGGGCCGGCCGAGAGCCGTCACGACCGCGGCCAGCCCAGATCGAGCCCGGCCTCGCGGGCCAGCTGCAGCACCAGCCGCACCGGGAGCCCGGCCACGTTCGAGGGCGAGCCCTCGACGGTCTCGATGAAGAGCGCCGCTCGACCGTGGATGTTGTAGCCTCCGGCCTTGTCGAGGGGCTCGCCGGTCGCGACGTACCAGGCCACCTCGTCGTCGCTCAGATTCGCGAGGGTCACGCAGCTGCGCTCCACGCCCGAGTGCGCTCCTCGACCGTCGACGAGACACACGCCGGTCACGACCTCGTGGCTTCGACCGCTCAACCGCCGCAGCATGGCCCGTGCCTCCGCCTCGTCCGTGGGCTTGCCGAGGATCTCGTCGTCGCAGAGCACCGCGGTGTCGGCCCCCAGCACCGGCAGCGACTCCTGCCGTGCGACCGCGAGGGCCTTGGCCCGGGCGAGCCGCTCGACGGTCGTGGCGCCGTCCTCCCCGGGCCTCAGCGACTCATCCTCGTGAGACACCTCGACGCGGAACGCCACGCCCAGCTCCCGCAGGATATGGGCGCGACGCGGAGATCCGGACGCGAGGATCAGGACGGGTGTCTCCACGGGGCCCCTCAGGTGCTTCGGAAGACGGTGATGACGCGGGTCACGAGCGCCGCTGCCCCGCCGGCCTTGGAGACCACCTCGTCCGCCCCGTGTTCCTGGCGGGCCTCTTTCTGCGTGGACACGTCCTCCCGAGTCCAGAGGATGACCGGGATGTCGACCCACTCCATGGTCGCCTTGATCAGGTTGATGAGGTCCTTGCCCCCCATCTCGCCGGAGAGGCCCAGCTCGAGCACGATCACGTCCGGCTTCTCCTCGGCGATCGCGGCGAGGGCGGCATTGCCGTTCTCGACGGCCCGAACCGGCACCGCCGCCTGCTTCAGCTCGGCCACGGCCCCCTCGCGGGTGGCCGGATCGTCGTCGATCAGGAGCACCGTCTTGCGGCGGCGCGAGCGCACCGGCGCCAGCACCTGCGTCTCGTTCGGCCCCGGCTCCGTCTTGGGCGACGGAGCCCCGCGGCTCAGCAGGTCGAGGATCTGCATCTGGGTCGCGCGGAGCATCTGCAGCTCCCGCAGCACCGCGTCGAGCGTCGCCGAGCCCGGCGCGGGATCCGCCACCGGGCCGGGTGCGGCGGCCGTCGCGCGCGTCGCTTCCGGTGGGAACGGAGCGGCCTCGGGGCCCGGGGCGACCGACGCCGCGCCCCCGGCTGGCCCCCCCGCGTCCAGGTCCATCTCCATCGCGGGCTTGGGGGGAACCGTCACCGGCGGGGTCAGGTCGGGGTCCGGCGGCGCGTCCGCCAGCTTGCCCTTCCCTCCCTGCGATCTCAGCGCCGCCGCCCGCGTCATCAGGCGCGCCCCGCAACCGGGGCACGTGACGATGCTGTCCGGGTCGAAGGACTGGGTGATCGCCGAGTTGCACTTGGGACAGTTCATGGCTTCCGGGCCAGAGGCCGAGTATAACGTAGAGGCCCGACCGCCCGATGAAGCACACGACGCCCGCCGACCTCGCCGCGGACCTCTTCGGGGCGGCGCCCGCCCGGCGTCTTCTCTTTCTCAAAGCGGTGTGGCCCGCGGCGGTGGGGCCCGACCTCGCGCGGCGCTCCGAGGTCGTCGCCCTCGACGGAGATCTCCTCCGGGTCCGGGTCCCCGACGCCATCTGGCGAAAGAGCCTCTGGCGGATGCGGTCCGATCTCCTGGCCCGTCTTCGCCGGGTCGCCGGCTCGGCGGCGCCTCACGCTCTGGGCTTTGCCGAGGGACAGGTGATGGTGACGACCGAGGAGGCGCCCCCGCGCGCCCCGGCGGTGGTCGCCCGGCCGCTCCCCGCCCCCCTGGCCGAGGCGGCCGACGCGATCCCGGACGTCGAGGTCCGCGAGCGCTTTCGGGAGACCGCCGGACGCTACCTCGGACGCTTCACCGCCGCTCACACCGAAGAAGGTGCGGGCGAGGACCGATCCGACTGAGTCGGGGCCGGGGCCCCACCGTCCTCCGGGCGCGGGGCACCGCCGGGCTCCGGGGCCGCACGCATCGGGTGCAGGCGATCCACGAGCGCGGTCTCGCTCGCCAGGAGGGCGATGCGGAGGCCCGTTCGGGCCAGCACCAGCGCCTGCTGCACCAGGACCATGGCGAGGATCTGGGGACCGGTCTCTGTCGGCACGGCGCGACGGAAGAGGAGGAACAGAGCCACGGCCAGGCCGACGAGGGCTGCGTTCACGAGCCAGGTTCCGAGCCAGACAGACGGGCGGCGCAGCACGAGCCCCAACCCGCCACGCAGGCCGGCGAAGGCCCCGACGTCCGCTCGCACGATGTGGATCCGGGAGGCGTCGAGAACGAGCAGGGCCAGGAGGGTCACGAGGCCGGCCACCGCGACGCCGGCCAGGGGAGCCAGGCGCGCCACGTCCCAACCCGACTGGAAGTAGCGACGAGCGAGGACCACGAACGGAGAGACGGCGAGGGCCCCCACCACGCCGGCGAGGAGGCCCACGGAGAGGCCGACAGCCACGAAGCGGCCGAAGAAGCGCCCCGCCCCCCGCCCGAAGCGGTGCCCGACGGGCCGGACGTCCTCGCCGCGCAGAGCCTCGAGCACACCGGCGGTGACGGCCGCCCCGATCAGGAGACCGAGACCCGCTACGGCCACGAACGAGAGACCGAACGCTCCGAGCAACCCCGGCCGCAGCTCGACGAGGTCGGCCAGGGCCTCGAGGTGGATCCCTGTGCGGAGGACGTCCGCCCCGGGCAGGGGCCCGAGCACGGAGCGCAGCGCCCGCCAGAACGGGTACGCCGCGGCGACGGCCAGGACGAGGTGGACGCCCCAGACGAGCACGACGAGGCGCCACGCCGCTCCGGCCCGGGCCAGCCCCTCGCGGGTGACCGCGGCGATCGTCCTCATCACAGCCCCACGAGCGAGAGCACCAGCTGGAGCCAGAAGGTCCAGCGGGCCCCCCAGTACGCGGCGGTGCGGCCGTCGGACCGGACCCGGCGGGCGTTGTTGAGGCGGTTGACGTCGAGGACGAGGCGCTCGTCGGGGTCGACGACGGCAGCGAGGAGCGGGTGGGGCCCGCTCACCTCGTAGCGCACCCAGTGGTCCCGGCCATCCCAGTGGCGACGCTCGGGCGGCGCCGCTTCGAACTGCAGCTCCACCTCCACCGGAAGGACGACCTCGCCGCGCCGGCGCACGCGCACGACCGAGCGCCAGGACTGCTCCTCGGCCGGGGTGTCCTCGGCCTCCTCCGGTGGCGCGGATGACGTGGCCGCCGCGCCGTCTTCGAGGATCCCCCGCGGCGGCGCGCCCCGCTCGGTCCGGACCGCGGCCACCTCGTAGTCGAGAAATCCCGGGCTCTCGATCGTCTCCTCGAAGAACCAGTCGAGATTCCGTCCCGACACCTCCGACGCCACCGCGTAGAAGTCCTCGCTCGCCGGGTGACGGAACCGCCACCGCTCGTGGTAGGTGCGCAGCACCCGCGCCATCGTCTCTTCGCCGATCAGCCGCTCGAGGGTCTGCAGGGTGAGCGCGGCGCGCGTGTAGACCGCGAAGCGGTAGTCGGGGGAGACGCCCCAGGCCGGCCCGCGGACGGGGTCGAAGACGAGGGCGGGCGCGTTCGCCACGCGCCAGCCCTCGAACCGCCCCAGCCGCAGACCGAAGGCCTGGACCCTCCAGGGCCCGTAGGCCCGCGCCAGCACCCTCTCCGTCGAGTAGGTGGTGAACCCCTCGTCCAGCCACGCCTCCTCGAACTCGTTGCTGGCCACCATCCCCTGCCAGTAGTTGTGGCCGAACTCGTGGACGATCGTCTCTTCCGACCAGAGAAGGCGGTCGAACGGCCAGCGGTTGAAGACGAACAGGGTCCCACCGGTGATGAACGTCGGGTACTCCATGCCCGCCGACCCGCCTCCGCCGGGCGAAGGGTCGACGACGGTGAGGGTGGAGTACGGGTACCGGCCGTACCACAGGCCGTACCACTTGAGGGCGGCCTTCGCCGCCGCGACCTGCCGCTCGGCCTGCGGGGCGTGGGGCGGCTGCAGGAGCAGCACGATCTCCACGTCGCCGAGGCGCACCTCGTCGGGCGTGCGCCCGAGAAGCCGGGCGACATCCTCGTACTCCTCGGGCGAGACCTCCTCGTCCGCCCGGAAGGTCCGGCGGATTTCGAGGAAGCGAGGGTCGGCGGTCCACGCGAAGTCGTGAACGTCGGTCTGCTCGAAGATGTGCGTCGTCGTCCCGTCGGGGTTGTCCCGCCGCTCGACCTGCCGCCCCGTCGCCCCGACGACGAAGCGCGAGGGAAGGGTGATCTCCACGTGGTAGTCGCCGAAGTCCGCGTAGTACTCCGAGTGCGCGTGATACTGGTGGCAGTTCCAGCCCCCGGCCTCGCGCCCCCGCATTCCCGCCGGCTCGTAGACCCCGAGCTTTGGGAACCACTGGCCCGCGAGGACATAGTCGCGGACGTGGCCGGTCCGGACCATGAACTGCGGCAGCTTCGCCTCGAAGGTGATGTCGAGGGCCACGCGACCCCCCGGGGGGACTGGCTCGGGCAGCCGGACCCGCAGAACCGTTCGGTCCGCAGCGTTGTCGTCGTCGGGGTGCTCGAACGACGTCGTCCCCACCAGGTCCACCCCGTCCGCCCGGCGGATCGAGGTGATGTCGATGCCGCCCCAGCCGTCCTTCACCGCCCGGCCCCGCCGGGGGTTCCCGTCCGACTCGCGGAAGAAGGTGCTGTCCGAGCTTCGAAAGGCGTTCAGGTACAGGTGGAACCACAACTCCCCCACCGCGTCGGAGGAGGAGTTGCGCCAGACGAGGCTCTCCTCCCCGAGGAGCCGCATGGCGTCGGCATCGAGGCGGACACGGATGTCGTAGCTGGCGACGGGATCGGCGCGCAGGGGCAGCGGGTCGGCGTGGGCGCCGGCCATCCCGGCGACGGCGAACAGTACGAGGGCGGGGGCGGGGATCCGAGGACTCACGACCGGGGGCGCTGGATCAGCGAAGCGAGGCGATGTCCTCGTCGAGAGCGGCCAGCGCCCGCCGGAGCATCTCGCGGTGGGGCTCGGCCTGGGCCTCCTCGAGGCGGCGTTCGACGTCCTTCCGCGAGAGCTCCAGCTTCCGACGACGGCTCAGAACGGCCGGGTCCTCGTCCTTCCGGGTCTTCCGCGAGGGTGAGGCCGCCTGCTCCTGCTGGTCGGCTACGGACTTGCTTTCGAACCCTCGCGCCATGCGCCCCTCCCCAGGTGCCGCATCCGATAGCGCCAGGCGGCCAGCAGGCCGGGGACCAGAATCACGCACTCCCATGCCGCCGAGACGCTGTTGTGCTTCACCGCGGTCCAGTCAAGTGTACGCCCGATGTCCAGAAAGAGGAGGGCCGGCGACTTGAAATAGCCGTCCGAGAGCGGCCAGAACGCCATCAGACCGATCGGGGGGTGCGTGTCCAGGTTGAAGAGGTCGAGCAGGACGTGGCTGGCCCACGCGAGGCCCACCACGAGGCCGAGGACGAGGGGTCGTTTCCACCGGGTGAGACGGAAAACGGCGGCCGCGGTCACCGCGGCCAGCAGCGCAAACCCAAACGAGTGGGTCTCGTTGTTGTGGTGGTTCGCGCCGTCGACGAGGCGGAAGAGGAGATCGACGTCGGGGATGAGCGCGGCTCCAACGGTGACCCCGATCCGCCAGGGATCCTGGAGCTCGGCGCGGTCCCGCGACGCGAGAGCGTGAACCGAGAGGCCTACGAGTCCGTGCGCGATGGGCGACGGCATCTGGAGCGCCTAAGGTCAGTCGCGGGGGGAACCAGCGGGAGGCCGGTCCTACAGCCGCCGCTCGAAGATCTTGAAGTCGCTCTTCTCCGCCTCGACGATGTCGTCGAGGAGCGCGTAGATGGCCGCGATCTTCCTGTCCTTGTGGAACTTGTCGTCGAAGGCAGTGAACTCGGCCTCATCCCTGAAGCGGAAGACCTCCATCAGGTAGTTCGGACGGCTGCGGTCCTCGTAGACGCAGACGTCCATCCCGCCGATCGAGGTGAGAAGCGGCTTCAGCTCGCGCATGAGGTCGAAGAACTCGCCCCGGCGACCGTCGCGGATGGAGTACGTGATGGCCAGGAAGACGCCGGCCTCCGAGAACTCCGGCAGCGCGACCGGCGGCCGGGAATGGGCGGGCGTCGTCAAAGGATGCCGCTTGTCCCGGGTCGGCGGCATCGAGCGGGCACGCACGGCCAGGGGCCCGCGCTCCGGCGCCACGTGCCTCGTCGGCAACGGGGACGGGATCCTCGCGCGTTGCGTGGGCGCCGCCTTGGGATGGGTCGCCCGGGCCGGAGTGGACGTCCGAGCCTGGCGCACGGGCGCCCGGGGCCGCTTGGTCGTCTTGGCCGCCACCCGGACCGACTTCTTCGTCGTCGGCTCGGCCCTCTTCTTGCTAGTCGGGGCCTTCTTCTTGCTGGCCGCGGCCCGCGTCTTGCGTGTCACCGTCCGCTTCTTGCTCGTGGCGGTGCGCTTCTTGCTGGTCGAGCGCTTGGCCGCACTCCGACCCTTCGGCTTCGCAGCGGCCCTGCGAGCTGTGGAACGAACTGAACCCTTGGTCTTCTTTCGTGACGCTGCAGCCTTCAACTGCTTCCCCTTGTTTGGATTGCGGCCCCAGCCTTCGAGCAGGACGCCCAGGAACCTCCCGGGTCCGCCTCACTTAGAGATTCTAGCAGAGGGGCTTCCGGGGGATCCAACCTTTTTTCCAAGCCGATCCAGAATTGTGGACCGGCTCCCGGTACCCGGCGTAAAGCCTTTTATTGAAGCACCTTTCACCACTCCGCAAGCTTGATCATCCGGCGCACATCTTGCGCGTCCGCCCTGATCGTCCTGGAGACACAACGGGTGGCGTGCCACCCGCCTCGCGTGCGGCCATCCTTGACCTTAGTCGGACGGGCGGCTCGCACGTGGTCGAGATGCGTCGATCCCCCGTTTTTTTTGGACCCCGGATGACCGGACCTCGGGCTACGATCGCGTTCAGCCTGGGGGACCCATCCCCCGCCCATCACGAGCACGAGTCAGGAGGAAACGACCGATGGCAGATGAGAAGAACGAGCGGGCGAAGGCGATCGAGGCCGCCCTCGCGCAGATCGACAAGCAGTTCGGCCGGGGCTCGATCATGCGCCTGGGCAGCCAGGACAGGATCGACGTTCCCGCCATCCCTACCGGCTCGCTCTCCCTCGATACCGCCCTCGGCGTGGGCGGCGTGCCCCGCGGACGGGTGGTCGAGATCTTCGGCCCCGAGTCCTCGGGCAAGACGACCCTGGCCCTGCACGTGATCGCGGAGGCCCAGAAGCGCGGCGGCATGGCCGCCTTCGTCGACGCCGAGCACGCCCTTGACGCCACCTATGCCCGGAAGCTCGGGGTCGACATCGACAACCTTCTCGTCTCGCAGCCCGACAGCGGCGAGCAGGCCCTCGAGATCACCGAGGTCCTCATCCGCTCCGGCGCGGTGGACGTGCTCGTCATCGACTCGGTCGCCGCGCTCGTCCCACGTTCCGAGCTCGAGGGCGAGATGGGCGACGCGCAGATGGGCCTCCAGGCCCGCCTCATGAGCCAGGCGCTTCGAAAGCTCACCTCGGTCGTGTCCAAGAGCAAGACCTGCCTGATCTTCATCAACCAGCTGCGCGAAAAGATCGGGGTCATGTTCGGCAATCCCGAGACCACGACCGGCGGGCGGGCCCTCAAGTTCTACGCCTCGATGCGCCTCGATATCCGCCGCATCGCGGCCATCAAGGACTCCGACACCGTCGTGGGCAGCCGGGCCAAGGTCAAGGTGGTCAAGAACAAGGTGGCGGCGCCCTTCCGCGAGGCCGAGTTCGACATCCTCTACGGCGAGGGGATCAGCAAAGAAGGAGACCTCCTCGACCTCGGCGTCGCCCACCGGATCGTCGAGAAGTCGGGGGCCTGGTACTCCTTCGACGGCGAGCGGATGGGCCAGGGCCGCGAGAACGTCCGGCTGTTCCTCAAGGAGAACCTCGACATCCGCCAGGAGATCGAGAACCGGCTGCGGCAGGGGCTCGGACTGCCGGTGCTCGACGCGGTCCCCGCCTCGGCCGACCACGACGAGAAGGGCTCCGTGGTCCAGATGCCGGAGAAGAAGAAGGCCTGACGATCATCCCTCGCGCGCAGCCGGGGTCATCGCGCGAGGGACCTTCTTCGCGACTTCCAGCGAACCGACGGCGCCCGCCCGCACCGTGGTGGCTCCCGGCCGCTCCCGTGTCATTCCGAAGCGAGGTGCCTGGGCATCGCGCGAGGAATCTGCTGCCTTCCCTTTTGACGACCGCGCCGCCTTCGTGATTGAATTGTCGGTCGCCTGCTGGCCAGGTAGCTCAGTTGGTAGAGCAGCGGACTGAAAATCCGCGTGTCGGCGGTTCAATTCCGTCCCTGGCCACCAACTTGCGAGCACCCTCCCTCGCCGACTCTCCCCAGACTTACCTCAGAGCGCCCTTCCGGACCGCCCGGTGGGCGGCCACCGTGCGGGGCGCATCCCGCTACTGCTCATCGAGGTCAGACAGCCTCTTGGCGGCCTCCTTCATGGCTCCGTCCTTCTACTTGCGCACTGGCTGATGCGGACTGGACCTCCTGGGGAGGTTCGATGTCCACCCGCTTCCGCCGCAAGCGAACTCGGTACGTACCAAGTGCGCCGAGGGTCGATCGAGCCCCGTGCCGTTGTCTCTGCGCCCGACAGAAATCAGATGGTGCGGCGTGAAGCCGCGGTCCGAAGGCCGGCCAGGGCTCTCAGGAGATGAAGATCAAGGGTATTGAGGTGTTGTCCCTTCTGCTGGTGCTGCCCTTGGCGATGGCAACGCCATTGGCGTCGGCCAATGACGCTGCTCAGGCGAAGCGACTCACGGGCCAGATCGACTACCAGCTCGTTCCCAATCCCAAGCCAACAGATGATGAAGGAAGGCTGCTCGTGTGGGAAGGAACCATCGAAGGAGACATCAACGGAACGATGAGATGGTGGTTTGGGCCGTCGCCGGCGAGCCAACCCCCCTTCCCGGGCGGCCGTGTGGCCTACTACGCGGCGAGATGGGAGATCTGGGACGAGTACGGGGACGAGCTGCTCCTGGCCGGCGAGAGCGCAGGCAAGACCATGTTCCCAGCTGGGTTCCCCGCCGAAGCCTCCGGAATATGGGACGGGCACGGCGTGGTGACGGAGGCGCGCAAGGGGTTCAACCCGCTGAAGGGTCGCCACATCTATGAGACGGGACCGGTGATCCTCCCCGAGGGTGGCGGCCTGTTGTACGGAACCGGGATGTTCGTCATCTACTGACGGGCGACGTCTCGCTTCCCTCGTCCACCATGACGGGCCGGTGAGGCACCAGGTCTGAGTCGCGCATCTCGAGACGACGTCCCGACCAGGTGCCTCACCACGTTCCGGGCCTGATGTCGCCCCAAGAAAGAGCGCCCCTCCCTCCGGGCGCCCCACGTTCTCGCTCAGCGACGTCTCGCGCTCCTCACCCTGCCGGGCCACCACGGCCGAGCGGCAGCTTGCGAGTGTCTAGGATGAGCGGCAAAAACACACGCAAGTGTTTTTGACAGCTGTCAAATACACTGATACCCTCCCTGCATGCCGCGGAGACGGTATCTCGCCGGTCAGGTCGAGAAGGACCTGGCGCGAAAGATGGTGTTCGTGGGGGGCGCACGCCAGGTCGGGAAGACGACCCTCGCGTTGCAGGCACTCGGGGGACGGCCCGGCTACCTGAACTGGGACGTTCCCGAGGATCGCGAACGGATCCTGACGGGGACGCTGCCCCGGTCCTCGATGCTGGTCTTCGACGAGATCCACAAGTACCGGCCCTGGCGCAACTACCTCAAGGGTCTCTTCGATTCGCAGGTCCGGAGGCGGAGCCGGCGTCGGATCCTCGTCACCGGAAGCGCCCGGCTCGACTTCTACCGCTTCGGGGGCGATTCTCTCCAGGGGCGCTACCACTATCTGCGGCTGCACCCTTTCTCCGTCGCCGAGCTGGGGATCCGGACTCGCAAGGAGTTCACGCAGCTCCTCGAGCTCGGCGGGTTTCCCGAGCCCTTCCTCCGAGGCTCGGCGGTCGAGGCGCGGCGCTGGTCTCGGGAGTACCGCACCCGCCTCATTAGAGACGATCTCGCGAGCCTCGAACGAGTCCAGGACCTCGGGAGCATCGAGCTGCTGATGCTGCGGCTTCCGGAGCTGGTCGGCAGCCCACTCTCGGTCAATGCGCTGCGCGAGGACCTTCAGGTCAGCCATAAGACCGTCTCGAAGTGGCTCGACATCCTGGAGCGGCTGTACGCGGTGTTCCGCCTATCCCCGCTGGGCGCACCCAGGCTCAGGGCAGTGAAGAAGGAGCGCAAGCACTACCACGCGGACTGGACGCTGGTTCAGGACCGTGCCCTCCGGTTCGAGAACCTGGTCGCCTCGCACCTTCTGAAGTGGGTGCACTTCGAGGAGGACTCGAAGGGCCGCGATCTGGAGCTGCGCTACTTCAGGGACGTGACGGGACGGGAGGTCGATTTCGTCGTGACGGAGGCGCGCGTCCCGAGGTTACTGGTCGAGTGCAAATGGGGCGACGCTCCGGTCGACAAGGCTCTCAGGTACCTGAAGCGGCGGTTCCCGGACGCCGAGGCTTACCAGCTGTCGGCGACCGGAAAGCGAGACTTCGAGACGCCCGAGGGCATCCGGGGGTGTCACGCCCTCGAGCTTCTGCGAGAGCTGGTCTAGCCGGTCCGGCCTGCCGCCCGCTGCGGCCGAGGGGGGAGGCCGATCTGGACGGCGCGTCTGTGCGGTCGGCGACCGCGTCTCGATGGTCGTCGTTTCAGCAGTCAGGCGTCGGCCAGGCGCTGGAGCGTCTCCTTGTCCTCGACGCGGAAGCCGCCCTCCTCGGTGAGGACGATGCCCTCCTTCCCCCACCGGCTGACTATAGGTGGCTTCATCCGCGGGGAGGAGCTCCGTAGCAGGACTCAGGGGTCGCGGACGTCTCGCAACGCCGGTGTTGAGCCCTCGGAAGAGCAGCTTCGGGGTCTGGGGAGGCCGGAGGTTGCCTCCCGCCCCTCCTCAACTCTCGTCGTGGCCCCTGGAGGGGATACGATGCCGTAGCCGCGGTGAGCGGCGATCTTAGCTTTGCTGGCGCCGCAACCGGCTTCCGCGCGCCCGCTGGGACGAGGTGCGGGCGCAATGGAAGCAGCTCCTCGACGGCTTCCCAGGACGAGCTGCTCGATCGGATGGTGTTCCACCACGCGATGGTCGGCCTGATCGGACTTCCAGGACACCCTCAGCTTCCTGCAGTCTCATCTCGGCCGTCACGCGCAGCAGGTCGAGCGGCTGCTCCCGCTCGGGCTGACCGAGGGATCCGCCCGCGCGCTACTCCTCCACCCAGGTCAGGACGACCTTGGCCGCCTCACCGGAGCGGAGGCGGGCGGCGAAGCCCCTCTCGTACTCCTGCGCGGACAGGCGATGGGTGATCATGGGGGTGATGTCGAGCCCGCTCTGGCACATCACGGTCATCTTGTACCAGGTCTCGTACATCTCGCGGCCGTAGACCCCCTTGATCGTGAGGCTGTCGAAGATCACCGTGCCTTCCAGTCGATGGTGATGGGCTCGCTGGGAATGCCCAGCATGGCGATCTTCCCGCCGTGGCACATGTTGGCCAGCATCTCGCGGAAGGCCCCACCGTTGCCGGACATCTCGAGGCCGACGTCGAACCCCTCCTTCATGTCGAGCCTCTTCTGTACCTCCGGCAGCGGCCGCTCCCGCGTGTCGACGCTCAAGGTCGCACCCATCCGGGTGGCGATGGACCGGCGGCTCGGGTTGGGATCGGTCACGACGACGTGACGCGCCCCGGCGTGGCGCACCACCGCGGTCGCCATGAGCCCGACCGGGCCCGCCCGGTGATCAGGACGTCTTCGCCGAGCACGTCGAAGGACAGCGCGGTGTGGACCGCGTTGCCGAAGGGGTCGAAGCACGCGAGGACGTCCGTGGAGATAGAGGGTCCGCGCCCCAGACGTTGGTCATCGGGATGCACGCGAACTCCGCGTAGGCCCGGGGCGGTTCACGCCGACCCCCTGGGTGTGGGGACAGAGGTGACGCCTCCCGGCCATGCAGTTCCAGGGCACCGGCCGCGCCCGAATCCCTCTCCCTGCGAGAGAGTCCCCGGGCTGGAAGCCCGTCAGTTGCTCCCGATGACTCGACCGCCCGACGAACTCGTGGCCCACGACCATCCCCATCGGGATCGTCTTCTGCGCCCAGGCGTCCCAGTTGTAGATGTGGACGTCCGTGCCCAGCAGTACCAGGTCTTCAGTATCCGGATGAGCACGTCGTTGATCCCGGGCTCGGGGACGGGGACCTCCTCCATCCAGAGGCCGGGCTCGGGTCGTGATTTGACGAGGGCCTTCATCGTGCGAGCCACGGTGTCACCTCCAGCGGTCAATCCAAAGCTCGAACGATCGGGCGGGCACCACTATGGTGCCCTGGTCACCGGCGCTAGCGCGAGGAGGGTCGTGACGGAAGCCGGAAGCTGACCACGGTACCCCCGCCGGATCGACCGGAGATGCGGAGCGAGCCCCCGTGGGCCTCGACGATCTCCCCAGGCAGAGCGGGAGGCCGACCCGGCCCCGGAGGACTTCGTGCGAGTAGAACGGGAGCAGGGCCTGCCGCATCACCTCCTCGCTCATCCCTCGGCCCCGGTCGAGAACCTGGACACGCGTCGCCCCGTCGGGCACGCGGCTCCACCTTCACCTCGATGTCGGCTCCCCCGTCAGGTCGCTTTCCCGGGCGTTCTTGAAGAGGTTGATCATGACCTGCTCGAGTTGCCCAGCGGTGCGAGCTGCCCGGGGTCTCCAGCGGCTCGCCGAGCGAGCTCGAAGGACTGGACCTTGCGGAGACCCTCGAGCCACTGCCCGCCAGTCCACCCGCTGCCGGATCGGCTTTGGCAGGCGGGCGAACCTCGCGTACCCCTCCAGGAAGGTCGTGAGGTGGTCGACCCGTTCGCGGATGGAGTCGTGGACGGCCCCGAGCCGGTGCAGCTGATCCGGCCGGCTGGCGATCAGCTTTCCAGGAGTGAGCGAGCGAGGAGATGGGGGCCAGCGAGTTGTTCGCTCGTGGGAGATGATGCGAATGACCTTCTTCCAGATACTCCGCTTCCTGCCGGGCCAGCTCGACCGTCATGCGGCGAAGCAGGAAGAGAGTGTGACGCCGTCGGTTGAGGGAGAAGTGCCGTGGGCCAGGTGGTCAGGTTTCGGGCTCGCCGGTCACCTCCGCGGTGAAGATGCCGTCGTTCTCGCTGGCCAGGACCTCCCGGAGGGTCTCGGGGCACCCTCCGAGGATCTCCCGGAAGTCGCGGCCTCGCAGCCGCTCGCCGCCCACGAAGAGGCGCCGGGCCTCGCGGTTCTCGTCGAGCCACGCGCTCGAGGGCGTTCACCAGGACGATGGCGATCGGTGACTGCTCGAGCGCGGTCTGGAGGAGGAGCTCGCGCTGGCGATCTGCGCACGCTCCTCCTGCCACGCGTTTCCCGACGCGGTTGTAGGAGTTCGGACGAGTTCACCCAGCTCGTCGCCACGATCGCCCGGAATGCGGACGCCGAAGTCCCGATCCTGGAAGCTGCGGATCCATTCCAGAGCACCTGCCGGGTCCACGACAGGGGGCACATGGTGAGAGGCCCCCACCAAGCACGAGGGGCAGCGTCACCGCAAAGGCGAGCAGGCCTATCAGCCAGGTGGGTAGAGGCGTCAGGTACCCACCGCCGCCATAGAAACCAGCGAAGAGAGCGAGGGCGACGATCATCAGGCCGGCGAGCCGCCCGGCGATGGAGAAGGCAGCCACTTCACTCGCGGGGGCGCCGCTCCAGGACGATGCCGAGTCGATCCATCTTTCGATACAGGGCCTGCCGGCTCAGGCCCAGCTTCTCCGCGGCCCGCACAACCACGCCGTCGGCATCGACGAGGGCCTGCTTCGAGCCGGCGCCTCTCGGCATCCAGCGGGCCGGGGAGAGAAGGCGACGTCGACGTGGGGGAACGAGTCGATTCCCCAATCCAGATCGGACGCGGCGATGACACCGCCGGAGGCGGTCGGCGTGGCCCGCTGCATGCAGTTCTGGAGCTCGCGGACGTTGCCGGGCCAGCGGTGGTGCACCGGCACCCTCCCATCGCATCCGGGCCGAGCTCCGGCATCTCTGTCCTGCTCTCGCGCGCGCTCTGAGCGAGGAAGTGGCGCGCGAGGGGCGGGACTGTCCTCGGGACGCTGGTCCAGAGGGGGCACCGCCAGCTCGACCACGTTCAAGCGGTAGTGGGGGTAGCGCAGACCTCGGCCACCGAGTTCTCGAGTCGGACGTTCGAGGCGCTGATGATCCTAGCCGTCCGCCGTCCGCCGTCACGCTGCTGCCCAGGCGTTGGTACTCCCCGCTCTGAAGGACCCGAAGGAGCTTCACCTGCCCGGCGAGCGAAAGGGCGTCGATCTCGTCGAGGAAGAGCGTCCCCCGGTCCACCACCTCGAACCGCCCGGCCCCACGGCCCCGGGCACCAGTGTAGGCTCCAGGCCTGGGCCCGAAAGCTCGGCCTCCATGAGCTCCCTGGGCAGGGCACCCACGTTGACCCGTACGAACGGACCGGAACGACGGGACGAGCTGGCCTGGACGATCTCGGCCAGCTTCTTCCTCCCAGCCCGCTCGGGCCAGTCACCAGCACCGGGGCGTTCGAGGCGCCCACGCTCACCGCGAGGACGACGAGGCGGTGCATGGCGTCGCTCTCGTAGACCAGACCACGGAGGTCGTGCCCCGCGGCCAGCGCTTCACGCGCCGCGCGACCCTTGTGCTGCAGCCGACGGTTCTCGAGCTGAAGGTGGCGCATCTTCAGGAGGTTGTTGACGGTCACGAGCAGCTTCTCGTCGTCCCAGGGCTTGGCCAGGTAGTCGCTCGCCCTTTCCTTGACGAGCTGTACCGCGGTCTCGAGCGAGGCCCAGGCGGTGACGAGGAGGATCGGCATCTCGGGATCCACGGCGCGGATCCGACGGAAGAGCCGGATGCCATCCTCGCCCGAGGTCTTGTCGGCCCCGAAGTTCATGTCCTGGATCACGACGCCGACGTCGTCGTCTTCGAGCCTGCCCAGGGCCTCTTCGGGCGCGGCGGCCGACGCGTGGGAGATGCCGTGGAGGTCGAAGAGCACGCCGAGGGCGCGGGCCACCGCCGGCTCGTCGTCGACGATCAGAACCTTCAGTCGCCCACCCATGGCCTCATTCTGACAGAGGTCGCCCCGGCCGCCGCGGGCCGGGCGACGCCCGTCGCCCTCAGACCGTGCGTGTCGCCACGACCGGTGCCACCTCGTCCCCCGCAACGCGGCGACGAGGCGGCGACCAGGCCCGCCAGCCAGAGGACCAGCACGCCGACGGTCACCTGGGTCCAGCCGATGCGGCCGACCTCCGCCCAATGGGCAAGAGCGAAGTTGGGCCAAGGTGAGCACCACCCCCGGGTCAGACCCGCGGTCGTCACCAGCCAGTTCTCGACCAGGAAGTACCGGAGGATCGCCCCTCGCGTGGCACCCAGGCCCGGCGGGTGCCGATCTCACCGTGCGCTGGGTCACGGAGAAGGAGGTCAGGCCGATGACACCGAGGGAGGTCACGAGCACCAGCAGGACGCTGAGGCCGCCCAGCAACTGGACCACCACCGTGTTCCGCGCGGTAGGTCTCGGCCTTGATCTCCTTCAGCGTCCGCACGGTGAGGATGCGGCCGTCGTCCGCCTCCAGCAGCCTCGTTTCCGTCGTGTAGAGGTCGTCGACCATCCCGGGCTCCGCCCGCACCAGGTAGCGGGCCGTCCGGCGGCCGGCGGGCCTTCCCGGAGAGAGTCACGCCCTCTCGGCCCACCGTCGGTCGGCCAGGGGCCGTGCATCTGGGCGACGACGCCGACGATGACGTCGACGCTCGAGCCGTCCGCGGGCTGCGATGGTGCGCCCCACCGCATCGCCGTCGGGGAAGAAGAGGTTGGCCAGCGCCCTCGTGATGATCACGGGGCTCCCCGCCGGGCTCGATCGTGCCACCCTCGGCCTCCGGGTCCGGGAAGTCGGTCTCCACGAAGTCACGGCCGTCGATCAGCTCCACCCCGAGCGTCTCGAGGACATCCGTGCCCACGATGAAGTACGGGGTGCCGATCGGCTCGATCTCCAGGTTCCGGTCGGCCGGCGGGAGTTGTTGCTCCCGCTCCCGCTCAGCGGAATCTGGTGGCTGGCCGTCGCCGCCCGCACTCCGGGGAGGGCGCGGAGCACCCGCAGGTCCTCGTCGTAGCTCGCCCGGACGTAAGTTTCGTTTTCGAACTCGGGGGCGAAGGGCTCGCTCTGGACGACCAGCAGGTGCTCTTCGTCCATCCCCGTGGGGCGCCCTATCCTCGCCCGCTCGTCGGCGATCATGTTCAGGCAGTTCGCCACGACCGCCAGCGTAGGCACCGCGATCTCCAGGGTGATCAGCCAGAAGCGGCTCTTCTGGTGGGTCAGCGCTCGAGGATGGGTCCGATCTCCATGGACTGACTCCTCACTGGACCTTCAGGTAGGCCCCGGTGCGATGCGGCAGATGCGCCAGGCGGGGTAGGCGCCGGCCACCATCGCCGACACCAGGGCGAGAGCCAGGGCCACCAGGTACATGTTCAGGTCGAGCCGGAAGTCGAGCTGGGAGTCGAACAACCGATCAACCAGCTCCAGCCCCCACACGGACAGGACCAGACCCATAGCCCTCGATGACCCCGATCAGCTCGCACTCGATCAGGAGCTGGACGAACACCCACCTACGGCTCGCGCCCAGGCCCGGCGGACCCGACCTCGGGCGCGCGCGCCACGAACTTGCCGAGCAGGATGCCAATCAGGTTGACGGAGCAGACGAGGAGGAACAGCAACGCGATGATGCGCGGGCCCTGGCCTCATCGGGCACGACCTTCAGGAAGCGCAGCCAACCCATCACGTCGCGGAGCCGGTTGTTCGGGGCCGCTGAACCAGCTTCTTCTGCCCGGCCACGTAGGCGTCGAGGAAGGCACGGTAGCTCTCACGCTGCTCCTCCAGTGTCGAGCTGGACCCACATCTGGATCCAGAGGTACTCCGACTGCAGGAACTCCTCGTAGGTCTCCGGCCGCGGTCCGGGCCCTGGGTGTTCCCCATGGAGTACATCTCCATCTCCGGTCCGAGGCGGAAGGCACGTAGATTGTCCTCCGCCTCCTCCCACCTGCGGCTGTGGGTGTCGTAGTACTTGGCGATCGACGCCACCGATCGAGGACGCCGACGACGCGGAACTCGCGGTCCTCGATCCTCAGCGTGCGCCCGACGCTGTCCTCACCCCCGAACAGCCGCTGGTTCATCGCCTGCCCAGCACGACGACGGCTTCGGGACCCCGGTCGGCCTCCTGGCTCCAGCCGGAGCCGTATCGGAACGGAACCTCGAACATGGGAAAGAAGTGGGCGAAGCAGAGGCGCGCGTCTCTCGGGAAGGGCCGTCCCTTCCTCGGCGGATGGACGGTGAAGTGGCCCTCTCGTCCACTGCATCGTCGGAATGTCGCTCTGCATCAGCCCGACCATGTCGATGTAGCTGAGCTGCACGGGCGGCTCGTCGGGCTTGTCGGGATACCAGGGCGGTCCGGGTACCCGTTGTCGATCTGCACGTAGAAGAGCCTGTGGCTCTTGTGGGGATGGGGTTTCCCGACATCACGTAGTGGATGGTCACGAAGGTCATGGCCACCGCGATGCCGAGGGCGATGCCGCCGATCATGAGGAGCGTGAGAACGGGGTTTCGCTGAGACTCTTCCCGGCGAGGCGAATCTGATAGGCCAGCATCGCCGACCTCATGCCGCCGACGGGTCCGGCAGGGCGGCCGCCGCGCCAGGGCTGAACAGGGGAACGGGCTCGACGGCGTCCACGTCGACCAGCATGCCGTCGAGGAGATGGATCTGGCGGGACGCCCGGCTGGCCAGCTCCGGGTCGTGCGTCACCATCACCACCGTCGTGCCGGCGGCGTTGATCTGCTCGACGAGGTCGAGGATCTCGTGGGCCATGGCCGAGTCGAGATTCCCGGTGGGCTCATCGGCCAGGATCAGCCGGGGCCGGCCGCCAGGGCCCGGGCGATCGCCACCCGCTGCTGCTCGCCCCCGGACAGCTGCGAGGGGTGGTGCTTCATTCGCGAGCCGAGACCAACGGTGGAGAGGGCCTCTTCGATGGCCTTCCGCCGCGCCGCCGCGCCCAGGCCCCGGTAGCGGAGGGGCACGTCGACGTTGTCGTAGACGTCGAGGTCCGGTATCAAGTTGAACGTCTGGAAGATGAACCCGATCTTGGTGTTCCGGATTCGGGACAGCGCGGTGTCGCCGAGCCGGCTGACGTCCTGCCCATCCAGCTCGTAGCGGCCCCGTCGAACGTGTCGAGGAGGCCGGCGACGTTGAGGAACGTCGTCTTCCCGAGCCCGAGGGCCCCATGACAGACGAACTCGCCGTCGTGCACTCGGACGCTGAATCGACTTGAGCGCGTCGGTCTCCACGTGCTCGGTGCGATAGACCTTTTGGACGTTCTCCATCAACAGCATGCTCGTCCCCTTAGTCACGAAGATAGACGCCCTCGGCGCCCTCGAAGCGCGCGGTGTCCGAGATGATGATCCGGTCTCCCTCCTCGAGTCCGCCGAGAATCTCCACCTCGTCCACGCTCGTTGCGCCGGCCCGGATCGCCGGCGCACGGCCATCCCCTCCTCCACGACGTAGGCCTCGTGCCCGCCCCCCCTGAGGAAGGGGCCGCGACGGACCTTCAGGACGTTCGTCTTCGACTCGAGGACCAATCGGATCAGACCCGCCTGGTTCTGGCGGCCCCTCCAGCGACCGCTCGCCGAAGCTCACGATCCCCCGCACCTGGCTTCCCTCCACCTCGGGCGAGATGCTGCGGATACGGCCGTCGTACTCCACGCCCGAGTAGGTCACGAGCGCCGGCGTCCCCGGGCCGATCTCGTCCGCGTACCCCTCGGGAACCAGCACCTCGATCTCGACGTGGACAGATCGACCACCGCCACCAGCGGTTGGCCCGTCGTCACCGGGTCGTGATCCTGCACGTCCAGGCGGGAGACGAGCCGGCCACCGGTGCCTCGACCGCCAGATCGGCCACCTGGCGTTCGAGGTCGGCGATCACCAGCCGCTGCCGCTCGACATCCAGCTCGCGACCGGATCTCCAGCTCGAGGCTCTCCCGCTCGAGCTGGGCGGTCTCCCGGGCGTGGGTCAGGGCAAGATCCGTGCGCCGCAGGTCGTCCTGGGCCTTCTCGTACTCCACCGCGTTGAGGAGGCCCGCGGACCGAATCTCCTCGGCCCGGTGCATGGCCCGTCTCGCCGCCTCGAGCTCGACGGCGGCGAGGTCGACGGCCTGACGATCGGACAGGACCTTCTGGCGGCCCCGCACCTTCTGCCGCCCGAGGTCGAGACTGAGAGCGAGGAGGGTCGAGCGTTCCTGCTGGAGACGGCTCGCGAGCTCGGGGCTCGAAACGACGGCCAGGACCTGGTCCTTCTCGACCACGTCGCCCGCTCGGACCCTGAGGGCCACGATGCCGGCGGCCGGGCTCGACGTCGTGGGGTGAAAGGCGGCTACGACGCGCCCCTGGACCGAGACATCCGCTCGAGGTCGCCGCGCACCACCGTGGCCATCCGCACCTTCGACCGATCGATCGAGCGCTCGGTCCTCATCCACCGGTTGAACGATGGAGCGACGAAGGCGATGATCAGGAGCGACACGACGAAGACGGTTTCCGCCAGGAGGAGCTTCTTCGCGAGCGGGCGCCTGGTCTTGATCGGCTGGTCCATCGCTGAG